>NZ_JBDZDQ010000001.1:1242411-2484823 GCF_040049295.1 Sphingomonas sp. KR3-1
CTCGACCTGCCCGTCGCCGATCCGGTGCGCGGCGGGCCGGCCTTCGATGCGCTGATCGCGAGCTGCCTCGCATGAGCGCACCGGCGACAGGATCGAGCTGGTTCCAGCGCTTCCTGTTGCCGGGTTTCGCGATGAAGGCCGTCATCATCGGCGGCGGCTATGCGACCGGACGCGAGCTGGCCGAGTATTTCCTCCCCGCCGGCCCGTGGGGCGGGCTGGCCGGCATGTTGCTGGCGATGCTGATCTGGAGCGCGGTCGCCGCGGTCACCTTCGCCTATGCCCGCACCGTCGGCGCGCTCGACTATCGCGCCTTCTTCGCCGACCTGCTCGGCCCAGCCTGGATCGCATTCGAGGGCGCCTATCTGCTCTTCGTCGTGCTGATCCTCGCCGTGTTCGGGGCGAGCGCCGGCGCGATCGGCGCGGCGATGTTCGGCTGGCCGAGCTTCGTCGGGGCGCTGCTCCTCGCGCTCGCCATCCTCGCCGCGGTCGCGCTAGGCAACAAGGCGGTGGAGGGCGTGTTCAAGTACGTCTCGATCCTGCTCTACGCCGTCTATGCGCTGTTCCTGGCGCTGAGCCTGTGGCGCTTCGGAGACCGCATCGGCGCGGGCTTCGCCACACCGGTGCCCTGGGGCAACTGGGCCGGCGGCGGGATCACCTATGCCAGCTACAACATCATCGGTGCGGTGGTGATCCTGCCGGTGCTGCGCCATTTGACCAGCACGCGCGACGCGGTGGTCGCCGGCCTGGTCGCCGGTCCGCTGGCGATGACGCCGGCGATCCTGTTCTTCACCTGCATGATTGCCTTCTACCCCGGCATCGGCGCCGAGACGCTGCCGTCGGACTTCCTGCTCCGCCAGCTGGACGTGCCGCTGTTCCACTGGGCCTTCCAGTTGATGATCTTCGCCGCGCTGCTCGAAAGCGGTGCCGGCGCCGTCCATGCGATCAACGAGCGCGTGGCGGGGGTGGTGCGCCGGCGCCGCGGCGTGGAGCTGAAGCCCCGCTCCCGCGCCGCGATTGCCGGCGCATTGCTGCTCGTCTGCATGTTCGTTGCCGACCGGATCGGGCTGATCGCGCTGATCGCCAGCGGCTACCGGCTGCTCGCCTATCTCTTCCTCGCCGTGTTCGTGCTGCCGCTGATGACGATCGGGCTGTTCCGGTTGCTGCGGCGCCCCGCCAAAACCCAGGAGCTCCCCGCATGAAGCTGCGCATTCTGCTCGCCCTGCCCCTGCTCGCGCTCGCTACGCCGGCGCTGGCCGATCCGCCGGGTGGGCTCGACGCCAAGGTGGAGGCACTGCGCAAGGCGAGCGGCGCGCCCGGCATCGCCGTCGCCATCGTCGAGCACGGCAAGACCACGCTCGCCAAGGGCTGGGGCTATCGCAGGCTCGGCGACCCCGCCAAGGTCGATGCCGACACGATCTTCCAGACTGGTTCGACCGGCAAGGCGTTCACCGCCGCAGCACTCGCGATCCTGGTCGACCAGGGCAAGCTCGGCTGGGACGACAAGGTGATCGACCACATGCCCTATTTCCGCATGTACGATCCTTGGGTGACGCGCGAGATGACGGTGCGCGACCTGCTCGTCCACCATTCGGGGCTGGGCCTGGGCGCCGGCGACCTGCTGTTCGTGCCCCGGGGCAGCCTGTCGCGCAAGGAAACGGTCAAGCGGCTCGCCTATATCAAGCCCGCGACCAGCTTCCGCTCCAGCTACGCGTATGACAACATCCTCTACATGGTCGCCGGCCAGCTGATCGAGGAAGTGAGCGGCAGGAGCTGGGAAGACTTCATGACCAGTGAGGTCCTGAAGCATGGTGGCATGAACACCGCGACCGCCACCTATGAGGCGCGCTGGGCGACGGCCGATCGCGCCTTCCCGCACGCCCGGATCGGCGGCGCGGTGCGCGGCGACGGGCCCAATTCGGTGCTCGACGAGCATGAGGAGCTGGGCCGCGCGGCGATGCCGGCGGGCGGGCTCGCGCTCAGCGCCAACGACCTGGCGCAGTGGCTCAAGATCCAACTCGGCCATGGCAAGCTGCCGGGCGGCGGCCAGCTGTTCAGCGAGGCGCAGGCGGCGGAGATGTGGAAGGGCGTCACCGTCCAGCCGCTCACCCCCTATCCGGGCAGCCTCGCGCCGCTGACCCCGAAGTTCAGCACCTATGCGCTCGGCTGGGAGGTCGAGGACTACAAGGGCGCGCGGATCATCTCGCATGGCGGCGGCGTGTTCGGATCGATCACCCATGTGATCCTGCTGCCCGACCAGGATGTCGGCATCGCGGTGGTGGTCAATTCGGAAGACGTGGCGCTGCTGCGCGGCGTCGCGCACATGCTGGTCGACCATTATCTCGGCATTCCCGACCAGGACTGGTTCAAGCGCTTCGGCGAGTTCATGACGACCCGCGTCGAAGGGGGCAAGGCGGCGCTGGCGAGCGTGAAGGCTGCGCCGGCGAAGGTCGGCCCGTCGCTTCCGCTCGATCGCTATGCGGGCCTGTACCGCGACGCCTGGTACGGCGACGTCGCGGTGACGCAGGCACCCGACGGGCTGCGCATCGACTTCAAGACCACGCCGCGCATGGCCGGCAAGCTGGTCCATTACCAATATGACACCTTCGTCACCCGCTTTGACGACAAGGCGATCGAGCCGGCCTACGTGACCTTCGCGCTCGATGCCGATGGCAAGGTGGCGCGGGTTTCGCTGAAGCCGGAAAGCCTGATCGCCGACTTCAGCTATGACTATCGCGATCTCGATCTGCGGCCTGTGGAAGACAAGAAATGACCAAGCGCCTCGCGTTCCTCGCCCTGCTCCTCTCCGGCTGCGCGGCAGCGCCCGTCGCCACGGCGCCCGCGCAAAAGGCGCACAAGGACTTCCTCGTCCTCGACACGCATCTCGACACGCCGCTTCACTTCGCCCGCGCAGGTTGGAGCTTCGCCGGGCATCACGATCCGGCGACCGACCTCGTCCAGGTCGACATGGAGCGGATGGAGGCGGGCGCGCTCGATGGCGGCTTCTTCGCGATCTACACCGAGCAGGGGCCGCTCACGTCCAAGGGCTATGCCGATGCGCTCGCCTATGCGCGCGGGCGATCCGACCTGATCGATTCCACCCTGGCGAAATTTCCCGACAAGATCGGCCCGGCGCGCACGCCCGACGACGCGCTGCGGCTGACCCGCGACGGCAAGCTGGTCGCGTTCAAGAGCATGGAGAACAGCTACGAGCTCGGCGAGGACCTGTCGCTGTTCAAGGAATTCTACGATCGCGGCGTGCGGCTGGCCGGGCCGGTGCACGCGCTCAACAACCAGTTCGCCGACAGCTCGGGCGACAAGCCCAGATGGCACGGGCTCTCCTCCCTCGGGCGCAAATGGGTGGCGGAGGCCAACCGGCTTGGCATCGCGATCGACGCGAGCCACTCGTCGGACGACACGTTCGACCAGATGCTGGAACTGTCGAAGACCCCGCTGCTCCTCTCGCACTCGAGCGGGCGCTGGGCGTTCGACCATCCGCGCAACCTCGACGACGGCCGCATCCGCAAGCTCGCGGCCAAGGGCGGGGCGATCTGCGTCAGCACGATCTTCCTGTCGAACATGGACATGACGCCCGAGCGCGCGGCGCTGTTCACGAAGTACGAGCATATCGCCGACCTCTCGCCCGCCGACCAGGCCGACCTCGCCCGCAAGTGGCGCGCGCTCGACAAGACCCAGCCGATGTGGGGCGCCGCCGATTTCGAGCGCTACATGGCGATGGTGCTGCACGTGATCAAAGTCGCCGGGGTCGATCATGTCTGCTTCGGCGCGGACTGGGACGGCGGCGGCGGGCTGCCCGGGATCGCGGACATCTCGGCGCTGCCCAAGGTCACCGATCGTCTGCGCAAGGCCGGCTATTCGGACGCGGACCTGGACAAGATGTGGAGCGGCAACATCCTGCGCGTCGTCGGCGCGGCGCAGCGCTACGCCGCGAGCCAGCACTAGGGGATCGGCAGCGCCGTCGTCGCCTTGACCTGGCTCAGCGCGACGGTGGAGTTGATCTCCTGGATGCCGGGCAGCTTCGAGAGCTTGGTGAAGAAGAAGCGTTCATAGGCTTCGATGTCGGCGGCGACGATGCGCAGCATGAAGTCGAACACGCCCATCAGCACATAGGCCTCTAGCACCTCGGGGAAGGAGCGGATCGCCGCGGCGAACTCGTCGAGGTTCGCGCGGCCGTGCGCGTTGAGCTTAATCTGCGCGAAGATGTGCGCGTTCAGCCCGACCTTCTGCCGATCGACCAGCGCCACCCGCCGGGTGATGATACCTTCCTTCTCCATGCGGTCCACCCGCCGCCAGCAGGGCGAGCTCGACAGCCCGACCATCTCGCCGAGCTTCGCCGTCGGCATGCTGGCGTCCTCCTGCAGCACCTGCAGGATCTTGCGTTCGAAGGGGTCGAGATTGGCAGGCAAAATCATTCTCCATTTCGCCGAATACGGGTCAGATCTTGCCAATCCAGCCACCACTCACGCGAACAAGGCCAGTTTATCCCGCGGAACCGTGGAAGAGTCACCCTGCAAATTCAGGAGCCCTACCATGGTCGACGCCGTCTATGATTCGTCCACCCCGCCGGAGAGCGTGCATCGCATCCATGACGAGGATGCGGGGCTGGACGGCGTGATCGTGCTGCACTCGACCCGGCGCGGACCGGCGGCGGGCGGGTGCCGGCTGTGGCGCTATGCCGATCGCGCCGCGATGGCCGGCGACGCGATGCGCCTCGCCGAGGGCATGACTTACAAGAACGCGATGGCCGGGCTGCCGCTCGGCGGCGGCAAGGCAGTGCTCAACCTGCCCCAGGGGCCGTTCGACCGGCGCAAGTTCTTCGCCGCGTTCGGCCGCGCCGTCGCCAAGCTCGACGGCGGCTATGTCACCGCCGAGGATGTCGGCACAGGCGTCGCGGACATGGAAGCGGTGCGCGGCGAGACCCGCCACGTCGCCGGACTGCCCCCGCAGGGCGGCCGCCCCGGCGGCGATCCCTCGCCTTGGACCGCGCGCGGGGTGTTCCTGGCGATGGAGGAAGCCGCCCGCCGTCAGCTCGGCAGCGAATTGAAGGGCATGCGCGTCGCGGTGCAGGGCCTCGGCCATGTCGGCTCGGCGCTGTGCGGCATGCTCCACCAGGCCGGCGCCCGGCTGATCGTCGCCGAGCCGCGCCCCGGCGTCGCCGCCGAGATCGCCGTGCGCTACGACGCCGAGATCATGGGCCGCGACGCGATCCTCGACGCGCGCTGCGCGATCTTCGTCCCCTGTGCGCTGGGCGGCGTGCTCGATGCCGAGGCGGTGCGCCGGCTGCGCGCGCGGATCGTCTGCGGCGCAGCGAACAACGTCCTCGCCACGCCCGAGGATGGCGACCGGCTCGCCGATCGCGGCATCCTCTATGCGCCCGACTATGTCGTGAACGCCGGCGGGATCATCAGCGTCGCCGGCGAATATCTCGGCTGGGACGCAGTGGAAGTGCAGGCGCGCGTCGAGGCAAGCGGCGAGCGACTGGCCGCCGTGCTCAACCACGCCGCGCGCGAAGGCCTGGCGCCCCACCGCGCCGCCGATGCGCTCGCCCGCGCCCGGATCGGCGCGCCGGCCGCGGCCAGGATGCGCGAAGCCGCCTGAGGCCATGCGCGTCGAGATCGTCGCCGAGCCGAGCGCAGCTTTGCTGTGCCGGCTGATCGGCCTTGCCGCCCAGCTCGACCTGGCTGCGCCCGACATGACGGTGCGCAACGAGGCCGATGCGATGCTCGTTTCGCTGGAGCTGCACGGCGTGGAGAGGCAGATGGGCGCGATTCTCGCCGAGAAGATGCGGCGCTGTATCGGCGTCGCAACGCTGGCAGTGGCGCCCTAGCCCGGCACCCGCACGGTGAAGCAGCTGCCCTTGCCCTGGCCTTCGCTGCATACCGCGATCGTACCTTGGTGCAGCGCGACGAGCTGGCGGACCAGCGCCAGCCCGACGCCGAGGCCGCCCGCGGCGCGGTCGCGGTGATCCTCGACCTGCTCGAAGAGGCGGAAGATCCGCGACTGCATCTCGGGCGCGATACCGACGCCATTGTCCGCCACTTCGATCTCGACCCATCCGTCCGCCGCCCGCGCCCGCAGCGTCACCGCGCCGCCCGCCGGCGTGTATTTCGCGGCGTTGTTGAGCAGGTTCGACACGATCTGGGCGAGCCGCGTGTGATCGGCGTCGATCCAGATCGGCGCCTCGGGGATATCGGCGGTGAAGCGGTGCGCGGCGGCTTCGAGATTGGGAGTGCTCGCCTCGATCGCCGAGCGCAGCACCGTCGCCAGCTCGATCCGCTCCTTTTGCAGCGAGATCTTGCCCTCGCTGATCCGCGAAATGTCGAGCAGGTCCTCGACCAACCGGGCAAGGTGGAAGAGCTGGCGCTCCATCTGCTCGCGGATCGGCTCGGCCTGGTCGGTGCCTGCGCGCTTCTTGAGCATATGCAGGCCCGCGCCCAGCGCGGCGAGCGGGTTGCGCAGTTCGTGCCCCAGCACCGCGAGGAACTCGTCCTTGCGCCGGTCCGCCTCGCGCAGCGCCAGCGACGCCGCCTCGAGCGCGTCGCGCTGCTCGGCGAGCTGGCGGCGCTGACGGTAGAGATCGAAGAAGATCCGCGCCTTGCTGCGCAGCACATCGGCTTCGATCGGCTTCTGGATGAAGTCGACTGCGCCGGCCTCATAACCGCGGAAGCGGCGCTGGTTGTCCGCGCTGCCCGCGGTGACGAAGATGATCGGAATATGGTTGGTGCGCTCGTTGCCGCGCATGAATTCGGCGAGCTCGAAGCCGTTCATGCCAGGCATCTGCACATCGAGCAGCGCCAGCGCGACGTCGTGGACCAGCAGTTCGAGCGCTTCCTCGCCCGATCGCGCCTTCAGCAGCACGACGTCGTCGCGTCGCAGCAGCACTTCGAGCGAAAGCAGGTTCTCCTCGAGATCGTCGACGAGCAGGATATGGACCGGTGCGCTGCTCATGCCGCGCATTCCTTCACGAGATGGTCCGCGATCGCGGCGAGCGTCATCACCCGTGCCGTGGGACATGCCGCCACAGCGGCGAGCGGCATCGCCTCGGCATAAGCTTCGGCGGGTTCCTGGATGAGCGCCGTGCCGCCGGCTTCGACGATCGCCTTGAGCCCGAGCGCACCGTCCGAATTGGCGCCGGAAAGCACCACGCCGACCAGCGCCTCGCCATAGACATCCGCCGCGCTCTCGAACAGCACGTCGATCGCCGGGCGCGAATGGAGCACGGGCTCGTCGCTCGACAGCGCCACCGTCTCGCCCTTCTCGACGAGCAGGTGATAGTCGGACGGCGCGAAATAGATGGTGCCGGGCAGGATCGCTTCCTTGTCCTCGGCCTCGCGCGTCGCCAGCCGGCACTTGGCCTCGAACAGCGGCGCCAGGATGTTGCGTCGCTCGGGCGGGACATGGACGACCACCAGCACGGGCAGCGGGAAGCTTTCCGGCAACTCGGGCAGGATCATCGACAGCGCCTCGATCGCCCCGGCCGAGGCGCCGATCACCACTGCGCGGGCGAGCGTGCCGCTCATCCGTCGCGCCTCTGGTAGATCTTTTCCGCGCGGACGAAGTCGCTGAACGCGCCCGAATGCTCGGAGAAGCGCAGGCTTTCCTTCGAGCCGAGGCCGAGGAAGCCGCCGCGCGGCAACGCATCCTTGAACAGCCCGATCGCGCGGTCCTGCAGCTCGCGGTTGAAATAGATCAGCACGTTGCGGCACGAGATCAGGTGCATCTCGGCGAACACCGCATCGGTAACCAGGCTGTGGTCCGAGAAGACGACCCGGTCCCTTAGCGAGCGGTCGAACACCGCCTTGCCGTAAGCGGTGGTGTAATAGTCCGAGAGCGAGGACTTGCCGCCCGAGGCGCGGTGGTTCTCGGTGAAGGTGCGGATCCGGTCGAGCGAATAGATGCCCTGCGCAGCGGCGTCGAGCGCTTCCTGGCTGATGTCGGTGGCATAGAACAGCGTGCGCTCCTCCAGCCCCTCCTCGCGGAACAGGATGACGAAGGAGTAGAGCTCCTCGCCCGCGCTGCACCCGGCGACCCACAGCTTGAGCGAGGGATAGGTGCGCAGCAGCGGCACCACCTTCTCGCGGATCGCGCGGAAATAATCGGGGTCGCGAAACATCTCGCTGACCTGGACGGTCAGGTAGCCAAGCAGCCGCGGCAGCATCGCCTCGTCGTGCAGCAGCGCGTCCTGCATCGCCGAGAAGGTCTTGAAGCCCAGCTGCTCGCGCGCCTGGCGCAGGCGGCGCTTGATCGAGGCCTCGGCATATTCGCGGAAGTCGTAATGGAAGCGCCGGTACAGCGCTTCCAGCAGCAGCCGGATCTCGATGTCCTCGGTCTTTTCCGACATGGGACTAGCGCGGCATCCAGACGCGGACGAGGCTGAGCAGCTTGTCCACGTCCAGCGGCTTGGCCATGTAGTCGCTGGCGCCGGCATCGATGCAACGCTGCTGGTCGTCGGGCATCGCCTTGGCGGTGAGCGTGATGATCGGCAGCTTCTTCCAGCGCGGGTCCTTGCGGATCGCGCGCGTGGCGGTGAGGCCGTCCATCACCGGCATCATCACGTCCATCAGCACCAGGTCGATCGGGCGCTCGGCATCCGCCTTTTCCAGCGCCTCGATCGCTTCCTTGCCGTTGCGCGCGATCTCGATCTGGGCGCCGCGCGGCTCGAGGATGTTGGTGAGCGAATAGACGTTGCGGACATCGTCCTCGACGACGAGGATCCGCCGGCCTTCCATCACCGTGTCGCGGCCGCGCGCCTGCTGGATCATCTGCTGCTGCTCGGGCGGCAGGTCGGTGACCACCTGGTGGAGGAACAGCGAGACTTCGTCGAGAAGGCGTTCCGGAGAACGCGCGCCCTTGATGATGATCGAGTCCGAATAGCGGCGCAGGCGCTGCTCGTCGTCGGGGCTCAGGTCATGGCCGGTATAGACGATCACCGGCGGGAAGCCGTGATCGCCCTCCTCGCGCAGCGTCTCGAGCAGCGCGAAGCCCGACGCGTCGGGCAGCGTCAGGTCGAGCACCATGCAGTCGAACGTCTCCTCGCGCAGCTTCGCCATGCACTCGGCCGCGGTGCCGACGCCGACGGTCTCGACATCGCCCGAGGCGAGCAGGCGCTTCACCGCGTCGAGCTGCACGGGATCGTCCTCGACGATCAGCACGCGGCGCACCGTGCGGGAAAGCTTGTCGGCGAGCCCGGCCAGCACATTGGCGAGCTCCTCGCGCTTCACCGGCTTTACCAGGTAGCCGATCGCGCCGAGCGACAGCGCGGTCTGGCTGTGATCGTGCGCCGAGACGACGTGCACCGGGATGTGCCGCGTCGCCACGTCTTCCTTGAGCCGGTCGAGCACGGCAAGTCCCGACTGATCGGGCAGGCCGACGTCGAGCACCACCGCGCTCGGGCGATGCTCGCGGGCGAGCGACAGCGCTTCCTCGGCCGTCGAGGCGACGAGGCACTGGAACGCCATCTCATGCGCCAGATCGCGCACGATGCTGGCGAAGTTCGCATCATCCTCGACGACGAGCAGGATGCGGCCGGTCGCCAGCGTGTCGCGATCGTCATCGACGCGGCGGCGCGACACGGCGGGCTTCTTCTTGCCCGGCGCCGGTGCCGGCGCCGCCGCGGCGGCGCGCGGCGCGGCGCCTTCGAGCAGGGGCTCGGAGCGGCTGCCGACCAGCGCGGCGTCATAGACCAGCGGCACGGTGAGGGTGAAGCGGCTGCCCTCGCCCGGGGTGCTGCTGAGCGCGATGGTGCCGCCGAGCAGCCGCGCCAGTTCGCGCGAGATCGACAGGCCAAGTCCGGTGCCGCCGAACTTGCGGCTGATCGTGCCGTCGGCCTGGCGGAAGGCCTCGAAGATGTCGCGCTGCTGCTCCGGCGCGATGCCGATGCCGGTATCGATCACCGACAGCGCGATCCGGTCGCCCTCGACACGGTCGAGCACCAGCCGCACACCGCCCGCCTCGGTGAACTTGAAGGCGTTGGAGAGCAGGTTCTTGAGGATCTGCTCGAGCCGCTGGCGATCGGTCTCGATGCTCGCTGGGCACTCCTTCGCCACCTCGATCGCGAAGTCGAGCCCGCGCTCCTTCGCCACCGGATCGAAGAGCAGGTGCATGTCGCGCTGGAAGCGGTCGAGCGACATCGTGTCGGGCGCGATCTGGATGTGCCCCGCCTCGATCTTGGAGAGATCGAGGATGTCGTTGATCAGCGAGAGCAGGTCGTTGCCCGACGCCTCGATCGTCTGCGCGAACTTGACCTGCTCGTCGGACAGGTTGCCGCCCGGATTGTCGCCGAGCAGCTTGGAAAGGATCAGCAGCGAGTTGAGCGGCGTGCGCAGCTCGTGGCTCATGTTCGCGAGGAAATCGGACTTGTACTGGCTGGCCTGCTCGAGCTCGCTGGCCTTGGCCTCGACGCTGGCATTGGAGCGGCTGAGCTCGTCGCGCTGGTGCTCGAGTGCCTGGGCCTGCTCCTCTAGCTGCGAGTTGGTCTGCTCGAGCTCGACCTGCTGCTGCTCGAGCCGGACCTGCGATTCCTTGAGCGCGCGGCCCTGCTCCTCGAGCTCCTCGTTGGAGACCTTGAGCTCCTCGCTCTGGACCTGCAACTCCTCGGACTGGCGCTGGGTCTCCTCGAGCAGGTCCTTGAGCTCGCCGCGCATCCGCGCCGAGCGCAGCGCGACGCCGATCGACGGCGCGGCGTTCTTGAGAAACTCGACGATCTGCGCATCCACCGACTGGAGGAAGCCGATCTCGATGACGCCCTGCACCGCGGCATCGGCGGTCGCCGGCACGATCGCCAGGTGGCGCGGCTTGTCGCGGCCATAGGCGGAGCCGATCGTCAGATAGCCCTCGGGCACGTCGCTGAGCAGCGCCATTTCCTGGTCGCTCGCCGCCTGGCCGAGCAGCCCCTCGCCGAGCGCGAACCGCTCGACGATCTTCGCGTCGCCCGGCACTCCGCGCGCCGCGACCCGGCGATACTGGCCGCCATTGTCGGCGAACACGGCGCCGCCCTGCGCACCGAGATAGCGCGCCGCGAAGCCGAGGACGTTGCTGCCCAGCTCGTCCATCGTCTGCTCGCCGAGCATCGCGCGGGCCAGCTCGGCCTGGCCGGTCTGCTGCCATTGCTGCTGGTCGCGGGCGGCCGCGGCGCGGCGCAGGAGCAGCCCGACGATCAGGGTCAGCACGATGCCGACGACGCCGGAGAGCAGCCCGCTCACCCAGGCGGTCTGGTAGGCGGCCTCCATCTCGTCGACGCGGATCTGGCGCAGCCGCGCCTCTTCCTGCTGGACCTGGTCGAGCGTCGCGCGAATTCCGTCCATTTCGACCTTGCCGCGGTCGGTGACGACGATCGCCAGTGCCGCTGCGCCGTTCGAGGCGCGGCGCAGGTCGACGGTCTGCTTGAGCTCGGCGAGCTTGGCATCGACGTGGCGGCGCAGCGTGACGAGCCGGGCCTGCTGGCCCTCATTGTCCGCGGTCAGGGTGCGCAGTTCCTCGAGCGCCGGCCCGGTCCGCGCGACCGCATCGTTATAGGGCGCGAGATACTGGTCGCGGCCGGTGAGCAGATAGCCGCGCTGGCCGGTCTCGGCGTCCTGCAGGGTCGAGAACAGCGCGTCGATCGAGACGATCACGTCGTGCGAGTGCTGGATCTTGCGGCTGTCCTCGCGCAGCACATTGACGTTCATCAGCGCGATCGCGCCGCTCAGCACGAAGAACAGGATCACCAGCCCGAGGCCGACGCCCATCCCCAGGTTGATCCCGGACTTGGGCGCAGCGGAAGTGCGTGCCACGGAAAGCGAATCCATCTCGAGCCCGGCCTTTGTTGATTGGTGCCGTTCGCGTATCGAGTTTCCGGAGCAAGATCAAAGGCATTCGGGGCGGCCCGCTACCCCGCGATCACCCGCTCGACGAGCTGCTGGAACACCCGCGCGGTCGCCGCGACATTGGCGGCCGACACGCAGCGCGCATCGTCGCTCGCGACATGGTGGTGGCGGTGCAGGCCGAAGACCGCGGCGACATTCCGGTAGCCCGCCGCCAGGATCTCTGTCTGCTCGCCGGCCGAAAGCAGGTCGCTCGAATAGGGCGCCTCGAGTCCTACCTGCCCGGCGAACAGCGTGCGCGCCAGCGGCAGCAGCGCCGGGGTGACCGAGAGGAAGCGCTGGGTGTCGATGCTCGGCAGCACCTGGCCGGTCAGGTCGTGCCATTCCTGCGACGCGACATTGGCGCCGAGATGGAGCCAGAAATGCGTGTCCTCGGGCTTGGGCGCCGTCGCCTTGAGCGCCTCGGCCGCGCCGAGATTCTCATATTCATGGCCGCTGTTGCAGATGAAGGCGAGGTTGTGCTGGGTTACCGCCTTGCTCGCCCAGCGCGCCAGCCACAGCCACGCCGCAATGCCGCCGCCGCGCTCGCCGGCGCAGCCATACCAGCCCGAGCGCGGCGTGGAGACCGCGAGCCACGTCTTCTTGCCGCGATCGAGCCGGCCGATGAAGTTCGACGCGGGGCGGCGCCCGCCCTCGCCGGTCACCACCAAAGTCGCCGTCTCGCCGCGGATCGTCGCCGCCAGGAATGGCCCGGCATCCGCCGGCGCGAGCAGCGCCACCGGGCCGGCGAACATCGGCTTGCGGCCATCGGCGTTGAGCGCGATCACCTTGCCCGTCGGCCCGTTGGTGATCACCACCACCGCCCGGGCGCCCGCCGCAAAGGCCGCCGCGATCGGCTCGCGCACCGGCTTGACCATCGCGGTAGACCAGCGCGCATAGGGCAGGTCGAGCAGCGCCACCGCGCCGGCGAGCGAACCCGCCGCACGGCCCGCACCATCGATGCGGACCAGCGGACCGGTCACGCCGTCCGCTCCGGTCGGCACCACCACCGGCTGCGGCCAGACCGCCGCCCTGGCACCGCCGCACGAGAGCTCGCAGCGCTGGGGGATGAAATAGGGAGTAGAGACCGGCTGCTGCTCGACCTTGAAGCCGAGCGCCGCGATCTCCGAGGCGAGCCAGGCGCCACAGCCATTGTCGCCCGCGCCGCCGGCCTGCTTGCTGCCGAAGCCGATATAGCGCTCAAGATCGCCGGCCACCTTCGCGGCCAGGTCCTCGGGCGCCTTGGCCAGCGCCGCGCCTGCCGGCAGCGCTGCGCTGCGCGCCAGGAATCCCCGCCTGCTAGCTCCGAGCATTTCGCCTTCTCCCAAGCAACAACACGCAGACCAGCGATATCACGCAGGTCACGCAGAGATAGATCGAGATCGAAAGGCTGGTGTCGTAGCGTGCGAGCAGCGCCGTCGCGATGATCGGGGCAAAGCCGCCGCCCGCCACCGTGCCGATCTGATAGCCGAGCGAGGCGCCCGAATAGCGCACTTCCTTGGGGAAGAGCTCGGCGAACAGCGCGGCCTGCGGCCCGTACATCATGCTGACGAAAATCAGCGCCACCGTGATCGCCACCGTCACCGCGACCGGCGAGCCGCTCTCGATCAGCGGGAACACCGCAAAGGCCCAGACGCCCGAGAGGATCGCCCCGAACACGAAGATGCCCTTGCGCCCGAAATGATCGGACAGCGCGCCGCACAGGATCAGCGCCGGCATCATCGCCAGGCTGCCGATCATCACCGCGGTGAGCAACGTCTCGCGCGGGATACCGACCGTCGCGGTGCCATAGGCCACCGCATAGGTGATCGCGATGTAGAAGCAGACATTGTTGGCGATGAACGCGCCACCGGCGAGCAGCACCTGGCCGCCATGCTCGCGCAGCACCGTCCAGATCGGCGAGCGCGGCGCCTCCTCGCGCGCCGGCGCAGGCCCCTCGGGCTCGGCCACGGTCCGGTGCATGACCAGCCCGACTCCGATCAGCGTGACGCTGAGCAGGAAGCCGATCCGCCAGCCCCAGGCATTGAAGCTCGCCGAATCGATCAGCGCGCTGGTGATCAGGAACACGGTATTGGCGAGCACCACGCCGAGCGGCACGCCGATCTGGACGAAGCTGCTGTAGAAGCCCTGCCGGTTGGCCGGCGCGCTCTCTATCGCCATCAGCGCCGCCCCGCCCCATTGCCCGCCAACCGCGAGTCCCTGGACGAAGCGCAATATCACCAGCAGCAGCGGCGCCAGGCTGCCCGCGATCGCGTAGCTCGGGAGCAGGCCGATCAGCGTCGTCGCCGCGCCCATGATGAACATGGCGGTGACCAGCGCGCGCTTGCGGCCGTGCAGGTCACCGAAATGGCCGAACAGCATGCCGCCGATCGGCCGCGCGATGAAGCCGACCGCAAAGGTGCTGAACGCCGCGATCTGCGCGATGAAGGGCGGCAGGTCGGCCGGGAAGAACAGCTTGGGGAAGACCAGGGCGGCCGCCGTGCCGTAGATGAAGAAGTCATACCATTCGATCGCCGCGCCGGCCGAGGCCATCGCCGCGATGCGCATGCTGGGCTTGCCCTTGGGCGATGATTGCGTTGCCAAGACGGGCCTCCCGATGGTGCCGAGAATAAAGAGCTGCCGGCTTCGCGAAAGAAGAAGCGAAGCCGGCAGAAAGTCAGGCGGAGATGGATCCCGCCCCGGATTTTACCAGCGGGTGGAAACGCTGACGCCGATCGTCCGCGGCTTGTTGTAGCGCACCGACAGCGGATAGCCCGCCTGCATGAACTTGAGCACCTGGATCTGGGTGTCGGTCAGGTTGCGCGCGAACACCGCGACCTGGACCTTGCCGACATTCAGGCCCGCCTGGGCGCCGAAGATGTCGAAATCGGTCATCGGGATCGCCGGGGTCGATGCGGTCACCGTATCCTGGATGCCGCCGCGCTGGCCCTGATAGTTGAAGTTGACGAAGATGCTTTCCTTCTCCGTCAGAGGGTGGCGGTAATTGACCGAGGCCGACATCGTCCAGTCGGGGATCTGCGCCACCGAGCTGTCGAGCGTCGGCAGACCGGTCACACCGGCCGGCACCTTGATGAAGTGCGCGCGCTGGGTGGCTGCGTTCAGCCCCAGCGAGAACATGCCGCCGGCCAGCTTCCAGCGCCCGTCGAGCGCGGCCTCGAGCCCTTTGGCCTCGATCGTGCCGCCATTGACGTTGAACTGCTGCCCGGCCTGGAGGCAGGCATTGGTGACCGTGCAGCCGTCGTTGATGCTGGTGATCGCGTCCTTGGTGCGCGACAGATAGGCCGAGAGCCGCAGGAAGACGCCCTTGGTCACCGTCGACTTCACGCCGGCTTCATAGCCGACCGTGGTCTCGTTGTCGTAGGTGTACATGAACGGGTTGGGCGCATTGGCGTTGAACGAGCCGTTGTTGACGCCGCCCGCGCGGTAGCCGGTGCCGATCTTGGCATAGAGCAGCGTGTGCGTGTCTCCCGGGAGCTTGTAGCTCGCCGTCGCCGTGAACGCCGGCTGCTCCTTCTTGAACACGAAGGTGGTCGGCAGGCGCGTATAGGTCGTGGTGTAGAGCGCGTAGATATATTGCGACGCGGTCTTGTAGTCGTGCGAGATGCGCGCCTCGCCGGTCAGCGACAGGTCGCCGAGCTGATAGGTCAGCGACGCATAGGCCGCGAGCGAGTAGATGCGCTGCGCGGTGTTGCTGTCGGTGCCGTAGATGCCCGCCGGTATCGCCGGGCAGGCGGTCGAGGTCGGCAGCGGCTTGAGGCAGACCCGGTCGGTCGGCGTGCCGGTGCAGACGCTCTGCGTCACCAGCGTGAAGGCGCAGGGCGAGCTGTTGATCGCCAGGCGGTAATCGTCCTTCTGGTACAGCCCTTCGGCGCCGACGATCCAGTTCAGCTTGCCGCCATCCGCCGTGCCGGTGAGGTGGAGGTCCTGGTAGAGCGTGCGATCGACGACGTTGGTGTGGACCTGGGTGAACGGATAGATGCCGAGCTCGCCCTTCTGGCGCATCGTCTGCAGCGTCGCGAAGTCGATCGCGGCGCCGTAGAACTGGCTCGAGCGCCAGCGCGTCGCCATCGTCGTCGATTCGAGCTTGGCCCAGCCGAAGTCGTAGCTGGCGTTCAGCATCACCCGGCCGACCTTCTGGTTCAGCCCGTCCTTGCCGTCGTGCGGCAGCACGTAGCGCGACTGGTAATAGCCGAGCGGCACCGCGGTGTTGGTGCCCGGCGCGATCACCAGGCTGTTGACGAAGCTCGGCAGGCTCAGGTCCTGCCCGTCGACGAGCAGGTTCACGTCGAGATTGCCCGAGCGATAGCGCAGCTGGGCGCGGCCGTTCCAGCCATGCGTGCTGTCGTAATAGCGGTCGTGGTTGGGATCGTAGTAGAAGCCGCGGCCCTGGGCGTAGATCTCGCCGCCCACGCGCAGCGCCAACTTGTCGCTCAGCGGCTCGTTGACCACCGCGGCGAAGCGGTTCTGGTTCAGCCCGAAACTGAACGTGTCGCGCACATAGCCCGAGCTTTGGAACTTGGGCTTGGCGAGGACGATGTTGACCACGCCGAATTCGGAGTTGCGCCCGTAGAGCGCGCCCTGCGGGCCCTCGAGCGATTCCACCCGCTCGACGTCGAAATAGTCGAGCGTCTTGAAGTTGCGGCCGCCGAGCGTCGAGCTGCCGACATAGGCGCCGTTGACGAACAGGCCGACGCCCGAATCCGCGCCGGTGGCGCGCGCCGTGCCCGATCCGCGGATCGAGACTTCGGCGAGGTTCTCGCTGGCGACATCGTTGAAGCGCACGCCCGGCACGGTGTTGAGGAGGTCGCCCGAGCCGGCGACCGGGCCCTTCGCGTCGAGCTGGTCGCCGGTAACGGCGTTGATCGTGCCCGGCACGTCGCGGATGCTCTCCTCGCGGCGGCGCGCAGTGACGAGAATGTCGTCCTGGCTCTGCCTGGCGGCCGGAGAGTCCTGGGTTTCCTGAGCGGCGGGCGCCGCCTGGGCGCTGTCGCCGGCGGCGGTGCTCTGCGCCAGAGCCGGCGTGGCGACCACGAGCGCAAGGGTTGCCGTAGTGGCAAGAAAATCTCGCATGCATCCTCCCATGGCGCGCATTTTTGCGGCGCCTGCCTTTTCATCGGTCCAATGCGAGCCCGAGTCAACAGATTGTACGACAATCTTTGTTTGATAGTCCGACAAATCTCTTGCTCCGTCCGGCGGCGCGCAATAGAAATGCGCTTGCGGAATGGGCAAGCACCCGAAGGGCGCAACCAATCCGCGAGAGGGCAAGCCTTTGACGGACCACATGGAATCACCAGCCGGCAGGGAGTCGACCGACGCAGCGGAAGCGCGTTCGGTGGCGAGCGCCGACGACTTGGCCCATGTGCTGCGCCTGCGAATCCAGCGCAGCGAGCTTGCGCCCGACGAATGGCTGCGCGAGGTGCGGCTCTGCGCCGAGTTCGGAGTCGGCCGCTCGATCGTCCGCCGTGCGCTGCGCACGCTCGCCGATGACGGACTGATCGAGATCGAGGAGAATCGCGGCGCGCGCGTCTCCGCCACAACCGTGGAGGAAGTTTTCGACCTCTACGAGGTGCGCGCCGCGCTCTATGGCCTGGCGGCACGCTTCGCCTGCCTGCGCGGCTCGGATGCCGCGATCCGCCGCATGCTCGTCAACATCGACCGGATGCTGAGCGACGCGGCGGCGGGTGTGCCCGGCGAGCAGATCATCGAGATCAGCGAGGCGATCTTCAGCGAGATGGCCCAATCGGCCAGCCTCGACGCGCAGAAGATGATCGAGGCGGTGCGCCGCAAGACGCGCTTCCACTTCTCCTATGTCGCGCTCGCGATCAACGCGAACACGCCCGGTCCCTATGAATATTGGCGCCGGGTGCGCGCCGCGCTGGTCGAGCGCGACGCCGACAAGGCGAGCCAGGCGGCCCGCGACATCCTCTATTTCATGCAGGGCGAAGTCGCGCGGATCATGCTCGCGCGCGGCCCGCGCGTTCGCGAGGACGCGCCGCTGCCCTCCCCTGCCGTCCCGATAAAGCGCCGCGCGAGCGCCAATACCAACAGGAGATGAGAATGCACGGTCGATCGCACCTGAAGGCCCTCATGGTTGCAGCGGCGCTCGCCGCCGTGGCGACTGCGCCCGCAGCCCCCGCCCGGAACGGCCCCGCAGCGCCGGCCGCTATCGCCGGCGACGCGGCGATGACCAGCCTGCTCGATTATCTGCGCAACCAGAACAGCACCGGCTTCCTGGTGATCCAGAACGGCAAGATCCTGGTCGAGAAGAACTTCCCCGCGCCCGAGGGCGATCCGCAATTCCCGCTCTTCGTCTATGGCAAGACCGGCGACGGCGCGCTGCTCGAGGATGTCGCCTCGCAGCAGAAAAGCTTCGTCTCGGTGCTGGTCGGCGTCGCGATCGACAAGGGGCTGCTCGATGTCGAGAAGCCGGTCTCCGACTATATCGGCGCCGGCTGGTCCAAGGCGTCGCCCGAGCAGGAGGCGAAGATCCGCGTGATCGACGTGCTCCACATGGCGTCGGGCCTGAACGAGAAGTTCGGCTTCGAGGCGCCGTCGGGCACCAAGTTCTTCTACAACACGCCGGTCTACGCGATCACCAAGCGCGTGGTCGCCGCCGCCGCCAAGCAGCCGCTCGAGACGATCACCCGCGACTGGCTGACCGCGCCGGCGGGCATGGCCAACACCGCATGGCGCAAGCGCCCCGCCGCGCTCGCCAGCATCGGCAATGATACCGGCCTGGTCACCACTCCGCGCGACACCGCGCTGTTCGGGCTGATGATCCTCAACAACGGCGTGTCGAACGACGGCAAGCGGGTGATCTCCGAAGCCAGCCTCAAGCTGATGTTCGAGCGCTCGCCGACGAACCCGGCCTATGGCCGGCTCTGGTGGCTGAACGGCGGCGACTACATGATGGGCGCGCTGGGCAACCGCAAGGAAGGCCCGCTGGTCGCCGCCGCGCCGGCGGACATGGTCGCCGCGCTCGGCGCGTTCAACCGCCGCCTCTATGTGGTGCCGAGCAGGAAGCTCGTCGTGGTGCGCACCGGCGCGACGGCGCCCGACAAGGATTTCGATCAGCAGCTCTGGCTGCGGCTGAACAAGGTGATCGGCTGAAGCCGGCCCGAACCACGACATATCGGAGGGAATGATGGGAATAGCGCACCGCTTCGCGGCGCTTGGGCTGGCGCTTGCCGGCACCGCCGCCGTCAATGGGGCCGAGGCCCAGTCGATCGTCAAGGCACCCGCGGGCAGCGTCCGCGGCGTCCAGGCCGACGGGCAGAAGGTGTTCAAGGGCATTCCCTATGCGCTGCCGCCGGTCGGTGAGCGGCGCTGGAAGCCGCCGGTCGCCGTCCCCGCCTGGGCCGGCGTGCACGACGCGACGGCGTTCGGCCCCGCCTGCCAGCAGCCGCCCGCGCCGCCGAGCAGCATCTATGCCGAGACCTATCCGGCGATGAGCGAGGACTGCCTGTCGCTCAACATCTGGGCGCCCGCCGGCGCGAAGAAGGCGCCGGTGTTCGTGTGGATCCATGGCGGCAACCTGGTGCGCGGCTCGTCGCAGCAGGCGATGTTCGCCGGCGACAACCTCGCCCGGCGCGGCGTCATCGTCGTCTCGATCAACTATCGGCTCGGCGTGTTCGGCTATTTCGCGCACCCCGGCCTCAGCGCGGAATCGCCTGACGGCACCTCGGGCAATTACGGCGTGATGGACCAGATCGCCGCGCTGCGCTGGGTCAGGGCAAACATCGCGGCGTTCGGCGGCGACGCCGGCAACGTGACGATCGCCGGCGAGTCCGCCGGCGGCCTCGCCATCCTCCACCTCCTCGCCGCGCCCCAGGCGCGCGGGCTGTTCAGCAAGGCGATCGTCCAGAGCGCCGCGCTGATGAACATCCCCGACCTCAAGGAGATGAAGCACGGCGTGCCCTCGGCCGAGGCGCTGGGCGTGCACTATGCCGGCGCGATCGGCGCCAAGACCGTTGCCGAGCTGCGCGCGATCCCCGGCCCCGATCTCGCCGCGCTGGCGGCCAAGGCCGGCTTCGCCTCGACCGCGATCGTCGACGGCAAGGTCCTGCCCCGCCAGCTGATCGAGACGTTCGAGCGCGGCGAGCAGGCGCATGTCCCGCTGATGACCGGCTTCACCGCCGGCGAGATCAGCACGATGAAGTCGATCCTGCCCGGCCTGCCCGAGGCATCGACCTTCACGCCCGCCAGCTACGAAGCGAAGATCCGCGCCAGTTACGGCGAGTTCGCCGACACCTTCCTGCGGCTCTACCCGTCGAGCGACATCGGCAAGTCGATGCTCGCCGCCGCGCGCGACGGCTTCTTCGCCTGGAACTCGCAGCGGCTGGTGCGCGATCAGGCCAAGGCCGGCCAGCCGACCTATCTCTATTATTTCGACCATGGCTATCCGGCGGCAGACGCGGCCGGCATCCACGCCTTCCACGCGTCCGAAGTGCCCTACATGTTCGGCACGATCGACCGCGTCACCAGCCTGTGGCCGGCGATCCCGCAGACCGAGGCGGAGCGCAGCCTTTCCGATGCGATGGTCGGCTATTGGGCGAGCTTCGCGCGCTCCGGCACGCCCAGCGCCGCGGGCCAACCCGCCTGGGCACCCCATAACCGGGACGCCGCCTACATGCTCTTCTCCGACAAGCCGCACGCCGCGGCCAACCTCAAGCCCGAGGAATATGCGCTGAACGACGAGATCATCTGCCGCCGCCGCGCCGCGGGCAACATCCCCTGGAACTGGAACATGGGCGTGATCTCGCCGCCGCTGCCGCCCGCCGTGGAGACCTGCAAGTGATCGATGGCTCCATGCAGGATTTCCCGCTGACGCTCGATCGGATCGTCGATCACGCAGCGAAATGGCATCCCGAAGTCGAAGTGGCGACCGGCGGCGAAGGCGGCGCGATCGCCCGCACGACCTATGCCGAGCTGCGCACCCGCTCGCACGCGGTCTCGCGCCTGCTCGCCGATCTCGGCACCCGTACCGGGGACCGCGTCGCCACGCTGGCGTGGAACAGCCAGGCGCATGTCGAGAGCTGGTATGCGATCATGGGCATGGGCGCGGTCTGCCACACGCTCAACCCGCGCCTCACCGCCCCGCAGCTCGCCTGGATGCTCGCACAGTCGGGCGCGCGTTTCCTGATCGTCAGCGCCGACCTGATGGTGCTGGCGCTCAAGATCCTCGACGATGCGCCGGGCATCGAGCGCGTGTTCGTGATCGATGGCGAGGTCTCGCCGAAGAGCTACGGCACCGCCCGGATCGCGCCGCTCGAGCCGCTGATTGCCGAAGGCAATAGCGACTTCGCCTGGGGCGATTTCGACGAGAAGGCGCCGAGCGGCCTGTGCTTCACCTCGGGCTCGACCGGCGCGCCCAAGGGCGTGACCTACACGCACCGCTCCAGCTTCATGCACACGCTGCGGCTGCTCCAGGCCGACGTATCGGGCATCACCAGCCGCGACGTCGTCATGCCCGTCGTGCCGATGTTCCATGCCAATGCCTGGGGCCTGCCCTTCGCGGTGCCGGCGGCCGGCGCCAAGCTCGTCCTGCCCGGCCGCCATCTCGACGGCGCCAGCCTCGCCCGGCTGATCGCGGCGGAGGGTGTGACGATCGCGGTGGGCGTGCCCACCGTGTGGCTCGGCCTGTGCGATCATCTCGACGCAACCGGCACCACCCTCCCGTCGCTAGAGCGGATCATCGTCGGCGGCGCGCCGATGCCGCCCGCGCTGATGGAGCGGATCGAAGGCCAGCTCGGCATTCCCGTCCAGACCAGCTGGGGCATGACCGAGCTGTCGCCGGTCGGCACCTTCGGCGTGCTCAGCAACCCGGACCGCGATGCGCTGATCTCGGGCCGCCCCGCGCTCGGCATGGACCTGCTGCTGATGGACGAGAGCGGCGTGCCGCTGCCCGAGCAGCGCGATGTCGAGGGCCGGCTGCACGTGCGCGGCGCCGCGGTGATCGATCGCTATTTCGGCCAGGAGCGCAGCGCGACCACCGCGGACGGCTGGTTCGACACCGGCGACCTCGCCAGGATCGACCGCGCCGGCAACCTGATGATCACCGGCCGCGCCAAGGACCTGATCAAGTCGGGCGGCGAGTGGATCAATCCGGCCGAGATCGAAGCGGTGGTCAGCGCGCTGCCGCAAGTCTCGCTTGCCGCGGTGATCGGTCGCAGCGACATCAAATGGGGCGAGCGACCGCTGCTCCTCGTCGAGCTGCGCGAGGACCAGGAGATCAGCGACCAGGAGCTGCTCGGTGCGCTGCGCGGCCAGGTCGCCTCCTGGTGGATCCCCGACACGGTGGTCCGCGTCGCCGCGATGCCGCGCGGATCGACGGGGAAGATCGACAAGCTGCAGCTACGGGCGGCGTATAGCGGGGCATAAAATCCTCCCTCGCGAAGCGGGGGAGGAGGACCAGCCGAAGGCTGGTGGAGGGGGCATGGCCGCGAGCGAAGAAGATGGCGAGCGGGTTTCCCCCTCCACCACCGGCTTCGCCGGCGGTCCCCTTCCCCCGGAGCTGTGCTCCGAGGGAGGAATCTTTCAAACCCGCTCCACCACCAGCGCGATACCCTGGCCGCCGCCGATGCACATCGTCGCCAGGCCGTAGCGCCCGCCGATCCGCGCCAGCTCGTGGACCAGCTTGGTAGCGATGATCGCGCCGGTCGCGCCGACCGGATGGCCGAGCGAAATGCCGCTGCCATTGGGGTTCACCTTGGCAGGATCGAAGCCGAGCTGGTCCGACACGGCGCATGCCTGCGCCGCGAACGCCTCGTTCGATTCGATCACGTCCATGTCCGCCACCGACAGTCCCGCGCGCGCCAGCGCCGCGCGGGTGGCGGGCACCGGGCCCATGCCCATGAAGTTGGGGTCGACGCCGGCATGGCCATAGGCGACGATCCGCGCCATCGGCGTCAGCCCGTGCACGGCAATCGCCGCCTCGGTCGCCAGCACCAGCGCCGCGGCGCCGTCGTTGATCCCCGAGGCGTTGCCCGCGGTCACCGTGCCGTCCGCCTTGAAGATCGTGCGCAGCTTGGCGAGATCGGCGGCATTGGCGTCGGCGCGGACATGCTCGTCGACCGCGAACACCTTGGTCGCGCGTCCGGCCTTGACCTCGATCGGCACGATCTGCCCCTCGAACCGCCCCTCGGCGATCGCGCGGGCGGCGCGGGCATGGCTCTCGGCGGCATAGGCGTCCTGGCGCGCGCGATCGATGCCGTGGCGCTCGGCGACATTCTCCGCGGTCACGCCCATCAGCCCGCCGCCGAACGGATCGGTCAGCGCGCCGTTCAATCCGTCGACCACCGTCGCGTCGCCCATCTTCTGCCCCCAGCGCGTGGCGGGGGAATAATAGGGCGCGCGGCTCATCACTTCGGCGCCGCCGGCCAGCGCGATCTCGGCATCGCCGAGCATCAGCATCTGCGCGGCGGAGACCACGGCCTGCAGCCCCGAGCCGCACAGCCGGTTGACCGTCATCGCGGGCACGTCCTTGGGAATGCCTGCCTCGATCGCCGCGACGCGCGCCAGATAGGCGTCGCGCGGCGCGGTCGGGATCACCTGGCCGAACACGACATGGCCGACGGCATCGGGGGCAAGTCCTGCCGCCTCGAGTACGGCGCGCGTCACGGTGGCGCCCAGGCTGCCGGGTGTCTCGTCCTTCAGCGCGCCACCAAAGGTGCCGATCGCGGTGCGCCGCGCGGCGGCGATATAGACATTCTGGGTCATGCGTTCACCTTGTCGGCGCGGGCGGCCATTTCGTACTGATATTGCTGCTCGCCGCGCGCGGGGATCATCTCGCCTTCACGCGCACCGACCGCGTCGATCCGATCGAGCAGCGCATCCGCCACGCCCGCGCCGTCGCCCAGGAACAGCCCGCGGGTCATCGTCACATGCGCCTGCTCGAAGCTGCCCGCACCGGCGAGCAGGATCGCGCGGCTCGGCGCGTCCTCGGCGGCGAGCGCGACGATCGCCGGGCTCACCAGCGAGGCGTCGAGCCCCGCCAGCATCTCTTCGGAATAGAGCCCGTTGGTCATCCCCGTCGCCGCGCTCGGCGCCAGGCAGTTGACCCGGATGCCATAGCGCTCGCCTTCGATCGCGAGCGTCTGCATCAGCCCGACCAGCGCCATCTTGGCGGCGCCGTAGTTCGCCTGGCCGAAATTGCCGTAGAGGCCCGAGGACGAGGTGGTGAAAACGATCCGCCCGTAATTCTGCGCGCGCATCGTGTCCCACACTGCCTTGGTGCAGTTGACCGATCCCATCAGGTGCACGTCGAGCACCAGGCGGAAATCGTCGAGGTCCATCTTGGCGAAGCTCCTGTCGCGCAGGATGCCGGCATTGTTGATCAGTATGTCGATTCGGCCCCAGCGGGCGAGCGTTTCCTCGCACATCGCCTGCACGCCGGCATAGTCGGTGACGCTCACTGCCGCCGCCAGCGCCTCGCCGCCCGCCGCCGCGATCTGCGCGACGACGGCCTGGGCCGCCTCGCCGTTCATGTCCGCGACGACCACCTTGGCGCCGCGCGCCGCCAGCGCGATCGCATGCGCCGCGCCCAGCCCGCCGCCGGCACCGGTGACGATCGCCACCCGGGTCGAGAGATCGATCCCCATCTTGATTCCTTTCAGAGATTGGCCGCGTCGAGCGACGCGAAATTACGGTCCGTGCGCGCCAGCTCGACGAGCAGCGGCGCGGGCGTCCAGGCCCAGCCGTTGCGGCCCGCCGCGAACTGCGCGATCCGCTCGAGCACCTGCGTCAGCCCGATCTGGTCGGCGAAGTACATCGGCCCGCCGCGCTCGCCGGGGAAGCCGTAGCCGTCGAGATAGACGACATCGACATCGACCGGGCGATAGGCGATGCCCTCGCCCAGGATCTTCGCGCCTTCATTGATCAAAGCATAGATGCAGCGCTCGACGATCTCCGCATCGCTGATCGCTCGCCGTTCGATGCCGAGCCGCGCGGACTCCGCCAGGATCAGCGCGTCGATCTCGGGATCGGGCTCGGCGGTGCGCCCGTCGGGATAGCGATAAAAGCCGGCCCCGGTCTTCTGTCCGAAGCGGCCAAGCTCGCAGACGAGATCGGGGATCTTCGAATAGGGCCGGTCGGGCTGCTCCAGCGCGCGGCGCTTGCGGATGCTCCAGCCGATGTCCTGCCCGGCCAGGTCCATCACCGCGACCGGGCCCATCGCCATGCCCCAGCGCTTGAGCGCGCCGTCGAGCTGCGCCGGCAGCGCGCCTTCCTCGAGCAGGAACCAGGCCTGGCGCAGATATTCCTCGAACATGCGGTTGCCGACGAAACCGTCGCACACGCCCACCGCGACCGCGCTCTTGCCGATCGCCTTGCCGAACGCCATCGCCGTCGCCAGCGTCTCGGGCGAGGTCTTCGCGCCGCGCACCACTTCGAGCAGCTTCATCACGTTTGCGGGCGAGAAGAAGTGCAGCCCCACCACGCGCTCGGGCGTGGCGGTGAACGCCGCGATCGCATCGAGATCGAGCGTCGAGGTGTTGCTCGCCAGGATCGCGTCCGGCCGCGCGACGCGCTCCATGCCGGTGAACACCTGGCGCTTGACGTCCATGTCCTCGAACACCGCCTCGATCAGCAGGTCTGCGTCCGCGGCGGCATCGATGTCCGCCGCGCCGGTCAGCGCGCCGACCCGCGCGTCGGCCGTCGCCGCGTCGATCCGCCCCTTCTCGACATCGCGCAGGATCGTCTTGGCGATGCTCGCCCGCGCCTTGTCGAGCGCGTCGGCGCGCGGCTCGACCAGCGTCACCTTGATCCCGGCATTGAGCAGGGAGAGCGCGATGCCCGTCCCCATCAGCCCGCCGCCGATCACCGCGACCGTGCCGATCCTGCGCGGCTTCACCTCGCCGAGGCCGGGCACGCGCGCGGCAATGCGCCGGCCGAAGAATGCGTGCCGCAGCCCGCGCGATTCGGCCGAGCCGAGCAGCTCGCTGAACAGCTCGGCCTCGACCTTCAGCCCGCCGGCAAAGTCGTGCGTGCCTATCGCCTCGACACAGGCGACGATCCGCCGCGCCGCCAGCGAGCGGGGCCTGGCCGCCGCCAGCGCCTCGGCAAGGTCCGCCGGGACCGGCATCTCGCCCGTGCGGCGCACCGGCGCGCCGCCCTGAAGCAGCGCGATCGCCGCCGCCTCGGCATCGCCGGTCACCAGCCCGTCGACGATCCCGGCGTCGCGCGCCTGCGCCGCGGTGAGGATCCGCCCGCTCAGCATCAGCTCGAGCCCGGCCTTGGCGCCGACCAGCCGCGGCAGCCGCTGCGTGCCGCCGCCGCCCGGCAGCACGCCCAGCGTCACTTCGGTCAGCCCGATCTTCGCGCCCTCGGACGCGACACGGTGGTGGCAGGCGAGCGCCAGCTCGAGCCCGCCGCCCAGGCAGGCGCCGTTGATCGCTGCCGCAACCGGCTTGTCCGAGCGCTCGATCGCCTCGATCATCGCGCGATTGGCATCGATTTTCGACGGATCACCATCGAATTCGGTGATCTGCGCTCCCGCGCTGAAGATCCTCGCTCCGCCACTCACGACAATTCCCGCCACCCCGGGATCCGCGACCAGCCCGGCAAAGGCATTGGCGATCACGCCGACGCCGTGCACCGACTGGGTGTTCACCGGCGGATTGGAGAAACGCAGCACCGCGACTGCCCCGCGCCGCTCGACCTCGACTTGCAAAGCTTCCCTCCCATTGGCAGCGTTGAGCGAGCCGGGTATCAAATGTTGGTTTGTTGGACAAAGGGATTTTGATGGCATTCGCAAAGCTCACGATCGCGCGTGCCTATCAGGCAGTGCAGCAGGCACTGGAGGAGGCGATCGTCAGCGGTGCGCTGGCGCCGGGCGAGCCGCTGCCGACCGAGACCGAACTGGCCGAGAAGTTCGGGGTGACGCGCCACACGGTGCGCGAGGGGATGCGCGCGCTCGAGCAGAGCGGGCTGGTCAAGCGCGATGCCGGGCGCCGGCTCCACGTCACTCGCCCCAAACACGATGCGCTCGCCTCGCAATCCTCGCGCGCGCTGGTGATGCAGCAGGTCTCGTTCGGCGAGATCTGGGAAGTGGCGATGCAGCTCGAACTGCTGGCGATGGACCTGCTCGAGGGCCGCATCGACGACGATCTGGTCGAGAAGCTGGAGGCCAATGTCGCGGCGATGGCCGCCGCGCTCGATGCCGGCGCGCCGATCAGCGACCTCGATGTCGAGTTCCACGCGCTGCTCGCGCACGCCACGCAGAACCGCGTGCTGCTGCTGTCGCGCGAGCCGGTGTCGCTGCTCTTCTATCCCTCGCTCGACCGGCTGTTCACCCACCCCAAGACCAGGGACCATTCGCCCTGGCGCATCCTGGAGGCGCATCGCGAGATCGTCGCCGGGCTGCGCGCGCGCGACCTCGACCGGGCGAAGCTGTGGATGAAACGGCACATGGCCGATTTCCGCCGGGGCTATGAACTCGCGGAGCTGCCGCTCGACGCGCCGATCGGCCCGGCATAGGCCCGCGCACCGAAGCGCGCGGGCCGGGCAGGATTACTGGGCCGCTTCGTCGGCGTCGATCACACCGTTCTTGTTGGCATCGGCGCGGTCGAACTTGGCGAGGTCCTCGGCGGCCAGCTCGGCGGCGCTGACAGTGCCGTCGCCGTCGGTGTCGAGGCGCTTGAGCCGGCGATCGACCTTGGCCTGGTCCATCGTCTCGCCGCGCTTCTCCGCCGCCTTGGTCATGAACGCCAGCAGCTCGGCCGGGCTCGCCTTGCCGTTGCCGTCGGCGTCGAGGTTCTTGAACTTCTTGGCCGACGCCGCCTGCGCCTCGGCGCGGGTCTGGCCCGCCTTCTGCGCCATCGCCTGGCCCGAGATCAGCAGCGCGCCGGCAACCACGGCAAGTTTCAACATCTTCATGATTCGTCTCTCCTTGGGTCTATGATCTTGATCAGAAACGGAAACCGGCGCTAGCCCGCGCGCTCACATTCGATCCGCCCTCGCCCGTCTCGCCGCGCAGGCCAAGGCCCAGCACGAAACGGCCGACATTGGTGGAGGCATCGAGCCGTCCCGCCGCTACGGTCTTGCCGAACTGCGCGCCGTTCGCGGTGAAGCCGTTGCCGGTATCGACGAACTTGAACCAGCGCACCGCCTCGGGGTCGTCGAGATAGGTGCGCCCTCCGACATCGCCGGTGAGCGTCACGCCGCCCAGCAGCACGGTGCCGCGCACGCCGTAGCTCGCCAGGCTGGTCGTGGTCCGCGCCTTGCCCGCAACCAGCGCCGCCGCGCCGCCCCATTCCTGGACACGGTCGAAGGTCGCCGAATTGACGCTCATCCCGGCATAGGGACCAACGCGCGTGCCGCCGCCCAGCTTGGCGAACCAGGCCAGCTCGCCAAACGCAGTATAGCTGTGCCCGTCGCCGGCTGCGGCCAGCTGGTTGGAGAGCCCGCCGAACGCAACCCGGCGCTCGGTGGAAATCGTGTTCGCCGAATAGCCGACACCGCCGGCGAAGCGCAGCCCGCCCAGCGTGTAGCCGAGATAGGCGAAGGCCGAATTGCTCACCAGCTTGCCCTGGCTCGCCCGCGCATCGAGGCTGATCTTGTTCTTCGCATAGCGATAGGAGACGCCGTAGCGCAGATTGTCGCCGGTCATCTCGATGCCGCCCGAGATCGTCTGGCGGTCCGATTCGAAGCCGGCCAGCCCGTCCTGCGCGCCTGCCTTGAGCTGGCCGACATCGCCGGCGATCCACGCGGTGCGCTTCTGCCCGCGCGGACCGTCGATCCGGCCGATCAGCTCGCGGCCGGCGTCATGGCCGTCGCGCGAGGCCACGGTCATGCCCGCGGTGAACACTTCGCCCGAAAGCTGGTCGAAGGCACTGCGCGCATCCGCCGCGTTGAGCCCGATCACTGCGTCGAACACCCCGCCTGAGCTCGCCTTGCCCACGGCGGCGGCCACCGCGATCTGGTTCGGCGTCTGCGCGACCGAGGCCAGGCTGACATCGTTGCGCAGCAGGCGCAGCTGCACGGTGCTGGCGTTGTACACCAGGCTCGGCGTCAGGAAGGCGAGGTCGGTCACCACGCCGGCGAAGGTGCCGGTCACCGCCGATCCGGTCAGGATCGTATAGCTGGTCAGCGGCAGGAAGTTGGTCGCACCGCCGGTCAGCACCGAGACGGTGCCGCCATTGATCGTCACCGCGCCGGTCGCGATGATCTGGTCCGAAAGCCCGGTCGGCGAGACCTCGACCATATAGGTCGAGCCCGCCGCGAAGGTCAGGCTGCCGGCGACGTTGAGCGTGCCGATCGAATTGCCCGGCGCGACGACGCCGCTGACGCTCAGCGAGCCGGTCTTGCCCGATCCGCCCAGCCGCCCGTTCGCGCCGATCGTCAGCGTGCCCGCCAGCGACCCGTTCACCACCAGCATGCCCTCGTTGATCGTGGTCGAGCCGGTATAGGTGTTGGCGCCGTTCAGCGTCAGCGTGCCGCTGCCCGCCTTGATCAACCGGCCGGTGCCCGAGAGCACGCCCGAATAGGCAGTGGCGCCGGTGCCGCTGACGGTCAGGATCGCGCTGCCCAGCGCGATATTGCCGTCGCCGGCCAGCCCGCCCACGGTGGTGGCGAAGTTCGCCAGGTTCACCGCGCCCGGCGCAGTCACCGTCAGCGTGCCGGTGCCGAACGCATTGGCGATGCCCGCGGTCAGCGTGCCGCCGTTCACAAGCGTGCCGCCGCTATAGGTGTTGGCGGCGGAGAGCGTCAGCGTGCCGGTGCCGGTCTTCACCAGGCTGCCGGTGCCGCTGATCACGCCGGTATAGGCGGTGTTGGTGGTGCCGCCCGCGGTGAGCGCGCCGCTGCCGAGCAGGATCCGTCCCGCACCGGTCAGCGCTCCGACCACCGCGCGGCTGCCGTTGATGTCGAGCGTCGCGCCGCTCGCCACGTTCAGCGCGCCGCCGCCGGTGATCGTGCCGCCGTCGAGCCTGAGCGTGCCGGCATTGACCGCGGTCGCGCCGGCATAGCTGTTCGCGCCCGCAAGCGTGAAGGTGCCGCTGCCCGCCTTGGTCAGCCCGCCGCTGCCGCTGATCGCGCCCGAGAAGCGCGTGTCGCTGTTGCCGCCGCCGGTGGTCAGGCTGCCGCCCGAAAGCGTCACCGCGCCTTCGCCCGCCAGGCTGGCGACCGTCTGCGAGGCGGCGAGATCGAGCGTCGCGCCTGCCGCCACCGTCACCACCGTGCCCGCCGGCAGCGCCCCGCCGACGCCGGCGCGCAGCGTGCCGCCGGCCACCGTGGTGGCGCCGGCATAGCTGTTGACGCCGCCCAGGATCAGCGTGCCGCTGTCGAGCTTGTTGATCCCGCCGGTGCCGCCGATCGCGGCGCTGATCGTCGCGCTCACGCTCGGGTCGACGCGGATATTGGTCTGCGCGTCCGCCAGGCTCAGGCTGCCGGTGCCCGCGGCGATCACATAGCCGTTGGTCATGAACTGCATGCCGGTCACGCTGATCGCGCCGTCGACCGTCACGGTGCCGGCCGTGCTCTGGAACACGGCGAAGCGCCCGCCCCAGCTGTCGTTCGTGGTGCCGTCCGCGCCGGTCCAGTTGGTGCGCGTGCTGGTCCAGCTGCCCGAACCGCCGTTGACCGTGCCATTGGCGGTCGTGCCGGCGCCGTCCCAGAACTGAATCTCGGGGACGATATTGTCATAGACCAGGTTGACCTGGCTGCCGACCGAGGTCTGCACGTTGATGTGCGGCGCGTTCGATCCCGCCGGCAGCGTGCCGATCGCCAGGCCATTGTCGGTGAGCGTGCCGGTATAGTCGATCAGGCGATAGACGCCGACGCCGAAGCCGCCGAGATCGGTGACGTTGAGCGTGCCGTCGAGCACCAGGTTGCCATTGACCTGGATATGGTCGCTCGCGCCCGCCACGTTCGGCGCGCCCAGCCCCATGTCGAGCACCGAGCCAGAGGAGAGGACGAGCCCGCCGGTGGTGATGCTGCCCGCCGCGGCGCCGCCGGCGGCGAGATGCGCGCCGTCGGCGATCGTCACCACGCCTGCCGCGCTGCCCGTGCCGGTCAGCGTCGCGCCGCCCGCCACGGTAACCGCGCCGGCGACGCTGCCGTCGAGCTGCAGCGTGCCGCTGCTCACCTGGGTGAGCCCGGCATAGCCGTTGACGCCGCCCAAGATCATCGTGCCGGTGCCGGTCTTGGTCAGCCCGCCATTGCCGCTGAGCACCCCGCTGAAGCCGTCATTGGCGTTGAGGCCGCCCGTGGTCAGGGTGCCGCCGAGCAGCACATTGCCCGCGCCGTTCAGCCCGCCGACGGCCTGGTCCGCGCGGATGTCCAGCGTCGCGCCCGATGCGACCGAGACGTTGGTCGTCACCGGCAGCGCGCCGCCGTTCAGCGCGACCAGCGTGCCGCCCTGGATGTTGGTCGCGCCGGCATAGCTGTTCGCGCCCGCCAGGATCAGCGTGCCCGCGTCGTTCTTGAGCAAACCGCCGCTGCCGGCGATGTTGGCGCTGATCGTCGCGGTCAGGCCCGGATCGACGCGGATATTGGTCAGCGCGGTATTCGTGGTCAGCGTGCCGCTGCCATGGGCGATCTCGTAGCCGTCGGTCATGAACTGCGCGCCCGAGAACAGGATCGCGTCGTCCACCGTAACCACGCCGGCCGCGCCCCCGAACACGCCGAACGCGCCGGCCCAGCCGCTATTGTTGGTCGCCGCCGCGTCGGTCCAGTTGGGGAAGGCATTGGTCCAGCTGCCGCTGCCGCCCTGCGCGACGCCGTCGCCCGAATTGTCGGTGCCGTCCCAGAACTGGATCGTGGTCGCCGCCGGCGTGCCATAGACCAGGTTCACCTGCGTCGCGACCGAGGTCTGGATCGTCATCAGGCTGCCGTTCGCCCCCGCGGGCACGCCGCCGATCAGCAGGCCGTTGTCGGTGAGCCCGCCGGTATAGTTGATCAGCCGGTAGACGCCCTCGCCGAAGCCGCCGGCATCGGCGATGTTCAGCGTGCCGTCGAGCACCAGGTCGCCATTGACCTGGATGCGGTCGCCGGTGCCGGGGGCGGCCAGCTCGTAGTTGAGCACCGATCCGCCCGACAGGATCAGCCCGCCGGTGGTCAGCGTGCCGACGCCGCCATTGCCCGGCGCGATCGTCGCGCCCGAGGCGTCGAGCACGCCGTTGATCCGGCCCGCGCCGCCCAGGCTGGTGCCCGCCGCCATCGTGACATTGCCCGACCAGCGGCCGGAAAGCGCGACGCCGCCGCCATTGACCGCGAGCAGTCCGGTCGCGCTGTTCTGGCCCGACAGCGTCAGCGTGCCGCTGCCGACCTTGGTGAGACCGCCCATATAGGCGACCACGCCCGAGAAGGTCGTGTCGCCGCCCAGCCCGCCGGTGGTGAGCGTTGCCCCCGCGGTGCGGCCGGTGTCCACCGTGCCGCTGCCCGAGAGGTTGCCGATCACCTGGTTGTAGCCGATCTGGGTGCTGCTGCCTGCGGTGTCGACGCCGTTCAGGTCGAGCGTGCCGCCGCTGCCCAGGATCACCGCCGAATTGGCCGAGAAGCTGTTGTCGAGCAGGCCTGTGCGCAGCATGCCGCCGTTGATCACCGTATCGCCCGAATAGCTGTTCGCCGTGGTCAGCGTCAGGTTGCCGGTGTTGACCAGCTGCAGCCCGCCGGTGCCGCTGATCGCGCCGCTCGTCTGCAGGTTGCGCGTGCGGTTGTAGATCAGCGTGCCGTTGTTGACGACCGCGCCCGCCACCGAGCCGCCATTGCTGGCGTCGAGATCGTCGAAGCGCAGCGTCGCGCCCGCCGCGATCGTGGTGCCGTTGCGCGGCGCCTGGCTGTTGACGATGCCCCAGGTGCCGCCCAGCACGTTGAGCGTATCGACGCCGCTGGTGCTCACCAGCACCTGCGAGCCTGTCCCGGTCAGGTTGAGGATATCGGTCGAGTTGGTGTTGCCCGGCATCGAGATGGTGCCGTTGATCACCGCGCCGGTCTCGATGGTCAGCGTGTTGACCGTGCCCGCGACCGGGGACCCGCCGAACGCGACCGCATTGCCGCTGGCATTGCTGCCGGTGCCCGCCGAAGTCGTGCTGCCGGCGGCCAGCGTCACGCTGTTGAGCGTGCTGGTCGCGCTCAGGTTGATGCGGATGCCCTCGCGGGTCAGCGTCGAGGCCGGCAGGCCGCCGTCCGCGCCGCTGATCGTGCCGCGGTTGATGATCGTGGTGTTGCCCGCACCGATGATTCCATAGACGCCGGTGATGACGCCGGTCACCTCGTTGGTGAGGACCAGCGTGCCGTTGGCGCGCACGCCCTCGCCCTGCGTGGCGGAGGTCGCGCCGGTGCCGAGGTTGGTGACCACCACCGCGCCGGTGCCGGTGATGCTGCCCGCATTGACGATCGTCGAGGCGCCCGAGGTCAGCACGCCCTGGTTGCCGGTGATCGAGCCGCCGGCACGGTTGTTGAGGATCAGGCTCGCGCCCGGAATCGTCATCTCGACGCCCTGCGCCGCCTGGCCCAGCCCGGCGGTGTTGGTCGCGCCGGTGCTGATGATCGTGCCCGAATTGTTGATCGTCACCACGCCGGTGTCGGCGGCGGTCGCGGTGATCTGGATGGCGTCGTTGCCGCCGCGGATCAGGCCGGTGTTGTTGATCGTGATCGTGCGCAGCCAGGCGGCGGGCGGCGTGGCGGTGTCGCCGGTGCCGCTGATCGCGCGGCCGTTGGTCGCCGAGTTGGGCACACCCTCGATCGTGCCGTCATTGGTGATGACGATGCCGGTGCCGGTGCTGGCGCCGTTGATCGTCACCGCGCGGTTGCCCGCGACCTGGATCGTGCCGCCGGCCGCGACCGTCAGCGTGTCGTCGGCGTCCATGTTGGTGTTGCCGGTCTTGGTCGTCCCGGCGGCAACGGTGGTGTTCTGCGCATGCGCCACCGTGGGCAGCACCGCGAAGCAGGCCGAGAGGAGCAGGCGCGTGCGCAGGCTGCGGCTACGGATCGAAAAGGTCATGAATCTTCCTCCCCAAAGGCGGCGCGTCCGGCCGCATTGGCTTCGCCATTTGTCTGGCTGCTTGTGATTTTGGTGGAGCCCGCGCCGCGGCACGCGCTCCGCCGCCCCCGGGCGGCGTCGTATCGGCGCTAGGCCGGCGTCCGCATCTTCGCTTGCACTCCCATCGCATCCTCTCTGCAGGTTCCGGCTTTTCCCGGTCCAGGCGGACCGGTTGCGGAATTGTGGTGGATAAGGCCTGATCCCCGGTCCGGAGTCAATAGAATGGTTAGTCCAGAAATAAGATACTGGTCCGGTCCAGTTTCAGGCAGTTTTGCAATCCGGAGGTTTGCGCCGGAACCGTAGGCAGCCGGCATCGTCCCGCGCGGCTCGGATCGATGCCCCACAGGCAAGCCCGCACGGCCCCGCGCAGCAGCGCGCCGCGCGTGGTCAGGCCATTTTCCGACGCTCGGTTCGCGCGCTATCCGGCTGCTAGGGCCCCGACCGCACAGGCGTCGCATATCTGGCCATGGTCACTCTCTCCCCGCACCGGGCATCTTGTTGTCAGATGTCTTGGTTACCAGTGTCATGCCAATAGTGCGCAGTTTCAGCGCGGAGTCAAGTATTGGTCAGGCCACATGCGCCGCACAGGCGCGCGCCCATCGCGCCGCGGCCCGCGCGGCGATCCGGGTTCTGCGCCTCGACGGAAAGGCCGTTCAGCTCAGCTGGGCGCTGATCAGGAAGCGGTTGCGGCTTGCCTCGGCCTTGCGGCGCAGCTCGAGGATCTCGCGCTCCTCCGATGCCTTGAGCATCGCCTCTAGCAGCCGGCTGAAATGCTTGCGCATCGCCGTGCGCGCCGCGACCGAATCGCGCTGCTTGAGCGCTTCGAGCACCGCGGCATGCTCGTCGTGCCGCGTGTCCTCGTCCTTGTGGCAGACCGAGGCGTGGAGCGCGCAGATCTCGGGGATCTCGGTGCGCATCCGCCACAATGTATTGATCACGAACATGATCGCCTGGTTGCCCGAGGCGGAGGCGATCGTCAGGTGGAAGGCGCGGTCCGCCTCGGTGGCGGCGGTGCTGCCCTCCTCGGCCTCGGACATCGCGGCGACCAGCGCCTCCAGCACTTCGATCTGCTCGTCGCTGATCGTCGGCGCCGCCAGCGCCGCGGCTTCGGACTCGAACAGCGAGCGCGCCTCGGTCAGCTCGAACGCGCTCACCACCGGCAGCGCGCCGGCGGCCTGCTCGCCCCGGTCGCAGACATAGACGCCCGATCCGGTCTTGATCCGCACCAGCCCCTGCGCCTGCAACGCGATCTCGGCCTCGCGGATCGTCACCCGGCTCACGCCCAGCCGCTCCGCCATCTCGCGCTCGCCGGGCAACCGCGAGCCGGGAGGGAAAGTGCCCTCCGCGATCATCGCCGCGATACGCTCGGCGATATCCTGGAAGAGACGGCGTTCAGCCATAAAGGGCCCTCGGTTTACTTGGTCTGGTCACCTGCAATGCCCCAGACCGCGCCTGTTTGGAATAGGCAATTGGTCCGCACCGGCGCCGCCGCCCTGCTCAGCGCAGGCGCAAGCGGAAGCTCAGGAAATATTGCGGGCCATAATATTCCACGTTCCGGGTGCTGCCGACCACCGGCATGTACTCGACGCGCGGCTCGTTGAAGAGATTGAGCGCCTGGAAGCGGATATCTGCCTGCTTGTTGAGCTTGTAGCTGATGTTCGCATCGAAGGTATTGTTGCCCTCGACATAGCGCAGCTGCGTATTGTCGGTGGTGAACGCCTGATAGTAGCGCGAGCGGTAGCGATAGATGCCCTGCAGCGCGATCGGCCCGATCTCGTAGAATGCCTGGGCCGAGAAGACGTGCTTCGAATAGCCGCTCAGCCCCGCCGCCGGGATCAGCCCGGGCACCACGTCGCCGGTCGCGCTGTCGATGATGTCGCCGTAGCGGATGTCCTGCGTCTTGTAGTTCGACCAGGCATAGTTGTAGCTCAGCTTCACGCCCAGCCCGTCGAGCGGATGCGGCAGCCAGGTGAACTGGTTCGAGGCGGTCAGCTCGAGGCCGTACAGATCGGTCTTGTCGCTGCTGTTGGTCGTCTGGGTGACCGGCACCAGATAGTCCTGGCCGCCGATCGTGAAGGCCTCGTCGGTGGTGATCGGAATCTTCCCGCCGGTGAACTTCTTGTAATAGACCGTCGCTGCGAACAGCGTGTCCTTGTTGGCATAATATTCGAACGCCAGGTCGCCGTTCCACGACATGGTCGGCTTCAGCCGCGGGCTGCCGGTGGCGATGATCGAGCCGATCGCATCCTCCACCGTCGGGAAGCCCTGGCCCGGCACATCCTCGGTCGCCAGCGTGATGTCCCGCCCGGCGCCCAGCGCGCTCGGCGCCGGCCGCGACATCGCGCGGTAGATGCCAGTGCGAATGCGCATCTTCGGCGACAGGTCGAAGATCGCGTTGATGCTCGGCAGCCAGCGCATCGTGCTCGAGGTGATTTCGGTGGCCGTGTAGTTGGTCGCATCGGCCTCGAGGCGGATGCCGCCGCCGGCGACCGGGATCACGTTGAGCGCGGCGCGAAGCCCGCGCGAGGTCACCTGGGTGTGCACGCCGCGCACGCCGAAATTGCCGCGCACGCCCAGCCCGCCCAGGATGTCGCCCGAGAAGCTGGCCATCGCATAGCCGGCCCAGGTCTGTTCGGTGACGTCCGAATTGTCGACCGAGCGCAGGTCGCCGGTGTTGCCCGGATCCTCGGTGCCCAGATAGTTGCGGAACTGGCAGAGCACGTCGAAGGTCGCGAAGCTGCCGATGCTCGGGCTCGGCGCGTCGGCCAGGAAGTTGCGCTGAGCGAAAGGCGTGCGGCACGCCAGGTTGACCGCGCGGTCCACCGCCAGGCTGTCCTGGGTGAGGATCTTGTCGTTGCTGTAGCCGAAGAACTTGCGCTGCGCCCAGCGCCCGCCGACCTCGATCCGCTGGATGAAGCCGCCGAGCTTGTAGCTCGCGTCGAACCGGCCCGAATAGATCTCGTCGTCGCGGCCGTCCTGCGAGCGGGTGAACTGCGCGTCGTCGCTGAACGCGGTATAGTCGCTCGGGTTGAAGCGGCTGTCATAGGTGAAGACCGGCAGGAAGCTCTGCGTGAAGTCGACATGATAGGGGATGCGCTGGTTGTTGATCGCCGTGCGCACGCCGTAGATGTCGAACGGATCGGTGCGCAGGCGCGAGGTGCGGGTGATGTCCAGGCGCTTGGTGTGCGAATAGCCGAAGTCCGCGGTCACCGTCAGGCGGTCGCTCGGCTTCCACTCGACATTGCCGCCGAAGCCCAGATATTTCTCGTCGCGCTGGAACAGCGCCGACTGGACCTGCATCGTCGCCGAGCCATCGGCCGAGAGCAGCTGGTGGTTGTCGCCGATCACGACATTATGGAGGTTGTAGCGGCCCTCGGCGGTGCCGAAGTCGTGGCGTTCCTCGCTATATTGGCGCCGCGAATATTGCAGGTCGAGATTGACGTCGATCGTCGGGCTCGGCTGCCACTGGAGCGCACCGAACACCGCGTTGCGCAGGTCCGAGGTGATCATCTGGCGATAGAGGTATGAGTTGGACGCGTGGTAGAAGGGCGTGCCCGAATTGCCCTGCTGGCGCGTCACTTCGGTGCAGTTGGTGGTCGAGACCACGGCGGCATTGCAGGTGAACCAGGTCGAGCTGGTGTAGAAGCGCTCGACCGGATCGCTCACGTCGTTGCGCTGATAGCCGATCGAGACGCCGATCTTGCCGAGGTCGCCGGCGTCGAACTGGTCAATATAGCTGAGCGTGGCGCGGTAGCCATAGGGGCTCTGGCCGTCGATCCGGTCCTGATAGGGATTGTAGTTGCCCTTGATCTCGGCCTGGATCTGGCGGCGCTTGTAGTCGAGCGGCTTGCGCGTCTCGAGCATGATCGAGCCGGCGACGCCGCCTTCGATCAGGTTCGCCTGCTGCGTCTTGTAGATCTTGATCGCGTTGAACAGCTCGGACGGGAACTGGCCGAAATTCACGGCGCGGTCGCCCGAGCCGTTGGTCGCCTCGCGCCCGTTGAGCGTGGTCAGGCTCAGGCCCGAGCCCAGGCCGCGGATCGAGACTTCGGTCGGGCCGTAATTGGCGCGGTCGATCGTGGCTCCGGTGATCGTCGCGATCACTTCGCCGACCGACTGGCCGGGCAGCTCGCCGATCTCCTTGGACGAGACCGCATCGACGATCGCATCGGCATCGCGCTTGGACTGGATCGAGCTCTGGATCGTCTCGCGGATCGCGGTGACGACGATCTGGTCTTCCTGGCTCTGCTCGGGCGCGGCGGCCTCGGGAGTCTCCGCCTGGGGCGGCGTGCTGTCCTGCGCGAAGGCCGGCGCAGCGGTCAGCGCCGCGAAGAGCGAAGCCCCTGCCAGCAGCGCAAACCGGGCACGCGCGCGCGGACGGATGGAGACCCTAGCCATTCAAATCCTCCCCAATTCTATGTTTTATACCAATTCTAGGTACCAGCGGTCCGGATGATGTCAATGCTATCTTGATACCAATTCTCCAATCCGCTTAGTGCGGCGCCAGAAAACGGGACAGGAGGATTGGATGGCAGGGGAACGGGCGAGTAGCGGACCAGTGCGAATCATCGGCTTCGGCGAAGTGATGACCCGGCTCGCGACCCAGGGTCGCATCCAGCTCCCGCAGGCAGCGGCGCTCGATCTCCATGTCGGCGGTGCGGAGGCCAATGTGATCGCGGCGCTGGCGGCGCTCGGCCACGCTGCCGGGCTGGTCTCGGCGATCCCTGCCAATCCGCTCGGCGACGGCGCCTGGCGCGCGCTCAGCGCCGCAGGCGTCGACCTGCGCCGCAGCCGGCGCGCGCCTGGCCGCCAGGGCCTCTATTTCCTCGCGCCCGGCGGGTCGCTGCGCGCCTCCGAGATCCTCTACGATCGCGCCGGCAGCGCCTTCGCCGTGTTCGACTGGTCGGGCTTCGACTGGTCCGCGGCGTTCGAGGGCGCCGAGTGGCTCCATGTCTCGGGCATCACCCCGGCGCTCGGCCCCAGCCTGGCGCGCGCCACCCAGGCCGCGATGCGCGCGGCGCGGGCGCTTGGCCTGCGCATCTCGTTCGACGGCAATTACCGCCCGGCGCTGTGGGAGAGCTGGGACAGCGATCCGCGCGGCATCCTCTCCGGGCTGGTCCGCGAAGCCGATCTGTTCTTCGCCAACCACCGCGACATGGCGCTGTTGCTCGGCCAGCCCTTTTCGGGCGACGGCGAGGCGCGGCGGCGCGAGGCGGCGCTGGCCGGGTTCGCCGCCTTTCCCAACCTCCAATGGATCGCGTCCACTGCGCGCCATGTCGAGACCAGCGACTGCCACCGCCTGGCGGCGCGCATCGACACCCCCGCCACCGGCTTCCAAACGCCCGAGATCGTGATGCCCGGCATCGTCGACCGGATCGGCGGCGGCGACGCCTTTGCCGCGGGCGTGCTCCACGGCCTGCTCGAAGGCGAGGCGCCCGAGCGCGCCGCCGCGCTCGGCCTGGCGCTCGCCTGCCTCAAGCACAGCGTCCCCGGCGACATGGCGCTGTTCACTCGCGCCGACGTCGAGGGCTTCTCGGGCGCAGGCACGGATGTGAAGCGCTGATTTGGCCTCCCACCCCGGCCGTCACCCCGGCCTTGCGCCGGGATGACAGAAGGAGAGCAGCTCAGAACCATCCCCAGATCGGGTTGGCCGGGTCCGCCAGCAGCTTCACCGTCAACGCGGCGGACATGATCACCAGCAGCGGCCGCACGCCCTTGCCGCCGAAGCGGATCGCCAGCCGCGCGCCGATCTGGTTGCCGCAGATGTTCGCCGCCGCCATCGCCACCGCCAGTCCCCACAGCATGTGCCCGCCCAGGATCATCGCGAGCAGCCCGGCCAGGTTGGTCGCGAGGTTGAGGAACTTGGTGGTGCCGATCGCGCGCACCAGCCCCAGCCCGGCGAGCGCGACCAGCACGGTGGTGAGGAACGATCCGGTGCCGGGGCCGAAAAACCCGTCATAGAAGCCTATGGCGGTGACGATCGCAGTCAGTGCCGCCGGCCCGATCCGCGCGTGCCGGTCCGCCTCGCTCATCCTGGGCGCGAGCAGGAAATAGCAGCCCATCAGGATCAGCAGCACCGGCACGAAGGCGGCAAGGAAGCTGGGGTCGAGATGCTGGACCGCAGTCGCTCCCGCCGCCGCGCCCAGGAACGCGCCGAGCGCGGGCACGACGAAGCGCCGGAAGTCGACATGGCCGGCGCGCGCATAGGTGAGCAGCGCCGATCCGGTGCCGCAGGCGCTGGCGAGCTTGTTGGTGGCGAGCGCCGAGACCGGCGGAATGCCCGCGGCGAGCAGCGCGGGCAGCGAGATCAGCCCGCCCCCGCCCGCCATCGCGTCGATCGTGCCGGCGAGCAGCGCCATGGTGATGAGGAAGGCGAGGATGTCGGGGGTGAGATGCATTGCCGGCCCGATAGGGCAGCGCCGCCCGACAAAAAAGAGGGGCGCGGCCAGGCAAGCCGGCCGCGCCCCAGGGACGGAGCTCAGGGGAGCAGCTGGCTGCTCAATTCGGGAACGGCGACGGCCAGGTCATAGGCGACGATCTTGGCCATCGCCTTGGCGCCGACTTCGCCGAGATGGGTATAGTCGAACTTCTCGATCGTCCGCCCGCGCGGGCCGATCTTGGGGCCGGTGGCAGGCGTCGATTCGGGCGCGGGGCGCGGGCGCAGCGTGGTGCCCGCCTTGGCCGCGGCGACTTCCTCGGGCAGCGGCTCGGCCATCGCCAGCTTCATCGCCTCGACGGGCCCGAGCTGCTCGACGGCCTTGGCGCTGTCGCGGTTGAGCTCGACCACCGGGGTCCTGGTCTCGAGCGCGATCTTGCGCACCGCATCGGCCCAGGCGGCGAGCGTGTTGTTGAGCTTGCCGCCGCGGAACTCGCGGCGCGACAGCGGCGTCACCAGCACCGGCACCGCGCCGGCGGCGCGGACGTCGAGCACCATCTGCTTGAGGTTGGACTGGAAGTCGGTGTTGAGGTCGGTCCAGCGCTCGGCCTTGGTCGACTGGTCGTTATGACCGAACTGGATCAGGACGTACTTCTTCGCATAGCCCTGCGCCGAAGCCTCGCTCAGCGCGATCTTCCACGAGCCCTCGGCCTGGTAGCTGCGCGTCGAGCGGCCGCCGCGGCCGAGGTTGAGGCAGGCGACGCTCGACTTGACGTGGTAGGCGCAGAACACCGACGCCCAGCCGCTGCCCGGCGCCATCGTCGAATCGCCGACCAGGATGATCTTGTAGGCGGAGATCGGCGGCGCATCGACGCGCTTCTCCCGCTTGTCGAGCGAAGGCTGCGCCTCCGACGTCTGGGCGAAGGCCGCCCCCGGCAGTGCCGCCAATGCGGCCAGCGTGATTGCTAGTTTGAGCATTTTACCCTCCCAGTTGCGGCCTTCTTTCCCTCGATCAGGAGAAGGCGAGGCCGCCGTTGATGTCCATGTTGACCCCGGTCAGGAACGCGGAGTCGCTCGTCGCGAGGAAGACCACCGCCGACGCCACTTCGTCCGGATGCCCCTCGCGGCGCAGCGGCGTGTTGCCGGCGGTCGCCTTGCGGCCCTCGGGCTTGGAGAAGGTGTCGTGGAAGCTGGTGCCGATCAGGCCCGGGCACAGCGCGTTGACGCGGATGCCCTGCGGGCCCAGCTCCTTGGCCATGCTGCGGGTGAAGGTCATCAGCGCGCCCTTGGCGGTGGCGTAGATCGACGCGCCCGGCCCGCCGCCGTCGCGCCCGGCGAGCGACGACAGGTTCACGATCGCGCTGCCCTCACCGAGATGCGGCAGCACTGCCTTGGTGACCAGGAAGGTCGATTTGAGGTTGAGCTCCATGACATGGTCGAAGAACGCCTCGTCCATGTCGGCCAGCGTCTTGCGGGCGACCATGCCGCCCGCGACGTTGACCAGCACGTCGACGCGCTCGCCGAACGCGGCGGTCGTCTCGCTGACCAGCTTGGCGACGTCGGCCGGCTTGGTCACGTCGGCCTGGACCAGGATCGCGGTGCCGCCTGCGGCCTCGATCTCGGCGACGGTCGCCTGCGCTGCCGCGGCGTCGCTGCGATAGTTGACCGCGACCTTGGCGCCCTGGGCCGCCAGCTGCAGCGAAACCGACTTGCCGATGTCACGCCCGCCGCCGGTTACGATGGCGACTTTGTCCTTCAATTTCATGCTGCGTCCTGTTTGGTCTGGGGAGTTGCGCCCTCGATCCGCGGCACGCCGCGTCCGAGGATCAGGATGGAAATCAGCGCCAGCGGCACCAGCGCCGCGGCCAGTGCGAAGATCGGCGCATAGCCCTGGCTGGTCATCGCCGGCACGAGCCAGGTGGTGATCAGCGTGCCGGCCACCGCGGCGGTGCCGCTGATGCCGGCAAGGCTGCCGACCGCGCCACCGGCGAAATAGTCGCCCGGCATCGTCTGGATGTTGTTGATCGCGACCTGGAAGCCGAACAGGATCACCGCGATCAGCAGCACCGCGGTCAGCGGGGTCGAGGCGGTCGCGGTGAGCAGCAGCGCCGGCAGCATGATCACGCAGCCGATGGCGATGGCGAGCTTGCGCGCCGCCAGCGCGTTCCAGCCCCGGGCGATCAGCACGCCGGAGAACCATCCGCCGAGCAGGCTGCCGAGCATCGCGCCGACAAACGGCACCCAGCCGAACATGCCGATCTGCTTGACGTCGAAGCCGAAGGTCTCGGCCAGGTAGATCGGCAGCCACGAGACGAACAGCCACCACACCGGATCGAGGAAGAAGCGCGAGAGCAGCACGGCCCAGCTCTGGCGATAGCGCAGCAGCTCGAGCATGCCCGGCGCAGGCGCGGCGACCTCGGGCGCATCGGCGCTCGCCGGACGCGCGGCGATGTGCGCGCGCTCCTCCGCGCTCAGCCAGGGATGGCGATCAGGATCGGCGCGGTAGATCAGCAGCCACGGCACCAGCCACAGCAGCCCGAGCACGCCGACCAGCACGAAGGTGGCCCGCCAGCCGAACGAACCGTAGAGCGCCGCCACCGCAGGTGCTGCGATGATCGCGCCGATCGCTGCGCCGGCGTTGAAGATGCCCTGTGCGAACGCGCGCTCCTGCGGCGGGAACCACAGCGCATTGGCCTTGACCGCGCCCGGCCAGTTGCCCGCCTCGGCCACGCCCAGGGTCGCGCGGAAGCAGAGCAGCGCACCCAGCGAGCGGACCAGCGCATGCGCGCCGATCGACAGCGACCACACCGCGATCGCGATGACGAAGCCGATGCGCGTGCCGATCCGGTCGAGCAGCTTGCCGAACAGCGACTGGCCGAGCGCATAGGCGACCATGAACACGGTGACGATCAGGGCATAGTCGGCCTTGTCGGCGCCGATGTCCTTCGACACCGCCGGCCACATCACAGCCAGCGCGTTGCGGTCGATATAGTTGATCACCGTCACCAGCCCGATCAGGGCGATGACGAACCAGCGAAGACCCTTGACCCGCGTCATCGGCTCAGTTTCCCTTGGCCGTGTCGAAGCGGGCGAAATGGCCCTTCCAGTCGAGCTTCCTGCCGTCGACGGTCGCGCTGTGCGCCGCCGCGGCATCGGCCGAGAAGGCGATCGCCAGGGTCACCCGGCGGCCATCGGCGAGCGTGATCGTCACCAGGTCGGCATCGCCGCTGCGGACATGGCTGAAGCCCTTGACGCGGCTGTTGCTCGCCGTGGTCTTCTCCTCGCTCGCATCGTAATTGCCGTGCGGCTCGAGCAGGTTGACGAACTGGGCATTGGCCGCCCCGGTCACGCGCTCGATCAGCAGCGGCTCGCGGCGCAGGTTGAACTTGGGATCGTTCGCGCCGCTCTCGCCCAGGATCACGCTGGCACCCTCGGGCGCCAGCATCCGGTAGGTGTAGAAGCGGTTGTCGTTGATCCAGGTGACCGCGCCGTTCGCCGCACCCGGCGTGCCCGTCGCATCGACCCAGATGTGCTGATAGCCGTTCGCCTTGCCGAGCACCGGCCGATCGGCGGTGTTCGATTGCAGCGGGAAGCCGATCGCGGTGATCTGCCCGGCATAGTGCAGCGGCAGGTCATAGGTGGCGGGCTTGTCGCCGGTCACGTCGAGCAGGTCGACGATCATCGGGCTCTCGATCCCGTCGACCGGCAGCTGGATCAGCGTGCGGCGATAGCGCACGCCGGGATACGCACCGACCATCTCGGCGGTGCTCACCGTCGCCTGCGGGGTCGAGGACCAGAACAGCTGCTTGGGGGCCAGGCTGTCGCCGACCTTCCACTTGCCGCCGAAATTGCTGGTCTCGTTCACCACCAGCGTGTTGTGGGCGACGGTCTGCTTCGCCCAGGTCTCGTTTTCCTTGAGGTAGCGCCCGCCGTCCTTGCTCTCGACGTTGAGGAAGCGCGCGGCACCGTAATCGGTCACGATGGCGTGGCCGTTGTCGTAGAGAATCCAGTTCAGCTTGTCGAAATGGCCGTGACCCATGCCCATTGCGGCATTCTTGGCGACGAGCACCTGGTCGCTGTCGGTCGGGCCCGAGCGCATGATCGCCAGACCTCCCATCTCGCCCTTGGGCCCGTCGCTGAGGAACTGCGAGGCGAAGGGAAACGGCTTGGCCTTGCCCGCTGCAAGGTCGCGCGCCACTGCCAGGCCATCGGGCGTCAGCGTCGTGCGGCCCTGCCACTGCGCGATCGCGAGTAGCGCCGGGTCCTTGGTCACTTCATAGCCGATCGCGACCGACTGGTAGAGCTCGTCGGTCTTCAGGCTCTTGTCCGGCATCGCGTCGTTGAACGGGAAGAAGAAGCCGTCGTACGTGGTCTGGATCGAGGTGCGGATCGCCTTGAGGAGCACGCCGCCCCGGTGCTGGAAGATCTTCTGCTCGGGCTGGTTCGCCTCGATGAAGCGCGCGAACAGCACGAAGGGCAGCATCGCGTAGCGCTGGTAATAGGGCCCTTCGACATAATAGCCGTCGGGCGAGAAGAGCTGGTCGATCTGCGCCAGGAAGCCGAACTTGCCGTCGCGCTTCAGGCCCTTGAGCGCCACCTCGACGAAATCCTTGTCGCGCAGCGTGTAGCCGATCATGCCGACCGCGGCGCAGGCCCAGGTGGCGTGGTTATGGATCTGGTCGAACTCCTCGGCCTGGCCGGCCGAGAGGAAGGTCGCCATCGGGCGGAAGACCTTGTCGTCGATCGTCGCGCGGTCGGCGGCGCTCAGGCTGTCCCGGATCGCGTCATAGCCCTGCACGGCATAGACCGCCCACACCGCGTCGTTGAGGCTCTGCCAGAACAGCCGCCCCGGCCGCTGGTCGCTCGCCGCGGGATGGTTGCCGAGCGTCGGGTAGAGCTTGGCATATTCGAGCAGCTCGGCCTTGGCGAAATCGGCATAACGCTGCTCGCCGGTGATCCGGAAGAGGAGCCCCGCGCCATAGATGGCGGTATAGTTCCGCTTGTGCTGCTCATGCGTGTAGCCGCCGCCCGGATCCTTGGGCACCGGCACGACCACGCCGGCCTTGATCGCCTTGTCGACTTCGCGGCGGACGCGCTTCAGCTCGGCGTTGAACAGCGGATAGGCGGTGGCGTCCTTGGCGGTCGCCGCCATTTCCGCGGCACGGAACAGCGTGGGCTGGGCGCCCGGCGCAGTCTGCGCCAGCGCAGGCGTGGCGAGCAGGACAGAACCGGCGAGGAGGAACGCGATACGAGTCATCAATTGCTTCCCGGAAGCGGCGAGGCCGCGGGCTTGGCGTACCAGGAGACACCCGTCTCCTCGCGCGCGATGGGCTTGAGCGAACGGTCCGCGCCGGTCTTCGCCAGTGCCGGATCGGTGGGATAGAGCAGACCGTTGGCGGCGCGCTTGAGCGTCACCGGGCGGCGGTCCATCGCGATGGGCAGGGCGGCGGGGCCGGTCACGGACATGACATTGCCGGTGAAAGCGATCCCGGCGATGTCCGCCTTGGCGACGAACGGATCGCCGCGCTTGCGGTTGACGAACAGGTTGCCGACGAACCGCGTCGAGACCGGCGCCAGCGACAATTCCTGGTCCGCGCCATTGCCCAGAGTCACGGTGCTCGCATCGATCACGCTGTTGCGCTCGATCCGCGCATCCTCGACCTGGACATAGCGGTTGAGCGGCGAATTGGGCACGCCGTTCATCAGCGTGATCGCGCTGTACGGCCCCTCGCCGGTCACGCCTTCGAGATAGTTGTTCCGAACCAGCTGGTGCTTGTTGATCACCCGGATGCCGCTGGTGCGTTTCACGCCATTGCCGAAGAAGACATTGTCCTCGATCGTGTTGCCGTGGCCATGGCGCATCACGAACGCGCCCTGGCTCTCGACCACGACATTGCGCCGCAGGATGTTCTTGCCAGACTTGATCGAGACGATCTCAACCTCGCCGTCGCAACGCTCGAAGAAATTGTCCTCGACGATCGTGAACGAGTCGCTCTGCGATTCCTGGCTGGTGCCGATGCGGATCGTCTCGCCGCCATTCTCGCCGAGCGGGGGCCGCGGGCCGAAATAATTATGGTCGATCCGGTGGTGGTTATCGAGCGGCACGTTCGCCGCGCGGACCACGACCAGCATCGCGCCGCCATGCGCCTTGCCGACGAACTGCGAGTGATCGACGCGGTTGTTGCGGCCGTAGAGCGACACCCAATGATCGGTCTTGGCCGCGTCGGGCGGGCCATAGCTATCGACCACCACGCCGGTCAGCCGCGAATTCTCCGCCCAGCGCTTGGTGCCGTCGCGAAAGGCGATCAGCTCCTCGTCGCCGCCATGTCCGTCCTTGAAGATCAGGTTGGAAACGACGAGCCAGCTGCCCGCCATGCGCAGGCTCGACTTGCCGCTGAGGATCACCTTGCCCGGCGTCTCGGCGGTCAGCGTGATCGGCCTGGCTTCGCTGCCCTGGCCCGAGAAGCGCACCGCGAAGTCGCGCCACTCGCCATTGGCGAGCAAGATGCGGTCGCCCGGCGCCAGCGTCTTCGCCGCGGCGGCATATTCCTGCTGTGTGTGGACCAGCGTGTCGCGCGCCGCCGCCGGACAGGCAGAGACCGCAACCACCAGTATCGACAGCGCCCAAGGTCGCAACGGATCCTCCCAATCGGCTCTGATGGCCGATGTGAGTGGCCTACCAGTGAGGATCAGGGCGTGCAAGCCAATTTAAATACCAATTGACCGGACCGGATTCCAGACAGTGGTTCTATACCATTCGGCGCTTCCGGTCAGCGGCGCGGGCCGTTGGTGAACAGTGGGGCGAGCGTGACGGCAATCGCCCCGAGCAGGATCGCCGCGACCACCGGCTCGAGCGCGTCGGCGAGCCAGAAATAGACAGTCAGCCCGGCGAAGGTGGCGAGCGCCACCGCGGCGAGCAGCGATGCGGCGCGGACCAGCGGCCCGGCATGGCGCGGCCGGGCATCGATCAGGCCGCGGATCTGGTCGAGTGCCGCGGCCGAGAAGCCGGCGGCTTCGGCCCGTGCCGTCTCCGCCGCGTCGAGCGCGGCACCGTCGAGCCGGTAGAGGATGGCGAAGCGGCGCAGCGCCTCGAGCCGGGGATTGGCGAGCCCCGATACCCGGCGCGAACCGAACAGCAATGCGCCCAGCCGCTCGATCCGTCGCGGTGCGCGCAGCGAGGCGCGCCCGTCCGCCTGCGAGAGCTGGAGCGTGCGCAATTCGAGCGGGGTCAGCAGCGCGGTGGCCGGGGCGTTGCCGCCAAGCCCCTCGAGGAGCAGTGCTCCGCCATTGAGATACGCCATTGCGATTTCCTTCTGCGATCGGCCCCGCATCTAGGCGCGGTGCGCGCGCGTGATTAGCCGCCTGGACGGCATCGCAATGTTTCCGCAGCTGCAACAATCCGGATACGTGGCGCTGCCAGTTCTCCGGTCGTCCGGCACAGCCGGGCCACGCATTACCGCGATTTAATGTGAAGAGAGTTGATACTTTATAACATCGCCGTTACCGCGGCGCAGCATTCCATGTCCGGGAAGATTCGTTTGATGTTGTTGCGTCCCCTGCTGCTCACCTCCGCCGCCCTGTTCGCGCTCCCCGCTTATGCCGACGACAAGTCGGCCGCGCCGGACGCCCCGGCCGCGGCAGCCAGCACCGACGCCCCGGCAGACTCGGGCCCCGACGCGAAGCCGGCCCAGGATCACGACCAGCCCGGCGCGCAGATCGTCGTCACCGGCACCCGCGCGCGCAACACCGCCGACGTGCTGGGCGGCACCGCGGTGCTCGCCAAGGAGGAGCTGACCCGCGACCTGCGCCCGACGATCGGCGACACGCTGGCGCAGCAGCCGGGCGTCTCCGCCACTTCGTTCGGCCCCAATGCCTCCCGCCCGGTGCTGCGCGGCTTCATTGGCGCCCGCGCGCCGCTGCTGACCGACGGCATCGGCAGCATCGACGTGTCGAACACCTCGGCCGATCACGCGCCGATCATCAACCCGCTCACCGCCGACCGCATCGAGGTGCTGCGCGGCCCCACCGCGCTGATCTTCGGCCCCTCGGCGATCGGCGGCGTGGTCAACGTCATCGACAGCCGCATCCCGCGCCACATGCCCGAAGAGGCCGTCCATTTCGACGGCATCGCCAGCTATGGCAGCGCCGCCGACGAGCGCTCGGTCTCGGGCACCGCGGACGTGCCGGTGGCGAGCAAGATCGTCCTCCACGCCGATGGCAGCTTCTCGCAGACCGGCGACATGCGCACCGGCGGCTATGTCCTCAGCCGCGACCTGCGTGCCCAGGCCGCGGCGAGCGCCGATCCCGACATCCAGGACCTCGCCGACCTCAAGGGCAAGGTGCCCAACACCGCCGCCAAGACCTGGGACGTCGCCGGCGGCGCCGCGATCATCGACGGCACCAACAATCTCGGCTTCTCGGTCAGCCATTTCGACACCTTCTACGGCGTGCCGATCCGCTATTCGCTCGATCCCGCGGTCGAGGCCGAGCAGGTCCGCCTTCACGCGCAGCAGACCCGCGTCGACGTGCGCGGCGAGGTCAATATCGGCGACGGACTGTTCAAGCAGCTGCGCACCCGCTGGGCCGCGGCCGACTACCGCCACTCGGAGATCGAGGATACCGGCGCGGTCGGCACCACCTTCTTCAGCCAGGGCTATGAGGGCCGGCTCGAGCTGGTCCAGTCCGCGCGCGGCGGCTGGGAAGGCCTGGTCGGCGGCGGCTTCTCGCTGCGCGACATGCACGTCGTCGGCGACGAGAAGTTCCTGCCCAAGAATTCGGCGCAGCAGTTCAACCTGTTCACGCTCCAGTCGTTCGATGCCGGCCCGTTCAAGGGCGAAGCCTCGGCGCGCTTCGAGCATAACGACGTCAGCGCCCAGGCCGATGCCGATATCGGCAACCCGGCCTATGCGCGCAGCTTCGACAATTTCTCCGCCTCGCTCGGCGCCAGCTATGCGGTGGCCGACGGCATGCGCTTTGGTGTCAACGTCTCGCGCGCCGAGCGTGCGCCGACGCCGGAAGAGCTGTTCGCCAACGGCCCGCATGCCGGCACCCAGGCGTTCGAGATCGGCAACCCCAATTTCGGATCGGAAAAGAGCTGGGGAGTCGAGGCCACGTTCAAGGGCTCGGGCGACGGCTTCGCCTTCTCGACCGCGGCCTATTACAACTGGTTCACCGGCTATATCTACGACACGCCGACCGGCGCGGTGCAGGACGACCTGCCCGTCTTCCAGTACAATCAGGCCGATGCCCGTTACTACGGGTTCGAGGCCGAGGGATCGCTGCGCATCGCCGAAGTGAAAAGCTTCACGATCAACGCGACCGGGCTCGCCGACTATGTCCATGCCGACATCGTCGGCAACGGCCCGGCGCCGCGCATCCCGCCGCTGCGCGTCAATGGCGGGATCGAGGCCAATTCGGACCGCTTCTCGATCCGCGGCGAAGTCGAGCATGTCTTCGACCAGACCCGTATCTCTGCCTTCGAGACGCCGACCGACGGCTTCACCTTCGTCAATGCCTCGGTCTCGTGGAAGCCCTGGGGCGCGGGCTCGAACACCAGCCTGCAGCTCTCGGCGAACAACATCTTCGACGTCGAGGCCCGCCGCGCCGCGAGCGTGCTCAAGGACTATGCCCCGCTCCCCGGCCGCGACATCCGCGTCACCGCGCGCGTGCAGATCTGATCTGACCCCAATCCTCTCCCGGAGGGAGAGGGGGACCGCCGGCGCAGCCGGTGGTGGAGAGGGAACGCCACAGGCGGTATCGCCCGTGGCAAGCCCCCTCCACCAGCTTCGCTGGTCCCCCTCCCCCTCCGGGGGAGGATTGGCTATTGGCAGGTCGAATGACGCACCCCCCCGAAGCCCCGCCCAGCTCCCGCCGCCTGCCCTGGCCGATCCTGGTCGGCGCCGGTTTCGCGCTGTTCCTGCTCGGCCTGATCTGGTTCGGCCATGAGCTGACCGAGGGCGACGGCGCGCGGATCGATCAGGCGATCCTGCTGGCGATGCGCGTGCCCGGCCATCCCACCCAGCCGATCGGCCCTGCGTGGCTGCCCTCCGCGGTGCGCGACGTCACCGCGCTCGGCAGCACGACCGTGCTGACCTTCCTCGTGCTGGTGGCGGCGATCTTCCTCGGCCTGGCGGGCCGGCTGCGCACCGCGCTGCTGGTGGTCGGCGCCACGCTGCTCGGCTCGGTCGCGGTCGAGACGATCCGCGGCGTCATTGCCCGCCCCCGCCCCGAGCTGACCGGCCAGCTGATGGAAGTGACCTCGCGCAGCTTCCCGAGCGGCCACGCGGCGCTCAGCGCGATCGTCTACCTCACCCTCGCCACCTTGCTCTTCCCCGTGCTGCCAAATCGCCGCGTGCGCGCCTTCGCGGTGATCGTCGCGCTGGTCCTCACCGTCGCGGTGGGCGTCAGCCGCCTCTATCTCGGCGTCCACTGGCCGAGCGACGTCCTCGCCGGCTGGGCGTTCGGCGGCGTCTGGGCGATGCTGTGGTGGCGGATCGAGCTCGAATTGCTCAGCCGCGCCGCTGGGGGCCGTGCTTGATCGTCGCGATGTAGACCATGTCGCCCACGACCAAATAGCGCAGGACATAGGGCGGCACCGTCACCAGTTCGCGTAGGCCGGATGCGGATGGCCTGCCCCTGCTGGGAAAATCACGCAGGCTATAGCCCGCCCGGATCAGCCTGTCGGTCACGCGCTGCGCTGCCTGCGGGTCGAACTGCTGGATATAGGCTCGAATGGCATCGACCGCTTCAAGCGCTTCGGGCAGCCAGATTGCGCGAGCCATTCAGGCGGGATCGGCGTCTCTTCGGGCGTGCCCCATTTGCGCATCCAGGCGACGACCAATTCATGATCGACACCGCGACCGGCGGCGATGTCGGCCATCGCGCGGGCCTCCGAAATCGCGTCCCATTCCTCTTCGCTCACCCCCTCGGGCGGCAGCAGCGGATGTCTGGGCTCGGCGCTCATGCCGCCGATATAGCAGTTCCGCTCTCGCCCGTCAGCCCTGGCGCTCGGCGAGCTTGCGTTCCCAGGCGAGCGCATCCTTGACGATACCCTCGAGATCGTCGTGCTTCGGCCGCCAGGGCAGCGCCGCCAGGATCGCGCTGTTGTCGGCGATCAGCGCGTCGGGATCGCCCGCGCGCCGCCCCTCGAGCTTGCGCTCGATCGTCACGTTGGTCACGCGGTCGACGGCGTCGAGCACCTGCAGCACCGAGAAGCCGCGGCCATAGCCGGCGTTGAGCGTGTGGCTCTCGCTCGGCCGCGCGATCAGCAGGTCGAGCGCGTCGACATGCGCGGCGGCCAGGTCGCTGACATGGATATAGTCGCGCACCCCGGTGCCGTCGGGCGTGTCGAAATCGGTGCCGAACACGCCGACCGAGGCGCGCTTGCCCGTCGCCGCTTCCACCGCGACCTTGATCAGGTGCGTCGCCCCCGCGGTCGACTGGCCGCTGCGGCCCTGCGGATCGGCGCCCGCCACGTTGAAATAGCGCAGCGCCGCATAGTTGATCGGATGCGCCGCGGCGACGTCCTTGAGCATGATCTCGGTCATCAGCTTGGACATGCCATACGGGTTGATCGGCAGCTTGGGGCTGTCCTCGCGCACCGGCACGACCTCGGGGATGCCATAGGTCGCGGCGGTCGAGGAGAAGATGAAATGCTTCACGCCCTCCGCCACTGCGCTCTCGATCAGCGAGCGGCTGGCGGCGGTGTTGTTGCGGTAATATTTGAGCGGATCCGAGACCGACTCCGGCACCACCACCGATCCGGCGAAGTGCATGATCGCGATCACCTTATGGTCGCGGATCGCGGCGCGCACCGCCGCATCGTCCTCGATGCTCGCCACCACCAGCGCCGCACGGCGGTCGACCGCCCAGTCGAAACCGGTGACGAGATTGTCGACCACCACGACCTTCCAGCCGGCGTCGAGCAGCGCCAGCACGGCATGGCTGCCGATATAGCCTGCCCCACCCGTCACCAGCACCGTGCCTTCGCGCATTGTTCAAATCCCGACCTTTGTTCCGGCCCCGCTCAATCCTATCTATGCGTCGATAGCAAGGAGTTCGCGATGAGCATTGAAACCGCAACGCTGGCCGGCGGCTGCTTCTGGTGCACCGAGGCCGTGTTCAAGGATGTGATCGGCGTCGAGTCGGTCGAAAGCGGCTATATCGGCGGCAGCAAGGCCGATCCGACCTACAAGGAAGTCTGCTCGGGCACGACCGGCCATGCCGAGGCGATCCGCGTCGGCTTCGATACCGACCAGATCAGCTATGGCGAGATCCTCGACATCTTCCTGGCGACGCACGATCCGACCCAGCTCAACCGCCAGGGCAACGACATCGGCACCCAGTATCGCTCGGCGATCTTCCCGCACTCGACCGAGCAGGCGGCCGAGGCCGAAGCCGCGATCGAGCGCGCCCGCCCCGATTGGCCGCAACCGATCGTGACCAGCATCGAGACGCTCGGCGACTGGTGGCCCGCCGAGGACTATCACCAGGAATATTGGCAGGGCGAAGGCCAGCGCAATCCGTACTGCCTGGCGGTGATCCCGCCCAAGCTGCGCAAGCTCCGCAAGAGCTTCGCCGCCCGCAGCAAGGAAGGCGCGACGGCCTAGGCCAATTTGATTCTCCCTCGGCGAAGCCGGGGGAGGAATCGCTCATTCCGCCGGCAGCGCCTCGCCTTCCACGTCAGGGCGCTGTCCGGCCTCGGCGCCCAGCGCCTTGTAGGCAAAGCCGCCGAGCAGTCCGCCGATCGTCGGCGCGATCCAGAACCAGACCAGTTGCTGGAGCGCGATCCCGCCCTCGAGCAGCGCCGGCCCGGTCGAGCGCGCCGGATTGACCGAAGTGTTGGTCACCGGGATCGAGATCAGGTGGATCAGGGTCAGCGCCAGCCCGATCGCGATCGGCGCAAAGCCCGCCGGCGCACGGCTGTCGGTCGCGCCCATGATCACGATCAGGAACATGAAGGTGAGCACCACCTCGATCGTCATCCCCGCTTCGAACGCGAAATGCCCGGGCGAATGCTCGCCGAACCCGTTCGAGGCGAGGCCGCCCGCATAGCCCGGCGCACCGCTGGCGACATACCAGAGCAGCCCCGCCGCGATCACCGCGCCGATCACCTGCGCCGCGACATAGAGCGGGATGTCCTTCGCCGGGAAGCGCCCGCCGGCCCATAGCCCGAAGGTCACCGCCGGGTTGAGATGGCATCCCGAGATATGGCCGATCGAATAGGCCATGGTGAGCACCGTCAGGCCGAAGGCGAGGCTGACGCCCGCCAGCCCGATGCCGACATCGGGAAACGCCGCGGCGAGCACGGCGCTGCCGCATCCGCCGAAGACGAGCCAGAAGGTGCCGATCAGTTCGGCCAGCCCGCGTTGCACGTTGCGCATCCTGCCCCTCCTCGCCTGGGAAACATCGGGTCGGGATAGGCCGCGAACCCAGGGGTCGCCCATCGGGAGAAGCCCCGAGATCAGCCGCGGGGAAATGCTGCGCGGCGCAACCGGTCGTTGATCGCAGCGCCGATGCCGGTCTCGGGGATCGGCGCGACCGCTATGGCGGACGCAGCGGACGCGTCGGCACGGTGGAGCGCATCGAACAGGTTGGCGGCCGCTTCGGTCAGGTCGCCGCCGGCCGAGAGGGTCTCGTCGCCGGATACCGCGCCGAAGCCGATCAGATATGCGCCCGCGGTCACCCCGGTCACGTTCAGGCGGACCGGCTTGGACGGCGCATAATGGCTGTCGAGCTGCCCCGGTGCGGCAACCCCCTCTCCTTTCCCCGGCGAAGGCCGGGGCCCAGACTCGGACTCTGCGGCTGGGCCCCGGCCTTCGCCGGGGAACAGCGCTTCCTGGCTCAGCGGACCAGGCCGAAGGATCGTCGAGCCCATCACGATCGTCGACTCCACGCCCGCCGGCGTCGCGCCGTCGTCGATCACGAGCGGAATCCGCCCGGCAAGGCTCTTGGCGACATGCGCCGCGCGGGTGGGGCTGATGCCGCCGCTGGCATTGGCCGAGGGCGCCGCAAGCGGCTTGCCGCTCGCTTCGAGCAGCGCCTGCATCGCGCGGTGGCGCGGCACGCGTATGGCAATCGTATCGAGCCCGGCGGTGACCAGCGAAGCGATTCCCGCATCGGCGCGCACCGGCAATACCAGGGTCAGCGGCCCCGGCCAGAAGCGCGTCGCCAGCGCGCGCGCGGCATCGTCGAACACCGCGATCCGCTCGGCGGCGGCCAGGTCCGGCACATGGACGATCAGCGGGTTGAAGCTCGGCCGGCCCTTGGCGGCATAGATCCCCGCCACGGCCCGCGACTCGGTCGCGTCGGCGGCGAGCCCGTAGACGGTTTCAGTGGGCACCGCGACGCATTCACCGGCGCGAATCAGCGCGGCGGCCTCGGCGATCGCCGCCATGCCGTAGGGTAAGATGCGCGGATTTGTCGGGCTCACTTTGGGCGAGCTATACGGCGCGAAACCAGACCACAAGAGAGGCAATATGTTCACCCCCGCCACCGCCGAGCAGCGCTTCGTTCTCGAGACCATCGTCCGCCTGGGCGAGATCAGCGAGGAAGCGTCCGAAATGACCGATGCGGTGCTCGAGGGCGCGGGCCAGTTCGCTGCCGGCGAATGGGCGCCGCTCGAGCGCGAAGGCGATACCAGTGGCCCCAAATGGACCCCCGAGGGCGTGAAGATGCCGGCAGGGTTCGCCGAGGCGTACCAGGCCTATGTCGAGGGCGGCTGGGGCACGATCGGGTCGCCGGCCGAGCATGGCGGGCAGGGGCTGCCGGTCAGCCTGTCGATCGCGGTGCTCGAGACGCTCGGCACTGCGAACATGGGCTTCGCGCTCGCCCCGATCCTGACGGTCGGCGCGGTCGAGGCGCTGCTGCACCACGGCACCCCCGAGCAGCAGGCGGCCTATCTGCCCCATCTCTCGACCGGCGCCTGGACCGGCACGATGAACCTCACCGAGCCCCAGGCCGGCAGCGATGTCGGCGCGCTGCGCACCACCGCCACCCCGCTCGGCGACGGCAGCTTCAAGATCAAGGGCACCAAGATCTTCATCTCATTTGGCGACCACGACATGGCCGACAACATCGTCCACCTCGTCCTCGCCCGCACCCCCGGCGCACCGGCGGGCACCAAGGGCATCTCGCTGTTCCTGGTGCCCAAATTCCGCCTGAACGAGGATGGCACGCCGGGCGACTTCAACGACGTCCGCACGGTCTCGATCGAGCACAAGATGGGGCTGCATGCCTCGCCGACCTGCGTGCTGAGCTTCGGCGACAATGACGACTGCGTCGGCACGCTGGTCGGCCCCGAGCTCGGCGGCATCCGCGCGATGTTCACGATGATGAACAATGCCCGGCTGAACGTGGGCCTGCAGGGGGTGCAGGTCGCCGAGCGCGCCACCCAGCGCGCCGTCGCCTATGCCCGCGAGCGCGTGCAAGGCTATCGGAACGGCGCGCAGGTCGCGATCGTCGAGCATCCCGATGTCCGCCGCATGCTGCTGCGGATGAAGGCGCAGACCCAGGCGGCACGGGCTTTGGTCTATTACGCCTTCGGCCAGCTCGACCGCGCCCGCGCCGGCGATGCGGCCGCAGACAAGCGCGTCGAGCTGCTCACTCCGCTCGCCAAGGCGCATGGCACCGATCTCGGCAACGAAGTCGCGTCGCTGGGCGTCCAGGTCCATGGCGGGATGGGCTATATCGAGGAGACCGGCGCCGCCCAGCATTTCCGCGACGCGCGCATCACCCCGATCTACGAAGGCACCAACGGCATCCAGGCCGCCGACCTGGTCGGCCGCAAGCTCTCGATGGACAATGGCGGGACGTTGCTCGGCCTGCTCGCCGAGATGCGCGGCGATGCCGAGGATACCGGCCTGCTCAACTTGATCGACGCCTGCGAGGACGTCGCCCGCAATTTGCTTTCGAGCGAGATGGATGATCGGCTCGCCGCCAGCTATCCGTTCCTGACGATGCTCTCGACCGCGGTGTGCGGCTGGCTGATGGAAGCGAGCGGCCGCGCCGCGGCGCGCAGCGAGGGCGATCCGGCCTTCCTCCGGATGAAGCAGGCAGCCGCGCGCTTCTATGTCGAGCAGATCGTCCCCGAGGCGATCGGGCTCAAGGCCGCCGCGCTGGCAAAGGCGGAGATGCTCTACGCTCTCGATGCCGAGGGGTTCGCGGCATGAGACGCCCGATCGCGGGATATGGATCGCAAGCCTGTTGCTCATCGGTCCGCTCCTGCTGATCACGCTGATCTACTTCGGTTTTGTTCTCCTCTCTCCGCCTTGCTCGGAAGTCTGGGATCGGTTCTGCGGTGTCGAGCATCCGACTTCCCCGATCGCGACCTGGCGCACGGCCAGCAAGGCAAATCACCTGGTCTATGCCGGCGCGTTGGTCCTGTTACTCGGTTACGGCTGGTTCGAGACTTTCCGAGCGGCGTGGCGCGGCAGGCCCCTGAGTGCGCTGCGTCGTATTTCGGCGATCGGGGCGTTTGCGATTTGGTTGGGCCTGCTGGTCTTCTGAGGCAGATGCTCCATGCGACTCGCGCCGGCTACTCGCGCCCAAATGGTCGCTAGAGGCCGAACCAGCGCGCCAGCGCCGCCTCCCCCGCCCGCGTGACTTCAAGCGCGCGGGTGCCGGTGCGCGGGCGTACCCAGGCCTGATCGACGAAATGGCGGTACAGCGCGGTCGCCGGCGTGCCGGCCAGATGCGGGCGGCGCTCGCTCCAGTCGAGGCAGGCACGGCACGGCGCCCCCAGCGCATCCGCCGCCACGCCAATCTCGCCGAGCAGCGCGACGCCGCTACCGGTCAACGCGGCGCCGTCATGCCCCAGCACCAGCTGGCCGCGTTCGGCCATCCGCCCGGCGATCGCCACCGCCAGCTCGCCGGCGAGGTGATCATAGCAGGTGCGCGCGCGGCGCAGGCTCGTGTCGCGCGGGCCGGTGAAGGGCAGCGGCCGGCTCGCCAGCTCCTCGGCGACGCTCATCACGCTCTCGACCATCTGCGCCACCGCTGGCGTGGCGACGCGGAAATAGCGGTGGCGCCCCTGCGCGCTGGCCGCGATCATCCCCGCCTCTGCCAGCTTCGCCAGATGGCCGCTCGCCGTTTGCGGCGTCACCCCCGCAAAGCGCGCCAGCTCGCCGGCGGTGAGCGCGCGCCCGTCCATCAACGCGAACAGCATATTGGCGCGGGCAGGATCGCCCATCAGCGCGGCGGTCTCGGCAAAGGCGGAAATGCGCTGCATCGGCGCATCATGAACCGCGGCGCGCGGCAATGCTACGGTGCGAGCCGAAGCATCGCACGCCTCTCCCGCGGCACAAAAGCCGCCGAGGAGACCGCCATGCTGACCTGCTTCATCCGCTACGAGATCGAGCCCTTCGGCGCCGAGGCGTTCGCCGACTATGCCCGCGCCTGGGGCCAGGCGATTCCGCGCTGCGGCGGCGATCTGATCGGCTATTTCGGCCCCGCCGAGGGCTCCGCGACCACCGCCTATGGCGTCTACAATATCGACTCGCTCGCGGCCGTGCTGTTCGAGGCCTGGCCCGTGCCGGAGCTGAGTGACCGCTATTTCGAGCTCGCGGCGGCGCTGCGCCCCGAGCTCGATGCGATCGACGGCTTCCTCGGGATCGAGCGGTTCGAGAGCCTGGCCGAGCCCGGCAAATTGCTGTCGCTCTCCTGGTGGCGCGACGAGGCGGCGGTGGCGGCGTGGCGACGGGCCGAGCATCACCGCGCCGCCCAGGCCGAGGGGCGCACGGGCATCTTCCGCGACTATCGGCTCCGGATCGCCACCGTCGTGCGCGACTATGGCATGCACGACCGCGACCAGGCCCCCGGCAGGGTTGCAATGTAGGATTTCGCCTGCTTGGCTTGCGCAGTCGGGCTTCGGCGCCCCGGCCGCTCTTTGATTTGTTGGAAAGATAGGATCCCGCGCACGCAAGGATATTGCGAGATGCGACGCATTGGTCCGAACTGAGTCAACTCAAGCGCCGCAAGAACCCGGCCTGCGCCTGCATTTCGGGTGTTTCGCCGAGTCGCAGGGCGGCGCGCTGTAGGAACCCGGCCCTAGTTGTTGCGATTGCCGCCCGGATCGGCGCGGAAGCCATTGTCGGTGCGGGCGCAGCGCTCATCCTCGGGATGCTTCTTGCAGAGCTTGCGCAGCTCCTTGCCCTCGCGCGCTTCCTGCTCGCGCATCTTGCGGCCGTAGTTGCGGTCGGCCTCGTCCTGGCTGGTCGTCGTCCAGTCGGCGACCTGGCCTACGGCCTTGACCGGCATGGTCGCGACGTCGACCACCGTCTTGGCGATGCAGCCGCCGGTCAGCAGCGGCAGCGCTGCGACAATCGGAACCAGAAACTTGCGCATAAAACCTATCCCCCGGCGTGCGCGTGCGACCCCGCAGCCTCGTCTCGTGCCTCTACACCAATATAGGGGAAATCGGTGAAGAAACCGTCCACGCCAAGCCCGATGAAATACAGGATTTCCTCTTTGATACGACCATGTTCCATCGGATTTGCGCTGGACCGGTAGTTCGGCAAGAGGAAGAAGTTCTCCGCCCGGAACGTCCACGGATGCAGCTTCAGCCCCGCGGCATGCGCATCGGCGATCAGCGTCGTCGCCGGGCCGGCTGCCGGCTGGATCATCGTCAGCTCGGGGCCGATCCCGTACGCATAGGTCGCGACCTCCTTAAGCCCTTCCGGCGTGATCATCGCCTTGTAGCTCAGCTTGGCGCCGTCCGCCGGGCCGCCCGCACCCGCCATCAGCTGGATCAGGCGGATCCGGGTCATCGTCTTGAGCTTCTTGAGGTTGTTCACTTCGAAGGACTGGATGAACACCGGCGCATCGGCGCGGTCCCAGCCCGCCGCCTTGAGCTTGTCGACCAGCCGCTGTTCCACCGGCAGGCCGATCGAGGCGAAATAGGTCGGGTGCTTGGTCTCGGGATAGATGCCGATCGTGCGGCCGGTCGCCTTCGAGGCCTTCTTGGCGAGCGCGATCACTTCGTCGAGCGTCGGGATCTCCGCCTGGCCGTCGAACTTGGTATTCTCCGGCCGCAGCTTGGGCAGCCGCTCCTTGGCGCGCAGCGTCTTGAGCTCGGCCAGGGTGAAGTCCTCGGTGAACCAGCCGGTCATCGTCTCGCCGTCGATCGTCTTCGTCGTCTTGCGCGCGGCGAACTCGGGATGATCGGCGATGTTGGTCGTCTCGGTGATGTTGTTCTCGTGCCGGGCAACGAGCACGCCGTCCTTGGTCGGCACCAGATCGGGCTCGATGAAGTCGGCGCCCTGCTCGATCGCGCGTTCGTAGGAGAGCAAGGTGTGTTCGGGGCGCTCGCCCGAGGCGCCACGGTGGGCGATGACGATGACCTTCTCGGTATGCATGGCATGACCTTGCCCCAGCGCGGCGCCCGGCACCATCAGCAACAGCGCGGCAATCAGCGATCTCGTCACGAAACTCTCCACTCGTTACGGGGTTGGGCCTAGACCCGGCGTGTGACGGTTACGAGGCGATATGGCGGACAATGACAGCGTGCTTGCGGCGGCCCGCGCCTGGAAGGGCGAAAGGCTGGCGCTCGCCACCGTCGTCTCGACCTGGGGATCGGCGCCGCGGCCGCGGGGCAGCCATATGCTGGTGCACGAAGACGGGCGGTTCGAGGGCTCGGTCTCGGGCGGCTGTGTCGAGACCGACATCCTCCAGGCCGCCGCGGAGGTGATCGCCGGCGCGCCTGCGCTGGTCAAAAGCTACGGCGTCGCCGATCCGGCAGCCTGGGAAGTCGGCCTCCCCTGCGGCGGCGAGATCGCGGTGCTGGTCCAGCCGGTCTCGGCGACGGGTTTCCCGCCCGAATTGTTCGAGGCGATCGCGGCGGCGCGGGCGCGCGGCGAGTCCCTCGATGTGGGCACCGATCTCGCCACTGGTCGCTCCGCCACGGGGCACGGGGAGTTCGTCAACCGCTACGATCCGCCGCGCCGGTTGCTGATCGTGGGCGCGGTGCAGATCGCCCAGTCGCTCGCCGGACTCGCCCGCGAATTGGGGATTTCGACCACGATCATCGATCCGCGCGGGAGATTTTTGACCGCTGAGCGGTTTCCCGGAGTGATGCTCGACGACCGCTGGCCCGACGACGCCGTCACCGCGCTGCAGCCCGACCCCGCCACGGCGGTGGTGACGCTGAGCCACGACCCCAAGATCGACGATGCCGCTCTAGCCGCGGCGCTGCGCTTCCCGACCGGCTATGTCGCGGCGCTCGGGTCGCGGCGCAGCCACGCCGCCCGGCTCGAGCGGCTCGCGGCCGCCGGCGTCGCGCCCGCGGATCTCGAGCGGATCGAGGGTCCAGCCGGGCTCGCCCTGGGCGCGATCGGCCCCGCCGAGATCGCCCTGTCCATTGCCGCCGCCATGGTGAAGAGGTTCCATGCTGAAGCCTGACCAGGTCGCCCTGATTCTCCTCGCCGCTGGCCGTTCGCGCCGGTTCAACGACGGGGACAAGCTCGCCGAGCCGTTTCTCGACAAGCCGCTCGCCTATCATGTCGTGACCGCGCTCGAGCGCGTGCCCTTCTGCGCACGGATCGCCGTGGTGTCGGATACCGAGCTCGATTTCGCCGCGCTCGGCTATGACGTGGTCGAGAACCCCGATCCCTCGCTCGGCCAGGCACGCTCGCTGTGCCACGGCGTGTCGCGGGCAAGGGAGCTGGGCGCCGAGGCGGTGCTCGTCGCGCTCGCCGACATGCCGCGCGTCACTGCCGCGCATGTCCGCCGGATGATGGACGCCGCCTATGGGCCGGCGACGATCGTCGCCTCGTCGGACGGGGTGCGCCCGATGCCGCCGGCGCTCTTTGGCAAGGACATGTACCCCGAGTTGCTGAGCCTGCAGGGCGACCAGGGCGCGCGCGACCTGATCAAGCGCGGCCACCACGTCATCGCGCCGCCCGCCGAGCTCGTCGATGTCGACACGCAGGACGACCTCATCGAGCTGCGGTCGCTCTACGGCCTGCGCACCGACGGGCTGCCCGAGCGCCCGCCCGCGCTCATTCGTGACGAAGCGCGTCGATCGGATTGAGGCTCGCGGCGCGCCGCGCCGGAAAATAGCCGAACACCACGCCGATGATTGCCGAGATCGCAAAGGCGATCACGTTGATCTGCACGTCGAACAGGAAGGGCAGCCCGCCCAGCCACGACATGAGGATGATCGCCAGCTGCGCGAGCAGCAGCCCGATCACGCCGCCGAGCATCGACAGCACCACGGCTTCCACCAGGAACTGCATCAGCACTTCGCTCGCCACGGCGCCGATGGCGAGGCGGATGCCGATCTCGCGCGTCCGCTCGGTGACCGACACCAGCATGATGTTCATGATGCCGATGCCGCCGACGACCAGGCTGATTCCCGCCACTGCCGCGACGATCTGGGTGAGCAGGGTCGTCGTGCCGGTCAGCGTCGCGCTGATCTGGGCGGTGTCGAAGATGTTGAAGTCGTCCTGCTTGCCGCCGGTGATCTTGCGCCGTTCGCGCAACAGGTCGCTGATCGATGACTGGACCTGTGCGCTCTCATAGTCGGGATCGGTGCCGACCAGCATCAGGCTGATGTCGCGATTGCCGGTGAAACGGCGCTGGACCTGCTTGATCGGCATGATGACGACATCGTCCTGGTCGCCGCCAAAGCCGGCCTGGCCCCGCGTCGAGAGCACGCCGATCACGTTGCAGGTGATGCCGTTGACGCGCAGGCTCTTACCCACTGCATCGCCGCCGGCGAACAAATTGGTGCGCACCGTGTTGCCGATGATGCACACGCCCTTGCCGGCCTGTTCCTCGGCGCGCGTGAAGACGCGCCCCTGCACCAGCGGCCAGGGCTGGACCTTGAAATAATCGCTGGTGGTGCCGTTGATCGTCGTCGACCAGTTCGCGCCATTATAGATCGCCGTGGCGCTCGTGCCCGCCTGGGGCGCGACCGCGAGTACGCCGGTGATCTGGGTGCGGATCGCCTGGACGTCTTCTTCCTTGAAATTGGGCGGGCGCGGCCCGCCGCCGCCGCGGCCAAAGCCCTGGCCCGGACGAATCTGGAGGATGTTGGTGCCGAGCGACGAGATCTGCTGCTGGACGGCGGCGGTGGTCGCCTTGCCGAGCGTCACCATGGTGACCACCGCCGCGACGCCGATGATGATGCCGAGCGCCGTCAGGATCGAGCGCAGCTTGTGCCGCAGGATCGAGCGCAGCGCGAGGATGAAGGTGGTGCCGAACATTATTGCGTGACCGCCTCACCCTGGTGATGTTGCGCCTCGATCCGCTCGACCAGCCCGTCCTTGAAATGAACGATGGTGCGCGCGAACGCCGCCATGTCGGGCTCGTGCGTGACCATCAGCACGGTGATGTTGCTCGTCTTGTTGAGATCGGTGAGGAGTTCCATGATCTCCACCGAGCGTTCGGAATCGAGGTTGCCGGTCGGCTCGTCGGCGAGGAGCACGTCGGGATTGGTGACGATCGCTCTGGCTATGGCGACCCGCTGCTGCTGGCCACCCGACAGTTCGGCAGGGGTATGGTCCCACCATTGCTTGAGGCCGACCTTGTCGAGCGCGGCCATCGCCATCTCGCGGCGTTCCTTCTTGGGATCGCCGCGATAGAGCAACGGCAGCTCGACATTCTCGAGCGCGCTGGTGCGGGCGAGAAGGTTGAAGCCCTGGAACACGAAGCCGAGATATTTGCGCCGCAGCAGCGCGCGCTGATCGCGCTCGAGCCGCTCGACATGCACCCCCTTGAACAGGAAAGTGCCGCCCGAAGGCACGTCGAGGCAGCCCAGGATGTTCATCGTGGTCGACTTGCCCGAGCCCGAGGGGCCCATCACCGCGACGAAATCTCCCGCGGCGATATCGAGGTCGATGCCCTTCAGCGCCTGGAACTGCGTCGGGCCTTCGCCATAGACCTTAGTGACGCCGCGCAGGCGGATGAGCGGATCGCCGGCCGCGTCACTGCCCGCCACGCTGACCTCCGCTACCGCCCTGGCGCTGCCCCGAGCCGCCTGCCGCGCCGCCCGACGAACCACCGCTGCGCCGCTTTTCGGTGCCGGCCGAGGAGAGCTGGCCGGTGATCACCTTGTCGCCCGGCTTGAGATCGCCGCCGGTGATCTCGGTGACGGTGCCGTTGGTGTCGCCGGTCGTCACCTTCACAGCCTCTGGCTGCCCATCGGCGCCGAGAATATAGACTGTCTGCTGCCCGTTGCGCTCGCCGCCCGCCTGCTTGCTCGACGCACTATCGCGCCGGTTAGGGCGGCGCGGGACGAGCGCGCCTGCGATGCCGCTGCCCGAGCTGCTCGCGCTGGGGCCGCCACTCGCCGCTGGCGTGAAGCGCAGCGCCGCATTGGGCACCAGCAGAACGTTGGGCTTGGACTTGGTGATGATCTCCGCCGTCGCGGTCATCCCCGGGCGCAGCTGGAGATCGGAATTGGCAACGCTCAGGGTCGCCGCATAGGAAACCACTTGGCTTTGCGTCGTCGTGCTCGTTGTGCTGCTGCTCGACGAAGTCGAAGCCGTCAGGTTCGAGCCGAGATCGACGCGCGTGATCGTCGCCGGGAAGGTCTTGCCCGGAAAGGCATCGACGGTGAAGCTGGCGAGCTGGCCCTGCTTGACCGAGCCGACATCGGCCTCGTCGATCGCGACCTGCAGCTCCATCGCGCTCAGGTCTTCGGCGATCACGAACAGCGTTGGCGTGTTGAACGAAGCCGCGACCGTCTGGCCCTCGTCGATCTGGCGGACGAGCACCACGCCGTTCACCGGCGCGCGGATTACGGCCTTGTAGCGCTGCGTCTCGTTCGAGGAGAGCGCGGCGCGCTGCGACACTACGTTCGCCTGCGCCGAGCGGACGCCGGCGATCGCGCGCTGCACATCGGCGCGCGCGGTTTCCATCTCGACCTTGGCGGGCACCTTGCCGCCCGAAAGCCGGCTGACCTCTTCCATGCGGGCGAGATTGGCCTGCGCCTGCGCGAGCGTCGCCTGGTTCTGCGCGACGGTGGCGACTGCGGCATTCAGCGTCGCCTTGCTCTGCGTGATCGCATCGTCGAGGCGCGAGGTATCGAGCACCGCGAGCGGCTGGCCCTTTGTCACTCGGTCGTTGACGTCGACCAGCACCTTCTCGACCAGACCCGAAAGCTCGGAACCGACCTGCACCTGGTTGGTCGGCGCGAGCTTGCCAGTGGCGGAAACGGTGACGGTCAGGTTGCCGCGATCGACCTGGTCGGTCGCATATTTCGTCTCGGTGCTGGTCCCGAACAGGCGCCAGCCGAGCAGAATCACCAGCAACACGCCAAGCCCGATCAGACCCCATTTGAGCCAGCGCCGCCACCACGGCCGCGGCGGCGTGCCCAGGAAGCTGTCGAGATTCTGGTTCGGATCAGTTGCCATCGGCGGGGTTGCCTGTCGTGGGAGCAATGGGGGTAACGCTCGAATCCCAGCCGCCGCCCAGTGCCTGGTAGAGCTGGATCAGCGCGGTCGCCTCGTCCGAACGCGCGGAGACGACGCCGTTGCGCGCGGAGATGAGCGAGGCCTCGGCCGTGTTGAGCGTCGTGAAATCGGTGAGGCCCGAGCGATATTGCATGCGGGCAAGCAGCGCCTGGTTGGTCGATGCCTCGAACGCGATGGCGAACTGCTTCTCGCGCGCCTGCGCCGTCTGGAGCGCGACCACGGCGTTCTCGATATCCTCGAGGCTGGTCAGCACGGTCGACTTGTAGGCGAGGAAGGCGCCGTCCGCCGCGGCCCTGGACGCACGCACCTGGCTGGCGCGGCGGCCGCCATCGAAGATCGTCTGCGCGATATTGGCGAACAGCCGCCCGGTGATCGTGTCGAAGATCGACGAAAGCGCGCTGCTGCCCGAATCGATGCTGCCGCCGATCGACAGCGCCGGATAGAGCTGTGCCTGCGCGACGCCGATATTGGCGGTGGCGGCGGCGAGGTTGCGCTCGGCGGCGCGCACGTCCGGCCGCTGGCGCAACGCATCGGCGGGGATGCCGGCCGCGACGTCCGCCGGCCCCTTGGGGATCGGCTTCACCGCTTCCATCTCGGCCTTGAGCGCGCCCGGCGTCTGGCCGGTCAGCACCGCGAGCCGCGAGACATAGCTGTTGTAGTTGGCCTCGAGGCTGGGAATCGCCGCGGCGATCTGGGCGTTGTTGGCGCGCGCCTGCTCCTGGTCGAGCGAGGAAACGAGCCCGGCCTGCACCCGCCAGCCGGCGATCTGGAGATTGTCGCTCGAGATGCCCAGACTGTCCCGCGCATTGGCGATCTGCGCCTGCGCCACGCGGGCGAGGACATAGTTGCGCGCCGTCTCGGCCTCGACCGAGACCAGCACCGCAGCATAGTCGAACCCGCTTGCTTCATAGCTGGCCCGCGCGCTCTCGACCCCGCGGCGCACGCCGCCGAACAGGTCGACCTGGTAGCTCGCATCGGCGCCGAGGGAGAAGCTGGTGCTGCCGCCCTGGGAGAAGCTGGTCACCGTGCCGTCGGGTAGCGTCGTCGTGCTGGTGCCGCCGCGCAGCGGCTCGCTGTGCGAGATGCCGCCCGAGGCGCTGAGGCTGGGAAACAGGTCGGCGCGCTGCTGGACCAGCGACTCGCGCGCCTGGCGCAGCCGCACGACGGCCTGCGCGACGTCGAGGTTGGTCGCCTGCGCGCGCTGCACCAGGCTCGCCAGCATCGGATCGTCGAACTTGGTCCACCACTGGCTCAGATCCTCCTGCGCCTTCTGCCCGGCGGGGACCGACCAGGCATCGGGGACGCCCAGATCGCTCGCAGCGCGCGGATGATAGTCCGGGCCCACCGAACAGGCGGCGAGCGGCAGGACGAGCAGGAGACTCAGGGTTAGGGGGCGGTTGGCCATGGCACACTAGATGTTTCGGGGAACGTTTCAGTTCCAGTCTTATATTGTCGCAATATGTCTGAGCCCGCAGTTTCGTGCGGATCGGAGCGCAGCCGGAACGGATTTGGCGCTTGGCGAGCGGGCCGCGCTTCGGCAGAGAGGCGCCAAAGCGAGGGAGCCCGAAACGATGAGCGACACTGTCAGCGTCCACCCTGTTCCGGAAAACTGGGCGCGCAGTGCCAAGGTCGACGCCGCCGGCTACGAGAAGCTCTACGGCCGCAGCATCGCCGATCCGGGCAGCTTCTGGCTCGAACAGGCCCGCCGGCTCGACTGGATCAAGCGCCCCGAGATCGCCGGCGACTGGTCGTTCGACGAAGCCGATTTCCGCATCCACTGGTTCGCCGACGGCAAGCTCAACGTCGCCGCCAATTGCATCGACCGCCACCTCGCCAAGCGCGGCGACGCGGTCGCGATCCTCTGGGAGCCGGATGCGCCCGAGGAGGCGCCGAAGCGCTTCACCTATCGCCAGCTCCATGCCGAGGTGTGCCGCTTCGCCAATGTGCTGAAGGCTGAGGGCGTCAAGAAGGGCGACCGCGTCACCATCTACATGCCGATGATCCCCGAGGCGGCGTTCGCGCTGCTCGCCTGCGCGCGGATCGGCGCGATCCATTCGGTGGTGTTCGGTGGCTTCTCTCCCGAGGCGCTGGCCGGGCGCATCACCGATTGCGATTCGAGCGTAGTGATCACTGCCGACGAAGGCCGGCGCGGCGGCAAGAAGGTTCCGCTCAAGACCAATGTCGATGCGGCCGCGCAGCATGCGCCGGCGCTCGAGAAGGTGATCGTGGTCAAGGCCACCGGCGGCGACATCCCGATGCAGGAAGGCCGCGACCTCTGGTATCACGAGGCCGCCGCAAGCGTGCCCGCCGAATGCCCGCCCGAGCCGATGGGCGCCGAGGATCCGCTGTTCGTGCTCTACACTTCGGGCTCGACCGGCAAGCCCAAGGGCGTGCTGCACACCAGCGGCGGATACCTGCTCTGGGCGAGCATGACGCACGAGCTCGTCTTCGATTACCGCCCGGGCCAGGTCTATTGGTGCGCCGCCGACATCGGCTGGGTCACCGGCCACAGCTATATCGTCTACGGCCCGCTGGCGAATGGCGGCACCACGCTGATGTTCGAGGGCGTGCCCAACTGGCCCGATGCCAGCCGCATCTGGCAGGTGGTCGATCGCCACCAGGTCGAGATCCTCTATACCGCCCCCACGGCCCTCCGCGCGCTGATGCGTGAGGGCGACGACTATGTCGCGAAGACCTCACGCAAGTCGCTCAAGCTGCTCGGCACGGTCGGCGAGCCGATCAATCCCGAGGCGTGGCGCTGGTATTACGACATTGTCGGCGAGGGGCGCTGCCCGATCGTCGACACCTGGTGGCAGACCGAGACCGGCGGCCACATGATCACGCCGCTGCCGGGCGCCACCGATCTGAAGCCCGGCTCGGCGACCAAGCCCTTTCCCGGCGTCGATCCGCAGATCGTCGATACCGACGGCAATGTCCTGCACGGGCCGACCGAGGGCAACCTGGTCATCGCGCGCAGCTGGCCCGGGCAGATGCGCACCGTGTGGGGCGATCACGAGCGCTTCTTCCAGACCTATTTCACCACCTATCGCGGCAAGTATTTCACCGGCGACGGCTGCCGCCGCGACGAGGACGGCTATTACTGGATCACCGGCCGCGTCGACGACGTGATCAACGTCTCCGGCCATCGCATGGGCACCGCCGAGGTCGAGAGCGCGCTGGTGCTCCACCCCAAGGTTGCCGAGGCCGCGGTGGTCGGCATGCCGCACGACATCAAGGGCCAGGGCATCTACGCCTATGTGACGCTCAATGCGCACTGCGTCGGCGACGACGCGCTACGCGCCGAGCTGATCAAATGGGTGCGCACCGAGATCGGCCCGATCGCCACCCCCGACGCGCTCCAGTTCGCGCCGGGCCTGCCCAAGACCCGCTCGGGCAAGATAATGCGCCGCATCCTGCGCAAGATCGCCGAGGGCGACGTCTCGTCGCTGGGCGACACCTCGACGCTCGCCGACCCGTCGGTGGTCGACGATCTCGTCAGGAACCGCGTGGGATGAGCGCGGATCGCATCCGGATCGTCGAGGGCGACATCACCCGGCTCGACGTGGATGCGATCGTCAACGCCGCCAACTCGTCGCTGCTCGGCGGCGGCGGGGTGGACGGGGCGATCCACCGTGCTGCCGGCCCCGAGCTGCTCGCCGAGTGCCGCACGCTCGGCGGCTGCGCTACCGGCGACGCCAAGCTGACCAGGGGCTATCGCCTGCCCGCCGGGCACGTCATCCATACCGTCGGGCCGGTGTGGCAGGGCGGCGGCAAGGGCGAGCCCGAGCTGCTCGCCAGCTGCTATCGCCGCTGCTTCGCGATCGCCCGCGCCAACGGGTTCACCGCCCTCGCCTTTCCGGCGATCAGCTGCGGCGTCTATGGCTATCCGGTCGAGGCGGCGACGCGGATCGCCGTCGCCGAGACGCGCGCCGCGCTTGCCCCGGACCCCGGACTCGCGGTGATCTTCGCCACCTTCGGCGCCGACGTGACCGCCGCCTATCGCCAGATCCTGGACACCTGAATCCCATTGCGAGGGGGCGATCGCGCCGTTACAGTCAGCTAATACAGTCCATAGGGGTTGGGGTACTAAACTCATGAAGATCAACACTTTCGTGCGTCTCGCCGCCGGCGTGGCGCTGCTCGCCGTTTCGCCGGCACTCGCGCAGACCGCCAAGCAGGCGCCGAAATATGGCAGCTTCGGCATCGACCTGACCTCGCAGAAGACCGGCGTGAAGCCGGGCGACGACTTCTGGACCTTCGCGAACGGCGGCTGGAACGACCGCACCGAGATCGCCGCCGACCGCACCTCGGCCGGCTTCGGCACCCAGCTCTCGGTCGAGGCCGAAGCCAATGTCCGCGCCATCCTCGACGACATGGCGAAGAACCCCTCGGCCTATGGCGCCACCGGCAAGCAGGTCGGCGACTTCTATGCCAGCTGGATGGACGAAGCGGGCATCGAGGCACGCGGCACCGCGTCGCTCCAGCCCTATCTCGCCAAGATCAACGGCGTGAACGACCTCGACGCGCTGCAGGTGCTGTTCGCCAGCGTCGGCTATGCCGCGCCGATCGAGCTGGGCATCATCCCCGACCTCGCCGACCCGACGCACTACACCGCCGTCACCGGCCAGGGCGGCCTCGGCATGCCGCGCGACTATTATCTGCTGGAAGGCGCCAAGTACGACGCGTTCCGCACCGCCTATCGTGCCTATGTCCAGAAGATCCAGGAGCTGGCCGGCATCCCCAACGCCGCGGCCAAGGCCGATGCGATCGTCGCGTTCGAGACCGCGATGGCCAAGGTCCAGTGGTCGCCGGCCGAGAGCCGCGACATCGCCAAGCTCAACGATCCCGAAACGCTCGCCGGGCTCGAGGCCAAGGCGCCCGAGTTCAACTGGGCGCTGCTGCTCAAGACCGCCGGCATCGACAGCTCGCCCAAGGTGCTGATGACGCAGAACACGGCAGTGGCCGCGCTCGGCAAGCTGATGGTCGCCACCCCGCTCCAGGGCTGGAAGGACTATCTCGCCTATCGCTTCGTCAGCGACCATGCGCAGTTCCTGCCCAAGGCTTTCGACGACACCCGCTTCGCCTTCTACTCGCAGACGCTCTCCGGCGTGAAGGTGCAGCGCGAGCGCTGGAAGCGCGGCGTCGGCCTGGTCAACGGCGCGCTGGGCGAGGCCGTGGGCCAGATCTACGTCGCCAAATATTATCCGCCGGCCGCCGAGAAGCAGATGGCCGAGCTGATCGAGAACCTGCGCAGCTCGTATCATGAGCGCATCGCCGCCTCGACCTGGATGGACGCGGCGACCAAGGAGAAGGCGCTCGCCAAGCTCGCCGCCTTCGAGCCGCGCATCGGCCACCCGGACAAGTATATCGACTATTCGTCGTTCAAGGTGGAGCGCGGCGACCTGCTCGGCAATGCGATGCGCTCGGGCGAGTTCGAGCACCAGCTCGAGCTGTCGCGCTTCGGCAAGCCGGTCGATCGCACGCTGTGGAACATGACCCCGCAGACGGTGAACGCCTATTACAACCCGCTCGCCAACCAGATCACCTTCCCGGCCGCGATCCTGCAGCCGCCCTTCTTCGATCCCAATGCCGATCCGGCGGTGAACTATGGCGCGATCGGCGCGATCATCGGCCATGAGATGGGCCATGGCTTCGATGACCAGGGCAGCCAGTTCGGCCCGACCGGCAAGTTCGAGAACTGGTGGACCGACAGCGCCAAGAAGGCGTTCGGCGAGCGAACCGCCGCGCTCTCGACCCAGTATGACGGCTATGAAGCCGTTCCCGGCACCAAGGTGCAGGGCAAGCTGACGCTCGGCGAGAATATCGGCGATCTCGGCGGCGTCGAGGCAGCCTATGGCGCCTTCCAGAAGTACCAGGCCGAGCATGGCAAGGCGAAGGTGATCGGCGGGCTGACCGGCGACCAGCGCTTCTTCCTGGCCTATGCCCAGGCCTGGCAGACCAAGGTGCGCGAGGACGCGGCCCGCCAGTATGCGCTGACCGATCCGCACTCGCCGGCCAAGTACCGCGTCAACGGCATCGTCCGCAATGTCGACGCCTGGTACAAGGCGTTCAACATCCAGCCGGGCGACGCGCTGTACCTGGCGCCCGCCCAGCGCGTGCACATCTGGTAAGCCATCCCGGCTGACCCGAACGAAGCGGCCCGGCAGCGATGCCGGGCCGTTTTCGTTTCCAACACCGGCACCTTCCGCGACTCGGCAAAGTCCATCAAGTTCACGCCAAAGGCGGCTTTCGCGGTCGCTTGAATTGACTCACTTCCCGGAAGCGCGCCGCATCTCGCAACATTCTTGCGCGCGCGGGATCCTATCTTTCCTACGGATTCAAGGAGCGGCCGGGCAGCGCACCCGACCGCGCCAGCCAATCAGACGAAATCCTACATTGCAACCGCTGCGCCATGCGCGGAAAGGGAGCCGCATGACTCCACGCGAACTCATCGACACGGCGATCGTCCCCGGCGGCGGCGAAGCGCTGCGGCTGTTCCGCCGCGGCCGCGACTTCATGATCGTGCTCGATCGCAACGAACTGATGTCGAGCCGGATGAGCGGTTCGGAGGAAGCGCTGGCGGTGATGACCTGCGAGCGGCTCGACACGCCCGCCCCGCACTTGCTGATCGGCGGCTACGGCATGGGCTTCACGCTGCGCGCGGCGGAGGGCGTGCTGGGGCCGGAGGCGAAGCTGACCGTCGCCGAGCTGGTGCCGCAGATCATCGACTGGGCGAAGGGGCCGATGGCCGAGCTCGCCGCAGGCTGCCTCGACGACCACCGGGTCGAGGTGATACTCGACGACGTCGCCGCGGTGATCGGCCGCGCGCGCGCGACCTATGACGCGATCCTGCTCGATGTCGACAATGGCCCGGACGGGCTGACCCGCGACGCCAATGACCGGCTCTATTCGCCGCGCGGGCTGCAGAAGCAGTGGGAAGCGCTCAAGCCCGGCGGGGTGCTGGCCGTGTGGTCGGCGGCGCCCGATGCGGTCTTTGCCCGGCGGATGAAGGAAACCGGCTTCCAGGTGGAGGAAGTCGCGGTGCGCGCGCGCAGCAACGGCAAGGGGCCGCGGCACGTGATCTGGTTCGGGCGCAAGCGCTAGGGCCCCAAGGGAAGCCGCCTTTCCCTCCCGCGTCACCCCGGCCTTGTGCCGGAGTCCACCGGGAGGCACGGATTGGGCGAGAGGCTCCTGGCTTAGAGCGTGAGGCGCAGTGGACCCCGGCACAAGGCCGGGGTGACGATCTTGGAGCCGCGGCCTGACGCGTAGCGCCCGTGCCGGATTGCATTTCCTGCAACCGGCCTCCCGAATCATTGCAGTTGCAGAAAGCGCAACCTCGACCCATTTCCCTCTATGTTGCATTGCAGCAAACATAAGGGTTTCACGATGTTCTCGCTTATCTCGCTCTTCCTCGCCGCGCGCCGCCCGGTGACCCTGCCGGCCATTGCCGAGGTCGCCGCCCCGGCAGACGCGCCGATCGAGCTGCGCCTCGCCGCCTGAACGGCGACAGCGCAGACGCCGCCTGAACGGCGACAGCGCAGACGCCGCCTGAGCCGACGACGGCGGACGCAAAAAGGGGGAGCGGCGACGCTCCCCCTTTTCGTTTGCGCGCAGGGCGCGGCGCTTACTTCACACCGTGCATCCAGTGCTTGAGCGGCCAGCTGAGCAGGAGCAGCAGCACGCCGAGGCCGATCGCCGCGATCGAGATGGTGGTGAACACCCCGACATAGGTATCGAGGCTGACCTTGAGGTTGGTCACCTGGCCGCCGACCGTATCGACGCTGGCGAACTGCGCGACCACGCCGGCGACATATTGCGCCACCGAGATCGACAGGAACCACACGCCCATCATCAGCCCGACGATGCGCGCGATCGACAGCTTGGTGATCATCGACAGGCCCACCGGCGAGATGCACAGCTCGGCGAACGAGTGGACGAAATAGAGGCCGGCCAGCCACCAGATGCCGACCTGGAAGTTGCCATCGGCGAACTGCGCGCCCCAGACGAGCAGCAGGAAGCCCGCCGCCACGCCGATCAGCGCGATGCCGAACTTGACCGGGATCGACGGCTCGAGCCCGCGCTTGGCGAGCGCGGTCCACATCAGCGACATCAGCGGCGCGAGCAGCACGATGAAGGCGGCGTTGAAGAACTGGGTCTGACCCGCGGTGATGCTGAAGCCGTTCCAGATCGTCAGGTTGGTGTTGCGATCGGCGAACAGGGTGAGCGACGAGCCCGCCTGCTCGAACAGCGTCCAGAACACGACGTTGAAGACGATGAGCACCATCGCGGCGAGCATCATCTGGAACTCGGTGCGGCTGCCCGCGACGAACGACCAGATCAGGATCACCGGCACGCCGATCAGGAACGAGCCGAACAGCAGCTTGCCCATCAGCGGCAGCGAGGCGACATAGCCGATGAAACCGGAGCCCGCGGCCGGGGCGGTGGCATGCATCAGGTTGACGTAGAGCAGGTAGAAGAGCGGCACGACGCAGAGCGCGGCGACATAGATGATCCACTGCTGCGCATTGACGTTCGGCTTGGCCGGCGGCTCGCCATAGCCATCGAGCTTGCCGCCGTTGAACTGGATCAGCGCCCAGGAGATCAGCATGCCGATCGCGGCGAGCGCGAAGCCCCAGCTCCAGCCATAGGCAACCGCCAGCCAGGGGCAGAGGATCTGCGAGAAGAGCGAGCCGAGGTTGATGCCCATGTAGAAGATGGTGAAGCCGGTGTCGCGGCGTCGGTCGCCCACTTCGTAGAGCTCGCCGACCATCGTCGAGATATTGGGCTTGAAGAAGCCGTTGCCGACCGAGACCATCGACAGCGCCGCGAGCAGCACCATCACATAGAAGGGGCTGCGATCCGCGCCGGATTCGAAGCTGCCCTTGGCGACGTGGCGCTCGGGCGCGCCGGCATTTAGCAGGTCGACGCTGCCGTCGTCATTGCCCTTGATCTCGAGCTTCTTCGCGCCGTCGACGACGTAGCGGACTTCCTTGCCCTCGGCGTTCTTCTCGATCGAGACTTCGTAGCGCTGGCCGTCGATCGTCGCATGCGGCGTCGCGGTGGGGCCGCCGAAGCAGAGGATGGCATAGCCGAGCGACATGATGATCGCGCCGAACTTCACCGCACGCTTCGAGCCGAGATACTGGTCGGCCAGATAGCCGCCGACCAGCGGGGTGAGGTACACCAGCGCGGTGAACCCGCCATAGATGCCCGTGGCCTCGCGGTCGCCGAACATGAAATGCTGCGTAAGATAGAGCGTCAGCAGCGCCCGCATGCCGTAATAGCCGAAGCGCTCCCACATCTCGGTGGTGAACAGCCGCGCCAGCTGGCGGGGATGCCCGAACCACGTCGCCTGGCCGGCGGGGTTGATATGGGTGATGTCGGGTTCTGCCGGACTATCGGCGGTTGGTGTGTCGACCATGCGGTTGTTGCCCTTTGATATCGGTATCCGGGCTCATGGGCCCGGCGCATGGGCGGCCAAACTAGAGGGAATGAAGCGCCTGTAAAGCATGCGTGATTTCGGGAAGTGACGTCCCTCTGTCGTCATCCCCGCGAAGGCGGGGATCCAGCGTCGCAAAGCGAAGCGCGAAGTAACCCTGCATCCCCGCCTTCGCGGGGATGCCGGAAGAAGGGCGCAATCCGATCAGGCTGGAGGCGGTTTCGATCAGCTCCGAGGTTGGCGAGCAGATGCATGCACCCTAGATGCCCATCATGCTCAACGACACTTCCAGCCTGCTCGCCCATCTCCAGACCCGCCGCTCGGGCAAGCCGCGCGACATGGTCGCGCCGGGGCCCAGCCCCGAGCAGATCGAGGCGATGCTCGCGATCGCGGCGCGCACGCCCGATCATGGCAAGCTCTTCCCCTGGCGCTTCGTGACGATTCCCGACGAAGCGCGCCCGGCGCTTGCGCTCAAGCTCGCAGAGATATTGCGCAGCGAGAAAGCCGATTGCACGCCGCGCGACGAGGAAGCCGCGGCGCAGTTCGCCACCCAGGCACCCGCCCTGGTGGTGGTGCTTTCCGCGCCCGTGGTGCCGCACAAGATCCCGGTCTGGGAGCAGGAGCTCTCCGCCGGCGCGGTCTGCATGAACCTGCTCCACGCCGCGCATGCGATGGGCTTCGCCGGCGCATGGATCACCGGCTGGGCCGCCTATTCGGATGCGGTGCGCGACCTGTTCGGCGATGCGAGCCAGAAGATCGCCGGCTTCGTCTTTATCGGTACCCCGGCCAGCCCGCTGGAGGAGCGCCCGCGGCCGGCACTGTCCGAAATCGCACAGCAGTGGAATCCAGGGTATGGACCCCAAGGCTGATTGGTGTATTATAGCAGCATGACAGCGCTTGAGCACGAGGACAGCCCGGTCTACCTCAAGCTGCGCGCCAGCATCGCTGCGGCGATCCTGCGCGGGCAATACCGGGCAGGGGATCAGCTTCCGTCGGTGCGAGCGCTCGCCGCCGAGCATGGCGCCAACCCGCTGACGGTCGCCAAGGCCTATCAGAGCTTCCAGGACGACGGCTATGTCGAGGTCCGCCGCGGCGTCGGCATGTTCGTGCTGCCCGGCGCGGTCGAGAAGCTGCGCGTCGCCGAGCGCGATCGCTTTCTCAAGGGCTATTGGCCGCGCGTGAAGGAGCATATCGCGCTGCTCGGCCTCGACGTGCACGAACTGCTCGATCGCGAGACGGCCTGAGCCGATGACGATGGGCGACGAAGCGACCGTCGTGCCGGAAAAGCCCAGCTGGCTGCGTTCGCTGCTCGGCTGGGGCCTGCTCTTCGGCGGCGTCTTCGCCTTCCAGAGCGTGGCGGCCAAGCCCTTCTACATCCCGTCCAGCTCAATGATGCCCGCGCTGCTCAAGGGCGACCGGCTGATCGTCTCCAAATATCCCTATGGCTGGTCCTATGCCTCGCTCTCCATCCACGGCAGCGACGTCGTTCCCGGCCGGCTCTTCGGCAAACTGCCCGAGCGCGGCGACATCGTCACCGTGGCGCGGCGCGAGGATGGCTCGGACCTGATCAAGCGGGTGATCGGCCTGCCCGGCGACACGGTGGCGGTGAGCCACGGCGTGGTGATCCTCAACGGCAAGCCGGTGCCGCGCGTGGCCGATGGCACCGCGGACATCCCGGTCGATGCGAACGTGCCGTGCGACGAGGGCATGCTGCAGCCGTTCCGCAAGACACGGGCCGACGGCACGCTGGTCTGCGCGCTGCCGCTGTTCCGCGAGACGCTGCCGAACGGCGCCAGCTATGACGTGATCGACCTGGGCGATACCTATCTGCCCGGCGGCTATCTGAGCCCGCGCGACGACTATGCGCCGGTGAAGGTGCCCGCCGGCCATGTCTTCCTGATGGGCGACAATCGCGACCAGTCGGCCGACAGCCGCTTCACGCTGGCCGAGGGCGGACTGGGCGGGCCGGTGCCGGTCGAGAGCCTGGGCGGACGCGCCGAGTTCATCACACACAGCTATACCGGCCAGGGCTCGTGGCTGAACCCGCTGGCCTATCTGACCGCGCTGCGCGGCCACCGCGCCGGCACGTCGCTGCGCCCCGACCACCGCTGATGCTGGTCATCACCGGCACCTTCCGCCTCGCGGCGACGGCGCTCGATGCTGCGCGGCCGGCGATGGCCGCAATGGTCCAGGCGAGCCGCATGGAAGCGGGCTGCCTCCACTACAGCTATGGCGCGGACGTGCTCGATCCCGGGCTGATCCACGTCACCGAGCATTGGGCCGACCGGGCGAGCCTTGAGGCGCATTGGGCGGCCGCGCACATCAAGGCGTGGCGCGGCGCCTGGGCCGAGCTCGACATCGGCGAGCGCGACCTGACCCTGTTCGACACCGACGCGGGAACGCCCTGCTAGACCCAGCCGCCGAGGATCTCCGCCACGGCGCGGAGCACCTGCGGCTTCATCTGCACGAACAAGTGGCCGCTGCGTATCTCGACGGCGCGGCATGCGGCGCCCTCCCCCTCGCGGCAGATCAGCCCGTTGACGAAGCCGTCGCTGCGGCTCCAGATCGCCGCGGACGGCATCGGCAGCGGCTGCACCGCTTCGGCGAGCCGGCCTGCGACGACCGGATCGTCGATCCTCTCGCCGGTGAGCAGCTGGAACGGGCGCCAGACATTGGTGGCGCTGGGCGGCCCGGCAAAGGGCGAGCTGATCGTGATCACGCCGCGGACCAGATCGGGCCGGCGATGCGCGATGATGCGGCTCATCACCCCGCCGAGCGAGATGCCGACCAGCGTGACCGGTGCGCCGGCCTCGGCGCGGATCGCCTCGACGCGCGCGATCAGCCGCTCGCATTCGGGACCGACGGTGCGCACGCCGAGGTTGCGGCCGAGCAGCCAGGGATAGGGCCGGTAGCCGAGCCGGCGCAGCATGGTGCGCAGCACGAAGTTCGAGCGATCGGTGTTGCCCAGCCCCGGCGAGACCAGCACCGGGCGGCCATCGCCCCGGGGCAGGCCGGCCAGGCGGAAGCGCGTGAGCTCGGCCAAAGTGAGCGCCGCACGCGCAGGCTCGAGCGCGAAGGCGATCCGCGGCGGCGGCTCGGCGGCGGTCTTCGGGATCATAGCCACAGCATCACGCCCCAGGGCAGCGGCGTCCATATCCCCATCGGCACGCCCGCCTTGCGCAGGCCCCGGCCCGTCCATTCGTTGCAGGTGTTGATCGCGCTGTAGCCGCCCTTGGCCGAATAGAAGGCATCGCGCGGGCCATAGCCGCGCACTACCGGCCCGGCGGCGAGGGTATCGCGGACATAAGCGACGAGCCGGCGATATTCCTCGGGCCGCAGCAGCAGCGCGTGCACCGTGCCGCCGGCGCGCGGCTCGGGCACATGGGCGATGTGCAGCACGGTCGATCCCGCTCCGACCAGCGCCTTCGCCGTGCGCCACGGATTGATGTCGCTCCACTGCGCGGTGTGCAGGTAGAAGTCGCGGTCGCCCCAGCCAAAGGCGAGATAGGGTTCGGCGGCCGTGCGCGGATCGCGCAGATGCTCCGGCCGGGCAACATCGCGAAAGGCGCCGGCCGGCAGGATCAGGTCGGTATGCACGCCATTGTCGGCCACATAGATCCGCACGCCCCGCGCTGGCGGTTCGCGCCCGTTGTTGGTGGCGAGCCCCGCCCCCAGCGCCGCGGCGGCGAGGTACAGCACCACCACCAGCACCAGTCCTCGGAGCACCCGTTTGATCAACCGCAAACCCGCCCCCATTTCGCACCCGCACCATCGCATGCTATGCCACAGATATGGCTCAAGATACGCATGTGCTCGATCGCCCGCCGGAGGGCGCGTCGGCCGACTGGACGATACCGCAGAACTGGCAGGCCTATACGCCCGAGGAACATGGCGTATGGGACAAGCTCTATGCCCGCCAGGCGAAGCTGCTGCCCGGCCGCGCGAGCAAGGCCTATCTCAGGGGCCTCGATGCCCTGCGCCTCTCCGACTCGGGAATTCCGAACTTCGAGGAGCTGTCCGAGCGGCTGATGAAGCTCACCGGCTGGCAGGTGGTCGCGGTGCCGGGGCTGGTGCCCGACGACGTGTTCTTCGATCACATGGCCAATCGCCGCTTCGTCGCGGGCAATTTCATCCGCCGGCCCGACCAGCTCGACTATATCCAGGAGCCCGACGTCTTCCACGACGTGTTCGGCCATGTGCCGATGCTCGCCGATCCGGTGTTCGCCGACTATCTCGCCGCCTATGGCCGCGGCGGCAACCGCGCGCTCGAGCTGGGCGCGCTGAAGCAGCTCGGCCGGCTCTACTGGTACACGGTCGAGTTCGGGCTGGTCCGCGAGGACGGCGACCTGCGCATCTATGGCGCGGGTATCGTCTCGTCCTCGGCCGAAAGCCATTTCGCGCTCGAGAGCCCCAGCCCCAACCGCATCGGCTTCGACATGAAGCGCGTGATGCAGACCGACTACCGGATCGACGATTTCCAGCAGAATTATTTCGTCATCCCCAGCTTCGATGAGCTGCTGCGCCAGACGGTCGAAACCGACTTCGCGCCGCTCTATGACGAGATCGTCGGCAAGCCGGACATCCCGATCGCGGAGATCCTGCCGGGGGATGACGTGGTGACGCGCGGCACCCAGGAATATGCGGCGTCCAAAGCATAGCCTTCTTACCGTCATCCCCGCGAAAGCGGGGACCCAGCTGCCTTGAGCCGAGGCGGCTATCTCTACATCTTGGCGAACCGCTATCGCGGGACGCTGTACACCGGCGTGACCGCCGATATCGCCGCGCGGATGATGCAGCATCGCGGCGGCACCGGTTCGCGCTTCGCCGCGAAATATGGCGTGTCACGCCTTGTCCATGTCGAATATTTCGAGCGGATCGAGGACGCGATTGCCCGCGAAAAGGCGATCAAGAAGTGGCGGCGCGATTGGAAGATCGAACTGATCGAGCGCGGCAATCCGGATTGGGCCGATCTGTTCGATACGCTCAATTGCTGACGGCAGAAGAAGCTGGGTCCCCGCTTTCGCGGGGATGACGGTGTTGGCCTACCAGCTCCCGAACCCCGGCGCTTCGCCCTTGCCGCGGCTGAGGCGAGTCACGCGTTCAGTGCCGTAGCGCACGCGCTTGGCGAGCGTCAGCGTCGGCCAGTGGCCGCGGTCGGTGCGATCGACCAGGCGGAGGCCCTGGCGGCGATAGGCCTGCGCCACCGGCTCGGCTTGGCTTTCGAGCAGCCCGGCGAGGATCAGCGTGCCGCCCTCGGCCAGCACCACGCCGATGCTCGGCGCCAGCTCGATCAGCGGCCCCGCCAGGATATTGGCGATGACGAGATCATAGGGCGCTCTGCCGATCAGCAGCGGATGCTCGAGCCCGGCCGCGGCGGCCAGCGCCAGCTCGCCCTGCCGGCCGCCGAGCGGGATGCCGTTCAGTTCGGCATTGTCGCCGGTCACGTCGACCGCGCGCGCATCGACGTCCGACGCGGTGGCATAGGCGCGCGGCCACAGGTGCAGCGCGGCGAAGGCGAGCAGCCCGGTGCCGGTGCCGATATCGACGACATTCTCGAAGCGCTTGCCCTCGCGCTTCAGCCGATCGAGCGCGAGCAGGCAGCCCGCGGTGGTCTCGTGCGTGCCGGTGCCGAAGGCGAGGCCGGCATCGATGCGGAAGGCCTTGGCGCCCGGGGGCACCCTGCCCTTGTTGGTATCGGTATGGACATAGAAGCGGCCGGCATGGACCGGCTCGATCCCGGCCTGGCTGAGCGTCACCCAATCGGCGTCGCGGATCTTCTCGGCGACGGGCTTCACCGCCGCCGAACTCGGCGCCAGCGCCTGCACCCGGGCGAGCGCCGCGCTGTTGGGCTTCGACTCGAAATAGGCCTCGAGCTGCCAGCTCAGCGGGTCGTCCTCGACGCGCTCGCTCGTGAGCAGCACGGGCATCGGATCCATGCCGAACAGCGTCTCGTCATCGGCATCGATCGCCTCCGCTTCGGCGCGGGTGCACGGCAAGGTGAGCTTCCAGCTCGACATCAATCAATCTCCACGGGATGCGCGACCACGACCTTGAGCTGCGGAATCTCGATCGCGCGATATTGCAGCTTGCGGCCCTGCCGCAGCAGCAGCGCGACCCGGGTGGGGCTCTGCATCCAGATCCGGTCGACACCGTCGATGCCCTTGAGCACGAAGGCCTGCTGCCCGGTCGCGAGGTTGCCGATCAGCACGTCACGGCTCTGCCCCTCGGCCGCACGCACCTGCATCAGGTAATAGGCAACGGGCGGCTTGGTCTTCTTGGCCTCGCCATCCTTGGCGCCGGCTTCGGAAACGACGAAATTGTCGGCATCCTCGTCGGTGGGCCCGGCGACGGCGGGCAGATAGAGCCGCTCCACGATCTGGCGGCCATTGTCGGGCAGCAGCTTGCGGCTCTCGCCATTCGCCTTGTCGAGCAGGATCACGTTGCGTTCGTCGGGACGGCTTCCGCCGCTCGAATAGGGATCGCCGCGCCCCTGGATCGACGCATCGGTGGCGATGACGATCTCGTTGAGATCGGTGCCGGCCAGCGCGTTGACGCCGGCCACCGCAAAGACCTGCTTCGCCGCCTTGGCCTCGATCTGCGCGGGATCCTGCCGGTTGCGGACGGTGAACGAGAAGACCATCGCCGCGATGTAGATGATCGCCAGCGCGGCGATCAGCCCGATCGCGGCGAAGAGCCAGACGACGAGCCTGCTTCCCGTGCGCACGCTATCGGACATAGCTCGCTCCGTTGATGTCGAGCACCGCGCCGGTCATCGAGGGCGGCGCGCTGAGGGCGCAGAAGCGGGCGAGCACGGCGACCTCGTCGGTATCCGCCACGCGGCCGAGCGGGATGTCGGCGAGCAGCTTCTCGCCGCCGCGGCTGGCGAGATATTCGTCGGCCATGCCGGTCATCGTGAAGCCCGGGCAGATCGCGAAGGCGAGGATGCCCTGGCGCGCATAGCCGCGGGCGATGCTCTTGGTCATGCCGACCATGCCTGCCTTGGACGCGGCATAATGCCAGTGCGCGGGGCTATCGCCGCGATAGGCGGCGCGGCTCGCCATGTTGACGATGCGGCCCGGGCGTCCGCCGGCCTGCCAGTGGCAGATGGCGAGGCGGCTGAGCTCGGCGGCGGCGGTGAGGTTCACCCGCATCGTCCGCTCCCAGTTCGCCACCCAGTCCTCGTGATCGATGTCGAGCGGATTGCTCTCGAACACGCCGGCATTGTTGATGATCACGTCGATGCGGCCGTCGAGCGCGTCGAGCGCCTTGTTCCACAGCGCCAGGGGCGCCTTGGGATCGGCGAAGTCGGCAGGCATGCCGCCCTTCGTGCTTTGTCCGATCAGGCGGACATCGTCTTGCCTGAAGCTCTCGGCGATCGCGGCGCCGATGCCGCGGCTCGCGCCGGTGAGGAGGATATGGGTGGCCATTCGGCCTGCCTAGCGCGTCGCCCGGTTTCCGTCATCCCCGCGCAGGCGGGACCCGAGTCATGGGTGCTGTCCGTGCGACCCTGGATCCCCGCCTTCGCGAGGATGACGAAGAGAAATTCAGGCCGCCACGCTGTTCGAGAAGCTGTCCGCCGCGGCGCGCAGCTTGTGCAGGCGATCGTCGACTTCGGCGACGTCCTTCTGGAGCGTGTCGATCTCATGGGTGACCGATTTGGTGTCCTCGCGGATCGCGCCGATCGTGGCGGACATCGAGTCGGCCGCAAGCGCGGTCTCGTCGACCGCCGCGGTAATCGCGGTAACCGTCTGCGCCTGGACTTCCATCGCGCTGCGGATGCGGTTGGCGCTTTCCTGGACCTCGGTGACGGTCGAGCGGATCGAGGCGTTGGTCTCGACCGTGCCCTTGGTCGCCGACTGGATCGCCGCGATCTTCGAGGCGATGTCGTCGGTCGCGCGCGCCGTCTGGCTGGCGAGGCTCTTCACTTCCTGCGCGACCACCGCGAAGCCGCGGCCGGCATCGCCGGCACGGGCGGCCTCGATCGTGGCGTTGAGCGCGAGCAGATTGGTCTGGCCGGCGATGTCGCGGATCAGGCCGAGGATCGATTCGATCGACTTGGCGTGATCGCTCAGCGCCTCGCTCATGCCGACCGCCTCGGTCGCCTGGCTGGAGGCACGCGTGGCGATGCCCGCGGCCGATTCGACTTCCATGCGCGCGTCCTCGATCGCGCGGATCAGCCCGGCGGCGGTCTGTGCCGCCTCGCGCATCGCGACGGCCGACTGCTCGGCCGCAGCGGCGACTTCGCTGGCCTTGCCGAGCATGCCGCGCGCCGAGCCCGAGGCGCCCTGCGCCTGCACCCGGATGCGGTTGGCGAGGCCGGTGGCGCCTTCGATCGATTCGGCGATGCTCGCCTTGAACTGTGCGGAGCGGTCGCGGCGCGCCTCGTCGGCATAGGCGGCGTCGCGCGCGCCGAGATGGCCGGCCATCAGATCGGCCTCCGCCATCGCCATGCGCTGGACGACGTCGCAGAGCCGGCCGAGCTTGTCGGCATCGCCGGGCAGCGCCTCGCGCAGCGCCCGCATCGTCTCGCTGTGCGCGTAGGAAAAGGCGCCGATCACCGCGGGCAGCGGAATGCCGGCGGCATAGGTCTGCGCGGCATAGCCGCACACCATCTCCACCCATTCCTCGCTGAACGGCTTCTCGAACTTGAGCGTGCCGTAGCGCGTGCCATGCGCGACCTGCGCCTCGTAGCCCTTGGGATCGTCGAGGATCGCTTTCATCGGCAGGCTCGCCGGCATCGCCTTGAAGTGGCGCCAGAAGCCTTCGGCGATCTCGCGCTGGCGATGGCCGATCAGCGCGACGATCTCGCGGCAACCCGCCTCGATCACGTCGTCCCAATCATATTCGCGGCGGTGATCCGCCACCGTCCTGGTGCCACCGCTCCAGCGGCCCGGCTCGCGCGTCGATACCATCCCCGTCTCTCCCCTTAGGCCGCGACTTTGGCGATGAAATCGCTCGCGCTGCCCTTAAGACTTCCCAACTGGCCCTCGAGCGCGGCAAAGCCCTGCCCGACCCGGTCGATCTCGCTCGCCACCGCTTCGGTATCCTCGCGGATCGCGCCGATCGTGGCGGACATCGAGTCGGCGGCAAGCGCGGTCTCGTCGACCGCCGCGGTGATCGCGGTGACCGTCTGCGCCTGGACTTCCATCGCGGTGCGGATGCGGTTGGCGCTTTCCTGGACTTCGGTAACCGTCGAGCGGATCGAGGCATTGGTCTCGACCGTGCTCTTCGTCGCCGACTGGATCGCGGCGATCTTGGCGGCGATGTCGTCGGTGGCGCGGGCGGTCTGGTTGGCGAGGCTCTTCACTTCCTGCGCGACCACCGCGAAGCCGCGACCGGCGTCGCCCGCACGCGCTGCTTCGATCGTGGCGTTGAGCGCGAGCAGGTTGGTCTGGCCGGCGATGTCGCGGATCAGGCCGAGGATCGATTCGATCGACTTGGCATGGTCGCTGAGCGTCTCGCTCATCCCCACGGCGTCGGTCGCCTGGCTGGAGGCGCGGGTGGCGATGCCTGCCGCCGCCTCGACTTCGGTGCGGGCGTCCTCGATCGCGCGAATCAGGCCCGCGGCGGTCTGCGCCGCCTCGCGCATCGCGACGGCCGACTGTTCGGCAGCCGCTGCGACTTCGGACGCCTTGCCTAGCATGCCGCGTGCGGAGGCCGAGGTGTGGCTCGCCTGGATGCGGAGCTGCTCGCCGTCGCGCGAGGCGCGCTGGACGGTGCCGCCGATCGTGTCGCGGAAATCCTCGGCGAGCCGGTCGCGCGCCGCCTGGGCGCTGTGCTCGCGGTACATGTTGTAGATCTCGACGGTGATGTCGCCCTCGAGCGCCGAGAGGCGCATCAGCGTGTCGATCAGCCCAGCGAGTCGCGAATCCTCGGTGCCGACGCGGCGGATGAGGATCTCTAGCGCGGCACGATCGCTCGCACTGATCATCGAAAGCAGCGCCATCGGCGGCACGTCCGCGGCATAGGCGGCGGCGACCGAGCGCTCGATCGATTCGATCCACGCACGGCCTTCGGTATCGAGGAAGCGATTCTTGAGGAAGACGACGCCGACGTCGATCATCTTCTGCGTGTCGTCTGTCGCCCAGTTGCGCTCATCGGCGAAGCAACGCAGCCATTGCTGCCAGAATGCTTCGGAAACCGCGCGAATCTCGGGCTCCAGCGCCTCCCAGGCGGCACGGCCCGAGGCGGCAAGAGTGCCTTCGATATCGAAGATCCGAAGACGGGCGCGCACGTCGATGCGGGCAGCTACGGTGCCCGGCGTCGGCAGATCCTCAGTCGAAACGGCGTTGGTCACGAAACAATGTCCCCTGTGGCGGCCATGGGACGATAAGGCCGCTCGGTTGCCGGATATGCGGGGGAACTGGTTAAGACCGGGTTAGTCAAAGCCATGTGTTGCGCGTGCCAGCTTGCATCCGTCGGTGTCGGGACTAAGGAGACGGGCACCGACCGAGGAAGGACATACTCTTGGCCAATGTGCGCAACACAGCGCGACCCATGTCGCCGCACCTCAGCATCTGGAAGTGGGGGCCCTCGATGGCGGTCTCCATCACGCACCGCGTCACCGGCAGCGGCATGGCGACCGTGGGGACGATCCTGTTCGTCTGGTGGCTGGTCGCGCTTTCCGCCGGCGCGGAATGCTATGCGCGGTTCGTCGACCTGTTCACGGTGCAGTCCGGCGGTCTCAACATCGTCGGCTATGTCGTCGGCATCGGGCTGACCCTGTCCTTCTTCCAGCACATGAGCTCGGGCATCCGCCACCTGTTCCTCGACCAGGGCGCGAATTTCGAGCTCAAGGCGAACAAGACGACCGCGTTGCTGACCTATGTCGCCGCGATCGTCCTCACCGCGGCCTTCTGGGCCTTCATCATCTGGGGGAAGACCAATGGGTAACGGCACCAGCATCGGCCGCGTCCGCGGTCTCGGCCCCGCCAAGGAAGGCGCGCATCACTGGTGGCACCAGCGGCTGACCGCGGGCAGCAACCTGGTCCTGATGCTGTGGTTCATGCTCAGCGTCGCGCTGCTGCCGGCCTATGACATGGAGACGCTGCGCCACTGGGTCGGCCAGACCCAGGTCGCCGTGCCGCTGATCCTCCTCGTCGTCAGCACCTTCTATCACTTCCGCCTCGGCCTGCAGGTGGTGATCGAGGACTATCAGCATGACGAGACGCACATCGTGCTGATGATCCTGCTCAACTTCTTCACGCTGGCGGCGGGCACCACCGCCATCTTCTCGATCCTCAAGATCGCCTTCACGGCGGGAGCCGCGCTCTGATGCCAAACTCTTCTTCTGGCGCCTACAAGATCATCGACCACACCTATGACGCAGTGGTGGTGGGCGCGGGCGGCTCGGGCCTGCGCGCGACGATGGGCTGTGCCGAGGCCGGCCTGAAGACTGCCTGCATCACCAAGGTGTTCCCGACGCGCTCGCACACCGTGGCGGCGCAGGGCGGCATCGCGGCGAGCCTGGGCAACAACACGCCCGATCACTGGTCGTGGCACATGTTCGATACCGTCAAGGGCTCGGACTGGCTCGGCGACCAGGACGCGATCGAGTATATGGTCCGCGAAGCGCCGCAGGCGGTCTACGAGCTCGAGCATGCCGGCGTGCCGTTCAGCCGCAACGACAATGGCACGATCTACCAGCGCCCGTTCGGCGGCCACATGCAGAACATGGGCGAAGGCCCGCCCGTGCAGCGCACCTGCGCCGCGGCGGACCGCACCGGCCACGCCATGCTCCACGCGCTCTACCAGCAGAGCCTGAAGTATGACGCCGACTTCTACGTCGAATATTTCGCGCTCGACCTGATCATGGAGAATGGCGCGTGCCGCGGCGTGATCGCTTTGTGCATGGAAGACGGCTCGATCCACCGCTTCCGCAGCCACGCCGTCGTCCTCGCCACCGGCGGCGGCGGCCGCGTCTATCAGTCGGCGACCTCGGCGCACACCTGCACCGGCGACGGCAACGGCATGGCGCTGCGCGCGGGCATCGCGCTGCAGGACATGGAGTTCGTCCAGTTCCACCCGACCGGCATCTACGGCGCCGGCGTCCTCATCACCGAGGGTGCGCGCGGCGAGGGCGGCTACCTGACCAACTCCGAGGGCGAGCGCTTCATGGAGCGCTATGCCCCCTCGGCCAAGGACCTCGCCAGCCGCGACGTCGTCGCGCGCTCGATGGCGATGGAGATCCGCGAGGGCCGCGGCGTGGGCAAGGAGAAGGACCATATCTACCTTCACCTCAACCACATCGACCCGAAGATCCTGCACGAGCGGCTTCCGGGTATCACCGAAACCGGCAAGATCTTCGCCGGCGTCGACCTGACCCGCCAGCCGCTGCCGGTGGTGCCGACCGTCCACTACAATATGGGCGGTATCCCGACCAACTATCACGGCGAAGTCGTCCACAATAAGGACGGCAATCCGGACACCGTGATCCCCGGCCTGTTCGCCGTCGGCGAAGCGGCCTGCGTGTCGGTGCACGGCGCCAACCGCCTCGGCTCCAACTCGCTGATCGACCTCGTGGTGTTCGGCCGCGCCACCGGCCTGCGCCTCAAGGAGCTGCTCAAGCCCGGCATGAAGCACAACGAGCTGCCCAAGGGCTCGGAAGAGTTCGCGCTGGGCCGCCTCGACCATTTCCGCAATGCCAAGGGCGAAAAGCCCACCGCGCAGATCCGCGCCGACATGCAGAAGACGATGCAGCGCCACTGCGCCGTGTTCCGCGACAGCGCGCTGCTCGCCGAAGGCGTCACCCACATGCAGGAGGTCTACAAGGGCTTCCAGGACGTGGGCATCCAGGACCGCTCGCTGATCTGGAACACCGACCTGGTCGAGACGCTCGAGCTCGACAATCTGATCGGCCAGGCCGTCGTCACCATCGAGTGCGCCGCCAACCGCAAGGAAAGCCGCGGCGCGCACATGCACGAGGACTTCCCCGAGCGCGACGACAAGAACTGGATGAAGCACACCGTCGCCACCTTCGATGGCTGGGGCGGAAAGGGCGGAAAGACCGAGATCGATTACCGCCCGGTCCACGACTACACGCTCACCGACGAGATCGAGTACATCAAGCCGAAGAAGCGGGTGTACTGATCTGGCGATAATGGCTTAACAAGAGCACGCGCACTGCGGAGATTTCAGTTCTTACTTGGCCCGCCGTTTTTGTAACACATTGACGCCTTCAGATACTCGCATAAGATGCGAGTATCTGGGGGGATGTTCTGCTAATGTTAAATAGGCTGCACAAAGCGCCTTATGGCGTCCGCTTCTCACTGCTTGCGTTAGCTGCTGTTGGCATCAACATGTTGGGCTTGGCACTTACGCAGTGGCTGGGCTGGTCGCTGCTATTCTTCGATATGATCGGCACGGCGGTGGCCAGCCTGCTTGGCGGCGCCGCAGTCGGCCTAGTAGTGGCCTTGATAAGCAGTGTACTGGGTAGCCTTTCAATCCATGACCCGACCTATTTAGTGTATGGATACGTCAATATCGTCGGGGCGCTCGCATGGTCCGTTCTTCCACGGACTGGCCGAGGTTATCTGGGCTGCTATGTATTCAACATTGGAAAAGGCGCCACCTATCGTCGCGCATTTTCTAACATCGTCCTTCTAGGCACAGCCACGGGTTTCGCGACTTCCATCGCCGCATGGGTGATCACCACTTTCATTCTCCATGGTCATATCGTGGTAGCATATGGCGCCGCAACAGCAACCGGCGCCAACAATGCCGTCCTCACAGAAAATTTGATTGCGATTACCCATGCAAGCGATGGCTTGGCGAAGCACTTTATTGTGCTCCTAGCTTCCATGATAACGAACATCCCAGACAAGATAATTTCCACAGCTAGCGCCGTTATTCTTATAATATCCTATAGAACTCTACCAAATTATCGTGAACAGAAAAGGATAATTAGAGAAAATGTATCACTGCCAGACGCAAAGATAGTAGGAAATAGATACATCCTTCTCATGACCTGCTTTGGACAGATATTTTTATTTTCATATTTTGTATGGATCATTACAAAAGACGAAGAAAAAGCTGGATTAATGCTGTCTTTTTCAATAATAGTCGCCGTTCTTGTTATAATGGATAGAATTTATTTTCGATCCATAGATCGTACCCATGAGACAGATTTGGAAGATAGTGGTGCGTTTTATAATGTACCGGATGATTTTCATATGGGGCATCATAAAGCTGTTTTTGAAGACATATTGAAGCTTATGGCAATCGCGGTTTCAGGAACTAGCTTCCTGATTGCGATGAGTGGCGAGACAGCCTGCGTTCCCGACATGGCGGAAAGCTTCACCAGTGCGGCCCACTCTACGAACTTGCGGCGGTCAACGCTCTTATCGTGACCGGATTTCGCTATATGTGCGTGGTGGTCATGCGATTGAGCGATCGACACTAGGCCTGATCTCCGCATTTGGACTGGCCACCTGCTCGGTTGACACAAACCCCGGCCTAAGGGAGTGAACCCCAGACATGGGGCGGGCACACACATGAGCGGGTTCGAATTCATCTTTTCGCTGTTCGGCCTGCTGCTCTGGCTGGCGCTGGCCGAGGGGCTGGGCGGGCTCAGCCGCGCGTTAAAGGCGAGCCACAAGGTGCGGATCGGCTGGGCGACCGCGCTGCTCGGCGTCTTCGTCTCGTGCGACGTCGTGTCCTTCTGGATGTATGGCTGGGCATTGCGCGAGCTGCTGCCGCTCACCTGGGCGGTGATGTTCTGCGGCTTCCTGGTGACCGCCATCTACTACGTCGCGGCGTCGCTGATCTTCCCCGATGATTTCGAGGAATGGGGCGACCTCAACAGCTATTTCGACACGCACTATCGCAAGGTGATGGGCGCGGTCCTGCTGTGCAATGTCGCGCTGATGGCGACGACCATCGCGCTGCTCGGCACCAAGGGCATGTTCGTCCCGCGCCTGCTGGTGTGCACCTGGTCGTTCTTCCCCGTCACGCTGCTCGCCCTCCTGGCGCGCGACCGGCGGATCGTGATCGCATGCCTGGCGTGGCTGATCATACTCTATCCGCTCACCGCGATCTGGCATTGAGGCCGGGCGCTCCCCAAGTGCCAGCGCGGGACAACAGCATCGTCTCCGCTTGACACCGCTCGCGCACCCGCGAGAGTGAGGCGTTAACTATTCCGGGGGTTCGGGCTGCCCATGCGTATTGCGTTCGCCATCCTTGCGGCGGTTGCCGCGCTTGCCGCCACGCCGGCCGCCGCCCAGTTCAAGGCGCCGGAGCACAAGGCGGACTGGCCCGGGATGGTCTCGGGGCCGAGCGGTATCGAAGGCCTCGATCCCGGCCCGGAACTGCAGCGCGGGCGATCGGCCAAGGCAATGCTCGCCGACAGCCGCAAGCTGGGCGTGGCGCTCAACGCGCTCCAGCCGCAGCGCAAGGCGGTGGTCGACGCCTATGTCGTCGCCGTGGCGCTCGACAGCGATCCAGTGTTCGGGCGCGAGGCGCGCGAGGCGGGCAAGGTGCTGTCGCGCCGCTTCGACGCCGCCGGGCGCACCGTCGTCCTTGCCGGGAGCGCCGGCACGCTGCCGAGCGAGCTGCCCAATGGCAGCCTGTCCAGCCTCGCGCTCGCCCTGGCCCGCGTTGCCGAGGTGATGGACAAGGAGCAGGACGTGCTCGTGCTCTACACCACCAGCCACGGCGCGCCGGTGGGCATCGCCTATCATGACGGCGACGAGGGCTATGGCATCCTCAGCCCGAAGCGGCTCGAGGCGCTGCTCGACGAGCTCGGCATCAAGAACCGGGTGCTGATCCTCTCGGCCTGTTACTCAGGCATCTTCGTCGGCCCGCTCTCCAGCCCCGACACCGCGCTGTTCACCGCCGCCTCGTCCGACCGGCCGAGCTTCGGCTGCATGGCGGACAATGACTGGACCTTCTTCGGCGATGCGATGATCAACCATGCGCTGCGCAAGAACCAGCCGCTGGAAAAGGCGTCGGACGAGGCGCGGATGATGATCAGCGACTGGGAGAGCGCCGCGCGGCTCAATCCGAGCAACCCGCAGGTGAGCATCGGCGATCATGTCGCGACCTGGCTCGCCCCGCTCGAGGCGCGCATGCCCAAGACCGATACCCCGCCCGTCGGCCGCCCGGCGACCGACGTGCTCAAGCGCAGAGGATGAGATGGCCGAGCAGGAAACCCTGCTGGAACGCTTGATCCCGGGCGATCTGGAGCACCAGATTCCCGCGGCGCTCCAAAAGGCGCTTCCCGGCGGCTTCCGCAATCGTTTCGTCCAGGCAGCGCTCGGCCTGCTGATCACCTTCGGCTTCGCCTTCGTGGTACGGCGCTGGATCGAGCGGCGCGAGACGCAGCGCCGCGCGCTCGCCCCGCGCCCCGCCGCGCGGGCGCTTGCGGAACCCGAGGCGCTGCGAGCGGTTACCGCGGCCGTGACCGAGAACCCCGCACCCGAACCCGCCTATCCCGCCGACGACAGCCAGGCCGCGCGCTATCCGCTGCTCGCCCGGCCGCACGTCGCGCTGTCCGGCACCGTCGACCAGGCGATGTATGCCGATTTCCGCGACCAGCTCGCCGCCGCCCCGCGCGAGGGCGCGCTGGTCGTGTCGCTGTCGACGCTCGGCGGCGATCCCGAGGTCGCGCGGCTGATGGGCGACGAGATCCGGCTGCTGCGCGACTATTCGGGGCGCGAGACGCTGTTCCTCGGCAAGGTCGCGGTCTATTCGGCCGGCGCCACCTTCATGGCCGCCTTTCCCGCCGACAAGCGCTTCCTGACGCGCGGCACCCGGATCATGGTCCATGAGCGCCAGATCCACTCGACCGTCGAGCTGTCCGGCCCGCTCAAGATGCAGGTCGCCAGCCTCAAGGCCAAGCTGCACGAGATCGAGGAATCGGTGCGGATCGAGGAAGAGGGCTTCCGCGAGATCATCGCCGGCAGCCGCGTCGGCTTCGACGAGGTGCAGGAGCGCGCCCCGGCCAACTGGTATATCGAGGCCGAGGAGGCGCGCTCGCTCGGCCTGGTGCTCGATATCATCTGAGAGGTTGAGCCCCGCGGCGCGATTGGCTATCGCGCGGCCAAGCATAAGGATCCCCTCGATGGCCGACTTCCGCCTTCCCAAGAACAGCCGCATCTCCACCAAGGGCAAGGAGCACAAGGCGGCCCCGGGCGCGAAGAACGTCAAGACGTTCAAGATCTACCGCTACGATCCGGATTCGGGCGAGAATCCGCGCTACGACAATTTCGAGATCGACCTCGACGAGTGCGGCCCGATGGTCCTCGACGCGCTGATCAAGATCAAGTCGGAGCAGGACAGCTCGCTGACCTTCCGCCGCTCGTGCCGCGAGGGGATTTGCGGCTCCTGCTCGATGAACATGGACGGGCGCAACGGCCTCGCCTGCACCACCGCGATCGAGGACATCAAGGGCGACATCCGCATCACGCCGCTGCCGCACATGGACGTGATCAAGGACCTGGTGCCCGATTTCACGCACTTCTACGCGCAGTACAGCTCGATCAAGCCGTGGCTGCAGACCGTGTCGACCACGCCCTCGGGCAAGGAGCGCCTCCAGTCGCCGGCCGACCGCGAGAAGCTCGACGGCCTGTACGAGTGCATCCTGTGCGCCTGCTGCTCGACCTCGTGCCCGAGCTATTGGTGGAACAGCGACAAGTTCCTGGGCCCGGCGATCCTGCTCCAGGCCTATCGCTGGCTGGCCGATTCGCGCGACGAGATGACCGGCGAGCGCCTCGACGATCTCGAGGATCCGTTCCGCCTCTATCGCTGCCACACGATCATGAACTGCGCGAACGTCTGCCCCAAGGGCCTGAACCCGGGCAAGGCGATCGCCGAGATCAAGAAGATGGAAGCCGAGCGCACGCTTTGAGCGCGCCTGCCCCGGAGCATTTCCGCTACGAGGACGATCCGGATCGCCCGGGCTGGAAGCGCTGGCAGATCCTGGACGAGGGGCGGTTCAACAGCTTCATCGGCGCTCTGTCGGTAAAGGCGGATAGCGCGACCAGCGCGCGGGTGCGGGCGAAGTTCGCGCGCCAGCATTCCAATTTGCGCGATCACATCCATGGCGGCGCGCTGGCCGGCTTCATCGACATGGCGCTGTTCGCCGCGTCGCGCGGGCTGGGCGTGCTCGCCGGGCCGGCCTCTACCGTGGACATGTCGATCCAGTTCATCGCCGGCGGCGCGATCGATACCGAGACTGAGGCCGAGATCGAGCTGCTGCGCGAGACCGGGCGGATGCTCTTCCTGCGTGGCGTGGTCCGCCAGGGCGAGGTCACCGTCGCCAGCTTCCTCGGCACGCTCCGCAAGAGTTCGCCGCCAGCGAAGATCGGCGCGGCATGACCAACGTCCTCGACCGATACCGCGCGCTGGTCGCCGCGGGCGAGCTGCGCCCCGACCCCGAACAGGCCGCCGCCGCCGAACGGCTGCACGCGCTCGCGGTCGCACTCGAGGCGGTACCCAGGAAGGGCAGCATCCTGTGGCGTGCGCTCGGCCGGCTGCCCGAGCCGCCGCGCGGGCTCTATATCTGGGGCGATGTCGGCCGCGGCAAATCGATGCTGATGGACCTGTTCTACGAGAGCGTGAACATCCGACGGAAGCGCCGCGTCCATTTCCACGAGTTCATGCTCGAAGTGCACGAGCGCCTCAACGAGGAGCGCAAGAAGGACACGCGTGACCCGGTGGTGAAGGTCGCCGACGCGATGGCCGAGGACGTGCGCCTGCTCGCGTTCGACGAGATGGTGGTCAACAATCCCGCCGACGCGATGATCCTCTCGCGGCTGTTCACCGAGATGATGGGCCACGGCCTGACCATGGTTGCTACCTCGAACCGCACCCCGCGCGACCTCTACAAGGACGGGCTCAACCGCGAGCTGTTCCTCCCCTTCATCGAGCTGATCGAGACCAAGATGGACGTGCTCGCGCTCAACGGCCCGGTCGATTATCGCCGCGACCGGCTCGGGCGGATGGACACCTGGCTGGTGCCCAACGGGCCCGAGGCAACCAAGCAGCTTTCCGACGCCTTCTTCCGGCTGACCGACTATCCGGTCGAGGACCGCGCGCATGTGCCCGCCTGCGAAATCGATGTGCAGGGCGGTCGCGAACTGCATGTGCCCAAGTGCCTGAAGGGCGTCGCGGTGTTCTCGTTCAAGCGGCTGTGCGCCGAGGCGCGCGGCGCGGCGGACTATCTCGCCATCGCCCGGCGCTTCCATACCGTGATCCTGGTCGGCATCCCCAAGCTCGGCCCCGAGAACCGCAACGAGGCGGCGCGCTTCGTCACGCTGATCGACGCGCTCTACGAGCATAACGTCAAGCTGCTCGCCGCCGCCGATGCCCAGCCGCAGGAGCTGTACGACAAGGGCGATGGCCGCTTCGAGTTCGAGCGCACCGTCTCGCGCCTGCTCGAAATGCGCTCAGATGAGTATCTGGCGGAGGGCCACGGCGAGCACTAGGCTCCTCCTCAAGACAAGAGGGAGAGCATATGCGCTGGATCGGGCTCGTGCTTGCGGCATTGCTGACGCCGTTTGCGGCTGCTGCGCAGACTTTGGTCGCCGCCGATCTGCGCCCCGGCCAGAGCCTCGACGGCGCCTGGCACTGGTCGGTCGATCCCTTTCGCGACGGCGTTGCCGGCTTCCATGGCGGGCCGCCCAGCGAAAGCACCGCGCGCTACCAAGACGCGATCCAGGCCGACGAGGCGGCGAAGCGCCCGACCGCGCTGTTCGAGTTCGACATGCAACGCTCGCCGGTCACCCATCTGCCCGGCAGCTGGATCGGGCATGCGCCCGAGATGCGCTATTATCAGGGGCTGGTCTGGTACCAGCGGACCTTCGACTATGCTCCCGCGGGGCCCGGCAAGCGCGTCTATCTGCGCTTCGGCAGCGCCGACTATGCCGCCAGCGTATTCCTCAACGGCAAGCCGGTGGGCAAGCATGTCGGCGCCTTCACGCCCTTCGCCTTCGACGTCACGGACACGCTCCGCCCCGGCAGCAACCAGGTCACCGTGGGAGTCGATTCGCAGCGCAGCGACAGCGACGTGCCCCCGCCGGTCACCGATTGGGAGACCTATGGCGGCATCACTCGCTCGGTCCGCCTCGTTACCGTGCCCGAGACCTTTGTCGACGACGCCTTCGTGCGGCTGACCAAGGAAAATCGCATTGCGATCGATGCGCACCTGCTCGGGCCCCAGGCCGCCAACGCGCCGATCCGCCTCGCCATCCCCGCGCTCGGCGCGACGGCCGAAGGCAGGACCGATGGCGACGGCAACTGGAAGGCCACGCTCCCCGTCCCCCGCAACCTCAAGCGCTGGTCGCCCGAGAGCCCGATTCTCTACGACATCCAGATCACCACCGGCGCCGATCGCTTCACCGATCGCATCGGCTTCCGCACGATCGAGGTGCAGGGCGACCGCATCCTGCTCAACGGTAGATCGATCTTCCTGCGCGGCATCTCGATGCACGAGGAAGAGCTCGGCAAGGACCCCGTTCGCGCGATGAGCCCCGCCGCCGCCCGCGCGCTGTTCTCGGAGATCAAGCTGGGCCTGCATGCCAATTTCGTCCGCCTCGCCCACTATCCGCATGACGAGACGACGACTCGCCTCGCCGACGAGATGGGCCTGCTCGTGTGGAGCGAAGTGCCGGTCTATTGGCGGGTCGCCTGGAGCAATCCGGATACGCTGGCCACCGCGCGCCGCATGGTCGCCGAGAATATCCGCCGCGATCGCAACCGCGCCGCGATCATCCTGTGGAGCGTTGCCAACGAGACGCCCGTCTCCGATGCCCGCAACACGTTCCTGCGCGCGCTGATCGGCGACGTCCGCACGCTCGACGACAGCCGCCTCGTCACCGCCGCGCTGCTCAGCGCGCGCCAGGGCAAGGAGATGCGCATCGACGATCCGCTGGTCGGCGACCTCGATGTGATGGCGATCAACACATATAATGGCTGGTATTCGGACGACCCGCTCGCCGACCTGCCGAGCATCACGTGGAAGAGCCCGGTGACCAAGCCGCTGATCTTCTCCGAGCTCGGCGCCGATGCGCTCTACGGCTATCACGACCGCGCCGGGATCGCGATCACGCCCGATCGCGCCGCGGCCGCGCGCGCCGGCGCTTCGACTGCCGCACTCGACGCCGCGATCCGCATCGCCACGCTCGGCGACAATCCCGCCCCGACCGATGCGCAGCTGGCCGCGATCCGCGCGCTGCCCGTCCTGACCGACGCTGGCGGTTCGGTTCCGCTCGGCAGCATCGCCGCCGTGGCGGTGCAGGGACCGCACAAGTACAGCGAGGAATATCAGGCCGACTATTATCGCCGCACGCTCGAGATGGCGGCGAAGGTGCCGTTCCTGCGCGGGATGAGCCCGTGGATCCTCAAGGACTTCCGCTCGCCGCGCCGCCAGCACCCGGTCTATCAGCAGGGCTGGAACCGCAAGGGGCTGATCTCGGAGACCGGCCAGCGCAAACTGGCATTCGCAGTGCTGGCGGAGGACTATGCGGCGAGGGAGAAAGCGGAGCGCTAGCCGAGCAGCGCCCCCGCCAGATCCTGCCCCTTGCCCGTCAGCGCATAGAGTGGCAGCGGCGGATAACGGTCCTCGAGCTTGCGGCGGACCAGCTCCTCGTCGATCACTGCCTTGAGCGTGGCCGAGAGCGCGCGCGGCGTGACCGGGGCGAGGCGCGTCTGCAATTCGCCGAAGCGCGTCCAGTCCGGCCCCATCCCGGCGACCAGCGGCAGCGACCAGCGCGGCAGGCCGGCATCCGCCAGCTTCAGCCGGACCCGCGCCGCCTCGATCCGCTCGCAATATGCCGCCACCGGGCGCCCCGGCTCGCTGAGGATATATTCGGGGCGCAGCGGGTGGCCATGGCCGGGATTGGGGATCACCCAGCCGGCGTCCTTCAGCAGCGCCAGGCAGCGCGTCAGGCTGTTGTGCGACAGGCCGAAGGCGCGCGCGATCACCGCGAAACGCGAGCCCTGCTCGCGGCTGAGCAACGCCAGCACCGGGATCGCCCAGCGATTGGACTCCAATATGCGCAAAAGTTGCGCGGGTTCGGGGGCCATTGACTCCATCGCCAAATTCATATCGACTATACAAATGGAACCATAGAGTCGGAGAATGCAAATGGCAACCACGCTCGAAGCACCTGCCCGCGCCGCCGCGCTTGGCTATGACGGCGGCCTGACCTGCGCGATCAACGTCACCGATCTCGACGCCAGCATCGCCTGGTACCGCGACGTGCTGGGGATGAACTTCCTCTATCGGGTCGACGAGATCGCCTGGGCCGAGCTGGAGAGCCCGGTCGGCCGCGTGAACATCGGCCTCGCCCAGCGCGAGAGCGTGATCCAGGGCGGCGGCGCGACGCCCACCTTCGGCGTGATCGATCTCGACGCGGCCAAGGCGGTGCTCGACGCCGCGGGCGTACGCCAGGACGGGCCGGTGCAGGAAATCCCGGCGATGGTCCGGCTGCTCACCTTCTACGATCCCGATGGTAACGCGCTGATGCTCTACCAGGACCTGGCCGGGCAGGGCTGAGGCGCAATCCCCCTCCCTTTCAGGGAGGGGAGCATGCTGAGACGTCCAGGCCTGAACGCCGCTAGGCCTCGATCACGTGCGGTACGAAGCGCGCGGTGTTGCCGGTGATCAGGCCGTCCTCGCGGATGCCCATGCCCGCCGGCGCGCCGTCGACGATCCAGGCGCCGATCACCGGATAGCCGCCGCCGAAGTCCTTGAGGGGATAGAGTGCCTGGTAGATCCAGCCGCTCTCGTCATAGCTCCCCTCGGTCTCGGCCACCACCTCGCCGCCGCGCAGGATCGAAACGTTCGCGCCTTCGCGCCCGAGCAGCGGCTTGGCAACCTGGTCGCCGCCGGGCAGCTGGCGGCGACTTGCCGGGAGCAGGTTGGGATGGCCGGGGAACAGCTCCCACAGCACAGGCAGGATCGCCTTGTTGCTCCACATCGCCTTCCAGATCGGCTCGATCCAGCGGGTGGTGCCCAGGCTTTCTAGCAGTTCGGGCGCGAAATCCTCGGCGAGCAGCCATTCCCAGGGATAGAGGTGAAAGCAGCTCTCGATCACCCGGTCCTGCAGGTCGACGAAGCGCCGCGCCGTGTGGCTCCAGCCGATATCCTCCATCGTGATCGCCTGCGTCGCCAGCCCGGCCGCCTGCGCCGTGTCGCGCAGATAGGCAATGGTGACCGTATCCTCGCCGGCATCGTCGGCGACATGCGCGAAATGGACATGGCCGCCGCGCAGCAGCGGAGCGATGTCGCGCCACTTGTCGACCAGCTTCTCGTGCAGGCTGTTATACTGGTCGAGCGCGGGGAACACCGCTTCCTTCCAGTCCCATTGGATCACTGCGGCCTCGATCAGGCTGGTCGGCGTATCGCAGTTGAATTCGAACAGCTTGGGCGGGCCGTCGCCCGAATAGCCCAGGTCGAAGCGGCCAAAGTTGAGCGCCGGCGGCTCCTCGTTCCAGGCCCGGCGGATCGCCGCCCAGGCGGGTTCCGGGATGCCGAAGCTGCCGAGCAGGTTGTTGGCCAGCACATGCTCGCCCGCTTCGAGGAACAGGCGGTAGAGCTCGGCAGTCGCGCCCTCGATCTCGGCGACCTCGGACGCGGTGAAGCGATAGCAGGCGCTCTCTTCCCAATAGGGGCGGTCGCCGACGCTGTGCCAGACCAGTCCTAACGCCTCGACGCGCGCCTGCCAGTCGGGCCGCGGCGCGAGCGGCGTGCGGCGCATCACTCGCCTCCGAAACCGCCATGGACGCTCGCCGAGCGCCCGAAGCCGCCGCGCGATACCGAGCCTTCGCTGACGCTCGAATAGGAAACGCCCGCGCTCGGGCGCGTCGAGCCGCCGGTCGCCGCTTCGCCCATCTCGGGGACGCGCTGACCGCGGCCGACATAATAGGCATGGCCGCCGCCATGCGCACCGCCGCCTCCGGTGCTGCCGCAGCGCGTGTCGGCGATCCGCTGCCCGGCATCGTCGACGCACAACCGCGTCGGCTGGTTCGCCACCAACGTGCCGCCGCCGCAGCTCGTCGCCAGCAGCGCGGCCGACGTCGCCGCAGTGACCTTGAGCATCGAATAGTCGATGGTTTTTCGCATCTTGCCCCTCGCTCTCCCCAGCCGAGGGGCTACCAGCCCGGCGGGGCGCTTGGCAATCGCGCGAGCGGCGGTGCAGGATGCGCGCATCGATTCGCGCGGGGGCAAACCATGATCGTCACTACCACCGAGAATATCCCGGGCCACGCCGTGGCCCGCACGCTGGGCCAGGTGTTCGGCGTCGTCGTGCGCAGCCGCGGCCTGGGCGGCAACATCACGGCCTCGCTGCGCTCGATCGTCGGCGGGGAGATCCCCGAATATACCCGGCTGGTCGAGGATGCGCGGCGGCACGCGATCGACCGGATGATCGCCAACGCGCATGCGATGGGCGCCAATGCCGTGGTGATGATGCGTTTCGATTCGGGCGAGATCGCCCAGTCGATGAACGAAGTCGTCGCCTATGGCACCGCCGTGGTGCTCGATCCCGCGCCGCTGGATTGATCGGGTGCTGCGGCTGCTCGTGATGATCGCCGCGGCGGTGTGGTTCGCCGCCGCGCTCGGGATGGCGCTGTGGGATGCGGCAAGCTGGCCGATGCTGGCGATGGCGGCGCTGGTCCTGCTCGGCACCGTGTTCGAGCGCTTCTATTATCGCGGGGCGGTGGCCGCGCCGGACGCGCCGGGCTGGCAGCCGACCGCGGAGCGCTTCCTCGACGAGGAGACCGGGCGGCCGGTGACGGTCTGGTACAATCCGAAAACCGGCGAACGGCGCTATGTCGACGAGGGTTAACCGCCTTAATGCACTTGCGAATTAGTTGCAAAGATAATCACCTACCGCCCTTTTTCATGGGTTGCGACTCTCCTATTATGGGCCTAAGCCGCCACCGCTTTCACCGGCGCGCCGGTACGCGCGCCTGTGTCCGGTTGAACCAGACCCATAGGGAGTTTCCATGGCCCGCAAGAAGATCGCGCTGATCGGCGCCGGTAACATCGGTGGTACGCTCGCGCACCTCGCAGCACTCAAGGGCCTGGGCGACATCGTCCTGTTCGACGTCGTCGAAGGCGTGCCCCAGGGCAAGGCGCTCGACCTTTCGCAGTGCGGCCCGGTCGAGGGTTTCGACGCCAAGATCACCGGCACCAATGACTATGCCGATATCGCAGGCGCCGACGTGATCATCGTCACCGCCGGCGTCGCCCGCAAGCCGGGCATGAGCCGCGACGACCTGCTCGGCATCAATCTCAAGGTCATGAAGGCCGTCGGCGAGGGCATCGCCGCCAACGCGCCCGACGCGTTCGTGATCTGCATCACCAACCCGCTCGACGCGATGGTGTGGGCGCTGCGCGAATTCTCGGGGCTGCCGCACCAGAAGGTCGTCGGCATGGCCGGCGTGCTGGATTCGGCCCGCTTCAGCCACTTCCTCGCCGAGGAATTCCAGGTCTCGGTCAAGGACGTGAACTCGTTCGTGCTCGGCGGCCATGGCGACACCATGGTCCCGGTCCTCGAATATTCGACCGTCTCGGGCATCCCGGTCAGCGACCTGATCGCGATGGGCTTCTCGACCCAGGAGCGCATCGACGCGATCGTGGCGCGCACCCGTTCGGGCGGCGGCGAGATCGTCGGCCTGCTCAAGACCGGCTCGGCCTTCTACGCCCCCGCCACCTCGGCGATCGCGATGGCCGAGAGCTATATCTACGACAAGAAGCGCGTCCTGCCCGCCGCGGCGCACCTCACCGGCCAGTACGGCGTCGACGACCTGTACGTCGGCGTGCCGATCATCATCGGCAAGGACGGCGTCGAGAAGGTCATCGAGATCAACCTGACCGACGAAGCCAAGGCCAACCTCACCGTCTCGGTCGACGCGGTGAAGGAACTGCTGGTCGCCTGCAAGGCGATCGACGGCTCGCTCGCGTGATCCAAGCCGCCATCGCCGCCGCGCTGGCGGGAGCGTCACCGCTCCCGCTCGACGGCGCGACCGCGATGGCGGATGATTTCGCGCGCCTGTGCCTTAGCCAGGCCAATGGCTTTTCCGGCACCGGCGCGCTGGCGCGCACTTCGGGGTGGTCCAGCGACAACGTCGACGCGCTGATGCTCGAAGCGCCCGCGATGCGCGGCACGATCTTCGTGTCGCCCGGCGCATCCGACCGGATCCTGACGGTCGGCTTCAAGACCCGCTATATCGAAGACGCGAACACCGCCTGCGCGATCTCGCGTGCCGGCGCCGAGTTCATCGAGACGGTCGCCGCTGTGACGGGCCAGATGGGCCGCGAGCCGAACAAGCTTCAGGACGGTATCGCCGTCTGGATGCCGCAGGCGCGCGGAACCCGCCTCGTGGCGGTGAGCAAGTCGGTCGGCGGCGTTCAGGGCGCTATGGGGGTCATCGCGATCGACATGCTCGAGGAGAAGACGGCCCCATGATGCTTCGCGCCTCCGCATTGGCAACCGTGCTTGCCCTGCTTCCGTCGCTCGCCCAGGCCCAGGAAGCGACGCCGACCGCGCCGGCCGAGCCGGTGCCGCTGTTCCAGGCCGCCTGCGTCAGCGGCGCGGTGCGGCTGAGCAAGAACGTCGCCGAGGCGATGACCTTCGCCAGCCTGCCCGCCGCGGCCCAGCGCGCGCTCGGCGCCAGCACGGTCGAGACGCGCGCCGAGGCGGAGAAGCTCCCCGCCCCCACCGCGGCGCAGGTGACCAACACCATCTACCGGATCGCCGGCGGCCAGCTCTATCTGCTGCCGCCGACGGCGCAGTCCAACGGCACCGCGCTCGGCGACAGCTGCACCGTGCTGTGGCACGCGATGTCCGACGACGATTATTTCGCCGCGCGCAAGCTCGTCCTTCCCGACGAGGACAGCGTGCCGCTGACCGCCCGCCCGTCTGCCAGCGCAGTCGGCGCGTCGATCGCCACTTCCGCTCGTGAGGGCGCTCGCATGACCGCCGCCGCCTATGGCGGCTGGGTCGTGCTGCGCACCTCCTCCCTAACCGAATCCAAAGCGCCTGGAGCCCAGTGAACGCATGAGCATCTTGATCGACAAGAACACCAAGGTCATCACCCAGGGGATGACCGGTGAGACCGGCACCTTCCACACCCAGCAGGCGCTCGCCTATGGGACGCAGATGGTTGGCGGCGTGACCCCCGGCAAGGGCGGCACCGAGCATATCGGCCTGCCCGTGTTCGACACCGTCTCGGAGGCCAAGTCGAAGACCGGCGCCGATGCGTCGGTGATCTACGTGCCGCCGCCCTTCGCCGCGGACTCGATCCTCGAGGCGATCGACGCCGAGATCCCGCTGATCGTCTGCATCACCGAGGGCATTCCGGTGCTCGACATGGTCAAGGTGAAGCGCGCGCTCTCGGGCTCCAAGTCGCGCCTGATCGGGCCGAACTGCCCCGGCGTGCTCACCCCGAACCAGTGCAAGATCGGCATCATGCCGGGCTCGATCTTCTCGCCGGGCTCGGTGGGCGTCGTCTCGCGCTCGGGCACGCTGACCTATGAGGCGGTGTTCCAGACCACCAATGCCGGCCTCGGCCAGACCACCGCGGTGGGCATCGGCGGCGACCCCGTCAACGGCACCAACTTCATCGACGTGCTCGAACTGTTCCTCGCCGACGAGGCGACCAAGTCGATCATCATGATCGGCGAGATCGGCGGCTCGGCGGAAGAGGAAGCCGCCCAGTTCCTGATCGACGAGGCCAAGAAGGGCCGCAAGAAGCCGATGGCCGGCTTCATCGCGGGCCGCACCGCGCCTCCGGGCCGCCGCATGGGCCATGCCGGCGCGATCGTGTCGGGCGGCAAGGGCGATGCCGAGAGCAAGATCGCCAAGATGGAAGAGGCCGGCATCCGCGTCGCGGCCAGCCCGTCCGAGCTCGGCTCGACCCTTGTCGAAGTGCTCAAGGGTTAACACCTAAGCTCCCTCTCCCGCCGGGAGAGGGAGGGAGGCGCGAAGCGCCGGAAGGGTTAGGAGGATCGAGGGATCGTCCGCCACCCTCCCCCGCCTAAGCCTGCGGCTTGGGCTCCTCCCTCTTCCGGTGGAAGAGGGGAAGTTTGAGGAATTGACGATGGGCTATGAGGGCCTGGATTTCGAGCAAGTCGCCGGTGGGGTGAGCCCCGCCTTCGTTGAGACGCTGTACCGCCGCTACAAGGCGGACCCCACCGGCATCGAGCCGCAGTGGCAGCAGTTCTTCGAAGGCCTCGAAAGCGCGGCCTCGGGCCCGAGCTGGGCCAATCCGCGCTGGCCGCTCGCCGAGACCGATGCCCTCACCGCCGGGCTCGACCCGACCCAGATGGAGCCCGCGCCCAAGCCGGCCAAGGGCGGCGCTGCGCCTTCGCCCAAGCCCGCCGGCCCGGCCGCGTCGGAAGCCGACATCGCCCGCGCTGCCGGCGATTCGATCCGCGCGATGCTGCTGATCCGTACCTACCGGGTCCGCGGCCACCTCGCCGCCACGCTCGATCCGCTCGGCCTTGCCCGCCAGGACCTGCCCGCCGACATGACGCCGGAATATCACGGCTTCACCGGCGCCGATCTCGATCGCCCGGTCTATCTCGGCGGCACGCTCGGCCTGGAAAAGGCGACGGTGCGCGAGCTCGTCGACATCCTGCGCGCCAATTACTGCGGCAATGTCGGCCTCGAATACATGCACATCGCCGACGTGGAGGAGCGCCGCTTCCTCCAGGAGCGGCTGGAAGGCCGCGACAAGGCGATCCAGTTCACCGTCGACGGCAAGAAGGCGATCCTCTCCAAGGTCATCGAGGCCGAGGAGTGGGAGAAGTTCTGCGGCAAGAAATATGTCGGCACCAAGCGCTTCGGCCTCGACGGCGGCGAAGCGATGATCCCGGCGATGGAAGCCATCATCAAATATGGCGGCCAGCTCGGCGTGCGCGAGATCGTCTACGGCATGGCGCATCGCGGCCGGCTGAACATGCTCGCCAACGTGATGTCGAAGCCGTACCGCGCGATCTTCCACGAATTCTCGGGCGGCTCGTCCAACCCCGATGACGTCGGCGGCTCGGGCGACGTGAAATACCATCTCGGCACCAGCACCGACCGCGAGTTCGACGGGATCAGCGTCCACATGTCGCTGGTCGCCAACCCCTCGCACCTCGAGGCCGCCGATCCGGTGGTGCTCGGCAAGACCCGCGCGATCCAGACGATCGCCGGCGACCTGGACAAGCACACCGGCTCGCTGCCCGTGCTGCTCCACGGCGACGCGGCGTTCGCCGGCCAGGGCATCGTCTGGGAGTGCCTCGGCTTCTCGGGCATCCGCGGCTACAACACCGGCGGCTGCCTGCACTTCATCATCAACAACCAGATCGGCTTCACGACGAGCCCGCAATTCGCGCGCTCCTCGCCCTATCCGTCGGACGTCGCCAAGGGCGTCCAGGCGCCGATCTTCCACGTCAATGGCGACGATCCCGAAGCGGTGACCTTCGCCTGCAAGATGGCGATCGAGTTCCGCCAGACCTTCAAGCGCGACGTCGTGATCGACATGTGGTGCTATCGCCGCTTCGGCCACAACGAAGGCGACGAGCCCTCGTTCACCCAGCCGCTGATGTACAAGGCGATCCGCCAGCATCCGCCGGTCAGCCAGGTCTATTCGAAGCGCCTTATCGCCGAGGGCACGATCGACCAGGGCTTCGTCGACGAGAAGACTAGGCAGTTCAACCTGCTGCTCGAGGGCGAGTTCGAGAGCGGCAAGTCGTATCTGCCCAACAAGGCGGACTGGTTCGGCGGCCGCTGGTCGGGCCTGTCGGCTCCGGCCGATTCGGAGAATGCCCGCCGCAGCGTCGATACCGGCATCGAGAAGAAGCTGTTCGACAGCCTCGGCCGCACGCTGACCGAGGTTCCCGCCGATCTCGAGATCCACAAGACGCTCGGCCGCGTGCTCGATGCCAAGCGCGCGATGTTCGCCAGCGGCGAGAATTTCGACTGGGCGACCGGCGAGGCGCTGGCCTTCGGCGCGCTGCTGTCGGAAGGCTATGGCGTCCGCCTCTCGGGCCAGGATTCGGGCCGCGGCACCTTCTCGCAGCGCCACGCCGTCTGGGTCGACCAGAAGGACGAGCATCGCTACATCCCGCTCACGACGATCCCGCACGGGACGTTCGAGGTGCTGGACAGCCCGCTCTCAGAGTACGGCGTGCTTGGCTTCGAGTACGGCTATGCGCTTGCCGATCCGAAGACGCTAGTGCTGTGGGAAGCGCAGTTCGGCGACTTCGCCAATGGCGCGCAGATCATGATCGACCAGTTCATCGCCGCGGGCGAGGCCAAGTGGCTGCGCGCCAACGGCCTGGTGATGCTGCTGCCGCACGGTTACGAGGGCCAGGGCCCCGAGCACAGCTCGGCGCGTCCGGAGCGCTATCTCCAGCTCTGCGCGGAAGACAATATGCAGGTCGTCAACATCACGACGCCGGCAAACTACTTCCACCTGCTGCGCCGCCAGATGCACCGCAACTTCCGCAAGCCGCTGGTGCAGATGACGCCCAAGTCGCTGCTGCGCCACAAGCTCGCGGTGTCGAAGGCCGAGGACTTCCTGGGCGATACGCATTTCATGCGCATCCTCTCGGATCCCAACGCGCCGGCGGATGCCGAGGTGAAGCGTCTGGTGCTGTGCTCGGGCAAGGTCGCCTATGATCTGATCGAGGCGCGCGACGCCGCGGGCGACAAGAACACCGCGATCGTCCGCATCGAGCAGCTCTATCCCTTCCCGGGCGATGCACTGGCGGCGCGTGTCGCGCGCATGACCAATGTCGAGGACATTGTCTGGGCCCAGGAAGAGCCGAAGAACAACGGCTACTGGACCTTCGTCGAGCCGTTCATCGAGGCGAGCCTGAAGCAGGCCGGCTGCAAGGTCGCCCGGCCCCGCTATGCCGGCCGTGCGCCTGCCGCGGCGGTCGCCACCGGCCTGATGAAGCGCCACCAGGCCGAGCAGGGGGCGCTCGTCGCCGACGCGCTCGGTCACAATGTCCGCGAAGAAATTCGCCGGACCCGCAACCAGTAAACCCGTCCCCAGGAACGAGGAAAGAAAATGGCAGACGTTAAAGTCCCGGTGCTGGGTGAATCGATCACCGAAGCCACGGTCGGCGAGTGGCTCAAGAACCCCGGCGACCCCGTCCAGCTCGACGAGCCGATCGCCAGCCTCGAGACCGACAAGGTCTCGGTCGAGGTCGGCAGCCCCGTCGCGGGCGTGATGGGCGAGCAGCTCGTCAAGGTCGGCGACACCGTCGAGGTCGGCGCCGTGATCGCCGTGGTGAGCGAGGGCGGTGCCGCCGCCGCGCCGAGCCCGGCGCCTGCCGCGGCGCCTGCGCCCACGCCCGCCGCTGCACCGGCTCCGACCCCCGCAGCCGGCGGTGAAGCCGCCGCGCTCTCGCCGTCGGTGCGCCGCGCGGTGCTCGAGACCGGCGTCGACCCCTCGACCGTGCAGGGCACCGGCAAGGACGGCCGCCTGACCAAGGACGACGTGCTGACCGCCGCGAGCAACAAGCCCGCCCCGGCTCCCGCTGCCGCTCCGACGCCGGTTGCCGCCGCTGCCCCGACCGGCGGCCGCAAGGAAGAGCGCGTCAAGATGACGCGCCTGCGCCAGACCGTCGCCAAGCGCCTCAAGGAAGCGCAGAACACCGCCGCGATGCTCACCACGTTCAACGACGTGGACATGACCGCGGTGATCGAGGCGCGCACCAAGTACAAGGACCTGTTCGAGAAGAAGCACGGCGTCCGCCTGGGCTTCATGGGCTTCTTCGTGAAGGCCGCCTGCATGGCGCTCAAGGACATCCCGGGCGTCAACGGCTCGATCGAAGGCGATGAGATCGTCTATCACGATTATTGCGACATCTCGGTCGCCGTCTCGGCCCCGCAGGGCCTGGTCGTCCCGGTGATCCGCGACGCCGAGACGCTGTCGGTCGCCGGCATCGAGAAGACGATCGGCGACTTCGGCAAGCGCGCCAAGGACGGCACGCTCAAGATGGAAGAGATGAAGGGCGGTACCTTCACCATCTCGAACGGCGGCGTGTTCGGCTCGCTGATGTCGACCCCGATCATCAACCCGCCGCAGTCGGCCGTCCTCGGCCTGCACCGCATCGAGGACCGCCCGGTGGTCCGCGACGGCCAGGTCGTCGTCCGCCCGATGATGTACCTCGCGCTCAGCTACGACCACCGCCTGGTCGACGGCCGCGAGGCGGTGACCTTCCTCGTCGCGCTCAAGAACGCGATCGAGGATCCGACCCGGCTGCTGATCGACCTCTGATCGACCGAACCCGACTGTTCCCCGGCGTAAGCCGGGGCCCAGTTGCGGCGCAATTTGTAACGACCCGAGACGCGCACCACATTCGTCTCGATACTGGGCCCCGGCGTTCGCCGGGGAACAAGGAAGAGAAGAAAAATGGCCGACTATGATTTCGACGTGCTGGTGATCGGTTCGGGCCCCGGCGGCTATGTCGCGGCGATCCGCGCCGCACAGCTGGGCCTCAAGACCGCGTGCGCCGAGAGCCGCGCGACGCTGGGCGGCACCTGCCTCAATGTCGGCTGCATCCCCTCCAAGGCGCTGCTCCACGCCTCCGAGCTCTATGAGGAAGCCGCCAGCGGCAAGCTCGCCAAGCTCGGCATCAAGACCCCGACGGTCGAGCTCGACCTCGACGCGATGCACGCGCAGCGCATCGACGCGGTCAAGGGCCTGACCGGCGGCATCGAGTTCCTGTTCAAGAAGAACAAGGTCGAATGGCTCAAGGGCCATGCCACCTTCACCGGCAAAGACAGCGTCAAGGTCGGCGACCGTGAGGTCCGCGCCAAGAACATCGTCATCGCCACCGGCTCCTCGGTCACCCCGCTGCCCGGCGTCGAGATCGACCAGAAGGTCGTTGTCGATTCGACCGGCGCGCTGGAGCTGCCCAAGGTCCCGCAGCACCTCGTCGTCATCGGCGGCGGCGTGATCGGCCTCGAGCTCGGCTCGGTGTGGCGCCGCGTCGGCGCCAAGGTCACCGTGGTCGAATTCCTCGACCAGCTGCTCCCGGGCATGGACGGCGAAGTCCGCAAGGAAGCGGGCAAGCTGTTCAAGAAGCAGGGCATGGAGCTCAAGCTCAGCACCAAGGTCACCGGCGTGACCGTCAATGGCGACAAGGCCACGCTCACGCTCGAGCCGTCCGCCGGCGGCGCTGCCGAGACGCTCGAAGCCGACGCGGTGCTGGTCTCGATCGGCCGCCGCGCCAACACCTCGGGCCTCGGCCTCGAGGCCGCGGGCCTGTCGACCAACCCGCGCGGCCAGATCGAGATCGACCACGACTTCCGCACCACGGTCCCCGGCATCTGGGCGATCGGTGACGTCGTCCCCGGCCCGATGCTCGCGCACAAGGCCGAGGATGAAGGCATCGCGGTTGCCGAGAACATCGCCGGCCTCACCGGCATCGTGAACCACGACGTCATCCCCTCGGTCGTCTACACCTGGCCCGAGATCGCCGGCGTCGGCCTCACCGAGGAGCAGGCCAAGGAGCGCGGCGAGATCAAGACGGGCAAGTTCCCGATGATCGCCAATTCGCGCGCCAAGACCAACCACGAGCCGGATGGCTGGGTGAAGGTGATCGCCGACGCCAAGTCGGACCGCGTGCTCGGCGTGTGGATGATCGCTTCGGTCGCCGGCACGATGATCGCCCAGGCGGCGCAGGCGATGGAGTTCGGCGCGACATCGGAGGATATCGCCTATACCTGCCACGCCCATCCGACGCATTCGGAGGCCTTCAAGGAGGCCGCGATGGCGGTCCAGGGCAAGCCGATCCACATCTGATCGCGCCAAGCCGTAGCGCAAGCTACGGCGCGGCCTCGCCGCGATCAGATCGGCCGGCGGCGCCAAAGCGACGACCGACGGCGCGGCTTTGCCGCGCCGCTTCCGCCCTCGGAACACCCGGAACGGCCCGGCTTCCATTTGACCCACCTGCGATTTCGTGCACCTTCTCGCCAACCGGGGGGACGAACATGAAAGCAGCGTTGCGGATATCGATCTGGATCCTGCCGGTCGCGCTGGCCGGCTGCGCAATGAACGCACTGCGGGTCGAAGTCGCCGGCACCGTCGCCGCCCAGGCCAAGACCGCGACCGCAGCCGCGCGCGCCTATCTCGGCACCGTCCAGGAGACGCGCGACAGCTTCAATTCCGATCTGATCGGCATTGATGGGCTCTGCGCGCCGGACAGCGCCTATATCCGCCTCAAGCCCGATTACGCCGCCTTCGTGCAGGGCGGCGACCCCGCAGGCTGGCTGTGCGCCCGCGACGCCTCCGCCGAAACCTATCAGGCGCCGATCGATCTCGCCCCGATCGATCGCGGGCTCGATCCCGATTTCGCGCTGATCAACGCGATCGGCGCCTATGGCGACGCGATCACCGCGATCGTCGACGACAAGAGCGGCGATCCGTCCGCGGACATCGCCGGCGCGATCGCGCTGGCCCGGGCCGGCGAAGGGCTGATCGATGCGCTGAGCGGCGCCAAGCCGGTGATCCCCGGCGAGGACGATCCGCGCAGCAAGGCCGCGAACGGGCTGATCACGCTGCTCGGCCAGCTCGCCAATGAGCAGCACCAGGTCAATCGCCTGCGCGCGCTGGCGGCGAGCAGCGGCAGCACCGAGCTGATCGCGACGCTGCGCCGGCACCTGGCGAGCTGGGAGATCGGCCGGCGGACCGACAACAACATGCGGCTGGTCGTCGCCAAGATCCTGTTCGCGCAGACGCTGACCGGGCATCCGGGCCCATCGGCACGCCAGGCGGCGCTCGCGACCTATTATGCGCGCAGCAAGCAGACGTCCGCCGCCACCTCGCTCGGCGATGCGATCGGCGCGGCGCTCGACGACCTGTCGGCCGCCGACGAGCATCTGCGGAACGTGCTGCGCGACAATCCGAAGCTCAGCGACAAGGATCGCGCCGAGCTGGCGCGCATCACCCGGCAGCGGCTGACCACCGCGTTCAACGCGCTCACCGCGTTGATACTGGCGATCAAGGGGGCATAAATGGCGACCTGGGACCAATTGCAGGGTGCGTTCGGCAGCCTGTCGGACACGCTGTCCTTCCGCTTCGATCCGGGCTTCCCGCCCGATCTCAGCAGCCGCTGGCTCGGCGTGCTCGGCATCGTCGCGCGGATCGGCCACCGCACCGATGCCTGGAACGCCGCACCCGGCGAGTCGGCGGATTTCGATCCGGTGATCGCCGCGCTCGACAATGCGTCGCGGGGGATTGCCAGCGCCGGCACCAGCGATGCGCGCCTGGCCGCCCTTGATGTCGCCGAGGCCGCGCTGCAGTCGCTCGACGCGCTGCTGGGTTAGGACGCCATCATCGCCGCCCAGCGCGCACGCATCGCGGGCGTCCACAGCTCGGCGGGATTGTAGAAGCCTTCAAATGCCGGCGCGCCTTCGGGCAGCGCCACCCAGCCCTGCCGGGTGGACGTGTAGACGTGAACGTCGGGCGGGAATGCGTTCGGCTCGGCGAGCGTCCCGACCCGCACGAAAGCCGCCTTGCGCCCGGCATTGGGATAGTGGCTCCACAGCGCCACGCGGCACTCGGGGCAGCGCGCGATCGTCTGCCCCGCGCCGCTCGCCGAGGGCGTTTCCACCAGCTCCGGCGTGCCGGACACATCCAGCGCCGCGGTTTCCACCACGGCGTTCATCACGAAGGCACTGCCGCTCTCGCGCTGGCACCAGCTGCAATGGCAGCAATGGACGATCATCGGCGCGGCGGTCATCCGGTAGGAGACCGCGCCGCAGGTGCAGCGCCCCGCGGTCACCGGACCGCCCAGGGCCCGGCCAGCTTGGGCCGGATGCGCACCAGCGCGAAGGTCAGCACCGCGCTGGCGATCGGCGCCAGCCACAAGGCGGTCCAGCCCCAGCGGACATGGCTCGCCGCCCCCATCACCACGCCGGCGAGGAAGCCGAGCCAGAGGAACAGATAGAGCGTCCAGCCCCAGCGATCAGGATCGCCCATCAGCGCGCCCGCCATCTTCTGCCCCATCTTGACCAGCGAGCCGGTCATGTAGGTGACGCCCACCGTCACTTCGCCCTCGCGGTTGAGGATGCCGTTCTCGCAGCCCATCGCCATGGCGAGGAAGATCAGCACGATCGGCCCCGGCTCCAGGCTCGCCAGCGTCGCCGCAGCGACGAGCAGCGCGGTCACCACGACCATCACGCTCTCGCGGAAGCGCGTCTGACGCCAGCGCGTCACCACGCTCGCCACGATCACGCCGCTGACGAAGCTCATCACCAGCGCCGCCGCGGTCGCTGCGTCGCCCGGCAGGTCGCCGCCCAGCCCGACGCCCAGCCGCGTCGTGTTGCCGCTCATGAACGCGGTGAAGAAGCCGCCCAGGCTGGTGAAGGCGAGCGCATCGACGAAGCCGGCAAGCGCGGCGAGGCAGATGGCGATGACGATTAATGGGGACTCGGTACGCTGCATGGCCGTCCTCATGCCCCAGCCGCGCATTTGACAGCAAGCCGTTCTCCGCATGAAACATCTTTCATGGATGCCGTAGACGCCGCCGCCCGCATCGGGCCGATCCTGCCCTGGCTCGACCTGTTCGGGATCGCCGTGTTCGCCGCCACCGGCGCGCTCGCCGCCGCGCACCGGGCGCAGACCTTCGTCACCGCCGCCTTCTTCGCGCTCGTCACCGGCGTGGGCGGCGGCACGATCCGCGACCTGCTGATCGGCGCGCCCGTCTTCTGGGTGCACGACGCCACCGTGGCGGCGCTGATCCTGTGCGTCGCGGTGCTGATCTGGATGACGCCGCAGCGCTGGTGGAGCGACAGGACCTTTGCCTGGCTCGATGCGCTCGGCCTCGCCGCCTATGCCGCGTTCGGCGCGGCCAAGGCGCTGAGCTTCGGCATCCCGCCGGTGCCGGCCGCGGTGATGGGCGTGGTCACCGCCTGCGCCGGCGGCATCATCCGCGACGTGCTGGCCAACGAGCCCTCGATCCTGATGCGCCCCGAGCTCTACGTCACCGCCGCCGCGCTCACCGCGTCGCTCCAGGTCGCGCTCACCTATGCGGGACTGCCCGTCTTCGCAGCGGGGATGCTCGCCGCCGCCGCCGGCTTCAGCCTGCGCGCCGCGGCGATCGTCTGGAAGCTCGGCCTGCCCGCCTATCGCGGGCGCCGCTGACGCAGCCCGATCCAGGTCGACGATTGCGGCGCCGTCGGATGTGACTCATGCTCCGTCCATGGAGCATCCGAGTCGCGGCCAGCAATTGTTGTCGACGGGCGAGGCCGCCCGCCGGGAGGGGCAGCCGGAAGCGGCGCGCACCGCCTTCGCCGCCGCGCTGACGGCGTTCCGCGCGGAAGCCGATCTGGCCGGCGAGGCCCGGGCGCTGACCCGCCAGGCGCAGATCGCCCGCGACGCCGGCGATCTCGACTGGGCGTTGCGTGACCAGACCGAGGCGATCGCGCTCTATCGCCGCACGGGAGACGGGCTGGGCCTCGCCAATGCCCTTCGCCATGCCGGCGAGATGTTTCTCAAGCAGGATCGGTTGGCCAACGCCACGGCAGTCCTGCACGAAGCGCTCGACCTGTACCGCGCCGATATCGACACTCCGCCGCTGGCGATGGCGAACATGCTGCGCAGCGTCGCGCTGCTGGCGACGGCGCTGGGCGAGCGCGACGCGGCGCGCGGCTATTGGGCGGATGCCAGGGCGCGCTACGCCGCGCTCGATCATCTGTTCGCAGGCACCAATGAAAGCGTTGCCGAGGCCGATCGCCGCCTCGCCGATCTGGCCCGGCCCGAAGCCTAGGGCTCCATCAGCCAGGCGATCGCGCTCTCGCGATCCTCGAACAGGCCGAGATCGGGCCGCACCTCGCGCAGGCGCTGCACCTGCAGCTTGGCGAGCGCGGTGGTCACCACAAAGGCGATCTTGCGCGCCCAGAGCTGGCGGACGGCAGGATTGTCGAGCGTGTGCTTGATCAGCTCGACGGTCTCCTGCGGCACCACGTGCACGGCGCTGGCATCGTAGAGCGTGACATGCTTGCCGATGTCCTCGCCCAGCGCGCGGATCGCGGCGCGCAGCTCCTCGCCGATCCAGGTCGCGTCCTCGGCGGAGACCAGCCCGCCGATCCGCAAGTCGACGAGCTTGCGTGCGGTATCGACGGTGATGCTGTGGTTGACGCTATGCGGCATGTGCAACCCCTGTCCACGGGAGCGGCGCCTTTAGCCGTCCCCGCGGGAGCGCCTCAATCCCGGACAATCCCCATATCGGCGAAACGGCGCGGCTCCGCCGGCGGCACGCGCGGCTCGTTGAGCTGGACCTGCCAGAAGCCGACATCGATCCACTGGCCGTGCTTGAAGCCGACCTCGCGGTAGACGCCCTGGCGCCGGAAGCCGACCGCCTCGTGCAGCCGGATCGAGCGGTCGTTGGGCAGCGTGATCGTGCCGATCGCATGGACGAAGCCCTGCGCCCGCAGCGTGTTGATCAGCGCTTCGTAGAGCAGCCGCCCCACCCCCGACCCGCTCGACGCGTCGGTCAGGTAGATCGAGGTCTCGCAGACATAGCGATAGGCGGGACGGTCGCGGAACTTGCCGGCATAGGCATAGCCGATCACGCCGGCGTCGGTGCTGTCGCCGGTGGTCGCGACGATCCACGGATAGAGCCCGTCGCTCGCCGCCATCCGCTTGCGCATCTCCGCCTTTTCGGGCGGCTCGATCTCGAACGAGGCGGTGCCGGTGAGCACGTGCGGCGCATAGATCGCCGCGATCGCGCCCGCATCCTCGGGCGTGGCAGCGCGGATCGCGATCACAGGCCGAGCCGCGCCGCGATCAGGCTGTACAGGTTGCGATCCTCCACATCGGGCGACGCCGGGCCGAGCGCGCCGCATTCGAGGCAGCGCGCCTGCACCGAGCCGCCCTTGGCGAGCCGCTGGGCATCGCCGAGCGCCTGGGCGAACAGCGCGCGCTGCGCCATCGCGGTGCGGGCGAACAGGTCCGCCCCCGCCGGCTGGTCGGCCCAGTCGCCATCCTCGTCCTTGTCGTTGGTCAGGCTCTCGAAGAACTGCGCCCAGCCCGACGGCGCCTTCTCGAGGTACACCGCATGCACCTTGGCCGGATCGAGCTTGGCGCGGCGTGCCGCCTCGGCCACCGCATCGTCGAGCCCGCCGAACCGGTCGACCAGGCCGAGCTGGTGCGCCGTCCCGCCGATCCACACGCGGCCCTGCGCGATCTCGTTGACCTTCTCGGGCGCGATCTTGCGCGCCGCCGAGACGACGCCGATGAAGCGCGCATAGCCTGCCTCGATCGCCGACTGGAGCAGCGTGTCGGTCTCGGCGTTGGTGCCGCCATAGATGTCGGGCTGGCCGCTCAGCGGGCTGGTCTTCACGCCGTCCGCACCGACGCCGATCTTGGCGAGCGTCTTCTCGAAGGTCGGGATCACGCCGAAGATGCCGATCGATCCGGTGATCGTGTTCGGCTCGGCGAAGATCGTGTCGCCGCCCATCGACACCCAATAGCCGCCGCTCGCGGCCAGGCTGCCCATCGAGACCACCACCGGCAGCCCCTGCGCCTTGGCCTGCAGGATCGCCTGGCGGATCTGCTCGGAGGCCAGCGCCGAACCGCCCGGCGAATCGACGCGCACCACCAGCGCCTTCAGGTTCTTCGCGGCCAGCCCCTTGAGCAGCAGCGCGCTGACGGTGTCGCCGCCGGCCTTGCCCGGGCCCGCCTTGCCGTCGACGATCTCGCCGGCGATCGTGATCACGCCGATCGCGTCGCCGCCGGTCGGCAGCGGATGCGCGGCGACATAATCGGCCAGCTTGATCCGGTTGAAATTGCCCACCGGCTTGCCGCTCGCCACGCCGGCGATCTCGGCGACGCGCTTGCCGAACGCCATGCGGTCGCCGAGCTTGTCGACGATGCCCATCGCCAGGTTCGCCTTGGCGATGTCACCCTTCGCCGCCGTCACCACTTCGGCGGGCTTGGCGAGATATTCCGCCACGCGCGCCTTGGGCCGCGCCTTGGCGATCAGCGCCTGCCACTGGGCGAGGATCGGCTGGTAGATCGCCAGCTCGGCTTCCTTGGCCTCGGGCGACATGTCGCCGCGCATGTACGGCTCGACCGCCGACTTGAACTTGCCGACGCGGTAGATGTGCGCATTGACGCCGAGCTTGTCGAGCAGCCCCTTGTAGTAGAGCCGCGTGCCGCCCGGGCCGGTGAACATCGTGCCGCCCAGCGGGTTCACCCAGATCTCGGTCGCGTTGGACGCGATCGCATAGCTGGCATCGGTATAGGCGGTGGCATAGGCGAGCACCGGCTTGCCGCCGGCGCGCACCCGGCCGACCGCGTTGGCGACTTCGGTCACTGCGGCGGGATAGCCGCCCATGAAGCTGTCGAGATCGAGCACCACGGCCTTCACCCGGTCATCGGTCTTCGCCGCATCGAGCGCGCGCACCACGTCGCGCAGCCGCTGCTGCTTCGCCGCGTCGCTGCCGGTGACCTTGCTCCACGGATCGACTTCCTCGGGCTGCTCGACCAGCGTGCCGTCGAGCGCCACCACCAGCGCGCCGTCGCGGATGCTCGCCGTGTTGGGCTTGGCCGAGAGCGCTGCGAACAGCATCGTGAAGAACAGCAGCATGAAGACGAGGACCAGAAAGTCCTTGATCCCCACCAGGATCTTCCAGGCGCCTTTGACAAGCTTCACGTGTCGCTCCCATGCGAAGGAATTCTGGCCTTCCTGCTAGAGGATCGCCACGCGGGAGTAAACGCCTGTACTAGGCGAGCAAGACAGCCCCTTGTTTCAGAGCGAGAGCCGCCAGGCGAGCGAGAATCGCCAGTCCTCGTCATAGCCGGGATAGGGATCGTCGATGACGTGCGCGGCCTCCAGCCCGATCTCCGCCTTGTCGAGCCAGCGCAGCCGCGTGCCGAAGCCGGCGGAGGCGAGCGCATAGTCGCTGCGTCCGGTGACGCCGCCGCGCCCCTCGATGCCGATCCAGGCGCGATCGACAAAGGTGTAGATCTCGCTGGTGCCGAAGCGCTTGCCCTTCAATGGGCGCACCGCCAGCTCGCCCAGCGCGCCGGCGCCGCGATCGCCGCTCAGGAAGGCGACGTCGAAGGCGCGGCCGTAATTGTCGCCGCCCACCGCGAAGCGCTCCGCCGCGGGCAGCAGGTCGCGGCTCCATTGCCCGCCGGCCTGCGCACGCACGACCAGGTGCGTGCCGATCGCCTGCGCCAGATAGGCCGAGCCGTTGACCTTGCGGAAGCGCGGATCGGCATAGAGCGGGTCGGTGCGCGCACCGAGCACGTCCAGCCCCTGCGATGCGGAGAGCGCCACCGAGATGCTGCGCTTCTCATAAGTGCTCGAAAAGCCCGCGCCGCCGCGCAGCGCCCGCGTCCGCTCGGTGGCGATCAGCGCGCCGAACGCGGCATTGTCGCTGTTGAGCCCGTCCACGCCCAGCGACAGGTCGAGGCTGCGGTGAAAGTCGCGGAGCAGCGGATAGCTGAGCGACGTGCCGGCAAGCTTGGCCTTGCCGAGCACCGGATAGCCTTTCGGCCGCGTCTCCAGATAACCGCCGCTGGTCGTCAGCGTCAGCCCGCTCGCGGTGATCGGCACGGCATAGCTGCCGCTGACATAGCGATAGCGCTTGAAGTCGCTCGATGCCGATGCAGCAAGGGTCAGCTGGTCGCCGTCGACGCCGAGCCCATAGAATTCCGCCTTCGCGTCGAACTGCCCGTCGCCGAGCTGGGTGACACCGCGATTGGAGAAGCCGGCGGTGAAGCGGGTGCGCTTCTGCTTCGGCGTCACCGTCAGCGCCAGCGCGCCACTGGCGTTCGGATCGGCGAAATCGCTGGTGAAGGTCAGGCCGGGGATCGCCCGCATCAGCGTGACCTGCCGCTCGAAGGTCGCGCGGCGGAGCGGGGCCTCATCGAGCATCGGCGCCATCCGCGCGCGCAGCAGGCGATTGCGCCCCTTGGCGTCCTTCAGCGAAGCGCTGGCGATCCGCCCTTCGGTGAGCAGCACGGTCACCGTGCCGCCCGAGGTGTCCTGGGCGGGGATCGCCACCGTGTAGAGCGCGACGTCGGTGTGCTGATAGGCGCGCGACAGCGTGCCGGCGAGCTCGAGCAGCGTGTCCTTGTTGCCCGGCCGCCCGATGAAGCGCCGCGCCGCGGCCGCCACCGCCGCGGGTGCCTGGGCGCCCTGGAAGCGGATGCCCTGGATCGGCACCTCGGTGCCAGTCGCCGCCACGCTGGTCGCGCCGCGCCGGGGCGTGGACCGCGGCGCCAGCGTCTCGCGCGGCGCCTGGGGGCGATCGATCCGGTTGCGATCGACGATGACGCCCGCGTCCTGTCCTGCGAACGCGGCGAGCGCGATCCACATGCTATTGCTCCTGGAATGGGTGCGGGAGACCGGCCGCGCGCAGGCAGCACGCGGCCGGCTCGAGGTTCAGCGCGGCTTGGGGGTCAGGCCGTTGACCAGCCCGCCAACCGCGTTGACGGTACCGCCGACAAGGTTGGTGTTGGCATTGGCGCCGGCGCTCGCGCCCTGCGGATTGACCACACCATTCACCGTCGCGTTGACATTGCCCAGCGCCGTAGTGGCCGCACCGGTGACATTGGCGTTGGCGTTGGTCGCGCCGGTCACGCCGTTCAGCAGCCCGCCCGCGCCGCCGGCCGTATTGCCGAGATTGCCCGGCACCGCGACGTTGAGCAGCTGCCCGCCCTGGCCGTTGGGCACGGTCACGCTCGCCAGGTTGCCGGCCGTCGCCGCGCTCACGGTCGCAAGCTGCCCGGTCGAGGGATTGCGCGCCAGCACGTTGAGCCCGACCAGCGGCGACGCGCTGGCCGACGACGCGCCTACCACCTTGCCTTGCCCCAGGTCGATCGAGACGAGGTCGCCGAGCTTGCCGCCCTTGCCGTCGAGCAGCAGCGTGCTGCCGTTGCCGAGCGAGACGAGCGTCTGCCCGGTCCTGCCGAGCACGCGATTGACGGTGCCGGTCACCACGCCGTCCGCCGGCACGCCCAGACCTGCAGTCAGCCCGGTCTGCGCATTGGCCGCACCCATGACGGCGTTGCCCGAGGCGACCAGCAGGTTGCCGCCCAGGCGATTGCCGCTGCCGCTGCCCGCGCCGCTCCCCGTGCCGCCGCTGCCATTGTCGGCAGTAGCCGTGCTGCCGCCGCCCGTGCCGTCGGTGCCCGATCCGCTATCGGCCGTCACGCCCGACGTAGTGCCAACGGATGCAACCCGATAGCCTCCTGAACTTTCGCATGCCGCGAGAGACAACATCCCGAATGAAGCAAGTGCAATGCCGGCCAGCCGGCGATGATTGGTAATCATGCCACCACTCCTCTACAGCAATATACTTAGGTATTTACTGGTAGATGGCTAAATCTATTCAAGAACATATTGTTGCAGCACGTTGCTCATATTCGTGGTATACGAAAGCTTAATCAGGGAACCTTGCCTGGAGCACGGTGCCGCCTAAATTTGCAACGGCACGCCGCGCACTGGTTGACGCGGGCGGGCAGGCTTCGCATATCCCGCCCGCTGGCACTCGACTCAAGCGAGTGCCAATCCAAGATCAATCTTGAAGTGAGGATCCACCAATGACCTTCCGTCCGCTGCACGATCGCGTGCTCGTTCGTCGCGTCGAAGCCGAGGCGAAGACCGCCGGCGGCATCATCATCCCGGACACCGCCCAGGAAAAGCCGCAAGAAGGCGAAGTCGTCTCCGTCGGTTCGGGCGCCAAGAACGACAAGGGCGAGGTCACCCCGCTCGACGTCAAGGCCGGGGACCGCATCCTGTTCGGCAAGTGGTCGGGCACCGAGGTCAAGGTCAACGGCGAAGACCTGCTGATCATGAAGGAATCGGACATCCTCGGCATCCTCGGCTGATCCGGTTTCCGCGATCCTCGTGCGCGCATGCGCGATGAGTGTCGCGGCTTTTGTGACTTTTGAACGAATTTTGAGAGGTAAATCCCCATGGCAGCCAAGGACGTTAAGTTCGGCCGCGACGCCCGCGAACGCATTCTGCGCGGCGTCGACATCCTCGCCGACGCAGTGAAGGTCACGCTGGGCCCGAAGGGCCGCAACGTGGTCATCGAGAAGAGCTTCGGCGCCCCGCGCATCACCAAGGACGGCGTCACCGTCGCCAAGGAAATCGAACTCAAGGACAAGTTCGAGAACATGGGCGCGCAGATGATCCGCGAAGTCGCCTCCAAGGCGAACGACACCGCGGGCGACGGCACCACCACCGCCACCGTGCTCGCCCAGGCGATCGTCCGCGAGGGCATGAAGTCGGTCGCGGCCGGCATGAACCCGATGGACCTGAAGCGCGGCATCGATCTCGCCGTCCTCAAGGTCGTCGAGGACATCAAGGCGCGCTCCAAGCCCGTCTCGGGCTCGGCTGAAGTCGCCCAGGTCGGCATCATCTCGGCGAACGGCGACAAGGAAGTCGGCGAGAAGATCGCCGAGGCGATGGAGAAGGTCGGCAAGGAAGGCGTGATCACCGTCGAAGAGGCGAAGGGTCTCGATTTCGAGCTCGACGTCGTCGAGGGCATGCAGTTCGACCGCGGCTATCTGTCGCCCTACTTCATCACCAACCCGGAGAAGATGTCGGTCGAGCTCGCCGATCCGTACATCCTGATCCACGAGAAGAAGCTGTCGAACCTGCAGGCGATGCTCCCGATCCTGGAAGCCGTCGTCCAGTCGGGCCGTCCGCTGCTGATCATCGCCGAGGACATCGAGGGCGAGGCGCTGGCCACGCTCGTGGTGAACAAGCTGCGCGGCGGCCTCAAGGTCGCGGCCGTCAAGGCGCCGGGCTTCGGCGATCGCCGCAAGGCGATGCTCGAGGACATCGCCGTCCTCACCAAGGGCGAAGTCGTCTCGGAAGATCTCGGCATCAAGCTCGAGAGCGTCACCCTGGGCATGCTCGGCACCGCCAAGCGCGTCACGATCGACAAGGACAACACCACCATCGTCGATGGCGCCGGTGAAGCCGATGCGATCAAGGGCCGCACCGAGGCGATCCGCCAGCAGATCGAAGTCACCACCAGCGACTATGACCGTGAGAAGCTCCAGGAGCGTCTCGCCAAGCTCGCCGGCGGCGTGGCCGTGATCAAGGTCGGCGGTGCCACCGAGGTCGAGGTCAAGGAGCGCAAGGACCGCGTGGACGACGCGCTGCACGCAACCCGCGCGGCGGTCGAAGAAGGCATCGTCCCCGGCGGCGGCACGGCGCTGCTCTATGCCACCAAGGCGCTCGACGGCCTGAAGGGCATCAACGACGACCAGACCCGCGGCATCGATATCATCCGCAAGGCGATCACCGCGCCGCTCAAGCAGATCGCGCAGAATGCCGGTCACGACGGCGCCGTGGTGGCGGGCAAGCTGATCGACGGCAACGACTCGTCGCTGGGCTTCAATGCCTCGACCGATGTGTACGAGAACCTGGTCACCGCCGGCGTGATCGACCCGACCAAGGTCGTCCGCACCGCGCTCCAGGATGCGGCCTCGGTCGCCGGCCTGCTCATCACCACCGAAGCGGCGGTGAGCGAGCTGCCGGAAGACAAGCCCGCCATGCCGGCGATGCCGGGCGGCGGCATGGGCGGGATGGACTTCTAAGTCCTTCCACCTGAAGCCAAAAGGAAAGGCCGGGAGCGATCCCGGCCTTTTCCATTTGCGTCCCCATTTGCGTCCCCATTTGCGTCCCCATTTGCGTCCCCATTTGCGTCGATGTGACGCGAATTCTCCGTTGACCGGTTGGAAACAATACGGACATAGCCCTCTACGCAGCGAAATAAGGGGGCTCGCGTGTTCAGTTGGATTGGTGGGCGGATTCGGTGCCTCGGCGGCAAGCACGAACGGTCCGAGAAACATGCCCAGCGCGTCGGCGAGGACGAAAAATACGTCAGCAGGTGCCGCTATTGCGGCGTCCACATGACGCGCCGCGCCAAGCGGGACTGGATCGTGACTCCCAAGGGCGCGCGCTGAATCCTGTCCAAATCGCCTGCACAGGGCGATAATCCCGCTTTCCTACATCCCGAATTCGCGACAGATTGGCGCATCCATAGCAGCGCCGGGCCTACAGGCGCGTTCTCGGGGAAATGATCGAATGACCGAACTCACTCGCCGCGAAGCGCTGGGCGCCGCCGCGCTCGCATCGCTAGCCGCCGCCCTGCCCGCCTGGGCACAGGAGACCAAGATGGCCACGCCGATGTGGGACCTGACCGAACTCTATCCCAACGACGCCGCCTGGGAAGCCGCCCGCAAGCAGATGCTCGCCGCCATCCCCGGTCTCGCCAGGTACAAGGGCCGGCTCGGCGAGAGCGCCGATGTGCTGGCCGAGGCGATGAGCCTCCAATCCGATCTGGGCCGCACGCTCGGCCGCATCTACACCTATGTCAGCCTGAAGGGCGACGAGGACGTCCGCGTCTCCGCCAACCAGGAGCGGCTCGCCCAGGCCCGCGACCTGTTCACGGCGTTCGGCGAAGCCAATTCCTGGTTCTCGCCCGAGCTGCTGACGCTCGGCAAGGCGAAGATCGACAGCTATCTCGCCGCCAACCAGACGCTGCGCACGCGCTTCGACTTCGCGCTCGCCGATGCGCTGCGCGAGGCCCAGCACACGCTTTCCGCCGAGAGCGAGGCGATCCTCGCCAGCGCCGGCTCGCCGCTCGCCGCGCCGGGCGAGATCTCGGGCCAGCTGCGCTCGTCCGACATTCCCTGGCCGACGATCACGCTGTCGACCGGCAAGTCGGTCCGCCTCGATTCGCAGGGCTATACGCTCAACCGCGACGCGCCCAACCGCGAGGACCGCAAGGCGGTGTTCGACGCGTTCTGGAGCGAGCACGGCAAGTTCAAGAGCTCGTTCGGCGCGACCTATGGCGCCAAGGTGCGCGGCGACATCTTCTATGCCAAGGCGCGCAAATACCCGACGTCGCTGGCGCGCGCGCTTTCGGGCAACAATGTGCCGGAAGCCGTCTATCGCACGCTGGTGGCCGAGGCGAACAAGGGGCTGCCCCAGCTCCACCGCTATTTCGAGCTGCGCCGCAAGATGCTCAAGCTGCCGGACCTCGGCTATTACGACATCTATCCGCCGCTCGTGTCGCTCGACCGCACCTATACGCTCGAGCAGATGCGCGCGACCACGCTGGAAGCGGTGAAGCCGCTCGGCGCCGACTACCAGGCGCGCATCGCCAAGGCGACCGCGGCGAAGTGGATGGATCCCTGGCCCCGCGAGGGCAAGCGCCCGGGCGCCTATATGAACCCCGGCGCCTATGACGTGCACCCCTATCTGCTGCTCAACCTGAGCGACAAATATGATGGGCTGACCACCTTCGCGCACGAATGGGGCCATGCGCTCCACTCGCTGCTCGCCAATGCGACGCAGGTCTACGACAAGTCGGACTATCCGATCTTCCTCGCCGAGATCGCCTCGACCTGCAACGAGCAGCTGCTCGCGGCGCACATGCTGAAGAACGCCAAGACCAAGGAGGAGAAGCTCTTCTATCTCGGTCAGCAGATGGAGAATTATCGCGGCACCTTCTACCGCCAGACGATGTTCGCCGAGTTCGAGCTCAAGGCGCACGACATGGCGGAGGCGGGCGAAGGCCTGTCGGGCGAGAAGTTCACCAAGGTCTATTTCGACCTGCTGCGGACCTATCACGGGCCGAACATGATCCTCGAGCCGAGCTATGGGAACGAGTGGGCCTATATCCCGCACTTCTACAACAGCTTCTACGTCTACCAGTACGCCACCTGCATCTCTGCGGCGACCTTCTTCGCGCAGTCGATCCTGAGGGGCGGCGCGAAGGAGCGCGACAATTACCTGTCGGTGCTGAAGGCGGGCGGCTCGGACTATCCGACCGAGATCCTGAAGCGCGCCGGCCTCGATATGGCGAGCCCGGCACCGTATCAGGCGCTGATCGCCGACTTCAAGAACGTGCTCGACCAGGCCGAGGCGCTGATCGGCTAGCCCATCGACGCTGCTGGCCCGCTCATCCTGCGAGCCGGGCCAGCAGCCAGTCGTCGGCGACCATGTCGAGCACGAGGTGGACGCGCGCGGTGTCGCCGCGATTGTCCACGCTGTGCGGATCGGCGAGGCGCAGATACCAGGTCTCGCCCGCCGCCATCGTCACCCGCGTGCCGTTGAGCCGGAAGTCGACCTGGTCGTTGGTCAGGACGGGAACGTGGATCCGCGCAAAGCCGTCGGCAACGTCGAGGTCGGGGTCGCTGTGCTGCTTGATCACCGATCCCGGCGCGAGCCGCATCAGCCGCACCGAGCGGACCGGGCTCGCAAAGGCGTCGATCACCGCGGAGAGCGCGGGCATCCGGGCGCGCCAGGGGGTATCGACGAATTCGGTGGCGCCGGGAGCGGAGTAGATCATCTGGATCGGGTGCCGGGCCTCGGCGGAGGCGCGCAGAGCGAGCGCGCTCCACTCCCCGTCGTAATTCTGCTTGACGAAATGCTCGGTCCAGTCGCCGCGCTCGAGGGCGACGAGGTCCGCGGCAAGCGGGGCCGGATCGAAGCGCATCGCCAGCCGGACCCGATCCGGGATCGGCAATTGTGCGTGCGCGGTCGCCATATTAGCCTGCCCCACTCCTTCCCGGCCGAGGCTTATCCGACCCCGTGACGAATGCCAAATCCGCCCTCGCCGCCTTCCGCGCCGCCGTGCTGGCCGATCCGGCCGCGGCGCAGTATCTCGCCGAACCGATACGGCCCGATATTTTCGAGGCGCGCGCCTGCGCCTGGGCGGCGGCGCAGGGCGTCGGCCTCAGCCCAGCCATGCTCCAGGACACGGTTGCCGAGCCGCATCTGCTCGACGCGTTGCCGCCGCTCGGCTGGCTGCCCGCGAAGATGGTGCAAGAAAACGCGATCGAATGGCTCCATTTCGCCGGCGTGGTACCCAATCATCCCTTCTTCGAGGAAGCGGTGCAGGAAGCCGCGGTGCGCCCGCTCAACCGGCTGCTGCGGCTGCGCACCTCGCTCGACACGCTGATCGCCGCGCCGCGCGATCCCGGCTTCGCCCCGGCGGGCTTCGTCTTCCACATGTCCCGCTGCGGCTCGACGCTGGTCTCGCGCATGCTCGGCGCCGCGCCCGGCCAAGTCTCGCTCTCCGAGCCGCCGCCGCTCGACGCGCTGGTCCGCACCCCCTTCGCGGATATCGGCTACCAGGTGGAAGCACTGCAGGCACTGGTCCACGCCTGGGGCCGCGGCGCCGACCGGCTCTTCGTCAAGCTGGATTCCTGGCACACCCGCGCGCTGCCGCTGCTGCGCCGCGCCTTCCCGGAAGTCCCCTGGATCTTCCTGCACCGCGATCCGGTCGAAGTCCTGGTCTCGCACCGGCGGATGCGTGGCATGCATACCGCGCCGGGGGTGATCCCGCTCGACTGGTTCGGCCTGCCGCCGGAAGATGCCACCCTGCCCGAGGCGGAGTTCGTCGCGCGGATACTCGCCCGGATCTGCGAACCGGCAATGGCGCATGCGCCCGATGGCGGCCTTGTCGTCGACTATGCCGCGCTGCCGGACGCCTTCTTCACCCGCATCCTGCCGCATTTCGGGATCGTGCCGGACGATGCTGCGCGCGCCGCGATGGCGGCCGCGGCCGGACGCAACGCCAAGGCGCCCGACACCGGCTTCGTCCCCGATCGCGATGCCAAGCAGCGCGAGGCGGATGCGGCGATCCGCGCCGCCGCATCGCAGGTTCGCGCAGCACTCGGTCCTGCGGCCCTCAGCCCTTCTGCATTGCCTCGATGATCTTCTTCACTTCCTGGCTGCGCCCGCGCGGCAGGACGAGGATATCGTCGCCCGAGGCCACCACGATCAGATCCTCGACGCCGACCAGCGCCACGCGCTTGCCGCCTTCGGCGCGCACCAGGCAGTTGGTCGATTCGATCACCACCGCATCGCCGCGCACCACGTTGCCGCCGGCATCGGCGTGGCTGATCGCGTGGAGCGCGTCCCAGCTGCCGACATCGCTCCAGCCCATCGTCACCGGCACCACCGCGACGCGCGGCGCCTTTTCCATCACCGCATAGTCGATCGAGTCCGAAGGGCTGGCGGCAAAGGCCTCGGCGTCGGGCCAGATCCGCGCGCCGTCACGACGGCCCTTCGCCATCGCCTGCTGCGCCGCCTCGAGCATCTCCGGCGCATAGCTCGCCAGCGCGTTCAGATAGGCATCGGCGCGGAAGAGAAAGATGCCGCCGTTCCAGGTGTGACCGCCCGCCGCGAGCATGGCCTCGGCCTTGTCGCGCGGCGGCTTCTCGACGAACTGCTCGACCCGGCTGACTCCGGGCGCAAGCTCCTCGCCGATCTTGATCCAGCCATAGCCCGTTTCGGGGCTTTCGGGGTTGATGCCAAAGGTGATCAGCCAGCCATCCTCGACCAGCGGCAGCGCGGTGTGGATCGCGGCGTGGAACGCTTCGACGTCGGTGATCACATGGTCGGAAGGCATCACCAGCAGCGGCTCGGCGCTGCCGCCCGCGGCGATGGCGGCAAGCGCGATCGCCGGTGCGGTATTGCGGCCCATCGGCTCCAGGATCAGCGCCTGCGCCGAGCTCTCGACTGCGCCGAGCTGCTCCTCGACCATATCGGCATGCGCGGCATTGGCGACGACGATCGCCCGGCCGAACTTCTCGCCCGAAGCGCGCTGCGCGGTCAGCTGCAGCATGGTCTGCTCGGCGGTAAGCGACAGCATCTGCTTGGGCTTCTCGGCCCGCGACATCGGCCAGAGTCGGGTGCCTGATCCGCCCGACAGGATGACAGGAACGATCGGCTTCGAATCCGGCATGCGCTTCGGACCTCCTGGAAATATTGCAATGCGGCGAATTGCCCCTGCGGTCAAACACGCGGAAGCGGTCCCGGTTGCGTGGCGACTTCCAGATTCTTGGAATTCATGCTTTCGGGGCGGCATGTCGGATTTGTTTACACTTGTGCCCTACAGCAAAGCCATGATCCGGCTGTTCAAGCATTATGTGCCCAATGCCGTGCTGCTGCTGGGCTTTCTCGATATCGTCCTGCTGGCGGTGTCGGGCGAGTTCGGCTGGATGCTGCGTGCGCACCAGCTCGGCATCGGCCTGGCGCCGGTGCAGACGCGCTGGCCGCAACTGGCCAGCTATGCGCTGTTCCTCGAGGTCGCGATGATGGCGGTCGGCGTCTATGGCGCTGACGCGCTCCAGTCGCTGCGCTATGCCACCGCCCGGCTGATCGTGGCGATCTCGCTCGGCGTGATCGGGCTCAGCGTGCTCTATTTCCTGATCCCCGAGATCGGCTTCTGGCGCTCGAACCTGCTCTACGCCATGGGCAGCTCGATCGTCTCGCTCATCGCGTTGCGCATCCTGCTCGGCAAGGCGCTGGGCCACCAGGCGTTCAAGCGCCGCATCGTCGTGCTCGGCGCCGGCGTGCGCGCCAAGCGGCTGAAGGACCTGTCCAAGACGCCGGGCGCGGGCTTCGTCGTGGTCGGCTATGTCGCGATGAGCGAGGCCAGCCGGGTGATCCCCGAGGCGATAGCCCGCGACGCGATCTACAATCTCGCCGACCATGTCGTGGTACTCAACGCCAGCGAAGTCGTGCTCGCGCTCGAGGAGCGCCGCAACGCGCTGCCGCTCAAGGACCTGCTGCGCATCAAGACCACCGGCGTGCACGTCAACGAGATCTCGACCTTTCTCGAGCGCGAAACCGGCCGCATCGACCTGGACAGCGTCAATCCGAGCTGGCTGATCTTCTCCGACGGCTTCTCCTCGGGGCGCATGCTCTCGAGCATGTTCAAGCGCGTGTTCGACATCGCGGCGAGCGCGCTCCTGCTCACGCTCACGCTGCCGCTCATCCTGCTGCTCGCCATCGCAGTGAAGCTGGAGAGCAAGGGCCCGGCCTTCTACCGCCAGCGCCGCGTGGGCCTGTACGGCATGGGCTTCGACGTCATCAAGCTGCGCTCGATGCGCCAGGATGCCGAAGTGAACGGCAAGGCCGTCTGGGCCGAGAAGGACGATCCGCGCATCACCCGCGTCGGCCGCTTCATCCGCAAGACCCGCATCGACGAGCTGCCGCAATGCTGGAGCGTGCTGAAGGGCGAGATGAGCTTTGTCGGGCCCCGCCCCGAGCGCCCCCAGTTCGTCGAGGATCTCGAGACCAAGCTGCCTTATTATGCCGAGCGCCACATGGTGAAGCCGGGCATCACCGGCTGGGCGCAGATCAACTATCCCTATGGCGCCTCGATCGAGGATTCGCGCCAGAAGCTCGAATACGACCTCTACTACGCGAAGAATTATTCGCCCTTTCTCGACGTGCTGATCCTGCTCCAGACGATCCGCGTCGTGCTGTTTCCCGAGGGCGCGCGCTGATGGCGGCGTTGCTGCTCTGGCTGCACGCCCTCGCAGCGCTGCTGTTCGGGGCGCTGGCGCTCTGGTCCTGGCAGACCAGCATCGCCGGGTTGCCGCGCCGGCCGCTCGCCTTTGCGCTGGCGACGACGGCGCTCTGGGCGCTCGCCATTGCCGGCATCGGATCGGCCGATCCGGCGACCTGGTTCGCCGAGACGCTGCGCAATCTCGCCTGGCTGGTCTTCATGAACCTGCTCCATCGCCGCGACGCGCAGATGCGCCCGCCGATCGCGCTGGGCACCGTCTACGGCGTGGTCGCGCTCGTCCAGATCGCGGCGCTGCTGCTCACCTTCATCGGCTATGCCAATCCCGATCCGGCGATAGCCGCGCAGATCGGCAGCGCCGCGCTGCTGATGCGCATGCTCGTCGCGGTCGCCGCGCTCGTGCTCGTCCAGGCGCTCTGGTCGACGCTCAGCCCCACCGCGAGCGGCCCGCTGCGCACGCTGGTGCTCGCGCTCGCCGGCATCTGGTGCGCCGAATTCGCGCTCTACACCTTCGGCTATCTCACCGCGCAGTGGCGGATCGAGCCGCTCGCGCTGCGCGGGCTCGCCTATCTCGCAGTCGCGCTCGCCATCGCCACGGCGCTCCAGCGCAAGGGCGAGTGGAAGATCGAAGTGTCGCGGGCGGTCACCTACCAGTCGCTGTCGCTGGTCGCGGTCGCCGCCTATTTCGCGCTGCTCGCCCTCGCCACCTCGGCAATCGCGACCGTCGGCGGCGCCAATGCCCGGGTGCTGCAGACCGCCTTCGTGCTCGGCTCGACCGCGGCGATCCTCACTTTGGTCGCCAATAGCTGGCTGCGCGCGTGGCTGAAGGTCAAGCTAGCCAAGCATTTATTCCGTCATCGCTACGATTATCGCACCGAATGGATGCGCTTCACGGAGACGCTAGGAGCCCCTCAAGGCGGCGCAGCACTGGACGAGCGCATCGTAAAGGCGATCGCCGACCTTACCGACAGCCCGGCCGGGGTGCTGCTCGTTCCCGATGCGAGCGGGCTCGGCGTCGGCGCGAGCTGGAACTGGGACCGCACGACGCTCCCCGCCGCCAGCGATGCGGCGCTCGCCCATCACCTCCACGCCACCGGCCGCATCGTCGAGCTCGATGCGGTGCGCCGCAAGGAAGACCATCTCGATGCGCCCGCCGTGCCGCAATGGATGCTCGACCTGGCCGAGGCCTGGGTGATCGTGCCGCTGCCGCATCATGGCGAGCTCGCCGGCGCGATCCTGCTTGCCCGGCCGCCGATCGACCGCGCGCTCGACTGGGAGGATTTCGACCTGCTCAAGGTCGCCGGCCGCCAGGTCGCTTCCTATCTCGCCGAGGCCCGCGCGCAGGACGCGCTCGCCGAGGCGCAGCGCTTCGACGAGTTCAACCGCCGCTTCGCCTTCATCCTCCATGACATCAAGAACCTCGTGAGCCAGCTTACCCTCACCGCCCGCAATGCCGAGCGCCACGCCGACAATCCCGAGTTCCGCGCCGACATGATCGCGACGCTGCAGAACAGCGCCGAGCGGATGAACGCGCTGCTCGCCCGCCTGTCGCAGAATCACCGCAGCCGCACCGAGGCGCCGCATGCGATCGAGATCGTCGCGCTGGTCGAACGCGTCGCCGGGCAGCGCAAGGGCCAGCATCCGGTGGTGACCAGCGGCGTGCGCAGCGCGATCGCCCATGCCGACCCTGCGAGCCTCGAGCAGCTGCTCGGGCATCTCGTCTCCAATGCGATCGAAGCGAGCGCGGCGAACGAGCCGGTGACGCTGTCGGTCTCGGCCGATGGCGAGCGGGTGGCGATCGACGTGATCGACCAGGGCACCGGCATGTCGCCCGCCTTCATTCGCGACAAGCTGTTCAAGCCCTTCGTCTCGTCCAAGGACGGCGGCTTCGGCATCGGCGCCTTCGAGGCACAGCAGCTCGCGCATGCCATGGAGGGCCGCATCGAAGTGACTTCGCGCGAAGGCAAGGGCACGCGCTTCCGCGTGATCCTCAAGGCCGCGCACCCCGCTGACCTCGGGATGGGACGCGCTGCATGAGCGACACCCGCGCCCTGCCGAAACTCCTGATCGTCGAGGACGATGCTGGGCTCCAGCGCCAGCTGCGCTGGGCCTATGACGGCTATGAGATCTTCACCGCCTCCACCCGCGAGGAAGCGATCACCGTGCTACGCGCCGAGGAGCCCCCGGTGGTCACGCTCGATCTCGGCCTGCCGCCCGATCCCGACGGCACCACCGAAGGTTTTGCGACGCTCGAGACGATCCTGTCGCTGCGCCCCGATACCAAGGTGATCGTCGCTTCCGGCCACGGCGCGCATGAATCGATGCTGCGCGCGATCTCGCTGGGCGCCTGGGACTTCTACCAGAAGCCGATCGATATCGACGCACTCGGGCTGATCGTCGCGCGTGCCTTCCACGTCCATGCGCTCGAAGCCGAGAATCGCCGCCTGGCAGAACGCGTCGAGGCCGGCGCGGTGCTCGGCGGCATGCTCACCGGCGCGCCCGAGATGCTCAAGGTCACGCGCACAATCGAGCGCGTCGCCAGCGCCGACGTCTCGGTGATGCTGCTCGGCGCCAGCGGCACCGGCAAGGAGCTGCTCGCCCGCGGCCTGCACGACAAGAGCGGGCGCAAGGGCCGGTTCGTCGCGATCAACTGCGCCGCGATCCCCGAGACGCTGCTCGAATCGGAGCTGTTCGGCCACGAAAAGGGCGCGTTCACCGGCGCGGTGAAGACCACCGAGGGCAAGATCGAGCTCGCCCAGGGCGGCACGCTGTTCCTCGACGAGATCGGCGACGTGCCGCTGCCGCTCCAGGTCAAGCTGCTGCGCTTCCTGCAGGAGCGGGTGATCGAGCGCGTCGGCGGGCGCCAGCCGATCGCGGTCGACACGCGCATCGTCTGCGCGACGCACCAGGACATCGACGCGATGGTCGCGGACAACCGCTTCCGCGAGGACCTCTATTACCGCCTGGCGGAAATCGTCGTGCGCATCCCAAGCCTGGCCGAGCGGCCGGGCGATGCCGGGCTGCTCGCGCGCCACTTCCTTCAGAAATACGCCGCGCAGATGAACACGACTGCCCGGAGTTTCGCGCCGGATGCGCTCGCCGCGATCGACGCCTGGGGCTGGCCCGGCAACGTCCGCGAGCTCGAGAACCGGGTGAAGCGCGCGGCGATCATGGCCGAGGGCAAGCACGTGGCCGCCGGCGATCTCGATCTCGAGGCGCAGGCCGAGATCGAGCCCGTCAACCTCAAGGCCGCGCGCGAGCTCGCCGATCGCAAGGCGATCCGGCATGCGCTTGCCCGCGCCGAGGGCAATATCTCCGGCACCGCCCGGCTGCTCGGCATCAGCCGCCCCACCCTCTATGACCTGATGAAGGCCTATGACCTCCAGCCATAGGCGCCGGCGCGCCAAATCCTCGGGCTTCGGGCTGCGTGGCCTGCTGGTCATCTGCGGCGCGCTCGCCGTGCTGGTCGCGGTGCTGATCGGCTGGTTCGCGATCGCGCCGGGCCGGATGGGCAAGGACGAGTCGGCCGAAGCCACCACCCGCGCCGAGGCGCTGCTCAAGGCCGACAATGCCAGCGCCGCACGCGACCTGGCTGCGCAAGCAGTGCGCGGCGACCCGGACAATGAGGACGCGCATATCGTCCTCGCCCGCGCGCTGCTCGCGCTGCAGGACGGCGTCGGCGCAGAGGGCGAAATCCAGCGCGCGGTCGATGCCGGCTATGACCCCAAGGCGGTGCCGCAGTGGCGCGCCGAGGCCTGGCTGCTCCAGGGCAAGGCCGACAAGGCGGCGCCCGAGGCCGACAAAGCGGCGCCCAGGCAGCATCTCTATGGCCTGCGTATCCGCGCCCGCGCGCTGACCCAGCTCAGCAACTTCGCCGGCGCCCAGGCCGCGCTCGACGAAGCGCAGCGCCTCGCGCCGAACGATCCGGCCGTGTGGACCGACATCGCCCGCTTCCGCTTCGCCGCCGGCGACCTGCTCGGCGCCGCCGAGGCATCCGACCATGCGGTCAAGCTCGCCCCCGGCAGCGTCGATGCGCTGGTGGTGCGCGGCGAAGTCGTCCGCAGCCAATATGGCCTGGTCGCCGCCCTGCCGTGGTTCGAGCAGGCGCTGAAGCGCGACCCCGCCCGCCACGACGTGCTGATCGAATATGCCGCCACGCTCGGCGATATCGGCCGCACCGTCGATGCGCTCGCCGCCACTCGTCGCGCACTCGCCGCGCGCGACGGCAGCCCACAGGCCTATTACCTCCAAGCCGTCATCGCCGCGCGCGCCGGCAATTTCGACCTGGCGCGCACCATCCTCGCCAAGACCGGCGGCGCGATCGACAGCCTGCCCGGCATGATCCTGCTCGGCGCCACGCTCGATCTGGAAGGTGGCGACTACGAGCAGGCGATCGGCAAGCTGAGCGATCTGGTCGGCATGCAGCCGATGAACATCACCGCGCGCAAGCTGCTCGCCACCGCACTGCTGCGCACCGACCGCGCCCGCAACGCGATCGACATGCTGCGCCCCGTCGTCGCGCGCGCCGATGCCGACAGCTATGCGCTCACCCTCGTCGCCCGCGGCTTCGAGCGGATCGGCGACCGCGCCAGCGCCGCCCGCTATCTCGACCGCGCCGCCTTCCCGGCGACCGGCGAGGCCGCAGCGTTCAGCGCCGACGACAGCACCGCCACGCTCGCCGCCGATGCCGACAACAATCCCGGCGATCCCGACGCGATCGTGCCGCTGATCCGCGCGCAGATCGCCGGCGGCGACAAGGCCGGCGCGCTCGCCCATGCGCGCGACATCGCCGCCAAGAACCCGGGTGCCGCCGCCGCGCAACTGGTGCTCGGCGACGTGCTGATGCTGATGAACCAGCCCGGCGACGCCGCTGCCGCCTACAAGCGCGCCGCCGACCTGCGCTTCGACGAGCCGACGATGCTCCGCCTGGTCGAGGCGCTCGACCGCTCGGGCAATCGCGAGGACGCCGCCAATGCGCTGGCGCTGTTCCTCTCGCAGAACCCCTCCGACATCGCCGCGCAGCGCCTCTCCGCGCACTGGCAGCTTGCGGCCGGGGACTATGACGCGGCGATCGACACGCTCGAGGACATTCGCAGCCGGATCGGCGACGGCGATGCCGCGCTCAACGCCGAACTCGCCGCTGCCTATGCCGGCGCGGGCGAGACCGGCACCGCGGTGGATTTCGGCGAGGCCGCCTATGGCCTGGCCCCCGCCAACCCGGCGGTGGTCGACGCCTATGGCTGGGCGCTGTTCAAGGGCGGCGACAAGGAAGGCGCGCTCGAGCTGCTCCAGAAGGCCGTGATCCTTGCGCCGAAGCACCCGGGTTTGCGCTGGCACCTCGCCCAGGTCTACGCCGCGCTCGGCCGCAAGCCGGAGGCGAGGCTCCACGCCCAGGCGGCACTCGCCGATCCAAGCTTCACCGACCGGGCCGCGGCACAGGCGATGGCGGGCGGCTGAGAAGGCAGCGGTTCGGCCAGTCGCCGCATCATGCCTGCTTCTCCGGCGCGCCAAGCAGCGATCCTCGCTGCCGGCCCGACATCGTCGCCTCCGCGGCCTGAACGCCTGAAGCCGCACTGACAGGCGCTGATAGCCAAGTTGGGGGTGAGCCTGCGGCGGCGCCACGCTATAGCCACCGCCATGACCGACCAGCTCCTCGCCCGCATCGCCGACGCGCTCGACCGGCTCGCACCGCCACCGCCCCCGCCCGCCGACCTGGCGGCGCACCGCGCCTATGTCTGGCGCGGGCACGGGCTGGCGCCGGCGCGCGTGTTCGATCCGCTGCCGATCGAGATCTTGCGCGGGGTGGAGACGCAGCGCGAGGCGCTGGTCGGCAACCTCACCCGGCTCTCCCAGGGCCATGCCGCGCAGGACGTGCTGCTCTGGGGCGCGCGCGGCACCGGCAAGTCGGCGCTGGTGAAGAGCGCGGTCGCCGCCGTCCAGGCCGCGGGCGGCCGGCTCGCGCTGGTCGAGGCCGTCACCACCGAGCTCTCGACCCTGCCCGAGCTGTTCGCGCTGATCGGCACGACCGACCGGCCCTTCGCCATCTTCCTCGACGATCTCGGCTTCGACGCGGCGGGCGATGCCCGGGCGCTGCGCTCGCTGCTCCAGGGCGGCGCCGAGGCGCGGCCGAACAATGCGCGGCTGATCGTCACCTCGAACCGCCGCCACCTCGTCATCCGCGACATCGCCGAGCAGTCGAGCGCGATCAACCCGCGCGATTCGGCCGATGACGGGCTCGCGCTGGCCGACCGGTTCGGGCTGAGCCTGGGCTTCCACGTCGTCGACCAGGACACCTATGTCGACATCGTCTGCGGCTATGCCGAGGCGCACGGACTCGATTTCGATCCCGCCGAGGCGATCGCCTGGGCGACGCGGCGGGGCAGCCGCTCGGGGCGCGTCGCCTGGCAATATGTGGTTGATCTGGCGGGCCGATCGGGCCGAAACCTCTGAATCGTACCAATCCAGGTTAAAAGACCAGCACGGATGCTTGACACCAGGCCCCTCGCCACGGCTCACTCGCTTCCGATGGGACGACTGGGCGAAACCGATCTTGCCGACCGGCTTTCGCCAAGTGGCCGGCACACCTTGCTGGTGCAGGTGGTCTTCGCGCTGCTGGTCACCGGGCTCACCGTTGCGCTGCGCGCGGTGATCGACAGCATCTCGCCCGCTGCCGGCCCCTTCTCGCTGGGCTTCGCCGCGATCCTGGTCGCCACACTGTTCGGGCGGTGGCAGGCGGGCGTGATCACCGGGGTGCTGACCCTGGTCTACAGCTGGTATTTCGTGCTGCCGGCGCAGAACTCCTTCCTGCTCAAGAACGCGGAGGACACCGGCCGGCTGATATTGGCGGCGATCAACTATGCCGCGGTGCTGGTGATCGCCGAGCTGTTCCGCCGCGCGGTGCGCCGCGCCACCGCCGAGCGCGACCGCGAGATCGCCGAGCGCGACCTGTTCCTCGAGGAGTTCGACCACCGGGTGAAGAACAACTTCACCCTGGTCGCAGCGCTGCTCGACATGCAGCGGCGCCGGGCGAAGGATGCGGAGACGGCGGAGGCGCTCTCGTCCGCGCTCACGCGGGTGGAGAGCATCGCCCGCGCGCACCGGCACCTCTATCGCGGCGCGGCGGTGTCGCGCGGCGAGGCAGACATGGCGACCTATCTCGAGGAGCTGTGCGCGGCACTGGCCGAGGCCCTGTTCCTGCGCGGCGCGATCACGCTCGATTGCGTGTGCGACCATGCCGCGATCCCGCGCGATCGCGCCGTGTCGATCGGGCTGATCGTCAACGAGCTCGTGACCAACGCCGCCAAGCACGCCTTTGCCGGGCGCGAGACCGGGCGGATCGAGGTGCGCTTCGAGGCTGCCGCGCCGGGCTGGAAGCTGGTGGTGCGGGACGACGGCGTCGGCATGCCGGACATACCCAAAGCGCGCGGCAAGGATGGCGGGCTGGGGCAGAAGCTGATCGACGGCTTCGTCCGCCAGGCGCGCGGCACGGCGAAGACCGAGAGCGGGTTGGACGGAACCGCCGTGACGGTGGTGCTGGAGGCCTAGCGCTTCCTGCATTCGCCGCGAAGCCGACTCGCCAAGGTCCGCAAAGTTCATGCCAAGGGCGGTTTTCGCGGCGCGCTATTTTCCCTGTTTTTCCGGAAGCGCGGGACATTCTTGCGCGCGCGGGATCCTGTCTTTCCTACAGGCCAAGGCGCGGCCGAGTGCGAGGCGCTGCCGGAAATGGCACGCAGGCGAAAGCCTACATTGCAAGGCCATCCAATCCTCCCCCGCTTCGCGAGAGAGGAATTGATCAACCCAGCGCTTCGACCATTTCGGCCAGCTCGAGCCAGCGCAGCTCGGCCGCATCCTTCTCGTCGCGCAGCTTCCGGATGCCTTCGCCCAGCCGCGTGAACCTGGCGTGGTCCTTCGCATAGAGATCCGGATCGGCCATCGCCGCCTCGTCCCTGGCGATCTGCGCCTCGATCTCCTCGATCCGCTTGGGCAGCAGATCATAGTCGCGCTGGTCCTTGTAGCTGAGCTTGGTGACCTTCCTGGGCGCCTCGGGAGCAGCCACGGCCTTGGGCGCCGCCTTCTTCGCCTCGGCACGCGGCCTCCGCTTGGCTTCCCAATCGGCATAGCCGCCGACCACCGCATCGACCGTGCCCGAGCCATCGAGCCCGAGCGTCACGGTCACCGTGCGGTCGAGGAAGTCGCGATCGTGGCTGACGATCAGCACCGTGCCTTCATAATCGGCGATCACTTCCTGGAGCAGGTCGAGCGTCTCTAGGTCGAGATCGTTGGTCGGCTCGTCGAGCACCAGCAGGTTCGAATGCCGCGCGAATTCGCGCGCGAGCAGCAGCCGCGAGCGCTCGCCGCCCGAGAGCGTGCCGATCTTCGCCTCGGCGATGCTGGGGTCGAACAGGAACTCCTTGAGATAGCCATGGACGTGCTTCTTGACGCCCAGCACCTCGATCCAGTCGCCGCCATCGGCCAGCACGTCGCGCACCGTCTTGGCGGGGTCCATCAGGCTGCGCTGCTGGTCGATGATCACTTCGTCGAGCGTCTTGGCGAGCTTGACGCTGCCTTCGTCGGGCTGGATCTCGCCGGTGAGCAGCTTGAGCAAAGTCGACTTGCCCGCGCCATTAGCGCCGACGATGCCGATCCGGTCGCCGCGGGTGACGCGAAAGGTGAAGTCCTTGATGATCGTGCGGTCCCCAAACCGCTTCGTCACGTACTTGGCGTCGATCACCACCTTGGTGTTGCTGTCGTCCGCCGCGGTGACCAGCTTGGCGGCGCCCTGCGGCCCGACCATCGCCGCGCGGACGGCACGCATCTCCTTGAGCTTCTCGAGCCGCCCCTGGTTGCGCCGGCGCCGGCCGGTGACGCCGCGCTGGAGCCAATGTTCCTCGAGCTTCAGCTTGGCATCGAGCCGCTGCGCGTTGCGCTCCTCTTCGGCATAGACCTGGTCGGTCCACGCCTCGAACCCGCCAAAGCCGACTTCGGCGCGGCGGATGGTGCCCCGGTCGAGCCACAAGGTCGAGCGCGTCAGGCGGGTGAGAAAGGTGCGGTCGTGGCTGATCACGATGAACGCGCCGGTGAAGCGCGTCAGCCAGTCCTCGAGCCATTCGATCGCGGCGAGATCGAGATGGTTGGTCGGCTCGTCGAGCAGCAGCACGTCGGGATTCTGCGCGAGAGCGCGGGCGATCGCGGCGCGGCGGCGCTCACCGCCCGAGGCGGTCGCGGCCTCGCGGCTCAGGTCGATGCCGAGCTGGTCGGCGATCGCCTCCGCCTCATGCTGCGGCGGCGCGTCGCTGCCGCTCAGCACATAGTCGAGCAGCGTAGCGCAGCCGAGCATCCGCGGCTCCTGCTCGAGCAGCACGACATGCGTGCCCGGCACGATCGTGCGGCGGCCCTCGTCGCTGTCGATCGATCCGGCGATCAGCTTGAGCAAGGTGGTCTTGCCCGCGCCGTTGCGGCCGATCAGCGCCAGCCGGTCGCGCTCGCCGATATAGAGGTTGAGCCCACGGAACAGCCAGCCATGGCCCTGGACGAGACCGAGATTTTCGAAAGCGAGAACGGGTGCAGCCATGTGGGGCCAACTAGGGACCGATCCCGTGTCCGGCAAGTTACAGCCGGCTGAAGGCCGCGTTCAGGGGCTATTCAATGCCGGGACCCTATGCCATTTCCCATGAAGATGTTGGTGATGCCCATTCTCTGCGCCTGCCTGGCGGCGTTCGCGCCCGCCGGGACTGCGGCCGCGCAGCCGGACCGGCATCAGGATTCGGATGCGCGCGCGCCCAGGCGCCAGGCTCCGCCGCCGCTTTCGGTCCGCGAGATCGAGCGCCGGGTGATCCCGCGCCTGCCGGGCGCCCAATATCTCGGTTTCGACTATGATCCCGCGACGGAAGTTTACACGCTGAAGTTCCTGCGCAATGGATCGGTGATCTGGGTGGACGTCGACGGCCGTACCGGCGCGATCGTCCGCCGCACGGGCAATTAGGGCCCGGCGAGGGGAATGACATGCGACTTCTGATCGTCGAGGATGAGCCGAACCTGGGGCAGCAGCTCCGCAACGCGCTGGAAGGCGCCGGCTATGCGGTGGACCTTGCCACCGATGGCGAGGAGGGGCTCTATCTCGGCTCCAACGAGCAATATGACGCGATCATCCTCGACCTCGGCCTGCCCGAGATCGACGGGCTGACCGTGCTCGATCGCTGGCGCAAGGAAGGCAAGACCACCCCGGTGCTGGTGCTGACCGCGCGCGACAGCTGGTCGGACAAGGTGGCGGGCCTCGATGCCGGCGCCGACGACTATGTCGCCAAGCCGTTCCAGACCGAGGAGCTGATCGCCCGCCTGCGCGCGCTGATCCGCCGCGCCTCGGGCAATGCCTCGGCCGAGCTCATCGCCGGCGACATCCGCCTCGACACCCGCTCGGGCAAGGTGACCAAGGCCGGCGAGCCGGTGAAGCTCACCGCGCAGGAGTACAAGCTTCTCTCCTACCTGCTCCACCACAAGGGCAAGGTGGTGAGCCGCACCGAGCTGATCGAGCATATCTACGACCAGGATTTCGACCGCGATTCGAACACGATCGAGGTCTTCGTCACGCGCATCCGCAAGAAGCTCGGCGCGGACGTGATCACCACCATCCGGGGCCTGGGCTACAGCCTGGAAGAGCCGGCCGACGCCTGACCTCTTGGCCATGCGCGCGCCGCAACTTTCCAGACGCGCCGCCGCTGCGCTGCCTCTGCTGGTCGGCGTCGGGCTGTGCGTATCGGCATTGCTGCTACGCGCCAGCATGGACGCGTGGCTTTGTCGCGGGCTGTTCGTTGCCGGTTTTGTCGTGGCTGCGCGCGGCGTCTGGCTGCTCCTCGATGGCCCCGGTCACAGGCTCGGCCGGCTCCGTCGCCGCCTGTTCGGGCGGCCGCTGAGCGAGCCCGGGCACGAACCCGCCACTCCCGGCGAGCCCCGGCCGCGCCACTATGTCCGCACCACCGGATCGGTCAGCCGGCGCATGCTGCTGGTCGCGACCGCCTGGATCATGCTGCTGCTCGTCGGCGGCGGGGTCGCGCTCGACCGGGTGCTGGTGACCACCGTCACCAAGAATTTCGACGACCAGCTCGACTACCTGCTCAAGGCGATGATCTTCTCCGCCGAGCTCGACCAGAATGGCGACGTGATGCTCAACCGCGAGCTCGCCGACCAGCGCTTCCTCGAATATAATTCGGGGGCCTATTGGCAGATCAGCGGCAACGGGCACGAGGCCTTCCCGTCGCGCTCGCTCTGGGAACAGCGGCTCAACGTCGACCAGCGCCACAACGACACCAACGTCCATGTCTATGACAGCCGCCAGCTGCCCGGCCAGCTGCTGCGCGTCGCCGAGCGCGATGCGACGCTGCCCGGCTCGGCGACGCGCTGGCGCTTCCAGGTGGCGCAGAGCCGCGCGGCGCTCGACGACCAGATCGCCACGCTCCGCCGCACGCTGGTACGCAGCTTCGTGCTGCTCGGGCTCGGGCTGATCATCATGGTCGCGCTGCAGACCTGGTACGGGCTGTTGCCGCTGCGCCGCGTCCGCCAGGAGATCGCGCGGCTGCGCGCCGGCGAATCGACGCGCGTCGAAGGCGCGATGCCTGCCGAAGTGGCGCCGATGGTCGAGGAGCTCAACGCGCTGGTCGAGCATAACGACCGCCAGGCCGAGGAAGCGCGGCGCCACGCCGGCAACCTCGCCCATGCGCTCAAGACGCCGCTCAGCGTGATCATGAACGCCGCCGCCGCCGGCCAGGACGATCTCGACCAGGCAGTGATCCGCGAGGCGCGGACGATGCGCCGCCAGATCGACCACCATCTCGCCCGCGCCCGCGCCGTCGGCCGGCGCGGCTCGGCGCATAGCCGCGCGGCGGTGTGGCCCTCGGTCGAGGCAGTCGAGCGCGCCGTCGCCCGGCTCTATCCCAATGTCCGCATCGACGTGGACGGGCAGAAGGACCTAGTCGCGCATATCGAGCGGCAGGACCTCGACGACCTGCTCGGCAACCTCGTCGAGAATGCCGCCAAATATGGCGGCGGCAGCGTGTTCATCACCGTGCGCGTCGAAGCTGGCTTCGTCGAGATCCTGGTCGAGGACGATGGCCGCGGCATTCCCGAGGCCGACCGCATCCGCATCTTCGATCGCGGCGTGCGGCTCGACAGCGGCAAGCCGGGCACGGGCCTGGGTCTCGCGATCGTGCGCGATGTCGCGGAAATCTATGACGGCACCGTCAGCCTCGAGGAAAGCGAGGATCTCGGCGGCCTGCTCGTGCGTTTGCGGTTGCCGGCCGCAAGCTGATCGTTCCTGCAACAATCTGAAATTCCGTCGTGACGAACCGGACGCAGAAGCGACGGTGAGCTCGCGGATTGCCCTCTTTTATCCGTCGGGTCGCGTGGCGGCGCTGGTTCTGGGGCCAGCGCCGCCCAAATCCTGAAGCAGATTAAATAATGCTTCATTTACAATATGTTAGAACCTTTCTGTTATACTCTCCCTGGGGATTGTGGACGCAAAGGGAACCCATATGACTTCCATTTCTTCGACTGTGCCGCGCTTCGATCCGCGCGCGCAGATGGATGCGCGCATATCGGCCGCGGCTTCGGCCGGCACGATCAGCAGCGACGACCAGACCGCGCTGAGCAGCGCGCTCGACACGATCGATTCGAGCCTGGGCAGCGACCGCGCCAGCGGCGGCAAGCCGGGCGACATGAAGACCAAGATCGACGGGATGATCGACAAGCAGGTCGAGAGCGGCGCGCTCACCGACGACCAGGCGGCCGAGCTCAAGAGCTTCTTCGCGCAGGGCCCGGACGGCGACAAGCAGGGCGGCCCGCAGGAAACGGACGGCACCGCGCCGCCGCAGGGTGCTGGCGGCGCGCACCACGCGCATGGCCCGCACGGCCCGCCGCCCGCGAGCGACGATGAGTCGGACGACGACGATTCAACCGACTCCACCACCACCGATGCGACCACGCAGATCAGCGCGGCCGCGTCGCGCCAGCTCGAGGCGATGACGGCTTTCCTAGAGAAGCTGCGCAGCAGCGCCGCCTCGGGCAGCAGCACCTATGGCAGCAATGCCGGGACGACCAGCAATGGCAGCTCGGCGACGGGGCTGGTGATCGACACCAACGCGTGATCGCCGGCACCCGGTGCCGCGCGGCGCCGCTCCGGGGGGAGTGGCGCCGCGATAGCCTTACAGCCCGCGCATCTCCTCGGCAGCGAGCGTCAGGCTCTTCTTGCGGGCATCGTGATCGAACATCGCGCTGGTGAGCATCAGCTCGTCGGCGCCGGTGCGCGCGAGGAAGGCGGCGATCTGCTCGCGGATCCTGGCTGGGCCGCCGACCGCGCTGGCCGACAGCACCTGGTCGAGCATCGCATTGCCGTGCCCGCCCAGGCTCTCGCGATAGCCCGGCACCGGCGGCGGCAGCTGGATGCCCTTGCCGGTGGTGCGGATCGCGACGAACGCCTGCTGCTGCGAGGTGGCGAGCAGCTCGGCCTCTTCGTCCGTATCCGCGGCAAAGACGTTGAAGCCGAGCATCAGATGCGGCTTCGCCAGCGCTGCGGACGGGCGGAAATTGCGGCGATAGACCTGGATCGCATCGTCGAGCTGGCCCGGCGCGAAATGCGAGGCGAAGGCATAGGGCAGCCCGAGCATCGCCGCGAGCTGCGCGCCGAACAGGCTCGAACCGAGGATCCACAGGTCGACCTTGGCCCCGGCGCCGGGCGTGGCGCGGATGCCGGTCTGGCCGTCGTCGGCGAGATAGCTTTGCAGCTCGGCGACATCGCGGGGGAACTCGTTGCCGTCGCCGCCCAGTCCTCGGCGGATCGCGGCGGAGACGCGCTGGTCCGATCCCGGCGCGCGGCCCAGGCCCAGGTCGATGCGGCCGGGGAACAGCGCATCAAGCGTGCCGAACTGCTCGGCGACCTGCAGCGGCGAATGGTTGGGCAGCATGATCCCGCCGGCGCCTACCCGGATCGTCGAGGTCGCCTGGCCGACATGCGCGATCACCACGGCGGTGGCCGCGCTGGCGATGCCGTCCATCCCATGATGCTCGGCTACCCAGTAGCGGGTATAGCCGAGTCCTTCGACATGCGCGGCGAGATCGGCGGCGTTGGCGAGCGCCTGGCGGGCATTCCCGCCCTGGACGATGGGGACGAGGTCGAGCAGCGAATAAGCGGTCATGCGAGGGCAGATGGGGTGGCGCCCTGCCGACCGCCAGATAGTTTTCATGCGCCGGCCCAAACCATTATCCGTCATCCCGCCCCGGACCTGATCCGGGGAGGGATCTCAGGCGAGGGCGCCGGGCAAGAGCCGCACGAGACCCCGGCTTTCGCCGGGGATGGCGATTGGGGCGTTGCGAAGAAACTGTTGCTTGATAGCCCGGCCTGCGCAGCCTAACCGCCCCGCTCATGAATCCTGCCCTGTCGCACGTCCGCAACTGGATCTTCGATCTGGACAACACGCTCTATCCGGTGAGCGCGAACCTGTTCGCGATGATCGACGCGCGGATCGGCCAATATGTCCAGAACCTGCTGAACCTCAGCCCGGAGGATGCCCACCGCGTGCAGAAGGGCTATTTCCACGCGCACGGCACCACGCTGGCCGGACTGATGGCCGAGCACGGCACCGATCCGCACCACTATCTCGCCGACGTCCATGACGTCGACATGAGCGTGCTCGAAGTGAACGAGGCGCTGGTCGAGGCGCTGGCCAGGCTGCCCGGCCGCAAGCTCGTGTTCACCAATGGCGACGCGCCCTATGCGGCCAAGGTGCTCGACAAGCTCGGCCTCGGCGGCACGTTCGAGGCGATCCACGACGTCCACGCGACGCAATACCGCCCCAAACCCGACCCGCTCGCCTATCAGGGCCTGTGCGACGCCTATGGGCTCGATCCGCACGCGTCGCTGTTCGTGGAGGACATGGCGCGCAACCTCGCGCCGGCCAAGGCGATCGGCATGACCACGGTGTGGATCGACAACGGCTCCGAGCAGGGGCCCGGCGAAGACCGCAGCTACATCGACTATACCGTCACCGACCTCGGAGCCTGGCTCCACAGCATCCTGGAGACTTCCGAATGACCGACCTGCAGACGACGATCGACGCCGCCTGGGAAGACCGCGCGAACCTCGGCTTCTCGACCGACGGCGCCGTGCGCGAGGCGGTGGCCGAGGCGCTCAATCTGCTCGACCGCGGCGAGGCCCGCGTCGCCGAGCAGACGGCCGATGGCTGGCAGGTCAACCAGTGGCTGAAGAAGGCCGTGCTCCTGTCCTTCCGCCTCAACGACAATGTCGTGGTGCAGGGCCCTGGCGGCGCCAACTGGTTCGACAAGGTGCCCTCCAAGTTCGCCAATTGGGGCGAGGACGCGTTCCGCCAGGCCGGCTTCCGCGCGGTCCCCGGCTCGGTCGTCCGCCACGGCGCGCACGTCGCCAAGGGCGCGGTGCTGATGCCGAGCTTCGTCAATATCGGCGCCTATGTCGGCGAAGGCACGATGGTCGATACCTGGGCGACCGTCGGCAGCTGCGCGCAGATCGGCAAGAACGTCCACCTGTCGGGCGGCGTCGGCATCGGCGGCGTGCTCGAACCGCTCCAGGCCGATCCGGTGATCATCGGCGACGGCGCCTTCATCGGCGCGCGCGCCGAAGTGGCCGAGGGCGTGCGCGTCGGCGAGGGCGCGGTGCTGTCGATGGGCGTCTATCTCGGCGCCTCGACCAAGATCATCGACCGCGCGACCGGCGAAGTGCACCGCGGCCACGTCCCGCCCTATTCGGTGGTTGTGCCCGGCACGATCCCCGGCGAGCCCGGCAAGCCGGGGCTCTACTGCGCGGTGATCGTCAAGACGGTGGACGCGCAGACGCGGAGCAAGACCGGCATCAACGAGCTGCTGCGCGATTGAGCGCGCTTTGGATTGCGCGCCGGTTGGGATAGAAGCCGTCCAATGACCGACGGCCTCAACCGGCTACGCAATCTGCTCAGCGCTACCGCCTGGGCCTATGGCGCGAGCAGCGCCGCGCTCGCATTGCTGTTGTCGCTCTGGTGGGGAACTGCCCATCATCGCCCCGGTGGCGGGTCTTCGCTGGGCGGCCCCCTCGATCTGCTCGCCATCACGGGCTTCGCCTTCGCGGCCCTGGGACTTGCCGCAGTCCCGCGGAGGAACTTCCGTCTCGGCAAGCGCCGCGACCGCGCGTCGGTCGTGTCCGATCCCGATGATCCACATCGCATGGCCCGATGGGGCATTGCCGCCGGACCGGCGTTGGCGCTGCTGATCGTCGCGGTGCCGGGCCCGCCGCTGGCGCACTGGCTGCAGGCGCATGGCATGATTTCGCGCTAAAAGCACTGTCCCTCCCGGCCTCGATCTGGTTACGGATGAAACCATGACCGAAAGCATGACCTATGGCCGCTATCTCGCGCTCGACCAGCTGCTCAGCGCCCAGCATCCGCTGTCCGATCGGCATGACGAGCTGCTGTTCGTCATCATCCACCAGACCAAGGAACTCTGGCTCAAGCAGATGATCGCCGAGCTGCGCGCCGCGCTCGAGCTGGTCCGCGCCGACCGGCCGGTCGAGGCGTACAAGTCGCTCGCCCGGATCAGCCGCATCCAGGCGGTGATGACGCTGAGCTGGGACGTGCTCGCGACGATGACGCCGAGCGACTATACGCGCTTCCGTGAGGTGCTGGGGAGCAGCTCGGGCTTCCAGTCGGACCAGTTCCGCGCGGTCGAGACGATGCTGGGGCTGCGCGGCGGCGGCGTGCCGGGGCCGCTCACCAACGAGATGGCGGCACTGCCGAGCCTGTGGGACGAGGCCAATGCCGCGCTCGCCCGTGCCGGCTTCGCGGTGCCGGCCGAGGCGCTGGCGCGCGACTGGAGCCAGCCTTACGTGCCGAGTAGGGCCGTCGAGGATGCCTGGGCAGAAGTCTATCGCGACCCGACGCGCTGGTGGGAGCTGTACCAGCTCGCCGAGAAGCTGGTCGACATCGACGATGCGCTCGCCACCTGGCGGCACAAGCACGTCATCACCGTCAGCCGCGTGATCGGAATGAAGATGGGCACCGGCGGCACCGCCGGCGTGCCCTATCTCGAATCGACGCTGACCAAGCGGGCGTTCCCCGAGCTGTGGACGCTCCGGACGCAGCTGTGAGCAGCTACAAGCACCTTTTCCAGCGCGCGATCGCGGCGGCGCCCGAGCGGCTGCACTTCGCCGCGCATTCGCACCATCTCTGGCCCGACGCCTCCTATCTCGGCCAGCTCGCCGCCTGGGAGGACGGAGTCCGCCTCGCCGACCGCAAATGGGAGCGGGTGATCGGCGAGATCTGGCCCGCGGCGCAGCGCCACGTCGCGGCGGAGCTGAAGCTGCCCGACCCGGATACGATCGTCTTCGCGCCGAACACGCACGAACTGCTGCTGCGCATCGCATCGGCGCTGCCCAGGCGCCCGCTGCGCATCCTGGCGAGCGACGGCGAGTTCCACAGCTTCCGCCGCCAGTCGATGCGCTGGGAGGAAGCGGGCAGCGCGCAGGTGGAGCGCGTGCCGCTCGAGCGGATCGTAGAGCGCGCCACGAGCGGCGAGCATGACCTGATCTTCGTCAGCCAGGTCCAGTTCGGCACCGGCCAGGTGTTCGGGCAGCTGGCCGAACTCGCCGCGCTCGCCCGGCCCGAGGGTCCCTGGGTGGTGATCGACGGCTATCACGCCTTCATGGCGATGGAAGTCGACCTGTCGGCGGTGGCGGACAAGGTCTTCTACCTCGCCGGCGGCTACAAATATGCGATGGCCGGCGAGGGCTGCGCGTTCCTTCATGCACCGCCCGGCTATGGCGCGCGGCCGGAGATCACCGGCTGGTACGCCGAGTTCGAGGACCTCGCGCTGCCGCCCGGCAGCATTGGCTATGCGCCGGACGCGCGCCGTTTCCTCGGCGCAACCTTCGATCCCTCGGGCATCTACCGCTTCGTCGCGGTGCGCGACATGCTGCGCCAGGAGGAACTGACCACCGCCGGGATCGCCGCGCATGTCGACGGCCTGCGCGCGCAGCTGTTGGCGAACCTGCCGATCGCGGCCGAGCTGCGCAATCCCGGCAGCCCCGCCCGTTTCCTCGCGCTCCGGTCGCCCGACGCCCAGCGCTGGAAGGCCGAGCTCGAGGCCGAGGACGTGATCACCGATGTCCGCGGCGACGTGCTGCGGATCGGCTTCGGCCTCTACCAGGATGCGCGCGACGTGCGGCAGCTGATCGAGGCGCTTTCGTTCCTGCGCTAGAAAAAGCGGCCGGGCGCGCAATGCGCGGCGCACCCGGCCGTAAGGCACCTCAGCGCCGCGCGAGCTGCACGCTCAGCTGGCGCGCGATGTCGCGCTTCGCGGCGGCGCGGCAGCTTTTGACCGTGTCCTGCTCGTCCGCGCTGACGTTCGAATAGGAGCCGCAGACCTGCTCGGTCGCGGCGGCGAGGCGGCGGTTGAGGGCGTTGCGGCCGGCATCGGTGTTCAAATCGAGGTCGGCATGGCGGACGATGACGGTCCGCTCCCCGGCGAACGCGGGGGTGGCGATCAGCGTGGCGGCGGCGAAGGCGGCGATGAACTTGGACATGGGCGGTCTCCTTTCCGGTTGACCCCCGAAGCATCGGCCGGACGCCGCCGGTTCGAGAGGATGAGGAGCCGATGAAGAGCTGATGAAATGCCGATGATTCGCCGATAGGGTGGATTTTCGCGCGGGTTGCGGGGATGGGAACCGGGTGGAGGGACGCATCGATCTTGCACATCAGCCGGCATTCCGCCTGGGCGCGCTCGAGGTGCGCCCGGCGCTGCGCCAGCTCGCCCGCGACGACGGCAGCGAGGAGGTGCTCGAGCCGCGGGTGATGCAGGTGCTCGTCGCGCTCGCCCGCGCGGACGGCGCGATCGTCAGCCGCGACGACCTGACGCGCAGCTGCTGGGAAGGCCGTGTCGTCGGCGAGGATGCGATCAACCGCGTCGTCTCGCGCCTGCGCCGCGCCGCCGAGGGGATCGGCCAGGGCAGCTTCCGGATCGAGACGATCACCAAGGTCGGCTATCGGCTGCTGCGCGAGGGCCAGGCCGAAGCCGCCCTTGTCGCCGCGCCGGACAGTCCGCTCGCCAGGGCGCATGCCGAGGTGCACCGCCTCCGCCTCGATCGCCGCGCGATGCTCTCCGGCGCGGGGCTCGCGGCGGTCACGGTCGGCGGCGGGCTGTTTGCCTGGCGCCGTTTCGTGGCGTCCGACCCCGCGCTTACCGACAAGCCGCCCGCCGATGTCGCGCCGCTGATGATCCAGGCCCAGATGGCGATGACCCAGGGCACGGTCGAGGGTGGCAACCAGGCGATCGGGCTGCTGCGCCGCGTGGTGAGCCTACGCCCGGACTATGCCGATGGCTGGGGCCTGCTCGCACTTTCCTATTCCGCCGCCGCGGTCGGCCGGCCGCAGCAGTTCGAGGCGGACATGCGCGCGCGAGCGACGGAGGCGCGGCGCCGCGCGCTCGCGCTCGATCCCGGCAACGCCTATGCCCGCGCCGCCGACGGGCTGGGCAAGCCGGTGCTCGGCAACTGGACCGCCGCCGAGCGCGGGTTGCGCGCGAGCCTTGCCAGCCACCCCCATAACGACATGCTGACCAGCTCACTCGCCGGGGTGATGCTAGGCGTCGGCCGCTGCGCCGAGGCCGCCAATCTGCTCGACGGGATCTGGAAGCGCATCCCGCCCAATCCCGGGCTGGCCTACACCCATGTCCAGACGCTCTGGGCCGCCGGCCGGCCAGACGAGGCCGACAAGGCGATGGACGACGCGGTCGCGCTGTTCCCGACGCATTTCGCGGTGTGGTTCACGCGCTTCTACCTGCTGATGTACACCGGCCGTGCCCGCGAGGCGATCGCGCTCGGCGAGAATCGCGAGACGCGGCCGACCGGCATTCCCGAGTGGAATTTCGAGCAGGTGCTGATCGTCGCCCGCGCGCTGCTCAGCCGCACGGACGGCGACATCCAGGCGGCGGTAACGGCAAGCTTCGAGGGCGCGCGGCGCGGCGCAGGCTTTGCCGAGAACGGGATCCTGTTCCTGTCGGCGCTGGGCCGGCTCGACGAGGCGTTCGCGGTTGCCGACGCCTATTATTTCGCGCGCGGCTTCGATCCGGGCGAGCTGCGCTTCTCCGCCGAGCAGGGTACGTACACACGGCGAAACGCCCGGCGGACGCACATGCTGTTCCTGCCGCCCACCGCCGCGATGCGCGCCGATCCGCGCTTCCTCAAGCTCGCCGACGTGCTGGGGCTCACGCGCTACTGGCGGGAAATGGGCGTCAGGCCCGATTATCAGGCGACCGGCTGAAGCCCCAGCCGCGGAATCTCGATCGCCGGGCAGCGGTCCATCACCACCTTGAGCCCCGCCGCCTCGGCGCGCGCCGCGGCTTCCTCGTTGATCACGCCGAGCTGCAGCCACACCGCCTTGGCCCCCGCGGCGATCGCTTCGTCCACGGCCTCGCCCGCGGCCTGGGGCCGGCGGAAGATGTCGACCAGGTCGATCGGATCGCCGATCTGGCTGAGCTCGCGGAAGACGAACTCGCCGTGGACATGCTCGCCGGTGATCTGCGGATTGACCGGGATGACGCGGTAGCCGTGGCGCTGGAGGAACGCCATCACGCCGTAGCTCGGCCGGTCGGGCCGGTCGGACGCGCCGACCAATGCGATGGTGCGCACGCTTTCGAGCAGCGCCTTGATGTCCTCGTCGCGCGTCAGCGGCATCACCTCATCCTTTCAGCCAGTCGTCCACTTGTCCTGCCAGTCCGGCAAACAACTCGGCCGCCGGGCCGTTCCCCGCTGCCGGCGGCTCGCCCGCGTCCGAAGCCTGGCGGATCGCCATTTCGAGCGGCACCCGGCCGAGGAACGGGATGCCGAGCTTGCCCGCCGCCGCCTCGGCGCCGCCGCTGCCGAACGGATCGGAGACCTCGCCGCAATGCGGGCAGGCATAGCCCGACATGTTCTCGATCAGGCCGATCACCGGAATGCCCGCCTTGTTGAACAGGTCGATCGCCCGCGTCGCGTCGATCAGCGCCAGGTCCTGCGGCGTCGAGACGATCACCGCGCCCGCCGGCTTGTGCTTCTGGATCATCGTGAGCTGCACATCGCCGGTGCCCGGCGGCAAATCGAGCACGAGCAGCTCGGTCTCACCCCAATCGGCGTCGACCAGCTGGCCGAGCGCGCCGCCCGCCATCGGCCCGCGCCAGGCGATCGCCTGGCCCTCGGCGACCAGCCCGCCCATCGACAGCATCGGCACGCCGAAGCGCGTGTCGATCGGCAGCAGCGTCTTCTCGCGCGCCTGGGGGCGAATCCCTTCCACGCCGAGCAGCCGCGGCTGCGACGGGCCGTAGATATCGGCATCGACCAGCCCGACCTTGCGGCCCAATTTCCTGAGCGCGATCGCAAGATTGGCCGCGACGGTGGATTTGCCCACCCCGCCCTTGCCGCTCGCCACGGCGATCAGCCGGCGGGTGCGGCGCTCGCTGGTCATCAGCACGCGGACCTCGTCCACCCCAGGCAGCGCGGCCAGCGCCTCGCGGATATCGGCCTCCAGCGCCTCGCGGGTCGCCTCGGCCAGGCCGGTCACGTCGAGCACGACACTGGCCCGCGCGCCTTCGATACGGGCAGTCGCGCGGCCGGCGGCGATGGGGGCAAGCGCGGCGTTCAGGGCGTCATTATCGATCATCGCGTGCCAGATAGGCGCACAATCGCCGCGCGCCACTGTAAATCCGCGTAGGCGCCCTTATAAAGGCCGGATGGCAAACCTGATTGGCTGGCTGAGCAAGGCCGGTAACTGGCATAACGAGGCGCCGAAGAGTCCCTGGGGCTCGGGCGGCAGCAGCGGCGACAATGGCGGCTCGAGCGGTGGCTCCGGCGACGGCAAGGGCGGCTCGGGCGGCGGCCCGCGCAATCCCTGGTCGTTCCCGCCCGAGGGGCGGCGCGGCCGCTCCGGCGGCGGTGGGAATGGCGGCGGCGGTGGCGGCGGCCCGTTCGAGGACATGTTCCGCCGGATGAGCGGCGGCGGCATGCCGATCCCGCCGGGCGGCGCCAAGCTCTGGGGCCTGGTCGTCATCGGCCTGCTCCTCGTCTGGGTGATATTCACCAGCTTCCACACGATCGGCCCGCGCGAGCGCGGCGTCGTCACCACGCTCGGCCGCTATTCCGGCACGCTCGAATCGGGCGTCAAGTTCACCCTGCCGGCGCCGTTCCAGATCGTCGACGTCGTCGATGTCGGCTCGGTCCACACCGAGAAATTCCCCGAGAGCGGCCCCAATCTGATGCTCACCGGCGATCAGAACATCGTCGACCTCGCTTATTCGGTGAACTGGTACATCACCGACGCCGCCGATTTCTCCTTCCAGATCAAGGATCCCAAGGAGACGGTGAAGGATACCGCCGAGAGCGCGATGCGCGCGGTGATCGCCACCACCACACTCACCGAGGCGATCGGCGAGGGCCAGGGCCGCATCTCGAGCGACGTCCAGGCGGCGATGCAGAAGATCCTCGACGAATATCATTCGGGCGTGCGCATCCAGAGCGTCGCGCTGACCAAGGCCGCGGCGCCGGAGCAGGTCGACGACGCCTTCAAGGCGGTGCAGGCCGCGCAGCAGGGCGCCCAGGGCGCGCGCAACAACGCCAATGGCTATGCCCAGCAGGTGATCGCCGTCGCGCAGGGCGAGGCCGCCGAGTTCGACAAGATCTACGAGCAGTACAAGGCGGCGCCCGCCGTCACGCGCCGCCGCCTCTATTACGAGACGATGGAGCAGGTGCTGGCGAAGACCAACAAGACGATCGTCGAGACGCCCGGCGTCACCCCCTATCTGCCGCTGCCCGGGCTTCGCCCCGATGCCGGCAAGGCCCAGTCGGGAGACCAGAAATGACCTGGCTGCGCAGCCCCATCGGCATCGCCGTCGCCGCCATCCTCGTGCTCATCGTGCTGATGAGCACCGTGGTGATCGTGCCCGAGACGAAGCAGGCGGTGATCCTGCGGCTCGAGCAGCCGCTCGGCGAACCGATCAACGCCTACAAGCCCGGCGAGCAGTTCGGCCGCACCGGCGCCGGCCCGATCCTGCGCATCCCGTTCATCGATCGGGTGGTCTGGGTCGACAAGCGCGTGCTCTCGGTCGACCTGCCCAACGAACCGGTGCTCTCGACCGACCAGCTCCGCCTGCAGATCGACGCCTATGCGCGCTTCCGCGTCACCAATCCGCTCAAGATGGTCGTCACCATCGGCAGCGAGGAGCGGGTTCGCGAGCAGCTCCAGCCGCTGTTCCGCTCGGCACTGCGCAACGAGCTCGGCAAGCGCCCCTCGGCGATCCTGCTTAGCCCCGAGCGCGGCCAGGTGATGGACAATATCCAGGGCGCGCTCCAGCAGCTTGCCGCGCAATATGGCGTGTCGATCGTCGACGTGCGGATCAAGCAGACCGAGCTGCCCTCGGGCTCGCCGCTCGACAGCGCGTTCGAGCGGATGAAGACCGCGCGCTACCAGGAAGCCAAGACGATCGAGGCGCAGGGCCTCAAGGACGCGCAGATCATCCGCGCCAATGCCGATGCGCAGGCCGCGCAGATCTATGCCCAGGCGTTCAACAAGGATGCGGATTTCTACGATTTCTGGCGCGCGATGCGCTCGTATCGTACGACGTTCCTCAACAACGACCCCGCCAAGGGCGACACGTCGATCATCCTCTCCCCCAACAATTCCTATCTGAAGGAATTCATGGGGCAACGATGAGCCTTTCGATCCGTTCATATTCAATCGCCGTTCAGCATTTCGGCGCAAGAACCCCATCCGAACGCTTTTCCTTCGTCTGAGAGGACCGACTCACGTGCGTTATGCCTACGCTCTCACTACCGCCCTTCTGCTGAGCGGCGCCGCCGCTACGCTGACCATCCATCAGCCGGCCGGCGCACAGACCGCGCAGAACGAGCCGGGGGCGATCAACGCCGCCGCGCCCAAGGCCGGCGCGCCGATGAGCTTTGCCGACATGGTCGCCAAGCTGCAGCCGGCGGTGGTCAACATCTCGACCGCCCAGCGCGTGACGATGAACGCCAACCCGTTCGCCGGCACGCCGTTCGAGCAGTTCGGCGGCGGCAACCAGCCGGTGACCCGCCAGGCCGAATCGCTCGGCTCGGGCTTCATCATCTCGGCCGACGGCTATGTCGTGACCAACAACCACGTCATCTCGGCGGGCGCGAAGGGCGCGACGGTCGAATCGATCACCGTCACCCTGCCCGACAAGCGCGAGTTCAAGGCCAAGCTGATCGGCAACGACGCGCAGTCGGACCTTGCCGTGCTCAAGATCGAGGGCGCCAACCTGCCCTTCGTGCGCTTCGGCGATTCGAGCGCGTCGCGCGTCGGCGACTGGGTCGTCGCGATCGGCAATCCGTTCGGCCTCGGCGGCTCGGTCACTGCCGGCATCATCTCGGCGGTCCACCGCGTCACCGGCCAGGGCGGCGCCTATGACCGCTTTATCCAGACCGACGCCTCGATCAATCGCGGCAATTCGGGCGGCCCGATGTTCGATCTTAGCGGCAACGTGATCGGCATCAACTCGCAGATCCTGTCGCCGACCGGCGGCAATGTCGGCATCGGCTTCGCGATCCCCGCGGAAGAAGCCAAGCCGGTGATCGACACGCTGATGAAGGGCGGCAAGATCGCTCGCGGCTATCTCGGCATCGGCATGCAGAACCTGACCGACGACGTCGCCGACGGGCTGGGCGTGCCGCGCGGCCGCGGCACGATCGTCGCGCGCGTCGAGCCGGGCCAGCCGGCGGAGAAGGCCGGGCTGAAGCAGGGCGACGTGATCGTCGCGGTCGACGGCAAGGACGTCACCGCCGATCAGACGCTGTCCTACCTCGTCGCCAATGTGAAGCCGGGCACCCGCATCCCGCTCGATGTCTATCGCGACGGCAAGCGCATGACGGTCAACCTCGTCGTCGGCACCCGCCCGCCCGAGGAGCAGCTCGCCCAGTTCGATCCGAACGACGAGAACTCGACCCCGGGCGACGGCGACACCGATACGATGGCCGCGGCCTCGCTCGGCATCCAGGTCACCCCGCTCACCCCGCAGATCGCGCAGAGCGTCGGCGTGAACCCGAGCACCACCGGCGTGGTCGTCGTCCAGGCGAGCCCGGCGAGCGATGCGGCCGGCAAGGGCGTGCAGCGCGGCGACGTGATCACCTCGGTCAACCGCGTGCCGGTCGCCACCGCGGCCGACGTCGCCAAGCAGGTCGCCGCCGCCAAGGCCGCGGGCAAGTCGAACGTCCTGCTCTGGGTCCAGCGCCGCCAGATCGGCCAGTTCGTCTCGGTCCAGATCGGCAACTGATACCGCCCGCATCGGGCTGACGGATGCCCGTTTCTCCTCTATCCCGGGCGCTCAACAAGGGAGTCGCGGGATGGTGGGAGAGACGGGCATCTTCATTGGCGCGGGAGCCGGCGGTGCCGACCCGCAATCGCTGGTCCTGAAGCGCGCCAACCGGCACGGGCTGATCGCCGGCGCGACCGGCACCGGCAAGACGGTGACGATCCAGGGCATCATAGAGGGCCTGTCGAACGCCGGCGTCCCCTGCTTCGTCGCGGACGTGAAGGGCGACCTCAGCGGCCTCGCCATGGCCGGATCGCCGACCACCAAGACGCACGAGATCTTCGCCGCCCGCGCCGCCGAGATCGGCATGACCGGCTGGGCCTATGCCGACAGCCCGGTGCAGTTCTGGGACCTGTTCGGCGCGCAGGGCCATCCGATCCGCACGACCATCTCGGAGATGGGCCCGCTGCTCCTCGCCCGGCTGATGGACCTCAACGAAGTCCAGGAAGGCGTGCTCACCATCGCCTTCACCGTGGCGGACAAGGACGGGCTGCTGCTGCTCGACCTCGACGACCTGCAATCGATGCTCGCCCACTGCGCCGAGCGCGCGGACGAGCTCACCGCCACCTATGGCAACATCTCCAAGCAGTCGGTTGGCGCGATCCAGCGCGCGCTGCTCCAGCTGCGCAGCCAGGGCGGCGCCAGCTTCTTCGGCGAGCCGGCGCTGTCGATGACCGACTTCCTCGGCACCGACGACAAGGGCCGCGGCGTGGTCAACATCCTCGCCGCCGACAAGCTGATGGCGAGCCCCAAGCTCTACGCCACCTTCCTGCTCTGGCTGCTCTCCGCGCTGTTCGAATCGCTTCCCGAGGTCGGCGATCCCGACAAGCCCACGCTCGCCTTCTTCTTCGACGAGGCGCATCTGCTGTTCGACGATGCCCCCAAGGCCCTTCTGGACAAGATCGAGCAGGTCGTCCGCCTGATCCGCTCCAAGGGGGTCGGCGTCTATTTCATCACGCAGAACCCGATCGACGTGCCCGACAGCATTGCCGGCCAGCTCGGCAACCGCGTCCAGCACGCGCTGCGCGCCTTCACCCCGCGCGACCAGCAGGCGGTGAAGGCCGCGGCGACCACCTTCCGCGCCAATCCGGACGTCGATGTCGAGAAGGCGATCACTGAATTGAAGGTCGGCGAGGCGCTGGTCTCGCTGCTCCAGGACGACGGGTCGCCGAGCCCGGTGCAGCGCACGCTGATCCGCCCGCCGGCCACCCGCGTCGGCCCGGTCACCCCGGCCGAGCGCGGCGTGCTGGTCCAGACCGATGCGATCGGCGCCAAGTACGACACGCTTGTCGACCGCGAATCGGCCGAGGAGCTGCTCGCCGCCAAGTCGGCCGAAGCCAGCGCCGCCGCTGCCGAGGCGCAGGCCAGGACCGAGGCCGACAAGGCCGCCGCCGCCCAGGCCAAGGAAGACGCCCGCCTCGCCAAGGAAGCCGAGCGCCAGCGCCTCGCCCAGCAGAAGGATGCCGACCGCCAGGCCCGGCTCGATGCCCAGGCGCAGAAGGCGGCCGAGCGCGAGGCGGCGAACAATCCGTGGAACCGCGCGATCACCTCCGCCACCCGCTCCGCCTCCTCGGCAGCGGGCCGCGCAGTGGCGAACGAAGTGTCGAAGGCGATCTTCGGCTCGTCGCGCGGCGCGGGCGCCGGGATCGTCGGCGGCCTCGTCCGAGGCGTGCTCGGCGGGTTGTTCAAGGGGCGGTGAAGCGCTCCTTCTCCCGCTGGGAGAAGGAAGGGGCCCGCCGCCGAAGGCGGTGGGAAGGATGAGGGTGCGCACGCCTTAAGCTGATGAGCTCGTCGAAGGTCCGCCCTCACCCAACCCTCTCAAAGGGAGAGGGCTATTCGCTCTCCGCCACCACCGCCGGCGCCAGGAACTCGCGCCACAGCATCACCAGCACCGCCATCACCGCCGGCCCGATGAACAGCCCGAGCAGGCCGAGCGTCTCGACCCCGCCCAATATGCCGATCAGCACCCAGAGGAACGGCAGCTGCGTCGCCCCGCCGATCATCGCCGGGCGGATGAAATGGTCGGCTACGAAGATGATCGCGGTGCCGATCGCCACCACCACCACCGCGCCGGCCACCGATCCCTGAAGCAGCAGCAGCAGCGCGGCCAGCGCGAACACCACCGGCGCGCCGAACGGGATCATCGCCGCGATCGCCGTCGCGCCGCCGAGCAGCAGCGGGTGCGGCACGCCCGCGACCAGATAGACCAGCGCCATCAGCGCGCCGACGCCGAGCCCGACCAGCACCAGCCCGTCGATCGTGCCGCGCACCGAGCGGATCGCCTGGGTGCCGACGCGCTCGCCGGTCGGGCCGAACAGCCGCAGCACCGCGCGGCGCCCCTGCTCGAGCAGCGCATCGCGGTCGCGCAGCACGAAGAACAGGGTTAGCAGCGTGAAGCCGAACACCACCGCCCGGTGCGCGACATTGGCGCCGATCGTGCGCGAATGGGTCAGCCAGGCGCTGCCGCTCAGCAGGCGCAATTGTTCCGCGGCATCCTCGGGCCGGGCGAGATGCGTCTGCCACCAGCCGCGCACTGCGTCGGCGCCCATCGGCAGTCGCTCCACCCAGTCGGGCACCGGCACGCCCTGTGCCTGGGCGAGCGTGATCCAGCTCGCAATGTCATGCGCCTCGCGCACCGCCTGGGTGATGCCGAAGGCGAGCGGCACCAGCACGATCAGCGCCGCCAGCGCAGTGATGATCAGCGGGATGACGATCCGGTGCGGCCCGTTCAGCCACACGCGCAACCTGAGGTGCAGCGGATCGACGGCGATCGTCAGCACCACGGCCCAGAGCAGCGCCGGCACGAAGCCGTGCGCGATCCACAGGCCGATGAGCAGAAGTGCCGCGACCAGCGCGAGACGGGCGGCGCGCTGCGCGGTTTCGGTTTTGGTATCCATCGCCGGAGCGTAGCAGCGCGCGCGCATCGCTCAACTTCTTCCAGCCGTCGTCCCCGCGAACTAGCGCTCAACCCGGCTTCAGGCTGTCATACACCGCCGCGACGAAGCGGTCCTCATCGCCTTCCATCCCTTCGCGCCAGGCCGCGGCCGGCTTGCTGGCGACAATCTGGTCGGCGCCTTGCCCGGCGGCGATGCCCTTCGCCACGGCGGCGCGCACGGCGGCGAGCATCGCGCGATACTTCGCCAGCGCTGCCTTGTCGCCGATCGGGCCATGCGCCGGCACCACCACGGTCTTGCGGTCGGCCCTGTCCAGCACCGTGCCGACTGCCGCGATCATCCCGTCGATGCTGCCGCCCGAGGCGCGGTCGATGAACGGCCAGATCCCGGCGAAATAGACGTCGCCCATGTGGACGACATCGGCGCGCTTCAACCAGACGATCGTGTCGCCGTCGGTATGCGCGGCGGGCGCGTGGCGCAGCGACACGGTCTCGCCGCCCAGCTTCACCTGATAGCGCTCGTCATACACGATCGTCGGAAGCGCCGCCGCGCTGCCGGCCGGCACGGTGACCTTGTAGGCGGGCATGTATTGCGAAACGCTGCGCCGCACGCGGACCTTGCGCTGCGCGATCACCGTCGCGCCCTGCTTCGCCAGCGCCTCGTTCCCGCCGGCATGATCCATGTGCCAATGCGTGTCGATCACGGTGGTGACCGGCGCCTTGCCGAGCTTCGCCACCGCCGCGACGATCTCCGGCGCGTCGCCCGGCCGCTCGGCATCGACGATCAGCGTGCCCCTGTCGCCCGGGACGATCAGCACGTTGCCGCTATGCCCCTCGAGCACCCAGGCCCCCGGCGCGACCTGGCGCAGCGGCGGCCCATCCGGATCGGATGCCGCGCCCGCCAGCAACAACCCTGCGATCAGCAAATATGCCATGCGCCTCTCCCTGCATCATCCTGCAGAGACGATAGCGCGACCTTGCGTTCAGTCGAGCCCCGCGGCGACGTCCTCCAGCTTGGCGAGAAACTTCGCCCAGCCATAATTCGCGCCGTTGTAATTATTGTCGTTGGTGAAGCCGGTCTGCTCCATCCGCAGCCGCGTGCCGCTGCCCACCGGCTCGATCGTCAGCGTCACCACCGATTCGAAGCGCGGCATCGCCTCCTCGCCGCCGCCGGTGTTCCAGCTGTAGGAAAGCTGGCGGCCCGGCTCGATCTCCTGCACCTCGCAGTCGATCCGCCCGCTCCAGCCGGGATAGGCCTGGCTCTGCAGCGTGAAGCGGTGCCCATGCGCCAGGGCGAAGTCGTTGGGCATCAGCCATTCGGCGATCAGGTGCGGCTGGGTGAGCGCGCGCCACAGCTTGTCCGGCGCGTGCGGAAAGTCGCGCTCCATCACCAGCGTGCGCGTCTCGGTCATTGGTCCATCCTCTTCAGCAGGTCCTCAAGCCGGTCGAAGCTACCGGCCCATAAATTCTCGTGCAGCCGCATCCAGTCGAGCAGCGGCGCCAGCCCCTTGGGGTTGGCGCGGTAATGCGTCTCGCGGCCCTGCGGCCGGTCGAGCACCAGCCCCGCGCCGCGCAGCACCGCGAGATGCTTCGAGACTGCCGGCTGCGAGATCCCCGCCCCGTCGGTCAGCGCGCGCACGGTCAGCTCGCCGCGCGCCAGCCGCTCGAACAGCGCGCGGCGCGTCGGGTCGCCCAGCGCGCGGAACAGCGAATCGGCGGTGGCGAGGGCGGCAGGCTGCATGGGCTTATTCATAACCCAATGGTTATTCAAAGCAACCGGCATGCAAAAAACGCTGTCCTACACGGCGCCGCGATGTCAGGCTCAAGCGATGACCAACCCATTCCTTACCAAGCTCGCCGCCCTGCCGGGCTCCTCGCGCGCGGGCGCACGCACGCGCGTGAATGTCGCGGCCTTTGTGACTTTCCGCGCGGGGAACTGAGCCGATGACCCCTGACAAGACTGGCGAATCGACCCGCCCGATGGCCGAGCTGACCCTGCGCGGCATCATCCTCGGCGCGCTGATCACGATCCTGTTCACCGCGGCCAACGTCTATGCCGGGCTCAAGGTCGGCCTCACCTTCGCCACCTCGATCCCCGCCGCGGTCGTCTCGATGGCGATCCTCAAGGCTTTCAAGAGCGGCACGATCCTCGAGAACAACATCGTCCAGACGATCGCGTCCGCCGCAGGCACGCTCGCCGCCATCGTCTTCGTGCTGCCCGGCCTGATCATGGTCGGCTGGTGGTCGGGCTTCCCCTATTGGACCACCGTCGCGGTATGCATCACCGGCGGCGTGCTCGGCGTGATGTTCTCGGTGCCGCTGCGCCGCGCATTGGTTACCGGCACGGACCTGCCCTACCCGGAAGGCGTCGCCGCCGCCGAAGTGCTCAAGGTCGGTTCGGGCTCGGGCGCCGGCGACAAGGAGAATGCCGCGGGGCTGCGCACGCTGATGATCGGCACGGTCTTCTCCGGCCTGTTCGCGCTGCTCGCCAAGATGAAGCTGGTCGCCGAGGAAGCCGGCAAGAACTACGCGATCGGCGGCACCGCCACCGGCTGGTCGACCAGCTGGTCGATGCTGCTGATCGGCGTCGGCCATCTCGTCGGCATCTCTGTCGGCGCCGCGATGTTCTTCGGCATGCTGATCTCCTGGACGGTGCTGGTGCCCTGGTTCGCGCATGGCGGGGATATCAGCGCCGGCGTCGATGCGCTGGTCGGCGGCACCTTCCGCGGCCAGGTGCGCTTCATCGGCGCCGGCACGATCGGCGTCGCGGCGATCTGGTCGCTGCTCAAGATCATCGGCCCGATCCTCGCCGGCCTGCGCTCCGCCCTCGCCGCCTCGCGCGCGCGCCAGGGCGGCCAGGCGCTCGATATCACCGAACGCGACATGCCGATCGGCGTGGTCGGGCTGATCACCCTCGCCACGCTGGTGCCGATCGCCTGGCTGCTGTGGACCTTCTCGGCCGGCGGCCCGGTCCACGATCACCCGATCGCCGTGATCGGCGGCTCGCTCGCCTATGTCCTGGTCGTCGGCGTGATGATCGCGGCGATCTGCGGCTATATGGCCGGGCTGATCGGCGCGTCGAACTCGCCGGTCTCGGGCGTCGGCATCCTCGCCGTACTCGGCGCCTCGCTGCTGCTCGTCGCGGTGTTCGGGCATGAGGCCGATGCGGGGCGCACCAACGCGCTGATCGCCTATGCGCTGTTCACCACCGCGATCATCTTCTCGATCGCGACGATCTCGAACGACAATCTCCAGGACCTCAAGACCGGCCAGCTGGTCGGCGCGACGCCGTGGAAGCAGCAGCTCGCGCTGGTGCTGGGCGTGGTGTTCGGCAGCCTCGCCATCCCGCTGGTGCTCGATCTGCTCAAGAACACGCTCGGCTTCGTCGGCATGCCCGGCGCCGGCCCCAACGCGCTGTCGGCGCCGCAGGCGGCGCTGATCTCGTCGATCGCCAAGGGCGTGCTCGGCGGCGATATCGACTGGGGGCTGATCGGATTGGGCGCGCTGATCGGCGCCTGCGTGATCCTGATCGACGAGCTTCTCGGCAGGGCGGGCAAGATGCGGCTGCCGCCGCTCGCCGTCGGCATGGGCATCTATCTGCCGATGGGGCTCACCTTGCTGATCCCGGTCGGCGCGGTGATCGGGCATTTCTACGATCGCTGGGCGAAGAAGCAGGCCAATCCCGAGTTCGCCGAGCGGATGGGCGTGCTGGCCGCGACCGGGCTGATCGTCGGCGAATCGCTGTTCGGCGTCGCCTTTGCCGGCATCCTCGCCTGGGCCAACCGCAATTCGCCGATCCCGCCCAACGATGCGCCGCTAGCGATCATGCCCGACAGTTTCGAGAGCATCGCGATGTGGGTCGCGCCGCTGCTGTTCTTCGGGCTGATCGCTGTCTCCTACGCGATGACGCGCAAGCTGGTCCGCGCCACGCCTGCGAGCGCGGGTCCGGAGACGCCGGCCGAGGGCGAGGCGAACTATCGGTGAGGCCGTCGAGGCGGGGGAGACCCCGCCTCAGCGCATCTGGGCGAGCAGCGAGCCGATCGGCACGAAACCGAATGCGACCGAGCTGTCCGCCACGCCGTACGGGATGAACAGCTTGTCGCCATGCTTGATGGCGCCGCAGGTGTAGACGACGTTGGGAACATATCCCTCGCGGTCCTGGTCGGCGGCGGCGAGCAGCGGCTCGGCCGAGCGGGCGAGGACCTTGGAGGGATCGTTCTTGTCGAGCAGCGCGGCGCCGATCGAATATTTGCGCATCGCGCCGACGCCGTGGGTGAGCATCAGCCAGCCCTCGTCGAGCTCGATCGGCGGGCCGCAATTGCCCATCTGGACGAGCTCCCAGGGGAATTTCGGCTTGATCAGCAGCTCGCCGCCTTCCCAGCGGGTGATGTCGTCGGAGCTGTGGAGGAAGATGTTCTCGCCGTCCTGCCGGCCGAGCATCATGTACTTGCCGTTCACGGTGCGCGGGAACAGTGCCATGCCCTTGTTACGGCTCGCGCCGCCCGACATCGGCACCAGGTCGAAGCTGCGCCAGTCGCGGGTGCGCAGCAGCTCGGACTGGATCTGCGAGCCGTTATAGGCGGTGTAGGTGCCGATCCACTCTTCCTGCCCGTCCTCGTGGCGGAAATGGGTGATGCGCAGATCCTCGAGGCCGTTGGACTGGGCCTTGGTGATCGGGAAGATGACGGTGCCGGACAGCGTGGAGTCGCGGTGGCGATAGACGGTCACAGGACCCTCGGGCACATGCTCCTCGTCTTCCTCGCGGGCATCCGCGGCGGTGGCGAAGGGCGGCTCGGGGGCGAGCGTCAGCTCGTTGTGCTCGGTGATGATGCCTTCGCGGAAGGCGACCGAGGAGATGTGCCCCTCGCCGACGGCGCGCAGGCTCATCAGGATGCGGAGCGATCCGGGCGGCATGCCGGTCTGGTCGTAGTGCGGCACGGCGCTGGGGTTCATCAGCGCGGCGGCGGCATAGCTGTACTCATGGCAGAAATAGGCGCCGATCAGCTGGCGCTTCTCGTCGCCGATCTCGCTGCCGTCGAGCCCGAGCATGCCCTCGATCTCGTCATAGCGCGTCATGAAAACGCGGCGGGTCTGCCAGTGGCGCGCCTCGAAGTCCTTGAGGACGATCTCCAGCTGCTGGCGCGCCTCGCCCGGCGACATGGCGAGCACTTCGGTCACCAGCCGCTCGCTGCGGCTCGGTCCCGACCCGTTCGATGCCCAGGCGATATGGAAAGGCCGCACCACGACGCGCGAAGGATCCGCGCGCAGCCGCAACTCATGATTGAAAAGTTCGAGCATTCGGCTCCCAGCCATTGTCCCCGCGCCGGGCGAAAGTCGTTACGCCACTGCGGCTCGAATGGGTGTTGCCACGTTTCCGGTTGCTTTTGAAAGAGCCGAAATCGCGCAATTGGCGAGCTGGAGCGCCAAAATCGACTCCGCGCCCTGGTTGCGGTTGAGCCCATGGGGCATCAGCCCGTCGAAACAGCCGCCATCCTGCGGGCTTGCGAGCGGCAGATCGAGATCGTTCACGCCAAGGTACCAGCGATAGGCGCGCAGCGCTTCCTCGTTCCAGCGCTCGTCGCCGGTCGCTTCCCAAGCCGCGACACAGGCTTCCACCGTCGCCTGCGCCTCGAGCGGCTGCTGGTCGAACTGGAGCGGCGGCGCAAATTCGCGGCCGAAGCTCTCCGAACCGACGGCGCGGAACCGCCCCTCGGGCGAGGTCTGCTGCGCGACGATCCATTCGAGCGTCTCGAGCCCGACGCTGGTGAACTCGCTCCGCCCCAGCGCAGTGCCGGCCCGCAGCAGCGCCTCGGGCAACCGGGCATTGTCATAGGCCAGCACGATCTCGAACCAGCTCCATTCGGGCCGGCGATTGCTGTCGAGCAGCTCGATCAGCTCGGCGCCGAAGCGCGAGAGGATCTCGACGCTGAGCGGATGGCCGGGATGTGCATCGAGCATCGCCGCCGCGCCCAGCATCGCAAAGGCGCGGGCACGCGGCGATCCGAGCTCGAGCGCGATCGAAGCAGTGGAGTCGAACAGCGCCGAGGCCCAGTCGCGGTGCTTGAGCGCCTTGGCGTCGCGCGCAGTGACGCCCAGCGCCCAGAGAGCGCGGCCGTTCGAATCTTCCGAGCCGACATCCTCGCACCAGGTCCGGTCGAAATTCATGAAGTTGCGGAAGCGCCGGACATCGGGATTCCAAGCATATTGGACGAAGGCGGCGTAGATGCTCGTCCACTTGTCCCGCAGCATTTCGTCGATCTCCTCGATCTTCGACATCAGGATCAGCGCCCGGGCATTGTCGTCGATGCAATAGCCGTGGCGCCGATCGGGCACCGAGAAGATCGAGTGCTGCAGCATCCCGGTCGCATCGCTCATCCGCTCAACCGCGGCGATGTTGGGCTTGAGCGCCGACAGCTCCTTCGCCGGACGGGCGAAGCGGCGCGGCTTGGCGGCAATGATGCCGGCCAGCTGGCTCATCGCGGTTTCGGCAAGGCGCGGCCACAGCATCGTGCGGCCACGGGCATAGGCACGCTTCGCGAGCGCGGTGCGCGCATCCTTGTCGGCGAGCAGCCGCGAGATCTCGCGGGCAAAGGCGCCGCTGTCGTTGAACGGCACCAGCACGCCGTGATCCTCGGCGAGGATCTCGGTCGCGTGGACATAGGGGGTCGAGACCACCGGCTTGCCCACGGCCACAGCATAGGAAAGCGTGCCGGAGGTGATCTGCGCAGGATTGGGATAGGGCGTCGCATAGACGTCCGCCGCCTGGAGATAGTCGAGCAGTTCATCCTGCTCGACGAATCCATCGACGAACGCGACATGCTCGGCCACGCCGAGCGCAGCGGTCTGCGCCTTCAGCCGGTCGCGATAGGCTTCGCCCTCATGCGCGACGAGATTGGGGTGAGTCGCGCCCAAGATCACATAGAGTGCATCGGGCCGCGCCGCGGCGATCGCCGGCATCGCTTCGATCACCGTCTCGATGCCCTTGCTCGGCGCGAGCAGGCCGAAGGTGAGGATCACTTCGCGGCCCTGCCAGCCGAAGCGCGCCTTGAAGTCCGCGGGATCGGCGAAGGGCCGGTCGGGCACGCCGTGCGGGATCATGACGATCTTCTTGTCGTCGGCACCATGGACGCGCTTCAGGATCTCGCGGCCCTTCTCGGCCATCACGATCACCCGCGACGCACGGCGCAGCAGCGCCTCCATCACCCGGCGCTGATCGGCATTGGGGTTCTCGAGCACGGTGTGCAGCGTCGCGGTGACCGGGATCGTGATCCGGTCGAGCAGCGCGATCAGATATTCGCCGGCGGGGCCGCCATAAATGCCGTACTCGTGCTGGATCCACAGCGCCTGGGCACCCGATGCCTCGATCTGGCGCGCGGTGTCGAGATAGGCGGCGCGGTCCTGCTCGGGGATCGCGCGCGTGACTGCCTCGGGATAATCATAGCGACCGGGATGGTCGTCCATCGCATAGACGTCGACCTTGAGATCCGGGAAGCGCTGCTTGAGCGCGGTATAGGTGTCGGTCGTGTAGGTGGCGAGGCCGCACTTGCGCGGCAGGAAGTTACCGATCAGCGCTATGTGGTGGACGTTCGGGGCTTTCATTGCGCCGATCTTTCCTTTCGCTGCCGCAAAAACTATTTTGCGTAGGGTTATTCCGTTCGCCTCTCCAAACTCCCTGATTTCAATAAGGTTTCATCATGCTGCAACACAGCATGATACGACTCGGACGAGCCGTTGTAAATCTGGCGTTCAGCCGCGGCCGCGATAGCCGGCAACGCCCTGATCGGGTACCCAGACACCTTCCGGCGGCGCACCAGACTGCCAGAAGACGTCGATCGGGATGCCGCCGCGCGGATACCAATAGCCACCGATCCGGAGCCATTCGGGCTGCATCTCGTCGAACAGCCGCTGGCCGATGCCTACCGTGCAGTCCTCGTGGAAGGCGCCGTGGTTGCGAAAGCTGCCCAGGAACAGCTTCAGCGACTTGGACTCGACGATCGTGTCGCCCGGCACATAGTCGATCACCAGATGCGCGAAATCCGGCTGGCCGGTGATCGGGCAGAGCGAGGTGAACTCGGGTGCGGCGAAGCGGATGAGGTAGCGCGTGCCCTTGCGGGGATTGGGCACATAGTCGAGCTCGGCCTCTTCCGGGGTAGCGGGAAGGGTCGAGGCTTTTCCGAGGTGTTTGGCGTCCATGCCCGCCATTTAGGAGCCGCACCCGGCATCGGCAACGGTTGGACGGAGCGGCCCAAGGCGTTTGCGTGCCGGTTTGCATCCTTCTAGGACGCGAACCATGGATAGCCTCGTAACGACCGATTGGCTGGCCGGCGCGCCGAACGTGCTGGTGCTGGACGCAACCTACACCTCGACGATCCCCGGATCGCCGCCGCGCAACCCGCGCGCCGAATTCGAGGCAGAGCATATCCACGGCGCGCGCTTCCTCGACCTCGATACGCTGGTCGACGACACCAGCCCGCTGCCGTCGACCGTGCCGACCGTCGCGATGATCGCCGAGCGGCTGCGCGCGCTGGGCGCGGACACCGAGACGCAGATCGTCCTCTACGACAACAGCCCGCACCACACGGCCTGCCGCGCCTGGTGGGTGCTGCGGCTGGCGGGCGTCGACGTGGCGCTGCTCGATGGCGGCATGGCCAAGTGGAAGGCAGAGGGCCGGGCCTGCGCCACCGGCCCGCACCACGCCCAGCCCGGCAGCTTCGAACCGCGCACACCCAAGGCGCAGGTCCGTACGCTCGAGCAGATGAAGGGCGAGACCGGCCAGATCGCCGACGCCCGCTCGGCCGCGCGCTTCACCGGCGAGGAGCCCGATCCGCGCGCCGAAGTCGCCGCCGGCCATATCCCCGGCTCGCGCAGCGTGCCCTATCCGCGCTTCTTCAACCCGGATGGCACCTGGAAGCATCCCGACCATATCCGCAGCGTGTTCGAGGAGAGCAGGATCGACCTTGCCCAGCCGCTGGTCACCACCTGCGGATCGGGCATCACCGCGGCGATCCTGGCGTTCGGCGCGCACCTGCTCGACAACGAGGCCGCGCTCTACGACGGAAGCTGGACCGAATGGGGCTCGCGGCCCGAGACCGCCAAGGCATTGGGCCCGGCATGAGCAAGCGCGACAAGACCAAGGTCGTCACCGCCGGCCGCCGCAAGGAATGGACGCAGGGCATCGTCAACCCGCCGGTGTGGCGCGCCTCGACGATCCTCTATGACGATGTCGCGCATCTGCGGGCGAACGGCGCGGCGGACACGCACCACAAGCTGTTCTACGGCCGCCGCGGCACGCCGACGCAGTGGTCGCTCGCCGATGCGCTGACCGAGCTCGAGCCCGGCGCCGAGGCGACCCTGCTCTATCCCTCGGGCGTCGCGGCGATCGTCACCACGCTGCTGGCGCTGCTCTCGCCGGGCGACCATCTGCTGCTGCCCGACAGCAGCTATGACCCGACGCGCAACTTCGCCAACGGCATGCTCAAGCGGCTGGGCGTCGAGACGAGCTATTACGACCCGCTGATCGGCGAAGGCATTGCGGCGCTCTGCAAGCCCAATACCAAGGTGATCTTCCTCGAAAGCCCGGGCAGCCTGACCTTCGAGGTGCAGGATGTGCCGGCGATCGTCGCAGTGGCGAAGGATCGCGGCATCGAGACGGTGCTCGACAACACCTGGGCGACGCCCCTGCTCTTCCCGGCGATCGAGTTCGGCATCGACTATACGATCCTGGCGGCAACCAAATATGTCGTCGGCCATTCCGATGTGATGCTGGGCTCGGTCACCGCGGCACAGGGCAAGTACCAGGCGCTGCGCAGCGCGACCTACCAGCTCGGCCAGACGGCGAGCCCGGACGACGCCTGGCTGGGCGCGCGCGGCCTGCGCACCATGGCGATCCGGCTCGACCAGCATGGCCGCGCCGCGCTCAAGATCGCCGAGTGGCTCAAGGCCCGCCCCGAAGTGGCGCGGGTGCTCCACCCGGCATTGCCCGATTGCCCGGGGCACGAGATCTTCCACCGCGACTTCAAGGGCGCGGCCGGGCTGTTCTCCTTCGTGCTGGACGGCGGCGACGAGGCGGCGCGCGCCGCGCTGATCGACGCGCTCGAGCATTTCGGCATCGGCTATAGCTGGGGCGGCTATGAGAGCCTGGCGATCCCGGTCGACCCGCAGCGCCACCGCACCGCGACGCAGTGGACCGCGGAAGGCCCCGCGGTGCGCCTGCAGATCGGGCTCGAGGATCCGGACGACCTGATCGCCGACCTCGAACAGGGCCTTGCCGCGTTCCGGGCGGCACGCGGATGATGCAGCGCTTCGGCGACTGGCTGGCGGGGCACAACCTCCCCTCGCCACCCGAGCTCACCGAGGCGGGCATCGCTGTCGCGCTCGCCGTCGCGGCACTGGCGCTGGGCTGGTTCGCCGGGCGGACGCTCGGCCGGCGGATTGCGGCCTTCTGGGCGCACCATGTCGAGCATGCCGAGATCTTCACCGGGCGGGTCTGCGAGATCGTGCGCCACGGCGTGGCGGCAGTGCTGCTCGGCCTGGCGCTGGCCGGCTATCCCTGGCACGTGCTCGCCGCGCTGGCGCTGGGCTTCGCCACGGGATCGGCGGCGGCGATGCTGGTGGTCGCGGTGCTGCGCGGGCTGAACCTGCCGCGCTGGCTGGCCTGGACCGTCGCCACGCTCGCCTTTGCAGCGATCCTCAGCCGGACGATCGGCCAGTTCGCCGCGGCGCAGGACGCGCTCAACAAGGTTGGCTTCCAGATCGGCGAGCGCAATATCACCCTGCTCTCGCTGCTCTCGATCGGCGTGACGGTGCTGCTGCTGTTCGCGGCGGTGCGCCTGTTCAACCGGCTGCTCGCGCACTGGATCGCCAGCGCGCGCGGCTTCGATCCGGCGCAGAAGCTGCTCGTCCAGAAGCTGACCAGCATCGCCGCGGTGATCGTCGCCTTCTTCGTCGGTATCGACCTGCTCAAGATCGACCTGACCACCTTCACCGTCTTCTCGGGCGCGTTCGGCCTGGCGATCGGCTTCGGCCTGCAGAAGACGATCGGCAATCTGATCGCCGGGATCATCCTGCTGATGGACCGCTCGATCAAGCCGGGCGACGTGATCGTGGTCGGCGAGAGCTTCGGCTGGGTGAACAAGATCGGCGTGCGCGCGGTCAGCGTCGTCACCCGCGACGGCAAGGAGCATCTGATTCCGAACGAGAATCTGATGACCCAGGAAGTGGAGAACTGGTCGTACACCGATCGCAACGTCCGCGTCCGCATCCCGGTGACCGTCGCCTATGATTGCGACCTGAAGCTCGCCCAGGCGCTGATGCTGCGCGCCGCCAAGGAAAGCCCGCGCGCGCTCAACAACCCGCCGACCAATGTGCGGCTCACCGCGTTCGGGGAGAGCGGCGTCGAGCATGAGATCCTCACCTGGATCAGCGATCCCGAAAGCGGCGTCGGCAATGTGAAGAGCGACGTGCTCAACCGGCTGTGGGTGATGTTCCAGGAGAACGGGATCAAGCTGCCGGTGCCGCGCCGCGACATCCGGATCACGTCGAGCGACGCGAAGCACGACTAGCTTCCTACAGCGAAATTTTCCGCGACTCGGCAAAATGGCCCCAGTGCGCGCCCGCAGCACGTTTTGGCCGCGCTTGGGTTGACTCACTTCGGGCAAACGCCGCGCATCTCGCAACATCCTTGCGCGCGCGGGATCCTATCGTTCCAACAAATCAAAGAGCGGCCGGCGCGCAGCACTCCGGCGACACGAGCCAAGCAGGCGAAATCCTACATTGCAAGCGCATCCGCTCCCCTTGGCCATTGCCCTTGCCCGGGGGCGCTCCTTATCTTGAGCGCGTGCCTGCCTCTCCCGTGACCGCCCGCATCGCCGACGGCGTCGCCTCGATCCCGCCGGAGGATTGGGACGCCTGCGCCGGCACCCGCAATCCGTTCGTCAGCCACGCCTTCCTCTCGATCCTTGAGCGCTCGGGATCGGTGAGCCCGCGCGCCGGCTGGCAATCGCTGCCGATCGTGATCGACGGCGCGGACGGGCGGCCCGCCGCGATCGCCCCGGCCTATGCCAAGAGCCACAGCCAGGGCGAATATGTGTTCGATCATGCCTGGGCCGATGCCTGGGAGCGCGCCGGCGGCAACTATTATCCCAAGCTCCAGGTCGCAGTGCCGTTCACGCCGGTGCCCGGCCCGCGCCTGTTGCTGCGCGACGGGGCGATGGCGCCCGGGCTGATCGCCGGGATCGAGGCGGTTACCGACCAGAACCGGTTGTCCTCGGCGCATGTCACCTTTCTCGACGACGATCAGCTGCCGCTGTTCGAGCAGGCCGGCTGGCTGATCCGTGCGGGCACCCAGTTCCACTGGGCGAACGAGGGCTATCGCGATTTCGACTCCTTCCTCACCGCACTCGCCAGCCGCAAGCGCAAGGCGATCCGCAAGGAGCGCGCCGCGGCGGTGGAAGGGCTGACCATCCGCCACCTCAGCGGCCGCGAGATCACCGAGGCGCATTGGGACGCGTTCTGGGAATTCTACCAGGATACTGGCAGCCGCAAATGGGGACGGCCCTATCTCAGCCGGCTGTTCTTCTCGCTGCTCGGGCAGGAGATGGCGGACCAGGTGCTGCTGATCCTCGCCTATCGCGGCGATACGCCGATCGCCGGCGCGCTCAACCTGATCGGCGCCGACGCGCTCTATGGCCGCTATTGGGGCTGCACCGAGGAAGTGCCCTTCCTCCATTTCGAGCTCTGCTACTATCAGGCGATCGATGCCGCGATCGCGCGCGGGCTCGCGCGGGTCGAGGCGGGCGCGCAGGGCGAGCACAAGCTGGCGCGCGGCTATGCGCCGGTCACCACCTGGTCGGCGCATTATCTCCCCGATCCGGGCTTCCGCCGCGCCGTCGCCGACCATCTCGAGCAGGAGCGCGAAGCGGTGGCGCAGGAGCAGGAATATCTCGGCGAGCTGACGCCGTTCCGCCGGGGCGGGTAGGAAGCTCAGACGACTATCCCAGCCGTTGAGTGAAACAGAAAAGGGCGGGCATCGAGCCCGACCTCTTCTAACCCACCCTAGCCCCTCCCTTGCAGGGAGGGGAATGAGTGAGGTCTTTAGTGCCTTGCCTTCCTGTGCCGTGCCTTCGCCGAGGGGCTGGGGCTCGGCGAGGGGGTCGGCGAGAGCATCGGCAGCGGCGATGCCTCCGCGTCCGGGCTCGCCTCGGGATCGGGCAGGCTGCTGCCGAGCTGATGGCCCTCGCGCAGGATGATGTCGCGCTCCCATCGCGGGATCGGCAGCTCGCCCGGCTCGATCACCGGCGCGGGCACCTTGTGATCGATCTTGAACAGCGCGCTGGCGCCATCGCGCCAGATCGGGATCAGCCCCTGCTCGAAGCGCGGGTTATAGGCCGGCGGCTCGATCATCCAGACATAGTCGAACGCATCGCGCGGGAAGCGCGCCAGCGCCCAGGCGATCGGGCGCCAATATTCGCGCGGGCACTGCACGTCGGTGACCATCTGCGAGGGATCATGGGCGAAGCGCTCGGCCGCGGCATAGCGCACCGTCATCAGCTGCCCGCCCGCCATCGACCATTGATCGTTGGTATAGGCAAGCTTGCGCTCGAGCGCGAGCGCAGGGACGTGCTGGAGGCGAGTCTGCTTCCACTCGTAGCGGCAGGTCTCGCCGACGAAGCTGATCAGCCGGGCGCCCTGGGGCAGATGATCGAGCGCCTTCAATTCGCGGTCATAGGTGCCGCTGTAGAGCGCGAAGCTCCAGGTCGTCGCCGCGATGCGCACGCAGAAGAACGCCATGCCCAGCGCCGCCATCGTCGCGGCGCCGCGGATCGACAGGCCGGGCTTGGGCCGGATCGCGAGGATGCCGATCGCCAGCAGGAACGGCACGAGGCGCATGTCCGCATAGGCCGATCCGAACACGACCCGCGGCAGGAAGATGTAGACCAGGGTCAGGAAGATGCCCGACAGCGCCAGGTTGCGCGAATATTGGATGTTCGGATCGCGCACCGCCTTGAACAGCAGCAGGAACAGCACGCCGACCGAGGCGAGGTCGAACAGCTGCCAGCGATCGCGGAACACCTGGGTGATCCACAGCATCTTGGCGCGCCAGTTGAACATGTCGAAGGTCTGGCCCGAGACATGGTCGCCCGAGCGCCACACCACCATCATCACCGCGGGCGGCGCCAGCACGATGCACTGGAGGCCGGCATAGAACCAGGGCAGCACCCAGCCGCCCCAGATGTCCTGCTTCCACGGCACATGCGGATTGCGGCGCAGATCGTGCTGGCGGATCAGCTCGGCCGAGAAGGCGAGGATACCGAGCAGGCCCCAGCCATAGGTGTGGCAGATCCAGATCAGCACCGAGATCGGCAGGAACACCATCGAGCGGAACAGCAGCTTGCCGAGGCGCGCGAGGCGCAGCCACCAGCCGAACGCGAGCAGCGCGAACGCCATCGACAGCGCGAAATTGACGAAGCCGAAATGGAAGGGGAAGGCATAGGCGAGCGGCAGCGCGATCAGCGCGGTCGCCGGAATCTTGCCGTGCACCTCGCGCGCGATCCACAGCATGCCCGCCACGGTCATCGCCGGGATCGAGATCACCACCAGCTTCACCGCCAGCTCGAGCCCGAAGACATAATGGAGCGGGATGACGAGCAGATCGACGCCGAGATTGCCCATCAGGCTCCAGCGGAAATCATACCATTCGCGCAGGAAACCATATTGATCATAGGTGAACTGGACGCGGTAGCGCCCCATATGGCCAGGCAGGTCGACCAGCGGCGGGATCGTCGGCCAGATCAGCGGAATGATGGCGATGAAGGTGCACAGCGCCACGAACCAGCGCGTCTGCCACCAATGAAGTGATGCCTCCGGATTTCCCTGCATCCGACCGCTATTACCGTTGCCCGGCGCTCCCAGACAAGCCGGCATCGTGACGAACGCGATATATTGAGGACATGCCGTTGCTCCAGGCGAGCGTCACGTCGGGTGCGAGCGCCGGCTGGGGCCGGAATCCGATCACCCAGACATGGGTGAAGACGCGGCGATCGAAGGCGCGGATCGCGGTTGCCGGATCGGTCGGGCGATAGGCGCAGCCCAGCGGATAGACGAGTTCGGACGGGTCCGAGGCATAGGGCTCGGCCTGTTCGTGGCGATGGCGGAGCAGCTGCTGGCCGGCGAGCGTCCACTGCGCGGTCTCGAAGATGTCGCGGCGGGCAAGCGCGATGCCCGAGACATGGGCGAGGCGGCGGCTCGTCCAGTCGGTCGCGCAATTCTCCTGCGCGAGCACCAGCACCGCGGCGCCGCGCGGGATGTGCGGCACGGCCTCGAGCGCCTGTTGCTGGGGCTGGGAAGCGAGCAGCATGCTGATCGTGCCCGCCACCGTGCGGATCACGAAGAAGGCGGTCGCGCCGATCGCCACCGCGCGCTCCCACTTCGCCGGCGGGCGGACCGCGACAAGCGCGATCGCCACGGCCGGGCCAAGCAGCCGCATGTCGGCATAGGCGCCCGCGGCGACGGTGAACGGGAAGATCACGAAGATCGCCAGCCCGATCAGCGCGGCGGCGCCGGCGGTCGGGTCGAAGCGCCAGCCGGGGCGGCGCAGGCAGGTGTAGAGCAGGAACGCGATGGCGAGGACGCTGGCGACGTCGAACCATTTCCAGCGGTCGCGCAGCAACGACGCGACCCAGCCGGGCTTGGCGCGCCACTGGTAATAGACCACCGAGCTGTACTGGGTCGCGACGGTGAGCAGCGCCGGGCCGCCGAGCGGAATGCAGGCGAGCACCGCACCGACCAGCGCGGCGCGCCAGCTGCGGCCGTTGCTGCGCAGCCGGGCAGTCTCGGCGGCGAAGGCGAAGAGGCCGAACATGCCCCAGCCGAAGCTGTGCGCGAGCCAGAGGACGAAGGAGATCGGCATGAACAGGCCGGCGCGCAGCACCAGCCGGTGCTGGCGGCCGAGGCGGATCCACAAGGCCAGCGCGGCGATGGCGAGGGCGCTGGCCAGCGCGAAGTTCACGAAGCCGAAGATGAAGGCGTAGTTGTAGGCGAGCGGGAACGCCGCCAGCGTCGCCGGCGACATCCGCCCGCCGCTCTCGCGCGACAGCCAGGCGAGCGCCGCGGTGGTGAGCAGCGGGATCGCCACCACCGTCCATTTCGCCGCCGCCTCGACGCCGAGCAGCGGCGCCAGCGCGTAGACGATGCCGTCGACGCCGAGATTGCCGATCAGCGCCCAGTGATAGGTCCAGTGGCGCTGGAGGTCCGCCGACCGGGCGATCGCCTCGGCGACATGGTAGCGGCCGATATGCGCGGGCAGGTCGATCAGCGGCGGCAGCGCGGGCCAGAGCAAGGGCACGCACGACGCCAGGATCGCGGCGAGCGCGAACCAGCGTGTCTCCCACCAGCGGACCGCGGCCTGCGGCATCAGTGGCGCGAGACCAGCCGATAGACGCGCGGTGCGTCGCCGGTGCCGGGCACGGGCGCGAGCCAGCCGGGCACCGCGCCGGCGCGCAGGCTCGCGGCCAGGCTGTGCGGATCGCCGTTCTCCTTCGCGAAACGGTCGAGATCGCCCGAGCAGAAGGCGACATAGTCGATGCCCCAGGCCCGCGCGATCGCTTCCGATTGCGCGGGCGGGCCCATGAAGAAGTCAGTCATGGCACGATTCCCCCGATTGTTGCGGTGATAGGGTGCCGCCAGCACCGCATGCGGCGTGGCGGCGAGCGCATAGGCGCCGAGGTCGAGCGGCGCGAGCAGATGGCCGGGCGGCAGCGCGGCGAGCCGGGCGAGGCTCTCGGGCGCGGTGCAGTCGGGCCCGGGCTCCGCCCTGGGCGGGAACAGCGCCGTGCCGGCGAGCGGATAGAGGATGCCGGTCGCGACGATCCAGGCCGGCGCGAGCAGCAGGAGGCCCCGCGCCCGTGCTGCCGCGATCGTCACCGCCAGCGCGGGGGCGGCGAGCAGCGCGCCGGCATAGGCGCCGCGCAGCTGGAAGCAGGTGATCGCCAGCGCCGCCAGCTGGAGCGCGGCGAGGAGGATCCAGCCGGGCGTGCAACGGCGCCACGCAAGGACGAGGGCGGCCACCAGCCCGGCCAGCGCCAGCCCGGCATAGGCGATGGCATTGGCCGGCGACGCACCGAACAGCAGCTGCGCCTCGCCGACCTTGGCGAGCCAGACGCGCGCGAGCAGCGGATCGACGGCGCCATAGGGGCTGAGGCACTGCGGCGCGAGCAGGAGCACCGCCAGCGCGGCGGCGGCACCGGCAATCGCGGTGGCGACGATCCGCGCCCGGAAGCCCCTCGCCGCGGAAAGATCGAGCAGCGCCAGCCCGAGCGGCGCGAGCGACGCGCACTGTGCCGCGCGCCACACGATGCCGGTGAAACCGTCACAGGCGGGCACGCCCCAGCCGCTGGTGCGGAAAAGCGCGGCTGCCCCCGCCAGGGCCAGCGGCAGCGCCATGCCGAAGCCGAACAGCCGCGCCCGGCTGCCGGGCCGGTCGGCCACCCAGAGCAGCACAAGCGCAGCGCCGGCGATCGCGAGCAGCGGCAGGGTCTCGAGGCCGATGACCAGCGACGCCGCCGTCGCCAGCGCGGCGACTGCGCCGGCTCGGAAGCTCCCGGGACCGGTTAGCGCGCGCACCAGCAGCAGGAGCAGCACCATCTGCAGCGCGTGGTGATCGATTCGCCCGGGCAGGAACAGGCTGGTCGCCGGATAGGCCAGTGCGGCGAGCAGGGTCGCGGTCGCCGCCGGCGCGCCGAGCCGCCGGGCGATGCTGCCGGTCAGCGCCAGCGCGGCGAAGAATTGCAGCGCCGGCCACAGGATCAGCGCGGCCAACGTCGCGCCGGAGATGCCGAACCAAGGAGTGAGCGTGACGATCAGCGCCGCGGGAACGAGATCGGGCAGGCGCGACCAGTGCATCTCCAGCCCCGGCGCCAGGCCGAGCCGGTGCTGGGCGAGGTCGCCGAACGCCTGCCCCGCCAGCCAGTCGCGGATCTGCTGCAGCCGCACCATGTCGTCGGTATCGGGGAGCCGGAACGCCGCCAGATCGTGCCAGCCGCGCACCGTCCAGGCGACGCTCAGCGCCACGGCCAGCAGCAGCGCGACGCCGAGGTCGCGCCACGCGGGGCGGGGCGGGCGGAATTCCATCCGCCCGCGCTAGGGCATCTTGGTTAATCCCGCGTTAGGAGGCGCTAGCGCGAAATCACCCAGCGGCCGTCGTGGAAGCGATAGACATTGGGTGACAGGCAGCGCTGCCGGCTCGCACAATCCTCGCGCACCGATTGCTTGAACTGCTCGAGCCGAGGTCCGTCGGGCATGCGACCGACAAACACATAGTCGTCCGCGACAACGGTGAGGAGAAAATCGGGGCCGGCGGTCTCGGAGACCGCTGCCCAACCCTTGGCATCGGTCAGCAGGCTCGCGAGATAGGGCTGGTCCTGATAGACGACCACGCCTCGTGCCAGCCTTGCCGGATCGGGCAACGCAGGGAGCTGTGCTCTCGTCTGCCGTAACGCCCGCATCCATGCCTGCTCGCGGTTCAAGCCGAGTTTGACCAGCGCCTCAGGCGGCACGGTGGAGACGCTATCCGGCGCATTGGAGACGAGCACGGCGAACAAATCGTCGCCAATTGGTTCAGCAACGTGCGCCGGCACATGCTTCATGTATTCCGCGCTGTGCACCGCAATGCGCAACGAAGCGACGGTCGGCGCCGGCGGCACCGGATTCCGGACGACCTTGTCGAGGAACGCGGAGCGCGTCGCGGTGCAGACCTCCACGGAAGCATGTCGACAGAAGCCATAGATGCGGTGGAAGTTGAGCGTGATTTGGGCTCGACCGCCCCCCTTGAGCGACACCGACAGCGGATCATCGCGCTGCGTCACTTCGACGCCCGGCAGCCGTTGCTTGATCTGCTCGATCATGTCCGCGACGAAGCGCTGTTTGTCGCCGACTTGCGCACTGCATCCCGTGATCGAGAGCAATGCGCCACACGCCAGCAAGATCGCTCGCCGTTTCTTCGCCATTCCGTGTCCCCTCGGTTCGATGAGAACAAAGAGATAACAGAATGAAGTCGAAACGGACGGAGACTATGTCCAGTTCGGACATAGTCCCGGCGGGCGCACGCGCACCCGCCGGGCCCCGAAAATCACAGGTCGCGGCGGCCCAGCAGACGCAGCCGCAGCGCGTTGAGCTTGATGAAGCCGGCGGCGTCGCGCTGGTCATAGGCGCCCTGGTCGTCCTCGAAGGTCACGACCTTCTCCGAGTACAGGCTGTAGGGCGACTTGCGGCCGGTGACGATCACGCTGCCCTTGTAGAGCTTGAGGCGGACGGTGCCGGTCACCTTCTCCTGGCTATGGTCGATCGCCGCCTGGAGCATCTCGCGCTCGGGGGCGAACCAGAAGCCGTTGTAGATGAGCTCCGCATAGCGCGGCATCAGCTCGTCCTTGAGATGGGCGGCGCCGCGATCGAGCGTGATCTGCTCGATGCCGCGATGGGCGAGGTGATAGATGGTGCCGCCCGGCGTCTCGTACATGCCGCGCGACTTCATGCCGACGAAGCGGTTCTCGACGAGGTCGAGGCGGCCGATGCCGTGCTTGCGGCCGAGCTCGTTGAGCGCGGTGAGCAGCGTGGCGGGCGACATCGCCTCGCCATTCAGCGCTACGCCGTCGCCGCGCTCGAAATCGATCGTGATGACTTCGGGCTCGTTCGGCGCGTCTTCCGGGTTCACCGTGCGCGAATAGACGTAATCGGGCACTTCCTCCCACGGATCTTCGAGCACCTTGCCCTCGGACGAGGTGTGGAGAAGGTTCGCGTCGGTCGAGAAGGGCGATTCGCCGCGCTTGTCCTTGGCGACGGGGATCTGGTGCTTCTCGGCGAACTCGATGAGGCGGGTGCGGCTGGTCAGGTCCCACTCGCGCCACGGCGCGATCACCTTGATGTCCGGGTTGAGCGCGTAATAGCCGAGCTCGAAGCGGACCTGGTCATTGCCCTTGCCGGTGGCGCCGTGGCTGACCGCGTCGGCATTGACCAGCTTGGCGATCTCGATCTGGCGCTTGGCGATCAGCGGCCGCGCGATCGAGGTGCCGAGGAGATACAGGCCCTCATAGAGCGCGTTGGCGCGCATCATCGGGAAGACGAAGTCCTTGACGAACTCCTCGCGCACGTCCTCGATGAAGATATGCTCGGGCTTCACGCCGGCCATCTCGGCCTTCTTGCGCGCCGGCTCGAGCTCCTCGCCCTGGCCGAGATCGGCGGTGAAGGTCACGACCTCGCACTGATATTCCTGCTGGAGCCATTTCAGGATCACGCTGGTGTCCAGCCCGCCCGAATAGGCGAGGACAACGCGGTTGATCTTGTCTGACATGGGCGACTCCGGGAACCTTCTGGGAAAACCGGGGCGCTCTAGGGTTCATGTGCCGCTTCCGCAAGTTTTGCGGCTGGGGCATGCTCGGGCGGCACGATTCGCGAGGGGAAGACGCGCCGATGGGTGCCCTGTTGCCACTGCTCCTCATGGCCGCGACGCCCTGCCCCGCCGGCGCGCGGATCGCGACCTGGCAGGGCATGACGGTGCGCCGCCGCGAGGCGCCCGAGGGGATGGACGGCGTCACGATCGCCTTTTGCCGGGGCGAGCATCTCGTCCGCCGGTTCGCGCGGCCCGACGCGCTGCGCTGGACGCGGTTCAAGGCGCTCGACCTGGATGGCGACGGCCGGCCGGAACTGACCAGCACTGCCTGGACCGGCGGCGCGCATTGCTGCTTCACCCAACTCGTCTTCCGCGCAGACGGCAGGGATGTGGTGGCGACGCAGCTGAACCAGCAGGATTTCGAAGAGAGCAGCTGGCGCCGCCTGCCCGGATACCGGCGCCCGGTGCTGCTGCTCTACGATTCCAGCTCGGCCTATGCCTTCGGCGCATTCTCCGAAACCGTCTCGATGCCCTATGTCGTCGAGATCGGCCCGCAGGGCTTCCGCCTCGCCGCGCCGCTGATGCGCGCACGCGAACCCGGCTGGGGCCCCGCGGCGCTGCGGCACGGGCCGGCCGCCTGGGCCGAATTCCTGCGCCACAATGGCGGCTATGACACCCGCCTCGCCCGCGTCGAAGCGCCGGAGAAGCGGCTCGCGGCGGTGCAGAAGCTGGCGACGGACGATCCGGGCGGCGGCGCGCTGCTCCGCGCCGCCGAGGAGCATATCAAGCTCTATTGCTATTATGATGCGCAGTGCGACGTGCCGGGCCTGGTCCGCGCGATCGAGGGGCCACAGGGCAATGCGCTGGGCGGCTTTCCGGCGCTGGTGAAGACGATGCGCGACTCGAACATCATGAAGTTGCGCCGTGCCCCGACGGGCTGGCGCTAGGAGGCAGGATGGCCGAGCTCAAGACCAGGGCGACCGAGATCGCAGTGGCGGTCTTCATCGCGGCGGTGCCCGACGAGACGCGGCGCAAGGATGCCGGAACGCTGTCCGCGATGATGGCCCGGCTGACCGGCGAGGAACCCCGGATGTGGGGGCCGTCGATCATCGGCTTCGGGCGCTATCGCTAGCGATATGACAGCGGCCGCACCGGCGAGATGTGCCGGATCGGCTTCAGCCCGCGCAAGGCCGAGCTGGTGCTCTATGTCCTCGACGGCAATGCCGACCAGGGCGAGCTGCTCGGCCGGCTCGGCAAGCACAGAACCGGCAAGGGCTGCCTCTACATCAAGAGGCTCGCCGATGTGGACGCGGAGATGCTCGAGGCGATCGTCCGCGCCAAGATCGATCGGATGGCTGCCGCCTACCCGGACTGACCCGCCTGGCGGAGTGTCACCTTGTGCGGCTCGCGCAGCTCGCGCTCCTCGTCGAACATGTAGTCGCGGGTGAGCGGCAATGCGTCGCGCGAGCGCGAGAATTGCAGCTGGTAGTTGACCAGCCCGCCATATTGGAAGCTGACATGGCAGCCGGCGAGGTAGAAGCACCACATCCGGTAGAAGCGCTCGTCATAGAGCGCGACGATCGCATCGCGCGCGGCGACGGTGCGCTCGTACCAATGCTTGAGCGTCTCGGCATAATGGAGGCGCAGCACCTCCACATCGGTCATGAAGTAGCGCAGCCCCTCATAGCCCTTGGCGATCTCCGAGAGCGCCGGGATATAGCCGCCGGGGAAGATGTATTTGAGCGTGAACGCGTCGGTGACGCCCGGCGCGCCCGCCCGGCCGATGGTGTGGAGCAGCATCACGCCCTGCGGCGTCAGCAGCTCGCGCACCTTGCGGAAGAAGGCGCGGTAGTGCGGCGTGCCGACATGCTCGAACATGCCGACCGAGACGATGCGGTCGAACTGGCCGGTGACGTTGCGATAGTCGATCAGCTCGAACTTCACCTTGTCGGCGACGCCGGCATCGAGCGCGCGCTGGCGCGCGACCTTGAGCTGCTCTTCCGACAGCGTCACGCCCAGCACCTCGGCGCCGGTCTTCTCGTGGATGTAGAGCGCCATGCCGCCCCAGCCGCAGCCGATGTCGAGCACCTTCATGCCCGGCTTGAGCGCGAGCTTGGCGACGATATGCGCCTTCTTGTCGAGCTGGGCCTGCTCGAGGCTGATGCCCGCATCGCTGAAATAGGCGCAGCTGTACTGGCGGTCGGTATCGAGGAAGAGATCGTAGAGCTTGCCCGACAGGTCATAGTGATGCGCGACGTTCCGCTTCGAGCGGCGCTGCATGTTGATCCGGCCGATGCGGAAGGCGATGGCGTCGAGCGCCTTCTTGAAGCGGCTCGGCATCAGCACCGAGTCATTGTTCTCCCAGGGATTGTTCGCCGCGAACAGGATCAGCATGTCGAGGATCTCGCCATCCTCGATCACCACATCGCCGTCCATGAAGGCCTCGGCCGCGCCGAGCGAGGGATCGCGCAGGATCCGGCGGGCTGCGCCCGCGCCGAACCGGATCGTCACCGGCTTGAGCGCCGGATCGGGCGCTCCGAAAACCGCCTGGGAGCCATCCGCATGGATGACGGTAAGTTGTCCGCGCTTCACTGCGCGTGCGAAAAAACGATCGATCAACGCCATTCAGCCGTCACCACCTGTACAGCCCCCGGGAACCACACCTTAGGACCGCCCCGGATTTCCGCAATATTTCCGCAGGTGCGAAATCAAATTCCGGCATACCATTCGTATCCGGCGATATCCTCCCAGAAGCCGCCCTTGCCGCGGCCGATCCCGGCGAGGCTCGCAACCGCCTCTATCGCCATGACATATTTGGCCTGCTTGTAGCCGAGCTGACGCTCGACGCGCAGGCGGAGCGGCGCGCCATGCCCGACGCCGAGCGGCGCATCGTTCATCGACCAGGCAAGGATGGTCTGGGGGTGGAAGGCATCGATCAGGTCGATCGATTCGTAATAGGGGATGCCGTGCGCGCCGAACCGGTCGGCGCAGTGGAAGACAATGTAGCGCGCGCCGTCCTGCAGGCCCGCCAGCTGGAGCACGCCCTCCAGCCGCGGCCCCTGCCACTTGCCGATCGCGCTCCACCCCTCGACGCAGTCGTGCCGGGTGATCTGGGCGCGTTGCGGGAGCGCGCGCAGCTGGTCGAGGCCGAGCGAGAGCGGCCTGCGGACCAGCCCGCCGACCTGCAGCCGCCAATCGGCGAAGTTGTTCGCGACCAGCGCGTTGTAGTCGGGCGTGTCCGGGTTGGCGGTGCCGTTGGTGCGGAAGCGTGGGCTGCGCTGCTCGGGGCGGAACTCGCGCGCCAGCGCAGCGCGGCCGCCGATCGAGCGCTGGAGGAACTGGTGCGCCTGCTCGGCGCTGAGCAGCAGCTTCGAATCGCTCCACGCGTCGCAGCCCGCGAGCAAGCTCGCGCCGCCGGTAGCGATCAGGCCGCGCCGCGTGATCATTCGGCAGGCACCTGCCACCAGCCGGTGATCATCGAGCGGACCTCGCCCACCGCGCCGGCAAGGATCACCAGCATGAGATGCACCACGATGAAGCCGCTGAGCAGCGCCATCGCGATGAAGTGGAGCGAGCGCGCCGATTGCCGCCCGCCGCACAGGTCCGCGATCCACGGCCACATGCCGGGCGACAGGGCGAGGCCGGTGAAGATCAGCAGCGGCAACAGCACGAACAGCACCAGCGCGTAGCTCGCCTTCTGGAAGAGATTATAGGCCCTGGGATTGGCGGGATCGTGGAAGCGCATCGCCCAATGCGCCTTGAGGTCCTGGGCGACATGCCCTCGCGTCAGCTCCGCGCGACGGAAGCGCAGGTCGCGCTGGAGGTGGCGGTTGGCGAGGCTCCAGGCGAGGTAGACCAGCAGCGCGAAGGCCAGCACCAGCGCGAAGAACAAATGCCAGTGCCGCGCGCCGGCCAGGTCATAGTGCGAGGGCAGCGTCAGCCAGCCGGGCCAGCGCGGCAGCTCGAGCCAGGCATGGTCGAAATTCGCGCCGTAATTGCCCCAATAGAGCCGCGGATGCGCGTTGAAGATCATCAGCCCGCTGGGAATCATCACCAGCACCGCGAGCGCATTGAGCCAGTGCCAGATGCGCGTGACCAGCCGGTGGCGATAGACCTGCATGCCGCCAGCCTAGCCGATTATCCGTAGGCGCGCACGAAGAAGACGAGCGTGGTCGCGCCGGTGACCAGCAAGGTCCACAGCCGCACCACGCCGTGCGGCAGCCGCTTGCCGATCCGCGCGCCGAGCCAGCCGCCCAGGATCCCGCCGAGCAGCATCGGCAGGCACGCCCACCAGCGCACCATGCCGATCGCGACGAAGACGATCGCCGCCGCGCCGTTCGCCACTGCGAGCATCAAGGTGCGGATCGAGAAGAGCGAGCGCGGGTCCGCCGCGGCGAGCAGGCCATAGACGGCGGTGGTGATCAGCCCCACCCCGCCGCCGAAATAGCCGCCATAGATGCCGAGCAGGCTCTGCGCGGTGACCAACGTCTTCGGCCCGATCGTGACGCGCGCGTGCAGCCAGTCGGAAGCGCGGCGGCCGAACGCCATCACCACGAAGGCGAAGAGCAGCAGCCAGGGGATGATCAGGTCGAATGCGCGGGTCGGCGTGAGCACCAGCAGCGTGCTGCCGACCAGCCCGCCGGCAAAGGTGATCGCGGCAAGCGCGCGCACCGGCATGCCGCCCACCGGCGCCAGCTCGTCGCGATATTCCCAGGCGCTCGCCCCCGCGCCGGGCAGCAGCGCGACATTGGAGGTGGCGTTGGCGATGTTCGACGGCAGGCCGAGCGCGATCAGCGCGGGCAGTGTCGCGAAGGTGCCGCCGCCGGCGAGCGCGTTCATCGCCCCGCCGAGCATGCCCGCGGCGGCGGGGAAGAGGAGAGCGGAGAGGTCGGGCACGCCGCTCCTTCCCGTGCCCATCCGCGCTTGTCGAGCGGTTTCTAGCCGTCCAGCGGCAGCTGCCAGTGCAGCGCGTTCGCCGCGTCGCGCTGGACAAAGCCGTTGCGGCCGAAGAAGCGGCCCGCCGCCGGATTGTCCGCCAGCGTTTCGAGCACCAGCGCGGACAGGCCGAGCTCGGCCGCCCAGCGCCGGGCTTCATCGAGGAGCCGGCGGCCGAGCCCCTGGCCGCGATGGCCGCGGTCGATCTCGAGCCGCCGCACTTCGCCGGCATCGCCGTCGCGCTGGCAGGCGAGATAGCCCGCGACGCGGCCATCGACGCGCAGGACCGCCAGCATCCGCCCGGCCCTCGGCCGCGCGAAGGCGCTGTCGAACGGGTAGACGAAATCGCACCGGGCGAGCGCCGTCGGATCGAGCGTTTCGACACGCTCGATCGCGACGCCGGGGATCACCCGAGCGCCGCCATCTTCTCTTCCGCCTCGCGGTCGAGCTGGGCGCGGCTCTTTTTCTCGGCAGCGGTCTTGAGCTGGCCGCAGGCGGCGTCGATGTCGCGGCCGCGCGGGGTGCGCACCGGGGCCGAGATCCCGGCCTCGAAGATGATGTTCGAGAATGCGCGGATCCGCTCCGGCGTCGAGCATTCGTACGGCGCGCCGGGCCAGGGATTGAACGGGATCAGGTTCACCTTGGCGGGCAGGTCGTACTTCCTGAGCAGGCGGACGAGCTCGCGCGCCTCGGCGTCGCTGTCGTTCTTGTCCTTGAGCATGACGTACTCGAAGGTGATGCGCCGGGCATTGTTGGCGCCGGGATAGTCGGCGCAGGCCTGGAGCAGCTCCTCGATCCCGTACTTCTTGTTGATCGGGACGATCTCGTCGCGGACTTCCTTGGTGATCGCGTGGAGCGACACCGCCAGGTTGACGCCGATCTCCTCGCCGGCACGCGCCATCATCGGCACCACGCCCGAGGTCGACAAAGTGATGCGGCGCTTCGACAGCGCGAGCCCGTCGCCGTCCATGACGATCGACAGGCCGTCGCGGACATTGTCAAAATTGTAGAGCGGCTCGCCCATCCCCATCATCACGATGTTGGTGAGCATGCGCCCCTCGGGCTGGCTCGGCCATTCGCCGAGCGAATCGCGGGCAAGCATGACCTGGCTGACGATCTCGCCGGCGGTGAGGTTGCGCACCAGCCGCATCGTGCCGGTGTGGCAGAAGCGGCAGTTGAGCGTGCAGCCGACTTGGCTGGAGACGCACAAGGTGCCGCGGTCCGCATCGGGGATGAAGACCATCTCGTAATCCTGGCCGTCGTCCGAGCGGAGCAGCCATTTGCGCGTGCCGTCGGTCGAGACCTGCGCCTCGACCACCTGCGGGCGGCCGATCACGAAGCGCTCGGTGAGCCAGGGGTGCTGCGCCTTGGCGATGTCGGTCATCGCCGAGAAATCGGTGGCGCCGCGATTGTAGATCCAGTGCCAGATCTGCTTGGCGCGCAGCTTGGCCTGCTTGGGCTCGAGACCGGCATCGGCGAGCACCGCGCGCATCTGGTCGCGCGTGAGGCCGATCAGGTCGGTACGGCCGTCCTCGCGCACCACCGCGGGGCGGGGCACGGGCACGGGATCGATGTGCCCGGGAATGGGCATAGGTTCGATGTGCCCGTGGACGGGCGAGGGCGCGGCCGAAGCTGTATGCATGGCCGCGCACATAGTCGATCTCGCGCGATTATTCCAGTGACCCGAGTGCCTTGAGGCTGACCCGCAGCGACTCGGCCAGCGGCGTGTGCGGCTCCTCGCCCAGAAAGGCGACCAACTCGCGATTGTCGAGCCGCACCGGGTGGTTCCAGAAGGGGCGCATCTCGAGCAGCTCGCGGATCGTCGAGTTGAAGAGGGCGACGAGCGGGAGGACCGCCCAGGGCAGTCGGACTTGCCTGGCGTCACGCCCCGCCGCAGTGGCGATCGCCGCGGGGAAGGCGCTGCCATCGGGGTCCCAATGGCCGGCGAAATGGAAGCGGGCGAAGCGGGGCAGTTCCTCCTCGCGGTCGAGCAGGCGGGCGAAGGTCTCGCCGACATCGGGGAGATAAGCCCAGGCATGCCCCACCCCCTTGCGGCCCGGATTGGTGACCTTGGTCACCGGCTTGCCGGGAGTGATCATGCCCTGCGAAAGCCAGGAGTTGCCGGGCTTCGGGCCATAATAGTCCCCTGCCCGCAGGATCACCGCGCGGACCCCGGACTCGGTGATTCGCGCCTCCATCGCCTTGCGGATATTGCCCTTTCGCGTGGCGGGCTGCTGGGGCGAATCCGCGCGCGCCACCGGGGTCTGGGCGGGATCGTAATTGTAGATCGTGCCAGGCAAAGCCAGGCGGGCGTCGTTGGCCCAGGCCGCCGCGATGCTGTTCTCGAGCATCGGCAGGACGCGCTTGTCCCATTCGCGATAGCCCGGCGGGTTGACCGCGTGGACCACCGCCGCGACGCCCTTGGCCGCAGCCAGCACGTCGCTGCGAACCATCGCGTCACCCTCGTGCCACTCGATCTCGGGGTCGAGGCCCGGGCGCAGCTGGCGGACCAGCCCGCGCACCTGCCAGCCTTTGGCGCGGAGCGCCCGCGCGGTCTCGCCGCCTACCCCGCCGCTGGCACCGAGTATCAATGCGATCCTGTTCATTCCGGTCTCCCTTGCTCGCTGTGTCACCACGGAATGAAGGACTCTCAGATAGAAGGAAATTGCCTAACCTTTGCATGTCACCTATAAGAATTTGATGAGCATTGACTGGGAGCAGCAGCGCGCCTTTCTGGCGGTGCTCGAGACGGGCAGCCTTTCGGGCGCGGCGCGGCGGCTGAACCTGGCGCAGCCGACGGTGCGGGTGCGGATCGAGGCGCTGGAGGCGGCGCTGGGTACGCCCCTGTTCACCCGCTCGCCTGGCGGGCTGACCCCTACCGAGCGCGGGCGGTCGCTGCATGAGCATGCACGCGCAATGGCGTACGCTTCGGACGCTTTTGTCCGCACTGCCTCCGCCGCGCCCGAGGAAATCGCCGGCACGGTGCGCGTCACGGCGAGCGAAGTGATCGCAGTGGAGGTGCTGCCGCGCGTGTTCGCGGCGCTGGCACGCGAACATCCGCGGCTGGTGATCGAGCTCTCCCCGAGCAACCGCAACGAGGACGTGCTGCGCCGCGAGGCCGATGTCGCGGTGCGGATGGTGCCGCCGCGCCAGGAAGCGCTGGTCGCGCGGCGGATCGGCGCGGTGCCGCTCGGCGTGCACGCGCACCCGAGCTACCTCGCCGATCGGCCCGCGCCGACTTCGGTGACCGACCTGACCGGACACCGGGTCATCGGCCCCGAGCGCGATTCGCCGATCCTGCGCACGGTGCAGGAGGCCGGCTTCCCGATTCGCCTCGCCGATCTCGCCTTTCGCAGCGACAGCGACCATGCCCAGCTCGCCGCGATCCGGGCGGGGATCGGGATCGGGATATGCCAGGTGCCGATCGGCATGCGCGACGGGCTGGTGCGGCTGCTGCCCGACTTCGAACTCGCCCTCGAGACCTGGGTGGTCTGCCACGAGGATTTGCGCGGCCTGGCGCGGGTGCGCACCGTGTTCGACGCGCTGGTGGCCGGCCTGCAGGCCTATCTCGGTTAATCCCGAGTCCGCCACGCGCCGCCGTGATCCGCTTGCCCTGTTGCATCCATGCCACGCACCCTGCGTTGACGGGGGTGACTAAGTGTTTGTTTGGAGTGCAGAAATGAAGCTCATTGGTACGATCCTCGCCGGCGCCACGCTGGCGTTCGCGCCGGCCGCGCTGGCGCAGACCGCCCCGCAGACGACGCCCGCCCCGGCAGCTCCTGCCGCCGCCCCCGCCACCTCGGCCACGGTGACCGATGCCGAGGTCTCGCAATTCGCCACCGCCGCGCTCGAGGTCGAGAAGATCCGCAAGGACACGACCGTGGCGGACGCCGACAAGGGCGCCAAGATGATGGCCGCCGCGACCGGTGCCGGCCTGACGGCGGAGCGCTTCAATGCGATCGGTCAGGCGATGGCCACCGACACCGCGCTCAACGCGCGCGTGCAGGCCGCGGCCAGCGCCAAGATGGCCGCGAGCGGCACGACGCCGGCGGCGAAGCAGAACTGACCTGTCCTCAGGCAGAAGGCGAAAGGCCGGGGCTTTGGCTCCGGCCTTTTTCACGGGTGCGGTTCGGCCTCTCCCTCACCGTCACCCCGGCCTCGTGCCGGGGCCCACGGTGCCGCACCGGATGACAGTTGGGCCTCTTGCCTGTCACTCGCCTCTTGGTGGACACCGGCACAAGGCCGGGGTGACGAAGGTTCTGGGGAATTCCGCCCCTAGCCCTTCGCGCAGCCCAGCGCGGCGGCATCGATCGCGGTGGCGGCGCCCTTGAGCGCGTAGCTGTCGGCGAAGGGCGTGCCGCTGGCGCCGACCGTCTCCACGCTCATGCTCCGCCCCGCGCGCATCGCAGTGACGATCGCGGCGTCGGTGCGGGCATCGGGCGCCCAGGCGTCGGCATCGCCGGCCTGGAGCTCGAAGCGGCGCTCGCCGATCGACAAAGTGACGCGGGCATTGGCGGCGCGGGCGCGGCTCAGGCGGATGTGGAGCTGGTTGCGCACGCCATCGCGCGGCCAGGTGGCGATGCTGGCGAACGGGCGCGCCTCGCGATATTTCTCAACCGGCTGGGCGATGGCGAAGCAGCGCAGCGGCGACGCGTCGCGGAACGCCCCCCAGCTGTCGAACGTCCCGAGCGGCGCGCGTGGTTGCGCCTGGGAGAGCAGCAGGAGCAGCGCCAGCGCGCTCATGCCGGCGCGGCGCTGCGGCCGGTGCCGGTGTGGACCACCGTCTCGACCCCGGCTTCGATCTTGACCACCGACCCTTGCGGCAGATCGGGCGCCACCGGTGCGCCGAACTGCGGCATCACCGGCAGCCCGGTCATCACTCCGCGCAGGATCCGGCTCGACATGCCGTGCATGATCACCAGCCGGTCGCCGGGATCGTCATCGGTGTCGGCGAGCCAGGACGAGACGCGCACCGCGATCCCGTCATACCATTCGCCGCCCGGCGGCGCATGGGTGTAGAGGCCGTGCTCGACATCGAGAAAGCCCGGCGCCTCGGCCAGCACATCGGCATAATAGCGCCCGCTCCATTCGCCCATGCCGATCTCGACCAGCCGGTCGTCGTGGCGGGCCTGGTGCCAGTCGAGCTCGAGATGCTCGGCGATGATCGCCAGCGTCTGCAACGCGCGGCCGGCGCTCGACGACCACATGGTCAGCCTGGGCCTGGGCCCGAGGATCGCGCGCAGCGCCGCGCCCATCTGGTCCGCCTGGGCGAAGCCGGCGCGGGTGAGCGGCGTGTGCGGATGATCGCCCTGCATGCGCCGGGCGAGGTTGAACACGGTCTCGCCGTGCCGGGCGATGAAATCGCGGCCTTTGCGGTGGTTTGTCACGGTGCCGTTGAAACCCGGACCGGCGGGGAAAGGCAATGGCGAAATTGGCGGCGGCGACTGGGCGGTGCCAACTCCCTCGTTACCCCGGCCTTGAGTCGGGGCCTCGCTGGCTTTGCTCGTTCGAAAGAAGAAGCGGGATCCCGGCTCAAGGCCGGGATGACGGGAGACGAGCACGGCGCAACTCAGTTTTGCCGTCTCGATGAGCAGTGCATCGTGCGCGACGGCTGCCCGTTCCGTAGCGTTACCTGTGACAAAAGAGCAACGGAATCAGCTGTTTATCTGAGGTTCATGAAACTTCCGACTCCCCCGCCCGGTTGAGCCGTCCGCCTGCCTGTTCGCGGGCCAGTACCCAAGGAGTAGTTATGCGTAAGCTTGTATTCGTCGCCGCCCTCGCCGCTTCCACGGCCGTCGCGGCGCCCGCCTTCGCCCAGGATTCGACCCCGTCCAACGGCGGCTTCCATGTCGGCGTGATCGGCGGCCTCGACATCCTGCGCCCCGGCAGCACCGAGGATTCGGACCTGCGCGGCGACGACCAGAGCACCGAGGGTTTCCTCTACGGTGTCGAGGCCGGCTATGACATTCCGCTCGGCGACAAGGCGTTCATCGGCATCGAGGGCGAGGCCAGCAAGGCGACCGGCAAGGTGCGCTACGACACGCCCGATCCCAACGACTTCGGCTATGGCCAGGTGAAGACCGGCCGCGACCTCTATGTCGGCGGCCGCGTCGGCTTCATGGCGAGCCCGAGCACCAAGATCTACGCCAAGGCCGGCTACACCAATGCCCAGCTCAACCTGCTGGCATCGGACGGCACCTCCAGGCTCGAGGACCGCTACAACCTTGACGGCTGGCGCGTCGGCGCCGGCGTCGAGAAGTCGATCGGCAGCAACACCTACGCCAAGCTCGAATATCGCTATTCCAACTACAAGGACGCGAATTTCGAATATGCCAATGGCGCGACGACCAACCAGTTCAACGTCGATACCGACCGCCACCAGATCGTGGCGGGCGTCGGCTTCCGCTTCTAAACTGGCTGCAGCGCATCATTTTGGTGTGCATAGAGAGGGCCGGGGCGCTTGCTCCGGCCCTTTTTGCCGTTAAGGGTAAGCGTCGGATTGGTCCCGGTACCGGGTTGGATTCGGGCACATAGCCCCGGGGGTTCTTGATGAAGGCGACGATCGAACGCGCAACTCTTTTGAGGGGCCTCAGCCACGTCCAGTCCGTGGTCGAGCGGCGCAACACGATCCCCATCCTGTCCAACGTGCTGATCGAGGCACAGTCGGGCGGCACGATGCGGCTGATGGCGACCGACCTCGACCTGCAGATCGACGAGACGATCGCGGCAGCGGTGGACCAGCCCGGCTCGGTCACCGTGCCGGCGCACACGCTGTTCGACATCGTGCGCAAGCTGCCCGAGGGCTCGCAGGTCGAGCTGACCGCGGCCGAGGGCCGGATCACGGTCAATGCCGGGCGCGCGCGCTTCACGCTATCGACGCTGCCGCGCGACGATTTCCCGATGATCGCCGAGGGCGAGCTGCCGACGACGTTCGAGCTGCCGGCCGAGACGCTCAAGCAGATCATCGACAAGACCCGCTTCGCGATCTCGACCGAAGAGACGCGCTATTATCTCAACGGCATCTATCTGCACGTGACCGAGGAGACCGCCCCGGTGCTGCGCGCCGCCGCGACCGACGGCCACCGCCTCGCCCGCGTCACCGTGGCGCGCCCCGACGGCGCCGATTCGATGCCGGGCGTGATCATTCCGCGCAAGTGCGTGGGCGAGCTGCGCAAGCTGCTCGACGAGGTCGACGGCTCGATCGGCGTGTCGCTGTCCAACTCGAAGATTCGCTTCGACCTGGGCCAGGCGATCCTGACCTCGAAGCTGATCGACGGCACCTTCCCGGATTACACGCGCGTGATTCCGACGGGCAACGACAAGCTGCTCAAGCTCGACCCGAAGAGCTTCATGGAAGGCGTCGACCGCGTCTCGACGATCGCGACCGAGAAGACGCGCGCGGTGAAGATGGCGCTCGACCGCGACAAGATCATCCTCTCGGTGACCAGCCCGGAGAATGGCGCGGCGGCCGAGGAAGTGCCGGGCGACTATGCCGCGATGCCCTTCGAGATCGGCTTCAACAGCCGCTATCTGATGGACATCCTCAACCAGATCGAAGGCGATTCGGTGGAGGTCCACCTGGCCGACGCCGCGGCGCCGACGCTGATCCGCGAGAACGACAAGTCGCCGGCGCTGTACGTGCTGATGCCGATGCGGGTTTGAGGTTCCCCTCCCTGCAAGGGAGGGCCTTGGGTTAGAAAAGGTCGGGCTCGATGCCCGGCCTTTTCTTTTTGCCGACCGGTCGCCGGGCTCGCAAACGCTCGCAACCCACCCCCGGCCCCTCCCTTGCAGGGAGGGGAGAAGGGATGTGCGCTTACCGGAGTTGATTTCCTGACCCGGCTCCTATATTGACACTATTGTCAGTAAGGGATTCGACCAGAATGGCCACGCAACCCGCGCCGCAGACCTTCAACCCCGGCATCCCGATGAAGCGGGAATGGGGCACGGCGTTCCGCGCGCTGGGGCGGCTGCTCGCCAATGGCGACGATACCGAGCAGGTGTTCCGGATCATGCGCGCGCTGAACGGCGACGTGACCCAGCGCAACTATCGCAAGCTGCTGACGCTGCCGGGCGGCGGGCGCATCGCGTTCAAGCATGTCGAGATGGCCGAGCGGCTTTCGGACCGTGCCTGGATCGACGGCTTCGCCGCGGGCACGGTGGGCGCGGCCTATCGCGAGTTCCTCGATTCGACCGGCTTCTCGGCCGACGGGCTCGTCGCGGTCAGCATGGCCGAGGGCGCGTTCCAGAATGTCGATGTCGAGCATCCCTATGCCTGGATGGGCCGGCGCGAGCGCGACATCCACGATTTGTGGCACGTGATCACCGGCTACAAGGCCGACGAGCATCTCGGCGAGGCCTGCCTGGTCGCCTTCTCCTTCGCGCAGACCGGCGGGCTGGGCTGGGGCTTCATCGCGGCGGGCGCGGCGCTGAAGAGCCTGCGCATCACTCGCAAGCTCGATTTCTTCCGCGCGGTGGTCGAGGGCTATGCCCATGGCAAGCGGGCCGGCTGGCTGCACGGCGAGGATTACGAGACGCTGCTCGCCGAGCCGCTCGACCAGGTCCGCCGCCGGCTGGCTATCGGCGACCCGGCCAAATACCGGATCGCGCAGGCGAGCCTGGCCGAGGCCGGGCTCAAGGGAATCTAGTTACGCCTGCCCCTGCCCACCTCAGGGCAGCGTCTGGATCTTGCCGCCGCCCGGCTTCATCATGCCGTCCATCGCGCTGAACAGCTCGTCCGCCGAGGTGACCGGCGCGGGCAGCTCGAAATGCTTGGGATCGATCCTGGCGGTGTCGAACGCCTTGAACTCGATCAGCGGCGCCTCGGGCTTGGCGGCGGCCTCGTCGACGGGGGTGATGCGCAGCGGCGTGCCCTTGGCGAACAGCTCGGTCAGCCGGGCCGAGAAGCCGGTCTCGGCGGGGAACATCTGGCCGAAGAAATCGGCGGCGATCGCGATCGCGCGGCGGAACACGTCGCCGACCGGGGCGAGCGCGGGATCGGCGGCGACCACTATCTCGACATGCCGCTTCTGCGACGCCTCGTCGCCCTGCACCATCATCAGGTTCCAGGTCGCGCCCTGCTGGCCGGCGATGGCGACGGCGGCACCCGGCGCGAGGCCGAAGCGCATCTCCGCCGCCTTGGGATCGCCGCCCTTGGGGATGAATCCCTTGATCAGGCTCGCCATCTCGGCGAGCTCGAAGACCTTGGGGCCATCCTTGTCGTCGATCACGACATAGTCGGTGCCCTCGCGGTGGATGATCGCGAACTTGCCGGCGACGTCGAGCCGCGAATTGCCGGCCTGGTCGGCCTCGACGACCAGCTCCTTGCCGCCGGCGGTGTAGTGCGCGGTGATGTCGGCGAGCGCGGGCATCGGCAGCAGCGCGAGCAGCGCGGCGAAGAGCAGCTTGGTACGCAACATTCGGTTCTTCCCCCTTTGAATCGGCACGATCATCCGCGAGTTCGCGCGCGGCGGCAATAGTGCGGCGGCGCAGGATCGGCTATCGGCGGGAAATGGCAGTGTCCCGCCTCGTGCTAACCGACTTCCGCAACCATCAGGACGCCGTGCTCGCACCCGGGCCGGGCTTCGTGGTGCTGAGCGGCGAGAATGGCGCGGGCAAGACCAATGTGCTCGAGGCGCTGTCGCTGCTCGCCCCCGGCCGCGGCCTACGCCGCGCGCCACTGGCCGAGATGGCGCGGCAGGGCGGCAAGGGCGGGTTCGGGGTGGCGGCGCGGCTGGGAGACGTCGACCTGGGCACCGGCACCCAGGCCGATGCGCCCGAGCGGCGGCAGGTGCGGATCAACGGCGCGACCGCGGCGGCGACGACGCTGGCCGAATGGGTGAGCGTGCTGTGGCTGACCCCGGCGATGGACCGGCTGTTCGTCGATGCCGCGGGCGAGCGGCGGCGCTTCCTTGACCGGCTGACGCTGGCGCTGGAACCCGGGCATGCGCACCATTCGACGCGCTACGAAGCGGCGATGCGCGAGCGCAACCGGCTGCTCGCGGACGACGGCGCGCCCGATCCCGACTGGCTGACCGCGCTCGAAGCGCGGATGGCCGAACATGGCGCCGCGATCGATGCGGCGCGGCGTGACATGGTTTCCGCGCTCGCCGAGCGGCTGGCGGCGCAGCCTGAGGGACCGTTCGCCCGCGCAGGACTCGCGCTTGAAGGCTGGCAGGGCGATGCCCGGACGCTGGCGCGCGAGCTCGCCGCCGGCCGCCGGCGCGATGCCGCTGCAGGGCGCACGCTGAGCGGGCCGCACCGGGCAGACCTGCTGGTCACGCATCTGGGCAAGGGCCAGCCCGCGCATCTCTGCTCGACCGGTGAGCAAAAAGCGCTGCTGCTCGGGCTCGTCCTCGCCCATGCCGAACTGGTCGCCGAGCGCGCCGGGCGGGCGCCGATCCTGCTGCTCGACGAAGTCGCCGCGCATCTCGATCCGGGCCGCCGCGCGGCCTTGTTCGCGCGGCTGGAGGGGCGCGGGCAGGTATGGATGACGGGGACCGAGCCGGCGCTGTTCGAGGCGGTACCCGGGGGAGCGACGCGGTACCGGGTGGCGGAGGGGATCGTCTCTGCCGAATAGGCCTGCATGCGAAGCGAGCCCTGCCACCAACCAAGAAAAAGCCGGGCATCGAGCCCGACTTTTTCCAACCCACCCCTGCCCCCTCCCTTGCAGGGAGGGGAGTTTAGAAGCGAATGGCCCCGCTATTTCTGGTCCGCATACGCCTTGACCAGGTCGAACAGATAGTCGCGGCCGGTGTAGAGCGACTTGATCTCCATCCGCTCGTTCAGCCCGTGGATGCCGTTGAGATCGGGATCGAGCCACATGCCCGGCACGCCATAGGTCGGGATGCCGACCGCTTCGAGGAAGATGCCGTCGGTGGCGCCGGTCGACATGGTCGGCAGCACCGGCACGCCGGGGAAATATTTCGCCGAGAGCGTCTCGGCCGGCGCGATGACCCTGGGATCGAGCGGCGGCGCCTTGGCCAGCGGGCGGATCGGCGGGACGGGGGTGATCTTGACCTTGGCATCGCCGATCGCCGCGACCAGCTCGGCCTGGACCTGTTCGATCGGATGGCCGGGGAATATGCGGCAATTGATGTTCGCCTCGGCATGCTGGGGCAGCGCGTTGTTCGCATGGCCGCCCTCGACCAGCGTGGCGACGCAGGTGGTGCGCAGCATCGAATGGAAGCTGCGATCGGTGTTGAGCAGCGCCTCGGCCGCCTTGTCGCCCGGATCCCTGGCGATCGCGACCATCGCGGCGCCCATTGCGCCGCCGCGTGCCGCGCCCGCCTTGGCAAAGAAGACGCGCGTCGTGTCCGACAGCTCGGCCGGGAATTCATGCTCGCGGATCTTCACCAGCGCATTGGCCAGCTCGTAGATCGCATTGTCGCGCACTGGGATCGAGCTGTGCCCGCCGGGATTGACCGTCTCGATCCGCCAGTTCTGCACGGCCTTCTCGCCGACCTGCATCGTCTGCACCTCGACGCCGCCATGGCCGTTGCTGCGCCCGCCGCCACCTTCGTTGAGCGCGAATTCGGCATCGATCAGGTCGCGCTTGTTGTTCGCGAGCCATTCGGCGCCGTTGAACGCCCAGGTCGTCTCCTCGCCGCAGGTCAGCGCCAGCTTGATCGTGCGCCTGGGCTTGTAGCCCGACTGGCGGAAGCGGATCAGCGTGTCGGCCCAGATCGCGGCCATCGCCTTGTCGTCGACGGTACCGCGGGCGTAATAATAGCCCTTCTCCTCGACCAGCTTGAACGGATCGCGCACCCAATCCTCGCGCTTGGCGGCGACCACGTCGATATGCGCGAGCAACAGGATCGGCTTCGCGGTCTTGGAAGTGCCCGGATAGATCGCGACCAGCCCGCCATCGTTGGGATGATCGGGGACGGCGAAGGGAATCAGCTGCGCGTCGGTGAACCCCGCCGCCTTGAGCCGCACGGCAATCTGTTGCGCCGCCTGGGTGCAGCTGCCGACATTGACCACCGTGTTGGTCTCGACCAGCTCCTTGTAGAGTTCGAAGAACTTCGCCTGATCGGGGCGCAGATCCTGCGCCGCCGCGGGCAATGCCGATGCGGCCAGGCCGAAGCCCGCCAGTGCCGTGATCCACGTCTTCATGCTGCGTCCTCCCCTGGTGCGACGCGGAGTGAAGCACCTTAAGCCGCGCGCGCCAATAGGGGGCATTTCGAGGGGCCTGCGCGCCCCTATTTTGCTTCCGTTTCGCGGGCGGCGACCCTATATGCTTGGCATGGCAAGCACTGACGACACGACTCCCGAAAACACCCCCAACGCGAACGCTTACGGCGCAGACTCGATCAAGGTCCTCAAGGGCCTGGACGCAGTGCGCAAGCGCCCCGGCATGTATATCGGCGACACCGATGACGGTTCGGGCCTCCACCACATGGTGTTCGAGGTCTCGGACAACGCGATCGACGAGGCGCTGGCCGGCCACTGCGACAAGATCATCATCCAGCTCAATCCGGACGGCTCGGTCAGCGTCGAGGACAATGGCCGCGGCATCCCGACCGGCATCCACTCCGAGGAAGGCGTGTCGGCAGCCGAGGTCATCATGACCCAGCTCCATGCCGGCGGCAAGTTCGAGAACACCAGCGACGACAATGCCTACAAGGTCTCGGGCGGCCTGCACGGCGTCGGCGTGTCGGTGGTCAACGCGCTCTCCGAGTGGCTCGACCTCAACATCTGGCGCGACGGCGAGGAGCATTGGATGCGCTTCGCCTATGGCGACGCGGTTGCCCCGCTCAAGGTGATCGGCACGGCGCCGGAGGGCAAGAAGGGCACGCGCGTGACCTTCCTCGCCTCGACCGAGAAGACCCCCGGCGACGGCGGCACCTTCAAGAACCAGATCGAATATGACTTCGAGAAGCTCGAGCATCGCTACCGCGAGCTGGCGTTCCTCAACTCGGGCGTCCGCCTGTTCCTGCGCGACGCGCGGCACGAGGAGGTCAAGGAAGTCGAGCTCTATTACGAGGGCGGCATTGCGGCGTTCGTGAAGTATCTCGATCGCAACAAGGTCGCGCTGATGCCCGATCCCGTGGCGATCGCCGGCACCCGCGACGACGTGACGATCGACGTCGCGCTGGAGTGGAATGATTCCTACTACGAAAACGTCCTCTGCTTCACCAACAACATCCCGCAGCGCGACGGCGGCACGCACCTGGCGGCGTTCCGCGCGGCGCTGACCCGCACGATCAACGGCTATGCCGACAAGAGCGGCATGCTGAAGAAGGAAAAGGTCAGCCTCACCGGCGACGACATGCGCGAGGGGCTCACCGCGATCGTCTCGGTCAAGCTGCCCGACCCCAAGTTCAGCTCGCAGACCAAGGACAAGCTGGTCTCGTCCGAAGTGCGCCAGCCGCTCGAGAGCCTGATGGCCGACAAGCTGGCCGAGTGGCTCGAGGAGAACCCCGCCAACGCCAAGATGATCATCCAGAAGGTGATCGACGCGGCGGCGGCGCGCGAGGCCGCCAAGAAGGCGCGCGAGCTGACCCGGCGCAAGGGCGTGCTCGATATCGCCAGCCTGCCCGGCAAGCTCGCCGACTGCCAGGAGCGCGATCCCGCCAAGTCCGAGCTGTTCTTCGTCGAGGGTGACTCGGCCGGCGGCTCGGCCAAGCAGGGCCGCGACCGCCATTTCCAGGCGATCCTGCCGCTGCGCGGCAAGATCCTCAACGTCGAGCGCGCCCGCTTCGACCGGATGCTGGCGAGCCGCGAGATCGGCACGATCATCACCGCGCTCGGCACCGGCATCCGCGACGATTTCAATATCGAGAAGCTGCGCTACCACAAGATCGTCATCATGACGGACGCCGACGTGGACGGCGCGCACATCCGCACGCTGCTGCTGACCTTCTTCTACCGCCAGATGCCCGAGATCATCGCGGCCGGGCACCTCTACATCGCCCAGCCGCCGCTCTACAAAGCGTCGAAGGGCCGCAGCGAAGTGTACCTCAAGGACGACGCGGCGCTCGACCAGTATCTGGTCGATGCCGGCGTGGGCGGCACCGTGCTCGATACGCAGGGCACGCAGCGCGGCGGCGAGGAGCTGCGCGAGCTGGTCGAGCATGCCCGGCGCATGCGGACCCTGATGCGCTATGTGCCGCGCCGCTACGATCCGATGATCGTCGAGGCGCTGGCGCTCGGCAACGGCTTCGACCCGAATGCCAGCCGCGAGCAGCGCGCCGCGAGCCTGACCACCGTCGTCACCCGGCTCGACGCGGCCGATGCCGATGCGCGCTGGTCGGCCCGGATCACCGAGGATGGCGGCTATCATTTCGAGCGGCTGTGGCGCGGCGTGACCGATCACCACATCGTCGAGGCGAACTTCCTGGTCTCGGCCGAGGCGCGCAAGCTGCACGCGCTCGCCGCGGAGCAGAGCGCGCAATATCTGCTGCCCTCCAAGCTGGTCTCGTCCAAGGCGACCGCCGCGGCCGAAGCCGCCGAGGCGCCGGCCCCGACCGAGGGCGAAGAGGATGTGCCGGTCGTCGCCGGCAAGGGCGAGGCGCTGGTCTCGCGCCCGAGCCAGCTGCTCGACGCGATCCTGGCGTTCGGCCGCAAGGGCCTGGCGATCCAGCGCTACAAGGGCCTGGGCGAGATGAATGCCGAGCAGCTGTGGGAGACCACGCTCGACCCGACCAACCGCTCGATGCTGGTGGTGCAGGTCGACCAGGCCGATGTCGCGGACGAGATCTTCACTCGCCTGATGGGCGACGTGGTCGAGCCGCGGCGCGAGTTCATCCAGGACAATGCGCTGAGCGTGGCCAACCTCGACGTCTGAAGCGGCCTGACAGCAAGGGAAACGGAAAGACCGGGCGGTGGCGACACCGCCCGGTCTTTCAATTGCCGGGCTTCGCCATCGCGCGCGAGATCTGGTGCGCCTGGCCGGTGGCATAGCCGGTGCCCTCGATCGCATAGAGGCCCGCGAGCAGCCGCGCGTCCATCTCGGTCATCGCCCTGGGCGGAGCGCCGGCCTGGGGATCGAACAACGTCAGGATGGTATTGACCGCGGCGCCGTCCCTGGGCGGATGCGCGCCGGCGAGCGTGCGCATCACGACATAGTCGGCGATCTGGGCGATCGTCTTGTCGAGCACTACCCGCTTGTCGAGCACGACCACGGCGTTGACCGTCGCGGCCTGGGTCGGCTGGCCGAACACCGAGCTGCTGTGGCTGTCGCTGAGCGCGGTCTTGGGGGCGCCATCCTCGTCGCGTTCCTCGATCAGCCGCCAGGCATGGACCGGGCCCTTGGCGAAGGCATCGCGCAGGTCGACATCCTGGAGATCGTCGAAAAAGGTCGAGTGGCGCTTGCGCATCATCGCGATGAAGCCGTCGGCATCGGCGGCGATCACCAGGACCAGGTTGGGCTCGCACCCGGCCGCGCCGAGCCGCACCTTCGCACCCTCGGCATCGCGGCGCAGGCGATCGGCGATCGCATCGGCCTTGGCGGCGGGCACGCCGAGCACGAGCGGGCAGACCGGCTCGAGGAAGCGCGCCAGCTGGCCGGTGTCCAGCGCGACCAGCTGGCGGACGAAGCGCTCGGCCTGCTTGACCGGGGGCTGCTGCTTGCCGGTGACGGTGATCGCGGCGTCGGGCTTGTCCTGCGCCCATGCAGCGGGCGCGGCGAGCGAAGCAGCAAGCAGCAGCGCGGGGGTGATGAAGCGCATCGACCGGACTCCCCCTACTCGGCCAGTGCCCCGGCGGCGCGGCGGCCGCGGCGGCGACGGCGGCGGCCTTCGGGCGGCGCGTCGGCAGCGGGGGCAGGCTCAGCGCCGGGCGCAGCCGCGGAAGGGGCATCGGACCCCTCGCCTTCGCCGGCACCCTTGCGCCCGGTCTGCACCACCACCGGCTTGCCGCCGGCGATCATCGTGCGGACATTGTCGAGCTGCGGATCCTTGGTGCGCACCATCTCGGCGAGCAGCGCGTCGCGCATGTGGGCGATCCGCGCGGCATGCTCGGGCGCGTCGATCAGATTGACGCGCTGGCCCGGATCGGCCTGCTTGTCGTAGAAGGAGATCGGGATGCCGAAATGGCATTGCCGCGCGCGCTCGGCGATCCGCGGATCGCTCTCGCCGGCGCGGACCAGCGCCTTGAAGGTGAGCCCGGTGAGCGAATCCACCGCCAGCTTGCGCTCGCCGTCCGACCAGATCTGGTAGATCAGCGCATAGCGGTGGTCCTGGATCGTGCGCACCGGGAAGAGCAGCCCGTTCGACACGCCGTTGACATAGGTGACGACGAACTCGGGATCGGCGACCTTCTCGCCCCGCATCCGCGGCAGCCACGACTTGCCGTCGATCCCCCTGGGCACCGGCATGCCGAGCAGCTCGAGGATGGTCGGCATGATGTCGACGTTGCAGCACAGATTCTCGAAGCGCTGCGGCTTGCCCATGCCGGGATAGTGGAGCAGCGCCGGCACGCGCGTGCCATGCTCGTAGCCGGTCGCCTTGGAGAAGGGGAAGGGCATGCCGTGATCGTTGCAGAACAGCACGATCGTGTTGGCTTCCTCACCGGTCTCCCTGAGCGCCTTGAGGATCTGGCCGATCGCGATGTCGGCGCGCTGGACGCTGTTCCAATATTGCGAGAGCTCGGTGCGGATCTCGGGCAGGTCCTCGAGGAAGGGCGGCACCTCGACATCGGCCGGGCCGAGCTCGCGCGGAATCTTGAACGGGCCCTGGTTGTTGTTGTCCTTCTTGAGGCCGCCGGGGCTGCCGTAGAACGGACGGTGCGGATCGTTGACGTTGCAGTTGATGAAGAAGGGCGCGCCCTTCGCCTTGGCGTTGCCGACGGCGCGGTGGACCTCGGCGGCGTGCGAGAGGACGTTGCGGTCGCTGCCGCCGATCATGTCGTCCCAGGGGAAGGAGCTGCGCGGCTGCATGTGCTCGAGCTTGTGGCTCGCCGCGCTGTACCAGCCCGCCTGGGTGAGGATCGAGCAGAGCGAAGGCGTGCCCTCGTACATCGGATCGAAGCCGCCGGGGCCGTTGCGGTGGGGGACTAGGCCACTCATGAACGCCTCGCGCGAGGGCATGCAGATCGGCGCGGCGCCGCGGCAATTGGCGAAGATATGCGCGCGTTTGGCGAGCGCATCGAGGTTCGGCGTCAACCCGTGCGTATTGCCCATGTAACCGGGCATCGACACGTCCATGTCGTCGACGGTGATGATCAGCACGTTCATCCGCTTCGCCGAAGCGGGCAGCGCCGGCTTGGCCGTGCTCGCCTTGGCCGGCATCACAGCGGCGGCAGCGGCGGCCAGGAAGGTGCCGCCCAGGAACTCGCGCTTGCGCATCATTCGCCATCCTCTCCAGTGGGTGCGCCGGCGCCGCGCTTGTTCAGCGGCTCCTCCTGCGCATAGGGGAAATGCCCCTTGGTCGCGTCCTTGGGCATCGCGACGTGGTTCAGGTCCTCGCCCTGGCTGACCATCCACGCCTCGAGCCGGGTCCGCAGCTCCTTCTCGGTCGCGGCATAGGCCGGCCGGCCGGCGAGATTGTCCAGCTCGTACGGGTCCTTCTGCAGGTCGTAGAGCTCGACCGGCTTGCGGTGCTGGAAATGGTCGACCACCGCCGCCGCCCTGGGATCGGTCTTCGCCGCCGCGAGCCAGGACAGCCAATAGGCGTTGTCGCGCTTCTGGGTGTTCTCGCTGATCGCGTTCCTGAACTCGATCTCGGGATGATAGTTGACGATCAGCTTGTACTTGTCGGTGCGGATCGTGCGCATCGGCGCGATGTTGGTGCCGTCGCCGGTGTGCGTGGCATAGACCGAATCGCGGACGCGCGCCGCCTTGCCGGTGAGCAGCGGCACCAGGCTCTTGCCGTCGATCCCGGCGGGCGCCGGACCGCCGGCGACTTCTTCCATCGTCGGCAGCAGGTCGACCAGCGAGACCAGCGCATCGCTGCGCTTGCCCGCCGCGACATGGCCCGGCCACACCGCGAGCAGCGGGGTGGCGATGCCGGCGTCGTAGAGGTTCCACTTGGCGAAGGGGAACTGCGCGCCCTGGTCGGCGGTGAACAGGAACAGCGTGTTCTTCGGATCGCCATACTTCGCCATCGACCTGCGCACCGCGCCCAGCTCGGTATCGGCCAGCGTCACCTTGGTGAGGTAGCGGGTGCGCGCCTCGCGTAGCTCGGGCGTGTCGTAGAGATAGGGCGGCACGCTGAGCTTCCTGGCGTCATAGCCCTGATTGTCGGGCCAGGGCACGTGCGAGGCGAAGCTCGCCACGATCAGCGCGATCGGCTTCGAGCGGTCGCGCGTCGCCAGCAGCCGATCGATCGGGCCGGTCTGCAGCTTGCCGTTCAGCCCCTTGCCGATCACCGACTCGGGGAAATATTCGAAGGGGAAGTTGGCGCGCTCGCCGAAATCGGTCTTGCCCGCGATCACCACGCGGTAGCCGAGCTTCTGGAGGTACATCGGCAGCGTCTCGATGCCGTCATGCACCGCGCTGTGATTGGCGTGCGCGCCGTGGCGGATCGGATAGTCGCCGGTGAGGATCGACGAGCGCGACACGGTGCAGGTCGGCGAGGAGGCGAAGGCGCGGTCGAAGCGCATGCCCTCGCGCGCCATCGCATCCATGTTGGGCGTGCGCGCATCGGGGCTGCCATAGGCGCCGACATCCTCGCGGCTGAGATCGTCGGCGATGAACAGCACGATATCGGGCTGGCGCGCGCCCTTGGCGGGTGCCGACTGGGCCTGCGCCGCGCCGGCCATGACCGTGCCCGCGGCCACCAATGCCGTCGCCGCGAGCAGCCGCGCGGCCCCGCCGATCGAACGCATGCGCTTCATCCCTCTACTCCCTAAGTTACTGTTTTCATTGTCGAGGCCTGCGCTAGCCCGAACTTGTCGCTAATCTTTGTCAAACAGCGGGGCGTGGATCTTTTTGAAGGTTTCCGCCGGCAATTTGCTGACCTCGCGGTCATAGGTGAGCAGCCCGTTGATCTCGCCCTCGACATCGGTGGTCTGGGTGTAGACCGCCGCGCTCAGCCCGACCGCCTTGGCCTGGCGGATCACCTCGGCATATTTGCGCCGATAGCGCGCCTCGTAGTCGGCGGCGTCCTTGGCGCCCTGGTATCCCCAGCTGCGCTTGTCGCCGCCGAACCAGAGATGCCCCTCGACCGGCAGGCCGATGCCGCCGAACTCGCCGATCACGATCGCGCGCTTGCCATTGGCGGCCGGCACGCGCGGCACGTCTTCATAGGTGTGGATGTCGAACAGGTCCGAGCCGGCATCGCCGGTATCCATCCAGCCGCTTACCTTGTTGACCACGCGGCTGGGATCGAGATCCTTGACCATCTTCGCCAGCCGGGTCGAGGCGTACTGCCCCCAGCCCTCGTTGTTGACCACCCAGGTGACGATCGCGGGGTGGTTGCGCAGCTCGGCGATCATCCGGGTGAGCTCATATTCGAACTCGTTGGTGACATCCTGCGGCATCGTCGCTTCCTGCTGCGACTTCTCGCGCAGGAACTGGTCGTGGAGATCGTCCTCCTCGCCCGAGGGCATGTCCTGCCAGATCAGGATGCCCTGGCGATCCGCCTCGTAATAATATCGGGCGGGCTCGACCTTGATGTGCTTGCGCAGCATGTTGAAGCCGGCGCTCTTGAGATAGCCGATCTCCCAGCGGATCGCCTCTTCGGACGGCGGCGTCAGCAGCCCGTCAGGCCACCAGCCCTGGTCGAGCGTGCCGTTCTGGAAGAGCGGCTTGTTGTTGAGCAGCATCTGCGGCTGGCCGGCGATCCGGCCAGGGCCGATCGAGCTCTTGCGCATCGCGAAATAGCTGTCGACCGTGTCGCTCGCCGGGCCGGCCACCGCGGCGGCCGCATAGCGCGCGCTTTCCGCCGGGGTCTGCAGCTCCTGCCAGCGCTCGCGCTTCGCTCCCTGCTGGCCTTCGGGCGCCTTGTACGGGTTCGCCACCTTCACCAGCTCGACCTTGAGATCGTAGAGGAAGGGATCGTCGGGCGACCAGAGATGCGCGTTCGGGATCGCAAGCGCCGCCGGGCGATTGGCGCGGGCGATGGTGGTCGCCACCGCCTTGCCCTTGCTCGACGCGGTGATCCGCACGGCATCGTCGTCGCCGGCGCTGTGGTTGAGCGCGACGGCGACGGCGAGCACGCCCTTGTCGATATCGGGCGTGATCTTCATGTCCTGGATGCGCAGCCGCGGCACCGGCTCGAGCCACACCGTCTGCCAGATGCCGCTGACCGGCGTGTACCAGATCGACTTGGGATCGAGCTGCTGCTTGCCGCGCGGCTGCATGCCGGTCGAGGTCGGGTCGAGCACCTGGACCTCGACGCTGTTGGCGCCGGGCTTCAGATAGTCGGTGACGTCGAATTCGAAGGCGTCCGAGCCGCCGCGGTGCGAGCCGACCAGGCTGCCGTTGACGAAGACATGCGATTCATAATCGACCGCGCCGAAATGGAGCAGCACGTCCTGTCCCCGCCAATCGGTGGGCAGCGTGAAGCTGCGGCGGTACCAGATCCGGTCCTCGGGCCCGACATGGCGCGCCACGCCCGACAGCTTGGCCTCGACCGCGAAGGGGACGAGGATCTTGCCGTCCATCGCATCGGGGCGCGGATCGGCCTTGGGCCGGATCGCATAGTCCCATTGGCCGTTGAGATTGAGCCATTTGCCGCGCTGCATCTGCGGGCGCGGATAGCTGCGCCAGGCATTGTCGGGCGTCACACCCCTGCCCCAGCGCGTCATCAGGTCGCTGGTATAGACATGGCCGGGGGCCGGCGGCGTGGCCGGCGCGCGCTGGGCCAGGCCCGGCTCGGCGGCAACCAGGGCGATCAGCGCCGCGGCGCATCCGAGCAGGGTCCTGTTCAACGCTTCACTCCATCCTCGGGCGAGCCGCCGGCCCGCCTTTTCCTTGGTCAGAACTGGGCCCGCACGCCGAGCGTGAACTGGCGGCCCGAATAGATCACGTTGCGCGGGATGCCATAGGCGTCCGGGAAGCGCGCATCGACCTGGGTCGAGTAGATATGCGTCTTGGTGAGGTTGCGGATCGAGCCGATCAGGCGCAGCCCGCGCTGCAGCGTGATGCTCGTCGTCGCATCGAGCGTGCCGCCCGGACGGCTCTGATAACCGTTCGAATTCTCGCGCATGTAGGGCGAGTAATAGCGATAGGCGAAACGCAGATCGAAGCCGCGGCTCGAATAATAGAGCTGGCCGTTGATCGTTTCCTTGGTGAAGTTGTTCGGCGTCAGGTAGATCCGACCGCCATTGGTGGTCTGATAGTCCTGCGTCGCATCGGTCCAGTTGTGCGAATAGTCGAACCGCACGCCGAGGTTGCGCAGCACGCCGGGCAGGAAGTCGAAATCGCGGCGTGCGATCACCTCGACGCCGTAGAAGTGGCGCACCGTCGGGTCGTTGACGCTGGTGGTGAAGGTCACCGGGATCGTCGAGCCGTCGGGCAGTTGCAGATCGCCGTCGAGCGAGCCGTCGGTGATGAAGTTGTCGACCTGCTTGTAGAAGCCCTGAACCGCGAACGACGTCGCCTTGTTCGGGTACCATTCGACGCTGAGATCGACGTTCTTCGACGTGTAGGGCTTGAGATCGGGATTGCCGCGCGTAACGGTGCTGCCGGCAGTGACCTTGGTGAAGTCGATCGCCGAGCCGATGCGCACCGCCGAGAAGATCGGGCGCGACACGGTCTTGCTCAGCGAGAAGCGGCCGATCAGCGTGCGGGTGAACGCATAGCGCAGGTTGAGCGAGGGCAGCCAGAAATCATAGCTGTGCGCGACCTGCTCGGGGACCGGCGTCGCCGTGGCGTTGACCAGCGCGAAGCCGTCCACCGTCACATCGGTCTTGAACCAGCGCACGCCGATATTGCCCTTGAGCGGGCCGGCATCGATGTTCGCCTGATAATAGGCCGCATAGGTGTCCTCGGTGACGGTGGAGTCGCCGCGGACGTCGTTCACCGGCATCGAATTATATGCCGCCACCGCGCTGTTTTCGAAGGCGCGCAGCTTGTTGAGGTCGAAGATCGGCACCGTGCCCGCGCTCGCGCCGCCGAGCCACTGCGCCGCATCCGACAGCGGCCGGGGCCGGCTGATCAGATAGCTCGCGTCGAGCGCCGGATTGGTGGCGAGGCCGCCGAAGGTATAGGCGTTGCCGTCCGGCTGGTTGTCCTTGACGCGGTTGTCCGCGCGGACGCCGAACTCCATCGAGCCGATGAAGCCGAGCGGGCGATCATATTTGAAGTCGAGGCGCCCGGCCTTGGCGGTGTCGGTCAGGTACGGATTGTTCTCGTCGATCTCGGTCAGCATGTAGTCGCTGGGCGACTGGGCGCCGAAATCGAAGATGACGTTGTGCGGATCGGTGGTGTCGTATCCGAACGGCCGGATCTGGGTCGCGGCGGTCGGCTTGGGATAGTTGGTCGGCCGCGTCTTGATGATCGCGCTGGCATTGTGGCCGCTCACCTTGGCCCGTGCCCAGGAAAGATCGAGCACGGCCTGGAGCGGGCCGCCATTGTCCCATTTCAGGTTGAAGCCGCCCTGGATCTGCTGGCTCCGCTGCTCCGAGATGTTGACCGTTTCCTGGTAGAGCGTGGTGTAGCCCACATATTTGCGGACCAGGCTGTCCTGCGAGACGACGCTGGTCGGCGGGGTGGCGACCGTGTCGTTGGTCGTCGCGATGAAGTTGATCGGCGAGCTCTGGCCGCCATTCGAGATATAATAGCCGTCGAGCGTCGCGGTGAGCGATGAGGCCGGGCGCCACTGCACCGTGGCGATCACCGAATCGCGCACCTGCGTGCCCGAGCCCATGTTGATGCCGGCATTGCCCGCGACGATGTCGAGCTGCTTGTCGCCATCGGCGTCGAGCCCGGTGCGGGTGCGCGGGTTGACCAGCTGGGTCGAGGGCGCGGCATTGGTCTGGCGGACATGCGCATAGCTGACCGCGACGCCGAAATTGTCGGCGAGGTGGCCGACATAGCTCGCCTCGGTCCGGTAGCCCCAGGGCTTGAAGCCATAGACGTCCTTGAGCGCACGGGCGACGTCGTCGGTCATCCCGCGGGCGACCAAGGTGAAGCCGCTGCGGCGCGTCTCGAGCGGGTGGATCGATTCGAGGCCGATCGTGCCGCCCAGGCCGCCTTCGATCGTGCCGGCGTCCGAGGTCTTCTGGACATAGGCGCGCGCGACGCCCTCGGTCGGCAGGTCGCCCAGGTCGAGACGGCGGCTGTCGAGCCGGGTCGAGGGCAGGATGCGGCCGTTATAGGTGGTGTTGGCGAGATCGGGGCCGAGGCCGCGGACCGAGACTTCGCTGAAGCCGTTCTCGTCGTCGTTCGCGGTCAGGCCGGGGATGCGGACGAGCGAGTCGGCGATCGATTCATCGGGTAGCGCGCCGATATCGTCGGCGCTGATGCCGTCGACCAGCACATCGGAATCGCGCTTGAACTTCTCGGCATTCTCGAGCGAGCCGCGGGTGCCGGTGACGATGATATTCTCGTCGCGCCTGGTGTCCGGCTCGGACTGCCCCGCTGCGTCCTGCGCATGGGCGGAATGCGCCGCGAGCGCCAGCGACGAGGCGGCAAGCAACGCGCTCGCACGGATAAATGCTTTCGCCATTCTCTCTCCCCTTTGGCCATTTTTCAGTGGCTTGCGCGACTGTCCGCCCCCGAGCGGCATGGCCTACTTATTAAATAAGTTTGTATTATTTAATGAGGTTTATAAGATAAATCCGAGGGTGTCAACGACGGCGGGACGCCGGCGCAACCAGGATCAAAAACCTCTTTGAATCAGCCACATATCTACATTTCCGCCCCCGAATCAGCCGAGTCCAGGCCGACACCTCGGGCGCGCGATATGGCCGGATCGCGCCGAAGTGGCTGGTCATGGACTGGCGCCGATCGGGCGGATTGGGTAGGCAATCCTGGTTTCTGCCCTGCAACAACAACTTGCGGCGCGCGCCTGCGCGCCCGCGCCGAGGTGAACCCAACCGCATGACGATCGCCGCCCCTCGTGACCGCCCCCGCCTCTCGGGCACCAACCTGGAGCGCGCGGCCGATCACAACCAGCGCGTCACGCTGCATGCGATCCGCGTCTCGGGCTCGCTCACCCGCGTCGAGCTGGCCGAGATCACCGGGCTCACCGCGCCGGCGATCGCCAACATCACCAAGCGGCTGCTCCAGGACGGGCTGATCGAGGAAGCCGGCCGGCGCCTCGGCGGGCGCGGCCAGCCGCCGACCAAGCTCGTCATCCGCCGCGACGCCTGCCACGCGATCGGCGTCAACATCGACCGCGACCACATCACGATCGTGCTCGTCGACTTTGCCGGCCAGACGGTGGCGCGCGTCTCGCGCGACATGGACTATGCGCTGCCCGGCGACGTGCGCACGCTCTATCGCCAGTCGATCAAGACGATGCTGCGCCGCGCCGGCGTGTCGATCGAGAGCGTCGTCGGCCTCGGCATCGCGATGCCCGACGACCTCGGCAAGATCGAGCTGCCCGGCCGCCCCCAGGCCTATTCGAGCTGGGAGGACGTCAACCTGGCCGATTTGTTCGCCGAGCCGTTCGCGCTGCCGGTCTTCACCGAGAACGACGCCGCCGCCGCCGCGATGGGCGAGATGCAGCTCGGCCTCGGCCAGCAGTTCAACAGCTTCTTCTACATCCTGATCTCCGCGGGCCTGGGCGGCGGGCTGGTCGTCGACGGCAATTATGTGCGCGGCGCGACCGGGCGCAGCGGCGAGATCGGGCTGATGCGCAGCGCCGGCGCGGACATGCCCGGCGAGCAGGTGCAGACCCTCGTCTCGCTCTCCGCGCTCGCCGACCGGCTCGGCGCGCAGGGCTTCGGGCTCGACGCAGTCAAGGCGGGCGAATGGCCGCCGGCGCTCGCCGCCTGCATCGACACCTGGATCGAGGATGCCGCCGACCGGCTCACCGGACCGCTCGAGGCGGTCAACTGCCTGATCAACCCGGCGACGATCCTGCTCGGCGGGCGGCTGCCGCTGGTCCTGCTCGACCGCCTCGCCGCGCGGATCAACACGCGGGTGCAGGCGGTGGCGGGCTTCCTGCCCACGGTCGCGCCGGTCGCGCGCGCCGCGCTGTCGGACGACGCACCCGCGGTGGGCGCGGCGATCCTGCCGTTCAGCCACTATCTGCTGCCGACCCCGGGCGCGCTGTGGAAGGTGCCGAACGAGGGCCAGAGCGAGCCGCTCGTCGCCTGAGCGTCACGCCGCGCCGGGCAGCTGCTCCAGCGTGCGGATGGTGTGGCCGAGCAGCTGGCGCATCGCCTTGCGCGCGGCATCGGGCTCGTACGCCGCGATCGCTTCATAGACCACGGCATGGCCGACGATGTCGGTCGGCCGCTGCGAGACGCGGTGGACGAAGCGCACCGAGGCGGGCAGCACCGCCGCCAGGATCGCGCGGAACTGGCGGAAGAACGGATTGCGCGAGGCATCGAGCAGCGCGAGGTGGAACGCCACTTCCGCCGCGATCGGATCCTCCTGGCCTAGATCGGCGGCGCGCATCCGCTCGAGCGCGGCGCCGATCGGTGCGATCTCCTCGGGCACCGCGCGCATCGCCGCCAGCTCCGCCGCCTCGGGCTCGATCGCCCGGCGCAGCTCGTTGAACTCGAGCAGCAGCCGCAGCGGCGGCGCGCGATCGACATGCCAGCGCAGCACATCGGTATCGAACAGGTTCCAGCTCTTGTCGGGCAGCACATAGGTGCCGGTCTTGGGGCGGCCGTCGACCAGCCCCTTGGCGCAGAGCATCTTCACGGCTTCGCGCGTCACCGAGCGGCTGACCCCGAACTGCCTGGCGAGCTCGCCCTCGGTGGGGAAGTCCTGGTCGTACTGGCCGGTGACGATCCCGCGCCCGAGCAGTTCGAGCAGGCCATAGGTGAGGTTGCGGCCGAGCTCCGGATGCTCGCTCGCGGTGAGGGGCAGCCCCATGTTCATGCGTGCCGCTCCCGATCAGTAAAGATGGCCATAGTCCTTGGGATCCCATGCGAGCACGGCGAAGATCTGGAGCATCGCACCCTGGTCGATCAGCAGCGTCTCGCCGCGATGCGGAGTGCTCTGCCGGACGAACAGCCCGGTCTGCGAGTCGCGGCCGTCGCGCCACATCCGCCCGGCATAGTCGCGCATCGCATCGCGGTAGCGCGTGCCGCCGGTGACCGATTCGAGCAGCAGCAGGTTCTTGAACCAGATCGCGTTGAACGGCATCGCGTGGCGATCGAGCCGCTTTTCGGTGACGAAATGGGCGAAGCTCGCCTCGGCGATCCGCTCCGCCTCGGCGAGATATTTGGCCTCGCCGGTCGCTTGGAAGAGCAGCACGTTGACGCCGATCGGCACGCCCTGGTTGTAGCTGAACACGCGCGTATCGACGCGGCCCGCGGCATCGAGATGATCGAGATAGAGCCCGTCGGGCCGCTGCAGCGCGTCGTTCGCCCAGCCATAGAAACGCAGCGCATCGTCCAGATAGGCCTTGTCGCCGGTCGCCTGGTAGAGCCGCACGCCGAGCTGCGCGGCGGGCATGTTCGACACGGTGTTGCGATCGCGGTTGCCGGGCTGCTGCGTCCAGAGCAGCCCGCCGGGATGGGGGCGGCCGGGAGTGTCGTCCCAGGCAGCGCGGACCAGCGCGAAGATCGCCTTGGCCAGGTCGAGCGAGGCTGCGTCGCGGTGCAGCCGCCAATGCTGGATCGCGGCGAGCCCCACCCAGTCATTGTCGTCATAATAGAGATCGCCGCCGCGCCCGAGCGGCGGGCCGACGCGCGAGGCGAAGCCAGGCAGCCCGGTGGCGCTGCGATCGATCCAGTAGCGCATCTGCGCCGCGCGGTGCGCCTGCAGCAATGCCGCGAAGCGCGCGCCGCCCGGGACGTTGCTCAGGTCGAGCACACCGATATGCACCTGGGAGAAGGGCCATTCATCGGCATGCGCGCCATCGGGCGAGCGGGCGGGCCAGGCTTCGCGGTAGAGGCCGGTGCCGTCGTCGCTGGCGAAATAGCGGCGCGTCGCCGCGAGCGTTGCCTCGGCACGCGCGAGTTGCACCGCCGCGTCCTCGGCCTGCACGGCACCCGGCACGGCGCGCGCCGGCAGCGCAGATCCCTGCACCGCCCCGCATGCCACCATTGTCGCCAACCAGCCGGCGCGCCGCATCATCCCTCCAGCCAAAGCTTTTATGCTATTGAGCATATAAATCGCCTTGACTTGATCGGGTGACAATACAAAAAATAAATTTCATTAAAGAAAACTGCCGAACGGGGCGGAGGAGAGATGCGATGCGGGGCATGACGCGCAGGGAAATCATGGGCAGCGCCGGCGCGCTGGCCGCCACGGCCGCTGTGCCCAAGGCGCTTGCCGCGCCCGCGTTCGAGACGCGCCGGCCGCCGGTCGGCCAGCGGCATTTCACCAGCCCGGTGGTCGAGGCCGAGATCGCCCGCGTGAAGGCGCGGATCGGCGATGCCAAGCTCGCCTGGATGTTCGAGAATTGCTATCCGAACACGCTCGACACCACCGTCACGCCGGGCATGCTCGGCGGCAAGCCCGACACCTTCGTGATCACCGGCGACATCGACGCGATGTGGCTGCGCGACAGCTCGGCGCAGATCAATCCGTACGTGCACCTGACGCCCAGGGACGCGAGCCTGCGCCAGCTGTTTCGCGGCGTGATCGGGCGGCAGGCGCGCTGCATCCTGATCGATCCCTATGCCAATGCCTTCACCCGCGATCCGACCGCATCGACCAACCATGATGCGGCGAAGCACGACCAGACCGAGATGAAGCCGGGCGTCGCCGAGCGGAAATGGGAGATCGATTCGCTCTGCTATCCGATGCGGCTGGCGCACAGCTACTGGATGGCGACCAGGGACAAGGCGCCGTTCGACGCCGAATGGGCCGAGGCGGTGCGCGTCTCGATCGACACGTTCCGCGTCCAGCAGCGCCTGCACGCGCCCGGCCCCTATCATTTCCAGCGCCGCGCCGACACGCCGACCGAGACGCTGATGCTCAAGGGCTATGGCGCGCCGACGCGCAAGGTCGGGCTGATCCATTCGGGCTTCCGCCCCTCGGACGATGCCTGCACCCTGCCCTTCCTGATCCCGTCGAACCTGTTCGCGGTGAGCGCGCTGCGCAAGATCGCGCTGGTGCTGCGCGAGGCGCGTGGCGACGCGAAGCTCGCCGCCGAGGCGGAGGCGCTTGCCGCGCAAGTCTCTGCCGCGCTGGTCAAGTACGGCCGGCTGCGCGACGAGGCCGGCCAGCCGATCTGGGCGTTCGAGGTCGACGGGTTCGGCGGCGCGCTGTTCATGGACGACGCCAATGTGCCGAGCCTGTGCGGCCTGGCCTATCTCGGCGCGGTGCCGCGCACCGATCCGGTCTGGCGCCGCACCGCCGCGCGCGCGTGGAGCGCGAACAACCCGTTCTTCTTCAAGGGCAAGGCCGCCGAGGGGATCGGCGGTCCGCATGTCGGGCTCGACATGATCTGGCCGATGTCGCTGATTATGCACGCGCTCAACAGTGACGACGACGCGACGATCCGCCGCCTGCTCGTCCAGCTCAAGGCAAGCGAGGCCGGCACCGGCTTCATGCACGAGAGCTTCGACAAGGACGATCCGACCAACTTCACCCGCCCTTGGTTCGCCTGGGCCAATGGCCTGTTCGGCGAGCTGATGCTCGATCTCGCCGCGCGCAAGCCGCACCTGCTCGGCTGAGCGCCAGAGCGCATGGATCGGGGGGATCGGCGATGACGGGGACCTTGTGGCGCGGCGTGATCGTCGGCGCTTTGGCCGGGCTGCTGTTCGGCTTCGACACCGCGGTGATCGCGGGCACCACCGAGGGCCTGCGCCGCGCCTTCGCGCTCGATGCGACCGAGCTCGGCATCACCGTGTCGAGCGCGCTGTGGGGCACGCTGCTCGGGGCGATGTTCGCGGGGCGGCCGGGCGATCGCTACGGCGCGCGCGCCTGCCTGCGCTGGGTCGCCGGCCTCTATCTGCTCTCGGGCCTGGGCTGCTTCCTCGCCCCGAGCTGGGGCGCGCTGATCACCTTCCGCTTCCTGGCCGGCATCGCGGTCGGCGCCTCTTCGGTGCTCGCCCCGGTCTATCTCTCCGAGATCGCCCCACCCGCGCGCCGCGGCGCGCTGGTCGGCGCCTTCCAGTTCAACATCGTGTTCGGCATCCTGATCGCCTATCTCAGCAACTATCTGGTCGGCCTGGCCGGGCTCGGCGCCTATGACTGGCGCGTGAAGTTCGGGATCACCGCGCTCCCCGCCGCGCTGCTGCTCGCCCTGCTCTTCGCGATCCCGCAAAGCCCGCGCTGGCTGGCGCTCAAGGGCCGCCGCACCGAGGCGCTGCTGGTCATGGAGGAGATCGGCGTCGCCGATCCGCAGGCCGAGGTCGATGCGATCGCCGCCGCGGGGGAAAGCGGCAATGCCCGCCTCAGCTGGGCGCGCCACAAGCGGCCGATCCTGCTCGCGGTCGCGGTCGCGATGTTCAACCAGCTCTCGGGGATCAACGCGATCCTCTATTATCTCAACGACATCTTCGCCGCCGCCGGCTTCCACGGCGTTTCGGCCGACAGGCAGGCGATCGCGATCGGCGCGATGAACCTGGTCTTCACCGGCCTCGCGCTGGCGGTGATCGACCGGCTCGGGCGGCGGACGCTGTTGCTGATCGGCGCGGTGGGACTGACGGCGATGCTCGCCGGCGTCGCGGGAATCATGATCACCGGCCTGCACCGCGAGCTGTTGCTCTACCTGCTCGCCGGCTTCATCGCCTTCTTCGCCTTTTCGCAGGGCGCGGTGATCTGGGTGTACATCGCCGAGGTCTTCCCGACCGAGGTGCGCGCCCGCGGCCAGGCGCTCGGCGCCGGCACGCACTGGCTGATGGACGCAGTCATCGCCACCGGCTTCCCGGTGATCGCCGCCCGCTCGGCCGGCGCGCCCTTCGCCTTCTTCGCCGCGATGATGGCGCTGCAGTTCGCCGTCGTCGCGCTGTTCTTTCCCGAGACCAAGCGGCTGCCGCTCGACCGGCAAATCCCTGAATGACTGGAGTTGAAGAATAGGCATGATTCAGATCGGGGTGGATTTCGGAGGTACCAAGATCGAGGCGGCGGCGCTGGATGCCAGCGGGCGCTTCCTCAGCCGCGGGCGCGTGCCCAATCCGGGCAGCTACGATGCGGCGATCGAAGCGGTGCGCGCCCTGATCGCGCGCGCCGAGGACGAGGCGGGCAGCGAAGGCACGATCGGCATCGGCTCGCCCGGCTCGATCAGCCCGCGCACCGGGCTGATGCGCAACGCCAATTCGACCTTCCTCAACGGCCGCTCGTTCCGCGAGGACCTCGAGCGCGCGCTCGGCCGCGAAGTGCGCATGGCGAACGACGCCAATTGCCTGGCGCTTTCCGAAGCGGTGGACGGCGCCGCGGCGGGCGCGCGCGTCGCCTTCGGGCTGATCCTCGGCACCGGCTGCGGCGGCGGGCTCGTCGTCGACGGGCAGATCGTCGAGGGCGCCAACGGGATCGGCGGCGAATGGGGGCATGTGCCGCTGCCCTGGCCTTCGCGCATGGAATATCCCGGCCCCGAATGCTGGTGCGGCCAGAATGGCTGCCTCGAGACCTGGATCTCGGGCTCGGGCCTGCGCCGCGATCACGAAGCGCGCACCGGCGACACGCTCGACGGCGCGGCGATCGTCCAGGCGTTCCGCCGCGGCGACCCGTCCGCCACCGCGACCTTCGAGGCCTATGTCGACCGGCTCGGCCGCGCGATCGCGATGCTCGCCAACATCGTCGACCCCGACGCCTTCGTGCTGGGCGGCGGCATGTCGAATGTCGAGGAGCTGTACGCGCTGCTCCCCGCCGCGGTGCGCCGCCATGCCTTTGCCGACAGCTGGGATGCGCGCATTGTCCAGGCGCGCTGGGGCGACAGCTCGGGGGTGCGCGGCGCCGCGCGGCTCTGGGCCGCGGCATGACCGCGCGCCTGCTCTAGGCAAACGGGGCGGACCGCAGCCCGCCCCGCCCGTCGCTTAGTCCTCCGCCGCCGGAGCCGGCGCGCCGGCCGGCGTGCTGGCCCCTTGGCGCATCTGCCGGCGAAGCTTCTTGCGCGGCTTGTCGGGGCCGCCGCCCTTGCCGTGGCCGGCACCGGCCTCGCCGCCCTCGAGCTTGCCCTTCACCACGCCGCCCGGCTGGCGTTCCGGCCAGGGATCGACGAACGACTTGGCCGCCCACTCCTCATATTGCGCCGCCAATCGCTGCACGACATCGGGATGCGCCGCGGAGAGGTTCTTCGTCTCGGTGCGGTCCTTCGCCATGTCGTAGAGCTCCCACGGAGCGCCCCAGCGCGCGACCAGCTTCCAGTCGCCGTCGCGCACCGCGCGGTTGCCCTCATGCTCCCAGAACAGCGGCTTGCCGCGGGTCAGCTTCGCGCCGCTGAACGCCGGCACCATCGAGCGGCCTTCCATCGGCAGGATGTCATGCCCCTGGAACTGGCTGGGATATTTCGCCCCCGCCAGCTCGAGCACCGTCGGCATCACGTCGATCAGATGCCCCGGCTCGCGCACCAGGCTGCCGTCGAGCCTGGGGTCGATGCCCTTCGGCCAGGAGGCGATCATCGGCGTCGCGATGCCGCCCTCCTCGGTATAATGCTTGAAATACTGGAAGGGCGTGTTCTGCAGCGTCGCCCAGTTGAGCCCGACGAACACCATCGACTGCGGTCCGCCCATCGGCGCCTGCCCGCCGGTGCGCCCGTCCGGGCCGCTCTCGGCATTGCCGCCATTGTCGGCCATGAACAGGATCAGCGTGTTGTCGAGCTCGCCCTGCTTCTTCAGGTCCTCGACCAGCGTGCCGACCGCCTTGTCCATCCGCGTGATCGCGGCGGCATAGATCGACATGATCGTGTCGAACCGGTCCTTGTCGGCGGCCGAGAGCTTGTCCCAGTCATAGGCCTCGTCGAGCGGCGCGGAGAGCTTCGCGTCGGGCGCGATGATGCCCATCTTCTTCTGGCGCTCGAGCCGGGCCCGGCGCAGCGGCTCCCAGCCGGCCATGTACTTGCCCTTGAACCTGGCGATGTCCGCCGCCGGCGCCATCACCGGGAAGTGCACCGCGGTGAAGGGCAGATAGAGGAAGAAGGGCTTGTTCTGCGCCTTGGCCTCGCCGACGAACTTGTTGGTCCAGTCGACCAGCAGGTCCGAGGCATACCATTCGCCCTCGCCCACCTCGGGCGAATCGAGCGGCACCTTGCGTCCGTCGATGCGCACCGCGCCCTTGGGCTGGTCGGGGAAATAGGTGCCGCCCGGGAAGTCGAACGCGCGCTGGAAGCCCTTGGATTCGGGCGGCGTGCCGTGCGAGTCGCCGAGATGCCACTTGCCCGCCATGCCGGTGAAATAGCCCGCCGGCTGGAGCACTTGCGCGATCGTCACCGCGCGCTCGTCGATGCGGCCGTGCAGGCCCTTCGACTCGGGCTGCCGGACATTCTCGAGATTGCCCATGCCCGCTTCGTGCGAATAGAGGCCGGTCATCAGCGCCGCGCGCGACGGGCTGCAGCGAGCATTGTTGTAGAATTGGGTGAAGCGGATGCCGTGCGCGGCGAGCTTGTCGAGGTTCGGCGTCGGGATCTCGCTGCCATAGGGCCCGATGTCCGAGAAACCCATGTCGTCGACCAGGATGACGATCACGTTCGGGCGCCGCGCCTGCTGCACCGGCGCCGCCGGCGGCGCGCTGGCGCCCTTGTCGCCCGGGCCCTGCGCCAATGCCGGGCCGGCCAGCAATGCGAGTGCGGTGACGCCCAGCAGCCCGCGACGGAACGCGCTGCGCCTGTTCTTGCTCATACCCTCTTCCCTCTTGCGATCGCTGTGGATCCGTTGTGCCAAGGCTTACCGGCTTTACAGCGCACCCTCAATTAAATAAGATAAATAGTAATAAGAAATGTGTCGCAAATTGTATCAGCGGCGCGGGGAGTGGATGGCATGTCGATCGGACGTCGCGACTTCTTTTTGGGCGCACTCGGCAGCCTTTCCGCGCTCGCCGCTGCACAGGCACTGGCAAAGGGCGGCAAGCGGCCCAATTTCGTCTTCATCCTCGCCGACGACATGGGCTGGGGCGATCCCACCGTCTTCAATCCCCAGTCCGGCGCGGCCACGCCGAACATCGACGGGCTGGCGAAGCAGGGCATGCGCTTCACCGACATGCACAGCTCCTCGGCAGTGTGCACCCCCAGCCGCTATTCGATCCTCACCGGCCGCTATTGCTGGCGCTCCGAGCTCAAGAAGGGCGTGACCGGCGGCTTCGATCCCTCGCTGATCGAGAAGGACCGGCTCACCGTCGCGGGCATGCTCAAGCGAGCGGGCTATTACACCGCCGGCGTCGGCAAATGGCATCTCGGGCTCGGCGACACCAAGCCGGTCGACTTCGCCCGGCCCTTCCACCCCGCACCGACCGATCACGGCTTCGACTATTATTTCGGCATCCCCGCCTCGCTCGACATCCCGCCCTATCTCTATTTCGAGAACGACCGCGCGCTCGCCGCGCCGACCGCGCGCACCGAGGGCAGGAAGGAGGGCGGCGTGTTCTGGCGCGCGGGCGAGATGGCGCCGGGCTTCGACTTTCCCGCGGTGGTGCCGACGCTGACCGACAAGGCAGTGCAGGTGCTGGACGACCGCGCCAGGGCGCCCGGCCAGCCCTTCTTCCTCTATTTCCCGCTGCCCTCGCCGCATACGCCCTGGCTGCCGACCGACGAATTCAAGGGCAGCTCCCAGGCCGGGCTCTATGGCGACTATGTCCGCGAGACCGATGCGATGGTCGGGCGCGTGCTCGACGCGCTCGAGAGGAACGGCCAGGCCGAGAACACCGTCGTCGTCTTCACCAGCGACAATGGCGCGCACTGGAAGCCCGAGGACCAGCGCCAATATCCCAACCACAAGGCCAATGGCGACTGGCGCGGCATGAAGGCCGATGTCTGGGAAGGCGGCCACCGCATTCCCTTCGTGATCCGCTGGCCGGGCCAGGTGGCGCCGGGCAGCGTCTCGAGCGAAACCGCCTCGCTCACCGACTTCATGGCCACCGCCGCGGCGATCGCGGGAGCGACGCTGCCCGACGATGCCGCCGAGGACAGTTTCGACCTCACCCCGGCGCTCCACCGCACCAACAGGAAACCGATCCGCAGCTCGATCATCGATCATTCGATCGACGGCATGTTCACGATCCGGGAGGGCGACTGGAAGCTCGAGCTCGGCCTCGGCTCGGGCGGCTTCTCGCATCCGGCGCGGATCGCACCGGTGCCCGGCGGGCCGCAGGGCCAGCTCTACAACCTGGCGAGCGATCCGGGCGAGCAGACCAACCTCTGGTCCGCGCGTCCGGAGATCGTCGCGCGGCTGACGGGGCTGCTCAAGGCGCAGCAGGACGCGGGGCGGACGCGGCCGCGCACCTGACGACAGGGTTGCAATGTAGGATTTCGCATGGTTCCCTCAGCGCCCGGGTGCCTCTCCCGGCCGCTCTTTCTCATGGCGCCGCCGCGCTGCACGATACTCGAACCGGGTAAATCCGGCTGCCGGAAAGTCACCCCCGCGCACCGCCATGGGCGTTGCGGCCTTTATGACCTTTCGTACCCAGCCTGGGTAAATCCTAGAGCTTCCGCGAGACACAGCGAAAGCCGATATGGCTGGTCGCGCTGTCGATATGCTGGGGGTGGCGCGCCGCCGGGCGGTAGCGCTGGCAATAGTTCACCGCGCACAGATGCGATCCGCCCTTGAGCACGCGGCGGCCGATCCGCGACCCCGGCGCGCCCGCCTCATAGCTGTCGCCGATCGTGGCGCCGCGCGGATTGACCGCCTCGCAGCAGCCCCCCTTGGCGGGCTGGGCAGTGCCATACCAGTCGCGCGTCCATTCCCAGACATTGCCGATCATGTCGAGCAGGCCATAGCCGTTCGCCGGGAAGCTGCCCGTGGCGGTGGTGCGATACTGGTCGTCGGGCTTGAGCGTGGCGAAGGGGAACATGCCCTGCCAGTAATTGGCGAGGATCGCGCCGTCCGGCGCCAGCTCGTCGCCCCAGGCGAATTCCTTGTCGACCAGGCCGCCGCGTGCAGCATACTCCCATTCGGCCTCGGTCGGCAGCGCCTTGCCCGCCCATTTGGCATAGGCATCGGCATCCTCGAACGCGATATGGACGACGGGATGATCCTCCAGGCCTTCGATGCTGCTGCCGGGGCCCGTCGGGTGCCGCCAGTCGGCGCCGGGCACGAAGGCCCACCATTGCGAATGGTCGCCGAGCGGCACCGGATGCGGCGTGCGCTGGAAGACGAGCGAGCCCGGCACCGCAAGGGCCGGGTCCATCCCCGGATAGTCCTTCGGATTGGGCGGGATCTCGGAGAAGGTCCGATAGCCCGTCGCCTCGACGAACGCGGCGAATTGCGCATTGGTGACGGGCGTTTCGTCGATCCAGAAGCTGTCGACGCGCACCTTCCGGAGCGGGCGCTCCTCCTCGTAGAACTGCTCGGAGCCCATGGTGAAGCTGCCGCCCTCGATCAGCTTCATGCCCTCATGCGAAACCTCGCGGGCGGCGGTGCGGGACGCGACCTTCTTCATCGTGCTGCTCCTATCAAGGCCGCGTCCCGTCCGATCAAGGCTTTAGCGGCCTTGCCATCTCGGCGAAGGTCGCCGCCGGCAGCTTCTCGACCTCGCGGTCATAGGTGAGCAGGCCGTTGAGCTCGCCCTCGACATCGGTGGTCTGGGTGTAGACCGAGGCGCTCAGCCCCGCCTCGCGCGCCTGGCGCACCACCTCCTCGAACTTGCGCTTGTAGCGCGCCTGGTAGTCGGCCGTATCGCCTGCGGTCTGGTAGATCTTGTTCGCCCGGTCGGGGAACCAGATATGGCCGGGCACCAGCAGGCCGACGCCGCCATATTCGCCGATTACCAGCGCGCGGCCGCCATGCGGCTCGGGCGTCTTGGGCGTCTCCTCATAGGTGTGGATGTCATACATCGACGAGGCATCGCCCGCGGTATCGAGCCAGCCGCTGGTCGCGTCGACCAGCCGGCTCGGATCCATCGAGCGGACGAGCGTCGCCATGGTCCGCGCGTCATATTGGCCCCAGCCCTCGTTGTTGGTCACCCAGGTGACGATCGAGGGGTGCCCCCGCAGCGTGCCGATGATCCGCGTCGATTCGAGCTGGTACTGCGCCGCCGCTTCGGAGGAGAAGGTCGCCTCGCTGTCGCTGCCGCGGTGGATCGCCTGGTCGGCGAATGCGCCCGAGGGCATGTCCTGCCAGATCAGCATGCCGAGCCGGTCGGCATCGGCATAATATTGCGCCGGCTCGACCTTGATGTGCTTGCGCAGCATGTTGAACCCGGCCTTTTTGAGGAAGACCATGTCGCTCTTCGCCGCTTCTTCCGAAGGCGGGGTGAGCAGCCCGTCGGGCCACCAGCCCTGGTCGAGCACGCCGTTCTGGAAGACGAACTTGTTGTTGAGCAGGATCACCGGCTTGCCGGTCCTGGGATCGGGGCCGAGCGCGACCTTGCGCATGCCGAAATAGCTCGAGACCTTGTCGCCGCCCGCTGCGACGGGCTCCAGCCCGGCATAGAGCTCGGCTTCCTTGTCGCTCGACGGCGCCGGCGCCCGGCCGGTCGGCGCGGCGACCTTCACCAGCTCGGCATCGAGGTCGTAGAGGAACGGGTCCTCGGGCGACCAGAGATGCGCGTTCGGGAGGGCGATGCTGGCGGTGCGGTTGCCGCGGATCAGCCGGGTCGCCACCACCGTGCCCTGGCTGCGCACCGTGAGCCGCACCGCATCGCTGGCGGAGCCGGCGCCGCTCAGCGCCACCGCGACGGAGACACTGCCCTTGTCGATGTCGGGCGTGGCGCGGACTTCCTCGATATGGAAGTCGGGCACCGGCTCGAGCCACACCGTCTGCCAGATGCCGCTGACCGCGGTGTACCAGATGCCGCGCGGCTCCAATGTCTGCTTGCCGCGGGGCTGGTTGCCGTCCGAGGTCGGATCGGCGACCTGGACGACCAGCTCGTTGCTGCCGCCCTTGAGGTAGGGCGTCACGTCGAAGGAAAACGGGTCCGAGCCGCCCTTGTGGCTACCGACCAGCGCGCCATTGACGAACACGCTCGCCTCGAAATCGACCGCGCCGAAGTGGAGCAAGGTGCGCTTGCCGGCCCAGCCCTGCGGCACGGTGAAGCCGCGGCGATACCAGATCCGGTCATCGGGCAGCACCTTGCGCTGCACGCCGGAGAGCTTCGATTCGACCGGGAACGGCACCAGGATCTTGCCGTCCATCCGAGTGGGACGCGGCTTGTCGGCCTTGACCAGCGCATAGTCCCACAGGCCATTCAGGTTCTGCCAGGCCTCGCGGACCAGCTGCGGGCGCGGATAGCTGCGCCAGGCATTGGCCGGAGTCACCGCCCGGCCCCATTTGGTCAGGATCGGGCCGGCATAGGCGGGGCCGCCCCGGGCGGCGGCATCGGGCGCCGTCGCGCCGGCGGTGCCGGTCACCGAGTTTCTCGGCTTGGGCGCGGCGTCCTGGGCGAATGCGGGCGCAGCGGCGGCCAGGGCCAGGGCTGCGGCCCCGGCAAGCAGGTGTCGGATCATGCTCGTGTCCCCTTGGATCAGTCCGAGAAGCTCTCTTCGGCATCGGGTGCGCTGCCGCCGGCGGCGCCCGGCTCGGCGCGCAGCTTGAGGCCGACCGAGGCCGCCCAGCCGAGCCATTCCCTCGCCAGGCGATCGACGATCTCGGGATGCTGGCCGGCGAGGTCCTGCGTCTCGGTGCGGTCGCTCGCCAGGTCGAACAGCGCCCAGTTGCGGTAGTTGTGGGCCTTGCCGCGCGGCGCGAGCGAGACGAGCTTCCACTGCCCGTCGATCACCGCCCGGGCGCCGTAATGCTCGAAAAAGAACGGGCGCGGCGCGGGCAGCTTCCTGCCGGTCAGCGCGCCGGCGAAGGACTTGCCGTCCATCGGCGAGCCCTTTTGCGACGGCGCGATCCCGGCCAGGTCGAGCAGCGTCGGCGTCACGTCGATGATGTGCGTGCCCTGGTCGACGGTCTTGCCCCCGCGGCCCTTCATGCCGGCGGGCCAGCTGATGAAGAAGGGCGTGTGGGTGCCGCCTTGATAGCTCTCGGCCTTCCACCAGTGGAACGGCGTGTTCGCCGCGCTCGCCCAATGCGCGCCGATGCCGGTCTCGTTGAGCTCGGTGCCGATGCCGTCCGGATATTCGCCATAGCCGACCTCGCGCCCGTCGCGCGTCTGGCTCTGCCGGTCGTAACCCGGGCGCGTCATGATCTCCGGCGAGGCGCCGTTGTCGACCAGGAACATCACCACCGTGTTGTCGTATGCGCCGGTGTCCTTGAGCTTCTGGATCACCCGGCCGATGCCCTGGTCCATTACGTCGATCATCGCGGCATGGGTCGCCATCTTGCGGACCTGCGCGCTGCGGTGCTCGGGGGTGAGCGCGTCCCAGGCGGTCCTGGCGTTGGCGGCATAGTCGTCGTCGAGCGGCGGCAACGGGTTGGTCCTGGGATCGACCAGGCCGAGCTTCACCTGGCGCTCGTAGCGGCGCTTGCGCATCGCATCCCAGCCATCCTCGAAGCGCGGCAGATATTTCTGGATGACGTTCTCGGGCGCCATCAACGGCCAGTGCGCCGCGGTATAGGCCAGGTACATCATGAACGGCTTGTCGCCCTTGGCGAGCTTGTCGACCTGCGCCACCGCATGGTCGCTGATCGCGTCGGTCAGGTAGAAGTCCTTGGGCACGTCGCGGACCGGGGTGAAGTTCTCGACCAGCGAGAAGGGGTCGTAATAATCGGCGACGCCCCAGATGATGCCCCAGTGGTAATCGAAGCCGCGCGCCGCCGGATAGGTGCGCTTGTCGCCGAAATCGCGGTCGAAATGGCCCTGGTGGTTGAGCCACTTCATATGCTCGGCGGGCGGGGTGAGCGGCTCGGCGGCGGTGAGGTGCCACTTGCCGATCATGCTGGTGGCATAGCCACCGGCGCGCAGCTGCTCGGCGACGGTCGGCGTCTCGAGCGCCAGGCTGGTACCGTTGCCGGTCATGTTGACGCGGTGCGGATAGCGGCCGGTGAGCAGGCTGGCGCGCGACGGGCAGCAGCGCGACATGTTGTAGAAATTGGTGAAGCTGACCGAGCGCCCGGCGAGCGCGTCGAGGTTGGGCGTATCGACGTCGCCGCCGCACACGCCGAGGTCCGAATAGCCAATATCGTCGCCCATGATGACGATCATGTTGGGCCGGCTGTCGCGGCGCTTGCCCCAGGCGAGCGTGCTGCCCGCGCCGAAGGCCGCCGCGGCCATCGCGCCGAGCGACAGTCCGCCCTTGAGCGCCTGGCGCCGGTTCATCCCCCTGATTTCGTCAGCCATGATTCTCTCCGAACTGGACGCGCCGCGGCGCGCCGAAATGGTCTCAGTCGTCCCCGGCGGCTGGCGCCGGCTGCGCCTTACCCGGCGCGGGCACGCCGTCGATCGGCCCCTCCTCGAAATGCGGCGTGCCGGCAACGGGATGATCGTCCTTCTGCGCCGCCCGCCACGCGGCGAGCCTGGCGCGCAGCCGCTTGAGTACTGGGGCGTAGCGCGGTTCTGTCGCAAGATTGTGCCGCTCCTCGGGATCGGCCTTCACGTCGTACAATTCCTCCGCGGGCCGGTGGAAATAGCGGGTGACGATGTCCTTCGCCGCCGGATCCTTCGCCGCCGCGCGCCGCCAGGAGGGGAAATAGGTGCCCGAATCGACGCGCTGCACCCATTGATCGATATGCGTGGTGTAGGTGTATTCGGGGTGGAGGTTGTTGATGTACTTCCACTGGTCCGTGCGCACACTGCGCATCGGATAGACGTTGACGCTGCCGTCATTGTTGTGGGTGGTGTAGATCTCGCTGCGGCCCTGGAAGCGGACCTTCGTGGTCAGCGCGGCCGCGAAGCTGCGCCCGTCGATATCCGCGGCGGGCTTGCCGCCGGCGAGGTCGACCAGGGTCGGCAGGATATCGACCCAGCTCACCATCGCGTCGGTGCGCGTGTTCGGCACGACATGCCCGCGCCAACGCACGATCATCGGTACGCGCGTGCCAGTGTCGTAGAGGTTCCACTTGCCGAACGGCCACTGCGCGCCGTGATCCGAGGAGAACAGCACGAAGGTGTCCGGCCCGAGCGTGGCATCGACCGCCGCCAGCGTGTCGCCCAGCTCCTGGTCGAGCCGCGAGACCGCGGCATAATAGCGTGCGCGGGCATCGCGGGTGATGTCGGTGTCGACCGTCTTGGGCGGGAGCTTGAGCGCAGCGGGATCATAGCCCTCGGTCGTGGTCGGCCAGGGAACGTGCGGCCAGTTGCTGCCGACGAAGATCGCCAGCGGCTTCGACTTGTCCTTGCGTGCCTTGAGCCAGCGGATCGCCGAAGGAATGCCTTCGGGATCGTGGAAATTGTCGTGCTCGTAGTGATCGAACCCGTACATCCCGGTCTGCCTGTAGTGCGAGACCTTGCCGAACGCGACGACCTCATAGCCCTGGTCGTGGAGATAGGCGGGGAGCTTGCGGACGTCGTCGCGCGGCGCCTGCTGGTTGGCCTCGGCGCCGTTGCGCGCGGGCATCAGGCCGGTGAGCAGCGCCGCGCGGCTGGGCGCGCAGGCGGGCGAGGCGACGAAGGCGCGGTCGAACGACACGCCGTCCTTGGCAAGCTGGGTGATGTTGGGCGTACGCGCATTGCCGTCGCCCCAGGGCGGCACGTCGCGCCCGAGGTCGTCGGCAAGGAAGATGACGAGGTTGGGCCGCGCGGGCGGTGGAGCCGGCTGGTGCTTGCCGCCGGCGACCGCCGGTGCCTGGCCCAACGCGGCCAGCGATGCGCCCGCCAGCGCGAATCGCAGCAGGATACGCGCGACACCAACGCCCTTCGGGAACTGCCCCATTCCGACCTCCTCCTCGTTCGGCCCGCGGGGTTTCCCGAGGGGCGCAGTGCGGCAAGCCGCCCGCGTTATTCTTAAACGAATTTCGTTATTGAGTTTTATAAGATAAATCGGAGGTGGTCAATTCGAGCTTGGTTTCCTTACATTTCGACACAGACTTGCGATTGCGAGTGAATCGCAATAATTAAAATGCAGCAAAAAGAGGGACCGCCATGCGATTTGCCAAACTCATCATCCTCGGCGCGCTGGCACTGGGCACCGCCGCGCAGGCGCACATGCCCTATCTGCTGCCGACGATGTTCGACGTGGGCAAGGGCGATCACGTCACCGTCACCTCATCCTTCGGCGAAGACGCGTTCGTGCCCGAGATCGGCATGAAGGACGCGCCCTTCCACTTCATCCGGCCCGACGGCACCCAGGGCGAAGTCGGCAAGCCGACCTATCTGCGCGACCTCACCATCTTCGAGGCGGACCTCTCGGCCGAGGGCACTTATCGCCTCACCACCGGCCAGCGGCTCGGTCGGATGGGCAAGATGTACCAGGCGGGCGGCCAGTGGATCATCGCCGGGGAGGACGGCGCCCCGCCCGCCGGCGCGCGCACGGTGGACGTGCAGAGCACGACGCTCGCCGAGGCCTATGTCACCCGCGGTGCGCCCAGCGCCGGCGCATTGAAGCCGATCGGCACCGCGCTCGAGGTCCAGCCGCTCACCCATCCGGCGGAGATCGCATCGGGCAGCGACGCGCAGTTCCGCCTGCTCTTCGACGGCAAGCCGCTCGCCAATACCGAAGTCACGCTGTTCCGCGCCGCCGGCAATTACGACGGCAAGAAGATCGCCGCGACGGCCCGTTCGGACGCGCAGGGCAATTTCACGCTGCGTCCCGCCGATGCCGGCCTCTACCTGATCCTCGTCCGCCACCGCACCGAGGCACCGGCCGGCTCGGCGGCGCCCTATCGCAGCTACACCTACACGCTGGCGTTCGACGCGGCCTGAGCGCGCACGGCTCGTCGCCGCACAACCACGATATGCCGCACCAATGGCCCGCCGGTGTGGATTTGTTCACCGATCGGCGGCAGGCCCGGCCCCGGGCAATGTGGGGCGCAGGCAATGGGGGCAAGGTTCGAGCGAAGGATGGCATTTGCCGCCATGGCAATGCTGCTTTCGCCTTGCGCGATCTCCCATGCCAACGCGCCCGGCCTGGCGTCCGCCGCCGCGATCGCCACGGGCGAGGCGAGCTATTATGCCGACCGCTTCGCCGGCAAGCGCACCGCGAGCGGCGAAGCCTATGATCCCGGTGACTTCACCGCCGCGCATCGCAGCCTGCCCTTCGGCACGCGCGTGCGCGTCACCGATGTCGCGAGCGGGCGCAGCGTGGTCGTGCGGATCAACGACCGCGGCCCTTGGGACAAGGGCCGGCTGATCGACGTTTCGCGCGCGGCGGCCACCGAAATCGGCCTTGCCCGCCGGGGCCGGGGCACCGTCTCGCTCGCGCTGGCGGAAGACGAGGCCGAGACCGGCCAGGACTAGAGTCCCTAGCGGAACGCCCAGCGCAAGGTGCGCGCCACGCCGCGCGTGCCGATGCGCACCGCCGGCGTCGCCAGCCCGGCGCCCGAAAGCCCATGCATCGCCCGCGCCCAGCCGGGCAGCAAGTCGACCGCCGCGCCGAAGGTGAGCGCCTGGAAGGGCATCACCACCGGGCTCGGCGCCGGTTGATCAAGCACCATGCGCGCCACTTCGCGGGTACGGTCGTCGACAACGAGCTCGGGACGCATCCGGGCGATCAGCGCATCGGCCTCGGCGCGGCTGCGCGGCACGTCGATCGTGCCCAGTGCTTCGGCGATGCGGGCGAAATCGGCGAAATAGCTGTCCTGGTCGGCCAGGCTCATGCCCGGCTCGGCATAGCGGATCCAGGCATCAAGGAAGCTCACCGCCTCGGTGACGTGGACCCAGGCGAGCAGGCGCGGATCGTCAGCCGCATAGGGTGTGCCATCGGGCAGCACGCCCTTCACCCGGGTGTGCACGTCGCGGACCTTGTCGATCATCGCCTGCGCCTCGGCGGCCGAGCCATAGGTGGTCACCGCGATGAAGCGCGCGGTGCGCCTGAGGCGCCCGAGCATGTCGCCGCGGAAGGTCGAATGGTCCCACACGCCGGCGAGCACTGCGGGATGGAGCATCTGGAGCAGCAGCGCCGTCACCCCGCCGACCATCATCGTGGTGACGTCGCCATGCACGCGCCACACCACCGATTTGGGCCCGAACAGACTTTCGTCGGGCTTGCGCTGCACCGGCTTCTCGCCCTTGGCCTGGTCGTTGAACACCGCGCGCACCTGGCCGATCAGCGCGCCGCGCATCCGTTTCGCAATGCCGTCCGCCGGGTTCATGCTGCCCAGATTAGGGCCCGCCACTTCCAGCGCAAGAAGCGGAGTTCGCGCGCCCGCGGCCGATCCTAGGCGTGGCACCGTTCGCAATCACGGAGCTCCCATGACCGATTCCCCTGTCTCGATTCCGCATGTCACGATCGAACCCTCGATCCTCTATCTCGGCACCCCCGTTGTCCTGGTCAGCACGCTGAACCCGGACGGCACCGCCAATCTTGCGCCGATGTCGTCCGCCTGGTGGCTCGGATGGCGGTGCATGCTCGGCCTGCAGACTGCATCGCAGACGCCGCAGAATATGATCCGCACCGGGCAGTGCGTGCTCAACCTGGCGTCGCCGGCGCAGGGCGATGCGGTGAACCGGCTGACCCGGCTGACCGGCACCAGGGAAGTGCCCGAGCTCAAGCAGCGGCTGGGCTATGCCTATGAACCACGCAAGTTCGAGGCGGCTGGCCTCACACCGATCGCCGCGCAGACCGTGGCGGCGCCGCGCGTACTCGAATGCCCGATCCAGCTCGAAGCGGTCGTCGCCGAGCGGCACGACATGATGGCCGACGACCCCCAGGTCGCGGGGCTGCTCTCGGCCTTCGAGGTGCGCATCACCCGGGTCCATGTGCATCCGAGCCTGCTCATGGAAGGGCATGAGAACCGGATCGACCCGGCCAAATGGCAGCCGCTGATCATGAACTTCCAGAAGCTCTACGGCGTCTCGAGCAGCGAGATCGTCCCGTCGCGCCTCGCGGCGATCGACGAGCGGATCTACCGTATGCCCGATGTCGATCGCGCACGAGAGGCAATGCTCGAGACGGTCGGCTGACCGGACTCAGGACTCACAGCTTTCGCGCAACCGCCCCGTTTTCGTTGCAGGCGCGAACTGATAGGGTGTCATGACGCCAAATCCCGGGGGTGAGTCTTGCTGCGATCCAAGCGAATCCGCGCGCTGTTGCTCACGGCCGCCACCGGGCTGCTCGCCACCGCCGGTGCCGCGCAGATGCGTCCGATCGGCGGCGGCAGCGTGATGGCGTCGGTCGCGCGGCTGCAGCCCGGCGAGTTCCTGTGGGTGCCCGAGATCGCCCCCAGGGGGCCGATGCTGGTGGTGGTCAACATCGCCACCCAGCGCGTGGTCGCCTATCGCAACGGCGTGCCGATCGCAGTCTCGACGATCTCGACCGGGCGCGAGGGCCACCGCACGCCCACCGGCGTGTTCACGATCCTGCAAAAGGCCAAGTGGCACCGCTCGAGCAAATATTCGAACGCGCCGATGCCGTTCATGCAGCGGCTGACCTGGTACGGGATCGCGCTCCACGCCGGCAATCTGCCGGGCTATCCAGCCTCGCATGGCTGCATCCGCCTGCCCGAGGCGTTCGCGCGGCTGCTGTTCGACGAGACCGAGCTCGGCATGACCGTGATCGTCACCAACCAGGCGCCGGCGCTGCGGATCGGCGCCAATCCGCTGTCGCCTGCGCTGCCGGCCGGGCCCGCGGTGTGGCGCCCCGAGCTCTCGCCCTCCGGCCCGGTCTCGATCGTGGTGAGCGGCGCGGACCGGCGGATGGTGGTTCTGCGCGGTGGCGTCGAGATCGGATCGGCGCCGGTGGCGTTCGACGGCGAGATCGAGCGGATGCAGGCCTATGTGCTGCAGGACGTGGTGGCTGGCGACTATCGCTGGAAGCGCATGGCGCTGCCCGGCGAGGGGAGCGCCGCCGCCGGCTATGCCGCGCCCGATGCCGGCCGTTTCCAGGGCAGCGACCCGTTCCGCCGCGCGCTCGCCGGCGTGGTCGGGCCGGGTACGACGCTGGTGGTGATCCCCGATTCGCTCGGCCTGGGCGCCGATCTCGCCCCGCCCGCCGAGAACCCCGATGCGATCATCGAGAATGATCCCGGCCTGGGCGGCTGGGGAAGCGATGCGGAAGTCACTTCGCGCTGATTCCTCGGACGTTTGCGGCGAAAAGCGAAACTAAACGCACCCCCAAGCGCTTATCCATTGACCCCGTAACGTTCCGCAGTGCAGCAACGCGCCTCATGGCTAGCCTCGCAATCGCAAATAACGAGGATGTTCGCTTCCTCGGTCGGCTCCTCGGCAACGTGATCCGTGCCTATGGCGGCGAGGAGCTGTTCAAGCGCATCGAGTATATCCGCTCGACCTCGGTCGATCGTGCGCGCGGCGTGGCGGGATCGGGATCGGTGGATCGCGGGCTCGACCGGCTGAGCCTCGACGAGACGCTCGATTTCACCCGCGGCTTCATGCTGTTCTCGATGCTCGCCAACCTTGCCGAGGATCGCCAGGGCGTCGAGGTCGAGAAGGACGCCGACATCGCCTCCGCGCTCAAGCGGCTCGAGGGCGAAGGCATCGGCCATGACGCCGTGATGGCGCTGCTCGATCACGCGCTCGTCGTACCCGTGCTCACCGCGCACCCCACCGAAGTGCGCCGCAAGTCGATGATCGACCACAAGAACCGGATCGCCGAGCTGATGCTGCTGCGTGACCGGGGCGTCGCCGAGACCGAGGACGGCGACAAGGTCGAGGAAGCGATCCTGCGGCAGATCGCACTGCTGTGGCAGACGCGCGTCCTGCGCCGCGAGAAGCTGGGCGTCGCCGACGAAGTGGAGACCGCGCTCTCCTATCTGCGCGACGTCTTCCTGCCGACGCTGCCCGCGCTCTATGCCCGCTGGGACCGCGCACTCGGCAACCGCACGCCCTCGTTCCTACGCCCCGGCAGCTGGATCGGCGGCGACCGCGACGGCAACCCCTTCGTCACCGCCGATTCGCTGCAGTTCGCGCTCGCCCGCGCGTCCGAGGCAGTGCTTGGCTATTATCTCGACGCGGTCCATGCGCTCGGCGCCGAGCTGTCGATCTCGACCGAGCATGTCCAGGTCAGCGAGGCGCTGCTCAAGCTCGCCGAAGCCAGCCATGACGAAGCCAAGAGCCGCGCCGACGAGCCCTATCGCCGTGCGATCACCGGCATCTATGCGCGGCTTTCCGCCACCCACCAGAAGCTCACCGGCAAGGCCCCGCCGCGCCCGGCCGCCATCGCCGCCGAGCCCTATGCCACCCCCGCCGAGTTCCGCGAGGAGCTGGTCACCGTCGCCCGGGCGCTCGCCGATGAGGGCAACGGTCCGCTCGCCACCGGCGGCGCGCTCGGCCGGCTGATCCGCGCGGTCGAGACCTTCGGCTTCCACCTCGCCACGCTCGACATGCGCCAGAACAGCGCGGTGCACGAGCGCGTGATCGCCGAGCTGCTCAAGGCCGGCGGCGTGGCCGAGGACTATGCCGCGCTGCCCGAGGACAAGCGCGTCGAGATCCTGCGCAAGGAGCTCGCCAATGCGCGGCCGCTGACCAGCCCCTATGCCGAATATTCGGAAGAGACCGCGTCCGAGCTCGCCATCGTCCGCGCGGCGGCGCAGGCGCATGCCAAATACGGCCGCCAGTGCATCACCCACTATATCGTCTCGATGGCGCAGTCGGTGTCGGACCTGCTCGAGGTCCATATCCTGCTCAAGGAAGCCGGGCTCTATATCCCCGGCGAGACTCCCCAGGCGCACATCATGGCGATCCCGCTGTTCGAGACGATCAGCGACCTGGAGGGCGCGCCGGCGATCATGGAAGCCTGGCTCGGCCTGCCCGAGGTGAAGGCGATCGCGGCGAAGCGCGGGCACCAGGAAGTGATGATCGGCTATTCCGATTCGAACAAGGACGGCGGCTACCTCACCTCGACCTGGCAGCTCTCGCGCGGCTCGACCGCGCTCAAGCCGGTGTTCGAGAAGGCGGGCCTGGGCATGCAGCTGTTCCACGGCCGCGGCGGCGCGGTCGGGCGCGGCGGCGGCTCGAGCTTCGCGGCGATCCTCGCCCAGCCCAAGGGCACGGTGCAGGGCCGCATCCGCGTGACCGAGCAGGGCGAGATCATCGCCGCCAAATACGGCACTCTGGAAAGCGCGCGCACCAACCTCGAGGCGATGGCCTCGGCCACGCTGCTCGCCAGCCTCGAGCCCGAGAAGCTGAACAAGGCCGATGCCGACCGCTTCGCCGCGGCGATGGACCAGCTCTCCGACGCTGCCTTCAAGGCCTATCGCGGGCTGGTCTACGAGACCGAGGGTTTCACCACCTTCTTCCGCCAGGCGACGCCGATCGCCGAGATCGCCGGCCTCAAGATCGGCTCGCGCCCGGCCAGCCGCAAGAAATCCGACGCGATCGAGGACCTGCGCGCCATCCCCTGGGTGTTCAGCTGGGCGCAGGCTCGCGTGATGCTGCCGGGCTGGTACGGCGTCGGCCAGGCGATCGAGGCGTTCGAGGACAAGGGCCTGCTGCGCGAGATGGCGACGGCCTGGCCGCTCTTCGCCTCGACGCTGGCGAACATGGAGCAGGTGCTGGCCAAGTCCGACATGGAAATCGCCGCGCACTATGCCAAGCTGGTCGAGGACGAGGGACTGCGCGACAATATCTTCGGGCAGATCCGCGACGGCTGGCAGCGGACCCAGGACGGCCTGCTCCAGGCGACGCGACAGACGCGGCTGCTCGAGAAGCACCCGGGGCTCGAGACCTCGATCCGCCTGCGCCTGCCCTATATCGAGCCGCTCAACCTGCTCCAGATCGAGCTGCTCAAGCGCCACCGCGCCGGCGAGGACGATCCCCGGATCGGCGAGGGCATCCTGCTGTCGATCAACGCGATCGCGACGGCGCTGCGCAACAGCGGATGATCCAATCCTCCCCCATCGGGGGAGGTGGCATGCGAAGCATGACGGAGGGGGCGGCGAGGCGAAGCCACGCCGTCCTGAACGCGCGGCAGGCGGTGGATGCGCCGTTGGCGCGCCCCTCCACCATTTGCTGCGCAATGGTCCCCCTCCCTCGCCGCTGCGCTCTGGGGGCGGATTTAGGAAAGAAACGGCGCCGCCACTTCGGGCGGCACCCGGATCAGCCGGCCCGTCGCGCGGTCGATGATCGCCCAGGTGGTCTTGGCCTCGACGCGGACCTTCCCGTCTGCCCCGGTGAACTTCATGTAGCGATCGAAGCGCGCGCCGCGGGGCGGTTCGGGCACCCAGGTCTCGCCGGTCACCGTCTCGCCGGCCACGACATTGCCGCGATAGTCGATCTCGTGGCGGGTCACGACCCACATATAGGCTTCGCTATGCTCGGGCGCGGCGACGGCATACCAGTGCGCGACCGCGACGTCCTGGATCCACTTCACCCAGACGGCATTGTTGACATGGCCGAGCTCGTCGATGTCCTCGGGCCCGGCAGTGATCTGTGCGGTGTAACTGGCCATGCGCCCCTTCTAGCTTAACCAATCTCGGAAGCGCAGCCTTCATCCCCCGGCGCTATCCCGGCACGATGATCCCGCGCCGCCCTTCCCGCATCTTCCGCAGCCGCTGGGCCGCGCTGTTCTGGGCGGCCGGCGTGATCTTCACCGCGGTCACCTTTGTCGGGATGGGCGACAAGGAGAGCCACCAGGCGGCGGCCGCGCTCGAGGACGCGACCGGCACCAATGTCAGCAACAGCGATCTCGGCGTGCTGGAAAACTTCGTCAACGGCTAGCGGATCACCGCGCAGGCGATCGGCGGCTGGCCGGGCGCCTCGAAGGCCATGGTGTCGCCCTTGCCCTGGAAGCTGATGCGCCCATCCGAATAGCGGATGCCCGAGGCCATGCGCTGCTGCTTGAGAACGATCGTGCGCCCGGCGCGGACGAGCATCACCTGGCCGTGGTCCGGATCGAAGCGCGCGACGATGCGCACCCCGTCGATGCAGCGGAACCGCGCCTGCGAGCGATTGTCGACCGTCGCCGGCACCGCCTCGCCCGGGCGCGGCTTCAGGTCGCTGGCGCTGATATGCCAGCTTTTCTGCTCGGGCGTGGCGCCATCGACCACCGCGCGGCTCAGCGTCACCGATCCGCGCAGGTTGAACGGGCCGCCGGCCTTGAGATTGCCATAGGCGCGCACCGGCACGGTGACATAGCGTGATCCCGCCGCACCCTCGATGCCCGACGGCGCGCCGATCTCGGCATGATAGTCGCGATATCTGGCGAAGCTGGCGGCGAACGCGTCGCGCGGCATTCCCGCAGCGCCCGGCTTCCACAGCGCATAGGCTTGGCCATATTTGCCCTCGCCGAGCAGCGCATAATAGGTCTGGACGACATTGGCCGCACCCTGCGCGCTGTCCGCAGCGAACGGCGCCTCGCTTACCACCTCGCGCGTCGGCGTGGCAGCAGGCGCCGGCGATCCGATCGTCGTGGTCGCCTTGGTCGTCGTCCTGACCGGGGCCTTGTCCAGCGGCGCAGGCGACGCGTCGTCGGTGACGTTGGTCACCTCGCTCTGCACGATGCTGTTCTCCGGCGCCGGCTGGCTGGAGCAGGCACCGAGCGCGAGCAGGGCAATCAGGGGTAGGCGCATCCGGGAATTCCTCATTCGTTCGGGAGCGTAACGAATGGCCGGATGTGCCCGTTCCTTCAGTCGAGCGGCTTGTTGCCGACAAAGCCGAGCTTGGTGATCCCGGCGCGCTTCACCACGGCGAGCACGCCGTCGAAGCGCTCATAGCGTGCCTCAGGATCGGTCTGCACGTGTAGCACCGCGCCCGATTGCTGGAGCGCCGACAGCTTCTGCGGCAGCACCGCATCGGCGATCGCGCTGCCGTTCCAGTAAAGCGCCCCCTGCCGGTCGATCGCCAGCACCGAGGGCGGCAGCTGTTCGGCTGCGCTCGGATTGGGCGGCGGCAGCTCGATCGGCAGCTTGTGGGTGGCGATCGGGATGGCGAGGATGATGACGACGAGGAGCACCAGCATCACATCGATCAGGGGCGTGATGTTGATCGCGCCGATCGGGGCGGATTCGGCAATGCGAGCACGGACGACACGGGCCATGGCACCTCTCCTCGTTATGATGTTGTAACATATCATGCGAAAGGCGGATGGCAAGCTTCTCCCTCTCCCCTTTTGGGGGAGAGGCGCAGTACGTCTTGAGACGATTGCGCAGGGAACGCGGCGGAATCCTGCCTCTCTCCCCGCCAGCGGGGAGAGGGAGGTGCTCAGCAATTCTCGTATTTCCAGTTGCGGCGCTTGCCCTCGCGCATCCAGGCCATCGCTTCGCCGACGCGTTTGGCCCTGGTCTCGGGCCGCTTGGCCTCGCCGATCCACTCGCAATATTCGCGGCGGCAGCTCGGCGGAAAGCCATCGAAGGTCGCGCGGGCGGCTTCGTCCCCGGCCAGCGCCGCGGCGAGCTCGGGCGGCACTTCCACTTCGCCCTTGGGCGCCGCGCGCGGCCGTGCCGGCTTGCCCTCGCCCAGCGTCGCCGCCGCCTCGCGGATCAGCCGCTCGACTTCGGCGGCATCGGGCAGGTCGGCGAGCGACTCGATCCGGCCGAACTGGCCCATCGCCTCGCCTTCCTTGCCGGTCTCATTGGCCTGGCGGTTCCAGAAGCCGAAGCTCGCATGCGCCTTGAACGCCGCCATGTTGGCGAAAGGCCTGCCGCCAAGCGTGAAGAAGGGGTGCGACCATTTGATCGTCTCCTCCACCTCGGGGACCGCGGCGTGGAAGCGCGCACGAATCCAGGTGAGGATCGGCCGCGCGAATTCCGCACGGCTGGCGATATAGGCATCTACCTTGGGGTCGCTGGCCATGGGGCGGCATGTTCCGCCGCCCCCGGCCGAACGTCAAGGCTCGAGCGAATCCTCGTCTGCGTCGTCGAGGTCGTCGTCATCGTCCTCGTCGAAATCCTCCTGGACCTCATCCTCGGCGACGGCAGTCTCGGCCTGGTCGGCGTCGTCGTCTTCCTCGCCGATCTCGTCATCGACCATCTTGAGGTCGTCTTCGTCCGCGTCGTCGTCATCGCCATAGTCGGGCGCGAGGTCGGTCAGGAGATTGCCGTCGCTCGGGCCGTCATTGGTCGCCTCCAGGATCTCGGCGCGCTGGCTTTCGTCATAGCCCTCTTCGTCGAACCCGTCGTCGCCCGAACCGCGTCCCGGAACCTGATGACCACCCATATCTGACCTCACTCCTGTCGCTCGCCCTGTTGACGAGGCTTCACGGGTGCGAACGGCGGGAAAGGCCCAAGCGTTCCCTCAGCTGGGCCGGAACATCCGTCCGCGCTCGGTCACTGCTACTACCACGAAAGCGATCAGCCCCATAAGCAGGAATCCGGCGTAGAGCGGCACGGTGGTGCCGTTAAAGGCCTGGCCGATCGCCGCGCCGATCAGCGCCGATCCCAGCGTGGTGACGAAGCCCTGCAGGCTCGAGGCGGTGCCGGAGATCTCGCCCATCCGCTCCATCGCCATCGCCGAGAAGTTCGAGGTGGAAAGGCCGACACAGCCCATCATCAGCGCCTGGAGCACGGTGAAGCTCCAGATCGATTCGACCCCGGCCAGCGTCACGACCAGATGGATCGCGGCGAACAGGATCATGCCGCTCAGCGCCGTGTGCGAGATGCGGCGCATGCCGACCTTCATCACCAGCCGCGAGTTGAGGAACGAGCCGAGGGCCATGGTCGAGGCGACGCAGGGGAACACCACCGCGAGCAGCTGCGGCGCGTGGAACACTTCGTCCATCACCTGCTGCACCGAGCCGATGAAGCCGAACATCCCACCCGAGAGCAGCATGATGCCGATCGTATAGCCCACCGCCTGGCGGTCGCGCAGCATGAGCGCGTAATCGGCGAACAGCCGCGCGGGGCTGAGCGACAGCCGCCCCTCCTGCCCCAGCGTCTCGGGCATGCGCAGCCAGAACCAGGCCACCACCAGGCAGGCCAGCCCCGCCACGCCCCAGAAGATCAGCCGCCACGATCCGGCATAGAGGATCAGCTGGCCCAGGCTCGGCGCGACGATCGGCGCGGCCATGAACACGATGAAGGCCAGGCTCATCACCCGCGCCATCGCCCGCCCGGCGAAGCAATCGCGCACCAGCGCCACCGAGACGACGCGCGCGCCCGCCGCCGAGGCACCCATCGCCGCGCGGGCGATCAGCAGCAGCATGAAGCTGCCCGAAAGCGCCGCCACCGCGCTGGTCACCACATAGGAAGCGAGCGCGATCGCCAGCACCGGGCGCCGGCCATAGCGGTCGGACAGCGGGCCATAAGCGAGCTGCGCGAAGGCGAAGCCGATCAGGAAGGCAGTGATCACATATTGGCGGTGATTGGGCGCGTCGACGCCCAGGCTCGCGCCGATCGCCGGCAGCGCGGGCAGCATCGAATCGATGCCGAGCGCGGTCAGCGCCATCATCGCCGCGACGAGGCTGACGAACTCGCCGAACGCGAGCGGCGCCTTGTTGGCGGCTTCGGCAGTGAGGTGCGGCTCTTCCATGGCCGCGCAAATGGCGCATCGCGGCGCCCGCGTCACCCCCTTGTTGCGCCCGATTCCGCCATCTGTTAGTGTATTGCAACGATAACACGCTCACGGAGATCGCCGATGCGCCGCCTGCCGCTCCTCCTGCTTCCCCTCGCGCTCGCTGCCTGTGGCGGCAAGGGCACCTCGGTCACGATCAACGCGCATTCCGAGGATGGCGACAATTCCACCTTCGCGATGAACAACGGCACCGTCGCGATCAAGGGCGACGGGTTCGAGGGCTCGTTCAAGGTGCCGCAGATCAAGATGACCGCCGAGAATTTCGACATGGACGGGGTCAAGCTCTATCCCGGCTCGACGATCACCAGCTTCAACATCGACGCGCAGGACCATCCCGGCAAGGCCAAGGACGAAGGCAAGGTGACCGCCGACTTCACCAGCCCCGCCGCGCTCGCCACCGTGCAGGGCTGGTTCCGCGACAAGCTCACCGCCAAGGGCTTCAAGTTCGCCGCGCAGGGCGACGGCTTCGCCGGCACCACCGCCGACGGCGAGACCTTCACCATCGGCCTGTCGGGCGATGGCGGCGCCAGGACCAAGGGCCGGATGGAGATCGTCGGCAGCTAGGGGCATCGCGGTTTGACCTGGCGCAATCCGCCGTGCCGGCGCACTTGTCGCGTCGGCACCGGCGGGTCTAACTGCGCGCCAAGGAGACTCGCATAATGGCTACTATTCTCGACGAGGTGCCTCTCGTCTCGATGGCGGATCAGGCCGCCGACCCGGACGGCTTCGCGCAGGCGTTCGGCCAGTCCTTCCAGCGCTTCGGCTTCGCGATGGTCGCCGATCACGGCGTGCCGCAGGGGCTGATCGACCGCGCCTGGGCGATGACCAAGGCATTCTTCGACCTGCCCGAGGACGAGAAGCGGCAATATCACATTCCCGGCGGCGGCGGCGCGCGCGGCCTGACGCCGTTCAAGACCGAGATCGCCAAGGGCGCCAAATATGTCGACCTGAAGGAATTCTGGCACGTCGGCCGCGAGCTGGCCAAGGGCCATCGCTTCGAGGCAGAGATGGCGCCGAACATCTGGCCGAGCCGGCCCGAGGGCTTCAAGGAGACCTTCCTCGAGCTGTTCCAGGCGCTCGACGATGCCGGCGACCGGCTGCTCTCAGCGATCGCGCGCTATCTGGGTCTTGCGCCCAACTGGTTCGACAAGGCGGTGCGCGACGGCAATTCGGTGCTCCGCCTGCTCCATTATCCGCCGGTTGCCGAAGACGCGCCCGAAGTCCGTGCCGGCGCGCATGAGGACATCAACCTGATCACCCTGCTGCTCGGTGCCGAGGAAGCCGGGCTCGAGCTGCTCGATCGCGACGGCCGCTGGCTGCCGGTCAAGCCGCCCCAGGGCGCGATGGTGGTCAATGTCGGCGACATGCTGCAGCGGCTGACCAACCACGTCCTGCCCTCGACCACCCACCGCGTCGTCAACCCGCCGGTCGAGCGCCGCGGCACCCCGCGCTACTCGATGCCCTTCTTCCTGCATCCGGCGCCCGACTTCCTGATCGAGACGCTGCCCGGCACGATCAGCGCCGAGCGGCCCAACCGCTATCCCACTCCGATCACCGCGCACGACTATCTGCACGAGCGGCTGGTCGAGATCGGGCTAATCAAGAAGTAACAAGCAAAACTTGCTTCCCCTCCTTGAAAGGGAGGGGCTAGGGGTGGGTCAGCGGCGGACGGGCTCGATGCCCGGCCGTCGCTTTCTTGTCAGGCGTAAGCTCGCTTCGCTCGCAACCCACCCCCGACCCCTCCCTTGCAGGGAGGGGAGTGAGAAATAAGATGACCGAACCGCTTCGTATCGCACTTGCAGGCCTTGGCACCGTCGGCGCGGGCGTCATTCGCCTGATCGACGCGAATGGCGAACTGATCGCCCGCCGCGCCGGCCGGCCGATCGAAGTGGTCGCGGTCTCGGCACGCGACCGGGCCAAGGATCGCGGCGTCGACATCACCCGCTTCGACTGGGTCGACGACACCGCCGCGCTCGCGCATCACCCCCGGGCCGATGTCGTCGTCGAGCTGGTCGGCGGATCGGACGGCCCCGCCCTCGCGCTCGCCCGCAGCGCGCTGGCCGGCGGCAAGAGCTTCGTCACCGCCAACAAGGCGATGATCGCACATCACGGGCTCGAGCTCGCCAAGGCCGCCGAGGATGCGAACCTCGCGCTCAAGTTCGAAGCGGCGGTCGCCGGCGGCGTCCCCGTCATCAAGGGCCTGCGCGAAGGCGCCGCGGCGAACGAGATCGCCCGCGTCTACGGCATCCTCAACGGCACCTGCAATTTCATCCTGTCGAAGATGGAAGCCGAGGGCCGCGACTTCGCCGACATCCTCGCCGAAGCGCAGCGCCTGGGCTATGCCGAAGCCGATCCCAGCTTCGACATCGACGGCGTCGACGCCGCGCACAAGCTCTCGATCCTCGCCAGCCTCGCCTTCGGCACCCAGCCGGCGTTCGACCAGGTCGCGGTCGCCGGCGTGCGCCACGTCCTTGCCGCCGACATCGCCGAGGCCGCCGCGCTCGGCTACCGCATCCGCCTGCTCGGCCTGGCCGAGGCGAACGGGCACGGGCTGTTCCAGCGCGTCCACCCGCATCTCGTGCCGCTGAGCCATCCGCTCGCGCATGTCACCGGCTCGACCAACGCCGTCGTCGCCGAAGGCAATTTCGTCGGGCGGCTGCTGTTCCAGGGCGCCGGCGCCGGCGACGGCCCGACTGCGTCCGCCGTGGTCGCCGACCTGATCGACATCGCCCGCGGCGAATTCGGCCCGCCCTACGCGATGCCCGCCGCCGCGCTCGCAGCACCCGGCGCGGCCGATGCGGGCGAACGCACCGGCCGCGCCTATGTGCGCTTCACCGTGGCCGACAAGGTGGGCGTGCTCGCCGAGATTGCCGCGGCGATGCGCGATGCCGGCGTCTCGATCGAGAGCCTGATGCAGCGCGGCGCCAATCCGGACGGCAATGTGCTGGTCGCGATCGTCACGCACGAGGGCCCGGAGCGCGCCGTCGCCCAGGCGCTCGCGCAGCTCCGCGGCTCGGCCAGCCTGATCGGCGAGCCGATGTGGATGCACATCCTGGCGGGTTAATTGTCGCCCAGGCTGGTCTTCAGCACCTGGCGGCCGTCGCGCGGGCACCAGGGCGCGCCGGTGGTGCCGCAGGCCATGCCGGTGCTCTTCACCGCATCGACCTTGGCATCGACCACCTCGGTGCTCGGCAGCGGCAGGCGGTAGCGCTGGCCGGGATCGACCGCGACGATCGGGATCTTCACCTGCGGCGCCGCGCGCGCCGGAATCCGGGTGACGCGCACCGTCCGCGCCTTGTAGCGCCGCTGTTGCGGCTGGACGGCGGGAAGCGCGTGGGACATCGCAAGCGCGAGCAGCAGCATGGGGCTCTCCGAATAACAGGTTCGCCGCACTCAACGCACGGTTTACCGCCTTGGCTCCCAAGCATCTGAAATCAGGGCGCGAGCTCGCGCCGCACATAATGGACGCCGCCCGCATTGGCGCGCACGCTGACCCCCGCCGATCCGCAGCGGACCATGAACGCACCCTCGCCGCAGGGGGCGTGGCCGTCATTCGAGGCGAAGAACCGGTCGAGTTGGTCATCGGAATTGTCGCTCGAGCCATGCTCGACCAGCGGCACGCGATATTTGTCCGCCTCGCGCCGCGCGCAGACCGTGATCTCGTTCTCGTCGCGTGCGCGCACGCAGCTCGGGTTCGCCGCCCAGCGCGCGCGATGCATCTCCAGCACCTGGGCGGGAGTCATTTCAGGGTGATCCTGGGCAAGCAGCAGCACAGCGAACAGCATCGCACCTCCTCCGCCCCCGGAGGCGCATCGCTAGCGAAACGATGTGGCCGAATTGCGGGCGGATCGGCCTGACAACGTTAGCGGCATCGACAATGCGGCCGCCCCTGCCTAATCGCCGGCCCAAGTCCACTCACCCGGGGGTTCCCTTTCGCATGACTCAGCCCAGCCACGCACTCGATCGCGTCCTCGTCCTCGAAATGGTGCGCGTGACCGAGGCGGCGGCGATCGCGGCCTCCACCCTCACCGGCCGCGGCGACGAGAAGGCCGCCGATGCCGCCGCGGTCGAGGCGATGCGCGATGCGCTCAACAAGCTCTATCTCGACGGCACCGTGGTGATCGGCGAGGGCGAGCGCGACGAGGCGCCGATGCTGTTCATCGGCGAAAAGGTCGGCGCGGCGCAGGGCAAGGGCCCGGCGATCGACATCGCGCTCGATCCGCTCGAGGGCACCACGATCTGCGCCAAGGCCGGGCCGAATGCGCTGGCAGTGCTCGCCGTGGCCGAAAAGGGCGGGCTGCTCAATGCGCCCGACGTCTATATGGACAAGATCGCGGTCGGCCCGGGCTATCCCGAAGGCGTGATCGACCTCGCCAAGTCCCCGACCGAGAACGTCAAGGCGATCGCCGCCGCCAAGGGCGTGCAGCCGAACGAGATCATTGCCTGCGTGCTCGATCGCCCGCGCCACGAGAAGCTGATCGCCGAGCTGCGCGATCTCGGCTGCGGCGTGGTGCTGATCGGCGACGGCGACGTCGCCGGCGTGATCGCCACCACCAATCCCGAGACGACGATCGACGTCTATATGGGCCAGGGCGGCGCCCCCGAGGGTGTGCTCGCCTGTGCGGCGCTGCGCTGCGTCGGCGGCCAGTTCAAGGGCCGGCTGGTCTTTCGCAACGACGACGAGCGCCAGCGCGCGCGGAAGTGGGGCATCGAGGATCTCGACAAGATCTACGACCTGACCGAGCTGGCCAAGGGCGACTGCATCTTCGCCGCCACCGGCGTGACCGACGGTTCGCTGCTCGAAGGCGTCAAGCGCTTCGCCACCAAGATGACCACCGAAAGCGTCGTGATGCGCGCGCATTCGGGCACGGTGCGCTGGGTGAAGGGCGAGCATCGGCTGTAAGGCGCACGCATCGGCACTGCCCGCTCCCCTGCGAAGCGGGGGCCCAGGGTCACGAGCGGGACGGCAGGGAAACCCCGGCCCCGGCCCGCCCCCCGGCTTCCGCCGGGGGACAGGCGCTTGCAATGTAGGATTTCGTCTGGTTCCCTCCCCCGGCCGGAAGCCTTTTCGGCCGCTCTTTGGCTCGTAGGAAATATAGGACGCGTCCAGATCGGCGCCCCGGCAGCAAAGTTGCAAAAGTCCCGGCCCGGCAGGGCTTTGGCTGTCGCGGCTTTCGTGACTTTCCAGGGATTCGCCCGGGTGCCGTGTAGGAAGCGCTAGGCGGCGGCAACCAGTCCGTTTGCGGCGGCGAAGGGCAGCCAGCCGGCGATGCGCGGCTCGTGCGGCACGGCCCGCGCAGGGTCGTCGGGCAGCATCACCAGCCAGTCATAGTGCCAGGGCTCGAGCGGATGGCAGGCGACGCGGTACCCCGCCCGCGCCACGGCGAGCAGCATCGCCTCGCCGCGCGGCGGCAGCGGCGCGCCGCTCGCCAGCATCTCGGAAAAGTCGAAGGGCAGCGCCAGCAGCCGCACGCTGTCCGGCCGCCACCAGCGTTTGGCCTCGGCCAGCGCGAGCAGCTCGGCGATCGCCGGGTCGATCCCCGGCCAGGCCGCCTCGCGCCGCTCGATCCCCTGCGCCCGGTGCACTTCCGCCTTGGCCCGCTCGATCCGCGCCAGCGCGGCGGGGATCGCGCCGACATCCTGCGGCCCGCCCGGCGGCCGGGCGCCGTCCAGCCAGTCGGCGAAGCCGGCGCCGAAGTCGTAGAGCGTGTAGCTGCGCGAAGGATGCGCGGCGATATAGCCCTTGGCGAACAGCGTGAACGCGGTCGGGCCGGCAAGGGCTGCGAGCAGCGGATATTCGCTCTCCAGGCACTCGATCAGCCGCTGGCGATAGCTGCGCGCATAGATGTCGACCCGGTCCTCGGCGGTCAGCCGATTGTCGCCGCGGACATGCGCACGGGCATCGGCACCCGACGCCGCCAGGATCGCCGCCTGCATCCACGCCTGCAATTCGGAGAGGTCAGGCGGCAAGCGGCAGCCCTTCGCGCACGCGCCGCGCCTTGGCCAGCTCGGCGGCAACCACCTCGAAGGCGGGCACCTTGGCGTCCCATTCGACCATCGTCGCCACCGGCCCGCAGCGCTCCCACAGCCGGGCGTAGAGCGGCCAGACCGCATCGGGCACCGGCGCGTCGTGCGTGTCGATCAGGTGGGTGCCATGGTCGCTCGGCCCCGCCAGATGCACCTGCACGACATGCTCGGCAGGGACCGCGTCGATATAGTCCAGCGGATCGAGCGCGTGGTTGAAGCTGGAGACATGGACATTGTTGACGTCGAGCAGCAGCCCGCAGCCGGTCGCCTCGCACAGCCGGGCGAGAAACTCGGCCTCGGGCATCTGGCTGGTGCGGAATTCGAGATAGGTGCTCGGGTTCTCGACGATCAGCGGCCGGCCGAGGAAATCCTGCACCGCGCGCACCCGGTCCGCGACATGATCCAGCGCCGCCTCGGTCAGCGGCATCGGCAGCAGGTCGTGGCTGTTCACCCCCTGCACCCCGGTCCAGCAGAGATGGTCGGAGATCCACAGGGGCCGGAAGCGCTCGGCCAGGTCCCTGAGCTTGCCGAGATAGGCCAGGTCGAGCGGCGCGGTGCTGCCGATCGACAGCGACACGCCGTGCAGCACCACCGGCCGGTGCGCCGCGACATGCTCGAACACGGCAAGGCCATAGCCCTGGTTGTCGAGCAGGTTCTCGGTGATCGCCTCGAACCAGTCGACGCCCCACAGGCTCGGGGGCGTCGACATCAAATGCGGGAAATGCTCCTCGCGCAGCCCCAGCCCGTCGCCGGGATTGGGCAGGCCGAGCCGGGGGGCCGTCATCAGGTCGAGGGCGGGTAAGCGAGACGCAGGTCGTTCGGCGGCTGCTGGACCAGCCCCTGCACCGGCTTGTCGGGATCGCCATTGACCTTGTACGCGACCACCTTGGCGAAGGCCTGGAAGGCGATGTCCTCCACCTTGTCGCCTTCGTTGAAGGGGATCGTCGCGATCATCTTCGACTGGGTGGGCGTTGGGGTCGGCGAGGGCGACGGGGTGCCGCAGCCGCTCTTGTCCGTCGCGGTCGAGCAGCCCGAAGGCGCCGGCGTGGGCGACGGCGTGCCGCACAGCACCGGCTTGGTGCTGCCGGCCAGCGCCCAGACCTCCATCGTGCCCGACTTGGGATAGAGCTGCATCGCCGAGATCGGCACCGCGCAGCCGCCGAAGCCGCCGCAGATATTGTCGCTCGGCGCGGTGTACATCGGCCCGCTCGGGGTCGGCGTGGGCGTGGGCGAAGGGGTCGGCGTGCCGCAGCCGGCGGGTGCGGGGGACGGCGTCGGCGTGCCGCACAGCCCGCCATAGGCACGCAGGCTCACCGCCGAGCAGCCGCCGCCCTTCACCGTGGTCGGCGTGCCGCAGCCGCCGGTCGCCACCGGATTGGCCTTGGGCGCGTTCGAGGTCTTGGACGCGGTGCCGCAGCCGCTCGATGCCCCGCCGCAGCTGCCGCCGCCGCTGGTTAGCTGGACGAAGCCGCAGCCGCCCTGGCCCTTGCACAGGTTCGAGCCGCGGCAGGTGTGGTAGATCGCCGTCTGCGCGCAGGCATTGCTGCCCCATTTGCCGCCGACATCGGCGACGTCGAGCCCCTGGCAGGCATGGTTGACGATGTTCTGGTTCGGATTGGCGACGCCCAGCGACAGGTCGGGCGTCTTGCCGAACACTGCCCAGGCGGTCGACATGCGGTCGCCCGATCCGGCCATCGAGGGGAAGGGGAAGGAGACGCTGGCGCCCTCGGGGTTCCAGTAATTGTCGAGCACGGTGGTGACGCCCTTGATCGCGCCGCACACCGCCTGGCTCATCTTCGCATAGTTGCCCGCCGCATCGGCGGCGTTGTGCAGGTTGTTGAGCGCATCGGCGATCGCCTGCGGCGCGGGCAGCTTGTGGGGGTTGTTGTTCGGATCATAGCCGTCGGTGGTCAGGTCCTTGCCCGTCCATTTGCCGACCTTGGGCGACTGGTCCCAGGTCTCGAGCCCGCCGCTGCCGCGGATGTCCTCGATCTCGCGGAAGCGGGTGTAATGGTCGACGCCGTCATTGTCGGCGCGCGCCGCGGCATCGGCGGAGGGGATCAGCTTGCCGTCGGGCGAATAGCTCGGATAGTCCGAGGCGAGCGCATCGCGGTCCGGGCAATAGTGGGGATTGACCGCGCCCTGGATCAGCTTGGCCTTGTCGTCCGGCCGGCGCTGGCCCTTGTCGTCGTAGCGCGCACCAAGCGTGGCGCCTTCGCCCTGGTCGGTGATCGCGTTCATCATGTTGAGCGCCTGCTTCAGCGCGATCTCGGGATCGGTGAGCGCGATCGTCGACTCGAAGCCCATGAACTCGCGCATCGGATGGCCGGGGAAGCTGAAATTGTTGAACAGGTCGTTCTGCTGGCCTGACGCGTCCATCACATGATCCCAGAGACGCGAACCGTCCTCATAGGTGATCAGCAGATAGTCGCGGTAGCATTGGTACATATAGCCGATCGAGCCGAACATGATGTTCGCATCGAGCTCGGGCACCGTGGTCCACTGGAAGGGGACCTTGGGGAAATACTTGCCCTGGTTGCGGACGATGTCCTTCTCCGCGGTTTCCTGCGGCTGCTCGATCGCCAGGAACAGCTTGATCCGCTCCTCGTCGAGCGGGCCGACATTGACCTTCACGTCCTTGAACCGGTTGGTGTCGGTCAGGTCGACCACGCCGGGGATCGCGGTGAGGCTGGGGCCGTAGCAGGTCCAGCCATGGTTGCCGTCCTGCAACGCCGTGGCAGTGAAGCTCGGAGTCGCGCCGATCGCGGTGGCGAGGTTGGCCGCCATCTGCAGGTGGAGCATCTCCTGGATGAACACCGAGAAGACGATGTTGAACGCCTTCTTGTTGCCCCAGCCCTTGGCGCCGGGCTTGTAGTCGGTGAAGGCGCTGGTCTTGGCGCCCGGCCATTGCCGGCCCTTGTAGAAGCTGTTCCCCTGGCTGGTGATCGGGTGCATGCCGGTGATCGAGTAGAGCGAGGTCATGTAGAGCGGGATGGTGAACAGCTCGACGTTCACAGCGGCCTGCGCGATCCATCGGACCACGAGCTTGTCGGTTGGCAGGAAGGATAGCGGGCGCGCGGACAGTTCGCCCGCATTGTGCGTCAGATGCATGACAATTTCCCCAAGCTCTGCAGAAACCTGCTGCGGCACTTGGTTCCACCAACGCAATTGGTCCGTCAATCGCCGATAGGACCAATATAGTTGCATGCACTATTTGTTACGGTTGTTCGTCAATTTACGCTTTTCTTGGCAGAAGCGGCGTACTTGCCTCGCCGGCCGGGCAGGCTATCCCGCCTGGATGAGGGGGGATCGACGATGCACGCACTGATGCCGCCGGTGGCGCTGATCGCCACCCTGGCGCTGCTCGCCTGGTTCCACCGCAACGACCGCCGCAATTTCGAGCGCTTCCGCAAGATCGAGGACACCCGCCTGCGCCAGCGCGCCTTTCTGCGCGGCGCGATGAAGGCCTGCGCGCTCTATCTCGGCATGCCGCTCGTCGGCCTGGTGCTGCTCGGCCGAATCGACGCGCTGTGGATTTTCCCGAGAGAGTTCTGGCCGCTGCTTCCCTATGCACCCGTCTTCGCGCTGACGGACCCGACCTTTCTCGCCGAGGCAGCCGCCGGAGCGCTGGGCGGCGCGGTGCTTGGCATGGCCATCCTCTTCCGGCGCCGGCGCGGGCCGCGAAAGCCGGCGCGCGCGCTCGACATCACGCCGATGCTGCCGCGCAATCGCGCCGAGACGCTCCACATCCTGCCGCTGATCCTCAATGCGGGGGTAAGCGAGGAGATCTGCTTCCGCCTCTATGTCCCGCTGCTGATCACTATGTGCGGCGCGCCGGCCTGGGCTGCCTTTCTCGCCGCGGCAATGCTGTTCGGCTGGCTGCACCGCTACCAGGGCTGGCTGGGCGTCGTGCTCACCGGCGTCATCGGCGCCGCGCTCGCCGCCTGCTATGTCGGGACAACGGGCCTCGTCTTCCCGATCGTGCTGCATCTGCTGACCAATCTCAACGCGCTGATCCTGCGCCCCGCGATCCAGAAGCGGTTTCGCGCCCGCGCCGATTGACAGGCGCAACCCACCGATTACCCCTCCGCATCTGTTCTGGCGGGAGGAAAGCATATGCGGTTGGTTAGTCTCTTGGCGCTGGCGGCCGCCGCCGCTCCGATCGCCGCGCTCCCCGCCAGGCAGACCGCACCCGCCCCGGCCCAGGCGCAAGACGGCGCCTTCACCTTCGAAGAAGCGATGATCCCGGCGCGTGACGGGGTGAAGCTCCACACCGTGATCATGCGCCCCAAGGGCCAGACCGGCCCGCTGCCGATCCTCTTCCAGCGCACGCCCTATGGCGTTCCCGGCCAGGCGCCCCGCGCCATTCCGGCAAGCTGGGCGGCTCTTGTCAAGGACGGCTATATCTTCGTCTTCCAGGACATGCGCGGCCGCTTCGGCTCCGAAGGCGGGCCCTTCACGCTCTCGACCGAGATCAAGACCGGCAAGGGCGCCGTCGACGAAGCGACCGACGCCTATGATTCGATCGACTGGCTGGTGAAGAACGTGAAGCCGAACAACGGCAAGGTCGGCATGTGGGGCGTCTCCTATCCCGGCCTCACCGCCGCGATCGCGCTCGCCCGCCCGCATCCCGCGCTCAAGGCGGTCAGCCCCCAGGCGGCGTGGACCGACTATTGGAAGAGCGACGACCTCCACCGCTGGGGCGCGATGCGGCTCACCTATGCCAGCGACTGGGTCAACAGCCTCCAGGCCGACAAGACCAATGCCGGCATCGACCTCTACGACCGCTACGACACCTATGAGTGGTTCCTCAAGGCAGGCTCGCCGGCGGACATCGAGGCGAAGTATTTCAAGGGCCGGGTGCCGCGCTACCAGGAGATGATCGACCATCCCGACTATGACGATCACTGGAAGAAGCAGGTCTGGTCGGACACGCTGAAGAAAACCACCGTGCCGACACTCAACGTCGCCGGCTACTGGGACCAGGAAGACCCCTGGGGCAGCTGGCAGATCTTCCACAAGCAGCGCGAGAACGATCCCAACAAGCTCGCGCTGATGGTCGCGGGGCCGTGGAACCATGGCGGCTGGCGCTCGGCGGGCAATGCGCTGGGCCGCATCCCGTTCGGCGTCGACAGCGGCACCCAGTTCCAGGAACAGGTCGAGGCGCCGTTCTTCGCCTATTGGCTGCACGGCACCGGCACCAAGCCCGACTTCGCGCTCAAGAGCTTCCAGTCGGGCAGCTGGCAGTGGAAGACCTACAAGGACTGGCCGCTCGCCAACATGAGCAGCAAGAGCATCTATCTCCACGCCGATGGCAGCCTGTCGTTCACCGCCCCGGCCGAGGGCGAAGGCTGCCGCGACTATATCTCCGACCCCGCCAACCCGGTGCCGTTCCGCCAGCGCCCGATGTCCGAGACCTACAAGACGCCCGACTGGCGCACCTGGGAATCGGACGACCAGCGCTTCGTCGAATATCGGCCGGACGTGCTGAGCTACACCAGCGCGCCGCTCGACGCAGATCTTACCGTCACCGGCAGCATCACCGCCGACCTGATGGCGGCGACCAGCGGGACCGACAGCGATTTCGTGGTCAAGCTGATCGACGTGTTCCCCGACGATTACGAGAAGCCGCCGACCGCGCTCGGCGCCTATGCCAAGGGGCTGAGCGGCTATGAGCTGCCGATCGCCATGGAAGTGCGCCGCGGCCGCTATCTCGAATCGCTCGAGAAGCCGACGCCTTTGGTGCCGAACCAGGTGACCAACTGGATGATCCCGCTGCGCGAGCATGACCATGTCTTCAAGAAGGGCCACCGGATCATGGTCCAGATCCAGTCGACCTGGTTCCCGATGATCGACCGCAACCCGCAGACCTTCGTGCCCAATATCTACAAGGCCAAGCCGGCGGACTATCAGAAGGCGACGCAGAAGGTCTGCGCCGGCTCGGCGATCATGCTGCCGGTGGTGCAGTGAGCGCCGTCGCCAGGCTGGCAGCGGCACTTGTGCTGAGCTGGGCTTCGCTGTGCGCCGCGCACGCCCAGCAAGGCCAGCCGCCGAAGGTCCAGAACTACAACGCCCCCGGCAATCTCGAGCAGACCGCCGATCTGGGCTGCATCGCGCTGAAGGACGCGGCGCCGCGTTACACCCCGGTCGATCTCTTCCGCGCCGCGGGCACCTGCATCTCGGCGCACCGCTATGACGACGGCGCGAGGCTGTTCGTCCTGGCGGGCGCCTATGGGCGTTTCGACATGCTCCGCGTCGCCGATACGACCGCACACCAGGCGATCCTGGTCATCCGCTCGGAGATTTTCGGCGATCTTCCCCAAGCCGATTCGGATGCCTTCTCCGCGTCGCTGAAGACCATCATCGTCGACGGCAAGCTGGCGCCGGATCTCTGCGCCACGATCCAGAGGATCGGGGCACCGACCTACCACCCCCGCTACATGATCCAGCATGGCATGGGCGCGTTCACGGGCAACAAGGGCAACGGCCTGGTCGACAAGTTCGACGCCGACGCCGCCTGGAAACAGGTGCGCGCCGACTATCTGAAGTGCGCGGCGAAATAGCCTAGGCTTCCCCCCGCGCCGCGAGGATCTGCACCCAGGGGTTCGGCTTCGCCTCGCCGACGCGGTGCAGCGTGTTGCGGTCGTGGTGATCGAAGCTGCCCTGGCCCTTCACCGCGAGCGTGGTGTGGATGTCGTAGCTCCAGCCGCCGTCGTCGGCGAACACGATGTCGAGCGTATAGGCGTCGGTGCGGAAGGCATATTCGAGGAAGTCGGTCGAGCAGATGCCATAACTGGTCGGGCCGCGCGTCGCTTCCACCCGGAGCGCCTTGCCGTCCGCCGAGGCCTTGCCGCTGGCGAGCAGCACCTGGCCGCGCGGGATCGCCAGCGTCTGCAGGATCATCCCCGTTGCCGGCTCCCACAGCCAGTATCCCACCTGGTCGTGGAAGGTGATGTCCTCTTCCGCGGTGGTGATGTGGATATGGTAGCGCAGCCCATAGAGGAGCTGCGGGCCGTTCGCCTGCGGATCGATGGGCACGAACTCGATCCGCTCGATGAAGTCGCGCTGCTCCGGCCCCTCGGCCTTGGGATTGATGTCGATGCCCTTGTGCCCCTCCCAGCGGCCGGCGAGGCGCGCGAGGGGGCCGAGATTGGCCAGCGTGTTCGGATCGACATCCTCGGGTTCGGTGAAGATGTCGAGCGGGAACGGCGTCATCTCAGTTCTTCAGCCGGTAGCCGGTGCGGAAGATCGTGACGATCAGCCCGAGGCAGAGCGCCAGGAAGCCGGCGATGAAGCCCAGGCTCCAGCGCACGTCGATGTCGCCCACCGCGCCGAAGAATGCCCAGCGGAAGCCGCTGATCAGATAGGCGATCGGGTTGAACAGGCTCACCGTGCGCCACGGATCGGGCAGGAAGGTGAGCGGATAGAAGGTGCCGCCGAGGAAGGTCAGCGGCGTCAGGATCAGCGCCGGCACCACGTTGAGCTGCTCGAAGCCCTTGGCCCAGATGCCGATGATGAAGCCGAACATCGAGAAGCTGACCGAGGTGAGCAGCAGGAAGGCGAGCATCGCCAGCGGGTGATCGATGCGCAGCGGCACGAACAGTCCCGAGGTCAGCAGGATGATCAGCCCGATCACCACCGACTTGGTCGCCGCCGCGCCGACATAGCCGATCACCAGCTCGACCGCCGAGATCGGCGCCGAGAGCAGCTCGAACACGGTGCCGGTGAACTTGGGGAAGTAGATGCCGATCGAGGCATTGGCGACGCTCTGGGTGAGCAGCGACAGCATGATCAGCCCGGGCACGATGAAGCTGCCATAGGCGACGCCGTTGATCGACGGGATGCGGCTGCCCATGCCGGTGCCGAACACGATGAAATAGAGCGAGGTGGTGATCACCGGGGTGGCGATCGACTGCCAGAGCGTGCGCAGGGTGCGCGCCATCTCGAACTTGTAGATGGCCCAGATGCCGTGGAAGTTCATGCCCGGGCCTCCCCATTTCCAGCAGACTTGTTCTCGACGAGACCGACGAAGATGTCCTCCAGGCTCGACTTGCTGGTATCGAGATCCTTGAACGCGATACCCATCTCGCTGAGCTTCCTGAGCAAGGACGGGATGCCGGTGCGCTCGGCCTGCGCATCGAAGGTGTAGCGCAGGCGATGCCCCTCGTCCTCGAGGCTGAGATGCCATTCCTCGAGGCCGGCCGGGATCACGGTCATCGGCTCGACCAGGCTGAGATCGAGCTCGCGCTTGCCGAGCTTCTTCATCAGCTCGGCCTTTTCCTCGACCAGCAGCAGCTGGCCCTTGTCGATCACGCCGACCCGGTCGGCCATCTCCTCGGCCTCTTCGATATAATGGGTGGTGAGGATGATTGTGACGCCGCGCTCGCGCAGCTTGCCGATCATCTTCCACATGTCGCGGCGCAGCGACACGTCGACACCGGCGGTGGGCTCGTCGAGGAACAGGATGTCCGGCTCGTGGCTCAGCGCCTTGGCGATCATCACGCGGCGCTTCATGCCGCCCGACAGCTCCATGATCTTGGCGTTCCGCTTGTCCCACAGCGACAGGTCCTTGAGCACCTGGTCGCAATAGGCCTGGTCGGGCGCCTTGCCGAACAGCCCGCGCGAGAAGCGCAGCGCCGAGCCGACGGTGGAGAACATGTCGACCGCGATCTCCTGCGGCACCAGCCCGATCTTCGAGCGGGCCGCACGCGGCTCGCGGATCGCGTCGTGCCCGTCGACCAGGATCGTGCCGGTGCTCGGCGTAACGATGCCGCAGATAATCGAGATCAGCGTGGTCTTGCCCGCGCCGTTCGGCCCGAGCAGCGCGAAGATCTCGCCGCGGCGGATTTCGAGATCGACATGATCGAGCGCCTTGTGGCCGGAGCCATAGGTCTTGCTCACGCCGCGTATCGTAAGAATGGATGCCATGATGCCCCCGGCCGGGAAAGGACCCGCTAAGTAGGGCGCCCGACGCGACGCGGCAACCGGTCGGTACAAAAAGTGCGAAAAGTCACGAAAGCCGCGACATCCACGCGCGTGTGCGCGCGCGAGAAAGTCGGGTTCGGCTATTTCCCCTTGCGGGCCTCGGCCACTGCCGCCGACAGGCTGGCATAGTCGCGGGCGCCGTAGAGCACCTGGTTGCCCACCACCCAGGTCGGCGTGCCGCTCATCCCGATCTGGCCGGCGATCTCGCGGTTCGAGCCGAGCTCGTCCTCGACCGGCTTGGACTTGAGCGCGGCCTGGGCCTGGGCCGTATCGAGCCCGGCCGCCGCGGCCGCCCTGGCGATATTGGCCGCGCTCGGGCCGTCGCTGGCGAACAGCGCATCGTGGAACGGGCGGAACTTGCCCTGCTCGGCCGCGGCCAGCGCCCAGCGCGCCGCGACCACGCTGTCGGGCCCGAGCACCGGGATCTCGCGATAGACGACGCGGACCCGCGGATCACGCTGGAGCAGCTCGGCAAGCGCGGGCAGGCTGGCGCGGCAATAGCCGCAGGCATAGTCCATGAAGGCGACGACGGTGACGTCGCCCTGCGGATTGCCCGCCCAGGCGCCGGCGAACGGCGTGTGGACGCGCGGGCCGACCACGGCGAGCGCCTGCGCGGCTGCCGCGGCCTGCTGCTTCTGATGATAGGCATCGACCGAATCGAGCAGCACATCGGGATGCGCGACGATATAGTCGTGGACCACGCGCTCCTGCGCAGCCTTGCCCGCGCCGGGCAGGGCCGCCTGGATCGCGGCGAAGATCCCGGCCCCGAGCAGCGCGCACAGCACGAAGGCGCCGGCCAATGCCAGCGGAGACCGCAGAAGCCGCTCGATCATCGGTCTTTCTTCTTCTTCCGGATTTCGTCCCACGCCGTCTGCGAGACCATGTTGATGTCCTGGGCGCGCACCCAGTCGGGCGAGCCCTGGGGCAGCCCCGCCATCGCCGCACGCGAGCTCATCAGCGCGGTGCCGACATCGCCCATCAGATGCGCGCGCTCGGCAGTGGCAAGCGCGGTGCGCGGCTCGTCGCCCTTGCGGTCATAGACGGTGCCGAGGTTGAGCCAGGCGAAGGGATTGTCGTTGTCGCGCGCCACGGCCTGCTTGAGCACGCGCTCCGCCTCGTCGAGATTGGCCTTGTTCTCGGTGGCGAGCAGCGCATGGCCGAGCGTGCTGGCGATCAGCGGCTGGTTGTTGGAAAGCGCGGTCGCCTCGCGCAGCGGCACGATCGCGCCGACCGGATCGCCCGATTCGAGCATGATCTGCCCCTCGAGCTCGAGGAAATAGGGATCCTTGGGCGCGATCTTGATCAGCGCCTCGGTCTCCGCCGCCGCCTGCTCGGGATAGCCCGATTTGTGATAGGCATAGGCGCGGGCATAATGGGCATAGACCGACTGGTCGCTCACCGGATATTTCGCCAGCGTATCCTTGGCGTCGTTGACATAGCCGCGCAGCTTGGCCTGGACGCGCTTGAAGCGGATCTCCAGCGCCGGATCGTTGGGCTTGGTCCAGCTGGGCGAGTTCATCAGGTCCGCCTTCAGCGTCTCGACACGGTCCTGCGACATCGGGTGGGTCTGCGCGAAGGGATCGACCTCGGGGTCGGTCGAATAATAGCCGTAGCGGTGCATCTGCGCCGTGAGCTTGTCGAAGAAGCTCAGCATGCCGCGGCCGCTGATCCCGGCGCTGTTGAGGAACTTGGAGCCCGCCGCGTCGGCCGAAGCCTCCTGGACGCGGCTGAAGGCGAGATACTTGCCGAGCGCGGCGCGCTGGCCGGCCATCAGGATGCCGGTGCCCGCCTCGCCGCTGCCCGCCGCCATCGCGGCGACGCCAAGCAACAGGCTGAGCAGCGAGATGTTGGTATAGCCGCCGTCGTTCTGGAACACGGCATGGCCGCCGACGATGTGGCCGATCTCGTGCGCGATCACGCCCTGGACTTCGTTGGCGCTCGAGGCGGCATCGATCAGGCCCGAATGGACATAGACGACCTGGCCGCCGGCGACGAAGGCGTTGATCGAACTGTCGTTGATCAGCACGACCTTGGCATTGGCGGGCGAGAGCCCGGCCGCGACGAACAGCGGCTTGGCCATGTCGCCGAACAGCGCCTCGGTCTCCGCATCGCGCAGGATCGATTGGGCAACGGCGGGCTGGATCCAGAGCAGCAGGGCCGCGGAGATCAGGGCGTAGATACGCTTCATGGCCGTCCGTATCCCCCGATTTGCCGTTGCGATCAATGCCGTTGGGCGTGCGTCCGGCTCGATGAACCGCTGGTGAAGCCCGGGCGAGCGCGGCCATGAGAAAGGGCGCCGGTCTCGCGACCGACGCCCCTTTTTCTCAGGCCTTCGGATCAGGCGCCGAAGGTGCGCTGCCACCACCCGCGGCGCGGCGAGCCGTCCTCGTTCACGCCTTCCTCGCCTTCGGCATCCGCGGCGGGCGCGGTATCCTGCGCGACGGGCGCTTCCAGGGCGGGCTCGGGCGCAGCCGCCGTAGTCACGGCCTTGCGGCGCGTGCGCTTGGGCTTGGCCGGCGCTTCCTCGGCAACCGGCTCGGCGACGACCTCGACCGGCGCTTCGACCGCAGGTGCGGCCTCGGCCTCGACGGCTTCCGCCCCTTCGGCATCGCTCAGGGCAGGCTTCTTCTTGCGGCTGCGCTTCGGCTTGGCGGGCGCTTCCTCCGCGACCGGCTCGGGCGCGACTTCGACCGGCGCTTCGACCGCAGGTGCGGCTTCGGCCTCGACGGCCTCGACCCCTTCGGCGTCGCTCAGGGCCGGCTTCTTCTTGCGCGAGCGCTTCGGCTTGGCCGGGGCTTCCTCGGCGACCGGCTCGGGCGCGGCTTCGGCCATCTCGGCGACGTCGCTCACCGGCGCATCGCCGGCCTCGTCCTCGCCACCCTCGGCACCACCCTCGACGCGGTCCCCACGGCGACCGCCGCGACGGCCACGGCGGCGACGCTTGCGGCCGCCTTCGCGGGCCTCGCGCTCGCCTTCGGTCTCGCCGGCGACGGGAGCGTCTTCGCCCTCGGCCTCGGTCTCGGCATCCTCGCCGGCCTCGACCTCGGTCTCACCCTCGGCGCCTTCGCCTTCCTCACGACGGCCACGGCCACGGCCACGGCGGCGGCGGCGGCGCTTGCCGTTACCCTCGCCCTCGGCTTCCTCGCGCTCGCGGCGCGGGCCACGGCCCTGGCGACGATTGTCGCTCTCGGCCTCTTCCTCGAGCTCCTCTTCTTCCTCGTCGATCTCCTCGACGTAATCGTCCTCGGGCTCCTCGGCGAGCTTCTCGAAGCGCGGCGCATGCGCCGGTGGCGGGCCGGAGCATTCGACCGACATGCGCGCGCCCTCGAGCTCGCCGTCCGACAGGATCTCGACGGTGACGCCGTAGCGGTCCTCGATCTCGGCGATGTCGGCGCGCTTCTTGTTGAGCACGTAGAAGGCGGCTTCCTGGCTCGCGCGCAGCGTGATCACCGAGCCGCGGCCGCGCGCGGCCTCGTCCTCGATCATGCGCAGCGCCGACAGGCCGGCCGACGACGCGGTGCGGACGAGGCCGGTGCCTTCGCAATGCGGGCACTGCACGGTCGATGCTTCGAGCACGCCGGTGCGCAGGCGCTGGCGGCTCATCTCCATCAGGCCGAAGGCCGAGATGCGGCCGACCTGGATGCGGGCGCGATCGTTCTTCAGCGCCTCCTTCATCGCCTTCTCGACCTTACGGACGTTCGAGCCATGATCCATGTCGATGAAGTCGATCACGACGAGGCCGGCCATGTCGCGCAGGCGCAGCTGGCGGGCGATCTCGTGCGCGGCCTCGAGGTTGGTCGCGGTCGCGGTCTGCTCGATATTGTGCTCGCGGGTGGAGCGGCCGGAGTTGATGTCGATCGAGACGAGCGCCTCGGTCGGGTTGATCACCAGGTAACCGCCGGACTTCAGCTGGACGACGGGATTGTACATCGCCGAAAGCTGGTCCTCGACGCCGGCGCGCTGGAACAGCGGCACTGCGTCGGCGTACTGCTTCACCTTCTTGGCGTGGCTCGGCATCAGGAGCTTCATGAAGTCCTTGGCCTGGCGATAGCCGTCCTCGCCCTCGACGATCACCTCGTCGATGTCGCGATTGTAGATGTCGCGGATCGCGCGCTTGAGCAGGTCCGAATCGCCATAGACGAGCGCCGGCGCGGTCGACTTGAGCGTCTCCTCGCGGATGCCGTCCCACAGCCGGGCCAGATAGTCGAAGTCGCGCTTGATCTCGACCTTGGTGCGCTGGAGGCCCGCGGTGCGGACGATGCAGCCCATCGACGGCGGCAGCTTGAGGTCCGCCATGATCGTCTTGAGGCGCTTGCGATCGGCGGCCGAGCTGATCTTGCGCGAGATGCCGCCGCCATGCGCGGTGTTGGGCATCAGCACGCAGTAGCGGCCGGCGAGCGACAGATAGGTGGTGAGGGCGGCGCCCTTGTTGCCGCGCTCTTCCTTGACGACCTGGACGAGCAGCACCTGGCGCCGGCGGATCACGTCCTGGATCTTGTAGCGGCGGCGCAGGTTCATGCGGCGCTGGCGCAGGGCCTCGGCCGGGCTGTCCTCGCCACCACCCCCACGGCGCTTGCCGCGGCCACGGCCACGGCCACGGCCTTCGTCGCTGCTGCCTTCGCTCTCCGAGGTCTCGCCTTCGGACTCGTCGTGATCATGATCGTGGTCGTGATCATCCTCGTCGTCGTGCGGACGCTCGAGCACTTCCACGCCGTCATCGCCGTCGAGGTGATCCTCGTCGCCATCTTCCTCGGCGCGCAGCGCAGCTTCCTCGGCGGCGTGCTCGGCCTCTTCGCGCAGCAGCGCTTCGCGGTCTTCCTTGGGGATCTGGTAATAGTCGGGATGGATTTCGCTGAAGGCCAGGAAGCCGTGGCGATTGCCACCGTAATCCACGAACGCCGCCTGGAGCGACGGCTCCACGCGGGTCACCTTGGCCAGATAGATATTGCCCTTGAGCTGCTTGCGCTCAGCGGACTCGAAATCAAACTCCTCGATTCGGTTTCCCTTGACGACGGCAACGCGGGTTTCCTCCCGGTGCCGTGCGTCGATCAGCATACGCATGGTCATTTATTATTCTCCGGGCGCGCCGGCCCGAGCCCTCTAAGCTTGTGTCCTGTCGGGCTCGCGCAGGCGCGCGACATACAATGCGGCCGTGGCCGGCAGATGTGCCGGCGCTGGTCTCGCGGGTTTCGAAAACTGCTGCTGCTTGCAGGGCACGCGCGAACCGGTGGTCCGCAGGCTCCGCCGTCATCACGCGGCCGGCCACCCTGGCCGGTCGGTGTGAGCGTTGCGGAAATTGCCTCATGCGAGCGTCAACCTGAACTGTCGCGGCAAGATGTGGCCGCGGGAAAGGCCCGGCGCAAGGGCCGGCCCGATGTGCCTAGCACCCCCGGGGCGACGCGGCAACCTTGGGCCATTGCAACGCCCTACCGGCAACTGCTCCGGCAAGCCGTTGCCGCCTTGCCGGCAAAATTATGCCGAATCTGAAATTAACCGCATAGTTTCACGGCGATTTGAGGCGCGTCTCCTAGTCCGGTCTCGTCAGGGCAGACGCGTAACTCAGAGTATCAATCTATGGTTTTGGGCTGGACCCCCAGAGCCCCGGCGCGGCATAGCGTCAGGGTGCTGTTCCTGCTCGCCTTGCTCTCCGGTTGGCTAACTGGAGTTCCCAGCTGGGCGGGCGCCGTGCAGGAAGTGCGCGTGAAAGGCGACCGGGTAATCGTCAGGTTCGACGAGCCGGTGGCCCAGGCGAGCGCATTCATGCTCGCGGGACCGCAACGCATCGTACTCGACGCCAAGGGCGCCGAGCCGGGCAGCCGCGCTTATGCGGAAGGCCCCGTCACGAGCATCCGGCAGGGCTCGCAGGGCGCCGAGGGCGCGCGAATCGTGCTCGATCTCGCGCGGCCGGCGATCGTGACCGAGGGCAGCTTCGGCAAGGACGGGCGCACGCTCACGCTGCAGTTGCGCACCGTGGACGATGCGCAGTTCGCCCGTGCCGCCGCCGAGCGCAAGATGAGCTTCCTGCCGCCCTTCTCCTATGTGCAGCCCGCCGGGCGCAGCAGCTATGGCGAGACGATCGCGCTGCCGCGCCGCGCGCCGGCCGCCGCGCTGCCGCGCGTCTATGGCGAGGCGGACCGGCCGCTGGTGGTGATCGATGCCGGCCATGGCGGGCATGATCCGGGCGCGATCGGGCCCACCGGGCTGCGCGAAAAGGACCTCACGCTCAAGACCGCGCTGGCGATCAAGGACGCGCTGCTCGCCTCCGGGCGCGTGCGCGTGGCGCTCACCCGCGAGGACGATCGCTTCCTGGTGCTGCAGGAGCGCTACGGCCTTGCCCGCAAGCTGGGCGCCGACCTGTTCATCTCCGTGCACTGCGACAGCGCCGGCAATGCCGATGCCTCGGGCGCGACGATCTACACGCTGTCCGAAGTCGCCTCCGACAAGGAAGCGGCGCGGCTGGCAGCGCGCGAGAACAAGGCCGACATCATTGCCGGCGTCGACCTCGGCACGCAGAATCCGGACATCTCGTCGATCCTGATCGACCTGACCCAGCGCGAGACGATGAACGCCTCGGCAGGCTTCGCCCGGCTGCTCGGCCGCGAGGCGCAGCCGCTGATGCCGATCAAGGCGAACTTCCACCGCATGGCGTCGCTCATGGTGCTCAAGGCGCCGGACATGCCCTCGATCCTGTTCGAGACGGGCTATATCTCGAACAACGACGATGCCAGCTTCCTGGCCTCGGACGAAGGGCGCAGGAAGGTGGCGCAGAGCGTGCGCAAGGCCGTGGAAATCCATTTCGCGACGCGCATGGCGTCGCGGACGCTGGCGTCCCGCTAGGTACATCCCCTTAACTCCCCTCGGGTCTCATTATAGAGGGCCGAGGGGAAAGTGGTTCCGGCGCCGGTATATTCCCATTTCGGCTTAATTCATGCCCGAGCGCGCTCGGGGAGCAGGACCATTCGCAACGCGAATGGTCGAGGGCGCGCGACTCAGTCGGCGGTGTTCCACCGCCGCCCCTCGACCCCCGCCTTCGGCGGCGGTCCCCCTCCCCCAGACAAGCTGGGGGAGGATTAGAGTCTGGCTTCCTTCCGCTCCCAATCCTGCTAAACCGCGACCCGCATGTCCGACGGTTCGACCACTTCCAGCGTAAAGATGCGCATCAAGCGCGAGATCGGGGGCTTCAAGGGGCTGTTCGGTCGCGTGCGCCACCGCTGGTGGTTCCGGATCCTCGCGGTGCTGGCGCTGCTCTCGGGCCTGTTCGTCTTCCTGGTCTGGCTGTTCATCGCGCGCAACCTGCCCTCGGTCGACACGCTGAAGAACTACGAGCCGCCGCTGCCGACCAATGTCCGCTCGGTCGAAGGCCTGCCGATCCACAGCTATGCCCGCGAGCGCCGCGTCCAGCTGAGTTACGCCGAATATCCCGAGCAGCTCGTCCACGCCTATATGTCGGCCGAGGACAAGACCTTCTTCGAGCATCACGGCGTCGACTTCCCGGGTCTGGTCCGCGCCGCCGTCCAGGGTCTGGTGAGCGGCTCGACGCCGCGCGGCACCTCGACGATCACCCAGCAGGTCGCCAAGAACCTGCTGGTCGGCAACGAGAGCAGCTATCTGCGCAAGGCCAAGGAAGGCATCCTCGCCTGGCGCATGGAGGACGTGCTCTCCAAGCAGCAGATCATGGAGCTCTACCTCAACTCGATCGAGCTGGGGCGCAACGCCGGCGGCGTCGAGGCGGCGAGCCAGGCCTATTTCGGCAAGGAGCTGAACGAGCTCACCTTGCCGCAAATGGCCTATCTGGCGATCCTGCCCAAGGGCCCGTCCAACTACGACCCCGAGCGACACACCCAGCGCGCGCTCGATCGCCGCAACTGGGTGCTCGGGCAGATGCTCGAGAACGGCTTCATCACCCAGGCCCAGCATGATTCGGCGGTCGCCTCTCCGCTCGGCACGGTTCCGCGCCAGACGCCCAAGTTCGAGCGCGTCGGCGGCTATTTCGTCGAGGAAGTGCGCCGCCAGCTGCTCGACAAGTTCGGCGAGACCGACGAGAGCGGGCCGTACAGCGTCTATTCGGGCGGCCTGTGGGTGCGCACCTCGCTCGACCCCAAGCTCCAGCAATATGCGCAGAAGGCGCTCCGCGACGGCCTGCTGCGCTACGACCATGGCCGCGGCTGGTCGGGCCCGATCGGCCATGCCGATGCCGAGAACTGGCTGCAGTCGTTCCTCAACACCAATATCGGCCTCGACTATGAGGATTGGCGCGCCGGCGTGCTGATCGCGCAGAATGGCGACAGCTGGCAGATCGGCTTCGACGACGGCACGACCGGCACGCTGCCCAAATGGGGCGCGACGATGCCGGTGCGCGGCAAGGGCGGCCAGGCGTTCGATGAGTTCGCGGCCGGCGACATCGTCGCGGTGGCGCCGGAGAAGGGCGGGCAATGGTCGCTGCGCTCGGTGCCCAAGGTCTCGGGCGGCATGGTGGTCGAGGATCCGCGCACCGGGCGCATCCTGGCGATGCAGGGCGGCTTCGATTCGCGCATCCAGAGCTTCAACCGCGCCACCCAGGCGCAGCGCCAGCCGGGCTCGACGATCAAGCCGATCGTCTATGCCGCCGCGCTCGAGCAGGGCATGACTCCCGCCTCGATCGTCGTCGATGGCCCCTTCTGCGTCTGGCAGGGCGCCAATCTCGGCCAGAAGTGCTTCAAGAATTTCGGCAATGCCCGCGGCGCCGGCCCCAAGACGCTGCGCTGGGGCATCGAGCAGTCGCGCAACCTGATGACGGTGCAGATCGCCAACCAGGCGGGCATGGATCACGTCGCCGACCTGATCCAGCGCATCGGCGTGTCGCGCCAGAAATTCCCGCCCTATCTCTCCTACGCGCTCGGCGCCGGCGAGACGACGGTGACGCGGATGGTCAACGCCTATTCGATCCTGGTGAACCATGGCCGCGCGCTCAATCCTTCGCTGATCGACTTCGTCCAGAACCGCCACGGCCAGGTGGTGTGGCCCGAGAACTGGCGCCCGTGCGAAGGCTGCAACGCGCCCGACTGGAAGGGCGGCCGCATGCCGCGCCCGGTCAACCGCGCCAAGCAGGTGATCGACGCGCTCTCGGCCTATCAGATCGTCCACATCACCGAAGGCGTGATTCAGCGCGGCACCGCCACCGTGCTGCGCGACCTCAACCGACCGATGATGGGCAAGACCGGCACCACCTCGGGCCCGACCGACGTGTGGTTCGTCGGCGGCACCCCGCAGATGATCGGCGGCCTCTATATCGGCTATGACACGCCGACCAACCTGGGCGGCTATGCCCAGGGCGGCTCGATCGCCGCGCCGATCTTCAAGCAGTTCGCCATCCCCGCCTTCGAGGGCATGGACAAGGTCGCCTTCACCGCGCCCCAGGGCATCCGCATGGTCCGCATCGACCGCGCCTCGGGCAAGCCGGTGACCGGCGCCTGGCCGACGAGCGATCCGCTCTCCGGCGTGATCTGGGAAGCCTTCAAGCCCGAAACCGACCAGCGCCGCGGCCGCCGCGACCGGGAAGAGCAGCCCGAGACCAAGGCGGTCGAGAAGAAGGCCGAGCCCAAGAAGCAGGAAGGCGACAGCGATTTCTTGCAACGCGAGGGCGGAATCTACTAGCGCGGCGCATTATATACACACCCGTCATCCCCGCGAAGGCGGGGATCCAGGGTAACGGGCGACGCCGCTCCGGGCTCTGGATCCCCGCCTTCGCGGGGATGACGAATTGAAAAGTTCGAAAGGTAAAACCCATGCGCGCCGAAGCGCAGGCTCATGTCGACAACATCAAGGAGTCGCTCGCGCTGCTCCGCCGGTTCCTCGATTGGGACCGCGCGCTGCGCCGGCTCGACGAGCTCAACGCGCGTGTCGAGGATCCCACGCTGTGGAACGACGCCAAGGCCGCGCAGGACGTGATGCGCGAGCGCCGCCGTCTCGACGAGGCGATCAGCGCCACGCGCGCGATCGAGACCGAGCTCAACGACACCGCCGAGCTGATCGAGATGGCCGAGGCCGAGGGCGACGAGGAGATGGCGAGCGAAGGCACCGCCAGCCTGGGCCTGCTCGCCGCGCGCGCCGAGAAGGACAAGGTCATGGCCCTGCTCTCGGGCGAGGCCGACGCCAACGACACCTATATCGAGATCAACTCGGGCGCCGGCGGCACCGAGAGCAACGACTGGGCGGGCATGCTCCAGCGCATGTACACGCGCTGGGCCGAGCGGCACGGGCTCAAGGTCGAGCTGGTCGACTATCATGCCGGCGAGCAGGCAGGCATCAAGTCGGCGACGCTGCTGGTCAAGGGCGAGAACGCCTATGGCTATGCCAAGACCGAGAGCGGCGTGCACCGGCTGGTGCGCATCAGCCCCTATGACAGCGCCGCGCGCCGCCACACCAGCTTCTCGTCGATCTGGGTCTATCCGGTGATCGACGACAATATCGAGATCGAGATCAACGAGAGCGAGCTGCGCATCGATACCTACCGGGCATCGGGCGCCGGCGGCCAGCACATCAACACCACCGATTCGGCGGTGCGCATCACGCACTTGCCCACCGGCATCGTCGTGCAGTGCCAGAACCAGCGCTCGCAGCACAAGAACAAGGCCGAGGCATACAACCAGCTGCGCGCCCGCCTCTACGAGCGCGAGCTTGCCGAGCGCGAGGCAGTGGCGAACGCGACCAACGCCACCAAGAGCGACATCGGCTGGGGCCACCAGATCCGCTCCTACGTCCTCCAGCCCTATCAGCTGGTCAAGGACCTGCGCACCGGCGTGACCTCGACCGCGCCGGGCGACGTGCTCGACGGGGATCTCGACGCGTTCATGGCGGCTGCGCTATCCCAGCGCGTGACCGGCGAAGCGGTCGAAGTGGAGGATGTCGATTGAGACGCGGCCCCGCCCTGCTCCCGATATTGATGCTCGCGGCGTGCAGCGGCGCGCCGGCGATCGGGAACAGGCAGGAGGCCACGCCCTCGACCAATAACGGCTTCCCGGCCGCCGACCGCCCCGTCGCCTCGATCCTGTCGCCGCGCTGGTCGACCGAGGAAGCGCGCGACCGGCTCAACGAGGCGGGCCAGGTGATGGACCTGGCCGGGATCAAGCCCGGCATGACCATCGCCGATATCGGCGCGGGCGAAGGCTATTACACCGTCCGCATGGCCACCCGCGTCGGCAAGAAGGGCCGCGTCGTCGCCGAGGACATCGTGCCCGAGACGCGCGACTATCTCGCCACGCGCGTGCTGCGCGAGAAGCTCGACAATGTCAGCGTCCGCCTCGGCCTGCCCGCCGATCCGCGGCTGCCCGAAGCCAGCTTCGATCGCGTGCTGATGGTGCACATGTATCACGAGATCGAGAGCCCCTATGAGTTCCTCTGGCGGCTGCGCCCCGCGCTCGCGCCCGAGGGCCAGGTGGTGGTCGTCGATGCCAACCGCCCGACCGAGCTGCACGGCACTCCGCCCGAGCTGCTCAAATGCGAGTTCGCCGCGGTCGGCTATACGCTCGTCTCGATGAAGCCGATGCCCTCGGCAGGCGGCTATATCGCGATCTTCGAGGCCAAGGGCGACCGCCCCGAGCCGAGCGCGATCCGCGCCTGCAAGAGCGGCAAGACCGCTACTCCGGCAAGCATGCCTGCAGCGGGATCAAAGGAACCCTAGGCTGCGGAAGCTGGTGATGCCGCGCGTCGCGACCACCAGGTGATCGAGCAGCCGCACCCCCAGCGCATCGAGCGCGCGGGCGAGCCGCCGCGTCGCATCGCGGTCTGCCTGGCTCGGCGTCGGGTCGCCGCTCGGATGGTTGTGCGCCATCACCACGCCGAACGCATCGAAGGCGATCGCATCCGCCGCCACGTCGCGGATCGGCAGGTCGAGCCGGGTGCGGAACGCCGATCGCGCATGGCGGATGCCGAGCACCTGCTGGTTGCGGCCCAGATAGACGAAGGCGAGCACCTCCACGCGCTCGCGCGCCAGCGGTGCGAACAGGTTCCCGGCAGCCTGCGGGTCGGGCAGGCGCCAGGGCGGGCGGGGCGGTTGTTCGGATGACACCCCTGCCGCCTGCCACCCCTGCGTCCGCGCCCGAAGCAGGACCGCATCCGCTCCGGAGCCAAGGTTTCTCCACAATGGAGATACACCGCCCGCTTGGCGCGGCGCCGGCCGGGGTCTAGGTTCGCGCGATGCAGCAATATCTCGACCTGATGGCCCGCGCGCTCGAGACCGGCGCCGAGCAGATGGACCGCACCGGCACCGGCACGCTGAGCGTGTTCGGCGCGCAGATGCGCTTCGATCTCAGTCAGGGCTTCCCGCTGCTCACCACCAAGAAGCTGCATTTGCGCTCGATCCTGATCGAGCTGCTCTGGTTCCTGCGCGGCGACACCAATGTGAAGTGGCTGCAGGAGCGCAAGGTCAGCATCTGGGACGAATGGGCCGACGAGGCGGGCGAGCTCGGCCCGGTCTATGGCAAGCAGTGGCGCGACTGGGAGGCGGCGGACGGCCGCCATATCGACCAGATCCGCGAACTGATCGAGACGCTGAAGACCAATCCGGGCTCGCGCCGGATGGTCGTCTCCGCCTGGAACCCCGGCGAGCTGCACGCGATGGCGCTGGCGCCCTGCCATTGCCTGTTCCAATGCCATGTGGCGAACGGCAAGCTCAGCCTGCAGCTCTACCAGCGCAGCGCCGACATCTTCCTCGGCGTGCCGTTCAACATCGCCAGCTATGCGCTGCTCACCCATCTGCTCGCCGAGCAGACCGGGCTCGAGGTCGGCGACTTCGTCTGGACCGGCGGCGACTGCCATCTCTATTCGAACCATCTCGACCAGGCCCGCGAGCAGCTCAGCCGCACGCCGGGGCCGATCCCGCGGCTCGAGATCCTCCGCAAGGCGCCGTCGATCGACGCCTATGAATATGAGGATTTCGTGATCCACGACTATGTCGCCCAGCCGCACATCAAGGCGCCGGTGGCGGTCTGAATCTGAACGGGCCGGGCTTCCCTTATGCCCGGCGGAAATCACGGAGAAAACAAGTGGCAGCTCCCCAGGACAAGGCATGGCAGGACGGCCATGCGGCAGGAAAGAACGGCAAGCCGGAAACGGCCTGCCCCTACAAGAAGGGCACGCTCATGCTCGCCTGGCAGCAGGGCTGGCAAACCGGCGCCAAGGCGCGCGACGGCGCAAATGCCTGAGGCCTTGCCGGGGCGCAGAAACGGGATCGCCCGCAGCCCCGCAGGCCCCGCATGCAAGTGATCTCCTTCCACCTCGCCCGCGCCGACAATGGCGTGATCGGCGTCGATGGCACGCTGCCCTGGCACCTGCCCGCCGACCTGAAGCGCTTCAAGGCGCAGACGATGGGCAGGCCGATGATCATGGGCCGCAAGACCTTCGAGAGCTTTCCCAGCCCGCTTCCCGGCCGCCGCCATATCGTGCTGACCCGCGACCGCGGCTGGCAGGCGGAAGGCGCCGAAGTCGCGCACTCCCCTGCCGAGGCGCTCGAGCTCGCGGGTGACGGCGATGTCGCGGTGATCGGCGGCGCCGAGGTGTTCGCGCTGTTCACGCCCGACCGGGTCGAGCTCACCGAGGTCCATGCCAGCCCCGAGGGCGACGCCCATGTGCCCCCTTTCGGGCTTGAATGGCGCGAAGTTGCACGCGAGGACTATGCGCAAGAAGCGGGGCGCCCTGCCTACAGCTTCGTGACGCTGGAGCGGGTGCAATGAAGAAGAAGATCCTGTGGGGACTGCTTGCGGTCCTCGTGCTGGCCGCCGTGGGCTTCTTCGGCTTCGCGCCTGGGATCGTCGAGGGCAGCATGAACAAGGTGGTGCCCGTCAAGCTCGCGCGCCCAAGCGACGCGGCGAAGCAGCTCCACGCCTCGCTCCAGATCGCCGACATGCATGCCGACACGCTGATGTGGAGCCGCAGCCTGCTCGATCGCTCGAACACCGGGCAAGTCGACCTGCCGCGCCTGCTCGAGGGCAATTACGCGCTCCAGGTCTTCTCCTCGGTCACCAAGACGCCGAAGCACCAGAACTACGATTCGAACCCGGGCGACACGGATCAGATCACGCTGCTGACCATCGCGCAGCTCCAGCCGCCCAAGACCTGGACCTCGCTGCTCGAGCGTTCGCTGTTCCATGCCCGCAAGCTCGACCGCGCCGCGGCGGGATCGAACGGCAAGCTGCGCGTGATCCGCACGCCCGCCGATCTCGACCAGCTGCTCGCCGATCGCGCGCGCGGCCAGAAGGTGGTCGGCGGCATGCTCTCGATCGAGGGGCTGCAGGACCTCGAGGGCAACCTCGCCAATCTCGACAAGCTCCACGACGCCGGCTTCCGCATGGCCGGCATGGCGCATTTCTTCGACAATGACGTCGCCGGATCGATGCACGGCGTGAGCAAGGGCGGGCTGACTCCGCTCGGCCGCCAGGTGGTGGCGCGGATGGAGCAGCTCGGCATGGTCGTCGACATCGCCCATTCGAGCCATCAGACCGTTGCCGAGATCCTGGCGATGGCGAAGCGCCCGGTCGTCTCCAGCCATGGCGGCGTCCAGGCGACCTGCAAGGTCAACCGCAACCTGACGGACGACGAGATCAAGGGCGTCGCGCGCACCGGCGGCGTGGTCGGCATCGGCTATTGGGACGCGGCGGTCTGTGGCACCGAGCCGGCGAACGTCGTCCGCGCGATCCTGTACGTACGCCAGCTGGTCGGCGTCGACCATGTCGGCCTCGGCTCCGATTTCGACGGCGCGGTGACCACCGGCTGGGATTCGTCGCAGCTGATCGCGATCACCCAGGGGCTGATGGACGCGGGGCTCCCGGCGGACGACATCCGCAAGGTGATGGGCGGCAATGTCCTGCGCGTGCTCCGCGCCGGGATCGCGGCGGGGAAGTAAAATTCCTCCCCCAGCTCGCTGGGGGAGGGGGACCGTTCGCGCAGCGAATGGTGGAGGGGCCGCCGTCGCAGACGGCGGTGTCCCACCGCCGCCCCTCCACCACGACGCTTCGCGTCGCGGTCCCCCTCCCCGAGGCAAGCTCGGGGAGGATTTGATTGCGGCAACGCTTCCCCTATAGCCCCCGCCATGGAGCGTCTCGACGGCGGCGCGCCGGTCCCGCCCCGCTATAGGGGTGCGATCGTCGCGCTGGGCAATTTCGACGGATTTCACCTGGGGCATCAGGCAGTGGTCGGCCGCGCAGTGGCGCGGGCGCGCGCCGAGGGGCGCCCGGCGCTCGTCGGCACCTTCGATCCGCACCCGCAGCGCTATTTCCGTCCGGACAGCCCCTGGTTCCGCCTGACCACGATGGACCAGCGCCAGCGCCTGCTCGCCGAAGCCGGCGTCGATGCGATGCTGGTCTTCCCGTTCAACGCCGAGCTGGCAGCACTCAGCGCGCGCCAGTTCGGTGCGCGGCTGGTCGACCTGGTCGGCGCCGGCGGGGTGGTGACGGGCAACGACTTCACCTTCGGCAAGGGCCGCGAGGGCGATGTCGCGATGCTCGCCGCGCTCGGCGCCGCGCTGGGCTTCTCCGCGGAGACGGTCGATCCCGTCCAGCTCGACGGCGAGACCGTCTCGTCGAGCCGCATCCGCGCGCATCTTCGCGAGGGCCGCCCCGCCGAGGCCGCGCGCCTGCTCACCCGCCCCTTCACGATCGAGGGCGTGGTCCAGCACGGCGACCAGGTCGGCCGCACGCTGGGCTATCCGACCGCCAACCTGAGCCTCGCCAATTATCTGCGCCCCGCCTACGGCATCTATGCGGTGCGCGGGCGGCTTCCGGACGGCCGCGTGCTCGGCGGCGTCGCCAGCCTGGGCATCCGCCCGACCTTCGAGCCGCCGGTCGAGCTGCTCGAGCCGCATTTCTTCGATTTCGAGGGCGACCTCTACGGCCAGGCGATCGAAGTCCAGCTGATCGACTATCTGCGCCCCGAGACGAAGTTCGATTCGCTGGACGCGCTCACCGCGCAGATCGCCGCCGACGCCGCCAAGGCACGCGCGATTCTCGGCTAGCGCGAATCGCGCACCACGCGCTGGTGCAGCCGGATCATCCGGAGGCGTACCCGGTGCCATTTGCTGACATCGTCCCAGCGCGACTCCTCGGTAGCGCGGGTGTCTGGACGTCGATCCGCGCCAGCGCTTCCCGCTCGGGAAGCAGCAGATATTGCCCGGCCAGATCGGCGATCTCGTCCCCTGCGGGTACGGTCGAGGGCTTAACATGGATCATACCCTTCCGACTCGCGAGAGCGGCCCCGGGTTCCCGGAATTGGTGGTGAATCGCCCGTTTGAACATCGGCTTTGCATGGGGCGCACGCTTCCTCTAATTCCCGCCCACTCATGACCGACGCAAAAGACACCCAGAGCGCCGATTGGCGCGACACCGTCTTCCTCCCGAAGACCGACTTCCCCATGAAGGCAGGCCTCGCCCAGAAGGAGCCCGCCATCCTCGCGCATTGGGAGAAGATCGGGCTCTACCAGAAGCTGCGCGCGCAGCGTGCCGGCCGCACCCGCTTCATCCTCCACGACGGCCCGCCCTATGCGAATGGCGACATTCACATGGGCCATGCGATGAACAAGGTCCTCAAGGACATCGTCGTGCGCTCGCAGAGCCTGATGGGCAAGGACGCGCCGTACGTGCCCGGCTGGGACTGCCACGGCCTGCCGATCGAGTGGAAGGTCGAGGAAGCGTACCGTGCCAAGAAGCTCAACAAGGACGAAGTCGACCCCGTCGCCTTCCGCGCCGAATGCCGCGCCTATGCCGAGAAATGGGTGGGCGTGCAGCGCGGCCAGTTCGAGCGGCTCGGCATCATGGGTGATTGGTCCACCCCGTATCTCACGATGAACTTCGAGAGCGAGGCGATCATCGCCGGCGAGCTCTTGAAGTTCGCCGAGGGCGGCCAGCTCTATCGCGGCGCCAAGCCGGTGATGTGGTCCCCGGTCGAGAAGACCGCGCTGGCCGAGGCCGAGGTCGAATATGAGGACATCGTCTCGACGCAGATCGACGTCGCGTTCGAGATCACCGAGGCGCCGAACGCGCCCGAGCTGGTCGGCGCGCATGCGGTGATCTGGACGACTACGCCGTGGACGATCCCGGTGAACCAGGCTTTGGCGTACGGGCCGGAGATCGATTACGTCCTGCTTGAGTACATTGTCGGCGTTGGTGGAAAGGTCGGGGACCCTCCAATCGACGCTCTCGAAGGCTGGGGTCATCCGAGCCTCGAGACGCTTCGGAGCAAGCGCGTACTGGTCGCTGCCAATCTGGTTTCTGCGTTCGAGGGTCGATTCGCTAGCAGCGCCCGGAAGAACCTCGCCGGGGATGCCCGCTATCCGACGCCGCACGGCACGGTCTTGGCTCATTTCAAGGGCTCCGACCTCGCCGGCGCCGTCGCCCGCCACCCGATGCACAAGCTCGGCGGGTTCTTCGCCAAGCCGCGTCCGTTCCTGCCCGGCGACTTCGTCACCACCGATGCGGGTACCGGCCTCGTCCATATGGCGCCGGATCATGGCGAGGACGATTTCCTGCTCTGCAAGGCGCATGGCATCGATCCGGTGTTCGCGGTCGATGCGGCGGGCATGTACCGGCCGGACTGGCTGTGGCTCGGCGGCCAGGGATCGGTGATCAACAAGAAGTTCGTCGCCAGCGACGGCCCGATCTGCACCGACCTGCGCGAGGCCAGCGCGCTGCTCGCCGCTTCGGACGACTTCACCCACAGCTATCCGCACAGCTGGCGCTCCAAGGCGAAGATCATCTTCCGCTGCACGCCGCAGTGGTTCATCCCGATGGATCGGCCGAGCGGTGCCACCCGCGACGCAAGCTGGGACGACGAATCGCGCGAGGCCACCGCCTCGAACGGCGCGACGCTGCGCGGCATCGCTCTGGACGCGATCGAGAATACCCGCTGGGTGCCCGAGCGCGCGATCAACCGCATCCGCGCGATGGTCGATGGGCGCCCCGACTGGGTGATCAGCCGCCAGCGCGCCTGGGGCGTGCCGATCGCGCTCTATGTCCACCGCCAGACCGGCGAATATCTCCGCGATCCCGAGGTCAACGCCCGCATCCTCGAGGCCTTCGCGACCGGCGGCGCCGACGCCTGGTTCCAAGCCGATCACCGGGCGCTGCTCGGCGAGAAATACGACCTCGCCCATTATGAGGTGATCACCGACATTCTCGACGTCTGGTTCGATTCGGGCTCGACGCACAGCTTCGTGATCGAGGCGCGCTACGGCGCCGGCACTCGCGCCGACCTCTATCTCGAGGGTTCGGACCAGCATCGCGGCTGGTTCCAGTCGTCGCTGCTCGAAGCGAGCGGCACGCGCGGCCGGGCGCCGTACGACGCGGTGCTGACGCACGGCTTCGCGCTCGACGGCCAGGGCAAGAAGATGTCCAAGTCGCTCGGCAACGTCGTCGATCCGCTCAAGATCATCGGCGAGAGCGGCGCCGATATCCTGCGGCTCTGGGTCGCGCAGACCGACTATTTCGACGATGTCCGCATCGGCAAGGAAGTGCTCGCCGGCACCAGCGATGCGTATCGCAAGATCCGCAACACCTTCCGCTACCTGCTCGGCGCGCTCGACGGCTTTAGCGAGGGCGAGCGGATCGCGGTCGCCGAGATGCCCGAGCTCGAGCGCTACATCCTCGCCAAGCTGGCCGGGCTCGATGCCGAACTGCGCTCGGCGGCCGACGCGTTCGAGTTCAACCGCTACAGCCGCGCGCTGTCGGACTTCATGAACGAGGACCTCTCGGCCTTCTTCTTCGATATCCGCAAGGACTGCCTCTATTGCGAGGCGGAAGGATCGGCCAAGCGCCGCGCCTATCGCACCGTGCTCGACGTGCTCTTCCACGCGCTCGTCCGCTATGCCGCACCGATCCTCGCCTTCACGGCGGAGGAAGTGTGGCAGGCGCGCTTCCCGAGCGAGGACGAATCGGTCCACATGCTCGAATGGCCGGTGCTGCCTGAGGGCGCGGCGGTGCAGAGCGACTGGACCGCGATCCGCGCGCTGCGCCAGCAGGTGACCGAGGCGATCGAGCCCTATCGCCGCGAGAAGCAGGTCCGCTCCAGCCTCGAGGCCGAAGTCACCGTGCCCGACCTGCCCGCATCGGCGGAGGATCTCACCGAGCTGTTCATCGTCTCCAAGGTGACAAAGGGCGATGCGGTCACGGTAACGCCCACCCAGCGCCATAAATGCGGCCGCTGTTGGCGCCATCTCCCGGAAGTTGCGCAGGACGGCGCCTTGTGCGACCGCTGTGCCGGGGTGGTGGAATGAACGTGACTCGTGGAATCGGCTTTGCCGTCGCGGCCTTGGTCTTTGTCATCGATCAGGTGACGAAGCTGCTGGTCGTGCGCGCGCTCGGCGTCGACCTCAAGTTCGTCCAGACGCTGATCCAGCAGCGCCTCGGCCTGGATGGCCTCAACCACGTCCAGGAAGTGCTGCCGATCTTCGACCTGCGCTTCGTCGCCAATATCGGCGTGTCGCTCGGCCTGTTCGCGGCGAACAGCGACGCGACCCGCTGGATGCTCGTGCTGCTCACCGGCGCGATCGCCGCCGGCGTGATCTGGTGGATGTTCCGCGAGAGGAAGCTGCCCGATGTCTGCGCGCTCGGCATGGTGCTGGGCGGCGCGCTCGGCAACATCCTCGATCGCGGGCGGCTCGGCTTCGTCGTCGATTTCGCCGATCTGCATTTCGGGACATGGCGCCCGTTTTTGGTCTTCAACGTCGCCGATGCGGCGATTACCATCGGCGTGCTGATCCTGTTGATCCGCGCCCTTCTAGTGCGCGATAAGGCCGCAGGCGACAGCCCGGCCGCTGTGGAGAATGAAGTCAATGCGTAAGACTGTTACCCTCGTGAGCGCGATTGCGCTCGCGGCATCGCTCTCCGCCTGCGGCAAGAAGGGCTATGATCGCGCCCGTCCTGACGAGTTCGCCGTCGCGCGCCAGGCGCCGTTGGTGATCCCGCCCGATTTCTCGCTGGTTCCGCCCCAGCCCGGCGCGCCGCGCCCGCAGGAGGCCAACCCGGCCAACCAGGCGCTCGACGCGATGTTCGGCGGCTCGGCCGCGCGCAGCCCGGGCGAGCAGGCCGTGCTCGATTCGTCGGGCAGCACCGGCGCCGATCAGAGCGCGCGCTCGACCGCGGGCAGCCCCGGCACCAATGTCGTCGACAAGGGCTCGACCACGCGCGACATCGTCGCGGCGCCCGAGGGTGACGGCAAGGACGCCAAGGCCAGCACGCCCAAATAAGCGGCGCGCCCTTCACGCAATAAGAAACGCCGGCCTGCATCCCCCTGCAGGCCGGCGTTTCCGTATGGCGGGGAGCGCGGCGCGCTCCCCTTCCCCCCAACTTTTTAGAAGGCGACGCTCACCGAGCCGAGGATGCCGCCCTTGGCCGCGTTCTTGCCGCTCGGCGTGAAGAAGTCGGTGTCGGTATCGACATAGGAGACGCCGAAGGTCAGCGTCTTCCAGGTCGCGGTCGCGCCGATCGCCCAGTCGGTATATTCGCTGGTCGGGCCCGACAGCCAGCTCGGGCCCCAGGTGTGGCCGAGATGGCCGGTGAGGCCGATCGGCGTCTTCGGGATCGAGACCGAAAGGTCGCCCGCCAGGTAGAAATTGTCTTCCTTCTTGAACGCGCCGGTCAGGCCCTGGTCGATCGCCAGCGCCTTCTGCTTCGGCGCGTAGTTGCCGGTGACCTTCGCGGTGACCGGGCCGATCGCATAGGCGACCGAGGCATAAGGCTCGACGAAGTCGGACTTGCTGACGTCGCCCGCGAAGCCCGGCTTGGTGCCCGGATAGACGTAGTAGAGCGCGCCGACATCGAGGGTGACGCCGCCGCTGAACGCATGCTTGTAGCCGGCGATCAGGTCGAGCTCCTGGTGGGCGGTGCCGTGGACCGTGACGTAGTCGTCGACCGAGGAGCCCCAGGCCGAGATGTAGAAGCCCGACGAATGGCTGATCGTGATGCCGCCCTGCACAGCGAAATTGCCGTCGGTCTGCGAGATGCCGCGGAACTTGTAGTCGCTGACAACGCCAACGCTGCCGCTGATGGTCACGGCGGGCGGCGGATCGGTCTGATCCTGGGCCATCGCGGGGGTGGCTGCGGCCGCAGCCGCGAAAGCGGCGAGGCTGATGATCGTGTAGCGCATGGAATACCCTTCCCGTTTATCTAAAGGGTTCCCGCCTGCCGTCGCCGGTACTGCGTCCTTTGGGCCTCGAAGGCCTGCGCGGTTTGCAGCGACACAACTTCCTTGCCGGAACGCGCTGCGCCGCACAACATTATTTGCTGTAACGTTACACCGAAGGCCGGAACACTGTTGCGGCGCCGCAACAGCGGCGCGCCCGATCAGTCCAGCGCCGCTGCGCGAATCTGCACCACGGCATCGATCTCGACCGCGGCGCCGAGCGGCAGCACCGGCACGCCCACGGCGCTGCGGGCGTGCCGGCCGGCATCGCCGAACAGTGCCTGCATCAGCTCGGACGCGCCATTGGCGACCTTGGGCTGATCGGTGAAATCGCCTGTCGAATTCACGAACACGCCCAGCTTCACGATTCGCTCGACCCGCGACAGGTCGCCGCCGAGATACTTCTTGATCTGCGCGACGAGCATCAGCCCGCAGCGCTGCGCCGCCTCGGCCCCGAAATCGAGATCGCGATCCGCACCGAGTCGCCCGGTCATCAGCGCGCCGTCCTTGAAGGGCAGCTGGCCCGAGATGTGGAGCAGGCCGTTCGCCTCCACCACGGGAACATAGGCGGCAACCGGTGCCGCGGCTTCGGGAAGGGCGAGGCCAAGCTCTTCGAGCTTGCGGTCGACATGCGTGGTCATGCGCCCTGCTCAACCACTCGCGGCATCGGCGGTCAAGCCTGCGTCGAAGCGCGCCGCGATCCAGCCCTGCGCCTCCAGCCAGTCGTCGATCCGGGCATGCGCGTGCGGCGCCTTCGCCACGCTCGGCGCCAGGCTCGGCTCGGCGACCATGTGGAGGCGGAACACGCCCGGGGCATGCTTCGCCACCGATTCGTGGTGCACCGCCAGATCGTCGACGAACACCGTGACGCTGGGCTGCAGTTCCGCAACCAGCCGCGCGACCGGCGCGCCCTTGCCGCCCTGGTTGCACTCGACCCGGTGCGCGATCCCGTGAGTCGCCAGCTGGGCGATGCGGTGATCGCGGCAATGGTCCTGCAGGTTGGTGAGCACCACGATCTCGGCGCGCTCGGCCAGCGCGGCCAGCGCCTCGCGGGCATGCGGCACCAGGGTCTGGCGCTCCATCTCGGCGGGGAAGAAGCCGTCGAGAAGGCCCCACATCTCCTCGCGCTCGATCACCGACGAATCGCTGCGGCGGCGCATCGAATTGGCGAAGTCCGCCCCGTCGGGGGTGAAGTCGATATCGTGCGTCTCGCCCAGCCAGGTGCCGAAATGGCGGACCATGTGGAGCAGGACTTCGTCGCAATCGGTGATCAGCAGGGGTTTCATGCGCGTTCCAGCGTCGCCCGGGCGGCGACCAGTTGTTCGGGGGCGATGTCAAGCGCCTCGGCGCAGGCGACAAGGTCGGGCTCGTAGGATTCGAGGAAGGAGAGCGTCGCGGCAAGCAGCACCGCCTCGCCGGCGCGTGCGCGCAGCTCGGTGGGATCGAGCCCGGTCAGGTCGAGCAGGCGCCGGGCGCGCGATTCGTCGCCCAACGTCCAGACAAGTGCCTGCAGCGCCAGCGCTTCCGCATTTGTTTCCGCGCTCGCCATACCCTACATCGTCCCAATTGGATCCGGGGGTTAGCGCGTGGCAAAAAGGGTGCTCGTTGTCGAGGACAACGAACTCAATCTGAAGCTGTTCTGCGACCTGCTGCGTGCGCACGGCTTCACCGCCGAGCCGGTGCGCGACGGGCGCGAGGCAGTGGCGCGCGCCCGCGAGTTCGATCCGCAGCTGGTGGTGATGGACATCCAGATGCCGCACGTCACCGGGCTCGAGATCATCCAGCACATGAAGCTCGATGCGCGGCTGCGCACGATTCCGATCATGGCGGTGACGGCCTATGCCGGCAGCAGCGACGAGGAGCGCATCCGCGCCGCAGGGGCGGATGCCTATGTCTCCAAGCCGATCGGGCTGGTGCGCTTCATGGAGGAAGTGCGCGCGCTGATGCCGCCCGAAGGCCCGCCGGCTCAGGGCACAGAAGAAGCCCCGCAGGCCTGAGCGGCCCCGGGGCTTTCTTGCAGACCGGCAATCCGCGTTAGCGGATTACTTGATCTTCGCTTCCTTGAACTCGACATGCTTGCGCACGACCGGGTCGTACTTGCGGAACGAGAACTTCTCGGTCTGGGTGCGCGGATTCTTCTTCGTGACGTAGAAGAAACCCGTGTCCGCCGTGCTGACGAGCTTGATCTTGACAGTGGTCGGCTTGGCCATGACCCGAAACCCTTGAATCTTGTAAAAAAGAAAGAGCGGCACGCTGAGCGCACCGCTGCCAGACGCGGGCACCTGTGCGATTCTCCGCCGAAAGTCAAGGCTGGCGCCGCGCCGGACCATGCTTCACGCGCATTTAACCGTGGCGTGCGCAGGGTGGCCGGCGAAAGGGAGGCACATGGAAGCTCTGGTCCCGGCCTTCCTGCTGGCCGTCATTACCCAGCTTTGCGACAAGCCGGCGACGCTCAGCGCGATCCTCGCCGATCGCTATGGCCGTCCGCTCACCGTGGCGGTCGCCGCCGGGCTGGGGCAGGCCGCGACCAATTTCGCCGCCGGCCTGGGCGGCATCCTCATCGCGCCGATGATGACTCCCAACGCCCGCGCGCTGCTGCTGGCAATGGCACTGATCTTCGGCGCGCTCGGAACGATCGGATCGAACCGCGTGAAGGACCGGCTCGACGGCTGGAAGCTCGGCTCGTTCGTCACCGCGTTCCTGGCCGTGCTGGTCCTCTCCTTCGGCGAGAGCACCCCCTTCTTCACCCTGGCGCTGTCGACCGGCGGCCAGCCCTGGTTCGCCGCGGCGGGCGCGTCGATCGGCGCCTTCGCGGTCATGTTCGTCGCGGCGGTGCTCGGCGAGCGGATCTGGGCGGCCGTGCCCTGGCGCTGGCTGCGCATCCTCAGCGGCATCGCCTTCATGGGCGCCGGCATCTGGATCGGGCTCGGCGCGCTGCGCCTGACCTGACCTGCTTGACCGGGTCGATCACTCAGATCGGGAAATTGCAAGTGCGCCCGCGGACCCGGCGCGGTACCTGTTCGTTGACGTTCCGAACCAAATCCCCCGGGAGGCAAAGATGGCAGACACGAACGCGGCGCTCCGCACCCCCACCGATCTCAACCGCAACGACACCAAGAGCGTGGCGGACGCGCTGAACAGCGCGCTGGCCGATTGCTTCGCGCTCTATTTCAAGACCAAGAACTTCCACTGGCACGTCTCGGGCCCGCATTTCCGCGACTATCATCTGCTGCTCGATGACCAGGCGGCGCAGATCTACGGCATCACCGATGCGATCGCGGAGCGCGTGCGCAAGACCGGCAACAGCACGCTGCGCTCGATCGGCGACATCGCCCGCCGCCAGACGCTCAAGGACAATGACGCGGACTATGTCGCGCCCGGCGACATGCTCGCCGAGCTGCGCGAGGACAATCTCAAGCTGGTCGAGAGCTTCCGCGCGGTGAAGCAGGCGGCCGAGGATGCCGGCGACAATGCCACCTCGGGAATCGTCGACGAATGGACCGACCAGGCCGAGGAGCGCGCCTGGTTCCTGTTCGAGGCTTCGCGCAAGGGCTGAACCGCGCCCTCGCCGGAAAATCAAAAGGGGCCGACTCGCATCGGCCCCTTTTCGTTACTTCACCTTGGCCAGGTCGGCATCGAGCTTGGCGAGGATCTCGTCGGTGATCTTGCCATCCGAATAGGGGGCGACTGCGCGGAAGCTCATTGCCTTGAACTGGTCATAGGCCGGGTGCTTGTCGACATCGCCCAGGCCATCGGCGACCAGCACCGCCTTGGTCGCCTCATTGGCGAACAGCGCCTCGATCGGCGTGTCGGCGCTGAACTTGGCGGCAACGGCGGGCGCAGGGGCCGGAGCCGGAGCGGGTGCAGGCGCGGTCTGGGCAAAGGCGGCGATGGGCGCGCAGGCCAGCGCGGCGGCGGTAAGGATAAGCTTCATTACGTGGAGTCCCCTCCGGTGGTGGAGCGTCGAGCCTAACCCGCTTTTCGTGTCGGCGCTATTACTGCCGGCACCAGGGTAAGCAGCCAGAAATCAGGCGGTGCGCCGAGCCGCAGCGCCGGTCCGCTGGTGCCCATGCCAGCGGTGACGATGACGGTGCGCTCCGGATCATGCACCACGCCGCACCGATAGCGCGGATCATAGAGCCGCTTGGGAGGATCGGGCCAGTCGGTCGCCGCGCCAATCAGCGGAAACACCACCTGCCCGCAATGCGTGTGCCCCGCCAGCAGCAGGTTCACGCTCGGCGGCAGGCGGGGGATCAGCCCGGGCGAATGGGTGAGCGCGACCGCCACGCCGCCCAGACCGGCGGCCGAGCGCAAGGTCGCGGCGACATCGGCGTGCCCCGAGAAGCTGTCGTCGAAGCCCAGGATCGTGAGCGGCCCGCGCCGCACGGCCTGGTTGGCGAGCACGGTCACGCCCGCCGCCTCCAGCGCACGACGCACCGGCCCGGCGCCGGTCCAGTGATCGTGGTTGCCCGGCACCGCAATCACCCCGAGCGGCGGGCGCAATCGCGCAAGCGGTGCGGTAAGCCCGGGTGCCAGGCGCGCGCTCTCGGCGGGGTCATGGCCGTAGATGAAATCGCCGGCGATCAGCACGAGGTCGGGATGCGTCGCCGCGATCTGGTCGGCGATGCGCGTCAGCCGTTCGGCGTCCATCGCGCCACTGCCGATATGGATGTCGCTGAGCAGTGCCACGGTCACCGGCTTCGCGCCTTCGGGCCAGCCGGAAAGCGCCAGCCGCGCGCGCCGCACCACCGGATCGCTGCGCGCCTCATGCCGGGCATAGAGATACATGCCGCCGCCCGCCACGACGGCCAGCGCGGCCAGCCCGATCAGCCATTTGAGAATCGCCTGCATCGCGAACATCGTAACGGGAGCGCATCGGCTGCGCTATGCGTTGCGTCATCATGCGCGCCTTTGCCGACCTGCTCGACAGCCTGATCTACACCCGCTCGCGCAACGCCAAGCTGCGGCTGATCGGCGATTATCTCCGCGCGACTCCCGATCCCGATCGCGGCTGGGCGATGGCGGCGCTCACCGGCACGCTCGACTTGCCGGCGGTGAAGCCCGCCTTGCTCCGCGCGATGATCGAGGCGCGGGTCGATCCCGTGCTCTACGCGATGAGCCGCGACTTCGTCGGCGATTCGGCCGAGACGATCGCGTTGCTCTGGCCCGAGCCCGCGGTGCCGCCGGAGGATGCCGCGCCGCTCACCGTATCCGACGTCGTCGCCACGCTGGGCAGCATCTCCAAATCCGATGCCCAGGCCGCGCTCGCCGCGATGCTCGACCGGCTCGAGGCGGACGAGCGTTTCGCCCTTTTGAAGCTCGCCACCGGCGCGCTGCGCGTCGGCATCTCCGCGCGCCTCGCCAAGACCGCGCTCGCCCAGGCCTTTGGGCTCGATGTCGATGCCGTCGAGGAAGTCTGGCACGGCCTCACTCCGCCCTATGCGCCGCTGTTCGACTGGGCAGAGGGCCGCGGCGCGCAGCCGACCGCGCGCAACGTCCCCGTCTTCCGCCCCTTCATGCTCGCCCATCCGCTCGAGGAGACACAGCTCGACCTCGCCGATTATGCCGCCGAGTGGAAATGGGACGGCATCCGCGTCCAGCTCGTCCATGTCGCAGGCGACACCCGGCTCTACAGCCGCGCCGGCGACGACATCACGCACAGCTTCCCCGAAGTCGCGCGCGCCTTCATGACGCCGGGCGTGCTCGACGGCGAATTGCTGGTGAAGGGCGAGGCGCAGGGCGGGGACGCGGGCAGCTTCAACGCGCTCCAGCAGCGGCTGGGCCGCAAGGTCGTGAGCGCCCGAACGCTGGCCGACTATCCCGCCTTTGTCCGCCTCTACGATATCCTGTTCGACGGCGAGGAGGATCTGCGCGCGCTGCCTTGGTCCGAGCGCCGTGCCCGGCTCGAGACCTTTGTCCCCGCGCTCGATCCCGAGCGCTTCGACATCTCCGCGGTGATCGACGCCGCCGATTTCGCCGCGCTGGAGGAGATCCGCGCCGGCGCCCGCGACGCCGCGATCGAGGGAGTGATGCTCAAGCGCCGCGATTCGCCCTATGTCGCGGGGCGCCGCACCGGCCTGTGGTACAAATGGAAGCGCGATCCGCTCATTGCGGACTGCGTGCTGATGTATGCCCAGCGCGGCAGCGGCAAGCGCTCCAGCTTCTATTCGGACTATACTTTCGGCGCCTGGAACGAAGCGGGCGAGTTGCTGCCAGTGGGGAAGGCCTATTTCGGCTTCACCGACGAAGAGCTGAAATGGCTCGATCGCTATGTGCGCAACCACACGGTCAATCGCTTCGGCCCGGTGCGCGAGACCGACAAGACGCTGGTCCTCGAAGTCGCCTTCGATTCGATCCACGAATCGAAGCGCCACAAATCGGGCCTGGCGATGCGCTTCCCGCGGATCAGCCGCATCCGCAACGACAAGCCGGCCAGCGAGGCCGATACGATCGAGGCGTTGCGCAAGCTCGCCACCTGAGCCACTCTCCGCCGCATGCCTGAAGCCGAACGCATTCCGGCACTGCCGCTCGTCGTCTGCACCCTCGCGGGGCCGCTTCCCGCGTCGCTGCTCGCTGCCTTGGCCGGCAGCGGCGGCGCCGAATCGCTGCTCCGCGTCTGGGGCACGCTCGCGCTGTTCGGGCTCTGCTATGCGCTGGCCATCGGGGTGCCGATCGCGCTGCTGCTGCTGCGCGATCCCGCGCTGCCCTGGCGCCGCTGGATCGCCGCGGCGCTGCTCGCCGGGCTGATCACCACCGCGGTCGTCCTGATCTGGACCGGCTTCAGCAGCGCGCGTCACCTTGTTGCCGGGCAATGGGACGCATTCCAGGTGCTGATCTTCTGGCTGGTCGTGCCGCTCGTGCTGTTCTCGGCGATCGTCTCGCGCGTCCTGGTCGCGCTCTGGCTCGCCCGCACGCGCACCCGCAGCCTCGCCCGATGAACCCTGTGGAGTGAGCCCCGCCCTGCTCGCCCCGGCGATGATGATCGCCTCGGGCTCGATCCATGCGGTGGTCAACGCGATCCTCAAGGGCGGCAAGGACCGGATGGCCGGCCGCGCGGTCATCGACGGCTCGAGCGCGCTGATCCTGCTTCCGGCCATCTTGCTGGTGCCGCTGCCCGCCGGGGCCTGGGGCTGGATCGCCGGCACCGCACTGGTCCATTGCCTCTATCTCTACGCGCTCGTCCGCACCTTCGACCTGAGCGACTATTCGGCCGCCTATCCGATCCTGCGCGGCACCGCGCCGCTGGTCACCGCGGCGCTCTCGATCGGCGTTTTGGGCGAGCCGGCTTCCGCGCGCCAGCTGACCGGCATCGCGCTGATCGGCGCGGCGATGTTCGTCATGGTCGCCGGGCGCCATATCGGCCGCGCCGGGCTCGGCTGGGCGCTGCTCACCGGGCTGAGCATTGCCGGCTATACCGTGATCGACGCCCACGGCGTCCGCGCCGCGCCGACACCGGCGAGCTATATCGTCTGGATGTTCGTGCTGATGGGGATGAGCACGGTGACGATGTTCGCGCTGCTCTCGAAGGGCGCGATCTTCGCCGCAGCAGCCCGGCAATGGCGCCCGGGCGCGGCGGCGGGCGCGCTGTCGATCCTGACCTATGGGCTGGCGCTGTCCGCGCTGGCGATCGGCCCCACCGCGCCGCTGGCGGCGCTGCGCGAGACCGGCATGGTCACCGCGCTGGTCATCGCCACGCTCTTCCTCGGCGAGAAGGTCACGCGCGGCCGGATGGCCGGCGTCGCCGGGATCCTTGCCGGCGCGGTGCTGATCCTGGCGTCCTAGCATCAGAAGTCGCTCCCCGGCGAAAGCCAGGGTTTCTCTGCCGTATCGCTCGTGACACTGGGCCCGGCCTCCGCCGGGGAACAGGCACGCCCAAAACAAAAGGGCCGGACGTTTCCGCCCGGCCCCTTGTTTGCTTGCCTTAGGCTAGCCTCAGCTACCCGGCGTGAGGTTCACTGCCGCGTACTTGCCGCGACGATCGACCTCGAGCTCGAACTCGAGACGGTCGCCCTCGTTGAGCGTCGGCATGCCTGCACGCTCCACGGCCGAGATGTGCACGAACGCATCCGGCTGGCCGTCGTCGCGCTGGATGAAGCCGAAGCCCTTCATGGCGTTGAAGAACTTGACCGTGCCGGTCGCCTTCTCGCCCGTGAGCTGGCGCTGCGGGCCGCCGCGATCGCCGCCGCCGAAGCCGCCACGATCACCACCGCGATCGCCGCGATCCTCGCGCGGAGCGCGCTCTTCGACCGGCATCGGCTCGCCGTCGATCTTCAGCTCGGTGGCCGAGATGCGGCCGCCGCGATCGACGAGCGTGAAGCCCAGCGGCTGGCCTTCGGCCAGGCCGGTGAGGCCGGCCTGCTCGACTGCCGAGATGTGCACGAAGACGTCTTCGCCGCCATCGTCACGAACGACGAAGCCGAAGCCCTTCTGGCCGTTGAAGAACTTTACGACGCCGGTGCCTTCGCCGATGACCTGGGGGGGCATCCGGTTGCCGCCGCCGAAGCCGCCGCCACCACCGCCACCGCCGCCGCCGAAGCCACCACCGCCGCCGCCGCGGTAACCACCGCCGCCGCCGCCGCCGTAGCCGCCACCGCCGCCGCCGCCGCCGAAGCGGTCACCGCCGCCGAAGCCGCCGCGATCGCCGAAGCCACCGCCGCCGCCATAGCTGCTGCCGCCGCCAAAATCATCGCCGCCAAAGCCATCGCGCTTGTCACGGCCACGTCCGCCGCGATCCCCACGGCGCCCTTTATCGAAACTCATGCCCTGTTCGTCTTCCCGGTTCGCCCAAAATCACAATCAAAGTCCAAGCGCCGGACGAAAAACGCAGGTCTTCCAGCGCAAAAAACTGCGCCATAGAATCGGCCATAGCCCAAAATCGGACAGCGAGCGAACTAAATTCGACTTGAACAAGGCGAACCATCGTTAACCGCGGCGCTTGCGCCACAATCGGGGGCGCGGCAGAGGTGGAAGATGGATGCGATCCCCGAATTGCTCGCCAGCCCGGCCGCCTGGGCCGCGCTCGTCACGCTGATCGTGATGGAGGTGGTGCTCGGAATCGACAATCTGATCTTCATCTCGATTCTCTCGAACAAGCTGCCCGAGGAGATGCGCCAGCGCGCCCGCCGAGTCGGCATCAGCCTCGCGCTGGTCATGCGCCTCGCGCTGCTCACCGGGATCAGCTGGATCATCAGCCTGAAGAACACCGTGTTCTCGCTCGGCCTCTACGGCCCGCTCGATTCGCACGGCGAACGCGCCTTCGAGACCGATTTCTCGTGGAAGGACCTGATCCTGCTCGCCGGCGGCCTGTTCCTGATGTGGAAGGCGACCACCGAGATCCACCATTCGATCGACGACGACGCGCATGACGAGTCGGACCAGTTGCTCGACAAGACGAAGAAGACCGTCTCGCTCGGCTTCACCGCCGCGATCGTCCAGATCCTGCTGCTCGACATCGTCTTCTCGGTCGATTCGATCCTGACCGCGGTCGGCATGACCGAGCATGTGCAGATCATGTACGTCGCGGTGGTCGTCGCGGTCGGCGTGATGCTGCTCGCCGCCGATCCGCTCGCCAACTTCATCAATCGCAATCCCAGCGTGGTGATGCTCGCGCTCGGCTTCCTGCTGATGATCGGCATGGTGCTGATCGGCGAGGCATTCGGCGCGCATATCCCCAAGGGCTATATCTACACCGCGATGGGCTTTTCGGCCGCGGTCGAGGGGCTCAACATCTGGTCGCGCAACGCCCGCGCCCGCAAGGCGGCGGGCAAGCGGCCGCCTTCGGACCATTGAGCCCGGCGCCGAACGAGTCTAGGCGGCAGGGATGACTGTGCATTTCCACGAAGAAGACATCCCCGAGGGCCTGTTCGCGCCGGGCGCCTCGATCGCCGTCGACACCGAGACGATGGGGCTGATCACGCCGCGCGACCGGCTGTGCGTCGTCCAGCTGTCCGATGGCTCGGGCGACGAGCATCTCGTCCGCTTCGGCCCGCGCTCGAACTACGACGCGCCCAACCTGCGCATGCTGCTCGCCGATCCCGAGCGGCTGAAGCTCTATCACTTCGCCCGCTTCGACCTGGCGGCGATCCGCTTCTATCTCGGCGTCACCGCCGGCCCGGTCTATTGCACCAAGATCGCCTCGCGCCTGGTGCGCACCTATACCGACCGCCACGGCCTCAAGGACCTGGTCCGCGAGCTGGTCGGCGTCGAGATCTCGAAGCAGCAGCAGAGCTCGGATTGGGGCGGCCCCGAACTTTCCGAGCCCCAGCGTGAATACGCAGCGTCCGACGTGCGTTACCTCCACGCAATGAAGATCGAACTCGACAAGCGCCTCGAGCGCGAAGGCCGCACCGACCTCGCCCAGGCGTGCTTCGATTTCCTGCCGGCGCGCGCCGAGCTCGATCTCGCCGGCTGGCCCGAAACCGACATCTTCGCGCACATCTGATGTCGGAGGTCGCCGCACGCCTTCGGTCACAGAAGCGCGGCTGGGCGCACCCCGGCAGCGCGCATGATCGAGTCGTACGGATCTCACTGTTCCTGCTGCCGATCGGCATCGGCGTGCTCTCCGCCTTCCTGATCCTCGCGCCGCTGCTCACCAAGGGCGATGTCAGCTTCGTGCTCGACAAGAACAAGGTGGCGATGGCGACCGAGCGGCTCCGCCTCGAATCGGCGGTGTATCGCGGCGAGGATTCGAAGGGGCAGCCCTTCCGCCTCAACGCCGGCTCGGCGATCCAGAAGAGCTCGGCCGAGCCGATCGTCCAGCTTAACCAGCTCGCCGCGGAGATCACCCTGCCCGAGGGTCCGGCGACGCTGAAGGCGGACAAGGGCCATTACGACATGAACAAGGAACAGGTGTCGAGCGACGGCCCGGTCAAGTTCCAGACCGCCGACGGCTATGTCCTCGACACCCAGAACGCCACCGTCGACCTCAAGACCCGCAAGATGGAAAGCGGTGGCGCAGTCACCGGCAAGACGCCGACCGGCGTGTTCAGCGCCAACAAGCTGACCGCCGACTTGGAAAACCGCACCATCTCCCTAGATGGCAATGCACGCTTGCGGATTACCCCCAAGCGCGCGAATAGGCGCTAAGACATGATCCGTGCGACTGCCCTGCTTCCGATCGGCTTCACGCTGGCACTGCTTGCCGCGTCGCCCGCGGCTGCGCAGCAGCGCCACGACAGCAACGCGCCGATCGATTTCGGGGCGCAGCACATCGAGCTGCAGGACAAGCAGAACCGCGTCCTCCTCTCGGGCAGCGTCAACATCAAGCAGGCGGAGATGACGTTGCTCGCCGCGCGCGTCACGCTCGCCTATCAGGGCCAGATCGCCAACGGCTCGCCCGAAGTCACCCGGATCGACGCATCGGGCGGCGTCACCGTCACCCGCCCCGACCAGAGCGCGACCGGCCAGTATGCGGTGTACGACGTCAACAAGCGGATCATCACGATGGTCGGCAGCGTCACGCTCAAGCAGGCGGGCAATGTCGTCTCGGGCGGGCGGCTGATCATCAACCTCGACACCGGCCGCGCGACCATCGACGGTTCGGGAGTCGGCGGCTCGGCAACGCCGGGCGTGCCTGGCGGCGTGCAGAGCCGCGGCGGCCGCGTCACCGGCCGCTTCAACGTGCCCCAGCGCAAGGACGCTTCGCCGGTTTCGGGCAGCATGGCGCCTGCCCCCGCCACGCCGGCACCCAAGCAGTAATCGCCCTTTTTCCACGGCACGCCGCGCGGGCCCTTCCCTTCCCGGCCCAGTTCATGCAGGAATCCTGCCAATCGCCGCGGAAGAAACCCGCCGGTAACGCGAACCGTCCATGCAGGGACCGAGTATGACCGACGCCGCAACCCTCGAAACTCCCGTCGCCGATCCCGCGCCGCTGCCCGACAAGGGGCTGGCGGTCGTCTCGATCGCCAAGTCATACGACAAGCGCGTGGTGCTCACCGACGTGTCGGTCTCGGTCGGCCGCGGCGAGGTCGTCGGCCTGCTCGGCCCCAACGGCGCCGGCAAGACGACCTGCTTCTATTCGGTGATGGGGCTGGTGAAGCCCGACAGCGGCCGCATCATGCTCGATGGCGAGGACATCACCCGCCTGCCCATGTATCGCCGCGCGATCCTCGGCCTCGGCTATCTGCCCCAGGAGACCTCGATCTTCCGCGGCCTCTCGGTCGAGAAGAACATCCTGGCGGTGCTCGAGCTTGCCGAGCCGGACAAGGCCGCGCGACAGCGCCGGCTTGACGAGTTGCTCGAGGAATTCGGCCTCACCCGGCTGCGCGCCGCGCCCGCCATGGCGCTGTCCGGCGGCGAGCGCCGCCGCGCCGAGATCGCCCGCGCGCTCGCCGCCGACCCAACGATCATCCTGCTCGACGAGCCGTTCGCCGGCATCGATCCGCTGTCGATCTCCGATATTCGCGACCTGATCATCCAGCTCAAGAAGCGCGGCATCGGCGTGCTGATCACCGATCACAATGTCCGCGAGACGCTCGACATCGTCGATCGCGGCTACATCATCTATGACGGCCGCGTGCTCTTCGCCGGCTCGCCGGGCGATCTCGTCCGCGACGAGAATGTCCGCCGCCTCTATCTCGGCGAGAGCTTCGAGCTTTAAGCACGCATGAGTCTCGCGCCTCGCCTCGATCTGCGCCAGTCGCAATCGCTGGTGATGACGCCGCAGCTGCAGCAGGCGATCAAGCTGCTGGCGCTGTCGAACCTCGAGATCGAGACCTTCATCGCCGAGGAGCTCGAGAAGAACCCGCTGCTCGAGAATAACGGCACCGGCGGCGACGAGCGCGAGAGCGGCGAACCCGCCGACGCCTCCGAGCCCGATCCCGACTTTGTCGAGCGCGACGGCCCGGCCGATGCCAGCGAACTGCTCGCCGGCGGCGGCGAGGCGAGCGGCGAAGCCGCGCTCGACGTCGATTTCGCTGCGGAGACCTTCCACCACGACAGCGGCAGCGACACGCTGGGCGCGCGCGGCGGGCTCGACGGCAGCCTCGGCCTGACCGGCGCGAGCGGCGCCGGCGCGCCCGAGGACGGCCCGGACTTCGACAATTTCGGCAGCGCCGACCTCAGCCTTGCCGATCACCTGATGGCGCAGGCCGGCGCCACCATCGACGGCGCCGACCTGTTCATCGCAGCGCATCTGATCGACCAGATCGACGAGACCGGCTATCTCACCGCGCCGCTGCTCGACATCGCCAACCGGCTCAATGTCGCGCTCGCTCGAGTCGAGGCCGTGCTGGCGACGATCCAGACCTTCGATCCCACCGGCGTCGGCGCGCGCACCCTGGCCGAGTGCCTCGCGCTCCAGGCCCGGGAAGCCGATCGCTACGATCCCTGCATGGCGCGGCTGCTCGACAATCTCGATCTCGTCGCGCGCGGCGACCTGCCCCGCCTCAAGCGCATCTGCGACGTCGATGACGAGGATCTGGCGGACATGATCCGCGAGCTCAGGAACTACGATCCCAAGCCCGGCTGCCGCTATGGCGGGGAACCGACGCTGGCAGTGACGCCCGACATCTTCGTCGCGCGGCGCGGCGCCGGCTGGGCGGTGGAGATCAACGCCGCCACCCTGCCCAGGCTGCTGGTCAACCGTGCCTATTATGCCGAGGTCTCGTCGGGCCCGCAGGACAAGGCGAGCAAGGCCTGGCTGTCGGACATGCTCGCCAGCGCCAACTGGCTGGTCAAGGCGCTCGACCAGCGCCAGCGCACGATCATCAAGGTCGCGTCCGAGATCGTGAAGCAGCAGGAAGCCTTCTTCCTCAAGGGCGTCGCCCATCTCAAGCCGATGACGCTGCGCCAGGTCGCCGAGGCGATCGAGATGCACGAATCGACGGTGAGCCGCGTCACCTCGAACAAATATCTCAGCTGCGCGCGCGGGCTGTTCGAGCTGAAGTATTTCTTCACCTCGGCGATCCAGTCGTCCGAAGGCGGCGATGCCGTCTCCGCCGAAGCCGTGAAGAACGCGATCCGCACGCTGATCCAGGCCGAGGATCCCAAGAAGATCCTCTCCGACGACACGCTGGTCGAGCTGCTCAACGCCAAGGGCTTCGACATCGCTCGCCGCACCGTCGCCAAATATCGCGAGGCGATGGGGATCGGCAGCTCGGTCCAGCGCCGCCGGCAAAAGGCGCTCGAGGGCGTCGGCTGAGCCTCTGCGCAAAGGCGATTCAGAATTTGGTAGCCAGCCGCTCCTATAATGGAGTCGATGTCCGCCGAATTCTCCTTCGACGTCGATCCCGCGCGCAGCCTTGTCCGTATCCGGATGAGCGGCTTCTTCGCGCCCGAAGACATCGCTGCGTTCCTGGCCGCACGCACCGAGGCGCATGCCCGGCTCACCTGCGGGCCCAACCAGCATTTCACGATCAATGACCTGCGCGACATCAAGATCCAGGCGCAGGAAAGCGTCGAGCTGTTCCGCGACTTGCTCGCCGATCCCGCCTATCGCTCGCGCCGCCTCGCCTTCGTGATCGGCAAGACGCTGGCGCGCACCCAGCTCCAGCGCGCGCTCGACCGGCGCTGCGCGCGCTGCTTCGACGATCCCTGGGCAGCCGAGGCCTGGCTGTTCACCGGCGAGGATCGCGCCGCGGCCTGATCCGCCCGCTTGCAATGTAGGATTTCGCCTGCTTGGCTCGCGCGGCCGGCTTTGCTGCCGGCCGCTCTTTGATGCCGTAGGAAATATAGGATCGCACCTGCGATGCGCCCGCGCAGCTTCGTTGCGCCGGGCAGGGAGTGGCGCGCGCCCATGAATGTCGCGGCTTTTGTGACCTTCCGCGGCCGCCGGACCGATTCGCGGCCCGGCGCTGTTGGATCAGTTCGCCGGCTTGTTCGCGCCCGCCACCATCGCGTCGAAGTCCTTCTTGGTCAGCGCGAGCAGCAGTCCCTTGTTGTTCTTGCCGAACGCCTCGAGCGGCACTTCGACCTTGCCCGCGTCCGCAACGACGACGGCGGCCGACATGCTGACCGACTCGATCTTGCCGAGCACTACGCCCTTCGAGTCATGCACCTCGCCGCCGGCGAGGATGTCCGCCGGCTTGGCCGGTACCGCGCGCGTCGCCTTGGCCTTTTCCGCGGCCAGCCGCTCCTCGCGCACCGCCTTTTCGAGGTTCGCCGCGCTGTCGTCCGGTCCCCGGAGCTCGGGAGCGTCGACCGAGCCGACCAGCACCGGCATGCCCGGCCCGCCCGACGCCTGCTGGGCCTGCGCCGCCCCTGCGCCGAGCGTCAGTCCCGCGGCCAATGCCGCCAGCTTCACTGCCTTCATCATCGCTCTCCCTCTTGTCTTTTGCCGGCAATGGTATCGCTACCAGCGGCGGGAGGCAATCAATCGTCCTCGTCCTCGAACCCGGCGAGATCGAGCGCGCGGGCCTTGACCTGGTGGAGGCGGCACCAATGGACGAGCGCATCCTCGCGGCCATGCGTCACCCACACTTCGCGCGGCTCCAGTTCCTGGATCGTGCGCGTCAGCTCGTCCCAGTCGGCATGGTCGGAGAGGATCAGGGGCAGCTCGACATTGCGCTGCCGGGCGCGCTGGCGCACCCGCATCCAGCCCGATGCCATCGCGGTGATCGGATCGGGCAGCCGGCGCGACCAGCGGTCGTTGAGCGCGCCAGGCGGGCACAGGATGATCCGCCCCTGCAGCTCGGCCTTGGGCACGCCGGTGGCGGGGCGCAGCTCGCCCAGCGCGACGCCCTGCTCGACATAGAGGTCGCAGAGCCGCTGGAGCGCGCCGTGGATGTAGATGGGATCGTCGAACCCCATCGCGCGCAGCTCGCCGATCACCCGCTGCGCCTTGCCCAGCGCATAAGCGCCGACCAGCACGCAGCGGTCCGGATTGGCGCGCAGCGCGGCGAGCAGCTTGTCGATCTCGTCATGCGTCTCGGGATGGCGGAAGACGGGGAGCCCGAACGTCGCCTCGGTGACGAACACGTCGCACGGCACCGGCTCGAACGGCGCGCAGGTCGGATCCGCGCGGCGCTTGTAGTCGCCCGAGACGACGATCCGCTCGCCGCGATGCTCGAGCACGATCTGCGCGGAGCCGAGGACATGGCCGGCGGGGACGAAGCGGATGTCGATGCCGTGCATGGTGATCCGCTCGCCATAGTCGACCGGGTTGCCCGCCTGCGGGCCGTAGCGCGCTTCCATGATCGCCAGCGTCTGCGGCGTCGCCCACACCGCCTCGTGCCCGCCACGGGCATGATCGGCATGGCCATGGGTCACCAGCGCGCGGCGCACCGGCTGGGAGGGATCGATCCAGATATCGGCCGCGGGCAGATAGATGCCCGTGGGCCGCGGATCGATCCAGTTTCCCAATGCCATGGGGGCAATATGCGTGGGCCGCTCCCGAGTTCCAACCGGTTCGGAAGCAGCCTCGCGCGACCCGGCAGGCCTCAGCCCGGGCAGATGGCGCCGTGCGCCGCGTCGCCCGCCTTGATGATGATCCCGATGATCAAGCCCAGCCCGGGCACCAGGTTGCCCAGCACCTGGAGCACCTGCTTCACGACGCCCCAGTTGTCGCAGAACAGCTGTTTGACGTCGGAGATGCCCTCCGGCGCGATCGGCGCCCCTTCGACATGCGGGGCGTCGACGGCGAGCGCTTGTGCCACCGCGGCCAGCGCAGCCTGGCGATGCGCGTCGGTAAAGTCGGTCATGATGCTTCCTTTCGCTCCGGGGGCGGCGTCGGCCGCCCGCGCTTTCCCAGTAGCGTCAGGGCATGCCGGACAGGCGTGACGGCGGTCACGCGCTCGCCGGGCCGGCCGGTGGCAGGTTTCCCCCCGATCAATCGGAGGAGACCTGCCATGCCTGAATATTCAGTCCTTTCGGTGCCCAAGGCCGAGGCTCCGGCGACGTTGGACTTCGCAGTCGAGTCCGTGGGGCAACCCGCCACCCCCAAGCTCGATCGCCAGACGCTCACGCCGTTCGAAGCGGTCGTGATCGAGCAGCAGGAGGAGGTCCAGGTCGTTGCCCGGCGGATGCCGATCCGCTTGATCGAACCGCGCGACGTGGCACCCGGCACGGCCGGCGACACCGCCTGGGGCCTCGACGCGATCGGCGCGCTGCAATCGAAGTTCACCGGCGCGGGCGCAGTCGTCGCGATCCTCGATACCGGCATCAAGGCGGGCCATCCGGCGTTCAGCGGTATCGAGATCGTCCAGGAGGATTTCACCGGCGAAGGTAACGGCGACTGGCATGGCCATGGCACGCACTGCGCCGGCACCATCCTCGGCCGCGATGTCGACGGCACCCGCATCGGCGTGGCGCCCGGAGTGACCAAGCTGCTCGTCGGCAAGGTGATCGGCGAGAAGAGCGCCGATTCGACCATGTTGTTCGACGCGATCGACTGGGCCGTGCGGGCAGGAGCCGACGTGATCTCGATGTCGCTCGGCATCGATTTCCCGGGCTATGTCTCACGGCGCATCCTGATCGACAAGATGCCGACCGAGGCCGCGGTCTCCGATGCGCTGGAAGCCTATCGGAACAATCTGCGGATGCTCGACGCGATCATGGGGATGATCCATGTCGGCGGCAATTATGGTCGCGATGCCGTAGTCGTCGCCGCCGCCGGCAACGAGAGCATGCGCCCGCGCTACAAGATCGCCGCCTCGATCCCCGGCGCCGCGCTCGACGTCGTTGCCGTCGCGGCGATGCAGCCGGACCCCGCGGGAGGCTACGGTGTCACCAGCTTCTCGAACAGCCTGCCGCAGCTCGCCGCCCCCGGTCTGGAGATCCTGTCCGCCGATGCCAAGACCGACAAGCTCATCAAGATGAGCGGCACGAGCATGGCGTGCCCGCACGTCGCAGGGGTCGCCGCGCTGTTGTGGGAGGCCCTGACGAAGGAAGGCCTTGAGCCGACCGGCGCCAATATCAAGGCCCGTCTCCTCGCGACCGCAAAGCGCGACAAGATCGTCGCCGGCACGACGGGAACCGATATCGGCCAGGGCATGGTTGCCGCGCCCTAGGCTCGACGGCTTCTCCCGGCCGGGATCGGGCCTATATCGGGGAGGTGTCCGCGCCCGACCTTCCCCAACCGCTTGCTGACTGGTTCGCCGCCCGCGGCTGGGCGCCGCGGCGCCACCAGCGCGAGATGCTCGAAGCGGGGCGCCGGGGCGAGCATGCGCTGCTCGTTGCCCCCACCGGCGCCGGCAAGACGCTGGCCGGCTTCCTGCCGACGCTGGCCGAGCTGATCGACGAACCCGCCGACGGGTTGCACACGCTCTACATCTCGCCCCTCAAGGCGCTGGCAGTGGACGTGCAGCGCAACCTGCTCACGCCGATCGAGGAAATGGGCGTTCCTATCCGCGTCGAGACACGCACCGGCGATACCCCCTGGGACAAGAAGGTCCGCCAGCGCGCCCGGCCGCCGCAAGTCCTGCTGACCACGCCCGAATCGCTCAGCCTGCTGCTGTCCTACGAAGACAGTCTGACGATGTTCGCCGGCCTGAAGACCGTAGTGATCGACGAGGTCCATGCCTTCGCCACCGGCAAGCGCGGCGACCTGCTGGCGCTGGCGCTGGCCCGGCTCCAGCGCCTCGCCCCCAACCTGCGCCGGGTAGCGCTGTCGGCGACGGTGGCCGACCCGGACGGCTACCGCGCCTGGCTCGCCCCCTATGGCGACATCGACAAGGTGACATTGGTCCAGGGCGAGAAGGGCGCCGAGCCCAATATTGCCATCCTGCTGCCGGAGGACAAAGTCCCCTGGGCGGGTCATTCGGGCAGCTATGCGATCCCGCAGGTCATGGCCGAGATCGAGCTGCACAGGACGACGATCGTCTTCTGCAACACCCGCGGGCTCGCCGAGCTGGTCTTCCAGCAGCTGTGGAAGGTCAACGAGCTCAAGCTGCCGATCGGCGTGCATCACGGCAGCCTCAGCCTCGAGGCCCGGCGCAAGGCCGAGCAGGCGATGGCCGACGGCCAGCTGCGCGCGCTGGTCGCCACCGCCAGCCTCGACCTCGGCGTCGACTGGGGCGACGTCGACTGCGTGATCCAGATGGGGGCGCCCAAGGGCTCCTCGCGCCTGCTCCAGCGCATCGGCCGCGCCAACCACCGGCTCGACGAGCCCAGCGAGGCGGTGCTCGTCCCCGGCAACCGCTTCGAATATCTCGAGGCGCGCGCCGCACTGGATGCGGTCGAGCAGGGCGAGCTCGACCCCGACATCTTCCGCCCCGGCGCGCTCGACGTGCTCGCCCAGCACGTCATGGCCTGTGCCTGTGCGGCACCCTTCCGGCGCGACGATCTGCTGCACGAGATCCGCGCAGCATTGCCCTATTCGGCGCTCACCGACGAGGTGTTCGACCGCGTCCTGAGCTTCATCGCCGACGGCGGCTATTCCCTGCGCGCCTATGACAAGTTCAAGCGCCTGACCCATGGCAAGGACGGGCTGTGGCGGGTCACCACGCCTGCCTTTGTTGCGCAGCATCGGTTGAACGCCGGCATCATCGTCGAGGCGCCGATGATGGAGGTGCGCTTCAAGAACGGGCGCCGGCTCGGCAAGATCGAGGAGGCGTTCGGCACCCAGCTCTCGCCCGGCGACACCTTCGTCTTCGCCGGCATGGCGCTGGAGGTCGAGCGGGTCGAGCTGACCGAACTGGTTGTCCGCGCCACCGCCAAGCAGGCGCGCTACGTCTCGTACATGGGCGCCCGGCTGGCGATCACCACGACGCTGGCCAACCGCGTCCGCCGCTATCTGCACGACCGCAGCGAATGGCTGCGCTTTCCGGCGGACGTCCAGGAATGGCTCGGCGCCCAGGCCCGCCGCTCGGCGATCCCCGCCCCCGGCCAGCTGCTCGTCGAGACCTTCCCGCACGAGGGCAAGCACCACATGGTGGCCTACAGCTTCGAGGGCTGGAACGCGCACCAGTCGCTTGGCATGCTGATCACGCGGCGGATGGAGGCGCTGGGGCTGAAGCCGCTGGGCTTCGTCGCCAACGACTATGCCCTGGCCGTCTACGGCCTGGAGAAGATCGAGGACCCGCGCGTGCTGTTCTCGCCCGACATCCTCGAGGACGAGTTCGTCGAATGGGTGCAGGGCTCGGCGCTGCTGAAACGCGCATTCCGCGAAGTGGCAATCATCGGCGGCCTGGTCGAGCGGCAGCATCCGGGCAAGAAGAAGACCGGGCGCCAAGTCACCTTCTCTACCGACCTGATCTACGACGTGCTGCGCAAATACGAGCCCGACCATCTGCTGCTGAGCGCCGCCTGGGCCGATGCCCGCGCCCGGATGACCGATGTCGGGCGGCTCGGCCATCTGCTCGACACCGCCGCCGAGACGATGCTCCATATCGACCTGCCCCGCGTCTCGCCGATGGCCGTGCCGGTGCTGATCATGATTGGCCGCGAGAATGTCGCGCAGGGCATGACCGAGGACGCGCTGCTGATGGAAGCGGAGAACATCGCGGCGGAGGCGATGCGGCTCGACTAGAAACAATCCAGACAATTGCTGCGCAGCATCGGAAGGTGTACCTTCACAAGCATGAACAGGCTTGCAGCGCTTCTCCTGCTCCCGCTGGCCGCAACCGCCGGAGCGCGTGACCTCCCCCAGGATCCGAGCGAGCGCGTCCCGCCGCCCCAGGATCCGGCGCTCACCTTCCCCACGCCCGAGAATGTCGAGGCGACGCTGCTCGCACTCGGCGAGATCGACAAGCGGCTGACGGTGCCGGTTGCAGTGGGCAATGAGGGGCCGTTCAACTTCATCATCGACACCGGCGCCGAGCGCACCGTCGTCTCGCGCGAGCTGGCCGGATCGCTGCGGCTCGGCGCAGGAGCACCGGTCAGGGTCACTTCGATGACCGGCAGCAGCACGGTCAACACCGTGGTGGTGCCCGACCTCGTCATCAAGTCGATCGGCGAGCTGCACACGATCGTCGCCCCCGAGCTCGAGGCGCGCAACCTGGGCGCGGTGGGCCTGCTCGGCATCGACACGCTGCGCAACCACCAGGTGACGATCGACTTCGAGAAGGGCACGATGGCGGTACGCCCCAGCGTCAAGCGCAAGAACACGGTCAGCCGCGACCCCGACGAGATCATCGTCACCGCCAAGAACGTGTTCGGCCAGCTGATCGTGACCGACGCCTATTACAACAATACCCGCATCCAGGTGGTGCTCGACACCGGCAGCCAGGTGACGATGGGCAACAGCGCGCTGCGCAAGCGGATCGGCCGGGCGGCGGCCAAGCCCGAGCGCATCCAGCTGACCAGCGTGACCGGCGACCAGACCATCGCCGACTACAGCTCGGCGCCGTCGATCCAGATCGGCGACGTCAAGTTCGGCGCGATGCCGATCGCCTTCGCCGATGTCGCGCCGTTCGAGCGCTTCGGGCTGATGCACCGCCCCGCGCTGCTGCTCGGCATGGACGCGCTGCGCAGCTTCCGCCGCGTCGACATCGACTTCCCCAACCGCCAGGTCCGCTTCCTGATGCCGCTGGGCTCGCGCTCGCGCCAGCCCCCCACCGGCACGCGGATCCGCGGCTCGGAGACCGCCGCGCCGATCCGCGCCTTCTGACGGCGCGCCATTGACTTTGGCCCGTGCGCGCGGCTTGACCACGCGCATGATCAGCCTTTCGCGCGCCGCCCTCGCCTCGCTTTCCGCCACCGTCGCGCGGCCCGGCCATGACCCGGCCGCGATCCGCACCGGCGTGGTCCATTTCGGCCCGGGCGCCTTCCACCGCGCGCACCAGGCGGCGTATTTCGACCGGGTGCTGGACAGCGATCCGCGCTGGGGCATCGCCGCGGTCTCGCTGCGCAGCGCCGGCACCGTCGACGCGCTCAAGGCGCAGGACGGACTCTACACGCTGGCGGTGATCGACCGCGAGCCGAGCACGCGCATCATCGCCGCGCATTCCGATGCGATCGGCCCCGGCGAAGGCGCCAAGCTGCGCACCCTGCTCGCCGATCCGGCGATCAAGCTCGCGACCAGCACAGTGACCGAAAAGGGCTATTGCCTCGCCGCCGACGGCAGCCTGGACTTCAACCACTCCGACATCGTCCATGACCGCGCCCGGCCGAGCGAGCCGGCGAGCGTGATCGGCTGGATCGTCGCGGGCCTGGCCGATCGCCGCGCCGCCGGTGCGCCGCCCTTCGCGATGCTGTGCTGCGACAACATGACGGGCAATGGCGGCAAGCTCCGCGCCGCCTGCGTGTCGCTCGCCCGCGAATGGGACGCGGGCCTTGCCGACTGGATCGGCGCCGAAGTCGCCTTCCCCGATTCGATGGTCGATTCGATCACCCCGGCGAGCGACCCGGCCTTCCTCGCCAGGATCGCCGAGCAACTGGGAGTCACCGACCAGGCGGCCGTGCAGCGCGAGCGCTTCACCCAATGGGTGCTGCAGCGCTTCAACCCCGCCGACGGCCCAGACCTGGCCGCCGCGGGCGTGACGCTGACCAACGACGTCCAGGGCTATGAGCAGGCCAAGCTGCGCATCCTCAACGGCGCGCATTCGAGCCTCGCCTATATCGGCCTGGCGCTCGGCCATGAGACGGTGTTCGAGGCCGTCAGCGATCCTGCGCTGGGCGGCTTTGTCGACCGGCTGATGCATGACGACATCGCCGGCGCGCTCAAGCCCGTCGAAGGGCTCGACGTGCAGGGCTATGCCGATGCCGTGCTCGGCCGCTTCCGCAATCCCGCGATCCGCCATCTGCTCAGCCAGATCGCCTGGGACGGCTCGCAGAAGCTGCCCTATCGCCTGCTCGACACGGTCCGCGACCGGCTGGCGGCGGGGCAGGACGTGGCGCGGCTGGCGGTGCCGGTGGCGGCGTGGATCGCGTTCCTGCATCGCAAGGCGCAGCTCGGCGAGACAATCACCGATCCGCTGGCAGACATGCTCGCCGGCGCGGCTTCGGGGAGCGACCCGGCGGCTGCCGTACTGGCGCTGCGGCAGGTGTTTCCGGCGCAGCTCGCCGAGGATGCGCGGTTCCGCGATGCGGTGGTCGCAGCGGTGCCGGCGTTCCTCGAGGGTCGGGCAACGGCGCTGCTGGCGCGCTGATCCTACAGCGGCAGAGCGGGCGACTCGGCAAAGTTCACGACGTTCACGCCTGGAGCGCGTTTCCGGCGCGCTTGGGTTGACACTGTTCCCGGAAACGCCCCGCATCTCGCAGCTTTGTTGCGCGGCGCTGGTCCTATATTTCCTACAGTTCGAAAGAGCGGCCGAGCGAGGTTCGACCGCAAAAGCCAAGCAGGCGAAATCCTACATTGCAAGCATGGAAGCAGCTTGGGGAATCAGGCGGCGCTCAGACCGCCTGCGGTGCCCCGTCGCGCAGCACATGCGTGCAGAGCTGCGCCTCGGGCGTGTCGTCCTCCTCGAGCCCGGCGACGGTGACCCAGCCTTCCGCGCGCAGCTTGGCGGCGATGCCCGCGGGCGTGCCGAGCGGCAGGAACAGGCGCTGGCGGTCGCCCGCGCCGATGCCGGCATTGAGGATCGGATCGGCATAGAGCGAGAAGCCGACCGCGGCTTCCTCGCGGCCGTTGCCGTGGAGGATCGTATAGGTGCCGCCGCGCCCGATCTCGCCGCGCACGCCCCGCGCGAACAGCGAGAAGCCGAGCCAGCTCTGATATTCGAAGCCGTGGCGCTCGGTCGGGTCGAGGGTGAGCGCGGCCTGGCCCTGGATGCGCTCGGCAATCGCGGCGAGGCCGTCGAGGCGCGTGGCGAGCGCCTTGCCCGCGTCGATCGCGCGCAGCCGCTCGATCGCGGCATCGAACGGACCAGCGGCTTCGATCAGCGGCAGGTAGCGCGCATCGATCGCGGCAACACCGGCGGCGTCCTTGGCATCGAGGCGCTCCCGCAGCGTGGCGAGCTGGGCAGGGGTGAGGCTGTCGCCGGCCAGGCAATCGACCAGGTCGGGCAGCGTGAAATCGAGCGCGATGCCTTCGACGCCGCCGGCCTGCAGCGCCTCGATCGCGACGCGCACCACTTCGGTGGCAGCGGCGACGGTATCGAGGCCGATCAGCTCGGCACCGATCTGGCGGGTGGCGCGCAGCGGATCGAGCTCGGAGGCGGAGAGCTTGATCACCGGGCCGGCATAGGAGAGGCGCACCGGGCGCGGATGGTGGCCCATGCGGGTGGCGGCGATGCGGCCGACCTGGGCGGTGAGATCGGGGCGGATCGCCAGCGTGCGCTGCGAAACCGGATCGACGAAGCGCACTGCGTCGCGCATCGCACCGGCGGCCTTGAGGCGCGCGCTCAGTTCGTCGGCGAATTCGGCAAGCGGCGGATCGACCTGCTCATAGCCATAGCCGCGCGCAACGCCGAGCACGCGGGACTCGAGGCGTGTCGCGGCATCGGCCGCGGGGGGGAGGCGATCGTGAAAGCCTTCGGGAAGGAGGCCGCTCATAGCTCAACCTTCGTGTCGCCCTCACCCTTCCCACTCGGCTTCGCCGAGCGGGCCCCTTCCCTCTCCCAATGGGAGAGGGAGGGAGGCGCGAAGCGCCGGAAGGGTGAGGGTGGATAGGAGATCATGCCGCCGCCTCTAGACCAAACCGTCATCCCGACGGAAGTCGGGATGACGGGAATTGTGTCGTCAGAACGCCAGCGCCATCGCAGTCTTCACGCCCGGGAGGGCGCGGACCTTGGCGATCAGGTCGGCATTCACTTCGTCGTCGACCGAGAGCAGCAGCACCGCCTCGCCGCCGGCGTTGCGGCGGCCGAGGTGGAAGGTGCCGATGTTGACGCCCGCCTCGCCCAGCGTGGTGCCGAGCCGGCCGATGAAGCCCGGCGCGTCCTCGTTGACGATGTAGAGCATGTGACCGGCGAGATCGGCCTCGACCTTGATGCCGAACAGCTCGACCAGGCGCGGCGCGGCATTGCCGAACAGCGTGCCCGCGACCGAGCGATCGCCCTGCGTGGTGCCGACGGTGACGCGGACCAGCGTGTGGTAATCGCCCTCGCGATCATGCCGGACCTCGCGCACGTCGAGCCCGCGCTCCTTGGCGAGGAACGGCGCGTTGACCATGTTCACCGTGTCCGAATGGACGCGCATCAGCCCGGCGAGCACCGCGCCGGTGATCGGCTTCTGGTTGAGCTCGGCGGCTGCGCCCTCGACCTCGATCGCGATGCTGCCGAGCTCGCCATGCGCGAGCTGGCCGACCAGGCTGCCGAGCTTCTCGGCCAGCGCCATGTAGGGCTTCAACCGCGGCGCTTCCTCGGCCGACAGGCTCGGCATGTTGAGCGCGTTGGTGACACCGCCCGAGACGAGGAAATCGGCCATCTGCTCGGCGACCTGGATCGCGACATTGACCTGCGCCTCGGTGGTCGAGGCGCCGAGGTGCGGCGTCGAGACGAAGTTGGGCGTGCCGAACAGCGGATGCTCCTTGGCGGGCTCGACTGCGAACACGTCGAGCGCGGCACCGGCGATATGACCGCTCTCGAGGCCCTGCTTGAGCGCCGCCTCGTCGATCAGACCGCCACGCGCGCAATTGATGATGCGCACGCCGCGCTTGGTCTTGGAGAGATTCTCGGCCGAGAGGATGTTGCGGGTCTGGTCGGTCAGCGGGGTGTGCAGCGTGATGAAATCGGCGCGCAGCAGCAGGTCGTCGAGGTTGACCTTCTCGACGCCCATCTCGATCGCGCGCTCGGGGGTAAGGAACGGATCGAAGGCGACGACCTTCATGCGCAGGCCGATCGCGCGGTCGGCGACGATCGAGCCGATATTGCCGGCGCCGATCAGGCCGAGCGTCTTGCCGGTGAGCTCGACGCCCATGAAGCGGTTCTTCTCCCACTTGCCGGCCTGGGTCGAGGCGTCGGCCTCGGGCAGCTGGCGGGCGAGCGCGAACATCAGCGCGATGGCGTGCTCGGCAGTGGTGATCGAGTTGCCGAAGGGCGTGTTCATCACGACGATGCCCTTGGCCGACGCCGCGGGGATATCGACATTGTCGACGCCGATGCCGGCGCGGCCGATGACCTTGAGGTTGGTCGCGGCCTCGAGGATTTCCTTGGTCGCCTTGGTCGAGCTGCGGATCGCCAGGCCGTCATACTCGCCGATGATCGCCTTCAGCTCTTCGGGGGTCTTGCCGGTGATCTCGTCGACCTCGACGCCGCGCGCGCGGAAGATCTCGGCCGCCTTGGGATCCATTTTGTCGGAAATCAGTACCTTGGGCATGGATTTGCTCCTGCTTCGCTCCCTCTCCCCTCCGGGGAGAGGGCTGGGGAGAGGGGAAGTGTGTCTTGAAAATCGTGCGTCTGGAGAGGTCGCAGGCGTCCTGCCTCTCTCCCCGATGGGGAGAGGCTTAGAAGGTCAGCCGGCCTTGGCTTCGGCATAGGCCCAGTCGAGCCAGGGGCCGAGCGCCTCGATATCGGCGGTATCGACGGTGGCGCCGCACCAGATCCGCAGGCCCGGCGGGGCGTCGCGATAGCCGGCGACGTCGTACGCCGCGCCTTCCTTCTCGAGCAGGCCGGCGAACTTCTTGATGAAGGCTTCGTCGGCACCCTCGACGGTGAGGCACACGCTGGTCTTAGAGCGGATGCCGTGCAGCTCGGCGAGATGACCGAGCCAGGGCCGTGCCGCGACGATCTTGTCGAGCGCAGCGGCATTGGCGTCCGAGCGGGCGATCAGCCCTTCGAGCCCGCCCAGGCCCTTGGCCCATTCGAGCGCGAAGATCGCGTCCTCGACGGCGAGCATCGACGGGGTGTTGATCGTCTCGCCCTTGAACACGCCCTCGGCGAGCGCGCCCTTGGAGACGAGGCGGAACACCTTGGGCAGCGGCCAGGCCGGGGTGTATTCGGTGAGCCGCTCGACCGCGCGGGGACCGAGGATCAGCACGCCGTGCGCACCCTCGCCGCCCAGCACCTTCTGCCAGGAGAAGGTGGCGACGTCGATCTTGTCCCAGGGCAGGTCGTAGGCGAACACCGCCGAAGTGGCGTCGGCGAAGGTCAGGCCCTCGCGGTCGGCGGGGATCCACTCGCCGTCGGGCACGCGGACGCCGCTGGTGGTGCCGTTCCAGGTGAAGAGGACGTCGGTCGACCAGTCGAGCGCATCGAGATCGGGAAGCTGGCCGTAATCGGCGCGGACGACGTTCGGTTCGAGCTTGAGCTGCTTGACGGCATCGGTGACCCAGCCCTCGCCGAAGCTCTCCCAGGCGAGCGTCGTTACTTCGCGGGCGCCGAGCATCGTCCACATCGCCATTTCGAAGGCGCCGGTATCCGAGCCGGGCACGATGCCGATGCGGTGGGTGTCGGGAAGGCGGAGCGCCTCGCGCATCAGGTCGATGCAATATTGGAGGCGGGTCTTGCCGATCTTCGAGCGGTGCGAGCGGCCGAGCGAGTCGGTGGCGAGCTTCTCGGGCGACCAGCCGGGAGGCTTGGCGCAGGGACCGGAAGAGAAATAGGGACGCGCCGGCTTGGTGGCGGGCTTTGCGACAGGCGCAAGGGTGGCGTCGGCGGCAGTCGAATCAGTCATATAGTCTCTCCTTACAGAGAGCGCGCGCGGCGTTGGGACCGCGTGGCCCGCCGACGGCCCTAGCGGCGGTTTCGGGAATGTCAATTCGGGATGTTGCGGCGCAATAATGTTGCGCTCAGGGCTTGGTGCAGCCCGCGATCATCGCATCCACCGCTGCGTTAACATCGCTGACGGGCACGGCGAACTCGGTGTGGTCATAGCCGGTCCAGGGCACGACATAGTCGAACTGGAGGTCGCGCAGCGCTTCGAAGCTCCTGGCGATCTTCTTGCGGCTGAGATTGCCCGGGCGCCACCTGCCGCCTTCGCGCCAGACGAAATCGGCGGTGAACAGGATGCGCGCGCCCGCGACCGTGGCGAGCGTCGAGAATTGCCCGGCGGTGTGTCCCGGCGTGGGGACCAGCAGCAGCTCGCCGGCGATCTCGGTGCGCGCGAAGGGCAGGACATGATCGATCTTCACGGCGTGCGAGCGATGCGCCATCGCCTCGGCCTCGATCGCGCTGCAATAGACGGTGGCGCCGAAATGCTCGGCGATCTTGTTGGTGAAGTCGCCGCCGAGATGACGGTCGCTGATCACCACCGTCTTCACGCCGCCCAGCGCGGCGATCGCGTCGAACGAATCGCCGATCGAGCCGGCGCAGGGGATGAAATTGCCCGCGGGATGGCGGACGAAATGCGCATAGCCGAAGCCCTTGCCGCCATTTTGCGGCACCGCGAACACACCAGGGAGAATTTCCTGCACTGCACTGCCTCCTGCCCGACGATCCGCATAGAATGTTCGTGCGCGGCGCACCATATCGCGGCTAGCCTGCGCGCATGCGGTTCCGGCTCCTCAGCGCCCTCGTGCTGCCCGTCCTCCTCGCAAGCTGCGTATTCGGCGGCGACGATCGGCCCGCGCCGGCGCCGATTCGCCCGCGCAGCTCGGGGCCGATCACGCTGAACGGCCCGACGCCGCGCGACGTGCAGCAATGTTTCGCCGACCTCTCCCGCGAACGGGTGCGCTACTCCGCGCTGCCTGACCGCGATTTCGGCGGCGGCTGCATCGTCACCGGGGCTGTGCAGCTGCTCGACATCGGCGTGCCGGTGACCGGGCTCAAATCGATGAAATGCGGGTTGGCGCGCAGCTTCACCGCCTGGGTGCGCTTCGCGGTGGCGCCGGCGGCGCGGCAGATCCTCGGCAGCGACCTGGTCCGCGTCGAGACCTATGGCACCTATTCGTGCCGCGGGATCATCGGCGGCAGCGCGGCGACGGTGAACCGCATGTCCGAGCACGGCCTCGCCAATGCGGTCGACGTATCGGGCTTCGTGCTGGCCGACGGGCGGCGCATCACGATCGAGCGCGACTGGCGCACGGACGACCAACAGGTGCGCGGCTTCCTCGAGACGATCCACGGCTCGGCCTGCAAGCGCTTCGCCACGGTGCTGAGCCCCGACTATAACGCGGCGCACTACAACCATCTGCATCTCGACATGGGGAGAGGTCCCTTTTGCCGCTGATTGCAGCGAGCGCACGATCGGCCTAAGCCGGGCTAAATGAGCGACACGAAAGTTCCGAGCCGCGTCTTCCGCCCTGCGCATCAGGAAGTGCAAGACGCCAACACCGCCAGCGGCACCCCGCAGACCGAACACCCCGCCTACCGGCTCGCCTTCCAGGATCTCGACTTCCTGCTGCGCGAAGACCTGCGACCGATCCGCTTCCAGCTGGAGCTCCTGAAGCCGCAGCTGACGCTCGACGAGGCGCACATCAAGTCGACCTTCGTCATCTACGGCTCGGCGCGCATTCCCGAGCCGAGCAAGGCGACCGCCTTGCTCGACCTGGCCGAGACGCCGCAGCAGAAGATCATCGCCGAGAGGCTGATCGAGAAGTCCAAATATTATGACGTGGCCCGCGAGCTGGGCCAGCTCGCCTCCAACTTCCCGCTCGACGAAGCGGGGAACCGGCACTTCGTCGTCACCTCGGGCGGCGGCCCGTCGATCATGGAAGCGGCGAACCGCGGCGCGCGCGACGTCGGCGCGGACACGATCGGCCTCAACATCCTGCTGCCGCACGAGCAGGCGCCGAACCCGTACGTCACTCCGGGCCTGTCGATGCAGTTCCACTATTTCGCGCTCAGGAAGATGCACTTCCTGCTGCATGCCCGCGCGGTGGCGGTGTTCCCGGGCGGCTTCGGCACGTTCGACGAATCGTTCGAGCTGCTCACGCTGATCCAGACCGGCAAGATCGCGCCGATCCCGGTGCTGTTCTACGGCAGGGACTTCTGGAACCGCGTCGTCAATTTCGAGGCGCTGGTCGAGGAAGGCGTGATCTCGCCCAAGGACCTCGACCTGTTCCACTTCTGCGAGACCGCCGAAGAGGGCTGGCAGATCGTCCAGGACTTCTGGAAGGGCAAGGACCATACGGTGATCCCGCGCCCGCGCCCGGGCATCGACAAGCCGGAATAACGCGTCACGGAATCTCGAACAGGCCGGCGGCGCCCATGCCGCCGGCGGTGCACATCGAGACGACGACATGGCGCACCCCGCGCTTGCGGCCCTCGATCAGCGCGTGGCCGACGAGGCGGCTTCCGGTCATGCCGAACGGATGGCCGATCGCGATCGCGCCGCCATTGACGTTGAGCCGCTCGGGATCGATGCCGAGCGTGTCGCGGCAATAGAGGCACTGGCTGGCGAACGCCTCGTTGATCTCCCACAGCCCGATATCCTCGATCCGGAGCCCGGCGCGGGCGAGCAGCTTGGGCACCGCGAAGACCGGGCCGATCCCCATTTCCTCGGGCTCGCAGCCGGCGACCTGGAAGCCGCGATAGATGCCCAGGATCTCCCTGCCCTCGGCCTCGGCAGTCCCGCGGTCCATCAGGACCTGCGCGGCGGCGCCATCCGAGAGCTGGCTGGCGTTGCCGGCGGTGACGAACCGGCCCTGCTGGACGAACTGGCCGTCCTTCCAGACGGTCTTGAGCGTGCCCAGCACTTCGGCAGTGGTGCCGGCGCGGATGCCCTCGTCCTGCGTCACCGTCACGGTCTCGCTGCCGGTGCGATTGCCTTCCTTGTCGTAGAGCGCCTTGGTGACGGTGATCGGTGCGATCTCCTCGGCAAAGGCGCCCTTTTCCAGCCCCGCAGCAGCCCGCTGCTGGCTAATCGCGCTGAACTCGTCCTGGGCCTGGCGCGAGATGCCGTAGCGCTCGGCGACGATCTCGGCGGTCTCGATCATCGGGATGTACGCGGCGGGCACCTTGTCGGTGACCGACCGGTTCACGTAGCGCGGCGCATTCTGCATCGTCAGGCTGATCGATTCCATGCCGCCGGCCAGCGCGACATCGATCTCGTCGGTCATGATCGAGCGCGCGGCCAGGGCAATCGCGGTCAGCCCCGAGCCGCATTTGCGGTCGAGGCTGAAGGCGGGGACGCTGTGCGGGATGCCGGCGGCGAACAGCGCCATCCGCGCCATGTTGGCGCCCTGCGTCCCCCATTGGTTGCCCATGCCGTAGAACACGTCGTCGATGCGCGCGGGATCGATGCCGGCGCGCTCGACCGCCGCGTTCATCACGTGCGCAGCGAGCACCGGCGCTTCGGTGTCGTTGAAATAGCCGCGCCCCGCCTTGCCGATCCCGGTACGCGCCGTCGAGACGATCACAGCTTCACGCATAGCGGCATTCTCTCCGAGTTTTAGAAAGTGCGGTATGGCTCCACATCCGCGCGTTTGCAATGGCCGTCACCCGCCCCATATCCCCGCCTGGAGGTGGCATATGGTGAGCAAGCCGATACTGGTCCCGAATTCCGAGCATCCGATCACGATCACGCCGAGCGACGCGCATGTCGTGGTGCGCGCCGGGGGCAAGGTGATCGCCGACACCAGCCGCGCGCTGGAACTGCGCGAGGCGAACTACCCGCCGGTCTTCTACATTCCGCGCGAGGACGCCGACATGGCGCTGCTCACGCGCACCGACCATGCGAGCTATTGCCCGTACAAGGGCGACGCCGCCTATTATTCGGTGCCGGGCGGCGAGAATGCGGTGTGGAGCTACGAATCGCCCTATGACGCGGTCGCGCCGATCCGCGAGCATCTCGCCTTCTATCCGGACCGGGTGGAGATCAGCGTCAGTCGATGAAATTGGGCGGGCGCTTCTGCATGTTCGCCATCACTGCCTCGATCTGGTTGGGGGTGCGCAGCAGGCCGGCCTGCTCGCGGCTCTCGGCGAGCAGCGTTTCACCGGCATCCGCCTCCAGATTGGCGAGGCGCTTGGCGGCGCGGATCGCATGCGGGTTGCGGCCGGCGATCGCGCGGGCGAGCGCCAGCGCCTCGGCATGCGGATCCTCGGCGATGCGGGTGACGAAGCCGGATGCCTGCGCCTCGGCTGCGTCGAACTCGCGCGCGGTATAGGCGAGCTCGCGCAGCACGTCGTCGCGGACATTGCCGCGCCACAGCGCATAGCCGGCCATGTCGGGCACGATGCCCCATTTCATCTCCATCACCGACAGCCGCGTGCCGGGCGCGGCGATGCGGATGTCCGCGCCACTGGCGATCTGCAGCCCGCCACCGAACGCCACGCCGTGGATCGCAGCGATCACCGGCACGGCGAGCGTGCGCCAGCCCCAGGCGACCTGCTGGAAATCGTTGGCGAGCCCGTGGGTGCGCGCGGCGATATCGAGGCCCGATCCGCCGCCCAGCCCGCTCTGCGCCATGCTCGCCATGTCGAGTCCGGCGCAGAAGCCGCGCCCCTCGCCCGACAGCACCGCCGCGCGCAGCCCGGGCGCCTGCTCCAGCCGGGCGATCGCATCGATGATCCCCGCGAACATCGCCGGATCGAGCGCATTGAGCTTGTCCGGCCGCGCCAGCCGCACATCGGCGACGCCTTCGCTGATCTCAATGGTGACGCGCGCTTCCATGCTCTTCTCCTTTGGCGCGACCCTAGCGCGGCGATCAGGCCGCGCACAGCCGATAGCCGCGCCCCTTGTCGGTGATCAGCATCGGCGCGCCGAAGCCGCGATCGAGCTTCGCGCGCAGCCGCGATACATGGACCTCGACGACATTGGTGCCCGGATCGAAGCCCAGCCCCCAGACCGCGGCGAGCAGCTCGGCGCGGCCGCTGGGGTGCTCGCCCCGGCGCAGCAGGTGGAGGAGCAGCGCATATTCGCGCGGGAGCAGCGGGATGGCGTGCCCCGCGCGCGTCACCCGGCGCTCGACCGGATCGATATGGAGCTCGCCGAGCACGATCTCGGGCCGCTGGCGTATCCGGGCGGCGAGGCGCGCGGCGATCTCCTCCGATCCGGCCGAGCCCGGCACGGCGTCGTCCGCACCGGCATCGAGCGCCGGGGCGATGCCCGCCCCGTCCGGCAGCACGAGCAGCAGCGGGCCGAGCCAGCCCTGGGCACGGATGCGCGCCACCTGGTCGGCAGCCCCCGCGAACAGCGCCGCCGCCGCCGCCACGCCCGGTGCATAGGGCACCAGCCCCAGCCCGCGCTCCGCGGCGGCCTGGGCAAGGTCGGGCATTTCCAGCGCACAGGCGACAAGCACGGTCACCGCATGACGGTTAACCGCGATTGCTCCGGATCGGCGGCAACCATGTCCGGTTCGGAGACGGTTATGGCCCGGCCAGGCGGGCCCGCGCATGCCCCGCGACGAAGCGATCGCGATCGCCGGCGGCGCGGGCGAGCAGCATGGGCGCCTCGTCCGGCAGCGCCGAGGCGAGCGCATCGAGCGCCGTCACCCGCATCCGCGCGCAGGGATGGCGGCGGGCGAAATCCTCGGCGAGGTCGATCCCATCGCCGAGATGGACGGCGAGCGCGACCAGCGCCTCCGCGGCGGTGACGGTCAGCCCGGCCGCGATCGTGCCGCTGGCGATGTCGAAGCGATATTGGTCGAGCCAGGGCTGGGCGGGATCGGAGCCGAGGATGTTGAGCGAGACCGACATGCTGTCCGGCGGCAGCTGGACATGCACGTCGCGCCGCATCCGGTAGAGCATCAGCTTGCCCGGATCGAGCCGCGTCCGCTCGACGAAGCGCAGTCCCGCGTGCTCGCCCGGCAGCCCGGCGAGGGGCGCGACGTCATATTCATAGTCATCGCTCCAATAGCCCGGACCCCGATAGCCCCAGGTGAGGAAGGGGAAATTATGGTCGTGCGGCAGGTCGTAGAAGAACGCGGCCGGGCCAGAGGCGCGGGTGAGCGAGTCGTGCCGGGCCGGCCAGAAATTGGCGCGCAGCACGAAGCGGCCATTGGGCGGGCGTAGCAGGAAGACCTGCGCGCCATAGCCGTTGCCGGCATGCTGCGCGGCGCAGCGCGTCTTCAGTTCCTCGATCGCGAGATCGGCGAGGAAATCGGCGTTGCGCCCCAGCCGGGCGAGCCACGGCCCCCAGCTGGCGAAGCCATCCTCGTCGCGCGCATCGACGGGATTGGCCTCGAGCGCCTCGACCAGGTCGTCGAGCCCGATCGCGCCGCCCTGGCCGGGGTCGATCAGGCGGGGCATGCCAGCCTCGGCCGGACCAGCGCCAGCGCCTGAACGGCAGCGGCGCGCACTTCGTCGTGCGCATCCTCGGCGGCCATGGCTTCGAGCCGGGGCAGCGCGGCGCGGGCATCGAGCGCCAGCCATTCGCGCATCGCCGCCCAGCGCAGGTGAAAGGCAGGGTCGCGCGTCGCCTCCTCGAAGCGCGGCGCGGCATCGGCGCGGCCGGCGAGGCGGAGGAAGGCGAGCAGCATTTCCGCGCGCGAAGCGCGATCGTCGCCGCTCGCCACCCGGAGCAGCCGGCCGTCGTCAGTGGCATGCTCGCGCATCAGCGGCGCAGCGCCGGCACGGATCGTCACGACGAGCGTGACCAGGTCGCCCTGCGCATCGGTGACCAGCTGCGCCTCGCAGCGCCCGTCGATCGCATGGACCTCGCCGTCCGCCAGCCGGAGCGGCGGCGCTTCGGCGCAGGGCGGCGCGGTCTCGGCGCGGAAGTCGGGGCCGGCGAGCGGCGCGCGCCAGCGGCGCAGCGTCGCGTTGCCGGCGCGGACATAGCGCGTCACCGCCAGCCTGCCCGAAAAGGTGACGCTCGCCGGCACGCCACGGCCTCGCATCGCCGCCGCGCTGCTGTGGCAGGCCGAGAGCGAGACGGCGGGACTGTCGAACAGCACCAGCCCGATCCGGGCGCCGTCGCGGCTCGCCTTGAACGGCGGCTCGAACAGCGGCTCGGCGGCGAGCGCCGCGACCAGCGGGGCGAGCAGCTCGGCGGCCCAGCCGCTCGCGGCGAGCAGGTCCGTCGCGCGGGCCAGCGCCGTGCCGGGATCGTCGAGCGGGCAATCGGCGAACCGCGCCTCGAGCGCGCGATACGCGGCGCCCTGCCGCCAGGCCCGCACCGCTGCGCCACCGCCCGCGCGCGCGGCAAGGATGGCCGCGCGGGTGGTATCCTCCACGCCGTTCATCGTACGCCGGGCGCGATCTCGTAGATCAGGATGGCGATGCCGACCACCAGCTCGAACAGATCATCATCGCCCACCGTGCCGGCGATGCTCAGCGTGCCGTGCAGCGCGACGCGCGTTCCCAGTTCGACGATCCCGCCAAGGTCGATGCCGATCAACTCCATGCGCCCCTCCCATTGCTTCCCGCCTCGAAGGGGTAAGGCGGCGCGGATCTGGTGCATGTTACAACGATGTAATTGCCGCCATTTGCGTGCTTTCCCGCACCGCGCTAGGGCCGGGCGCATGACCGACACGGCCATATCCGGCTTCGATCCCCAGCGCTTCTTCTCGCTGCGCTATGCCAGCCATGGCAGCCGGCTGGGCGTCGCCTATCGCGCGCACGGGCCCGACTGGGCCGAGCTCGAGCTGCCCTATCGCGAGGACATGATCGGCGATCCGGCTTCGGGCGTGCTCGCCTCGGGCCCGATCCTGGCGCTGATGGACATGGCGACCGCAGTCTCGGTGTGGCTCAAGGCCGGCGCCTTCCGCCCGCAGGCGACGCTCGACCTGCGCATCGACTATCTGCGCCCGGCGACGCCCGGCCGCACCGTGATCGGGCGCGGCGAATGCTACCGGATCACCCGCTCGATCGCGTTCGTGCGCGGGCTGGCGCATGACGGCGATCCCGAGGATCCGCTCGCGCACGTCGCCGGCACCTTCATGGCGACGGAGGGATACCGGTGATCCTGCCGCCCTATGCCGAGCTGCTCGGCCTCAGCATCGAGCCGGGCGAGGACGCGCCGGTGTTCGTCATGCCGTTCGGCGAGGATGTGCTCGGGCGCCCCGGCTTCCTGCACGGCGGCGCGATCGGCGGGCTGCTCGAGATGGCGGCGGTCGGCGCGCTCAAGCAGGCGCTCGGCGGCGAGGACGCGCAGGTCAAGCCGATCAACATCACCGTCGACTATATGCGCGGCGGCCGCGACAAGCCGACGCGGGCGCGCGGCTCGGTCACCCGGCTCGGCACCCGCGTTGCCAATGTCGAGGCGATCGCCTGGCAGGACGAGCCCGACCGGCCGATCGCCGCGGCACGGATCAACTATCTGATCGTGCGCTGACTTTTTGGTGGGATCGGCACCAGCCCGCTCCCCCACCCGGCCTCCCATAGGATACTGCCGCCGGGAGGCCGGCTGGGGGAGCGGGCCGGTGCCGCATCAGATGCTCACTTCTTCGGGATGAGCTTGAACAGCCGGCCGTTGGTCTTGCCGGCATCCTCGAGCAGCCATACCGCGCCGTCCGGCCCCTGGACCACGTCGCGGATGCGCATGTTCAGCTTCCACTGATCGGCCTTGCTCGCCTTGTCGCCGCTGAGCGCGACGCGGATCAGCCCGCGATCGGACAGCGCACCGATCAGCAGCGAGCCCTTCCACTTGGGGAACATGGTGCCGGTATAATAGACCATCCCGCCCGGCGAGATCGACGGGTTCCAGAAGACCTTGGGCGCCTCATAGCCGTCGCCGGCCTTGTGATCGGGGATCGGCGTGCCGTCGTAATTGTCGCCGTTCGAGACGTTGGGCCAGCCATAGTTCCTGCCCTTGACGATCAGATTGACCTCGTCGCCACCCTTGGGGCCCATCTCGACCTCCCACAGCCGCCCGCCGCCATCGAACACCAGGCCATAGGGATTGCGGTGGCCGAGCGTCCAGGTCGCGGCGGGGGCGAGGTTCGGCCCCTCCACCGTCTGGGCATGGCTGGGCGCGGTCCTGGCGAGTTCGGTGTTCTTGGGCGGATCGGTGACCGTCACGGTCGGGCTGCCCTGCTTGCCCGCCCAGGGATTGCCGGGGGCCGGCTTGCCGTCGAGCGTCAGGTGCAGGATCTTGCCCAGCGCCTGGTTGGGATCCTGCGCCGGGGTGAAGCGCTGGCGCTCGCCCGAGGTGAGGAACAGCGACTTGCCGTCGGGCGCGAAGGCGATGACGGCGCCGAACTGGCCGCCCTTGCCGTCCGATCCCGCGCGCCACAGCACCTGCGGATTGGTCAGCGTGGGTGTGGCGCCGTCGAAAAAGGTCGCGCGCGCAAGGGCCAGGCTCGATCCCTCGGGGCGCGGCTCGGCATAGGTATAGTAGACGAGATGGCTCTTCGCGAATTCGGGCGCGGGGATCACGTCGAGCAACCCGCCCTGGCCCTGGAACACGACATCGACGCTGGCGAGGGTCTGCTGGGTCTTGCCGTCGGCCGAGACGAGCAGGATCTTGCCCGCCTTCTCGGTCACCAGCATGCGGCCATCGGGCAGGAACGCCATCGCCCAGGGCGAATCGAAATCGGCGACCTGGGTCATGGTGAAGGGCGCGGCGTCGGCATCGGCGGCGGGCGCCTGCTGCTGGGCCGAAGCGCCCGAACCGGCATTGCAGGCGGCGAGCAAGGCGAATGCGGGCAGCGCCAGGCGAAGTTGCGATTGCATCGGGTCGACCCTCTTTGTTTCCGCGGTGCCAACGCGCCACGTCCGCGCCGGCTCCCCACGATCCTGGTGCCAATTCTGCTTGCAAGCCAGGCTGCTGCCAAGAGATGCTGGCAGGATACGGGGGGCACGACGATGCGGGGCAGGATTTTCAAGGCGCTGGCGCTGGCCGGCGCAGCGGCGCTGGCGGGCATCGCATCGGCGGCGGGGCCTGATCTCGCCGTGCCGACGGCGGCCGATCTGGGCGCTCGGCCGGTGATGATCGATCTGGTGATCTCGCCGGACGGCCAGCACGTCGCCGCCGAGGCGCGGCGCGGCGACAAGCAGGTGATCCTGCTGACCGAGGCCGATCCCGCCAAGTCGATCGAATCGCACGTCGTGCAGATCCCGGAGAATTTCGACATCCGCTGGGTGCGCTGGGCGGGATCGGGCAAGGTGCTGATCAGCCTGCTCACCACCGGCAAGGCGTTCGGCATCGACATGCCGATCACGCGGCTGATCGAGATGGACGTCCGCACCACCCAGACCAGCTTTGTCGGGCTGAAGGAGCTCGGCCTGCTCGGCGACGACGTGATCTATGTCGATCCGGCCGGCGGCTTCGTGCTGCTCAACGCCCAGCCCAGCCTTTTCGACTATCCGGCGGTCTACCGGATCGACCTTGCCACGCTGAAGGCCGAGCGCGTCGTCAAGGCGCAGCAGGGCGTGTGGAGCTGGTATGCCGACGACAAGGGCGTGGTGCGCGCGGGCGTGGGCAGCGAGGACAAGAAATGGTGGGTCTTCTACCGCGAGCGCGCCGACCAGCCGTTCGAGCGGACCAAGCGGCGCGAATATGATGACGACGATGTCGGCATCGACAAGTTCCTGCCGCTGGGCGGCAGCGACACCGGCTATGCCGTGGCGGCGGGAAAGAGCGGGCGCTTCGGCCTCTACAAATATGATTTCCGCGCCGATGCGATCGGCGACCTGGTCTATGAGAATCCCGAGGTCGACATCGACGATTTCGACCTGAAGGACGGCGTGCCCAGTGCGGTCTATTTCACCGACGACCGGCCCCAGATCGAGTGGTTCGACCCCGCGCTCAAGAAGCTCCAGGCACGGCTCGACCATGCGCTGCCCGGCCGCGCCAACCGCGTGATCTCGCGCAGCGCCGACGACATGCGCCTGCTCGTGCTCAGCAGCTCGGCCGAGGACCCCGGCACGGTCTATTTCTTCGACCGCAAGGCCAATCGCATGTCGCCCTTCGCGGCGCTGTACGAGCCGCTGATCGGCAAGCGCCTCGCCCCGATGGAGCCGGTCCGCTACCAGGCGCGCGACGGGCTCGAGGTGCGCGGCTACCTCACGCTGCCGCCGGGCCGGGATGCCAAGGGCCTGCCGCTGATCGTCATGCCGCATGGCGGCCCGTTCGCGCGCGACAGCTGGGGCTATGATGCCTGGGTGCAGTATCTGGCGAGCAAGGGCTATGCCGTGCTCCAGCCCAATTATCGCGGCTCGACCGGCTTCGGAAAGGCGTTCGTCGACAAGGGCGTCGGCCAGTTCGGGCGCGGCATGCAGGACGATGTCGACGACGGCGTGAAATGGCTCGCCGCGCGCGGCACGGTGGATGCAAAGCGCGTCTGCATCATGGGCGCATCCTATGGCGGCTATGCGGCGATGCTGGCAGCGGTGCGCAATCCCGAAATCTATCGCTGCGCGATCAGCTTCGCCGGGCTGTCCGACGTCGCGGCGCAGCTGCGCTACGACCGCAAGTCGTTCGCCGCAAGCCGCTATTACCGCAACTGGCGCGACAAGGTGCGCGGCGACAAGGATTTCGAGCTCGACACGATCTCGCCGCTCAAGATGGCGGAGAAGATGACCGTGCCGATCCTGATCGCGCACGGCACCAAGGACCGCACCGTGCCCGTCGCCCAGTCGCAGAACCTGCACGACGCGTTGCTCAAGCTGAAGCGGCCGCACGAGTTCGTCCTGTACAAGGACGAGGCGCACGGGTTCAGCAATCCCGCCAACGCCACCGACTTCCTCAACCGCGTCGGCGCCTTTCTCGACAAGCACAACCCCGCGGGATTGTAACGGTGCCGTTTCAATAAGTTGCGCAAATCTACGGTATTGCGCAACTTTCGTTCTTTCCCCATCCTCGCGCTCGGGACTCGGGTGGGGTTTGTTGATGGCGTATCACTGGGCAGCTGCCGCCGCACTGGCGGGCATTCTCGCGTTCACCGGATCGGCGCGGGCCGATAGCGATCGCGCCGCGCCGAGCGCCGCCGAGCTGCTCGGGCCGCCGGCGATCGAGGAACCGATCCTCTCGCCCGACGGCACCAGCATCGCCGCGCGGATCGCGCCCGAAGGCCGGCTTGCGCTGTTCGATCCCGCGCATCCCGATCATGCCCCGCGCGCGCTGCCGATGCCCGCAGGCGAGCGGCTCGACTGGTTCCTGTGGCTGGCGCCCGGCCAGCTGCTCGCCAGCCTGACCCGCGACGGCGAGCGGCCGACGACTCGGCTGGTCCAGGTCTCCTCGGGCAGCGGCCAGCTGCGCCAGCTCGGGGCAGAGCGCAGAATGGGCCCGGGCGAGCTGCTCCATATCGATCGCAATGCCGGCTTCCTGCTGTTCAAGGCTCCAGACCCGCGCCGCGACGCGCCCGCCGTGTACCGCGTCGACCTGGCGAGCGGCGCCGTGACGCTTGTCGTCGCCGCGCAGCCGCACGTCCGCGACTGGGTGGTCGACGGCGCCGGCGTGGTCCGCGCCGGCATGGGCGAGAAGAACGACAAGTCCTGGCTGCTCTATCGCCGCGGCGAGGGCGACCGGTTCAGCAAGGCGAGCAACGGCGCGCGCGACACCGATCCGGACGCCGCGCAATTCGCGCCCGTCCAGGGCAGCGACCAGGGCTATGTGCTGGCCGAGGCGCCGTCGGGCCGAATCGCGCTCTATGGCTATGACTTCCGCCGGGGCCGGCTCGGCGCGCTGGTCTATCAGAACGACAAGGCCGATCTCGACGGGTTCGAGCTCGGCGCGAACGGCAAGCCCGCCGGCGTCGCCTATACGGACGACCGCGACCGGATGCTGTGGTTCGACGCGGCCGCCCGCACCCGCCAGGCGGCGATCGACTCGGCGCTGCCCGGGCGCACCAACCGGATCGTCTCGGCGAGCGACGACCAGCGCCGGCTGCTGGTCTACAGCGCCGCGGCGAGCGATCCCGGCGCCTATTATCTCTATGCCGAAGGCCGGATGCAGCGCCTTGCCGCGATCAACCCGGCGCTCGACGGCAAGCCGCTCAGCCCGGTGACGACGATCGCCTATGCCGCCCGCGACGGGCTCGGCATCCAGGGCTATCTCACGCTGCCGGCGGGCCGCGATCCGCACGGCCTGCCGCTGATCGTGATGCCGCATGGCGGCCCCTATGCGCGCGACAGCTGGGACTATGATCCCTGGGTCCAGTATCTCGCCGGCAAGGGCTATGCCGTGCTCCAGCCCAATTATCGCGGCTCGACCGGCTTCGGCCGCGAGATGACCGCGCGCGGCGACGGCCAATGGGGCCGCGGCATGCAGGACGATGTCGATGACGGGGTCGCCTGGCTGGCAAAGCAGGGCACGGTCGATGCGAAGCGCGTCTGCATCATGGGCGCCTCCTATGGCGGCTATGCCGCGATGTGGGCGGCGGCGCGCGACAAGGGGATCTATCGCTGCGCGATCAGCTATGCCGGCATCTCCGACGTGCGCGCGCAGCTCGATTTCGACCACAAGACCTTCGAGGAGCGCGCCTTCCGCGCCTGGCGCCACCGCATCCAGGGCAATGCGCCGTCGCTCGAATCGCTCTCGCCGCTCCGCTATGCCGCCGGCCTGAAGATGCCGATCCTGATCGCGCACGGCACTGCCGACCAGACGGTGCCGGTCGACCAGTCCGAGCGGCTGCACGACGCGCTGACCCGGCTCGGCAAGCCGCACGAGTTCGTCGAGTATCAAGGCGAGGACCATACGATGCACGATCCCGCGCACGAGGCGGATTTCCTCGGCCGCGTCGGCGCGTTCCTCGACAAGCATAACCCGAGCTAGGTGTTAATTCCTCCCCGAGCTCGTCTCGGGGAGGGGGACCATTCGCGCAGCGAATGGTGGAGGGGTCGCCGCGAACGCGGCGGTGCCCGCCGCGCCCCTCCACCCCCGCCTTCGGCGGCGGTCCCCCTCCCCCAGGCAAGCTGGGGGAGGAATTTTCGGGAATCCGAAGCCCCTTGCCCACGCCTGGCCAAGTGCGTATATCGCAGGTGCTTTCTCGACATCGTCAAACATGCCGAGGTCGGGGCCCGCAGGGCTCCGGCGCTGAAGCTGCTTGACCAATCCCGGAGTGCCGCGTGGCGAATATTGCCGACATCACCAAGCTGATCGAACCCGAAGCCAAGGCGCTCGGGCTCGCGCTGGTGCGCGTCAAGATGTTCGGCGGCACCAGCGATCCGACGCTGCAGGTGATGGCCGAGCGCCCCGACACGCGCCAGCTGACGATCGACGATTGCGCCGACCTGTCGCGCCGCATCTCGGACGTGTTCGACGCGCTGGAGGAAGCGGGCAAGGACCCGTTCGACCACGCCTATCGACTCGAGGTCAGCTCGCCCGGCATCGACCGGCCGCTCACCCGCGCCCAGGACTTCGAGGACTGGAAGACGCACGAGGCGCGGCTCAACCTGGTCGAGCCGCTCGAGGACGGGCGCAAGCAATTGACCGGCGACCTGATCGGCGCCGAAGGGGACATGATTTCGATCGATGTCCGCAAGTACAAGGTGGTCAGCGTTCCGTTCGGCGCCATCGCCGACGCCAAGCTGCTGATGACCGACAGGCTGATTGCCGCAACCGCGCCCCTCTCGTCAGCGGGAGCTGACGAGTTCCAATATCAAGCGCCCACCGAGGGCGCAGACGAATACGAAGCAGAGGAAAACGACTGATGGCCACTGCCATTTCCGCGAACAAGGCCGAGCTGATCGCCATCGCCGATTCGGTCGCGAAGGAAAAGCTGATCGACAAGGCCATCGTCATCGAGGCGATGGAAGACGCGATCCAGCGTGCCGCGAAGAATCGCTACGGCATCGAGAACGACATCCGCGCCAAGCTCGACCCCAATTCGGGCGACCTGCGCCTGTGGCGCGTCGTCGAGGTGGTCGAGGCGGTCGACGATTATTTCAAGCAGGTCGATGTCGCCCAGGCGCAGAAGCTGCAGAAGGGCGCTGCCGTCGGCGACTATATCGTCGATCCGCTGCCCCCGATCGAGTTCGGCCGCATCCAGGCCCAGGCCTCGAAGCAGATCATCTTCCAGAAGGTCCGCGACGCCGAGCGCGAGCGCCAGTATGAAGAGTTCAAGGACCGCCAGAACGAGATCATCACCGGCGTGGTGAAGCGCGTCGAGTTCGGCCATGTCGTCGTCGACCTGGGCCGCGCCGAGGGCGTGATCCGCCGCGACCAGCAGATCCCGCGCGAAGTCGTCCGCGTCGGCGACCGCGTCCGCTCGATCATCCTCAACGTCCGCCGCGAGAACCGGGGCCCGCAGATCTTCCTGAGCCGCGCGCACCCCGAGTTCATGAAGAAGCTGTTCGCGCAGGAAGTGCCCGAGATCTACGACGGCATCATCGAGATCAAGGCCGCTGCCCGCGACCCGGGTTCGCGCGCCAAGATCGGCGTCATCTCGCATGATTCGTCGATCGATCCGGTCGGTGCTTGCGTTGGTATGAAGGGCTCGCGCGTCCAGGCGGTCGTGCAGGAAATGCAGGGCGAAAAGATCGATATCATCCCCTGGTCGCCCGATACCGCGACGTTCGTCGTCAATGCGCTGCAGCCGGCCAATGTCAGCCGCGTCGTGATCGACGAGGAAGAGGACCGCATCGAAGTCGTCGTTCCCGACGACCAGCTGAGCCTCGCCATCGGCCGCCGCGGCCAGAATGTCCGCCTCGCCTCGCAGCTCACTGCCAAGGCAATCGACATCCTGACCGAGACCGACGCCAGCGAGAAGCGCCAGGCCGAGTTCGTCGCGAATTCGGAGACCTTCCAGAACGAGCTCGACGTCGACGAGACGCTGGCCCAGCTGCTGGTCGCCGAAGGCTTCAGCAGCCTGGAAGAAGTCGCCTATGTCGAGCTCGACGAGATCGCCTCGATCGAAGGCTTTGACGAGGAGCTCGGCCAGGAGCTGCAGAGCCGTGCGCAGGAAGCGCTCGAGCGCCGCGAGGAAGCCAATCGCCAGACGCGCCGCGACCTCGGCGTCGAGGACGACCTCGCCACCATGCCCTACATGACCGAGGCGATGCTGGTCACGCTCGGCAAGGCGGGCATCAAGACGCTCGACGACCTGGCGGATCTCGCCACCGACGAGCTGGTGCAGAAGAAGCGCGCCGAGCCGCGCCGCCGCAACGAGGATGCGCCCAAGCGCGAGCAGGACAAGGGCGGGATCCTCGCCGAATATGGCCTGAGCGACGAGCAGGGCAACGAGATCATCATGGCCGCCCGCGCCCATTGGTTCGAGGACGACGCACCCGCCGCGACCGAGACCGCCGAAGCCGCGGAGGGCGATGCCTGATGCCGTTCATCGACATCCGTCTGGCAGGTTCGGCCACGCGCGAGCAGAAGGCGCTGATCGTCGAGGACGTGACGCGCTCGATGGTCGAGCGGCTAGGCAAGCCGGCGGCTGCCGTGCAGGTCAATATCACCGAGCTCAGCTTGGAGAATTACGGCGCGGGGGGCCAGCTGATCGCTGACCGCAACGCGCCGGTGCAGGGAGACGCGCATGCGGAACCCTCACAATGATACCGCGCCGGTAAAGACCAGCAAGGAAGCGGTGGACGGTCCCGTCCGCCGCTGCATCCTCTCGGGCGAGCGCGAGCAGCGCGACGGATTGATCCGTCTCGCGCTCTCGCCCGATGGCGACGTGCTGCCCGATGTCCGCGCCAAGGCCCCGGGCCGCGGCGCCTGGATCGGCGTGACGCGCGCCGAGCTCGATGCCTCGGCCAAGAAGCTCAAGGGTGCGCTGTCGCGCGCGTTCAAGACGAACGACATCACCATTCCTGCGGACCTGGGCGCGCGCATCGCCGAGCAATTGCAGCGCGGCGTGCTCGATCGCCTCGGCCTCGAGTTCAAGGCCGGCCATGTCGCGATCGGCGGCGACCGCATCCAGGAAGCGGGCCGCAGCGGCCGGCTCCACCTGCTGCTCCACGCGAGCGACGCCGGCGAAGACGGTGCGCGCAAGCTGGCCCAGGCATGGCGCGTGGGCCGCGATCAGGAAGGAAGCGGGCTCAAGGGCTTAACATTGCCCATCTCGCGCACCATATTGTCCTTGGCGCTAGGCCGCGAAAATGTGGTACATGCCGGCTTGACCGACGCCAAAGCAGCCGCCCGGACGCGCGAAGCGCTCGATCGGTGGCTGCACTTTATCGGACCCGATTCCACTCCCCGCCCTTGCGAAACCGCTTCGCAAGGCGCATCGGCGCTTCCGTCGGAAGCGTCCGTAGACGAACGACAGACTGAAGGACTTTAGGCCCCGCATGAGCGACACCGATAACGAAAAGCCGAAACTGGGCATGCGCGCGCCGCTGGGGCTGAAGCGCACGGTCGAGACGGGCAAGGTGAAGCAGAGCTTCAGCCATGGCCGCTCGAACACCGTGGTCGTGGAAGTGAAGCGCCGCCGGGTCCTCGGTCCGCACGGCACCCCGCAGGACGAGGCCCAGGGCGCGCCCGAGCCCGCTGCCGCACCCGCGCCGACGCCCGCACCGGCCCCTGCGCCGGCCCCCGCCCCGCGCCCGCCGGTCTCGAACGAGACCGCGCAGGAGCGTCAGTCGCGGCTGCTGCGCGAGGCCGAAGACCAGCGCATGCAGGCGAACGAGGAAGCGCGCCGCCGCGAGGAGCGCGAGCGTTCCGAGGCCGCCGAGGCCGAAGCCCGCCGCATCGAGGAAAAGGCACGCGTCGAGGCGGAGGCCGCCAAGGCCCCGGCTCCCGCTGCGCCCGAGCCCAAGGCGGAAGCCCCCAAGGCCGAGGCCGCGCCGGCTCCGACGCCCGCGCCTGCGCCGGCGGCCAAGCCCGCACCGGCTCCCGCCCCCGCGCCGGCACCGGTCGCGCTCACGCTCGACCCGAGCCGCCCCGCTCCGCGCCTGTTCACCCCGGTGCAGCGTCCCGAGATTCCCAAGCCGCAGCCCAAGCCCGAGCCCAAGCAGGAAGCGGCGCCCGCGCCGGCTGCCCCTGCTGCCGCCGCGCGTCCGGCCGGTGGCGCTCCCGCATCGCGCCCCGCCCCCACGGGCGGCGCACCGGTGCGCCGTGCGCCCGAGCCCGCGCGTCCGCAGCAGCGTGACCGCAAGGGCGACGACCGCCGCCAGTCGGGCAAGCTCACCGTCAATCGCGCGCTCGGCGGCGATGACGGCGCCCGTGCCCGCTCGCTCGCCGCGCTCAAGCGCGCCCGCGAGAAGGAACATCGCCGTGCCTATGGCGGCTCGTCCGCCCCGCGCGAGAAGCAGGTCCGCGACGTGGTCGTCCCCGAGGCGATCACCGTGCAGGAGCTCGCCAACCGCATGGCCGAAAAGGGCAGCGACCTGGTGAAGGCGCTGTTCAAGATGGGCATGCCGGTCACGATCAACCAGACGATCGACCAGGACACCGCCGAGCTGCTCGTCACCGAATTCGGTCACAACCTGCAGCGCGTCAGCGAGAGCGACGTCGATCTCGACGTGGCCGAGGCCGATGCCGAGGACACGCTGCAGCCGCGCGCGCCCGTCGTCACGATCATGGGCCATGTCGATCACGGCAAGACCTCGCTGCTCGATGCCCTGCGCGGCACCGACGTGGTGAAGGGCGAGGCCGGCGGCATCACCCAGCATATCGGCGCCTATCAGGTCACGCTGAAGGACAAGTCGAAGATCACCTTCCTCGACACGCCGGGCCACGAGGCGTTCACTCAGATGCGCGCCCGCGGTGCCGACATCACCGACATCGTCGTGCTGGTGGTCGCCGCGAACGACGGCCTGATGCCGCAGACGATCGAGGCGATCAATCACACCAAGGCGGCCGGCGTGCCGATGATCGTGGCGATCAACAAGGTCGACCTCGACAGCGCCAATCCGCAGCGCGTGCGCGAGCGCCTGCTCGAGCATGAAGTGATCGTCGAAGAGATGGGCGGCGAGACGCAGGACGTCGAAGTCTCCGCGCTCAAGAAGATCGGCCTCGACGACCTGATCGCCAAGATCCAGATCCAGGCCGAGCTGCTCGATCTCAAGGCCAATCCGGACCGCGAGGCCGAAGGCACCGTGATCGAGGCGAAGCTCGACAAGGGCCGCGGCCCCGTCGCCACCGTCCTCGTCAATCGCGGCACCTTGAAGGTCGGCGACGTGTTCGTCGTCGGCGCCGAGAGTGGCAAGGTCCGCGCGCTGGTCAACGACAAGGGCCAGCAGGTCAAGGAAGCCGGTCCTTCGGTTCCGGTCGAGATCCTCGGCCTCTCCGGCGTGCCGATGGCGGGCGATCCGCTCCAGGTCGTCGAGAACGAGGCACGTGCGCGCGAAGTCGCCGAATATCGTTCGGGCGTCGCGCTCCAGAAGCGCACGACCAACGCGCCGGCCAGCCTCGAGAGCATGTTCTCGGCGCTCAAGGAAAAGCAGGCGATGGAATATCCGCTGGTCGTCAAGGCGGATACCCAGGGCACGGTCGAGGCGATCGTCGCGGCGATCAACAAGATCAGCACCGACGACATCAAGGCGCGCGTGCTGCATTCGGGCGTCGGCGGCATCACCGAGAGCGACGTGTCGCTCGCCGGTGCCGCGGGTGCGCCGATCATCGGCTTCAACGTCCGCCCGAACGCCAAGGCGCGCGAGATCGCCGAGCGCAACAAGGTCGCGTTCAAATACTATGACGTGATCTACGACCTGACCGACGAGATCCGCGCCGGCATGGCCGGGCAGCTCGGGCCGGAAGCGTTCGAAACCGTCGTCGGCCGCGCCGAGATCAAGGAAGTCTTCTCGGCGGGCAAGCACGGCAAGGCTGCCGGCCTGCTGGTCACCGAAGGCTCGATCCGCAAGGCGCTCAAGGCGCGCATCACCCGGGACGATGTCATCATCTACCAGGGCGAGATCGCCTCGCTGCGCCGCTTCAAGGACGATGTCCCCGAAGTCCGCGCGGGCCTGGAGTGTGGTGTGACGTTCACGCAGAACTTCACCGACATCAAGGCGGGCGACTATCTCGAGACCTTCGAAGTCGAGATGCGCGAGCGCACGCTGTAATCTGAAATTCCCTCTCCCTTTGGGAGAGGGAGGGAGCCGCGGAGCGGCGGAAGGGTGAGGGTCGAGAGGCAGTGCTGCCCTCACCCTCCCACCCGGCTTCGCCGGGCGGGCCCCTCCCTCTCCCGCTGGGAGAGGGAATAGATGGCTTCGATCTTCGACGACTTCCCCGTCCCTTCCTCGGCCCGGCTGCTTGGCTGGGAAGTGAAGGCGGTCGATGTCGCGGCGAAGACGATCGAGATCGGCTTCGCCATCGACGATCGCTTCCTCAATCCGGCGGGCACGGTGCAGGGCGGCTTCCTCGCGGCGATGCTCGACGACACGCAGGGGCCCTGCCTGTTCGCGGCGAGCGAGGGCGCGGTCTATGCGCCGACGATCGACTTCCACGTCGTCTGCCTGAAGCCGGCGCTGCCGGGGCGCTTCACCGGCAAGGGCCGTGTGGTAAGCCTGGGCAAGACGATCGCGGTGACCGAGGCCGAATTGTTCGACGAAGGCGGCGCGATGGTCGCCCGCGGCACCTTCACGGGCCGCGTGATGCAGGGCGCAATGGCGCGCCGGGGTGAGAAATGAAGACGACGACCACCACCGAAGAACGCTCCGTCCGCCTGCTGCGCGTCGGCGAGCAGGTGCGCCACGTGCTGAGCGAGATCCTCCAGCGCGGCGACGTGCATGACGATGTGCTGGCCAAGCACATGGTCTCGATCACCGAAGTGCGCATGTCCCCCGACCTGCGCCACGCCACCGTGTTCGTGAAGCCGCTGCTCGGCAAGGACGAGGCCGTGGTGATCAAGGCGCTGCGCACCAACACCGCCTATCTCCAGCGCGAGGTCGCCACCCGCGTGAAGATGAAATACGCGGCCAAGCTCAAGTTCCTGGCGGACGAGAGCTTCGACGAGGGCAGCCATATCGACAAGCTGCTGCGCGACCCCAAGGTGGCGCAGGACCTGGGCGACGAGGCGGGCGCGGAAGATTGACTCCGACCGCGGTAAGACGCATCTTACCTTGGTGCATGCGAAGACGACCTTATCGGCCAAGGGGCAAGTGGTAATCCCGAAGGAAGTTCGGGATGCGCTCGGCCTGCTGCCCGGTCAGGTGCTTGACGTTGTCCGGACGGGCAATGGTGTTCTCCTCACACCGCAGCATCGCAAGAGCGGACGAACCGCCGAAGAGATTTTCGCGCGCATCCGTGAAATAGCGCCGCCCTGGAATGGCCCCCCGGTTTCCATCGAAGACATGGATCGCGCCGTCGATGCCATGTTCGCAGCCAAGTCGAAGGATGACATCTGACTGCGGCGATAGACACGAATATTGTCGTGCGTGCCGTTACCGGGGACGATGCCTTCCAGTCGCCGCTGGCGAGAGCGCTGCTGACAGAGCCGTTCATATTATCGGCGAGCGTTCTGGTCGAAACGGAATGGGTGCTCCGTTCCCAATATGGCTGGTCTCGCGATACGATCGCCGACGCGCTTGCGGAGTTGGTCGATTTGCCGGCACTCGCTGAAGCGCCGACGGCAATCCATTGGGCAGTCGAACGTTTCGCGGCGGGCGCCGACTTTGCCGATATGATCCACCTGGTCTCCGCCGGCGCCGCGACGCGTTTCGTGACCTTTGATCGTCGCCTGAAGGCCAAGGCCGGAAACCCTTCCCCCCTCCCGATTGAGATACCCGCATAGATGGCCAAGCTCTATTTCTACTATGCCTCGATGAACGCGGGCAAATCGACCACGCTGCTCCAGGCCGATTTCAACTATCGCGAGCGCGGCATGCGCACGCTGCTGTTCACCGCCGGCATCCATGACCGCGGCGGCAAGGGCGTGATCGATTCGCGCCTCGGCATCAGCGCCACCGCGACGCCGTTCGACGAGGCGACCGACCTGCGCCGCATCGCCGAGGACGCGCATTACGAGGCGCCGCTCGCCTGCGTGCTCGTCGACGAATCGCAGTTCCTCTCGCCCGCCCAGGTCCGCCAGCTCGCGCATCTCGCGGACGAGGTCGGCATCCCGGTACTCTGCTATGGGCTGCGCACCGATTTCCAGGGCCGGCTCTTTCCCGGATCGGCCGAGCTGCTCGCGCTCGCCGACTCGCTGGTCGAGATCAAGTCGGTCTGCGAATGCGGGCGCAAGGCGACGATGAACCTGCGCGTCGATGACGAGGGCAATGCCGTGCGCCAGGGCGAGCAGCGCGAAGTGGGCGGCAACGAGCGCTATGTCGCGCTGTGCCGCCGCCACTTCATGCAGCGTACAGCCTGACCCTGGCATAGCGGCGCCGAGAGTGCTCCTCCGGTTCGACAAAGGAGACGAACCATGTTCCGCAAGACCCTGATCGCGCTGGCCGCCCTGGGCGCCGCGACCTCCGCCTCGGCGCAGCAGGCTGGCCCCACGCCCGGCCCGAAATCGGGCGAGCAGGCGACGATCCCGTTCCTGACCCGCAGCGACGTGCGCACCTTCACCAGCACCGACAATGGCGAGGGCGTCTATATCGAGGATGCGCGGCGCAACTGGTATTATGTGGCGTTCTTCAGCCGCTGCAACGAGCTGCCCTGGGCGGTGGGCATCGGCTTCAAGACCTTTGCCGGCAGTTCGCAGCTCGATCGCGGCGACACGATCTTCGCCGGGCGCGATCGCTGCACGATCGCCAGCATCGTCCATAGCGGCCCGCCGCCCGAGAAGCCCAAAAAGGCGAAGAAGCCCAAGGGCGCGTGACGCTGGCCGTGGCGCCGCGCCTCGGCTAGGGCGCCGCGATGCATGGCTGGATCATCCTCGACAAACCGCTGGGCCTCGGCTCGACCCAGGGCGTGAGCGCCGTCAAGCGCGCGCTGCGCGACGGCAAGTACGGCAAGTTCAAGGTCGGCCATGGCGGCACGCTCGATCCGCTGGCGACCGGCGTGCTGCCGATCGCGATCGGCGAAGCGACCAAGCTGGCGGGCCGCATGCTCGACAGCGACAAGGTCTATGACTTCACCGTGACCTTCGGCGTCGAGACCGACACGCTCGATCTCGAAGGCAAGGCGATTGCGACCTCGGACGTGCGCCCCACGCTCGCGCAAGTGGAGGCGGTGCTGCCGCGCTTCACCGGACCGATCGAGCAGGTGCCGCCCGCCTATTCGGCGCTCAAGGTGGATGGCGAGCGCGCCTATGACCTGGCCCGCGCCGGGGAAGAGGTGAAGCTGGCGAGCCGTGCCGTGACGATCCATGCGCTGGACCTGATCGGATCCGGCCAGTTCGTGGATCGGGACGTGCTGGAGGACATCGACCTCCGCGCCCATGTCTCCAAGGGCACCTATATCCGCAGCCTCGCGCGCGACATCGCCCGGGCGCTCGGCACCGTCGGCCATGTCACGATGCTGCGCCGCGTGAAGGCCGGGCCCTTCACCCTGGATTCCGCGATTTCGCTGGACAAACTGGGCGAAGCCGCTAAGGGCCGCACCCTTGAACAACTCCTCCTGCCATTGAGGGCGGGGCTGGACGACATCCCGGCTCTATCCCTCACCCCCGACCAGGCAGGGCTGCTCCGACAGGGGCAGGTTCTGGCCGGGATCGCCAAGGAAGACGGCCAATATTTCGCGTGCCTGGAGGAGTCTCCGATCGCGCTGGTGGAGGCTCTATCCGGTCACATCCGGGTCGTCCGCGGCTTCAATATCTAAGCGATGTCGAAGGAAAGACTATGTCGATCACTGCAGAGCGCAAGGAAGCGCTCATCAAGGAACATGCGCGCGGCGGCACCGACACCGGCAGCCCCGAAGTGCAGGTCGCGATCCTCTCGGAGCGCATCTCGAACCTGACCGAGCACTTCAAGACGCATGCCAAGGACAACCATTCGCGCCGCGGCCTGCTCATGCTGGTCAACAAGCGCCGTAGCCTCCTCGACTATCTGAAGAAGAAGGACGAGGCCCGCTACACCGACCTCATCGCGAAGCTCGGCCTTCGCAAGTAACCGGAAAGGCGGCCTTCGGGTCGCCTTTTTGTCATCCGGGCACGCTAGCTGCCGGATCGCCTCCAACCCGGAGGCAAACGGGGAACGGCAATCCGGCCGATCCCGAGGAGCCACACATGGCTCAGCTCATAGGCCCCCGCTGCATCGGGCAGCGGGAGTGAAGGAAATCCAATGTTCGACAAGAAGACTGTATCGATCGAGTGGGGCGGCAAGACGCTGACTCTCGAAACGGGCAAGGTTGCCCGCCAGGCCGACGGCGCGGTGATCGCGACGCTCGGCGAAACCGTGGTGCTCTGCGCGGTGACCGCCGCCAAGAGCGTGAAGGAAGGCCAGGACTTCTTCCCGCTGACCGTCCACTATCAGGAGAAGTTCTCCGCAGCCGGCCGCATCCCGGGCGGCTTCTTCAAGCGCGAGCGCGGCGCGACCGAGAAGGAGACCCTGGTCTCGCGTCTCATCGACCGCCCGATCCGCCCGCTCTTCCCGGAGGGCTTCTACAACGAGATCAACGCCATCGCTCAGGTGCTGAGCTATGACGGCGAGAACGAGCCGGACATCCTCGCGATGGTCGCCGCGTCCGCCGCGCTCACCATCTCGGGCGTGCCCTTCATGGGCCCGATCGGCGCCGCCCGCGTCGGTTACGTCAACGGCGAGTACATCCTCAACCCGACCGACGCGCAGGTTGCCGAGGGCGAGCTCGATCTCGTCGTCGCCGCCACCTATGACGCCGTGATGATGGTCGAATCGGAAGCCAAGGAGCTTTCCGAAGAGGTCATGCTCGGCGCCGTGCTGTTCGCGCACGACGCCTGCCGCGAGATCGTCAAGGCGATCGTCAAGCTCGCCGAGCAGGCCGCCAAGGATCCCTGGGAAATCGCCGCGTCTAACGACAATGCGAAGTTCAAGGATTCGATCAAGAAGCTGATCGGCAAGGACATCGCCGCCGCCTACAAGCTGACCGACAAGTCGGCCCGCTCGAACGCGCTCAACGAAGCGCGCGCGAAGGCGAAGGCGAAGTTCGCCGATGACGGCCTTTCGCCCCAGGAAGTCATGGCCGGCATCAAGCTGACCAAGAAGCTGGAAGCCGAGATCGTCCGCGGCGACATCCTCAAGACCGGCAAGCGCATCGACGGCCGCACGACCACGCAGATCCGCCCGATCGAGGCAGAGACGCACTTCCTGCCGCGCGCGCACGGCTCGGCGCTGTTCACCCGCGGCGAGACCCAGACGATTGCTACGGCGACGCTCGGCACCCGCGACGCCGAGCAGATGATCGACGGCCTGGGCGGTCTGTCGTACCAGCACTTCATGCTGCACTATAACTTCCCGCCCTATTCGGTCGGCGAAGTCGGCCGCTTCGGTGCGCCGGGCCGCCGCGAAGTCGGCCACGGCAAGCTGGCATGGCGCGCGCTGCACCCGGTGCTGCCGTCGAAGGAGGACTTCCCCTACACGATCCGCCTGACCAGCGACATCACCGAGTCGAACGGCTCGTCGTCGATGGCGTCGGTCTGCGGCGGGTCGCTCGCGATGATGGACGCCGGCGTGCCGATCAAGCGCCCGGTCTCGGGCATCGCGATGGGCCTGATCCTCGAAGGCAAGGACTATGCGATCCTGTCGGACATCCTGGGTGACGAAGATCACCTCGGCGACATGGACTTCAAGGTGGCGGGCACGTCCGAAGGCATCACCACGATGCAGATGGACATCAAGATCGCCGGCATCACCAAGGAGATCTTCGAGGCTGCGCTCAACCAGGCGAAGGCCGGCCGTGCGCACATCCTCGGCGAGATGAACAAAGCGCTGGGCGAAGCCCGCACCGAGCTCTCCGCGCATGCCCCGCGCATCGAGACCTTCACGATAGACAAGTCGAAGATCCGCGAAGTGATCGGCACCGGCGGCAAGGTGATCCGCGAGATCGTCGCCACCACCGGCGCCAAGGTCGACATCGACGACGAAGGCGTGATCAAGGTCTCGTCGTCGGACACCGCGCAGATCGAGGCCGCGATCAAGTGGATCAAGGGCCTGGTCGAAGAGGCCGAGGTCGGCAAGATCTACAGCGGCAAGGTCGTCAATCTCGTCGATTTCGGCGCGTTCGTGAACTTCATGGGCGGCAAGGACGGTCTCGTCCACGTCTCGGAGATCAAGAACGAGCGCGTCGAGAAGGTCAGCGACGCCCTGAGCGAAGGCCAGGAAGTCAAGGTCAAGGTCCTCGAGATCGATCCGCGCGGCAAGGTTCGCCTGTCGATGCGCGTCGTCGACCAGGAAACCGGCGAAGAGCTGGAAGACACCCGCCCGGCGCGCGAGCCGCGCGAGGGTGGCGACCGTGGCCCGCGCGGCGACCGTGGCGATCGTGGCGACCGTCGTCGTGACGGTGGCGGCGGCCGCGGCGGCGATCGTGATCGCGGCCCGCGTCGCGAAGGCGGCGGTGATCGCGGTCCGCGCAGCGAGGGTGGCGATCGTGGCCCGCGCAGCGGTGATCGGGGGCCGCGTCGCGAGCGCTCGGAATCGAAGGACGAAGGCGGCGAGAATATCGGCCTGCCGGCGTTCCTCACCGGCGGCGACGATTGATCGCCTCGGCCTAGGCCGACGACAGGAAGAGGGGGCTCGGGAAACCGGGCCCCTTTTGTCCCTTCAATCTGGATCGAAAATCCACTGGACCCCGATCGAGGTCGTTTCTATCCGGCAACGACCGTGCTTTCCCAAGAAAGGCACGGCGTTAGTGCTTAGAATATTTCGAGATTTCAAAAGGGGGACTTCCATGACCAAGTTTTTCGCGGCTGCGGCTGCCACGCTCCTGCTCGCGCCGCTTTCGGCCTTTGCACAGGACGGCGCGCCCGCGCATGATTTCGCCGGCCCGCGCATCGAAGCGCGCCTCGGCTATGAGACGCCGACGATCAGCGACGGCAGCGGCAGCATCTGGAAGATCGGCAGCGCGGTTTCCTATGGCGGCGAAGTGGGCGTCGACATCCGCGCCGGCAGCAAGGTCGTCGTCGGCCCCTATGCCAATTACGAATTCTCCAGCGTCTCGCTGTGCGACGGCGCCGTCTGCCTCAACGAGAAGGGCAATCTCAGCGTCGGCGGCCGGCTGGGCTTCGTCGTCGGCGGCAAGACGCTGATCTACGCCAAGGCCGGCTATGCCAGCATCTCGCTCGAGGCGAAGGCCGGCAGCGCGAGCGACACCGAGAGCAAGGGCGGCATCCAGGGCGGGCTCGGCGTCGAGATCGGCCTCGGCAAGAAGGCCTATGCGTTCGTCGAGGGCAGCTATGCCGATTACGGCGATTTCTACGGCATCAACCTGCAGCGCCGCCACGTCGCCGGCGGCGTCGGCTTCCGCTTCTGAGCCAAGGCCTTAGCGCAAACCGGGAAGGGCGTCCGGCAACGGGCGCCCTTTTTGTCGGCTTTTTCCAAGCGCGTCTGGGAAATTACCCGCATTGTCCTGCCCTGGATCAGCGTGCCAAGCGTCATGATGCGCTATCACTGGGGCACGGGGGTTGGGGCGGATGACACAGGCCTATGGCGATGCCCGCTGGCTCGAGACGCTGCCGGTCCTCGCCGATCGGCCCTGGCTTCAGTTCGGCCTTGTCCTGGCGATCACCGGCACCGCGCTGCTGATCCGCCTGGCGCTCGGGCGCGTCCTGCCGCCCGGGCTGCCCTATGCCACGTTCCTGCCCGCGGTGATCCTGTGCGCTTTCCTGTTCGGGGTGCGCCCGGGGCTGCTCGCGGCGATCCTGGGCGGGATATTGGGCTGGGAGTTCTTCATCGAGAACCCGTTCGCCTCGCCGCTGCCCGGCACCGCGCCGTCGACCGTGCTCTACATCGCCGCGTGCGTGCTGATCCTCGTCCTGTTCCACTGGATGCAGGGCGCCACGGCCCGGCTGGTCGAGCAGCGCGAGCACAACCACCGGCTGGCCGAGACGCGCACCCTGCTCTTCCACGAACTCCAGCACCGCGTGTCGAACAATCTCCAGGTCGCCGCCGGCCTGCTCGCGCTGCAGAAGCGCCACGTCGCCGATGCCGCCGCCCAGCACGCGCTCGACGAGGCGGTGCGGCGGATCGCGACGATCGGCAAGATCAGCCGTCAGCTCTATCGACCCAATGGCGAGGCGCAGGGCGTGCGCGAGCTGTTCGACCCGCTGATCGCCAGCCTGATCGAGGCCAATGGCAAGCCGATCCAGGTCGCGATCGAGGATCCGCACGCGCTGCGCCTCGCCCCCGATGCCGCGGTGCCGGTCGCGCTGATCGTCGCCGAGGCCGTGGCGAACGCGATCGAGCACGGCTTTGCGGATCGCGAGCACGGCGCGATCGCGATCCGCTGCGTCGCGCTCGCGCCGGGCTTCGCGATCGAGATCGAGGATAATGGCCAGGGGCTGCCGGAGAGTTTCGACATGACGCGCAACGCCAGCCTCGGCCTGCAGATCGCCGCGACGCTGGCGGGGCAATTGGGCGGGCATTTCGCCATGGAGCCGCGCCCGCACGGCGCGCTCGCCCGCCTCGTCACCCGCGCCGCCTAGCTCTCGCGCCCCGGCCGATAGCGCAGCGCCTCGACGATCGCGGCGAAGGCCGGCGTCGGCTGGCGGCGGCTGGGATAATAGAGGTGATAGCCGGCAAAGGGCGGCGACCAGTCCTCGAGCACTGCCTCGAGTGCGCCGCTGTCGAGGTCGTCGCGCACCATGTTCTCCATCAGATAGCCGATGCCGAACCCGTCGAGCGCCGCCTCGCGGATATGGAAGATGCTGTTGAAGGTCAGCTGCCCGTCCACCCGCACGCGCTGCGCCCGCCCGGCCCGCTCGAACTCCCAGGCGTAGAGACCGCGCAACGTCGGCAGGCGCAGGTTGATGCAGCAATGGCCGGCCAGCTCCTGCGGCGTGCGCGGCCGGCCCGCCTTGTCGAAATAGCCCGGCGTCGCCACCGCCAGCATCCGCATCGGCGGGCCGATCGGCACGGCGATCATGTCCTTGTCGATGATGTCGCCCAACCGCACCCCGGCATCGAACCGGTCGGCGACGATGTCGACCAGCCGATAGTCGGTCTCGATCTCCAGCTTGATGTCCGGATATTTGGCCAGCGCCCCGCGCAGCCGCGGCCACAGCACCGTCTGCAGCGAGAACTCGTCCGCGGTGATCCGGATATTGCCCGCCGGCCGCTCGCGCAGGTCGTTGAGCGCCGAGACGTGCGTCGCGATCTCGTCGAGATGGAAGGCGACCGAGCGCAGCATCCGCTCGCCCGCCTCGGTCGCGGTGACGCTGCGCGTGGTGCGGTTGAGCAGCCGCACCCCGAGCCGCTCCTCCAATCCGCGCATGCAATGGCTGAGCGCCGAGGGCGTCACGCCGAGCTGCGCTGCGGCACGGGTGAAGCTCTTCTCGCGCGCGACGGCGACGAAGGCGGCGAGGTCGGCCAGGTCCTGACGGTTCATTGCTGAATTATGCTCATAAACCCGTTCAGATTGCAGCCCCTAATCGCCGGGCCGATCCGGCCTATCTCTGCTGGGCACGGGGCACCCCACATCGCAGGAAGACAACACATGCAGAAGCGCATTCTCGGCAATGGCCTCGAGGTCTCGGCGATCGGCTATGGCTGCATGGGGCTCGACCACGCCTATGGCACCAAGCTGAGCCCGGCCGAGGCCAACGTGCTGCTGCGCACCGCAGTCGAGCGCGGGGTCACCTTCTTCGACACCGCCGAGGTCTATGGCCCGTTCAGCAACGAGACGCTGGTCGGCGAGGCGCTGCGCCCGGTGCGCGACCAGGTCGTCATCGCCACCAAGTTCGGCTTCAACATCGAAGGCGGCGTGCAGCAGGCGGGGCTGAACAGCCGCCCCGAGCATATCCGCGCCGTCGCCGACGCCTCGCTCCAGCGGCTCGGCATCGAGCAGATCGACCTGTTCTACCAGCACCGCGTCGATCCCGCCGTGCCGATCGAGGAGGTTGCCGGCGCGGTCCGCGACCTGATCGCCGAGGGCAAGGTCAAGCATTTCGGCCTGTCCGAGCCCGGCGTCGAGACGGTGCGCAAGGCGCATGCCGTCCAGCCGGTCAGCGCGATCCAGAACGAATATTCGCTGTGGACGCGCGGCGTCGAGACCAACGGCATCCTCGCCGTCTGCGAGGAGCTGGGCATCGGCCTGGTGCCGTACAGCCCGCTCGGCCGCGGCTTCCTGACCGGCGCGATGAGCCAGGATACGGCTTTCGGCGAAGGCGATTTCCGCAGCCACCTGCCGCGTTTCACCCCCGAGGCGTTGGCGAAGAACCAGGCGCTGGTCGACCTGCTCAAGCGCATCGCCGCCGACAAGCAGGGCACGCCAGCCCAGGTCGCGCTCGCCTGGCTTCTCGCGCAAAGGCCGTGGATCGTGCCGATCCCCGGCACCACCAAGCTCCACCGGCTCGAGGAGAATCTCGGCGCCGCCGACCTCGTCCTCACCGCCGACGACCTTGCCGGCATCGCCGCCGCGCTCGCCGAGATCGACGTCGAGGGCGAGCGCTATCCCGAGCAGCTCATGGCCGTTGTCGGCCGCTAATCCTTCCAATCAAGGGAATTTCCAATGACCACCCAAGCCAAGGCCTATGCCGCCCAGTCGGCCACCACCCCGCTCGCGCCGTTCCACTTCGAGCGCCGCGACCTGCTCCCCGACGACGTCTCGATCGACATCCTGTTCTGCGGCGTCTGCCACTCCGATCTGCACACCGCGCGCAGCGAATGGGACGGCACGCTCTTCCCCTGCGTCCCCGGCCACGAGATCGTCGGCCGCGTCAGCGCCGTCGGCGGCGAGGTGACCAGGTTCGCGGTCGGCGACCTGGTCGGCGTCGGCTGCATGGTCGACAGCTGCGGGCATTGCCCGTCGTGCAAGGAAAGCGAGGAGCAGTTCTGCGAGACCACCGGCTTCGTCGGCACCTATAACGGGCCGGACGCGCATCTCGGCGGCCACACCTTTGGCGGCTATTCGGATCATATCGTCGTCAAGCAGGGCTTCGTGCTCAAGATCGGCCATGACGAGGGCGACCTGGCCGCGGTCGCGCCGCTGCTCTGCGCCGGCATCACCACCTATTCGCCGCTCAAGCATTGGGGCGCGGGCCCGGGCAAGAAGGTCGGCGTGGTCGGCATCGGCGGCCTGGGGCACATGGGCATCAAGATCGCCGCGGCGATGGGCGCGCATGTCGTCGCCTTCACCACGTCGCCGTCCAAGATCGAGGACGCGAAGAAGCTCGGCGCGCACGAGGTGATCGTCTCGCGCAATGCCGACGAGATGGCGGCGCATGCCAACAGCTTCGACTTCATCCTCGATACCGTCGCGGCCAGCCACGACCTCGACGCGCTGACCGGCCTGCTCAAGCGCGACGGCACGCTCACCCTGGTCGGCGTGCCCGAGCATGCCCATCCCTCGCCCAACGTGTTCAACCTGGTGTTCAAGCGCCGCTCGATCGCCGGCTCGCTGATCGGCGGCATCGCCGAGACGCAGGAGATGCTCGATTTCTGCCACCAGCACGGGCTGACCGCGGACATCGAGATGATCCGGATGGACGAGATCGAGACGGCGTACGACCGGATGACGAAGAGCGACGTGAAGTATCGCTTCGTCATCGACATGGCTTCACTGCAGGAAGGCTGAGGGCGCCTGGCGCCGCTTGGGGCCGGGGCCGGTTCGCCGGCGCCGGCTGCCGCCAGGTACGGGTGCCGTGGCTTCCCTGCGCGGGAGCCGCGGCGGCCGCGCGCCCTCGGCGACCATCGCCGAGGCGATCACGCCGAATGCGATGAGTGCAGTCACTTTATGGGCGTGCCGGTCCATATCGGCCTAAGAGCGCAACGCGGACGCGCGCGAAATCCGGGAGATCGCCGCTCCGGATTCATCCTTAATGCATGGGAAAGTGGGGAGCTTCTGTTGCCCGGTGCTCCCCGTACCGCTGGAATCCGCTTCTGTTGCCCGGTGCGGTCCAACCGCGCATTTTAGAATAACCTTAGGCCGTTAAGCCTTGGGGTTACGCCGCAATAGCGAGTGCTTCGTTATCGTTGGCACTTGTGTTTCAGACCGTCACAGTGGCCCAGGCTGAGAGATAGATAGCGCTTTTCAACACACGTCGATCCTAGTTCGGCCCCGTCATGAGCCTCGGTTGCCCGAGGTTTATGGTGGAGCCGGCGGGTACTGCCCCCGCGTCCGCTGCGCCTATTGCACGCCTTCGTTTATCCCCATAGCCGACCGAAGCCGGCACGACCCATATAGGGGCGGAATCGATTAATGAAAAGGTCAGGCGGCGCGCCCTAAGGCCTTCACACTGCCGCAAACTATGGGCATGGATGTTATTAACCCATGTTGACACAACGTTCCCGCTACGCCCTTCGCGCGATGCTCTTCCTGGCCGGACAGCCGGCCGCCGGCGCGCCCACCCCGATGAACCGCATCGCGGCCGAGGCGAACGTGCCGCGCAAGTTCCTCGAGCTGATCCTCGCCGACCTGCGCGAGGCGGGCTTCCTCACTTCCACGCGCGGCAAGGCGGGCGGCTATCGCCTGGCCCGGCCGACGCACCTGATATCGCTCGGCGAGATCATCCGGGTGATCGAGGGGCCGCTGGCGCTCGTGCCCTGCGTCAGCCGCACCGCCTATCGCCCGTGCAACGACTGCAAGGACGAGGCGAGCTGCGCGATCCGCCAGGCGATGGCGCGAGTGCGCGACGAGACCGCCCGCATTCTCGACGGCACCAGCCTGGCCGATGCCGTCGCGGAAGACCTTGCCGCGGCCTGAGGCCGGCGCAAATCGCTTGCAATGTAGGATTTCGTCTGGTGCGGTTGCGCCATGGCATCCGCGCGTCCCTGGCTGGCTTCGCACCCGGCAAAGGCAGTCGCGGCCAAAGTGAAACGATATGCCGCGACTCCCTTCACTTTGGGCTCAGGCGGCGTTCTTCGCCTTCAGCTCGTCACGGATCTCGCGCAGCAGCGTCACGTCCGCCGGCTCGGCGGGGGCGGCCGCCTCGGCCTTCGGCATCATCCGGTTCACGGCGCGCACCAGCAGGAAGATGATGAAGGCGACGATCAGGAAATTGACCGCGGCGGTGATGAACGCGCCATAGCCGAACAGCGGCACGCCGGCCTTTTTCAGCGCGGCATAGTCAGTCGATCCGGCCAGCGCCGCAGGGATCGGCCCGAGCGCGATGAAGTAGCTCGAGAAATCGAGCCCGCCGAAGATCTTGCCGATCAGCGGCATCAGCAGGTCGTCGGTGAGCGAGGTGACGATCTTGCTGAACGCCGCGCCGATGATCACCGCCACCGCCAGATCGAGCACGTTGCCGCGCGCGATGAATGCCTTGAATTCCTTGAACATGCCGTCCGCTCCCTCACCTGCCGCCTGGGCGCGGCATCGCGGCCATGATGCACGGATGCGGCGCCCAGGCAAACCGGCCCCGTTCCGATTTCGCTTTCGGAGCGGGGTGTTACCGCTGTATAAGACACCAACGACCCAGATCCGGAGGATCATGCAGTGATGAAGTTTCGTGCCGTTCTCGCCTTCGCCGCCGCCGCCGTGCTGGCCGGCTGCGGGCTCAACAGCGTGCCCACCGCGGAAGAGAATGCGAAGGCGAAATGGGCGGACGTCCAGGCAGCGTACCAGCGCCGTATGGATTCGGTTCCGGGCCTGGTGGAGACCGTGAAGGGCTCGGCCGCCTCCGAGGGCAAGATTCTGACCGACGTGACGAATGCCCGAGCCAAGGCAACTTCGGTGCAGGTCTCCGCGAATGACCTCACCGATCCCGCCAAGATGCAGGCTTTCCAGGCCGCGCAGCAGCAGTTCAATGGCTCGATCGGTCGCCTTCTGGCGAGCGTCGAGGCCTATCCCGAACTCAAGAGCCAGGCGAACTTCACCAAGTTCATGGATCAACTCGAAGGCAGCAACAACCGCATCACGATCGCGATCCGGGATTATAACAACGCGGTGCAGGCCTATAACACCCGCATTCGCACCTTCCCGGACGCGATCGGCGCCAAGGTCTTCTACGGATCCAAGCCGATGGTGCCCTATGCGGCGAAGGCGGGCGCGGAGAACGTGCCCGACATCAGCTTCGGGAACAGCAACTGATCCTGAGGGCGCTCCTCCTCTGCGGTGCGCTCGCGGCCTGCAAGCCCGCGGCGCAGGATGCGCAGCCTGTCGTTGCCGGATGTAAGCCTTCGGCGGCGGCTGCTGCAGCAACCGATGGCAACGCGATCGCGGCGATCGAGCCGCAGCCCGCGCCGTCGGGCTACAGCTTCCCGGCGCTGACCGGCCGCGTGGTCGACGGCGCCAACCTGTTGTCGGTCAGCCAGCGGCGTGCCCTCTCCAATCAACTGGTCGATGCCGAAAAGCGTTCGAAGCACCAGTTCGTGGTGGTGACGGTAAAAAGCCTGGGCGGGCACGACGTCGCCGATTACAGCCAGCGGCTCGGCACCTTCTGGGGCATCGGCCGCAAATGCTTCAACGACGGCGTGCTGCTGGTCATCGCCCCGAACGAGCGCAAGGCGCGCATCGCGGTCAGCGAGGGACTTCGAGAAGCGCTTACCGACGCAGAGGCGGGTGCGATCCTGGAGAAGGACATCCTGCCGCGTTTCAAGACCGGAGACATGCCCGGCGGCATCCTCGCCGGTAGCGACGCCATCATCCGCGAGATCACTCAATGACCCTGTTGCGTAGCCCGCTCGCATTCCTGCTCGTCCTGGTGCCGCTCTCGGCCCAGGCGCAGCCGACCTTCCCCAAGCTCACCGGCCGAGTGGTCGACGATGCCCATCTGCTCTCGGTCCCGCAGGTCGCGGAGCTCACCCAGCTCTCGGAGCAGGTCGAGGCCGCCTCGACGCGCCAGTTCGTCGTCGCAACCATCCCCGATCTCCAGGGCTATAATATCGAGGACTACGGCTATCAGCTCGGCCGCGCCTGGGGGATCGGGCAGAAGGACGCCAAGAACGGCATCATCCTGATCGTCGCGCCCAAGGAGCGCAAAGTGCGGATCGAAGTCGGCTACGGCCTCGAGCCGATCATGACCGATGGCCTATCGAGCCAGATCATCAACGAGACGATCATCCCCAAGTTCAAGGCCGGCGACATGCCCGGCGGCATCGTCGCCGGTGCGCAGGCGATCGCCGAGCAGATGAAGCTGCCGCTCGAAGCCGCCGAGCAGCGCGCCCAGCAGACGCAGGTCAAGGTCACCCAGACCAGCCGCAAGACGCATAGCGGCGGCTTCCCCTTCGGGCTGGTCTTCTGGGGCATCATCCTCCTGTTCGTCATCCTGCCGATGCTCGGCCTGGGCCGCCGCAGCCGCAACGGCCCCTGGGGCCCGCGCTATCGCAGCCATGACGGCGGCGCGCTGCCGATCATCCTCTGGTCGATCGCCAACGAGATCGGCCGCGAATCGCGCAGCTCCGGCAGCAGCTGGGGTGGCGGCGGCGGTAGCGGCTGGGGCGGCGGCGGAGGCGGCGGTGGCGGCTTCTCCGGCGGCGGCGGATCGTTCGGGGGCGGTGGCGCCTCGGGGAGCTGGTGAGATGCGCTTGACCGATCAGGACCGCAGCGCGGTCGCCGAGGCGGTGACCGCCGCCGAGCTGACCACCAATGGCGAGATCGTCACGGTCGTCGCCGGACGCTCGGATCCCTATCACGACGTCGCGCTGCACTGGGCGGTGCTGGCGATGCTCCTCGTCCTCGCCTTGCTCGCTTGGCAGCCCTGGCCGGCCGAGTGGCTCCACACCCGCTTCGTCGACAGCTGGGCGCAGGTCGTGCCGGCGCGCTGGTACCTCACCATCGCGCTGGTGCTGATGGCGGCGACCTTCCTGGTGGTGCGCGTCGCGCTCGCCCTCGATGCGCTGCGGATGCTGCTGACCCCGGGCGCGACCAAGAACCGTCGCGTCCACCGCCGCGCGCTCGAGCTGTTCCGCGCCGCCGCCGAGAAGCGCACCCGCGGCGCCACCGGCGTGCTGGTCTATCTCAGCCTCGCCGAGCACCGCGCCGAGATCATCGCCGACGCGGCGATCCACTCCAAGGTCACCGCCGATGTCTGGGGCGCGGCGATGGCGGCGCTGCTCGGCGGCGTGAAGCATGACAAGGCCGGCGAAGGCATGGCCGAAGCCGTGCGCCAGATCGGACTGGTCCTCGCCGAGCATTTCCCGCGCAGCGACGACGACACCAACGAGCTTCCCGATCGGCTGATCGAACTGTGAGCGATGCCTCGGAGGATTTGGGCCGCGAGGAAATCGCGTGGTCCGGCAAGTGGATCACGGCCAAGCGGCGCGGCAAATGGGAATATGTCTCGCGGGCCCGCGACATCCGCGCCGCGGTGATCATCGCCATCGATGAAGACGATCACGTTCTGCTCGTCGACCAGTACCGCGTCCCGCTCGGCAAGCGCTGCCTCGAGCTGCCTGCCGGGCTGATCGGCGACGAGCACGCGGACGATACGGTGCTGGGCGCCGCCCGCCGCGAGCTGATCGAGGAAACCGGCTATGACTGCGCCCGGGCCGAGAGCCTCGGCGACTATTATTCCTCGCCGGGCATGGTCTCGGAAAGCTTCACCCTGGTCCGCGCCACCGGGCTGACCCGGGTCGGTGAGGGTGGCGGCGTGGCGGACGAGGACATCCTCGTCCACCGCGTGCCCCGCGCCGACATCCCCGGCTTCGTCGCCGCCAAGCGTGCCGAGGGGCTGGGGATCGACGTGAAGCTGCTGTTGCTGCTCAGCGGCGCGCTGCTCGGCTGATCACTCGCAGGCGATGCCGTCGTCGTCGCGGTCCAGCCGGCCGCTATATCCCGGCTGACCGCGCCGGATCGGCGCGACCCCCGCGGCACGCGCCGCGGCGCAATTGGGGTAATAGGCATCGTCGGCGGCGACCATGCGCGGCGCGCGGGTGACACGCACCGTCCGCACGGTTTTCGCTCTTCGCTTCTTGCCACGGCCGCCATCCGGCGCAGCCTCGGCAAAGCCGGCCGCGAGCATGCCCGCGGCCGCCAGCATCGCGGTCAGTCGCTTAGCGGAAATTGTCCGCATAGGCTTGCAGCTTCAACTTCCGCTCGGGCGCCGCGACGACGTGGAAGGCCACGCCCTCGCGCTCGGCATAGCCGGTGGCGGCTTCCAGCGTCGGGAAGGTCATGCGCAGCTGCGTCGCGGTCGCGTCGCCGCCGGCCCAGCCGGTCAGCGGATCGGCCTGTTGCTGGCGCACCGGCTCGAACTCGAGGATCCACGCGGTCGTGCGCGCGCGGCCCGACTGCATGGCGTTCTTGGGCTGCTGATAGATGCGGGCGGTCTTGGTCATGGTGAGTCCCTTTAACGCGGCCCGCCGCCCCTTGCATCAGCCTTTTTCGTCCTGAGCGTCGCGGAGGCTGCGGCGGGGTCCTCGGGCCAGGGATGCCGCGGATAGCGCCCGCGCATCTCCTTGGCGACTGCGGCCCAGCTCCCCTTCCAGAAGCCCGGCAAGTCGCGCGTCGTCTGGATCGGCCGCCCGGCCGGCGAGGTCAGGCTGAGGATCAGCGGGGTGCCGTCGCCGAGCGTGGGATGTTCGTTCAGCCCATACAGCGCCTGGACGCGCATCTCGACGGTCGGCCCGCCCTCGGCGGCATAGTCGATCGCATAGCTCGACCCCTCGGGCGTCTCGAAGCGCGCCGGCGCCAGCCGGTCGAGCGCCTTCTGCCCATCCCAGCCGAGGAGATTGTTGAGCGCATTGGTCAGCCCCTCGACCGCATCGAGCCGCCGCTTGCCGGCGAGCAGCCCCGGCAGCCAGTCGTCGAGTTCGGCGCGCAACCGTTCGTCGGACAGCGACTCATTGCCGGCATAGGCGGCGCGGGTGCGCAGAGCCTGCGCGGTGTCGGACCAAGGCAGCAGGTCGAGGCCATGTTCGCGCACCCCCTCGAGCAGCGCCTTCTCGATCTCCGCCGGGTTCGCCGCCGCATCGGGGCCCCTCGACAGGCGGATCGCGCCGAGCCGGCGTTCTCGAAGGGCTTCGATGCGCCCCGTTGCGGGATCGAAGCGGACGCTGCGCCGCGTCTCGATCCGGTCGGCGAACAGCGATTCGACCTCGGCCGGATCGATCGGCGCGGCGGAAAGGATGCGCGCGCCCGATGCCATGCCTTGCGTCTCGGCGACCGCGAGCCATTCGGCGCGAGCGAGCGACGAGGCCGGATCGAGCTTGAACCCGCGTCCGCCGGCCGACGCCCAGGTCTCGCCGGAAGCATCGCGGCGCCTGGCGATCCGGTCGGGGAAGGCGAGCGCGACGCAGGCGGCGGGATCGCCGATGCCGTCATCGCCCACCAGCTTGGCCCAGCGCTGCGCCAGCCGCCGGCCATTCTCCGCACGCGGCCCGCGCTCGCTCCGCCAGCGGCGCAGGCGCAGCTCGAGATCGGCGTCGGTGCCACCGAGCCCGCGCTCGCCGAGCAGCACCGCGATCTGCGCCGCCGTTCCCGCCATGCCGCGCTCGGCGGCGCGGACCAGCATATGGCCGAGCCGCGGCGGCAGCGGCAGGCCGGCGATCGCCTTGCCATGCGCGCTCGGGCGGCCGGCCTCGTCCAGCGCCTCCAGGCTGCCCAGCCGCTTGCGCGCCTCCGACACCGCGGCCTCGGGCGGCGGATCGAGCCAGTGGAGCTCGCGCGGATCGCTGACGCCCCAGAGCGCGCAATCGAGCACCAGCGCCGAGAGATCAGCTTCCAATATCTCGGGCGGATCGAAGCGCGGCAGGCCCGCGGTCGCCGCCTCTTCCCACAGCCGATAGGCGACGCCGGGCCCCTGGCGCGCGGCACGGCCGGCACGCTGGGTGACCGCTGCCTGGCTCGCCCGCTCGGTGACCAGCCGCGTCATCCCCGCCGCGCGGTCGTAGCGCGGGCGCCGGGCAAGCCCCGAATCGACGACGATGCGGATCCCCTCCAGCGTCAGCGAGGTCTCGGCGATCGACGTCGCCAGCACGATCTTGCGCCGCCCCTGCGGATCGGCAGCGATCGCGGCGCGCTGGGCACCCGGCTCGAGCGCGCCGTGCAGCTTGTGGACCACTGCGCCCGGCACCTCGCCGATCCGCTCGGCCGTGCGCTCGATCTCGGCGACGCCCGGCAGGAAGGCGAGCACCCCGCCCTCGGCCTCGCGTAGCGCCGTCCGGATCGCGGCGGCCATCGAATCCTCAATCCGTGCCTCCGCCGCCCGGCCGAGATGGCGCAGCTCGAGCGGCCAGCTCCGTCCCTCGCTCTCGATCACCGGCGCGCCGCCCATCAGGTCCGAGAAGCGCGCGCCGTCGAGCGTCGCCGACATCGCCACGATCCGCAGGTCCGGCCGCAGCGCCGCCTGCGCGTCGAGCGAGAGCGCCAGCCCGAAATCGCTGTCGAGGCTGCGCTCATGGACTTCGTCGAACAGCACGGCGGAGACGCCGGCCAGCTCGGGATCGGCCTGGATGCGGTTGACGAAGATCCCCTCGGTGACGACCGTCACCCGCGTCGCCGCCGAACGCTTGCTGTCCATCCGCGTCGCATAGCCGAAGGTCTGGCCAACCTGCTCGCCGGCCAGCGCCGCCATCCGCTCGCCCGCCGCGCGCGCCGCCAGCCTGCGGGGGGACAGCAGCAATATCTCGCCCGTGCACCAGGCCTCGCCCAGCAGCGCTGGCGCCACTGCCGTGGTCTTGCCCGCACCGGGCGGCGCGACCAGCACGGCGTTGCTCGCGGCCCGCAACGCAGCCAGCAAATCGGGCAAAACAACATGGATCGGCAGAGTCTCACGCATCACGCGCAACCAATTCCCCGAAGCCGGGTTTGGCGCAAGCGAAGCCTAAGGAGCATGACATGGCGAGAACCCTGGCACAGTTCAGCATCACCCCGGACAGCGACGGCGACTACACGCTGCATCTCGAAGACGATGACGGCGAGACGCTGGAGTTCACCGCCAGCTTCGAGCAGCTCGACCTGATTACCGAGGCGATCGAGGAAGTGCTCGACGACGACGAGGAAGACGCCCTCACCGCCGATGACGATGACGACGATGAGCCGTCGGACGACGAATAAGCCTCAATAAGCGCGGGCGACTGCGAACTCGACGGCTTCGACCATCGCGTCCTTGGCGGGGCTCGAGGCGAAGCCGCCGATCGCATCGATCGCGCGCTGGCCGTAGTGCCGCGCGCGGGCGAGCGTGTCGTCGACCGAGCGGCTGGCCTGGACCAGCCGGATCGCCTCGGCGAAATCCTCGCCCGAGGTGCGATGGCCCGAGATCGCCGCCTTCCAGAAGGCGCGCGCGCTCTCGTCGCCGCGGGCATAGGCGAGGATGACCGGCAACGTCATCTTGCCTTCGCGGAAATCGTCGCCGGCGTCCTTGCCCATCGTGCCCGCGTCCGAGACATAGTCGATCGCGTCGTCGACCAGCTGGAAGGCAATGCCGAGGTTGCGGCCATAGGCGTCGAGCGCGGCTTCCTCGTCCGAACGCTCGGCGACCACCGCGGCGATCTTGCAGGCGGCGGCGAACAAGGCGGCGGTCTTGGCGCCGATGATGTCGAGATAGCGCTCCTCGCTGAGATCAAGCCGGCGCACCGCAGTGAGCTGGTTGACTTCGCCCTCGGCGATCACCGCGCTGGCGTTGCTCAGGATCTTGAGCACCTTGAGGCTGCCGTCCTCGACCATCAGCTCGAACGAGCGGCTGAACAGGAAATCGCCAACCAGCACGCTCGCCGGATTGCCCCAGATGATGTTGGCGGTGCGGCGGCCGCGGCGCAGGTCCGATCCGTCGACCACGTCGTCGTGGAGCAGCGTCGCAGTGTGGATGAACTCCACGGCGGCGGCGAGCCGGTGGTGGCGGGTGCCCGAATAGCCGAGCAGCTGCGCGCTGGCGAGCGTGAGCATCGGCCGCATCCGCTTGCCGCCGCCGGCGATCAGATGGCCGGCCAGCTCCGGGATCAGCGGGATCTCGGACTGCATGCGATCGAGGATCACGGCGTTCACGAGGTTCATGTCGTGCGCGACGAGCGCCATCATCGGATCGAGCGAGGGGGCGGGGCCGCCGCCGAGGCGATGGAGGGTGGCGCTCATAGGGCAAGCCTGTGGCGGGTGCGGCGCGCAAAGGCAAGGCTTGCGTGACCTAGCGTCCTGCGCAAAGAGGCCTCATGTCCGACGAGACCCTCACTCGCTTCCGCCAGAGCATCGACAATATCGATGCCGCGCTCGTGTTCCTGCTCGCCGAGCGTTTCAAGGTCACGCAGGCGGTGGGGCGCTACAAGGCCGAGTCCGGCCTGCCGCCGGCCGATCCGGGCCGCGAGGACCGCCAGATCGCCCGGCTGCGCGAGCTTGCCAAGACCGCGGATCTCGACCCGGAATTTTCCGAGAAGTTCCTGCGCTTCATCATCGACGAGGTCATCCGCCACCACGAACAGCTGCGGGACGAGAAATGAGGGGCAGGGCCGCCCTGCTGCTGCCGGCGCTGCTGCTGGCAGGATGCGGCGGCCAGCCGGTGCAGAAGCCCGCGCCCACGCCGAGCCCGACCCCGTCGCCCACGGCCGATCCCGCCGCGCGCCTCGCCGCCGCGGTGAAGCGAGTCTATCCCGAGGGCCCGAACCAGGGGCCGATCACCTTCGACGACAACAAGCTGATCGACACCGGCTTCGGCCCCGTGCTGGTCAGCCACGGCCATGTCCGCGACGCCGCCCATGCCGATTCGGGCGTGATCGCGGTCCATTATCTCCAGGCCGACGGCGCCGGCTTCACGCTGCGCCAGAGCTACGACAAGGCGGTCGAGATCGGCAGCATGGGCGACCTTGCCGAATGGTCGATCAACGACAAGTTCGCCGACCAGCCGGTGCTCTATGCCGAGGGTGGCGGCACCTGGCAGGGCTATACCTGCAGCTATACCAGCCTGGTCGAGCTGCTGCCCGAGGGGCCCAAGGAGATCGCGTCGTTCCAGTCGCTCTATGACGACAGTGGCGCTGCCGAGGACAAGCCCCAGTCGATCCGGGGCAAGATCACGACGATCCGCAAGGGCCAGGATTTCACCGTGAAATTCGAGGGAACCCGATCCTTCGCCGAACGATACATCTGGCGAGGCGGCAAGTACCAGCGCGAAGGCGGGGAAAGTCAGATTCCGACCTGTTGAGGGGGTGCATGTGGCGGCGGACGACGATTTCCTGATCTTCCGCCCCGACGATGTCGATCTCAGCCGTTCCCCCTTGCGTGGGAGCGTGGACGAGCCGACCTTCGTGCTCGGCGCCTTCAACCCCGGCTTCGCGCGGCTGCCGAACGGCAATATCCTGCTGATGGTCCGCGTCGCCGAGGCGCTGGCCAATCCGGTCGACGGCGACAGCGCCCGCGCGATCCGCTGGACGCGGGATGGCTATGTCCTGGATCGCCACCCGGTCGCCGGCATCGACATGGACGATCCGCGCCAGTTCGCGCTCAAGGACCGCAATCCGCGGCTGCTCGGCCTCACCTCGCTCTCCTGGCTGCTCCCCGTCGAGCTGAGCAAGGATGCGGGCCAGATCGTGAAGATCCACTACGACAAGGCGATCCAGCCTTCGGCCAGCTTCATGGATTACGGCGTCGAGGATGCCCGGATCAGCCTGGTCGGCGGCAGCTGGTGGATGACCGTGTGCGGCGTCTCGGCCGAGCGCCACTGCACCGCGATGTACCATTCGGTGAACGGGCTCGACTACAAGCTGCTCGGCATCGTCCTCGACCACCAGAACAAGGACATGATCCTGTTCGAGGGCAAGCCGGGCGGCAGGTACATGGCGCTCACCCGCCCCTTGGGCGAAGTCTATTTCGCCTATCCCGAGGACAGCCCTTGGCTTGGCGGCCCGGCGATCAACATGGCGCAGTCGCCCGACGGGCTCCACTGGAAGCCGCTCGACACCCCCGGCATCCGCGCACGCAAGGGCACCAGCTCCACCCAGCGGATCGGCGGCGGCAGCCAGCCGGTGCTGACGCCCGAGGGCTGGATGCTGATCTATCACGGCGTCGAGAAGCGGGACGCGGTCGGAATCTATCGCAGCTTCTGGGCGCTGCTCGACAAGGACGATCCGTCGCGCATCCTGCGCCAGGAGGATTCGGTGCCGCTGCTCGAAGCCAATCCCGCGCTCACCGATCCGATCGCGCACCAGCTCTATCTGCCCACCCCCGTGGTGTTCACCACCGGGGTCGCCGACGCCGGCGACCATTATATCGTCGCGAGCGGAGAGGCCGATCTCGCATGCCGCATCACCCGCGTTGCGAAGGAGCGGTTCAAGTGACCGAATGGTGGAAATCCGCCGTCATCTACCAGGTCTATCCGCGCTCCTTCCAGGATTCGAACGGCGACGGCATAGGCGACCTCAAGGGCATCGAGAATCGCCTCGACGACCTCAAGGCATTGGGCGTGGACGCGATCTGGATCTCGCCGATCTTCCCCAGCCCGCAGGCGGATTTCGGTTATGACGTCGCCGATTATTGCGGGATTGATCCGCGCTTCGGCACGCTCGCCGATTTCGACGCGCTGCTCGCCGCGGCGCACGAACGCGGCATCAAGCTGCTGCTCGACCTCGTCCCCAACCACAGCTCGGACCAGCATCCCTGGTTCGTCGAGAGCCGCGCCTCGCGCGACAATCCCAAGCGCGACTGGTATATCTGGCGCGATCCCAAGCCCGACGGCTCGCCGCCCAACAACTGGATCAGCGATTTCGGCGGCTCGGCCTGGGAATGGGACGAAGCCACCGGCCAATATTATTACCACGCCTTCCTGAAGGAGCAGCCCGACCTCAACTGGCGCAACCCGGCGGTGCGCCAGGCGATGCTCGACGTGCTGCGCTTCTGGTTCGCGCGCGGGATCGACGGGTTCCGGATCGACGTGCTCTGGCACATGGTCAAGCATGCCGACCTGCCCGACAATCCGGCGAACGACGAATGGGCGCCGGGCCAGCCCGACTATACCCGCGTCCACCAGCTCCATTCGACCGACCAGCCCGAAGTCCACGGCATCGCCGGCGAGATGCGCATGATCGCCGACGACTATGGCGCCCGCGTCCTGATCGGCGAGATCTACCTGCCGGTGCCCCGCCTGGTCGGCTATTACGGCACGCAGGCGCAGCCGGGCGTCCATCTGCCCTTCAACTTCCAGCTGATCGGCGCCGACTGGAATGCCCGCGGTCTGGCGAAAATGATCGCGGACTATGAAGGCGCGCTCCCGCCGGGTGGCTGGCCCAATTGGGTGCTCGGCAATCACGATCGCCCGCGCATCGCCACCCGCGTCGGCCCGGCGCAGGCGCGCGTCGCGATGATGCTGCTCCTCACCCTGCGCGGCACGCCGACGCTCTATTATGGCGACGAGATCGGCCTGGAGGACGTGGCGATCCCCGCCGGCCAGGTCCAGGACCCGCGCGAGCTGCGCGAGCCGGGCATCGGCATGGGTCGCGATCCCGTCCGCACGCCGATGGCCTGGGATGCGAGCGCCCATGCCGGGTTCAGCCCCGCCGACCCCTGGCTGCCGCTCCACCCCGACTGGCTGACCCGCAATGTCGAGGCCCAGCGCGGCGATCCCGCCTCGATGTGGCGGCTCACCCAGAAGCTGCTGTTCCTGCGCCACGAACACCCGGCGCTCGCGCTCGGCGACTATCACCCGGTCGACGCGGATGGCGACCTGCTCGCCTATGAACGGCGCCACGAGCATGACCGGCTGCTGATCGTGCTCAACCTCGGCGACACGCCCCAGGGCTTCGCCATCCCCGAATGGGCGGAGAGCCTGACCGTCCTCGCCTCCGCGCGCGGCGGCACCGACCCCGCGCTGCTCTCCCCGAACGAAGGCTATATTCTCGGATGAAGATCGCCATGCTGGCGCCGATCGCGTGGCGCACGCCGCCGCGCCACTATGGCCCGTGGGAGCTGGTCACCAGCCTGCTGACCGAGGCGCTGGTCGCCCGCGGCATCGACGTCACCTTGTTCGCCACGCGCGATTCGATCACCGCCGGCACGCTCGATGGCGTGGTGCCCGCGGGCTATGAGGAAGACCCCTCGATCGATGCCAAGGTCTGGGAATATGCCCACCAGTCGCACCTCTTCTCCCGCGCCGGCGACTTCGACCTGATCCACAACCAGGCCGATTTCCCCGCCCACGCCTATGCCCCGCTGATCGACACGCCGATGGTGACGACGATCCACGGCTTCTCGTCGAACCGCATCCTGCCGATGTACAAGCCGTTCGAGGACCGGGTGCACTATGTCGCGATCAGCGCGGCGGACCGGCATCCGTCGCTCCGATACGCCGCGACGATCCACCACGGCATCCGGCTCGACGAATTCCCGTTCGAGGCGGAGGGCGGCGAGGACCTGCTGTTCTTTGGCCGCATGCACCCGGACAAGGGCGCGGCCGAGGCGATCGAAGTCGCGCGCGCGACCGGGCGCCGGCTCAACCTCTATGGCATCATCCAGGACCAGGGCTATTTCGACCGCGAAGTCGCGCCCTGGCTGGACGAGCGCATCGTCTATCACGGCCCGGTCGGCGGCGCGGAGCGGCTGCGGGCGCTCGGCAAGGCGCAGGCATTGCTCCACCTGATCAATTTCGACGAGCCCTTCGGCCTGTCGGTGATCGAGGCGATGGCCTGCGGCACCCCGGTGATCGCGATCGACCGCGGCTCGATGCCCGAACTGATCACGCCGGAGACCGGGCTGCTGGTCGATTCGGTCGGCGGCGCGATCGCCGCGCTCGGGCAAGTCGAGGGCATCGACCGGGCGGCATGCCGCGCGCGGGTCGCCGCCCACTTCTCGGTCGAGGCAATGGCCGAGAAGTATATCCAGCTCTACCGGACAATCCTCGGCACTTAGTTCCCCGGCGAAAGCCGGGGAACAGCCCCTCAGAAGTCACGCAAACGCCGGCTGATACGCGTACAGCCCGGGCGTCCCGCCGGTCATCACGAACAGCACATCGCCGGTGAGCGACCCGTCCCGCAGCCCCGCCAGCACGCCGGCGAACGCCTTGCCGCTATAGACCGGGTCGACCAGCAGCCCCTCGGCCCGCGCCATCAGCCGAACGGCGGCGAGCATCGCCTCGGTCGGAATCCCGTATGCCGCCCCGCGCTGCGACCCGTCGATGCGGACCTGTTCGGGCCGTATCTCCCAGCCGCCGAGCAGCGCGAAGACCTGGTGCGCAAGCGCCAGCGTGCCGTGCTCCGCAGCCTCCAGCTCGGCAAGCACGGTGAAGGACAGCACGCGCTGCGGGTCGTCCTCGGCGACGGCCATGCCGGCCACGAGCCCTGCATGCGTGCCATGGCTGCCATTGGCGACGACGATCGTCTCGAAGCGCAGGCCAAGTTCGGCTTCCTGCATCCGGATCTCGGCGGCGCAGGCGGCATCGCCCAGCGCGCCCACCGGCGAGGAGCCGCCCGCGCCGACCACATAGGCCTTGCGGCCCTCCGCACGCAGCGCATCGGCACGGAGATAGGCCGCGGTGAGCGCGTTGGCGTCGCGTGGCAGATGATGCACCGTGGCGCCGAACAGCTCGTCGAGCAGCTGGTTGCCATTGTGCAGATAGCTCGGGTCCTCGCGCGGCACCGTGTCGGTCAGCATCAGCTCGGCCTTGAGGCCCATCCGCGCCGCCGCCGCCGCGCTGAGCCGCGCATGGTTGGATTGCCGCGCGCCGGTGGTGATGAACGTGTCGCAGCCCTGGTCGAGCGCTGCGCCGAGCAGGAACTCGAGCTTGCGCAGCTTGTTGCCGCCGCCGCCCAACCCCATCAGGTCGTCGCGCTTCACGAACAGTCGCGCGCCCGTCAGCCCCAGCGTCGCCTCGACTCGCTCCAGCCGCTGGATCGGCGTCGGCGCGTCGAACAGCGGGATGCGGGGGAAATCGCGCCGGCCCATTATCCCAGCCAGAGTGCCAGGACCAGGCAGAGCGGAAGCACCGCCACCACACAGAAAATCGCCGCGAGCCACGCGGCGCCAAGGCCGTGGCGCCTGCGTACCCATCCGACGGACCATTCGGTGAAGTCGATGAAAGCCTGATCCATCCCGCTATCCCGACGTCCCCCGGATCGACGTCGTCGCGTCGAATAGCGCAATGCGGGGGAATGCGTCGAGCGGCATCAGAGCGCCGGCTTGCAGCCGCGCGACTGGTAGACCCCGCGCAGGAAACCGCGCCGCGCGAAGCCCGCTGCGAGGGCGGCCTCGAGCGCGCGCTGCGCCGATGCCGCGCCGCTCACTTCGCGCACCAGCCCGCGAAATGGCACGATCAGCCCGGCCACGGTATCCCCGGTGACCTTGAGCTTGCGGCTTTTCGCCGGATCGCTGTCCGCCACGAAATCGGGCCCGAGCGCCTTGCTCAGCTCGTCGAACGCGCCGCGAATGTCCGCGCATTTCCGCAGGCCGGACAGGCTGTAGGGATTCTTCGCCGCGCGCGCGAGCACCGGCGGGATCCTGGTCTTCACCACGCCGACATCCTTGGCCGGCTGCGCGGCGATATCCTCGGCCTGCTTGCTCGTCGATTGCGGCTTGTCCTGCGCCGCGGCAGGACTGGCGAACATCGCCAGGGCGAGCCCGATCCAGAGACTCGATCGCATGCGCTTCCTCCTGTTGCCCGCCGGAGCAAGCGTGCGCGCTTATTCCGCCGCCAGCAAGCTTTCGGCCCCGCCCAGGTCCACCGACACCAGCCGGCTCACCCCGCGTTCGACCATCGTCACGCCGAACAGCCGGTGCATGCGGCTCATCGTCGCGGCATTGTGGGTGACGATCAGGTAGCGCGTCGCAGTCTCTTCGGTCATCCGCTCGAGCAGGTCGCAGAAGCGATCGATATTGGCGTCGTCGAGCGGCGCGTCGACTTCGTCGAGCACGCAGATCGGCGCAGGGTTGGTCAGAAACAGCGCGAAGATCAGCGCCACGGCCGTAAGCGCCTGCTCGCCGCCCGAAAGCAGGGTCAGTGACTGGAGCTTCTTGCCCGGCGGCTGCGCCATGATCTCGAGCCCGGCCTCGAGCGGATCGTCCGAATCGACCAGCTCGAGATGGGCCTGGCCGCCGTTGAACAGCGTCGAGAACAGCCGCCGGAAATGCTGGTCGACCGCCTCGAACGCACTCAGCAATCGTTGGCGCCCCTCGCGGTTGAGCGTGCCGATCGAGCCGCGCAGCTGGTTCACCGCCTGGTGGAGCTCGTCGCGCTCGGCGGCATTGCTGGTGAAGGCGGCCTCGAGCTCGGCCAGCTCGGTCTCGGCGACGAGGTTGACCGGCCCGATCCGCTCGCGCTCGGCATTCAGCCGCTCGTGCCCGGTCGATTCCTCCTCGGGAGAACGCACCGTCGCTTCGTCAAAGCCGGCCTTTTGCGGCAGGATCGGTGGCGGGCATTCGAAGCGCTCGCCCGAGATGCGGCCCATCTCGATGCGGCGCATCTCCTGGTTCTCGGCGCGGGCAGCAGCGCCGGCGCGCGCCTCGCGGGCCTGCGCCAGGATCTCGTTGGCGGCGCGCACCGCGCCTTCGGTCTCGCGCACCGCCATCTCGGCTTCGCGCTCGGCGGCTTGGGCAGTGGCGCTCTCGACGCGCGCCTTCTCGGTCGCCGCCTCGGCCTCGGCGAGCTGCGCCTCGAGCTGGGCGGGCTTGCCGGCAAGCGCTTCGCTCTCCTCGGCGAGCTGGACCGCGCGCTTCTCCATGTCCGCCGCGCGCCGCGCCGCCTCGCCGGCACGCGACTTCCAGCCCTTGGCCTCGGCGCCCGCCGCCGCATGCCGTTCGCGCGCGGCAGCGATCTCGCGCTCGAGCGTGCCGCGCTCGGCGCGGGCGGAGGCGGAGGCGGCGCGCTTGGTCTCGGCGTCCAGCGACAGCGCCTGGACGCGCGCGCGCGTCTCGGTGCCGTCAGGAAGTGCCGCCTTCGCCGCTTCGGCACGGTTAAGCTCGGTCGCCGCCTCGTCCTGCTCGGCCGCGACCCGGCGGATGCGCGTATCGAGATCGGCGCGCTGCGAATCGAGGCGCTCGAGCTGTGCCGTCGCGCGGTCCTCGGCGCGGCCGGCGTCGCGGCCGGCTTCCTCGGCATGCGCGAGCACGCGGCGGCAATCGCCCGCCGCGCGCCGCGCTTCGGCGATATTCTCCTCGATCCGCGCCAGCTCGGCATCGGCGCTCTCGACCGCGCGCAGCGCCGCCGGCCGCGCCTTCTCGATCGCGACCAGCCGGTTGATCCGCACCAGCCGCTCGGCGGCCGCCGCGCCGCCGGACCTGGCGACATAGCCGTCCCAGCGCCGCAGCACGCCCGCCAGCGTCACCAGCCGCTGCCCGACCGCGAGCGCCTGGCCCGTATCCTCCTCCGCGACCAGCACCTGCGCGAGCCGGCGCGACAGCCCTGCCGGCGCCCGGACATGCGCGCCCAACGGCGACGTCCCTGCCGGCGCACGCGGATCGCCGGCCTGCGGCTCGGCCCCGGCCCAGTAACGCTCGGCGCTGGTGTCGAGCCCGGCCTCGAGATCGTCGCCCAGCGCCGCGGCCAGCGCGCGCTCATAGCCGGCGTCGACCTGCAGCTTGTCGAGCAGCCGGTCCTTGTCGGACGGGCGCGTCGCCTTGACCAGCGCGGCCGATTCGCTGTCGAGCTGGGCGAGCTCGGCATGCGCGCCGGCGCGCTTGGCCTGGGCGTGGTTGCGCGCCTCGACGCCGGCGCGTTCCTCGGCATCGGCGCGGGCCATCCCGGTGCGCGCGCTCTCGGCCTGGCGCAGCGCCTGGGCACGCGCTTCCGCCGCGCGGACCTTCTCGGCCTTGAGCGGCTCGGGATCGGGCAGCGCCTTGAGCTCGGCATCGATCCGCGCGCGGTCGCGCTCCGATCGCTCGGCCCGGGTCCGCGCCGCCGCCAGCGCAGCCTCGGCAACGCGCGCTTCCGCAGCCTCGGTCGCCTGCGCCGCCAGCGCCTGGGCCAGCGCGACCTCGGCATCGCGCGCGGCGCGCTCGGCCTCGGCGAGCGCCGCGTCGAGATGCGGCATCCGCGCGCTGGTCTCGGCGATCCGCCTGTCGAGCGCCTTGCCTTCCTCGTCGAGCCGGGCCAGCGCCTCGGCGGCGTCGCGGGCCAGCGCGCCTTCGCGGCCGCGATCCTCTTCGAGACGTCGCACCGATTCCTGCACCTCGGCAATCCGCCGCTCGACCGCCGCCTTGTCCGCGCGCAGCGTCGCGAGCCCGTGCATCGCCTCGGTCGCCTTGTCGCGCACCGCCAGCGCCGCGGCGCGCAGTGTCGCGAGCGTCTCGGCCGCCGCCTGCTGCACCGCCACTGCCGCATCATATGCCTGGCTCCGCGTCGAGACCAGGATCTCGGCCGCCACCGCTTCCTTCTTGGCCGCGTCCGCCGCTGCCGCCGCATCGCGCCAGCGCGCGAAGATCATCCGCGCTTCCGCCACGCGGATCTTGTCGGATAGCTCGCGGTAGCGCTCGGCCTGGCGCGCCTGGCGCTTCAATTGCGCGGCGCGCGTCTCCTGGTCGCCGATCACTTCGTCGAGCCGGGTCAGGTTCGCCTCGGTCGCGCGCAGCCGCTGCTCGGCGTCCTTGCGGCGCACATGCAGGCCGGCGATCCCCGCCGCCTCCTCGAGCATCGCCCGGCGCTCGCCCGGCTTGGCCATGATGATCGCGCCGATCCGGCCCTGGCTGACCAGCGCCGGCGAATGCGCCCCCGTCGCCGAATCGGCGAAGAGCAGCGCGACGTCCTTGGCACGCACGTCGCGCCCGTTGATCCGATAGGCCGAGCCGGCGCCGCGCTCGATGCGGCGGACGACTTCCATCTCGTCGTCCTCGCCGACCTGGTCGGCCTGGATCGAGACCTCGGCGAAGTCGCGCGCCGGCCGCGTCGCGGTGCCGGCGAAGATCACGTCCTCCATGCCCGCGCCGCGCATCGACTTGGCGCTGGTCTCGCCCATCACCCAGCGCAGCGCCTCGAGCAGGTTGGACTTGCCGCAGCCATTGGGGCCGACGATCCCCGTCAGCCCCGGCTCGATACGCAGATCGGCCGGGTCGACGAAGCTCTTGAAGCCCGTCAGCCGCAGCCGCTTGATCTGCACCTCGCGCTAGCCCCCCGCGCCCGGCGTCAGCGCGCGCCGGCAGCCTTGAGCAGCGGCTCGAGCTGCTCCCAGGTCCCGGCTTCCGCCTTCTTGCCGTTGATAAAGAAGCTGGGCGTCGAGTTCACGCCATAGACGGTCGCGCCATCCGCGTTGACCTTGGCGATCGCATCGATCTTCGCCTTGTCGCCCAGGCACTGGCGCGCCTTGGCCTCGGGCACGCCGCGCTGCTTCATGAAGTCGATATAGCCGAGCTGCTCGGCAAAGCCGACCGCGGCCTGGGGCGGCGGCAGCTGCTGGAGTTGCTGGGCGAGCTGCGGATTGGTCTTCACCAGCTGCTCGGTGCGCGTCAGGAACTGGTCCTGGTTGGCATAGAACTGGTCGAGCACGCTGAAGAACGCCTCGTCGGGCACGCACTGGTTGAGCAAAGCGGCGGCGAGATCGGGCGCGCCGTGGATCAGGAAGTCGCGGAATTCCCAGCTGACCTTACCCGTCGAGATATAGCCCGCGCGCAGCGGCTCGGGCGCGGTGCGGCCGAACATCCCGCAATAGGGGCAGTTGCGCGAGCCATATTCGACCAGCTTGATCGGCGCGTCGGGGTTGCCCTCCATATAGCCGCCGTCCTTGGTCCTGGTGACCATGTCGGTCCAGGCCTTGCCGGCCGGCGGCGTGGCCGGTGCCACCGGCGTCGCCGAAGTCACGGGCGTCGAGCTGTTGCCCGAGCCGCCGCCACAGCCCGCCAGCGCGAGGAGCGGGATCAGGGCAAGGGCCAATAAGGTACGCATAGCGATGTCTTCTCCAGAAATCGGGGTCAGGCGCCGTTCGCCCAAAGCTCGGGCAGCAATCGATCCCAGCTAGCGGCGCTTACCTTGCGCCCGTTGACGATGAAAGTGGGCGTGCCGTTGACGCCATAGACCTTGGCGGCGTCGGCATTGGTCTTGGCGATGCGGGCGATCAGCGCGGAATCGGCGAGGCACTGGCGCGCCCTCGCCTCGGGCAGGCCCTGCGTCTTCATGAAGGCGATCAGCCCCAGCCCTTCGGCGAACTTCGTCGCCATCTGCGCCGGCGGCAGCTTCTGCCACGCCGCGAGCTGCTGGGACTGGTTGTTGACCAGCGCCTCGATCCGGTCCTCGAACACGCGCTGGTTGGCATAGAGCGCGTCGAGCACCGGGAAGAAGCGTGCCGGCCCGACGCACTGGTTGACCAGCGCCATCGCCAGGTCGGGGGCGCCGTGGACCAGATAGTCGCGATATTCGTAGCTCACCTTGCCGGCGGCGATATAGTCGCGGCGCAGCGGCGCCACGCCCTCGGCGGCGAAGCGCCCGCAGGTCGGGCAGCCGCGCGAGCCATATTCGACGAGCTTCACCGGCGCATCGGGATTGCCCTGGCGAAAGCCGCCCTGCGGCGTGATCGCCACGGTCGCGGCCCAATTGGGCGCCGCCGCCGGCCTGGCCGGGGCCTTCTTCGCCTGCTGCGCCGAAGCACCGGTGACGGCCAGCGCCACCGCGCCGGCAAGTGCGAGAAACAAGCGCATCAGTCGATCCGGCCGATCTTGGGCTTCTCGTCGCTCGCCGCGACGCCGGCGGCGAGCGCTTCGAGCACAGCCTTGAGCTCGGGGTCGGCGATGCCGCGCAGGCTGTCGCCCATCGCTTCGCTGAGCGGCTTCAGGCTGGGCGGGGGCAGCGGCTTTTCCGGCGGCTTCACCTGGCCGTGGCGAATCGCCAGCCTGGCGACCGCGGGATAGCCGAAGAAGCGGTTCACCCGGTCCATGATCTCGGGCGCGACATGCTGCATCGTCGGCGCGAACGCGCCCGAGACGATCAGGCTGAGCACGCCCTGCTCGCGCTTGCCCTGCGGGAACTTGATCGATTCGGGCACCGAGATGCGCGCATAGCGCTCGCCGACGATCTCGGCCCAGCGGCTGACGATCGAATGCTGGACGAAGCCGAACTTGCGGAAGCTCGCCCGCCCGACATCGGGCAGCAGCTCGGAGACCGAACGGGCGCGCAGCGCGCGCTGCGGCGCGGGGGCCGGCTGTCGGGTGGTGGTGCGAGGAGGCTTCGTCATTTCCGCCAACCCATGCCATAGCGAGGGCGTGCCCGACAACGCCCCACGCGCAATCGCCTCCGCGCTTCTCACCTGGTACGACCGGAACGCCCGCGACCTGCCCTGGCGCGCGCGGCCCGGCGCCAATGCGCCCGATCCCTATCGCGTCTGGCTCTCCGAAGTGATGCTCCAGCAGACCCAGGTCGCCAGCGCCGCGCCCTATTTCGCGAAATTCACCGCGCGCTGGCCGAGCGTCGAGGCGCTCGCCGCCGCCGAGGATGCCGACCTGATGGCCGCCTGGGCCGGGCTCGGCTATTATGCCCGCGCCCGCAACCTGCTCGCCTGCGCCCGCGAAGTCGCGCGCCGCGGCGCGTTTCCGGACACGGAGGCCGGCCTGCGCGAGCTGCCCGGCGTCGGCGGCTATACCGCAGCGGCGATCGCCGCGATCGCCTTCGGCCGGCGCGCGGTGGTGGTCGATGCCAATGTCGAGCGCGTCGTCGCGCGGCTGTTCGCGGTCGAAGTGCCGCTGCCCGCCGCCCGGCCGGTCATCTACGCGCATACCGATTCGATCACGCCCGACGCCCGCGCAGGCGATTTCGCCCAGGCGATGATGGATCTCGGCAGCGCGATCTGCACGGCGCGCAATCCGAAGTGTCTGCTGTGTCCGCTCCGCGAGGCATGCGCCGGGTTCGCCGGCGGCACCCCCGATCGCTTCCCGATCAAGGCGGCTAAAACGCCCAAGCCCCAGCGCCACGGCACGATGTTCTGGCTCGAGCGCGATCGCCAGGTGCTGCTCGTCCGCCGCCCGGACAAGGGGCTGCTCGGCGGCATGCGCGCGCTCCCGACCGGTCCCTGGACCGATTCGCCGCCCGGCCTCGCCGATCCGCCCGCCGAGGCCGCGTGGCAGATGCTCGATGAAACCGTTGCGCACGGCTTCACCCATTTCAACCTCGACGTCGCACTTGCGGCTGCAACAATCCCGTCGCATGCAGGCGCCGCCGTCGAAGGCGAATGGTGGCCGATCGCCGATCTCGAATCGGCTGGATTGCCCACCGTCTTCGCCAAGGCGGCGAGGACATTCAGGAGAGTGCTATGCGCGGTCTGATCGGTTTCGGCTTCGGCCTGGTGGCGCTGGCGGCGCCCGCACTTGCACAGACCGCGCCCCAGCCGCCCGCCACACCCAATGTCTCTGCGGAGACTGCGGTCGCGAAGCGCTATGTCGCCGAAGGCAAGGTGCCCGGCATCGTCATCCTCACCGGTCGTCCGGACGGGACGGTCACGATCGTCAGCGAGGGCCGCATCGCCGACGAGGCGACCGCGCATGCCGCCGATGCCGACAGCCTGTGGCGCGTCTATTCGATGACCAAGCCGCTCACCGGCATCGCCGCGATGATCCTGGTCGAGGAAGGCAAGCTCAAGCTCGACCAGCCGATCAGCGACTTCATCCCGGCGTTCAAGAACATGAAGGTGCTGGTCGATCCGTCGAAGGACCTGACCAGCCGCCCCGCCACCCGGCCGATCACGGTGCGCAACCTGCTCACCCACACCGCGGGCCTCGGCTACAACATCATCACCAAGGGTCCGCTGCTCGCCGAATATAACCGGCTCGGCATCAACCCCGCCCAGGTCAATGCCGAGATGGAAGTCCAGATGGCCGCCGCGCGTCCGGACAGCCTCGAGGAATTCGCCAACCGCACCGCGACGCTGCCGCTGATCGCCGATCCGGGCGCCAAGTGGAGCTATTCGATCGGGCTCGATGTGCTCGGCCGGGTGATCGAAGTGGCGAGCGGCGTGAAGTTCGACGAGTTCGTCAACACCCGCATCCTCAAGCCGCTCAAGATGAACGAGAGCTACTGGACGGTGCCGGCCGACAAGGTCGGCAATTTCGCCACCGTCTATGCCTTTGTCGGCACCGCGCGGGTGCCCGCCGATCCGGCGGCCAGCTCGATCTACCTGAAGAAGCCCGAATTCCCCTATGGCGGCGCCGGGCTGGTGATGTCGGCGCACGATTATGACCGGTTCCTCCACATGCTGCTGAACGGCGGCGCGCTGGACGGCGCCCGCATCCTCAAGCCCGAAACGGTGGCGCTCGCCATGTCGAACCTGCTGCCGGCGGGCGCGGATACCTCGATCCTCAACGAGACCGGCAAGGATACCGGCGTCCAGCTCGGCTTCGGCGCGGGCGGCTCGATCTATCTGAACGATGCGCCGAGCGGACCGGGCAAGGGCACCTATGGCTGGGGCGGCGCCGCCGGCACGATCGCCTGGGTCGATCCCGTCCACAAGGTGCGCGCGGTGGCGATGATCAACCTGTTCGGCGATACGCCGCTCAAGCGCGAAGTCTCCAAGGCGGTCTACGCCGATCTCGCCCGGTGATGCTGGCGAACGCGCCGGGCTTCACCGGCAACACGCTCGACCGCGCCGATCGCGTCCGCCACGAGCCGGCGCTGCTCGAAGCGGCGCTGGCGGATGCCGAGGCGCGGCTGCTCGTCCTCGACGGGCTCGATCCGGTGCTCGACGAGGCGGGTCGGCTGACCTGGACGAACCTGTCCGAAGCGTCCGGTGAACTGCTTTTCCTCGGCCATGAAGCGGGCGTTCCGCGCTTCGTGTCGACATTCGCGGACGATGTGTCCGTTCCGACCGGACGTTCGCCGGCGATGTTCGCGCTGCTCGACCGGTTCGCCGCGCCCGACGCCGCCAATTATGCCGCGGCGCGCAGCTTGGTCTTCTGGCATGGCCGCCACCGTTTCTGCGCCAATTGCGGATCGCCGACGCGTATCACCCATGCCGGCTGGGGCCGCCACTGCCCCCATTGCGGCGCCGAGCATTTCCCCCGCGTCGAGCCGGTGGTGATCATGCTCGCCGAGCGCGGCGACCAAGTGCTGCTCGGCCGCCAGCCGAGCTGGCCGCCCGGCCGCTATTCGGCGCTGGCCGGCTTTCTCGAGGTCGGCGAGGCGATCGAGGAAGCAGTGCGCCGCGAGACGTTCGAAGAGGCCGGCATCCGCCTCGGCGCGGTCCGCTATATCGCCAGCCAGCCCTGGCCCTTCCCGTCGTCGCTGATGGTCGCCTGTGTCGGCGAGGCACTGGACGCCGATATTCGCATCGACGCGAACGAGCTCGAGGATGCGCGCTGGTTCACGCGCGACGAGGTGGGGATGGCGCTCGCCCGCGATCCCGCCGCACCCTTTCTCGGCCCGCCCGCTTATGCGATCGCACACACCTTGCTGACCGCATGGTACGAAGGGAACTAGGCGCAAGGCTCTTTTCTTTCATCGTCACCCCGGCCCTGAGCGGGGTCCCGCTGCCCTGCCCGCCCACGACGAAGCGGGATCCCGGCTCAAGGCCGGGATGACGAGATTAGGTCAATCCTCTTCCACCGGCCGGGTCGCCCAGCTCGCCTGCAACGTCGGCACCGCGAGGTAGAGGACGAACAGCAGATAGTCGAAATAGGCGATCTGGGTGATCAGCGCCTCGCGGTTCCAATTGTCGATCAGCGCGAGGCCGAGCAGCAGCCAGATGCCAAGGAACGCCGCGAAGGTGACCGTCGCGAAGCCGCAGAGAAAGGCGCGCTGGCGCAGCTGGCGGTCGAACTCGTCGGCCAGCTTCGCTCCGCCCCAGGGCTTTATCGGCCCGAAGATCGGCAGGAACACCGCGATCGCGAAGCCCACCGAGATCGCGGCATAGCCGAGATAGGCCTTGTCCGGTCGCGCCAGCCCCCAGGCCCAGCCGCCGACCGCGATCGCCAAGGCGAGGATCGGCATCCAGCGCAGGTGCCGGCGCCGCATTTCGTGGCGGGCAAGCGCCGGGATGCCGGTGGTCTCGGCAGCGGCATCGAGCCGAGAGAAGAAGCGCTGATTGAACTTCGACATGGAAAGCTCCGGCGTCATTCGGCGGCGCGGCGCAGTGCTGCCGCGACCGACTCGAAGGGGGTGAAGGAGAAAAGCAGCTCGACCGGCACTGCGAAGACCTGCGCGATCTTCATGCCGAGCTCGAGGCTGGGGCTGTAGTCGCCGCGCTCGAGATAGCCGATCGTCTGCGGGTTCACGCCAACGGCATCGGCCAGCTCGCGTCGGCTCAGGCCGCGCTCGGCACGAAACAGGGCAATTCGGTTGTGGATCTGCTGCATTTCGGCGACTCGGATGACGATATGTTGTCTATACACAACAGATCATCATCTTTGTCAAGCATGCCGCTTCGCCGCGGGGAATCGCCTCTCCGCGTGAACCTGGCTGCTGTCGGGTGTCCGCTAGGCCCGTTCGCGCGCCTGCTGGTAGGTGCCGAGCACGCGCATCCACTTGGTGTGGAACTTGAGCTCCTCGAGCGCCCGCGCCACCGGCGCCTCGTCGGGGCTGCCGACGATGTCCGCATAGAATTCGGTCGCCGCGAAGCTGCCGCCGCGCTGGTAGCTCTCCAGCTTGGTCATGTTTACTCCGTTGGTCGCGAAGCCGCCCAGCGCCTTGTAGAGCGCCGCGGGCACGTTCTTCACCTCGAAGACCAAGGTGGTCATGAACGGCCCGGCACCCGCCTCCGCCAGCGGCTCGCGGGCGAGGATGACGAAGCGGGTCATGTTGTGCTCGGCATCGGCGATGTCGGCGCCCAGTGTCTCGAGCCCGTAGAGCGCCGCGGCGCCCGGCGGGGCCAGCGCGGCGACGGCGGGGTCGCCGTCCTCGGCTACCATTGCGGCGGCGCCGGCGGTATCGGGGTAGGCGAGCGGCGCGATGCCCTGCGCCTTCAGCCAGTGGCGGCACTGGCCGAGCGCCTGGGGGTGGCTCATCGCCTGGCGGACGCCCTCGATCGGACCGAGGCCCATCAGCGCGTAGCGGATCGGCAGGAAATGCTCGCCGATGATCGACAGCCCCGATTCGGGGAGCAGGAAATGGATGTCCGCGACGCGGCCGTGCAGCGAGTTCTCGATCGGGATCATCGCGCAGCCGGCGCGGCCTTCCTTCACCGCGTCGATCGCGTCCTCGAAGGAAAAGCAGGGGAGCGGCAGGCCCTCGGGAAAGGCTTCGCGCACGGCGATATGCGAATTGGCGCCCGGCGCGCCCTGGAAGGCGACGGCGCGAACGGGAGTGCGGACAGCCGCCTCGGTCATCTCGGCGACGAGCTTCCTCGCCGGGCTTGCGAAATTCTCCATAGGGCGCGGGCGCTACCCGCCGCTTGCTTTCGTTGCAATGCCGGCTTTAAAGAAGCGCAATTCTTCCGCAGGGGCATTTCATGGACAATCGCTTCAATACGATCGCGGGCTGGGCACTTGCGGGCGGGATTGCCGCGCTCGGGCTTTCGATTGCGAGCGGAATGTATTTTCACGCCGAGCGCCCCGAGCACATGGGCTATGTGATCGAGGGCGTCGAGGAAGCCGGCGACGCCGGCGCCGCCGTGGTCGAGCCGCTGCCGACCCGCCTCGCCAAGGCCGACCTCGCCAAGGGCGAAGCCTCTTTCAAGAAGTGCATGGCCTGCCACACGATCGCCTCGGGCGGCCCCAACGGCATCGGCCCGAACCTGTTCGCCACGCTCGGCGAAGGCGTTGCCGAGGGCAAGGGCGGCTTCGCCTTCTCCGATGCGCTCAAGGCCATTGGCGGCAAGTGGGACTTCGACAAGATGGACGCGTGGCTGACCAACCCGCGCAAGTTCGCTGCCGGCACCAAGATGACCTTTGCCGGCCTGCCCGACGCGCAGGAGCGCGCCAATGTGATCGCCTATCTCAACAGCCAGGGCTCGAACCTGCCGCTGCCGGCCGCAGCAGCAGCGCCCGCCGCGCCGGCCGAGGGCAACGCCACCGACGACCATGCCGCGGGCGGCAACCTCTCGAACGAGGCCACCCCGGCCGAGGGCATGCCCTCCAAGGATCCCGCCGCCAAGGTGCAGGCTGAGAAGAAGGGCGTCTAGGACGCTGGTCCAGCTATGGAAAAATGAGAGCGCCGTGGTTAATTCCACGGCGCTTTCGTTTTGGCCGCCTGCGAGAGGACGCCGCTGACCACCCTGCCCGCCCCGCATGCCCGCCACCGCTCGGCCCGGCTCGTCGCCCGCCAGGTCTCGGAACTGTTGCTCGGGCGCAGCCGGCGCGGCCTCGCGCTGGTGCCGCAGGAGCGGCTGACCGGGCTGGTGTTCGAAGTCGTGCTGGGCGGCAGCATCGCGCACCACCCCTATCGCGACATCGGTTCGGGACGCTGGATCGGCGTTGAGGATGCCAGCACGCTCGGCCGGCCGGTGAGCGCCACGGCGATCGCGCTCTCGATGCAGCTGCCGCACACCACCGTGCGGCGGCGGGCGGCGGAGCTGGTCGAGAGCGGGCTGCTGGTCCGCGGCAATGGCGGCTTCAGCGTCGCGCCGGCTTTCTTCGCCAGGGGCGTGCTCGCGCGCATGGCGGCGGAGGATGCCGCCGACCTCGCGCGGGCGCTGCACGGGCTCGCTGCGGCGGACTACACGCTGGCCGCCACCGCGCTCGACTCCGGCGTCACGGCGCTGCCGCCCGGCGTCGTCGAACGGCTGCTGCTCGCCTTCAGCCTCCGCGCGCTGGAGACGCTTACCGACCTTTATGGCGACGTGACCGCCGGCACCATCGTCGCGGCGATCACTGCCTCCAATGTCCGCGGCGTCACCGAAAACCCCGAGCTTGCGGCGCGCTATGCCGAGGAGGACATGCCGCCGCCCGACGCGCTGCGCGAGCCCATCTCGCTGCGCGCGCTTTCCCGGGCGATCGACCTGCCCTTCGAGACGGTGCGGCGGCGGGTCAAGACGCTGATGGAGCAAGGTACCGTCATCTCGAAGGGCGACGGCGTGATCGTGCCCGTCCAGCTGCTGTTCGGCGAACGCCATCTCGAGAACAACCGGCGCATCGCCATGCACTTCGAGCAGCTGCTGCAGACGCTGATGGCGCTGACCCAGATCGGCAGCTCCGCCGATTGATCCGATCATTTCCCTTCTGTTACGAATCCCGCGGGGAAGTGGGCCGGGCCGGCCCGGGGAGTTTGCGTGGGGATGCACGGTTTCAGGTTCTGCCCGGGGGGGCGGAACTAGGACATGGAAGGATCGACTCCTTCCGGCCAGGGCGGATTGAACGCCGGCGAGTGGCGCGACCTGGGCAGCGCCGCGCCCGCGGCCAAGCCGAACCCGGCCCCTCCCCGCCGCCTCTCGACCACCCGCCTCCACATCAACGCCCGCCCCGGCAGCCTGGCACAGGAGCGCGACCGCGCCCGCGAGATCGTCGGCCTGGCCAGGGACACGGTGACCGAGACCTTTTCGGACATCCGCTTCGGCCGCAAGCTCCAGGCGGCCAAGCTCGAGCCCATCGTGGCCGCGATCGCCGCATCAGTGAACCGCAGCCCGACCGCGCTGCCCAGCGTCACGCGGATCAAGCTGCACCACGAATATACCTATCTCCACTCGGTCGCGGTGTGCGGACTGATGATCGCGCTCGGCAACGAGCTGCGGCTCAGCCACGAGCTCACCCAGGAGATCGGCCTTGCCGGGCTGCTCCACGACATCGGCAAGGCCCGCATCGATGCCGACCTGCTCGACAAGAACGGCCCGCTCGACCTCGAGGAATATGCGCTGGTCCAGGCGCACACGCTGCGCGGTTATGAACTGCTGCGCGATTCGGGCATCGAATCCGAGATCGCGCTCGACGTGTGCCTCCACCATCACGAGCGGATCGACGGCGGGGGCTACCCCTCCGGCATCTCGCAGGAGACGCTGAGCATCCATGCCCGGATGGGCGCGGTGTGCGACGTCTATGATGCAGTCACCTCCAATCGCCCCTACAAGCCGAGCTGGTCGCCGGGAGCGGCGCTCGACTGGATGATGAGCACCAGCGGCCATTTCGACCCCCGGGTCCTGCGCACCTTCCGCACCCTGCTCGGCGTCTTCCCGGTCGGCTCGCTGGTGCTGCTCGAGAGCCAGCGGCTGGCAGTGGTGCTCGACGAGCCGGCCGAGTCGCCGACCAGCCCCGACGTCTGCGTCTTCCTCGACGCCGCGACCCGGCAGCAGTTGGCGCCGATGCGGGCCAGCACCCGGTCCGATGCGATCCTCGGCCTCGAAGTGGCGGCCAATTGGGGGCTCGCCGATTTCGAGCCGATCCGCGAACGCCTGCTGCTCGAATTCGCCGGCGCCTGACGCTAGAGCGGGGCATCATGGCCTCCCCGCTCAGCCCCGAACTCGCCATCCGCATGCGCCGCGCCGCGTTCAACCGCGCACTCGCCGATGCCGACCTTGCCGCCATCGGACCGATCCTCGCCGCCGACACGGTGCTTGTCGCCGGCACCGACAGCGCGCTGATCACCGGCCGCAAGGCGCAGCTGCTCGCCTGGAAGCGCGAGTTCGCTGCCGTCGAGCGATCGATCTACACCCGCACGCCGGAGACGATCACGCTCTCGCCGATCGCCCCCATCGCCTTCGAGCAGGGCAATTGGCAGGGAGTGTCGGCCAGCGACGGGGCGGTGCAGGCATCGGGGGCCTACACCGCCAAATGGCGCCAGCTCGGCAGCGACTGGGTGATCGAGGCCGAGCTTTACCTGACGCTTGCCTAGAGGCCGACCGCCGCAGCGGCGCGCTTCTCCGCCGCGGCGTGGAGCTCCCAGAAATTGGCGACCGGCTCGCCAGCCAGGCGCCGCTGCAGTACTTCGAGATGCGCCGCCCAGCCGCCGCCGAAATTGCGGGCGTCCTCGGCACCGCGCAGGCGGTTGTGGGTCAGCACCAGGCGGGTGCGCTCGGGCGCGAAGGCGAACAATTCGATCGTCACTTCGCCGGCATCGGCATTGTCCCAGGTAAAGGCGAGGAAGTGCGGCGGCTCGAACCGCGTGATCGTCTCCGACCAGGCCTTGCCGACATTCTTGGCATAGCGCTCCGGATTGGGGACATCGCCGTCCGACAGGCGGGCATGATCGAAGGTGAAGCCCAGCTTGCCGCCGACATGCGGCTCGGTCGGGCCGCCCATCAGCCAGCGGGCGCGCAGCTCGGGATCGATCAGATATTGCCAGACGGTCTCGATCGGCGCGGCGAGGTCGCGCTCGAAGCGCAGCATCTGCGGGGTGATCGTGTCGGCAACCAGGGTATCAGCCATTCTGCTTCTCCGTGATGCGGCCCAGGCTTTCGAGGATCATCGTCCAGCCCTTGCGGGTCTGGTCCTCATACGCGGCCCAGGCGGGGTCCATTTCATGCGTGAGGGTGAGCGTGCAGCCCTGGTGGCTGGGCACGATGGCGATCGAGACGCGAGTCCATTGGCCCTCTTCGGCGGGATCCGCCGCGAACAGGAAGACCAGCCGGTGCGGACGCTCGATCGCTTCGAACTGGATGCGGTGGCGGGCATCGCCCGACGCGCGCCGCTCGACGATCAGGCCGCGCCCGCCGACGCGCGGATCGATCTCGCAGGCCAGCATCTCGCCGTCCGGGGTGGCGAAGAGGAAGCGGGCGGCGTCCCGGGGATCGAGCCAGGCATCGAACACCCGCTCGGCGCTCGCGGCGAATTCGCGGGTGACGGTGAGGACGACCGGCGCGCTCATGCCAGGTTGACCTGCCAGGAGATGCCGAACCGGTCCGACAGCCAGCCGAAACGGCTGCTCCAGCCATAATTGTCGGGCGGCATCAGCACGCTGCCGCCGGCGGACAGCGCATCGAACAGCCGGTCGAATTCCGCCCGGTCCCCGACATCGAGGAAGAAGGACCAGGACGGCGTGAAATCGAAGCCGTGGGTGAGGAAGCTGTCATGCACCATCACCTTCTGGCCGGCGATCACCGCATGGGCGCGCAGGATGCTGCCCTCGGGCCCCGGCCCCGCGGCGCCGAAGCGCTCGACGCTGTCGATGCGGCTGCCGGGCACCGTCTCGACATAGAAATCGAGCGCGGCCTGGGCCTTGCCGTGCTGGAACATCAGGAAGGGGGTGGCGGAGATCATGACCGGGTCGCCTGCTTGTCCGCGGCGATGATCGCCTCGAGCGCGTCGAGCCGGACAGTCCAGAACTTCTCCCACTGCTTCAGCCATTGCTCGGCCTCGGCGAGCGGCGTGGGCTTCAAGGCGCACATATAGCTGCGTCCCACCTTGCGGCGGGCGACCAGGCCCGCGCCCTCGAGCACCTTCACATGCTTGGCCGCGCCGGCAAAGGTCATCGAGAAGGGTTCAGCGAGATCGCCGATGCTTCGCTCCCCCTGTGCCAGATGGGCGAGCATGCCCCGCCGCGTCGGATCGGAGAGGGCGTGGAAGGTGGCGTCGAGTCGATATTCAACCATGTGGTTGAATATTTCACGCGGCCTTTCGATAGTCAACCGATCGGTTGAATAATTTTCGGGAGATTTCTGGGATTCCTCTCCCGGAAATGTTGAATCCCTTGACACGCTACGCGAGCGTGCGAACCACGCATCGCGCGCCGCTTCTGCGGCGGCACGGGCTTCGGGGCGGACGGGCGGGCGATCGGTCATCCACCGACACCAGCATGCGAAATCCTACATTGCCAGCAGAAATCGAACCTATCTGGTTTTCGGAAGCGGCGCCCGGGTGGCGCGCAGACTGTCCCAGGCATAGAGCGCGCAGCCGGCCCAGATCAGCGGGAAGGTGACCAGATGGATCGGGCGCAGCGGCTCGCCCAGCGCCAGCGCGACGAAGAACTGGATCGTCGGCGAGAGATATTGGAGCAGCCCCATCAGCGACAACGGCAGCAGCCGGGCGGCGGCGGCGAACATCAGCAGCGGGGTGGCGGTGATCACGCCGGCAGCCAGCAGCAGCGCGTTCTGCCCGGCGGAGACGCCGAAGCCGCTGGTCCCCTGCGCACCGGTGTAGAGCAGCCAGCCGGCCGCGAGCGGCACGAGCAGGAGCGTCTCCACCGTGAGCCCGCCGAGCGAATCGATCGCCACGATCTTGCGGACGAAGCCGTACAGCCCGAAGCTGAACGCCAGGGTGAGCGAGATCAGGATCGCGCCGCCGCCGCTGACCGCCATCACCAGCACGCCGGCCGCGGCGACGGCGATCGCCACGCCCTGCCAGCGCCGCAGCCGCTCGCCAAGGACGAGCACGCCGAGCGCGACGTTGACCAGCGGATTGATGAAATAGCCCAGGCTCGCCTCGAGCACATGGCCGGTCTCGACCGACCAGATATAGACGAACCAGTTGACCGCGATCAGCGCGGCGCTGGCGCAGAGCAGCAGCAAGGTGCGTCCGCGCGCCGCCTGCCGGATGCCCCGCGCCCGGCCGAGGGCCACGACCACCACGCCGAGGAACAGCACCGACCAGACGATGCGGTGCGACAGGATCTGCAGCGCCGGCACGTTCGCGAGGATGTGGAAATAGACCGGCAGCACGCCCCAGATGCCATAGGCGCCGATGGCGAGCGCGAGGCCCCTTTGCCCGGAGGCCTGGCCGGATGCGGTGGTGCTGGTCATGCCGCACTCCTTGGCCGGCACCGGCGGCACGCGCAAGCAAGCCCGGCTTGCGGCCCGCAAAGCAATTGCACCGAAATGCGACCTCGCTAGGCTGGCCGCGACAAGAGGGGGAATCATGTCCGAGAATTGGGAAGAAGGGCGGCCGTACGGCCATCCGCTGATCGCGACTCTGGCCGGGGGCGCGCTCCTGCTGCTCGCGGCGTTGCTCGGCCCGCGCTTCACCGCGCCGCTGCCGCTGCCGGCGCTGCTGATCGGCGGCGCGGCCGGCGGGCTGGTGCTGTGGGTGATCGGCCTGATCGTGACGACGCGCCATGCCGGGCTGCTGTGGAAGCTGGGCTCGCTGGTGCTGCTGATCGGCGCGGGCCTGGGCGCGGCGCTGATCGCGCATGGCCAGTTCCAGACCAAATCGCGCGCCGATGCGAGCAGCTTTGCCGAGATCGAGCTGGCGCCGGACGGTTCGGTGAAGCTGCCCGCCGGCATCGCCGATCGCGGGCCGGTATCGGCGCTCTATGCCGACGCGGTGCAGGCCGATGCGGCAGAGAGCCGGGCCTTCACCGATGCGCTGGCGAAGTTCGGCGCCGCCTGGCTGAGCAGCCCCTATCTGCTGCAGCAGAACCCGCACCCGATCGAGAATTGCGCCGCGCTCGACGAGGTGCGCGCGCTTGCCGTGGCGCAGAGCGCCAAGCGGCTCGCCCGCCGCGCCGCGATGGCGCAGGCGATCGGCAGCGCGAGCCTGCCCCGCACGGCCAAGCAGGGCATCCTCCAGATCGTCGGCGACGCCAAGGCCGATCCGCTGCTCGCCAGCCAGCAGGGCATGCTCGACCTGACGAGCGGGCTGTGCACGCTGCTCGCGCGCAAGACCTGGACCAACGACAACGCCTATTTCGGCTTCCGCAGCGGGGCGGACATGGCGGCGTTCCGGGCGATCCAGGCGAAGCGCGGGGCGCAGGCAAAGGATGCCGACGCGCTGGACCAGGCGACGCGGGCGCGCATCCTGGCCGGCCGCGAGCAGGTGCGCGATACGCTTAGCCGGTCGATCTACACGAAGGAATGACGGCGTTCCCCTCCCTTCTAGGGAGGGGGGTTAGAGAGTCCCAAGTCTTAGGCGGCAGGCCTCACCGGGTTCGCCGCCTGGTCGCCGACCACGGTGTTCCAGGGCAGCACCTCCCAGTGCGTGACCAGGCCATTGGCGACATAGGGATCGCTCGCCGCGAAGGCGCGCGCGGCGGCTTCGCTGGCGAAGAGCAGCAGCGCGCTTTCCGGCGGATCGCCGACCGCGCCGCCGAGCAGCAGCGCGCCGGTCTCGACACTCGCCCAGGCCAGGCGGAGATGCGCGTCGCGGAAGGCGGCGCGGCGCGCGAGATAGTCGGGCGCGGTGGTGTAGCGCAGCAGCCAGTGCATCTCAGCCTCCGATGCGCAGCCACAGCGCGGTGGCGTCGTCCGATATCTTGAAGCGCGGGAAGCGCGTGCAGGCGGCGTCCGCCTGCTCGATCGCGCGCAGCTCCTCGGCGACAGCGGCGAGGCCGCGGGCGCGGATCGCCGCGACCAGGCCGGCGTCGTCATAGGCGGCATAGCTGTCGATCAGCGCGGCATAGCCGTCGCTCATCAGCAGGATCTCGTCGCCGGATGATACCGGGATGCGGGCGCTGTCGACCTGCGCCATGTGATCGGGATCGACGCTCAATACGCGCATGCCCGGGCGGCCGCGGGTGGATTTGAGGTTGGCGAGGATCGGCTCGGAGCGCTTGGGGCTGCCCAGGCCATGCTCGGCAAGGCTGGCGGCACGCTCGGCCTCCGAATTGCGGATCTCCTTTTCCGGACCGAGGCGGGTGACGGCGCCGGCGCCGGCGGGCCAGTGGAAGCCGACGCAATCGCCGAGCCAGCCGATCTCCAGTTCGTCGGCGCCCAGGCGCACGGCGAGCGCCGAAGCGAGCGGATATTCCCAGCGGTCCTCGGGATCGCGGGTGCGCTCGCTTGCCCAGGCCGCGAGGATGCGCGCGGCGACTTCGCCGTAGATCGCCGCGATCGAGCCGGCGGTGGATGCGGTGAAGCCGGCCTGCGCCACGCTCGCCAGCCACGCCGCGCCGCCCTGCGCGCCAACCAGCCCGGGCGGGCCGAGATCGGTGGCGCCGTCGATCACCCAGGCGTGGTGGCGGGCGGATCCGGTGCGGTCGTCATTGGGCGTGGAGAGCGCGCCGGCGAGGCTGAGCGACTGGAGGAGATCGAAGTGCATGGCCGCGAGCCTAGCCCGGATTCGTGACGCTCCGCACCATGTAACGCGCTTGTGGGCCATAACTGGAAAGCTTGGCCCTGAGGGCAGGATTTTCATGGGGCTCGAAGCCCTGGGCCTGCCAGAACGCCGCGGACTCATTGACCGAGACGAGCGCTACGGCCGCGTCGACCTGCGCGAAGAGCCGGGCGAGACCGGCGCGGGCATGGCCATCGCCGCGCGCCTCGGGGAGCAGCGCGAGATCATGGAGGTACCAGCTGTCGCGCGCGTCCGGCAGGGCGCCGAGCAGCGTGTCGAGCGGGGGGATCGCCTCGAGCGGCCAGGGATAGGCGATGAGGTAGCCGGCGATCGTTGCGCCGTCCGCGAGGACGAAGCAGGTCTCCGGGGCGAGCACGAGCCGCTCGGCGAAGCAGGCACGCCCCTCGGGATGCTCCGGAAAGGCGATGGCGGCGACCGCGACGACGCCGTCGAGATCGTCCGCCGTCATCGCGCGCCAGTGCAGGGGACGGTGCATCGGCGCCGTCTAGCGGCAAAGGCCACGCCCTGGCTAGTCGGGCTTCGCCTCTGCTGCCGGCTGCGGGACGGGTTCAGGTTCAGGCGCAGGCACAGGCGGTGGCGGTGGCGGTGCAGGTTCGGTCAGAGGCGCTTCGGGTGGCGTGGCTCCGGCGGAGGCTTGCTGCGGGGCCGGGCCGGTGCTGCGCGGATAGAAGACGAAGCGGATGGCATAGACGACAAGCGCCACGACCATCGCCGTGAAGGCCAGCCACTCGGGCAGCCAGCCCAGGCCGGCCAGCGCGGTGGCCGCTGCGACGCCGCCCGACAGCGCAGTGAGCGCCCAATAGCGGCGCGCCTGCACCCCCCACAGCTTGCCGCGCTCGAAGAAGAAGCGATAGACCGGCGGGATCAGCAAGGTCAGCGCGATCGCACAATGCGGCTCCAGCTTCACGAAGCTGAGCAGCTTGATCTCGCCGGGATAGAGCAGGTGGAACGTCGCTGCCATGGCGAAGAGCTCGACGAAATCGCGCGCGAAGCCGGATAGCGGATAGGTCTCGCCCGGCTCCATCATGCCCTCGAGGAACTGGGCGGAGAAATAGAAGATCAGGGGCAGCTGCCATGGCAGCGCCGTGATCTCCGCGGCCGGATTGGCGGTGAGGCCGATATAGGCAAAGGTGCCGAGCGCCGCCGGATACCAGAGCGCATAGATATATTGCTTGCGCCGCTCGCCCAGCGTCTCGGCCATCCGCAGCTTCCCCCTGCGGACCAGGATATCGCCGGGAGCGCTCGTTCCGAAGCCCTATTGGCTCCGGAACGGCACGATCCGGTCCGCTCAGTCGGCGAACAGCAGCACGGGGGTCTCGAGCAGCTTGCGCACCGCCTGGACGAAGCTCGCCGCATCCCAGCCGTCGACGACGCGGTGGTCGCAGCTGATCGAGAGGTTCATCAGCTTGGCGCGGACGATCTCGTCGCCGTGGAAGACCGGGCGCTCGACGATCTTGTTCGGGCCGATGATCGCGACTTCGGGGCGGTTGATCACCGGGGTGGTGGCGATGCCGCCCAAGGGGCCGAGCGAAGTGACGGTGAGGGTGGAGCCGCTCAGCTCCTCGCTCTTCGCCTTGCCGGTGCGCGCAGCCTCGGCGAGGCGGCTGATCTCGGCCGCGAGCTGCCAGACATTCTTGTCCTGCGCGTCGCGGATCACCGGGACCATGAGGCCCGCGTCCGTCTGCGCCGCCATGCCGAGATGGACGCGGCCGTGGCGGGTGACCACGCCGGCCTCGTCGTCATAGCGCGCGTTGATCATCGGGAAATCGGGCAGCGCCCGGCAGATCGCGACGATCAGGAAGGGGAGCATGGTCAGCTTGGGGCGCTGGCCGCGATTGTCGTTGAGGTCGCCGCGCATCGCCTCGAGCGCGGTGACGTCGATCTCATCGACATAGGTGAAGTGCGGGATTTGGCGCTTGGAGGCGGCCATGTTCTCGGCAATGCGGCGGCGCATGCCGATGACCTTGATCGGCTGGTCCTCGCGGGCGCGGCTGGCGTGCGGCGCGTGATAGCCCTGCGCGCTGCCATAGCGGAGATACGCGTCGAGATCGGCGTGGCGGATATGGTTGCCGTCGGCCTTCACCACGGCGAGGTCGATGCCGAGATCGCGGGCGCGGGCGCGGACCGCGGGGGAGGCGAGGACCTGACGGTGGGCGACGGGCTCGGCCACCTCTTCCGTTCGGCTCGAGCTTGTCGAAGGCCGGCTCTCCACGGGCGTTTCGCTCGCGGCCTGGGGCGCTTCGACAGGCTCAGCGCGAACGGTTTCCTGGGGCTCCGCTGCTTCTTCGACACCCGGCGTCTCCGCCTCGACCTGCTCTTCCACCGGCGTCTCGGCGACGTCGCCCTCGACTTCGATCACCATCAGCCCCGAGCCGATCGCGACCATCTCGCCGACTTCGCCGGCAAGCTCGACGACGACGCCCGAGACCGGCGATTCCATCTCGACGGTGGCCTTGTCGGTCATCATGTCGGCGACCTGCTGGTCCTCCGACACCGTGTCGCCGACCTTGACGTGCCAGGCGACGATCTCGGCCTCGGCAATGCCTTCGCCGATGTCCGGCAGGCGGAAAGTGAAGCGTGCCATGCGGATCAGTCCTTCAGGATTTTCTTGAGCGCCGTGCCGATGCGCACCGGGCCGGGGAAATAGGCCCATTCCAGGCTATGCGGATAGGGCGTGTCGAAGCCGGTGACGCGCTCGATCGGCGCCTCGAGGTGATAGAAGCAGCGCTCCTGGACGAGCGCCGAAAGCTCGGCGCCGAAGCCCGAGGTGCGCGTCGCCTCGTGGACGATCATGCAGCGGCCGGTCTTCTTCACCGACGCCTCGATCGTCTCGATGTCGAGCGGGACGAGCGTGCGCAGGTCGACGATCTCGGCATCGACGCCCATCTCCTCGACCGTGTTGGCGACGACGTGGACCATCGTGCCGTAGCAGAGGATCGTCACCGCCTCGCCCGGGCGGACGACAGCGGCCTTGCCGAGCTCGACCCGGTAATGGCCGCCGGGCACCAGCGCGCCGGGATGATCGGCCCAGGTCTTGGCCGGGCGGTCGTAATGGCCGTGGAACGGGCCGTTGTAGATGCGCTTGGGCTCGAGGAAGAGGACGGGGTCATTGTCCTCGATCGCGGCGATCAGCAGGCCCTTGGCGTCGTAGGGCGTCGAGGCGATCACCGTCTTCATGCCCGAGACATGGGTGAAGATGCCCTCGGGCGACTGCGAATGCGTCTGGCCGCCGAAGATGCCGCCGCCATAGGGCGAGCGGATCGTGATCGGCGCGATGAAGTCCGCCGCCGAGCGATAGCGCAGCCGCGCCGCTTCGGAGACGAGCTGGTCGAGCGCCGGGTAGATATAATCGGCGAACTGGATCTCGGGGACCGGGCGCAGGCCATAGGCGCCCATGCCGATCGCCACGCCCATGATGCCGATCTCGGTGATCGGCGTGTCGAAGGCGCGGGTCTTGCCGTACTTGGCCTGGAGCCCGGCGGTGGCGCGGAAGACGCCGCCGAAATAGCCGACATCCTCGCCCATCACGATCACGTTCGGATCGCGTTCCATCATCACGTCCATGGCCGAGTTGATCGCCTGGATCATGTTCATCTGGATCATGTCGCTCATGATTTCAGCGTTCACAGCCCGGCCGCCTTCTGCTCGTCGAGCATCTGCTGCTGCTGTTCCTTCAGATGCCAGGGGATCTCTTCAAACACGCCCTCGAACATCGATTCGAAGGGCTGGTGCATGCCGTGGCCGAGGATGCCGTTCTTCTCGGCCTCCTTCTGCGCGCGCTTGACCAGCTCGGCGAGCTCGAGGTCCTGCGCGGCGTGGCGCTCCTCGTCCCATTCGCCCAGCGCGATGAGGTGTTCCTTTAGCCGGCGGATCGGATCGCCGAGCGGCCAGGCATTGGGCTCGCCGGCCGAGCGATAGGCGGTGGGATCGTCCGAGGTGGAGTGGCCCTCGGCGCGGTAGGTGAAATGCTCGATCAGCGTCGGGCCCTGGTTGGTCCGCGCGCGCTCGGCGGCCCATTGTGTGGCGGCGTACACGGCGAGCGCGTCGTTGCCGTCGATGCGCAGGCCGGCGATGCCATAGCCGATCGCGCGCGCCGCAAAGGTGGTCGCCTCGGCACCCGCGAAACCCGAGAAGCTCGAGATCGCCCATTGGTTGTTGACGACGTTGAAGATCACCGGCGCCTTGTAGACGGTCGCGAAGGTCAGCGCCGAGTGGAAGTCGCCCTCCGCCGTCGACCCTTCGCCGCACCAGGTGGCGGCGATGCGCGTGTCGCCCTTGGCCGCGCTCGCCATCGCCCAGCCGACCGCCTGGGGATATTGCGTCGCGAGATTGCCCGAGATCGAGAAGAAGCCGAACTCCTTGGACGAATACATGATCGGCAGCTGCCGGCCCTGCAGCGGATCGCCCTTGTTCGAATAGATCTGGTTCATCATCGTCACGATCGGATAGCCGCGCGTGATCAGGATTCCCTGCTGGCGATAGGAGGGGAAGCACATGTCGTCGCCGGCGAGCGCCATCGCGGCGCCGATCGACACGGCCTCCTCGCCGGTGGACTTCATGTAGAAGCTGGTCTTGCCCTGGCGCTGGGCGCGGAACATGCGCTCGTCGAACGCGCGGGTGAGCGCCATCGAGCGGAGCATGCGGCGCTTGGCGTCGGCGTCGAGGCGGGGGTCCCAGGGGCCGACGGCATTGCCCTCGTCATCGAGCACGCGGACCAGGCCATAGGCCAGCTCATGGAAGCTGGCGGCGGCATCGGCGGTGTCGGGGCGGCGAGTGGCGCCAGCGGCCGGCACCACGATGTCGCTGAAGTCCGCCTCGTCGCCCGGGCGGAATCGCGGCTCGGGCACGTGCAGCGCAAGCGGGGGCAGGTTGGCGCGGTCGCGCTCGCTGGACATGGGCTCTCCGGACATAGGTTCCCGTTACCAAACGCTCGGGAATCACGTTTCGCGCCATTGTTATAAAATTTCAAAGCCCCGCGCAAGAAGGTCAGGGGTGCTGACCTGAAATGCCGCCCGAAAGGATGGGAATTCGCGACGGCCCGAGGCTCAGGGCATGGGATCGCCGCGCCGATCGTCGGGCACCACGCCCGCCGCGTTGAGCACCGCCGCAGCCAGCGCGCGCGTCGGCGCGTCGAGCGTGCATTCGTGGCGGGTGACGACGTGATCGCCGGAAGCGGTGCGCAACTCGAAGAGCAGCTGGGTGCCATCCATGCACATCACCATGTCCTGGCGGCGCGGCGCCCCCGCGAACTCGCGGCCGTCCTTGTTGTCGGGCAGCCGCTCGGCGAAGCGGGCCGCGGCGAGCGCATCGCTGACGCGCGCGAACCGGTCGGCCGCCAGGGCGCTGGTCCGCCGTTCGTCGATCGGGCCGCCGCCATAGCCACCGCGCCCCTTGGTGCGCGTGTAGCGCAGCTCCAGCCGGCCATCGGCGCGCTGGTCGATCCCGATCACATAGGGCTGGTTGAAGGTCGGCAGCACCAGCATCCGCAACCGGCTGCGATAGCCGTCCAGCGCTTGCGGTGCCCACAGCATCGGCTCCTCCATCGAGGCGAGGTGCATGCCGACCCAGCTTTCGAGAAAGCCGTCCTTGTTGGGCGCGAAGTCGGGTGGGAGATACTGGGTCCTGGCTGCAGGTGCCTCCTGCGCCTGGGCGGCACCGGGCGCGAGGAGCAGCAGCGCGACGGCGAGCGCGGCCCGCATGCGACCGGGGCCGGAACGCGCAGCGCGGCTGGGGTTGCGGATCATGGTCCCGACGCTCCTTGAATTCGGTGGTTGCGACGAGCTTAGGGGCGCCGGGCGGAATCGCAATTGACTCTGCGTCGATATGGAACAAAATGGGAACATATCTGTCCCCCGAGTCGTGAGCAGCATGGCCGATCCTGCCGTCCTGAAGCAATTGCGCGAGACGCTGAGCGGTCTCGAAACCGGTGGTTTCCGCCGCCGACCGGCATTGCCCTTCGGGATCGAGGCGGTCGATTCGCGGCTGGCCGATGGCGGCTTGCGCCTCGACGCGCTGCACGAGGTTGCGGCCGGCACCAGCGACATGGCGGACGATTGCGCGGCGACGCTGTTCCTCGCCGGAATCGCGGCGCGCGCCTGGGGCCCGGTGCTGTGGGTGATACGGCGCCGCGACCTGTTCGCGCCCGGGCTCGCCCAGTCGGGGCTCGATCCCAAGCGGCTGATCTATGCCGAGGCGAAGGACGATGCCGAGCTGCTGGCGATCATGGAGGAAGGGCTGCGCCATCGCGGGCTCGGCGCGGTGATCGGCGAGGCCAAGCGCGCGGACATGACCGCGACTCGGCGGCTGCAGCTGGCGGCCGAGGGCGGACGGACGATCGCGCTGCTGCTGAAGCGCGCGGCACGCGAGGGCAGCGATCCGATCGCCATGCCCTCGGCGGCGGTGACGCGCTGGCGCGTGACGTGTGCGCCCTCGACGCCGCTGCCAGTGGCGGGCGTCGGCCGCCCGCGCTGGAAGCTGGCATGCGCGCGGCAAAAGGGGGGCGAAGGTTTCGAGATGATCGTGGAGGCATGCGATGCAACGGGTCGCTGCGCTCTTCCTCCCGTCATGGCCCATCGAAAGGCTGTGGCGGGCGGAAGCGCGCCCCGGCGCGCGGCCTGAGCCGCACGCGCCTTCCTTCCCCCTGGCCGCGCTCGACCCGCTGCGCGATGCGGCGGCGCAGGAGCAGGAACATGCCTGCTCGGTCCCGCGCGGCGGCGGCTGGCGCCCCGGCGCACGCTGGGCGCGCGAGGACGAACTCGGCAAGGTCGCGCTGCCGCCGGTGACGCGGGCGAAGGCGAAGCATGAAGTGGGACGCCGGGACGAGGCGGCAGCGGCGAATCCGTTTCGCCCGCTGCGGCCGGATGACGGCGGCGCGCCCGTAAAATTCCTCCCCGGAACGGGGAGGGGGACCGCCGGCGAAGCCGGTGGTGGAGGGGGCCCGCGCGCCTCAAACTCTACCGCTGGTGGAAAGCGGGGGCCCCTCCACCGTCCTTTGGACGGTCCCCCTCCCCGTTCCGGGGAGGAATTGGGCGCCCCCCTCGTCACATCGCTCCGCAACGGCAGCCGGATCGAGATCGCCGCCGCCTGCCCGGCCGCGCAGGCGCTGGGACTCAAACCCGGCATGGCGGTGACCCAGGCGCGCGCGCAGGTGCCGGGGCTCGATATCCGGCCGGCCGATCCCGCGGGGGACCTGGCCTCGCTCAAGCGCCTCGCCATCCTCGCGGCGCGGCGCTGGTCGCCGGTGGTCGCGGTCTGCGGCGAGGACGGGCTGTTCCTCGACCTCTCCGGCACCGCGCACCTGTTCGGCGGCGAGGCGGCGATGGCGCGGCGCATCGTCCGCCTGCTGGCGCGCGCCGGCTTCACTGCGCGGATCGCGATCGCCGATACGCCGGGCGCGGCCTGGGCGCTGGCGCGGTTCCGGGGAAGCTGCATCTGCCCGCCAGGCGAGCAGGCGCGCGCTCTTGCCGAGCTGCCCACCCCGGCGCTGCGCATCGACGAGGCGGCGGCCGAGCTGCTCAAGCGGCTCGGCATCGACCGAGTCGGCCAGCTCTCCGCCTTGCCTCGCGCGCCGCTCGTCCGCCGCTTCGGCAGCGCCACGGTGCTGCGGCTCGACCAGGCGCTCGGCCGCATGCCCGAACCGCTCGATCCCGTCATCCCGCCCGAGAGCATCGCCGTGCAGCAGCGCTTCGCCGAGCCGATCGCCACCGCCGAGGCGATCGAGCATTGGCTGGGCACGCTGGTCCCTCGCCTCGCCGCCGCGCTCGAAGCCGAGGGGCTGGGCGTGCAGGCGCTCGAATGCGTCGCCGATCGGATCGACGGAGTGCCGCAGCGCATCCGCATCGGCCTCGCCCGGCCCAACCGCGATCCCGCGCACCTGCTCCGCCTGCTCAAGCGGCGGATCGAGGATGTCGCGCCGGGATACGGTATCGACGCGATCACCCTGCATGTCCGCCGCGCCGGGCTGCTCGGGCCCGAGCCGGTGGTCGAACGGCTCGACGAGGAGGCCGCGCCCGATATCGCCACCCTGGTCGACACGCTGGCGACGCGGATCGGGCAGCGGCGGATGTGGCGGATGCGGCCGGTGGAAAGCGACGTGCCCGAGCGTTCGCAAGCGCGGATGGCGGTGCTCGATCCGCCCGCGCGCGGCATCCTGCGCCCCAGGGTCGACGATGTCCGCCAGCTCGATCGCCTGCCCGATCTCCATCCCTGGCATCCCGGCTGGCCCAAGCCGGCGCGGCTGCTCGCCCGGCCCGAACGGCTCGACCATGTCATGGCCGAGCTGCCCGACCATGCCCCGCGCCGCTTCACCTGGCGCGGCACCGCCCACCGCGTGATCCATGCCGACGGGCCCGAGCGCATCCAGGGCGAATGGTGGAAGCGCGGCGCCGAGCGGATGAGCGTGCGCGACTATTTCCGCGTCGAGGACGAGGCGGGGCGGCGCTACTGGCTGTTCCGCTCGGGCGATGGCGAGCGCGCCGTGACCGGGGACCTCAGCTGGTATCTCCACGGGGTGTTCGGATGACCTATGCCGAGCTCCAGGTGACGACGCATTTCTCGTTCCTGCGCGGGGCTTCCTCGCCCGAGGAGCTGTTCCGCCAGGCCGCGCTGCTGGGCTTGCCCGCGCTCGGCATCGTCGACCGCAATTCGGTGGGCGGGGTGGTGCGCGCGCTGGTCGCCGCCGAGCAGTTCAGCCAGCTCGGCATCCCGATCAAGATGATCGCCGGCTGCCGGCTCGACCTGGTCGATGGCAGCTCGGTGCTGGTCTGGCCCGAGGATACCGCCGCCTGGTCGCGGCTCACCCGGCTGCTCACGCTCGGCAAGGCGCGGGCGGATGCGCAACGCGGCGAGAAGGGCCAGTGCTTCCTCCATTGGGAGGATGTTGCCGGTGCCGCCGAGGGGCTGGTCGGCGCGCTGGTGCCCGGGCTCGCCGATACCGGCGACCCCCTGGCGCTGCGCTGGATGGCGGACGTGTTCGGCGCGCGCGGGCATCTCTGCCTGACCCAGCATCGCCGGCCGGGCGACGCGCTGCGAATCCACGCACTCAACCTGGCGGCCGAGCGCTTCGGGCTGACGGCGCTGGCGACCGGCGACGTGCTCTACGACACGCCCGACCGGCGCATGCTGCAGGACGTCGTGACGGCGATCCGCGAGTGCTGCACGATCGACGGGCTCGGTTTCCGCCGCGAGCGCAGTGCCGATCGGCACCTGAAGTCGCCCGAGGAGATGGCGCGGCGCTTCCGCGACTATCCGCAAGCCCTTGCCGCGTCGCAAGCGATCGCCGAGCGCTGCACCTTCTCGCTGCGCGACCTCAAGCACCAATATCCCGAGGAGGAGGTCATCCATGGCCGCAGTGCGCAGGAAGCGCTCGCCGCGCTCGCCTGGAACGGGCTCAAGCAGCGCTTCGGCGGCAAGCCGAGCCAGGCGCATCAGGACCTGCTCACCCATGAGCTCGGGCTCGTCGCGCAGATGGAGTACGCGCCCTATTTCCTGACGGTCAATTCGATCGTCCAGTTCGCGCTCAGCCAGCACATCCTCTGCCAGGGGCGCGGCAGCGCCGCCAATTCGGTGATCTGCTTCGCGCTCGGCATCACCTCGATCGATCCGATCAAGCACCAGCTGCTGTTCGAGCGCTTCATCTCGACCGAGCGCAAGGAGCCGCCCGACATCGACGTCGATTTCGAGCATGAGCGGCGCGAGGAAGTGATCCAGTGGATCTATGAGAATTACGGCCAGGACCATGCCGCGCTGACCGCAGTGGTCAGCCGCTTCCGCTCGCGCGGCGCGCTGCGCGAGGTGGGCAAGGCGATGGGCCTGCCCGAGGACATGACCGCGGCGCTGTCCTCGCAGGTCTGGGGCTGGTCGAACGACGTCGACGACAAGCATGCCGATGCGCTCAACCTCGATCGCAGCGATCCGCGCCTGGCGCTGACGCTCGAGCTGGCGCGCCAGCTGATCGGCACGCCGCGCCACCTCTCGCAGCATCCCGGCGGCTTCGTGCTGACCCGCGACAAGCTGCACGACCTGATCCCGGTCGAGCCCGCGGCGATGGTCGATCGCCGGGTGATCGAATGGGAGAAGCTCGACATCGAGGAGCTCGGTTTCATGAAGGTCGACATTCTCGGCCTCGGCATGCTCGGCTGCATGCGGCGCACCTTCGACCTGCTCAGTGCGCACAAGGCGACGCACCTGACGCTCGCCTCCCCGCTGATGCAGGAGGAGGACGGCCCGACCTTCGAGATGATCCAGCAGGCGGACACGCTCGGCGTGTTCCAGATCGAGAGCCGCGCGCAGATGTCGATGCTGCCGCGGATGAAGCCGGTGAATTTCTACGACATCGCGATCCAGGTCGCGATCGTCCGGCCGGGGCCGATCCAGGGCAACATGGTCCACCCCTATCTCAAGCGGCGGCAAAATCCGGAGCTGGTCGACTATCCTTCGCCGGCATTGAAGGAGGTGCTGCTCAAGACGCTGGGCGTGCCGCTGTTCCAGGAACAGGCGATGCAGGTGGCGATCATCGGCGCCGGCTTCACTCCGAGCGAAGCGGACCGTCTGCGCCGCGCGATGGCGACGTTCAAGTCGAGCGGCGACATCGGCGAGTTCGGCCCCAAACTGATCAGTGGCATGCTCGAACGCGGCATCAGCCAGGAATTCGCCGAGCGGCTGGTCGAGCAGATCCGCGGCTTCAGCAATTACGGCTTCCCGGAGAGCCACGCCGCCAGCTTCGCCAAGATCGCCTATGCCTCGAGCTGGATGAAATGCCATCATCCCGACGTGTTCTGCTGCGCGCTGCTCAATGCGCAGCCGATGGGCTTCTATGCGCCGGCGCAGCTGATCCGCGATGCGCGCAGCCACGGCGTCGAGGCGCGGCCGGTGTGCATCAACGACAGCGACTGGGACACGCGGATGGTGCCCGAAGGCGCGAACCCGCGCCCGCGCGACGCGAAGTTCTGCGGCACCGACGAGGACTGGACGAGCATGCAGCCGATCCGGCTGGGCATGCGGATCGTCCAGGGGCTTTCCGAAGCAGATGCGATCGAAATCCTGAAGGCGCGCCGGCAAGCCCCCTTCACCTCGCTCGAAGATGTGTGGCGCCGATCCCGCGTGAAGCCCGCCGCGCTCGAACGGCTCGCGCGGGCGGACGCGTTCCAGGCGCTCGGGCTCAATCGGCGCCAGGCGCTCTGGGCGATCAAGGGGCTCGGCCAGGCGCCGCTCGACCTGTTCGCCGCCGCCGATGCCCGCGAGGGCGCCACCGTGGCGGAGGCGATCGAGCCCGACGTGGCGCTGCTGCCGCTCAGCGCGGGCCGCGAAGTGGTGGAGGATTACCGCTCCACCCAGCTGTCGCTGCGTGCGCATCCGCTGGTCTTCCTGCGCGACCGGCTGGCGGCGCGGCGGATCGCGAAATGCGCGGACCTGCTGGGCATGAAGGACGGCCAGCGCGTGGAGGTCGCCGGGCTGATCCTTGTGCGCCAGCGGCCGGGCAGCGCCAATGGCGTGGTGTTCGTCACGCTGGAGGACGAGACCGGCATCGCCAATGCCGTGCTCTGGGCCGACCGGTTCGAGGAGAATCGCCGCACGGTGATGTCGGCGACGATGCTGGCGATCCGCGGCAAGGTGCAGCGCGAGGGGATCGTGATCCACCTCGTGGCGGAGCAGATCACCGATCTCACCCCCTGGCTGCGCGAAGTCGGCGAGCTCGACCTGCCGCGCATGACCATGCCCGGCGACGGCGCGACGCATGGCGGCGAGATCGATCCGCGCGAGCGCCTCCAGCCCCGCCAGCGCGCGCTCGAAAGCTGGCCGCCGCGCCGCAGCCTCAAGGCGCCGGATCTTATTCCGGTGCGATCCAGGGACTTTCACTGATGCCGAAGAACCGCCTCTTCTATGCGCTGCGCCCCTCGCCGCTCGCCCGCAATCTGATCGGGGTGCAGCGCGACCAGCTCGGGCTGGCCGAAAGCGTGGTCGAGAACGACCGGCTGCACATCACGCTCGGCATCACCGAGGATTTCGCCCGCCAGCCCTATGCGGAGATGCAACGGCTGATCGAGATCGGCGCGCAAGTCTCGGCAGCGCCGGTGCCGGTGCGGCTCGACCGGGTATCGGGCAGCAACGAGACGATCGCGCTTCGGCCCAGCCGCAAGATCGATGCGCTGGCAGAGCTGGGGCGCAAGCTGCAGGACGCGCTGTCGCGCGCCGGCCTGTTGCGCGGCGGCTGGGATTTCCACCCGCACGTCACGCTGCTCTACCGCAAGGGCCGGCCTTTCACGCGGACGATCGAACCTATCGGCTGGGATGCGACCGATTTCGTGCTGATCCGCTCCGTGCTCGGCGAACACCGGCATATCGAACTGGGCCGCTGGCCGCTGGTCGACAGCCAGGGCGGATTTGGGTTCTAGGGCGCATCACAACTTGATGCTCCCCGGCGAAAGCCGGGGCCCAGTTGCAATGTCGTTCGAGAGGCTTTCTGACCTCACCTGGCGCGCCGAGACTGGGCCCCGGCTTTCGCCGGGGAACAACAAGCGCCAGGAGCGCGGGATTGCAGCTACCCCCTAGAACCCCAGCCCGAGCTGTGGCAGCTCGCGCGTGACGACGCCGTCCCGCACCTCGACGCCCTCGATCCCGAGCATCTGCGCCTTGGAGTGCGAGCCGCCGGGCGCCGAGAAGCCGCCGATCCGCCCGTTCGCCGCGGTCACCCGGTGGCACGGGATGATCAGCGGCACCGGATTGGCCGCCATCGCCTGGCCGACATCGCGGGCGAATTCGGGACCCGCCTCGAGCAATTTGGCGATCGCGCCATAGGTCGCCGTCTCGCCCCAGCCGAGCTGGCGGACCGCGGCATAGACGCGATCGAAGAAGGGCTGCTGCGCGCCCAGATCGACGGGCACGTTCGCGAAGTCGACGCGCTCCCCGGCGAAATAGCGCAGCGCATCCTCGATCACCGCCTGCACCGCGGCGGGCGGAGTCGCTGGCCGCGCATCCGGCAGCCGGCGAAGCAGCGCCCGCTCCGCCTCGTGCGCATTGCCCGCCGGCAGCCGGAAGCTGTTGATGCCCTTCGCATTCCAGCCGATCGCGGCGAAGCCCGCCACGGTCTCGAACACGGTGTAGAAGTTTTCGCCGGTCATGATGCTGAAGATCGGGTCGACGAGGTTCGTAGGCAAGCTATTCCTGCCGCTGTTCCCCGGCGAAAGCCGGGGCCCAGGGCAGCGAAGCGACACGGCAGAGAAACCCTGTTCCCCGGCCTTCGCCGGGGAACCAGAAGTAGGAGGAAGCTCAGCCGCCCACCGTCTGCTCGATCACACCGAAGATCGGGTGGTGCTTGTCGTCCTCGGCCCAGATGCGCACCGTGTCGCCCGCCTTGAGGAAGGGCGTCTCGGGCTTGCCGCCGCGGATCGTCTCGATCGTGCGGATCTCGGCGAGGCAGGAATAGCCGACGCCGCCTTCGCTCACCGGCTTGCCCGGGCCGCCGTCCTCGCCGCGGTTCGAGACGGTGCCCGAGCCGATGATCGTGCCGGCGCCGAGCGCGCGCGTCCTGGCGGCATGCGCGACCAGCGTGCCGAAATCGAAGGTCATGTCGACGCCCGCATCCGCCCGGCCGAACGGCTTGCCGTTCACATCGACCATCAGCTTGCGGTGGAGCTTGCCCTCCTGCCACCAGTCGCCCAGCGCATCGGGGGTGACGAACACCGGCGAGAAGGCGCTGGCCGGCTTGGACTGGAAGAAGCCGAAGCCCTTGGCGAGCTCGCCGGGAATCAGGTTGCGCAGGCTGACGTCGTTGGTGAGGCCGACCAGGCGGATCGCGGCGAGCGCTTCCTCGCGGCTGGCGCCGAGCGGCACGTCGCCGGTGACGACGACCACTTCGCCCTCCAGGTCGCAGCCCCAGCTCTCGTCGGCGAGCGGGATCGGATCGCGCGGCCCCAGGAAGCCGTCGCTGCCGCCCTGGTACATCAGCGGATCGTGCCAGAAGCTGTCGGGCATCTCGGCACTGCGCGCCTGCCGCACCAGCGCGACATGGTTCACATAGGCCGAGCCGTCCGCCCATTGATAGGCGCGCGGCAACGGCGCGGCGGCGAAGCGCTCGTGGAAGCGCTCGCGCGGGATCACCTCGTGATCGAGATCGGTGGCGAGGTTGCGCAGGTCCGCCTCGACCTGCTCCCAATTGTCGAGCGCGGCCTGCAGCGTCGGCGCGATCATGCCCGCGCTGGCATACCAGGCCAGGTCGGTGGAAACGACGACCAGTTTGCCGTCACGGCCGCTCTTCAGGCTTGCGAGCTTCATCTGTCTCTCCTTTTGCCCGAGCATAGCCGCCCGGGCGGCCAAGTCGAGGCGACTCGTCTTGTTGACTCAGCCGCTTGGCGCCCGCATCGCTTCCCCATGGGGGTCGCGCTGCGCTTTCTGGATCACGAAGGCGAGATGGCGGCGCGCATCCGCGGTTTCGACTGGGCGACGCATCCGCTCGGCGCGCCGCAGCACTGGCCCGATCCGCTCAAGTTCGCGCTCGACATGGCGCTCGCCTCCAGCTTCCCGTCCGCGATCTACTGGGGGCCGGACCTCCACCTGCTCTACAACGACGCCTGGGCGCCGATCCCCGCCGAGCGGCATCCCTGGGCGCTGGGGCGGCCTGCGCGCGAGGTATGGGCGGACATCTGGGCGATCGTCGCGCCGCAGATGGAGCAGGTGATCGCCAGCGGGCGCGGCTTCGCGATCTACGACCAGCTGCTCGCGATGGAACGCGGCGGGCGACCGCAGGAAACCTGGTGGAACTACAGCTTCACGCCGATCCGCGATGCGGACGGCGAGGTGCGCGGCCTGCTCAACCAGGGCAACGAGACGACGCGCTTCGTGCTCGCCGAGCGCGCGCGCCTGGCCGAAGTGGCGCGGCTGCGCGACCTGTTCGAGCAGGCGCCGGGCGCCGTCGCGCTGCTGCGCGGGCCGGAGCACCGCTTCGAATTCGCCAATTCGGGCTATGTCGCGCTGGTCGGCGGGCGCATGGTGCTGGGGCGCACGGTGGCGGAGGCGCTTCCCGAGGTGGTCGAGCAAGGTTTCGTCGACCTGCTCGACAGCGTCTATGCCGGTGGCGAACCCTTCCGCGCGGACGGCGTGCCGGTGCTGCTCCAGCGCCAGCCCGGTGCCGCACCCGAGACGCGCTTCCTCGATTTCGTCTACCAGCCGATCAAGGACGGCAACGGCAACACCACCGACATCTTCGTCGCCGCCAACGACGTGACCGAGCGCGCCGCGGCCGAGGAAGCGCTGCGCCAGAGCGAGGAGCGCCTGCAGCTCGCGCTCAACGCATCGGTGGGCGTCGGCACCTGGGTGTGGGACGTGCCGGCCGACCTGGTCACCGCCGACGAACGCTTCCTGCGCCTCTACGGCGTCGACGAGGCGCTGGCCGGGCAGGGCAAGCCGATCGGCGAATTCTTCGTCAACGTGCATCCCGAGGACCGGCCGCGGCTCGAGGCGAGCATCGCGCGGACGCTCGGCGAGCAGGCGCCGTTCAACGAGGAATATCGCCTGCTCCAGCCCAACGGCAGCGTCCGCTGGGTGAGCGCGCAGGGCCGGGCGATCTTCGACGACGAAGGCAGCCCGCTGCGCTTCCCCGGCGTCGCCTTCGACATCACCGAGCGCAAGCGCGCCGAGGACGCGGCGCGCGCCGCCGCCGACGATCTGCGCGCCGCCAACGACGCGCAGGCGTTTCTCGGCGCGCTCGCCGATCAGCAGCGCGCGCTCGATTCGGCCGATGCGGTGCTGCATTTCACCGCCGCCGCGCTCGGCGAGCAGCTCGGGCTCGACCGGGTGAATTTCTACCGCGTCCAAGGCGACGAGGTGCATTTCGGGCCGCACTGGAACAGTGGCCGGCTCGCGCCGATCGAAGGCGCGCTCAGTGTCGCGCAGCTGGGCGACAATGCCCGCAACTACCGGATCGGCCGCACCGTGATACTGTCCGACATGGCGACCGACGCGCCGGGCCTCGCCCATCTCGCCGGCGCCGGGGTGGGCGTGCCGCTGCTGCGCGCCGGGCAATGGGTGGCGGTTCTGTCGATCAGCACGGCAGGCCCGCGCGCCTGGTCGGCCGAGGAGGTCGCTTTCATCGAAGCGGTGGCGGAGACGACCTGGGACGCGGTGGAGCGGATCGAGGCCGTCGCGGCGCTGCGCGAGAGCGAGGCCAAGTTCCGCGCGATCGCCAATTCGATCGACCAGATGGTCTGGTCGACGCTGCCCAACGGCCATCACGATTATTACAACGACCGCTGGTACGAATATACCGGCGTCCCCCGGGGCAGCACCGACGGCGAGGGCTGGAACGGCGTGTTCCACCCCGAGGACCAGGAACGCGCGTGGAGCGTGTGGCGCCAGAGCCTGGAGAGCGGCGAGCATTACCGGATCGAATATCGGCTGCGCCACAATAGCGGGCAGTATCGCTGGGTGCTCGGCAGCGCCCAGCCGGTGCGCGACGAACGCGGCGCGATCACGCGCTGGTTCGGCACCTGCACCGACATCCAGGACATCGTCGATGCACGCGAAGTGCTCGCCCGCTCGCGCGAGGCGCTGGAAACCGCCGTCCAGGAGCGCACCGAACAGCTGACGGCAGCGGAGGATTTGCTGCGCCAGGCGCAGAAGATGGAGGCGGTCGGCCAGCTCACCGGCGGCATCGCGCATGATTTCAACAACATGCTCGCGGTGGTGATCGGCGCGCTCGACCTGCTCGAGCGGCGCGTGAAGCAGGGCAATCACGACCTCGACAAATATATTACCGCCGCGCGCGACGGCGCGACCCGCGCCGCCGCGCTCACCCAGCGGCTGCTCGCCTTCTCGCGCCAGCAACCGCTCGCCCCGGCGGCGATCGATGCCAATGCGATGGTGGGCGGCATGATCGAGCTGCTCGTCCGCACGCTCGGCGACGACGTGACGGTGGAGACCGTGCTGCCCGCCGGCCTGCGCCCGCTGCTCGCCGATCCCAACCAGCTCGAGAACGTCATCCTCAACCTCTCGGTCAATGCGCGTGACGCGATGCCCAAGGGCGGCAGGCTGGTGCTGACCACCGCCAATGCCCGGTTCGACGGCAGCGAAGCGGCGGGGCTGGACCTGGCGCCCGGCGACTATGTCGAGATCGCAGTGGCCGACACCGGCAGCGGCATGGCCCCCGAAGTCGCCGCGCGCGCCTTCGATCCGTTCTTCACGACCAAGGGCGTCGGCAAGGGCACCGGCCTGGGGCTGAGCCAGGTGTTCGGCTTCGTCCGCCAGTCGGGCGGCGCGGTGCGGATCGATACGGCGCCGGGCGCGGGCACCACCGTCCATCTCTATCTGCCGGTCCATGCCGGCGCTGCGCCCGCCGCGGCGCAGGAGCGCATGGCCGGACCGGCGCCGCGCGGCATCGGCGAGACGGTGCTCGTCGTCGAGGACGAGGAGCGCGTGCGCAGCTATTCGGTCGAGGCGCTGCGCGAGCTCGGCTACCAGGTGATCGCCGCGCGCGACGGGCCCGAGGCGCTGCGGCTGATCGAGCAAAAGCTGGACCATGGCGGCCAGCCGATCGCGCTGCTGTTCAGCGACGTGGTGATGCCCGAGATGACCGGCCGCGAGCTGGCGGAGCGCGCGCGCGCCAGGGTGCCTGGCCTCAAGGTGCTGCTGACCAGCGGCTATGCGCCCGAGACGGCGCGCGTCGCGGGCGAGACGATCCTCGCCAAGCCCTTCGACCTCGATCGGCTCGCGGTCGCCATCCGGGCGGCGCTCGACGCATAAAGGCTTGACCTTCGCGGCCCCAGGCGCCATTCGCGCCGCGGCTTCGGGCCCTGCCCCCAAGCCTCTGTACCGCCCAGCCGCCGAGCCCTGTCGAAGGGCGGCCTGGGTCCGCCCCGGCAGGCGGAGACGTGTATCCATGGCAAATGTAGCGGTTATCGGCGCCCAATGGGGTGACGAAGGCAAGGGCAAGATCGTCGACTGGCTCGCCGAGCGCGCCGACATGGTCGTGCGCTTCCAGGGCGGCCACAATGCCGGGCACACGCTGGTCGTCGGCGAGAATGTCTACAAGCTGTCGCTCCTCCCCTCGGGCATCGTCCGCGGCACCCCCTCGGTGATCGGCAATGGCGTGGTGCTCGATCCCTGGGCGCTCAAGGCCGAGATCGAGAAGCTGCGCGGCCAGGGCGTCGACGTGACGCCGGACACGCTGAGCATCGCCGATACCTGCCCGCTGATCCTGCCGCTGCACGGCGAGCTCGACGGCCTGCGCGAGGATGCCAGCGGCGCCGGCAAGATCGGCACCACGCGGCGCGGCATCGGCCCGGCCTATGAGGACAAGGTCGGCCGCCGCGCGATCCGGGTCTGCGACCTGGCGCATCTCGGCGAGCTCGAGCCGCAGCTCGACCGCCTGCTCGCGCATCACGACGCGCTGCGCGCCGGCTTCGGCGTCGGCCCGATCGACCGCGCCGCGCTGGTCGAGCAGCTGCGCGAGATCGCCGGCTTCGTCCTGCCCTTCGCCAAGCCGGTGTGGCGCGACCTCAACGCCGCGCGCGAGCGCGGCCGCCGCATCCTGTTCGAAGGCGCGCAGGGCGTGCTGCTCGACATCGATCACGGCACCTATCCGTTCGTCACTTCGTCCAACACGGTGGCGGGCACCGCCTCGGCGGGATCGGGCATCGGCCCGGCCGCAGTCGGCTTCGTGCTGGGCATCGCCAAGGCCTATACGACGCGCGTCGGATCGGGCCCCTTCCCGAGCGAGCAGGACAATGACGTGGGCGAGCGGCTCGGCACGCGCGGCCATGAGTTCGGCACCGTCACCGGGCGCAAGCGCCGCTGCGGCTGGCTCGATGCGGTGCTGCTGCGCCAGTCGGCCGCGGTCTCGGGCATCACCGGCATCGCACTGACCAAGCTCGACGTGCTCGACGGGTTCGACGAGATCAAGGTGTGCACCGGCTATCGCCTGCACGGCCGGGAGATCGACTATTATCCGGCCAACGCCGCCGACCAGGCCGCGATAGAGGCGATCTACGAGACGATGCCGGGCTGGCAGGAGACCACCGCCGGCGCGCGCAGCTGGGCCCAGCTGCCCGCTGCCGCGATCAAATATATCCGCCGGGTGGAAGAACTGATCCGCTGCCCGGTCACGCTGGTATCGACCAGCCCCGAGCGCGAGGACACCATTCTGGTCCGCGATCCTTTCGCGGACTGATCTGCAAACAGAAGCGCGCTGCCCGTCCGGCCACGGAACCGGGCAGCGCGCTTCGTTTCAGACGCCCCTAGTGGGGCTTCTTCTTGCCCTTGCTGGCTTCGGCCTTGTCGGGCTCGGCCGTGGTCGGGTCCTGATTGGTGGTTGCCGGATCGGGGGCCGGCGCAGTGGTGGGGGTCGCATCCGGCTGCGGCGCCGGATCTGGGGACGGCGCGGGCGCCGGTGCCGTCGTGGTCGTCGACGGATCAGTCGGCGTGGTGGTCTGGGCGAAGGCCGCGGGAGCGGCCAGCAGCGCCGCGGCGCCGATCAGGGTTTTCAGCAACATACAGGGCAATCCTCCTTCGGTTTTTGCCGAGGACCCTTCGAGACCCCGCACATGTCTGGCCTGTTTCCAGCGATTTCGGCCAGCCCTGCCCTGCGCACGGCTGGGCAATGAGGCGAGCCGCCAAGGGGACGGGCCGAAATCGCTTGGACATGAAAGAGCGGCCGCACCGGGTGGGAACGGCCGCCCTCCTTCCAGGTCCGTCGGTCAGCGCGGCTGGGTATTGCTGCTTGTGCCGGCGCTGACGCCCGCGCTGGCGCCATTGCGGCTCGCGCCCACCCAGACGCCGGCATTGCTGCTGGTACCAGCGCTGCGGCGCGGGGTGTTCGCGGACCCGCCCGCGGCGGCATTGCCGCTCAGGCCGACATTCGGGTTGGACGCGGAATCGACCGTGCTTGTCGCGCGGTCACGCGTGCGATCGGCGGTGTCGACGGCGCGGTTCTTGGTGTCATAGGCCTTTTCGCGCGCCTTGTCGGTGGTGCGGCGCGTGGTGCGCTCGGCCCGGTCGGCGGTGTCGCGCGTCGTCGTGGTGGCGCGGTCCACCACATCGGTGCGCACGGTGCCGTCGAGATTGCCGCTCAGCATGCCGCCCGCAGTGCCCACCGGCGCGCCGACGCTGCCGCCCAGGCCGCCACCCGCCTGTCCGCCCAGCACTTGCGCCGAGGCCAGGGCCGGAACGAACAACGCGCCTGCCGCCGCGATCGAGAGAAGAATACGCATGACATCCACTCCTGCATTATTTTGCAGGAATAGAACGTGTTAAAAGACGCACTCGTTCCTTAAGCCGGGCTCAACCAACCTGCGCGCGGTGGAGCAGCTTCTGGTCGGCGAGCACGAGCGCGACCATCGCCTCGACCACCGGCACGCCGCGGATGCCGACGCACGGATCGTGGCGGCCCTTGGTCATGATCTCGGTCGCCTCGAAGTCCCCGTTTTCATTTGGCCGCGTCACCGTCTCCACCGGCGTGAGGATCGAGCTGGTCGGCTTGAACGCCACGCGCACGCGCACCGGCTGGCCGGTCGAGATGCCGCCCGCGATGCCGCCGGCATGGTTGGCGAGGAAATGGGGCTTGCCGTCCGGGCCCGGGCGCATTGCATCGGCATTCTCCTCGCCGCTGAGCGCCGCCGCCGCGAAGCCGTCGCCGATCTCGACGCCCTTCACGGCGTTGATCGACATGCACGCCGCGGCCAGCTCGCTGTCGAGCTTGGCGTAGAGCGGCGCCCCCCAACCTGGCGGCACCCCCGTCGCCTCGCAGGCAACGACCGCGCCCAAGGACGAGCCCGACTTGCGCGCGGCATCGACCAGCACTTCCCAGCGCTTGGCGGCCGCCGCATCGGGGCAGAAGAACGGGTTGTTGCCGATCTCGGCGGCGTCGAAATTGGCATAGTCGATCGCATCGCCGCCGATCGCCTCGACCCAGGCGAGGATCGTCACTTCGGGGATCACCAGCCGGGCGACGGCGCCCGCCGCCACGCGTGCCGCGGTCTCGCGCGCCGAGCTGCGCCCGCCGCCGCGATAGTCGCGGAAACCGTATTTCGCGTCATAGGCATAGTCGGCATGGCCGGGGCGATAGGCCTTGGCGACGTCCGAATAGTCCTTCGAGCGCTGGTCGACATTGTCGATGTGGAGCGCGATCGGGGTGCCCGTGCTGCGCCCCTCGAAAATGCCCGAGAGGATACGGACCTGGTCGGGCTCCTGGCGCTGGGTGGTGAAGCGCGACTGGCCCGGGCGGCGCTTGTCGAGGAAGGGCTGGATATCGTCTTCGGACAGGCGCAGCCCCGGCGGGCAGCCATCGACGACCGCGCCAAGCGCCGGGCCATGGCTCTCGCCCCAGGTGGTGAACCGGAAAACGCGTCCGAAGGTGTTGAAGCTCACTCTACCCCGCCCAGTTGTGCGAACGCCGGTGCATGCGTCGCGGCGCCGCGCATCCCGCACGGCATGGCGCCACCCTGAAGCGGCAGCGCCATCAGATACGCACCGGCATAGGGCGAGGCAAATCCGCTCGCCCATTCGGGCGCGAAGCCGAAGCGCGCATAATAACCCGGTTCGCCGAGCACGAAGCACAGCATCGCGCCGGCGGCGCCCAGCTGCGCGATCCCGGCCTGGACCAGCGCCTCGCCGACGCCCTGCTTGCGCCACGCCTTCTCCACCGCCAGCGGCGCGAGCGCTACGGCGGCGATCGCCTTGCCGGCGATCTCCACCTCCATCCGGCTGAACGCGATCATGCCGGCGAGCGCGCCGCTCTCCTCGTCGTCCGCGACCAGCGTCAGCACCATGTCGCCATCGATGCACAGCCGCTGGACCAGCCGCGCCTCGTCCTCCGCCGGAAAGGCACGGCGCAGCAGCGCGTCGATCGCCGCCACGTCCCCGCCGGTGGCGGGGCGGATCGCGATGGACATCAGACGAGCGAGATGTCGGGCGCGTCCTCGGCCTTCATGCCGATGACATTGTAGCCGGCATCGACATGGTGGATCTCGCCAGTCACGCCCGAGGCGAGATCGGAAAGCAGGTACATGCCCGCGCCGCCGACATCCTCGATCGTGACGTTGCGCTTCAAGGGCGAGTTGAGCTCGTTCCACTTGAGGATCAGGCGGAAGTCGCCGATGCCGCTGGCCGCCAGCGTCTTGATCGGGCCGGCCGAGATCGCGTTGACGCGGATGTTCTCGCGCCCGAGGTCGACGGCGAGATACTGGACGCTGGTCTCGAGCGCGGCCTTGGCGACGCCCATGACGTTGTAGTGCGGGATCACCTTCTCGGCGCCGTAATAGCTCAGCGTCAACAGGCTGCCGCCATCGGGCATCATCGCCCGGGCGCGCTGCGCCACCGCAACGAAGGAATAGACGCTGATGTTCATCGTCATCAGGAAATTGTCGAGGCTGGTGTCGACATAGCCGCCGCGCAGCTCGTTCTTGTCGGAAAAGCCGATCGCGTGGACGACGAAGTCGATCGTCGGCCAATGCTCGGCGAGCTCGGCAAAGGCGCGGTCGAGCGACGCCATGTCGGACACGTCGCATTCGATCAGCTTGCCCGCGCCGATCTGGTCGGCGAGCGGCCGCACGCGCTTGCCCAGCGCCTCGCCCTGGTAGCTGAACGCCATCTCGGCGCCCTGCTCGTGCAGCTGCTTGGCGATGCCCCACGCCAGCGAGCGATCATTTGCCAGGCCCATGATCAGCCCGCGCTTGCCCTGCATCAATCCGGTCACGACGGTGTATTCTCCTCTTGTCGCGCCTCCTCTAAACCCGTTTCCGGCGTTTCCGCCAGAGCCGCGTTCAACTCTGCGCCGATCACCATGCCCAGTCCGACGAAGAAGAAGAAGATCAGCGCGATCATCACGCCCGCCAGGCTGCCATAGGTGAGGTCGTAATTGCCGAGCGTGCCGAGGATCTTGGGCAGCAGCGCGGTGACCAGCAGCCACCAGATCGCGGTGAACAGCGCACCCGGCCATTTCGGGCATTTGCTCTTGCGGTATTTGCTCGGCGTCAGCGAGTAGAACAGCATGTAGAGCGCGCCGAACAGCGCGATCGCCGGCGCGATCTTGGTGAGCGAGACGATGCGCTGCGCTTCGGACGCCCAGGGGAAGATGTTGTAGAGGAACTGCTCGACGCCGGTCAGGATCACCTGGAAGCTGAACGCCGCCATCGTCAGCACCACCGAGGCGATGATCATCCCGATCGCACCGAGCCGGTAGCGCCAGAACGGCGTGCGCGACTGGACGCCATAGGCCTGGCGCAGGATGCCGCGCAGCGTCTCGATGAAGCCCGCCACGGTCCACAGCCCGACGATCGCGCCGAACCACAGCAGGTTGCCGGTCCGCGCCATCAGCACGTCCGACACCGGCTTGCGCAGCAGGTCGGCGACGTCGGGCGGCACGGTGTGGAGGAACGCCTCGAGCGTGTGGATCCCCTCGGAGCTGCGGCCGAACAGCTGCGCCACCGCGGCGGCGACGATGAAGAAGGGGAAGAGCGTGACCAGGCTCAGATAGGCCAGGTTGCCGGCATAGGTGAACCCATCCTGGAAGGTGCCGAGCACCACCCGCTTCGTCACCCGCCAGAATTTCGGGCCGAAGCCGATCCGGGCGAGCAGCCCGAGGATGCGGGACCCAAGCCCCGGCTTCGCTTCCGTAGCGGCTGCGTCTTCCCCTGTTGTCACAAAGCGTTAGACGCCCATGCGGCCACGCGGGTTCCCCTTGTCGTCCCAGCCCCGGGCAAACTCGATCAGCGCATCGTCATCGACCGGCAGCTCGACCATCAGCGTGACGAGCAGGTCGCCGCGCCCGGCGCCCTTCTTGTGGAAGCCGCGGCCCTTGAGGCGCAGCGTCTTGCCCGAAGAGGAGCCCTTGGGAACCTTGAGCATCACCGCGCCGTCCGGCGTCGGCACGCGCACTTCGGCGCCGAGCACCGCTTCGGAGAGCGTGACCGGCAGCTCGAGGCGGATATCGTCGCCCTGGCGCTCGTAGAAACGGTGCGGCTGCACCTCGATCGTCACGATCGCATCGCCGGCGCCGCCCGGCCCGTCCTCGCCCTTGCCGGCGAGCCGCATCTGGGTGCCGGTCTCGACGCCGGCGGGGAGCTTGAGGTCGATCGTCTTTCCGTCGCGCAGCGTGATGCGCTGGGTGGCGAGCCTGGCCGCGTCCTCGAAGCTGACCGCCAGACGATAGGGCACGTTCGCGCCCTTGGCTGCCTGGCGCCGGCCGAAATCGCCGAAGCCGCCGGCAAAGCCGCCGCCGCCGCGCCGCGCGCCGCCGAACAGCCCCTCGAAGATGTCGCCGAAGCCGCCGGGCTCGCCGCCGCCGAAATCGGCGCGGAAACCGCCCTGGCCGCCACCCATGCCGCCCATCCCGCCGGGGCTGAACCCGCCGAACGGATTGGTCGGGTTGCCGTCGCCGTCGATCTCGCCGCGATCGAAGCGGGCGCGCTTGTCCTTGTCGGTCAGCAGGTCATAGGCCGAGGTGACCTGGCTGAACTTCTCCGCCGCCTTGGGATTGTCCCGGTTGCGGTCCGGATGCAGCTCCTTGGCGAGCTTGCGATAGGCCTTCTTGATCTCGGCCTCGCTCGCGCCACGCGCCACGTTCAGTACGGAATACGGATCAGCTGCCACGCAATACCCCTTTGGACGCGCCGTATTTCGGCGTCTCTGGCGTGTAACGCAAGGGTCAGGCAGCGGGTTCTTGCACTGGCTCGTCTAGCGGCTCGACATCGACCGACACATGCATGTCCTGCGCGCCCGATCCCAGGACGATGCCGTCGATCGGCGCGATCTCGGCATAGTCGCGGCCGATCGCCATCACGACATGGTCCTCGGCCATCCAGATGCCGTTGGTCGGATCGACGCCGACCCAGCCCAGCTGCGGCCCGGCCCAGACCAGCACCCAGGCATGCGTCGCATCGGCACCGACCAGCCGCGGCTGGCCCGGCGGCGGCAGCGTGCGCAGATAGCCCGAGACATAGGCGGCGGGCAGCCCGGCGGCGCGCAGCCCCGAGATCATGATCTGCGCAAAATCCTGGCAGACCCCTCTCCGCTTGTCGAAGGCGGCGCGCGGCGGCGTATCGACCAGGGTCGCGCTGGGATCGAAATCGAATTCGCGCTGGATCTGGCTGGCGAGCGCATAGGCCGCCTCCAGCACGCCGCGCGTCGGCTCGAGATCGGGCGCGCACCAGGCGGCGATCGCGGGATCGAGCGGGATCTGCGGCGAGGGAAAGAGATAGGCGGCGGGGCCGGCCGGCGACATGTCGCGGCTCGCGCGCGCCAGCCGGGCGATCTCGGCCAGCGTGGGATCGGTGGGCGACGGCACCGGGATCGGCCGGTTGACCCGGACGCGCGCGCTGCTCTCGATGGTCAGCATGTTCGCCGGCTGCTCGACCACCAGCCGCACGACATTGGCGAGCCCCGCCTCTGCCCGCGCCGGAAAGACGCGCCCGCCCGGCTCGACCGACAGCGCATAGTCGAGCACTTCCTGGCCCGACCACAGGATCGGCTTCAGCCGCAAATTGCAGCGCGCGAAGCCCACCGGCTGGGCATAGTCGAACCGCGTCACATGGCGGATGCGATAGAGCATCAGGCGAGGACGAGCCCGGCGGCGCGCAGCGGCTCGGAGCCCTGCAGGAAATAGCGCCGGGCGATCGCATCGGAGAGGAAGCCGAGGCGCAGGTCGAGCCCGGCGAGGAGAGTGTCGTCGAGCCGCATCGCGTTGGTCGTCACCAGGATCGCGGCGAGCTCGCGCGCCTGCTCCTGCTGCGGCTCGGCCAGCCCGTCGTCCGACAGCACCGGCAGCTTGTTGAGGTGCGCCGAGATCGCCGCGACCTGGAAGGCGATGCCGCGCGGGTTGCCCGGATCGAGCGTCACCAGATCGAGCACCGGCACCCGGCCGATCCCGGTGAGGTAGCGCTGGCGATAGCTGATCTGGCTGTCCGCCAGGTCGAGCAGCGTGCCGAGATCGTCGCTGGTCGCGTCGCTCCGGCCAAAGGCGCGCAGGAAGCGCAGCGTCGCCATCGCGCGCTCGACGCGGCGGCCCATGTCGTGAAAGCGCCAGGCATCGGTGCGCCCCATATGCTCGGCGGCGAGCCCGGCCAGCGCGGAATAGCGGCGCTGGAGCGATCCGGCCTTTTCGAGCAGCGTGCCGCGCGTCGGGAAGGGCGCGTCGAGCAGGCGCACCATGTCCGCCGCCAGCCGGTCGCGCGAGACTTCGCCGATGCCCTTGGCCTGGGCGTTGATCGCAGCGACGCTGTACCAGCCCTCGCCATCCTCGAGCGCGGTGCGGGCAAGCTGCGTCAGGTCCGCGCGCTTGAGGCCCGGCGGCACCGGTGCCGCGTTGCTGGCGACCAGGATGTCGGCGAGGCGGCGCACCGTATCGGCGGCGAGCGCCGCGCCGGTATCCGCGCTGATCGAATTGCCGAGCAGCACCCGGATCACGCCCAGCTGCGCCTCGCCGCGCTCCAGATAGCGGCCGAGCCAGAACATGTTGTCGGCAACGCGGCTGGGCAGCGTGCCGGGATTGCGACGCAGCTGGGTGGTGTCGCCCGAGGGAAGCAGCGAGACCGGCTCGACCGCCTCGGGGCCGTGGACGCAGACATCCGCCGACCACATGCCCTCGCCCATCACCGCGGCGCGGGCATCGGCATGCTCGCCGATCCGGGCAAAGCCGCCGGGCAGCACCGTCCAGGCGCCGTCCGCCCCGCGCGCAGCGAATACCCGCAGCGTGAAGGGGCGCGCGGCGAGCCGGTCGTCGGCGACCACCGGCATGGTCGAGAGATGGACGATCTCCTGCCCGACATAATCCTGCGGCCGGCGCGCCATGTCGGCGAGCAGCGCGGCGCGCGCCTCGCCGCTGAGCGCGCTGCCCAGCACCGGCTTGCCCTCGGGCAGGCCCAGCGGCGTGGCGCCGAACGCCGGCTTGACCAGAAGCCGGTCGAGCTCGGCCTCGACATGGCCGCGCGCCTCGTCCTGCCCGCACCACCAGGTCGCGATATTGGGGAGCTGGAGCGGCGCGCCGGTCAGCAGTTCGGCGAGCCTGGGCAGGAAGGCGGAGAAGGCCGGCGCCTCGAGCAGCGCAGCGCCCGGCGCATTGGCGATCACGACATTGCCGGCGACCATCGCATCGACCAGTCCGGGCACGCCGATCGTCGAATGGCTGTCGAGCGCTAGCGGATCGATCAGCCGCGGATCGACGCGGCGCCACAGCGCATCGACGCGCTTCAGCCCGGCGATGGTGCGCACATAGAGCTGCTCGTCGAGCACCGCGAGATCGGCCCCCTCGACCAGCAGCCAGCCGAGATAGCGCGCGAGATGCGCCTGCTCGGCATAGCTCGGGTTGAACCGTCCGGGCGTGAGCAGCGCGATGCGCGGCTCGGCGCGGCGGCAGCGCGCGGCCAGCCCTTCGCGGAAGGCGGCGAAGAAGGGCGCGTGGCGGGCGATGTTGAGCCGGGTCTGCAGGCCGTCCAGCGTCTGCGCCATCGCCAGCCGGTTCTCGAGCGCATAGCCGGCGCCGGCGGGCGCCCGCAGATGGTCGGTGAGCACGCGCCAGCTGCCGTCCGGCCCGCGGCACAGGTCCATCGCCACGGCCTGGAGGTGATAGCCGCCGGGCGGCACGAGATTGGTCAGCGGGCGCAGGAAGAACGGGCTGCCGGTGACGACCGCGGCGGGAACATGGCCGTCGGCGACGAGCCTGCCCGCGCCGTAGAGGTCGGCGAGCACGGCCTCGAGCACTTCGGCGCGCTGGGCGATGCCGGCGGCGATGGTCTGCCATTCGGCCTGGGGGATCAGCAGCGGCACGGGCGAGAGCGGCCAGGGCCGCTCCTCCCCTTCGCCGGCGATGCGGAAGCCGGTGCCGATATCCTCGGCATGGCGGTGCGCCCGCTCGCGCGCCGTCTCCAGGCTCTCGCCGGCGAGCCCGGCCAGCTCCTCGAACATCGCCTGCCACGCGGTATCGCCGGCACCCCGCGTGCACAGCATGTCGTCGTCGCGGCCGGACGCGCAATAGTCCGCGATCCACCGGTCGGCGATCACGCCCGCGTCGAACAGAGATGCGGCGCTGCTCGCCAAATATCGTCCCCAGCTACTCGGGGGGACTAGTGGGGCAATCCCTGCTGCGTGGCAACATGGAACGGGGAAGGCGCGATACCTTCCCCGCCCGGATCTCAGAACTTGTAGCTCGCGCCCACCGTGAAGTTGCGCGGCGAACCATAGCGATACTGGCTGTAGAAGCCGACCTGGCTGTAATAGGTCTTGTCGAGCAGGTTCTCGACATTGGCCTGGAGCTGGAGCCGCTCGGTCACCGCGAAGCGCGCCATCAGGTTCACCAGCGCATAGCCGTCCTGCAGGAAGGTGAAGGGTGCGGCGGTGACGGGGTTGGTGCCGGTCGAATAGGCCTTGCTGCGATAGTTCACGCCGCCGCCGATCGTGAAGCGATCGACCGTGTAGGTGGTGAACAGCTTCAGCAGCCGGCGCGGCTGGTCGGTGTTCGCCGGCACGTCATTGGCGTCCTCGGCCTTGAACTGGCTGTAGCCGAAATTGATGTTCCAGCCCGGCAGCGGCCGGCCGGTCGCCTCGATCTCGAAGCCCTGGCTGACCACGCCGTCGGCGGCGCGATAGGGCTGGAGCGTCTGGCCGCCGGCGACCGGGATCGGCAGCCCGTCGACCTGGCCGACATTGTCCTGCTCGATGCGGAACAGCGCGACCGAGGTCTGCAGCGCCTCGTTGAAGAAGGCGCTCTTCACGCCGACCTCATAAGCCTTGCCCTGCAGCGGATCGAGCAGGTTGAGGTTGCGGTCGTACAGGTTCTGCGGCTGGAAGATCTTGGTGAAGCTCGCATAGAGCCGGTGGTTCGAGGTGATGTCGAGCAGCGCGCCGAGATAGGGGATGAAGACGTTGTCGTCGCCATAATCGCTCGGCCCGCTCCAGGCGAAGCCGGTCTGGTGCCAGCTGGCGATGCGCCCGCCCGCGATGATCTTGAACGGATCGGCGACGTTGAGCCGCACCGCGCCGTAATAGCCGTCCTGGACGATCCGCTCCTGCTCGTTGCGGACCGGCGTGGTGCCCCAGACCGGCTCGGGGAAGGCCGCGCCGCCCTCGCCGACGAGCGGCACGTTCGCCGCCCAGTCGTTCAGCCCGGCACCCCAGGCCGGATTGTTGCGCGTGTACGGCGCCACATAATTGTCGGTGTGGCGGTTGAGGATCGAGTGCAGCGCGCCGAGCACGACTTCATGGTCGCGGCCGAACAAGGTGACGGCACCCTTGATCTGCCCGTCGAAGCTGTCCTGCGTGCTCTCGCCCTTCGATTTGTAGGGATTGCTCGATTCGATCGTGCCGGTCGCCTTGTCGACATTGCCGTAGAGGTAGAGCAGCTGGGTGTCGCTGGCGTTGCGCAGGCGGTTGTAGTTGAGCATCACGCTCCACTTCTCGCCGATCTGCTGGCGCACGGTGGCGAAGACGTTGAGGTTGGTGCTGTTCCACCGCGTCCAGTCCGCCGCGGTGCTCTGCGAGCGCGCGAGATGCGTGGTGGTGCCGTCGGTATAGAAGGTCGGCAGCGCGCCCCACAGCGCGCCCTGCGGCTTGGTATCCTGGTAGCTCACGCCGGCGCGGACGAGCGTGGAGTCGGTCACATCGGCATCGACCACGCCGTACAGCACGTACTTCTTGTTGTGGTAGAGATCGATATAGCTGTCGCCCTGCTCATAGCGGCCGACGGCGCGGGCGCGGATACGGCCATTGGCGGTGAGCGCGCCGCCGACATCGCCCGAGAAGCGCCAGGTGTTCCAGCTGCCATAGGAGGCGCTGACATAGCCGGTCAGGTCCTTGGCATCGGCATGCTTGCGAACGAGATTGACCGAGGCGGAGGGGTCGCCCGCGCCCGACAGCAGACCGGTCGCGCCGCGCACGATCTCGACGCGCTCATAGACCGAGACGTCCATGCTGGTCTCGCCGTTCGCGCCGGCCAGCGTCCAGGCCGCCGGCACGCCGTCGATCTGCGTGTTCCGGATCTCGAAGCCGCGCGCATAGAAGGAGTTGCGCACGTCATCGACTTCGTTGACCGCGACGCCCACGCCATTCTCGATCACGTCGGCAACGGTGATCAGGTTCTGGTCGAGGATGCGCTGCGCCGTGACGATGCTCACCGATTGCGGCGTCTCGCGCACGGTGAGGCCGAGGCCCGTGGCGGTGTCGATCTTGTCGGGGATCGTATAGCGGCCGCTGACCACGATCGCGCCGTCCTCGGCAGGCTTCTGGGCGTCTTCCGTCTGGGCGAAGGCGGGCGTGGCGAGCGCGGACAGCGCCACGCCGAGACAGAGAGAAAGCTTCAGATTCAACTTGAGGACCCCTTTTGGCGGATTCGCACGCCCTGCTCGGCGCTTCGCGGAGGCCATTAGCGCTATTGCGAGTGATTTGCAACTAAGCGGATGACGCAGGCGCGGCCTTGCGATTTCCCGGGCGAACCGACACCAAGGCAGAAGCAAAAGGGGGAGCGGATGGCGGAGATCGCAGCAGGCGCGGCGCAGGCGGAAACGCCCGATCGCACGGCGACCGGCAAGGAGCATTTCGAGGTGCTAGACGGGCTGCGCGGCACTGCGGCGCTGCTCGTCGTGCTGTTCCACATCCAGGGCATCACCGTGATGTGGGACGGCGCCAAGGTGGTGCTGCACCATGCCCCGCTCGCAGTCGATTTCTTCTTCGCGCTGTCGGGATTCGTGCTCGGCTATGCCTATGACGATCGCTGGCCGAGGATGCCCACCGGCCATTTCCTCGCGCTGCGGCTGATCCGGCTGCACCCGCTGGTCGTCCTCGGCGCGCTGCTCGGGCTGGCGAGCTATCTGCTCGATCCCTTCGCCACGCCGGCCCAGGCGGCCACGCCGCTGCGCGCGGTGCTGACGGCCTTCGCGATGTGCCTGTTCGCGCTGCCGACCTGGTCGCTGCCCAATCGCTGGACCGACACGCATCCGCTCAATGGCCCGATCTGGACGCTGTTCCAGGAATATATCGGCAGCCTCGCCTATGCGCTGCTGCTGCGCCGTCTGCCCAACGCCGCGCTCGCGGCGATCGCGGTGCTGAGCGGGATCCTGCTGATCGTCACTGCCACGATGTTCGGCTCGCTCGACCAGGGCTCCTATTGGGAGACCTTCTGGATGGCGCCGGTGCGGCTGTGCTTCCCGTTCGTCACCGGGCTGTGGCTCTTCCGGGTCCGCGACCGGCTGCCCAGGCTGCGGCTCGGCTGGCTGCCGCTGTCGTTGGCGATGCTCGCGATCACGGCCTTCCCCACGCTGGCGCCGATCGGCGGGATCAAGGTCAACGGGCTCTACGAGGCGCTATGCGTCGTGCTGCTCTTCCCCGCGATCCTCGTCGCCGGCCGCCATTCGGAGCCCGGGCGCGGCATGCTCTGGCTGTGCAAGGCGAGCGGGCGCATCTCCTACCCGATCTACATCACCCATTTCCCCTTCCTCTATGTCTGGATGAACTTCGTCGCGACCGGCCGGGCCTCGACCGGCGAACTGCTCGCGATCGGCACCGCGCTGGTGCCGTTCCTGCTGCTGGTCGCCTGGGCGGCCTATGCCGGGTGGGACGTGCCGATCCGCAGGCGCCTCGGCGCCTGGCTGCGCGCCGGGCGCCTCGCACGCTGAGGCACGCTTGACTCATTTCGATATTTAGCTAAACGTCATTTTATGGACAGAGTCTTCAACGCGCGGGCGGCCCCGACTCGCCGCAAGGTGCTCGATCCGCGGCACCGGGGGCCGATGACGACGGGCGAGCGCAGCCCGCGAAGACGCCGCCGCCTGACCCGCTAACCCGCTTCCGCTCCCACCGCCGTCACGCCGCGCCAGCCCCGCGGCGAGCGAAGACGCGCGCCTTTCCCATTGGAGGTCCCTATGATCGCACGTCGCTTCCGCCTGCTTGCCTGTCTCGCCCTGCTGCCCGCGGGACCAGTTTCCGCGCAAACCGCGGCGCCCCCGCCTGCGCCGGCCGAGGCTGCCGCCGATCCGGCACTCTGGGTAGTCCGCGATGCCGACACGACGATCTATCTGTTCGGGACGATCCATTTCATGCGTCCCGGCACGGCCTGGCAGAGCCCCAAGGTTGCCGCCGCGCTCAAGGCGTCGGAGACGCTGGTGCTGGAGATCGCCGACCCCGATAACCAGGCCGCGGTCGCCCCGCTCGTCCAGCGCTATGGCCTGTCGCCCGATCGCCCGCTCTCCTCGTTGCTCACGCCCGCCGAGCAGGCACGGCTCGGCCAGGCAGCGGCGGCGATGGGGCGCAGCGCGGCGCAGCTCGATCCGATGCGCCCCTGGCTCGCCGGCGTGATGCTGTCCTCGGCGGTAATCCTGCGCGGCGGCTTCGATCCCGCCTCGGGAATCGACCTGGCGCTGCGTCGGGACGCGATCGCTGCGGGCAAGCCGGTGCTCGGGCTGGAGAGCCTGGCTGACGAGATGCGCATGCTCTCGAACTTTCCCGAAGAAGGTCAGCTCGGTTTCCTGCGCAAGACGCTCGCGGATTTCGACGTCGCGCCGGTCGAACTGGAAAAGCTCGTCCGGGCATGGCGCACCGGCGATGCCGAGGCGATCGACGCGATCAGCCTGGCGCCGTTGCGCGCGACCCCGCGCGTCTACCAGGCCGTGATCGTCGAGCGGAATCGCCGCTGGGCCGAGGAGCTGCGCACGATGCTCGCCGGCAAGGGGCATTACTTCGTCGCGGTCGGCACGATGCACCTGGTCGGGCCGGACAGCGTGCTGCGGCTACTCGGCCCGGGCGTCACCGTCGAGCGAGTGCGCTAGACGTCCGGCAGCACCTGGTCGGCGAGACCCCAGCCCTGCAGCGCGCGGCCGGTGGCGCGCTCGAGCAATTCCGCTGTGTCGCGGATCGAGAAATGCTTGGGGCTGTCGATCTCGCGCAGCTCGCTCCAGGTGACCGGCGCCGCCACCGGCGCGCCTTCGCGGGCACGCGCGACATAGGGGAGCACGGCGGTGCTGCCGCGCTGGTTGCGCAGATAGTCGATGAAGATCTTGCCCTTGCGGTGCACCTTTTTGAGGTTGGCGGTGAAGCGCCCGGGCTCGGCTTCGCTCAGCGCCCGGGCGAAGCGCTCGCAGAAGCTCTTCGCCTCGGGCCATTCGGCCTTGGGCACCAGCGGCACCACCACGTGCACGCCCTTGCCGCCCGACAGCAACGGCCAGCTGGTCAGCCCGATATCGGCGAGATGGTCCTTCAGGTCCGCCGCCGCCTGCTTCACATCGGCCCAGTCGAGCCCCTCGTCGGGATCGAGGTCGAACACCAGCCGGTCGGGCTTCTCGACATCGGCGACCAGGCTGCCCCAGCCATGGAACTCGATCGTGCCCATCTGGACGCAGGCCAGGATCCCGTCGGCATCGCTGACATAGAGATAAGGCTCGACCGATCCGTCCTTCTCGCGAATGTCGACCTGATGGACCTGCTCGCCGAAGCTGCCGGCGTCGTGCTTCTGGAAGAAGCAGGCGCGCGCCCGGCCCTGCGGGCAGCGGACCAGGCTGATCGGGCGGTTGGCGAGCCAGGGCAGCAGGATCGGCGCGGTCGCGAGATAATAGTCGGCCAGGTCGCCCTTGGTCAGCCCGTCGCCGGGGAAGATCACCCGCTCGCGGCTGCTGATCCTGATCGCCGAGTGCGGCGGCTCGGGCAGCGGCGCGGGCTTCTCCGCGACCACCTCCTTCGCCTTCTTGTCCTCGCGCAGCCCGATGAAGCTTGCGTGGCGCACGACATTCTCGGCAGTGAACTCGGCAAAGGCGACTTCCGCGACCAGGCTGGGCTTCAGCCAATGCGCGCCGCGCGCCTCGGCCCGGGGCACCTCGGCGGCGGGCTTGTCGGCGGCGATCTTGTCGAAGCGGCTGCGCAGGTCGTGCAGCGTGTCCATCGTAAAGCCGGTGCCGACCTTGCCGGCATAGACGAGGCCGTCGGGCCCGTTCACCCCGAGCAGCAGCGAGCGGAAGCCGCGCCCCCTGGCGGTGGAGGGCGACCAGCCGAGGATCACGAATTCCTGGCGGCGGATGCACTTGGTCTTGAGCCAGGCCTTGCTCCGCGTGCCGCGATAGGGCGCATCGGCGCGCTTGGAGACCACGCCCTCATAGCCTTCGCGGCACATCGTCTCGAACAGCTTCTCGCCGCTGCCCAGCACATGTTCGGAGAACTGGATGCGCGGGTCGGCGCCCGCGAGCAGCGCGCGCAGCCGCTCCTTGCGGGCGAGCTGGGGCAGCTTGGTCAGGTCCTCGCCGCCGGCTTCGAGCAGGTCGAAGGCGAACATCGTCAGCCCCTCGCCGCCGCTGGACAGCGCCTCCTGCAGCGAGGAGAAATCGGGCTTGCCGTCCTTGAACGCGACGATCTCGCCGTCGATCAGCGCCGGCCCGGGCAGCGATTTCGCCGCTTCGGCGATGCCGGGGAAGCGATCGGTCCAGTCGAGCCCGGTGCGCGTGTAGATTTTCGGGCCCTTGCCGCCGAGGCTGAGCAGCGCGCGATAGCCGTCATATTTCACCTCGTGCAGCCACTGGTTGCCCGCCGGCACCGTGTCGACCAGCGTGGCGAGCTGGGGCGGGCGGAACTTGGGATTCTTCATTCCTCCCCCAGAGGGGGAGGGGGACCGCCGCGCAGCGGTGGTGGAGGGGGCCTTCCGCGCGCGATCCGCCTGTGGCGCTCCCCCTCCACCAGCTGCGCTGGTCCCCCTCCCCCTGCCGGGGAGGATCTTGGATGGCTTCACCCCCTCCGCGATCTCCTGCATCGTCCGCCCGGTCTTGACACTGGTCAGCGCGGTCTCGACCAGCGCGTCGGTCGCGCCGGCAAATTGGTCGTCGATCTTGCGCAGCAGCCAGTTCTCGTTCTTCTGCTTGCCGCGCGGCTTCAGGCGGATCAGCAGCCACTCGCCCTGCATCCGCTCGCCCTCGAGCGTGAAGTGGAGATGGCCCTTCTCCAGGTCCTTCGCGCTCTTGCCCGGAATCGGCGCCCATTGGCCGTCGTCCCACAGCATCACCGTGCCGCCGCCATATTGTCCCTTGGGGATCGTCCCCTCGAAATCGGCATAGGAGAGCGGGTGATCCTCGGTGCGCACCGCCAGCCGCTTCTCGTTCGGATCGAGGCTCGGCCCGCGCGTCACCGCCCAGCTCTTGAGCACCCCGTCGATCTCGAGCCGGAAGTCCCAGTGGAGCCGCGTCGCGTCATGCTTCTGGACCATGAAGCGATGGCCCGTGCCCTTGGCGATCTTGCCCGCCGGCTCCGCGGTCTTGGCGAAATCGCGCTTGGCGTTGTACTTCGCGAGGGGATCGGTCGCCATTTATGCCCGCTTCCGCGCCGGCGCCTTCTTCGCGGGCGCCTTGTCTTCCTTCACCGGCCTGGTCTTCACGGCCTTGCTGGTCTTTGCCTCGGGCTTCTCGAGCGACTTCTTGAGCGCCGCCATCAGGTCGACCACGTTCGAGCCGCGCGCGGCGCTGCCCTCGTCCTTGTCCTCGATGATCTTGCGGCCCTTGGCCTTCTTCTTGCGCTCGATCAGCTCGTGCAGCGCATCGACATAGCGATCGTGGAACGCGCCGGGATCGAACTTTGCCACCTTCTTGCCGATCAGGCTCTCGGCCAGCCCCAACAGCTCGGGATCGGGCGCGTCATCGGGGATGTCGCGGAAATAGCCCTGCGCCTTGTTGACCTCATCGGCATAGCGCAGCGTCTCCAGCACCATGCCGCGCCCGCACGGCTTGAGGCTCACCACATATTCGCGCCCGCGCATCGCCAGCTGGCCCAGCCCGACCTTGCGCGTCCGCTTCAGTGCCTCGCGCAGCACGATGAACGCCTCTTCCGCGAGATCGTCGGCGGGCACGACGAAATAGGGCCGCTCATAATAGAGCACGTCGATCTCGTCGGCGTCGACGAACTGGGTGAGCTCGAGCGTCTTCTTCGATTCGAGCTTCACCGCGTCGATCTCGTCCTGCTCGAGCAGGACATATTCGCCCTTCTCGACCTCGAACCCCTTCACGATCTCGTCGGGCTCGACCGCGCCCAGCCCCGGCGCGACCTTCTCATACTTGATCCGCTTGCCGCTCGGCTCGTGGATCTGGTGGAAGCTGATCTGCGCGCCCGATTTGGTCGCGGTGTAGATCTCGACGGGGATCGAGACGAGCGCCAGCCGTATCTGCCCCTGCCAATAAGCCCGCGCCGCCATCACTCGCCTCCTTCGTTGCGAAGCCGATTCAATGTGCCAGCAAAGGAGTCGTTCCTCGACACCTCTTTAGTGGGGCGGTAGAGCGCGGCGCATGCGCACCGATCCCTTCGAACTGTTCGACGCCTGGTATCAGGAAGCCCGGGCGAGCGAGCCCAACGACTCGAACGCGATGGCCCTGGCGACGGTGAATGCCGACCTCCAGCCCTCGGTGCGGATGGTGCTGCTCAAGGGCCACGGCCCGGACGGCTTCGTCTTCTACACCAACCGCGAGAGCCGCAAGGCGCAGGACCTGCACGACGGCGCCAAGGTCGCCTTGCTGTTCCACTGGAAGTCGCTGCGCCGCCAGATCCGCATCGAGGGCCCGGTCAGCTTCGCGACCGATGCCGAGAGCGACGCCTATTTCGCCAGCCGCGCCCGCGATTCGCAGCTCGGCGCCTGGGCGTCGGACCAGTCGCGCCCGCTCGACAGCCGCGAGACCTTCGAGGCGCGCTTCGAAGCGGCCAAGGCGCGCTTCGAAGGGCAGGACGTGCCCCGTCCGCCGCATTGGGGCGGGTACCGCGTCACCCCGTCGCGAATCGAATTCTGGCAGGACCGCGCCCACCGCCTGCACGAGCGCCGGCTGTTCACCCGCGCCGATGGCGGCTGGTCCGAAGGCCTGCTCTACCCGTGAGTATCTGGCCGTGACCAACCTCGCCCGCCGCGCCGCCATCGCCAGCGTCTGCAGCGCGCTGCTGCTCGGCGGGCTCAAGGCATGGGCCGTCGTCCAGACCGGCTCGGTCGCGGTGCTCGCCAGCCTGGCCGATTCGGTGCTCGACCTGTTCGCTTCTTTGGTCACCCTGGGCGGCGTCCATTGGGCGGCGCAGCCGGCCGACGAGAAGCACCGCTTCGGGCACGGCAAGGCCGAGGCGCTCGCCGCGCTGCTCCAGGTCGTCGTCATCGCCGTCTCGGCGCTCGCCATCCTGATCCGCGCGATCGATCGCTTCCGCACCGGCGACATCGCTGCCTCGCCCGAATCTGGCATTGCGGTGAGCCTGGTCGCGATCGCCGTCACGCTCGCGCTCACCCGCTACCAGGCGCATGTCGTCCGCCAGACCCGCTCGGTCGCGATCGGCACCGATCGGATCCATTATACCTCCGACCTGCTGCTCAATGCCTCGGTGATCGCCGCGCTGCTGCTCGATGCCTGGGGGCTGCGCGGCGCCGACCCGCTGTTCGGCATCGCCATTGCCTTCTGGCTGCTGTTCGGCGCCTGGCGCGCGTCCGAAGCCGCGATCGACCAGCTGATGGACAAGGAATGGCCCGAGGAGAAGCGGAACGCATTCGTCGAGGTCGCGGCGCGCAACCCCGCGCTCCGGAGCCTGCACGACCTGCGCACGCGCTCGAGCGGCAACCTCGACTTCGTCCAGTTCCACATCGCGATGAATCCGGCGATGACGATCCTCGAGGCGCATGACGTGGTCGAGGCGCTGGAGAAGGAGCTGTGCGCGGCATTCCCCGGCACCGAGATCCTGATCCATGTCGATCCCGAGGGCCATGTCGACGAGCCCGAAAACCCGATGATCGAAGCCAATCTGCTGAAGGACGCCCCGTGATCCTGCCTTTCGCCCAGATCGACGCCTTTGCCGACCGTGCCTTCACCGGCAACCAGGCCGCGGTGATGCCGCTCGGCGAATGGCTGGCCGACGACGTTCTCCAGGCGATCGCCGAGGAGAACAATGTCGCCGAGACCGCCTTCCTCCTCCCCGATGCCAGCGGCGCGGCCGATTTCGAGCTGCGCTGGTTCACTCCCGCGGTCGAGGTCGCCTTGTGCGGCCATGCCACGCTGGCGAGCGGCCATTTCATCCTCTCCGCCGATCCGGCGCGCGACGGCGTCACCTTCCGCACCCGCAAGGCCGGCGTGCTCGAAGTGCGCCGCGACGGAGATGCCTATGCCATGGCGCTCCCCGCCTATCCGCCCGAGCCCGCAGAAGTCCCCGGCCTGCTCGACGCGCTCGGCGTCGATCTCGGCGAGACCTGGCAGCATCCGAACGGCTATGACCTGACCGTGCTCGACAGCGCCGAGGCGGTGCTGGCGCTCAAGCCCGATTTCAAGGCGCTCGCCGCGATCGGCCACACGCTCAACATCGTCACCGCGCCCGGCAAGGGCACCGACGTGATCAGCCGCGTCTTCGCCCCCGCCGCCGGCATCGACGAGGATCCGGTCACCGGCTCGGCGCATTCGGTGCTGACGCCCTATTGGGCCAGGCGCCTCGGCCGCGACACGTTCAGCGCCTTCCAGGCGAGCAAGCGCGGCGGCCATGTCGCCTGCGGCCTCGCCGGCGACCGGGTGATCCTGGGCGGCAAGTGCGTCACGGTGATCGTGGGGGAATTCGCGCTGTGAGCACTACTGCGATCAGCATCCAATCACATCGAGATAGTCAGGTTTTTCCCCCGCAATTGCCCGGATAATTCCATCTCGCGTGACGAGAGGTATCCGCCGCACACGCGCCGTGGCTATGAGGAAACAGTCTCCCGGATCCCTGTGGCCGGTGATGGTTACCACTTCAGCCGCCTCGCATGAGATACGCTGACGGATAGGGACAATCTTCGCCCCGGTAACCCGTACCGCTTCTCGAAACCAACGGCCGGGAGAATCCTCTCCCAAATGCGGCCGGCCAGCCACCCGATTCTTCTTGGTCGCAATGGATAGCTCCCAAGCGGTAACCGGCGACACGAACAGCGTTCCTGCTTCCTGATTTTCACCAATCGCTACCAACGCTTCTTCAAGAAGCTCCTCCTCGCCACTCACAAGCCAGAAAAGCGTGTGCGTATCGAGAAGAATCCCGGGCAATGATCAGCGCTTTGCGCCAGTTTCGGGCTTGCGTCGGCTCGTGCCTTTTGCCGCTTGAGATGCAATGGGCTTTGTAAGATCAACGCTCTTCTTGAGCGTGATGTGCCCTTTCAAAGCTCCGGCGCCACGAACGGTAACAAAGCGCCCGGATTTAGAATCACGGACTATTGTCTCGGTCGTATGCGCCTTCGCCATACGTACATATATAATCGATCGGCCGCGCTGATTCAAAGCTTCTCCGACGCGATCATCGCCTTCCTGAAGTGAATCGCCGCTTGCGCCGGCCCCAGGGGCAGGCCCGATAGGGTGATTCGTTCGAGAAAGGATGCCGTGTTGGCCAAGCCTGGTCCGTCTCTCCGCTCCGCCGAAGCCGCGCGCCGCCTGGGCGTCAGCGGCAAGGCGCTGCGCCTCTACGAGGCACAGGGCCTGGTCCGGGCCGAGCGGACCGCGGCGGGATGGCGCGTCTATGGGCCCGAGCAGATCGCCCGGCTCCACCAGATCCTCGCGCTCAAGAGCTTCGGCTTCCCGCTCGCGCGGATCGCCCAGCTCCTCTCCGGCGGACTGCCCGACCTGGCGGCCTTCCTCGCGCTGCACGAGCAGGTGCTGCGCCAGGAGGCCGCACGCATCGACCAGGCGCTGCGGCTCCTGGGGGCGGCGCAGGCCCGGCTGGCTGCACAAGGCGGCCTTTCCTCGGACGACCTGATGGACCTGACCAAGGAAACCGTGATGACCGATACGCCCGACGAAACCCTCGCCGCCGCCTATGAAAACATTGCCGCCAGGCATTTCACTTCCGAGGATCGCGCGACGCTCGCCGCCAATGGCTATGCCGGCATGGCGATGCCCGATACCGGCTGGGACGCGCTGCTCGCCGAGGCGGGGCGTTTGATACGGGCCGGCGACCCCGGCTCGCCCGAGGCGATGGACCTCGCCCGGCGCTGGATGGGCAAGGTGTTCGAGGCGACCGGCGGCGATCCGGCGCTGACCCGCAAGCTGCGCGACGTCGCCCGCGAGACGCACGAGCAGCCCGCCTTCGCCGCCGCCTCGCCTTCGTCGAACGCGATGATGGATTTCGTCGCCCAGGCCTATGGCGCGGCGATCGCGGCGGGACTCATGCCCAAGCCGGAGGGCTGAGGCGCGGCCACGCTCCGTCCTGCCCGGGAGCGGAGGCGCGGGGCTGGTAATGTAGGATTTCGTCTGGTCTACGCTTGTAGATGCAGCCGCGCCGCGCCCTTTCCGTCCCTGCATTTCGCCTTCGCGCCGAGCGGCGCACTCGGCCGGATGCCGCCGCGAGGCGCAAGGCACCGGTGGCGCGCGCGTGAATGTCGCGGCTTTTGTGACTTTCCGGCCCGAATCAGGCCGGCAGCAGCTCGGCGCGTTCGGTCTCGGCGATCCAGCCGCCGCCGAGCACCCGGTCGCCGGCATAGAGCACCGCGGCCTGGCCGGGCGCCACGCCATATTCGGGCGACTCGAACACCACGCGCCCGTCCTCGAGCCGCGCCGGCACCGGCTTGGCGAGGCTGCGCACCTTGGCGGTGAGCGGGCCGGCATGGTCGCCGCCCAGCCAGTTGATCCCCTCGATTCGCGCCGCCCGCACCGCAAGCGCGCGCTTGGGGCCGACGATCACCTGCTTCGATGCCGGATCGAGGCGCAGCACATAATAGGGCTCCGCCGCGCCGCCGATCTCGAGTCCGCGGCGCTGGCCGACGGTGAAGTGGATCAGCCCCTTGTGGCGGCCGAGCACCTTGCCGCCCTCGTCGACGATCTCGCCGCCGGTCTCCGCCTCGGGGCGCAGCTTCTTGACCAGCGAGGCATAGTCGCCATCGGGGACGAAGCAGATATCCTGGCTGTCGGGCTTGCCCGCCACGCCCAGCCCGAGCTCGGCGGCGAGCTCGCGCACCAGCGGCTTGGGCATGCCGCCGAGCGGGAAGCGCAGGAAATCGAGCTGCGCCGCGGTGGTGGCGAACAGGAAATAGCTCTGGTCGCGCGCCGGATCCTGCGCGCGGTGCAGCTCGGCGCCGGCCGGGCCGACGACGCGGCGGACATAATGGCCGGTGGCGAGGCAGTCCGCGCCCAGGTCGCGGGCGAGCGCGAACAGGTCGGTGAACTTGGGCCCCATGTTGCATTTCACGCACGGGATCGGCGTGCGGCCGGCGAGATATTCGTCCGCGAAATCGTCGATCACCTCGCGCTTGAAGCTCGAGGCGTGGTCGAAGACATAATGCGCGATGCCCAGCCTGTCGCAGACGGCGCGCGCGTCGCGGATGTCGCGGCCGGCGCAGCACGAGCCGGCGCGGCCCACCGCTTCGCCGTGGTCGTAGAGCTGCAGCGTGACGCCGATCGTCTCCGCGCCGGTGGCGGCGGCGAGCGCGGCCACCACCGAAGAGTCGACGCCGCCGGACATGGCGACGACGATGCGGCGGGCCTGCATCGGCCCTTCGAGCTGGAAGTCTCCTGCGATCATGATCGCGCGCATTTAGGCACTCGTACTTCTCCGCGCCAGTGTGGTTGGATTCCGGTAACCCTGGTTAAGCGCACGTTTTCACCTGCTTTACGGACCCTTCAAGACTTTGCGCTAGACCACGTCATCCGAGATCAACTTGTCGGATGGGTAAAGAGCGTGGACCTGAGTTTCGCCAGATTGGAACGCGACGTGGCGGTTACCGCCATGCCGACCGAACTGGCGGTATTGCTGGTCGGTGTGGCGGCGCGCCAGGCGGCGAGTCCCACGGCCCGCGCGCAGGCACGGCTGGGGCTGATCGCTCCGGTCGAGCAGCTGCTCGCGCCGGCGCACGGAGCATTTCATGCCTCCGCGGCGCACGCCCTGGCCCGTCGGCAAGAGGAATGAAGAGCGCGTTTACCGCGGCGTTTTAGCCGTTGTTCAAGCGTGCCGAATATCGATTGCGGTTGAGTGTTGCAGTGTTGCGTAGCGGGGGCCCCCCGCCCCGAAAGGCGAGTAGATGATTGAGAACCAGAAGATCCGTCCGGCGAAAGTGATTGGCCCGCTCGGCGAGCCGCTGACGCTGGATACGCTTCCCCCGCCCGAGACGACTCGCTGGGTCGTGCGCCGCAAGGCCGAAGTGGTGGCAGCGGTGAATGGCGGCCTGCTCAGTGTCGACGAAGTGTGCGAGCGCTACGGCCTGACGGTCGAGGAGTTTGCCGGCTGGCAGCGCGCGATCGACCGGTCGGGCATGCCGGGCCTGCGCGTCACCCGCATCCAGCATTATCGCTCGCTCTACGAGCGCCAGCAGAAATACTGAGCTCCTCCCTCAAGGAGCAATTGGGCCCGCTCCCGGTGCGCCGGGGCGGGCCTTTTTCTGTGTAAATCCCTGAAAGTTCCGATGCACCGCAAAATTTCGGTACGGAACCAACATGACCGCCCGCTCATTTTTCTTCCGTCGCCCGATCCACGGGCCGAAACAAAACGGAGGGACTTATGGTGGGTCTTATCGTTTGGCTTGTCATCGGCGGTGTCGTCGGTTGGCTTGCCAGCATCGTGATGCGTACCGATGGCCAGCAGGGCATCTTTCTCAATATCGTCGTCGGGATCGTCGGCGCCTTTGTCGGCGGCTGGCTGTTCGGCGGCGGCGACATCAACAGTGGCGTGATCACTCCGACCACGTTCCTGGTGTCACTGGTCGGCGCGATCATCCTGCTCGCGATCGTCAACCTGGTTCGCCGCGGCTCGCTGCGCTAACCCGGTAGCACATCGAAAAGGGGCCGCCCCGGCGAGGGACGGCCCCTTTTTCACGTCATTTGAGCAGGAAGCGCACCGAGACGTTGACGCTCAGCTCGCGCTCGCCGGCGAGCACCTCCAGGCTGTCGGCGACCATGCCGGCCTTGGCCCGCATCATCATCGGCGCCGGTGCCGGCGGCAGCGAACCGCTCTCCGAGATCGCCAGGATGCGATCGACCTTGAGCCCCGCCGCCTGGGCATAGAGCTCGGCGCGCGCCCGCGCCTGCTTGATCGCGTCCACCCGCGCCTCGTCCTGCGCCGCTTCGGGCTTGTCGATGGTGAGGTTCGGCCCGGAGATGTCGTTGGCGCCCTCGCTCACCAGCGCATCGAGGATCGCGCCGCTCTTCGCGACGTCGCGGAAGCGGATCGAGAGCTGGTTGGTCGCCTGGTAGCCGGTGATCACCGGCGGCTTGTTGTCGGCATAGCGATATTGCGGGCTGAGGCCGATCCGCGAGGTCTGGATGTCGCGCTCGGCGATCCCGGCCTTGCGCAGCGCCGCCAGGACCCTGGCCATCTGCGCATTGTTCTGCTGCATCGCCGCGGCAGCGGTCGCCGCCTGGGTGACGACGCCGGCCTGGATCACCGCCAGATCGGGCACGCGGGTGCTGGTGCCGGTGGCGCTGATGTCGAGCACCGTCCCGTCGAGCAGCACCGGGCGCGCCTCGGTCTGCGCGGCAGCGGGCAGCGCCGCGACCACGAACAGTGCGGTAGAGGCGGCAAGGGCAACACGGATCATCGATACGCTCCTAAAATGACTTGTCCCGCACGCAGCCATGCCGCGCGCGGGACAAATGCAAGCTGAACGAAATCGGGTTTCTCAGGCGCGGCGCACCATGATCAGCCGATACAGCGCCAGCAGCACCACCGAGCCGGCGGTGGCGGCGGCATAGGAGCGCCAGGTGCTCTGCGTCACGTCGAGCCCGAGCATCGGCGACAGATAGAAGGCGATCAGCGCGCCGGCGATGCCGATCAGAATCGTCACGATGATCCCGCCGGGATCCTTGCCCGGCATGATCAGCTTGCCCAGCACACCGGCGACAAGGCCAATGAGCAGCCACCCTAGAATACCATGCGGCATAGATCCCTCCTCGATTCGGCCCGTCTCCCCCGGACCGGGCAGGAACGTTGCGCTACTGCGACTCCATTGCAACCGTTTCTTATCGGAAACGGTGCCAGAAACATCCCGGATACTTGCGGAAAAAGGCCGAAACGGGCATTTGCCGCGCCGCAAGCGAAACGGCACTTGTGGCCGGTGCCTTATTCATCTAATACAGTGCGATCTATTGGGGGCATCGGCCATTCGGCCGGATCGGATGTCGCACATGAATTACGAGGCAGGGATGTTCGGACGACAGGAGCGGCTGGAGTATACGGGTGACGAGGCGCCGAAGTCGCGGCGCTGGCTTTGGATCACCCTGGCCGTGGTGGCGGTGATCGCCATCGCCGCCTTCTTCATGATGGGCAAGCAGGACGGCGCCGCGGGCAAGCAGGCCGCCGCCAAGAATGCGTCCAAGGCGAACTCCCAGATCCCGACCGTCACGGTCGCGATCCCGGGCCGCCAGTCGATCCAGGAAGTGATCAGCGGCACCGGCAGCCTGGCCGCCAAGCGCGAGATGCCGGTGGGTGTCGCCGGCGAGGGCGGCCTGGTCACGCGCGTCTTCGTCGAGCCGGGCGTCTGGGTGAACAAGGGCCAGGTGCTCGCCACGGTCGATCGCTCGGTGCAGGTGCAGACCGCCGAATCGCTCGGCGCGTCGGTGCGCGTCGCCGAAGCCGATGCGCGGCTCGCCCAGGCCAATCTCGAGCGTGCGCAGAAGCTCGTCTCAGGCGGCTTCATCTCGAAGGCGGACATCGACCAGAAGACCGCGACCCGCGACCAGGCCAATGCCCGTGTCCGCGTCGCCCGCGCCCAGCTCGCCGAGACCCAGGCCCGCAACGGCCGCCTCGACATCCGCGCGCCGGAAGCCGGGCTGGTGCTCACCCGCCAGGTCGAGCCGGGCCAGATCGTCAGCGCCGGTTCGGGCGTGCTCTTCCGCATGGCGATGGGCGGCCAGATGGAGCTGCGCGCGCAGCTTGCCGAGGCCGACCTCCAGCGCACCCGCGTCGGCTCGACCGCGCAGGTGACGCCGACCGGCAGCACCCAGGTGTTCAGCGGCTCGGTGTGGCAGGTCTCGCCGGTGATCGATCCGAACACCCGCCAGGGCATTGCCCGCATCCAGCTGAGCTACAACCCGGCGCTCCGCCCGGGCGGCTTCGCCAGCGCGCAGATCATCACCGGCTCGAACAGCGCGGTGATCCTGCCCCAGTCGGCGATCCAGAGCGATGCGCAGGGCAACTATGTCTACACGCTCGATGGCAAGGACCAGGCGATCCGCACCCCCGTCACCACCGGTGAAGTCACCGATGCGGGCGTGTCGATCACCCAGGGGCTGAGCGGCAGCGAGCGCGTGGTGATGACCGCGGGCGCGTTCCTCAATCCCGGCCAGAAGGTCATCCCCCAGCTCCTCAAGAAGCAGTAAGGGCGCGCGTCATGAGCTTCCGGAATATCTCCGCCTGGGCGATCCGGAACCCGGTTCCGCCGATCGTCCTGTTCCTCTTCCTCACGGTGGCTGGCCTGGTCAGCTTCAACCGGATGGACGTGAACAACAATCCGGACATCGATTTCCCGATCGTCTGGATCTCGATCAGCCAGCCGGGCGCCGCCCCGAGCGAGCTCGAGACGCAGATCACCCAGCAGGTGGAAAGCGCCGTGCGCAGCCTGCAGGGCATCGACGAGATCAACTCGACGGTGACCGAGGGCAATTCGCAGACCGTCGTCCAGCTCGCGATCGGCACCCCGATCGACCGCGCGGTGGAAGACGTGCGCAGCGCGATCCAGCAGGTTCGCGGCAACCTGCCCGACGGCATCCTCGAGCCGCAGATCGGCCGCGTCGATTCGGCGAGCGACAACGATATCGCCAGCTTCACCGCGATCGCGCCCGACATGACCGTCGAGCAGCTCAGCTGGTACATCGACAACACGGTCGCCAAGAGCCTGCTCTCGATCGAGGGCATGTCCGCGGTGAACCGCAATGGCGGCGTCAACCGCGAGATCCGCGTCCAGATCGACCCGGCCAAGCTCCAGGCGTACGGCCTCACCGCCAGCCAGGTGAACCAGCAGCTGCGCGCGGTGAACATGAACGCCGCCGGCGGCCGCGCCGAGATTTCCGGATACGAGCAGTCGGTCCGCGTGCTCGGCAACGCCAAGGACGCCTATACGCTCGGCGAGACGCAGATCTCGGTCGGCAATGGCCGCACCATCCGCCTGTCCGACATCGCCAACGTGCAGGACAGCTATGCCGAGCTGCGCAGCACCGCGCGATTCAACGGCCATTCGGTGATCTCGTTCGACATCCAGCGCGCCAAGGGCGCGTCGGACGTGACGATCTATCACGAGGCCCAGAAGAAGCTCGATCAGCTCGAGAAGAACAACGACAAGGTCCATTTCGAGCTGCTCGCCAACTGGAGCAAATACGCCGAGCAGCAATATGATTCGGCGATGGAAGCGATGATCGAGGGCGCCGTGCTCGCCGTCATCGTGGTGCTGATCTTCCTGCGCGACTGGCGCGCGACGGTGATCTCGGCGCTCGCCATCCCGCTTTCGTCGATCCCGGCCTTCTGGTTCATGGACCTGCTCGGCTTCACGCTGAACCAGATGACGCTGCTCGCGCTTTCGCTGGTCGCCGGCGTGCTGGTCGACGATGCGATCGTGGAGATCGAGAACATCGTGCGCCACATGCGGATGGGCAAATCCGCCTATCAGGCATCGATCGACGCGGCCGACGAGATCGGCATCGCCGTGCTCGCCACCACCATGTCGATCGTCGCGGTGTTCCTGCCGGTCGGCCTGATGCCGGGCATCTCGGGCCAGTTCTTCAAGAATTTCGGCCTCACCGTCGTCGCCTCGGTGCTGATGAGCCTTGCCGTCGCGCGTCTCGTCACGCCGATGATCGCGGCCTATTTCCTCAAGGCGCATGGCGAGGCCAAGCACGGCGACAACATGCTGATGCGCGGCTATGTGAAGCTGCTGCGCTGGACGCTGCGGCACCGCTGGGCGGCGATCGTCGGCTTCTGCGCCTCGCTCGCGCTGACGATCGGCATGTTCTTCATCCTGCCGATGACCTTCCAGCCGACCCAGGACGAGGACCAGGTCACCGTCAATGTCGAGATGGTGCCGGGCACCACGCTCGAGCAGACCGACCGCATCGTCCACCAGGTCGCCGAGCGCCTGCGCCCCGAGCCGAACGTCGAGAATCTCTATGAGCGTGCCAGCGTCGGCTCGGGCCGCGTGCTGGTGAAGCTCAAGGACAAGCGCACCGAGACCAGCGACGAATTCACGCGTCGCCTGGCCCCCGACCTGCTCAAGATCCCCGATGCCCGGGTCGGCTTCCGCGCCCAGGGCGGCTGGGGCTCGAGCGGCCGCGCGCTGACGGTGACGCTGGGCGGCGAGGATCCCGTGCTGCTCACCCAGACCGCGCTCAAGCTGGTCGAGCAGATGTCGAAGATGCCGGAAGTCGTCGCGCCGCGGATCGCGGGCGACCTCAACCGGCCGGAGATCGTGATCAAGCCCCGCCTCGACCTGGCGGCGAACCTCGGTGTCACCACCGCGGCGCTGTCCAGCGCGATCCGCATCGCGACGCTGGGCGACATCGACCAGAACAGCGCCAAGTTCTCGCTGTCCGATCGCCAGATCCCGATCCGCGTGGCGCTGGAGGAGAATGCCCGCGCCAAGCTCGACACGATCAAGAACCTGCCGGTGCAGACGCAGAATGGCGGTTCGGTCCAGCTCGGCACCGTGGCGGACATCGCCTTCGGCACGGGCCCGACCAAGATCGAGCGCCTGAACCTGCAGCGCCGCGTCGTCGTCGGTGCCGACCTGGCGACCGATCCCAAGACCGGCAAGGCCGTCGTCTCGGGCGTCGCGCTCCAGAAGATCCACGAGCTGCCGGTGATGAAGGCGCTGCCGATCGGCGTCGCGGAAATGACCGTGGGCAACCAGAAGTGGCAGGCGGAGATGGTGAAGAACTTCATCATCGCGCTGATGTCGGGCGTGTTCCTGGTCTTCGCGGTGCTGGTGCTGCTCTATCGCCGCTTCATGTCGCCGCTGGTCAACATGGGCTCGCTGCTCAACGCGCCGCTGGGCGGGCTGCTCGCGCTGTGGATCGCCGGCCAGCCGATCTCGATGCCGGTGCTGATCGGCGCGCTGATGCTGTTCGGCATCGTCGCGAAGAACTCGATCCTGCTCGTCGACTTCGCGCTGGAGGAGATGGCCAAGGGCGTCGACAAGTTCACCGCGATCGTCGACGCCGGGCACAAGCGCGCCCAGCCGATCGTGATGACCACGGTGGCAATGGTCGCGGGCATGATCCCGACGGCGCTGTCGCTCAACGGCGACAGCTCGTGGCGCGCGCCGATGGGCATCACCGTGATCGGCGGCCTGATCCTGTCGACGCTGCTCACGCTGGTGATGGTGCCGGCGCTGTTCAGCCTCGCGGTCGGCCTCGAGCACTGGCTCGGACCGAAGCTGTCGCGCCGCCTGCTCACCTACAAGCCGGGCGACGATGGCAGCCGGGTGATCGGCCAGTCGCATGGCGGCGGGACGATCGAGCACAAGCCCGGGGACGACGCGCCGCAGCCTGCGGAGTGAACTTGATCCCGTCTGATGTATTGGGGAGTGCGTGACCTTGTCGCGCGCTCCCCTTTCTTCATCGGAGCCGGTGCCCGCCGGCCTCCGCCAGATGCGCCTGGTCGCCACCGGCCTGCTGATCGCGATGGCGGCGCTGTTCCTGCTCGCCCGCGCGTTCGACGCCGTCCATCCGGCGTTCGGCTATGTCCGCGCCTTTGCCGAGGCGGCGATGGTCGGCGGCCTGGCCGACTGGTTCGCGGTGACCGCGCTGTTCCGCCACCCGCTCCATTTGCCGATCCCGCACACCGCGATCATCCCGCGCAACAAGGACCGGATCGCCTCCACCCTCGCCCAGTTCCTCCGCGACAATTTCCTCACCCCCAAGGTCGTCGCACGGCGGATGCAGCGGCTCGACATCGCCGGCGCGGCGGGGCGCTGGCTCGCCAACCCGGTGCATGGCGACGGCCGGATCGGGCGCAGCGCCAGCCGCCTCGCCGCCGATTTCCTCGAATCGCTCGACCAGGAGCGGCTGGGCGGCATGGCCAAGGGCGCGATCGCCGCGCGGTTGCGCGGGATCGACCTCGCCCCGCTGCTCGGCCAGGCGCTCGGCGCCGCGATCGCCAAGAACCGCCACCTGCCGCTGCTCGACGGGATGATCCGCTGGGCGGGACGGATGCTGGCGATGAACGACCATCTGATCCGCGAGATGGTCCACGCCCGCGCCGGCGGCATCATGCGCTGGACCGGGCTCGACGAGACGCTCGCCAACAAGATCATCGAGGGGCTCGACAAGCTGCTGACCGAGATGGCCGAGGATCCCGAGCATCCGCTGCGCCGCAAGGCCGAGGAGGGGCTGGAGCGCTTCGCCGATGACCTCCAGCACAAGCCCGAGCTGCGCGAAAAGGTCGAGGCGTTCAAGCTCGAGATGCTCGAGAACCAGGCCTTCCAGAAGTGGATCGACGGGCTGTGGGAAACCAGCCGCGCCGCGCTGCTCCGCCTGGCGCGCGATCCCGGCAAGGCGCTCGGCGGCCGGATGGGCGAGACGCTGCGCCAGTTCGGCGTCACCCTCCAGCAGGACAAGCGCCTGGCCGACACGATCAACCGCTTCGCGCGCCGCAGCGCGGTCGGCGCCGCCACCGATTATGGCGACGGCATCGTCCGGCTGGTCTCCGACACGATCCGCGGCTGGGACGCGCAGACCGTCACCGGCCGGCTGGAAAACGCCGTCGGCCGCGACCTGCAGTATATCCGCATCAACGGCACGCTGGTCGGCGGGCTGGTCGGCGTCGCGATCCACATCGTGGACGCGCTGCTCTAGGCCGCCACGCCCTCCAGCACGATCTCGCCCTGGTCCTCGCCGTCCCAATAATGGGCGCGCGTGCCATGGACCTTGATCAGCACCAGCCCCGGCGTGTCGACGCCCTGCTTGAACCACATCGACAGGCCCTTGGTCCAATGCGCCTCGAACGCCGCCTTGTCGCGGATCAGCTCGGCGCGGCCCTCGATATGGACGAAGACCGGCTTCATGCCGAGCAGCCCGCCCTTCGCCTGGAAGCCCAGGCCGACATTGGCGTCCGCGCCGATATCGGCGATCAGCCGCGTGTCCTCGCAGGCGAAGAACCAATTGTCGCCGTCATAGTCGACGTCGCGGTTGTTGCTCATCGGGCGCGCGGCGATCGCGCCATTCTCGGTGTGCGTGGAGAGCATCGCGAAATCGACGTCCTTCATCAGTTCAGCGAGCTCTTTCAGAGTCTTGGCCATTTTTTCCTCTCCACAGGATCTGCTGGGCCAAGAACGAACGCCGCCGCGATTATCTCCAGTCGAAAAGCGGCCAGCCCTTCTCGACCGCAAGCTTCTGCAACGGCCCATGCGCGTTGACCGCATAGCCCTCGTCCGCCCAGGCCAGCATCGGCGCGTCGGAGACATGGTCCGAATAGGCCCGGATGTGCGCGCTGCCACGCGGAATGCCCTGCCCCGCCATCCAGCTCTCGATTCTTTGGAGCTTTACGGGGCCGTAACAGTTATCCCCTTCGATCAGGGAGAGAATCCGGCCTTGCCCATCGCGCTTCGCCTCGGTTGCGATCACATCGTCGATGCCCAGGCGGCGCGCGATCGCGGCGGCGTAATAGCCATGCGAGGCCGTCGCCATGACGATGCGATAGCCTTGGGCCCGGTCCGCAGCGATCCGTTCGCGCGCGCCGTGGAGCACGCCGTGCGTAGCTTCATGCTCGGCAAAGGCTTCGGCGACCGCCGCCATTTCCGCCGGCGTCAGCGCCCCGCCGAGCAGCAGGCGCTGCGAGAATTGCTTGAGGCCCACCCGGTCGGTCAGCTTGAGCAGATAGCCCAGGCCCGCCACGCCCACCGCCGGGAACAGCGCCAGCCGCCACGGCGCGCGCCGCTTCGCCGCCGCGATCAGGAACCGCGTCCAGGTCGGTGCCGCGGTGATCGTCTTGTCCATGTCGTAGATTGCAAGGTATCGCATTGAGACATCTACGAGCGGCAGTGCTTGCCGATCCAGCCCGAATCGCGGAAAGGTGCACGCGATGAGCGCCAGGGCGGATTTCGAGAGGGTTGATTCCGATGGCGGCGGCGCGACGCTCCGCTTCACCGGCAATCTCGTGCTCGCCTGCATCGGCGACCTGGCCGACCGGCTCGAGGCGCAGGACGGCGCGGTCGCCCGGATCGATCTTTCGGGGATCGACCGGATCGACACCGTCGGCGCCTGGGTGGTCCACCGCTTCGCGCGCGACAAGGAAGCCACGGTCGAGGGGCTCGAGGGCGACGAGCAGCATCTGTTCGACCAGGTCGTCGCCGCCGAGCATCCGATCGCGCTCCCGCCCGAGCCCGCCTCCGCCTTCGTCCACCTGCTCGGTGAGGTCGGCGATGCGGTATTCACCGCGGCGCACACGCTCTACGGCCTGCTCGGCTTCCTGGGCGCCACGCTGATCGCCTTCTGGAACGTCGCCACGCATCCGCGCCGCTTCCGCTTCAACGCCACCGTCCAGCGCTTCGAGGTCGTCGGCGTCTCGGCGCTGTGGATCATCGGGCTGATGAGCTTCCTGATCGGCATCGTCATCGCCCAGCAGGGCGCGGTGCAACTCCGCCAGTTCGGCGCCGAGGTCTATACGATCAACCTGGTCGGCCGCATCACCTTGCGCGAGCTCGGCGTGCTGATGACCGCGATCATGATCGCCGGCCGCTCGGGCTCGGCCTTCGCCGCGCAGATCGGCACGATGAAGCTCACCGAAGAGATCGACGCGATGCGCACGATCGGCGTCTCGCCGATGGAGGCGCTGGTGCTGCCGCGCACGCTGGCGGTAGTGATGATGATGCCGCTGCTCGGCTTCTATTCGGCGCTGATCGGCATCATCGGCGGCGGCCTGCTCTGCTGGGTGCAGCTCGGCATCCCTCCGGTGACCTTCATCCAGCGCATCCGCGAAGTCGTGCCGCTCAGCGACCTGTGGGTCGGCCTGGTCAAGGCGCCGGTGTTCGGCGCGATCATCGCCATCGCCGGCTGCTTCCAGGGCATGCAGGTCGAGGGCGATGCCGAGCAGGTCGGCCACCGCACCACCACGGCGGTGGTGCAGGGAATCTTCCTGGTGATCGTGCTCGACGCCTTTTTCGCCGTGTTCTTCAGCCAGATCGGGTGGATATGAGCACGCGCCCGCCCCGCGACGATATCGTCATCGCCGTCCGCGGCCTGAAGAACTGCTTCGGCGACCAGGTCGTGCACGAGGGGCTCGACCTCGAGGTGCGCCGCGGCGAGATCCTCGGCGTGGTCGGCGGATCGGGCACCGGCAAGTCGGTGCTGATGCGCTCGATCATCGGCCTGCAGACCCCGGTCGAAGGCGAAGTCGAAGTGTTCGGCGAGAACACGATCGGCCGCGAGGAGACCGAGGCGACGGCGATCCGCAAGCGCTGGGGCATCCTGTTCCAGGGCGGCGCGCTGTTCTCGACGCTCACCGTGTCCGAGAACGTCCAGGTCCCGCTCAAGGAATTCTACCCCCAGCTCGACCAGGCGCTGCTCGACGAGATCGCCGCCTACAAGGTGGTGATGACCGGCCTGCCGCCCGAGGCCGCGCCCAAATACCCCTCCGAGCTTTCGGGCGGCATGAAGAAGCGCGCCGGGCTGGCGCGCGCGCTGGCGCTCGATCCCGAGCTGCTGTTCCTCGACGAGCCCACCGCCGGGCTCGATCCGATCGGCGCGGCGGCGTTCGACGAGCTCACCGCGTCGCTCCAGAAGACGCTCGGGCTCACCGTGTTCCTGATCACCCATGATCTCGACACGCTCTACGCCATCTGCGACCGCGTCGCGGTGCTGGCGGACAAGAAGGTTATCGCAGTCGGAACCATTCCCGAGCTGCTCGCCTTGGATCACCCGTGGATCCAGGAATATTTCAACGGACCGCGCGGACGCGCCGCGGTCGGCAGCGCCAAGGCGCACCAGGTCGCGCAGGCGGCCGAAAACAGGGCTGAGGACAGGGGCTGATGGAAACTCGATCGAATCACGTGCTCGTCGGCACCGTCGTGCTGATCCTGCTCGCCGTGCTTGCCCTGTTCATCGTCTGGCTGGCGCAGCTCTCGGGCGGCAATGAGCGCCAATATGACATCTTCTTCCGCCAGGCGGTCGACGGGCTCAACCCGGGCTCGGCGGTGGCATTCTCCGGCGTGCCCTCGGGCCAGGTGAAGGCGATCGAATTCTGGAAGCCCGATCCCCAGCTGGTGCGCGTGCGCATCACCGTGAAGGAGGAAGTGCCGATCCTCGAAGGCACCACCGCGACGATCCAGAGCAGCTTCACCGGCCCCAGCACCGTGCAGCTCGAAGGCGCGGTGAAGGGCGCCCCGCCGATCAAGTGCCCGCGCGAGCATCCCGAGGCGGCCTGCCCGCTCGGCGTGCCGGTGATCCCGACCAAGCCCGGCGGCCTCGGCGCGATCTTCTCCTCCGCGCCGAAGCTGCTCGAGCGGCTGACGACGCTGACCGAGCGGCTGACCGAGCTGATGAGCGACAAGAACCAGGCCTCGATCGCCGGCATCCTGGCGAACACCAATCGCCTGACCGACGCGCTCGCCGATCGCGGGCCCGAGATCGCCGCGACGCTGGCCGAGACGCGGATCGCGATCCAGAAGTTCGGCGTCGCCACCGAGCAGATCGGCGAGCTCGCCAAGACGACCAACGGCGTCGTCTCCGAGGACATCAAGCCGACCATCGCCAATCTGAACAAGACGATCGCCTCGGCCAAGCGCAGCATGGATGCGCTGGAAGGCGCAGTGAACGATGCGCGGCCGGGCGTGCAGAACTTCTCGAAGAAGACGATGCCCGAGATCGGCCAGCTCATCCAGGATCTGCGCCAGATGGCCCAGTCGCTCTCCTCGGTCGCCGACAAGATCGATCAGGGCGGCGCCGGCGGCCTGGTCGGCGGCACCAAACTCCCCGACTACAAGCCCAAGAAGTGAGGCCCGCGATGAAGAAGCTCGCACTCCTGCTCCTGGCTGGCCCGCTCGCCGCGCCGCTCGGCGGCTGCGTCTCGATCGGCGGCAAGCCGCCCAAGGTGCCGTTCATCACGATCCAGGCGGCCGAGCAGATCAAGCCCGGCGACCTGCAGACCCCCGCCTCGGGATCGACCGTCACCGTCGTCTTCCCCACGGTGCCGCATGAGCTGGCGACGACGCGCGTGCCGGTCCATTCGGGCGCCAACGACGTCTCCTATCTGAAGGACGCCCAGTGGGTGGAGGCGCCGCCGCGCCTGTTCGCCCGGCTGGTCGGCGACACGATCTCGGCGCGCACCGGCCGCCCGGTGTTGAGCTATCGCCAGTCGCAGGTCGATCCGGGCGCGACGCTCTCGGGCGAGCTGCGCAGCTTCGGCATCGACGCGGATACCAACGAGGCCGTGGTCCAGTTCGACGCGCTGCTGGTGAAGGGCAGCGATCCCGCCGCCTTCCAGAAGCGCCGCTTCGAAGCGCGCGTGCCGGTCACCGAAGTGAAGCCGGCCCCGGTGGCGGCGGCGCTCAACCAGGCGGCGAACCAGGTCGCGGTGGAAGTGGCGGACTGGATCGGGAAATAGGCTTCCGGCTCTCCCAATGCGTCACCCCCGCGAAAGCGGGGCCCCATCTCCCGGACTATCCCAGCTCGCTTCGGCTGTAGTGGCCGTACGCGCGCGCGATGGGTCCCCGCTTTCGCGGGGATGACGGTAGCGGATGCGCTGCTTACTGCGCCCGCCGCACCGCCGGCAGCGCGGTGCACACGTCGACGCCGCCCATCGGCACCGTGAAGAACGCCCCGTCCCGGTTCTCGCGCGCCTTGATCCAGGCGGCGAAGCGCGGGTTGTCGGTGCTGCGATATTGGAAATGCGGGCGCTCGTCGGGCGGGAGCTGGCTGGCGAGGCGCACCGAGAGGATCGGCGTCGGCGCCTGATCCTTGGCGTAGACGCCCAGCGCCGCGGTGCCGCGCGGCAGGCTGGAGAGCCACTGCATCCCCTCGACGATCCGGCCGACGATCGCGATGTTGCGGTCGAGCGGGCGCGGGGCGTGGCCGATCACCGTGTAGAGCTCGGCGCCGCTGCCGGTCGACGGCGCCAGGTCGCGCGCGACGCCGACCATCGAGTAGCAGTGCGTCAGCGAGCTGGTCGCGCCGTAATTGGCGAGCGGCCAGCCATCGGCGCTGATCCCGGTCTTCGCGGCATAGCTGTCGGGCTTGGCGAAGCTGAAGCTCTTCACCGCGTCGAAGCCCGGCCATTCATATTCGGCGGGCGGGTTCTCGATCACGCCCGGCGGCAGCGCGGTCTTGTCGTCGCCGCCGCCCCACTGCGTCACGTAATTGTCCTGTACCCGGTAGACGCTGGTGCCGTCCCACCAGCGCGCCTCGGCGAGCTTGCGGATATTGGCGACGTGCGCGGGGGCGTAGCGCGGGGCGAGGCGGATGAAGACCTGGTGCCCGCCTTGCAGCGTCATCACCAGCATCTCGTCATCGGGGATCGCTTTCCAGTCCCCTGGCGCCGCATCGGACGGCAAAGGCGCCGTTTGCTGCGCGATAGCGGGCGAAATGGCGGCAAGCGCGGTGAGCGCGAGGAGTGGCTTAAGCATGCCACAAGACTGACACGCCGACCCCCGCTTGCCTAGGCCCCCGCCACAAGCTAGGGCACGCAACTTCCGGGACATGCGGAGCGGTGGCCGAGTGGTCGAAGGCGCTCGCCTGGAAAGTGAGTATACGCCAAAAGCGTATCGAGGGTTCGAATCCCTCCCGCTCCGCCACTTACGCCCCTTTGGGGCTCGTCAAAACCCTCCTAAAGTGCTATAAAACCTCACGAAATCCGGCGTTCTCCGTCTCATTGGATTTCACTCAATCCTACCACTTCCCACCACAATGTGGTGGGTAAAATGGCGGGTATTTTGGGAGCGAGGGTTATGGGAAAGCTCACCGCGCTTAAGGTACGCTCACTGTCTGAGCCGGGGCGGTATGCCGATGGCGATGGCCTTTTTCTCGATGTCACCGGCAAGGCGGCCGGCAGATGGGTTCTTCGAGTTCAGTCAAATGGGCGGCGAAGGGAAATTGGCCTGGGTTCGCTGAAGAACGTCTCGTTGGCGGATGCACGCGATTCAGCCTTCGCCATGCGCAAGAAGATCGCGCAGGGAATCGACCCGGTCGCGGAGCGAAAGCAGGAACGGCAGACTGTCCCGACCTTCCGTGATGCGGCCAAACTCGTGCACGAGGAGCACGAAAAGGCTTGGAAGAACGGCAAGCACCAGAACCAGTGGCTTGCGACCCTGACCACCTACGCCTTCCCCAAGATCGGGGACCTCCCGGTGGACAAGATCGAGGGTCCCGCGATCCGGGAGGTTCTGATCCCGATCTGGCTTTCCAAACCGGAGACGGCGAGGCGGGTCCGGCAGCGCATCGGCACGGTTCTCGATTGGGCCTGCGCCAAGGGATTTCGCGCCACCGAAGCGCCGATGCGGTCGCTGTCCAAGGGGCTGCCCCGACAGCCCAAGAAGGACGGTCATTTCGCCGCAATGCCCTATGCGGACGTTCCGGAATTCGTGGAGAAGCTTCGCGAACGCGAGTCGGTTGGGCGGCTCGCGTTGGAAGCACTCATCCTGACGGCTGCGCGGTCGGGTGAGATTCGCGGCGCGCTCTGGTCGGAGCTGGATTTGCAGGATGGTCTATGGACGATCCCCGCAGCGCGCATGAAGATGGGGCGGCCTCACATCGTGCCGCTGTCGCCTGAAGCAGTTGCCGTGTTCGAACAGGCGAAGAAGTACAAAGCGGGAGTCGGAGATCTCGTTTTTCCTGGCCAGGACGTGAAGAAGCCGCTCTCCGACATGACCCTGCTCAAGATTCTTCGGGATGGGGAGCTAACCGTTACCGTGCATGGCTTCCGCTCGGCATTTCGGGATTGGGTAGCGGAGCAAACCGATTATTCTGGCGAAGTGGCGGAGGCCGCGCTCGCCCATACGGTCGCGAACAAGGTGGAGGCGGCGTATCGCCGGACCGACTTCCTCGACAAGCGCCGGCTTTTGATGCGCGACTGGGCAGCTTTCTGCAAAAAAGGCACCCGCGTCAGCGAATGAGAGCAGGGAAAACGCGACGGAAATCGTCATCGCCTGAGCACTACCACTGCTCGGGAGCCCTTCTTTGCCGAAGACATCGTCGCGTACTCGTTCTTCCTCCGATCTCATTGCTGACAACGACACCGAAAGGGCATTGCCCAAGAAGCGCGGTCCGAAGCCACGGCCGATCGCTGAATTCCCCGAACCGCTAGCCGCGGACTGGAGCGACCCGGCTACCTTCTCCGATGCGTTTGCGCTTCACCTTGAGCGACATGGTGATAGCTGCTGGCACCTCCACCGTGCGCTGTTGCGTCCCGGGGAGACCTTTGGCCGCAAGACGTTCCAGCAATGGGCCGCTGGTACGAAGCAACCCAACACCATCATGTCGTTCGAAATGCTCGCGCGCGCGGAGCGCCGATATCGGCTGCCAAGCGGGTACTTTCGCGGCAAGTTGGGGCAATCCGGTCGGGCACCGACGCGGCGCGAGCGGGTCGCCACGTCTTCATCCGAGCACCGGCGCTTGGCTTGGCATCTGCCGGACGATTTCGAAGATCGGCCGGCAAATGAGCGAGAAGAGATTCTCGAATGGGTCCGGACCGTAATTATCTCCGGATCGACCGAATATCGGCGATACCAAGCCGAGGCGATGAAGATTCGCTATTCGCTCCGTTTCCCCACCCTCGCGGCATTTGGCGCTCGGGCACTCCCGCGCGCTGATTCGGCGAACCTGCCGCTCTCGGGAGAACCGCTTCTCGCGCCGCCGACGTTGGTTCGTGAACTCGGCGAACTCATCCAGTTCAAAACCGCGACCCTGACCCAGATTGGCGTGAAGCGGAGCGGTGTTTGGAACGAGGAATCCGTTACCCAGAAGGTCGAGCATCTCGGCCTGATGTTCGGCGCGCTTGTGGCAGACCCGGACTCGCCGGTGAACGGCCTCGGTGTTCCCCGCGATCGGCTGGCTATGGCTTTGCTAGCCGTCCCTGCGGTGTGGGACTGGTACCTCCGTTGGCGGGAGAGCCGGCGCGGCTTCTACACCGCATGGGAGGTCAACATGCTCGAGTTGAGCACCGCGCTGACGCGGCGCGACACGGGCTGGCTGCGCCAGAACCCGCAGCTAGCGCTTCGCCTCCAGCCAATCGCTGGCCTCGTGGAGGCGGCTGACATCGACCGCGCGCGAAGCGATTGGGATGGGCTGTGCGATGCTTCGCACGCGCATACGCTGACGCGGACCAAGGAGATCAGCCGGATCGCCCGGGTCCACCGCGATCCGTTCGAACCGATCTTGCCGATCCTGGAGGACGAGAGCCCGGTCGGCGCCTATCGCAAGATCACCGCCGAGATCCTCCGCTGGATGCCCGACATGCACCGTTATCCTCGCGCCGCCGCAGAGACAGTGCGCGGCTTTTTAATGCTGCGCCTGGGCCTTCATCTCGGAGTGCGTCAGAAGAATCTGCGTCAGTTGCTGGTCTGTCCGCGCGGCACGCCCCATCGCACCGAACGCCAGTTGGAGAACCTACGCAGGGGCGAACTGCACTGGAACGCGCGCGACCAGGGCTGGGAGGTGCTGATACCCTCGATCGCGTTCAAGAACGCGAACTCCTCCTTTTTCGGGAAGCGCCCGTTCCGGTTGTTGCTGCCCGACTTCGACGGGCTCTACGGGCATATTGAAGCCTATCTCGCCAGACACCGGCCGCTGCTGCTGAACGGCGCCGTCGATCCCGGCACCTTCTTCGTCAAGACCGTCAAGCGGACCAGCTCCGACGCCTCGTACAACCAGACGACCTTTTATGAGGCGTGGCGGCTGGTGATCCAGCGATACGGCATCCACAATCCCTATACGGGCCGCGGCGCGATCAAGGGATTGCTACCGCACGGGCCCCACAATGTCCGCGATGTGCTGGCCACCCATATCCTCAAACGCACCGGCTCCTACGAGCAGGCCAGCTACGCCATTCAGGATACGCCGGAGATGGTGGCCAAACATTACGGCCGATTTCTTCCGCAAGATAAGGCGGCGCTCGCCGCGCATATCCTCAACCAGGTGTGGGAAAGCGCATAGGTGGGAGGCCCTGGGTCAGCCGTCCTGTTCGCTCGCTTCATAAAACATCGGGTTGCGTAGCCACGCGTTGACGGCGGACTCACGCCAGCCGGCGCAGCGGGTGCTGATCTGGACGTTCTTCGGGAACGTGCCGTTCTGCATCTTCCGGTACATGGTCGACCGGCTGAGACCGGTGCGCTGGAGGACGGTCTTGATCCGGAGAATGCTGTCGGGGGTATCGGTATGCATTGCTATCACCTTGCATCTAGTGCGGCTCAGTGGTGCTCCCTTGGCTAAAGCTGAGCGTGGTGCGGATCGGGCACAAGTGCCCCTCTGGTGTCAGGAAGGGACCAGGATACGTCAGCGCGCACAAACGTAGATTAGCGTAGGTCTTTGGAATCGGGGGGATCGTGTCAGGGCGTCTCACGCTCCGCGTGACCGCGCTCTACGCCGCGAATCGCGGCGCCGAGTCGTCTTCGCGTCTCGGCCCATCCGGGTCGCGATCGCTGACGTGACGGCTGCGCCGGTGAATGGGACGCGATTTCCAAGGAGCGTGCGCTGGCGGACTGCTGCGCAGCCACCAGGGTCCGCAGCGCTTTCGCTTTCCGCGTGACACACTCGATCAGGCCGGAAGGCGCGGCGGCGGCTGGCCCCCAGGCCCGCGCGCACGCCGCCGCGACGGCCGGCCGGATTCGAGAGTGCTGCTTTGCAAGGCTCCTTCGGAGCCCGAGCGCTTGCGCGCCGATTGGCTGCGGACGCCGCGCTTTGCGCGGCGGCGTTTGGCCTCCGGCTTTCGAACTGGCGGGGGTGGGCGTCGCTACCCTCTAGTCCCGCCGCGGTGGGCTGCAACCCGAGGCAAGCCTCGGGTGCGGCACTGCGTTGGCCCCTGCGGGTGCACCCCGCCTCTGCCTGCGGGACTGCCGGTCCGCTCCTGCCGCCCACCCCCGCCATTCCGGCGCCGGTTGCGGTGGTTTGAGGAGTAAGGACAATGGAACTCAGGCATATCGCTATCGCCAATCTCTGCGTCTCGGCCACGAACATGCGGGCCAAGGGCAAGGCGGACCTGTCACACATCCTGCCGTCGATACGGGCGCGGGGCGTGCTGGTCCCGCTGATCGTGCGGCCCTCGGAGAGCGAGGACCGGTTCGAGATCGTGGCGGGCAAGCGGCGCTATCATGCGGCTCTGGCGGTCGCGGACGAGAGCGGCGAGGACGAACCCCTGCCCTGCGCGATCATGGCGGCGGGCGATGATGCGGCGGCGCTGGAAGCCTCGCTGATCGAGAATGTCGCGCGGCTGGACCCCGATGAGGTCAATCTGTGGGAGAGCTTCACGCGGCTGGTCCGCGAGGGGCGGTCACCCGAGGACATCGCGCTGACCTTCGGGCTGACCGAGCTTCAGGTGAAACGGACGCTGGCGCTGGGCAATCTGCTTCCGCGCATCCGAGGGCTCTATCGCAAGGGCGACATCGACGCAGCGACGGTGCGGCATCTGACCCTCGCGTCCAAGGCGCGGCAGCGCGACTGGCTGGCGTTACTGGACGATCCCGAAGCGTATTGCCCAACCGGCCATCAGCTCAAGGCGTGGCTGTTCGGTGGTGCGTCGATTCCGGTCAGCGCGGCGCTGTTCGATATGGTTGGCTATGACGGTGAGATCATATCCGACCTGTTCGGCGAGGAGCGCTATTTCGCGGACACGACCAGCTTCTGGGCGGCGCAAACCGTCGCCATCGAAGCTAAGGCGGAGGGATATCGCGAGGCGGGATGGTCCGAGGTGGTGGTGCTCCCGACCGGCGACACCTTCCATGGCTGGGAGCATGAGCGGTGCCCCAAGCGCAAGGGCGGCAAGGTGTTCATCAGCGTCGGTGCGCGCGGCGACGTTACCGTGCATGAGGGCTATGTCTCGCTCAAGGAGGCGCGTCGGCGTGCGAAGGGCGAGGCCAGCCAGGTCGACAAGCCGGTCCGGCCCGAGATCAGTGCCCCGATCCAGAACTATGTAGATCTGCACCGGCACGCGGCGGTGCGTGCGGACCTTGCCGGGCAGCCGTCGCTCGCGCTGCGGGTGATGGTCGCCCATGCCATTGCCGGTTCGCCGCTCTGGAATGTCCGGGTCGAGGCGCAGAAGGCGCATAGCGATGCCATCGCCGAGAGCGTGGAAAGCTGTGCCGCAGAAGCTGCGTTCGACGAGAAGCGGCGCGCGGTACTGGCGCTGCTCGACTTCGATCCCGACACCCCGACCGTCACGCGCGGCTATGGCGGGGAGCATGGCTTGGCGGGGTTGCTGGTCCGGCTGATCGAACTACCCGATGTGCAAGTGCTCGACATACTCGCCATCGTCATGGCCGAGACACTCGAAGCAGGGAGCGCCTTGATCGAGGTGCTGGGGCCGATGCTCGGCACCGACATGGCCAAGGTCTGGCAGGCCGACGACGCGCTGCTCGACCTTATCAAGGACCGCGAGGTGCTTGGTGCGGTGCTGGCCGATGTGGCGGGGACCGATGTCGCCGCTGCCAACGAGGCCGCGACCGGCAAGGTCAAGCGCGGAATCGTGCGCGATTGCCTGACCGGCGAGAACGGGCGCGCGAAAGTCATGGGCTGGGTGCCGAAGTGGATGGCTTTTCCACCTGCCGCCTACACCGAGCGCGGTGGTGTCTGTTCCGTCAGCCGCGCCGCCAAGATCGCTGGCCTCTCCGCCCCTCGGCCCGAGCCGCAGCCGATGCTGCAAGCCGCCTGAGCCTGATCCAGCGGCCACCGTGCCGCCGGATTTCTCCAATGTCGGAGGCCATCATGACCGACGAACCTGATCCCATCACCCTGAAGCGGCTCGAGCGGGCGGTCCGCAGGCTGCCCCGGATGCAGCGCGAAATCTTCCTCGCCGCCCGGCTCGACGACATGGACTATTTCGAAATTGCCGAGCGTACCGGACTCTCCGTTCGGGAGGTGGAGCGGGAGCTAGCGCAAGCCCTTGCCAGCATCGACCGCCGGATGAGCAGACCACCGAAGCAATGGTGGTGGCGTCGTTGAAACCTGCCCGCCGGGCCTGGGCCCGGCGGAGTTTTGCGCTTCCCGCAACGCCGGTTAGGAGTGCGTTCTATGAAGACCGATCTTGATCATCTTCCGCCTGCCAAGCAGCGCGAGCTGGAGCGCGTCGTCCAGATCCTGTTCGAGGAGTTCGGCGACGCAATCGCCATCGCGACCTCGGACTGGAAGAAGAACGCGCGCATCCTCAAGGTCATCCTCTACGGCAGTTATGCGCGTGGCGGCTGGGTCGATGAGCCCCACACCGCCAAGGGCTACCAGTCGGATTTCGACCTGCTGATCATCGTCAACAACGAGAGGCTGACCGACCGTATCGAGTTCTGGTCGACCGCAGAGGATCGGCTTAACCGCGAATTGGCAATCACCAAGACGCTGCGCACGCCGGTCAATTTCATTGTGCATACGTTCCACGAAGTGAACGACGGGCTCGCGCATGGGCGCTATTTCTTCATGGACATCGCGCGGGACGGCATCGCGCTATACCAGAGCGAGGATACCGAATTCCACGAGCCCAAGCCGAAGACGCCGGAGCAGGCGCTGGCGATGGCGCGGGAGTATTTTGACGAGTGGTTTCCTAGCGCGAGCGTGTTTCTCGACACGGCCAACGGACTGGTTGAGAAGGGGCGGACGAAAGAAGCGGCCTTCATCATGCATCAAGCCGCTGAACGCCTCTATCATTGCATCCTGCTCGTCTGCACCTTCTACACTCCGCACGTCCACAATCTCGGCTTTCTGCGTACCCAAGCTGAGCGGATCGACCCGCGCTTGATCGACGCGTGGCCGCGCGACAATCGCACCGACCGGTCGCGCTTCGAGAAACTCAAGGGCGCTTATGTGAAGGCTCGATATTCGAAGCACTTCCGTATTAGCGAAGAGGAGCTTGCTTGGCTAAGCGAACGCGTCGAGGCGCTTGGTCAAGCCGTACAGGTTGTCTGCGAGGAGCGCATCGCTACGCTGCAGCACAGTGTGGCCGCTTGACGCACTTGCTGCAGAGAAAATTCTCCTGCCGGACCAGTCGGCGTTAGTTCGGCTTTGGAGCAGAATCCACTCGCTCCTCATGCTCGCCGTTTCTAAACCTCGACGAGTCGAGATGGGTTGCCCGGGTGGCCGATCCAATGTCCAAGCGAACGCTAAACAATCGACGGCTGACTCCCAATCAGCTTTCTCATCGCCCGGGCAGCATATGCGACGAGCGCTTTCTCCATTGCGACCGATGAGACGAGCTGGCCTTCAATCTGGCGGCGGTCCTTGCAAAGATGCAGATCGGGACTCGGACTTCGTAACCTCTCTCAGGGGCGACACGACCTCGACCTAAGTTTGAAGCTCAGTCTCCCTGCACGCGCGCTGGAGAAATGAATGCTCCAAAATCAGTACTGGGTCGGACTCGACATCGGCGAGGCGATGACAGCAATTTGCGTGACCGACGATGCGGGCGCAGTCGTTCTCGAAAATGCGTGTGAATCGACCCTCCGAGCTGTGGACGCTGTTCTAGATCGGTTTCCAAAGGACCAGATCGGCCTTGTCGGTCTTGAGTCGGGCATCGGCTCGAACCTGACCCGGAAATTGAAAAATCTCGGGTATCCAGTTGGTGCATTTGAAGCGCGCAAGGCGAGCAAGTTTCTAGCGATTCGCCGAAACAAAACCGATCCTGGTGACGCTGCTGGTCTCGCGCAACTCGCGCGACTAGGCCGGGCTACCGTGAGCCAAGTTCATACGAAGACACTCGAGACCCAACTGCTACAGTCGAAACTTTCGATGCGGCGATTGTTGATCAAGCTTCGGCTGTCATTGGAATCGAGCGTGAGGTCGCGGGTCAGGAGTTATGGCGCATACGTCAAATTCGCTCGAAAGCCGGTCGACCTTCGGCAGGCAATCCACGATGCCAATCTGCAGATTCTAGCGGACGACGGCATCGATATTGCAGCGGAGATTTGTCCGCTGATCGACCTCTGGGAAGCTGTCCGAGCTTATCTGAAGCAGCTCGATAAAGCACTTTTGCTAGAAGCGAAAGCTCATCCGATCTGCAAGAACTTGATGTCGGTTCCGGGTGTAGGTCCGATCTGCGCGCTGTCATTCTACTCCGCCGTAGAGGATCCGTCGCGCTTCAGGCGGGCGTCCGAGGTCGCGAGTTACCTCGGTCTGACACCGCGAATTTATCAATCCGGCAAGGCTTTTAGTACCCGTGGCATCAGTAAGATGGGTAACAAAATGACCCGCTCGAGCTTGGTAACGGCAGCAACTGTTATGTTGTGTGTTAGCAAAAAGGAGAGCGCGTTAAGGACATGGGGCCTGTCGCTCGTCGAACGAATCGGTCGACGACGGGCAGCGGTAGCTGTGGCTAGAAAGCTGTCGGTCGTGATGCTCTCAATGTGGCGATCTGGTTCGGAATTTCGAGCCAATACGCCATAAACTGGGCTTAGCTTCCGGCTGGGAGGGGCAGGCTTGGACTTCGAAAATGGGGGAAGGACTCCATCGAGATCCTTCGCGATAGCGTGAAGCCAAGCCTTAGTCCCACCTCGCAGTTCAACGATTTGCGTTGTCCCAAATCCCGTTGCCAATGCGACAACTCGGCCCCCTCCCGCTCGCAAACTTTTACCGCGCGGCCCCTATCGGATCTAAGTGGGCGAGGGTTTGTGTCGTGTCAAAAAGTCCCGGAAATGGAAGAAGTGAGATGCAAGATAAAGGCAGTGTCTCGCGACCCTGCTTAAGTGATTGTCTGCACATCCTTTTCTTACGAGACAGGCGCTGCGCGCTGCGAGACAATGCGCTCAGGAATGGCGGAAATCCGCCATTTTCGCCGCCAGATCGCGAGACTCCGGGGGCAGCGCGGTGAAGGACGACGACTTACCCCCAGGGTCGGGGCGTGGCCGCAACAAGGACGGCAAGCGGGCCGTCAATATGGCGGGCGCGTCCTCGCCGCGGCGCGGCTGGCGGGAAACAAGACCGGCGTCGTCGGGCGCCGTTTCGACGGCAGCCGCATCGGGCGGGGCGCGAGCATGGGCCGGTTGCTTTCCAGCCGCGACCGTCTCGCCGGATTCCACAGCCGGCGCGCCATCGTCAAGACGCGGTTGGTCCGGCTTGCTGGCAAGGGTGCCGGCGCGGCCCGTGCGCACCTGCGCTATATCCAGCGCGACGGGGTCACGCGCGAGGGCAATCCCGGCGAGTTGTACGGCCCGGAGACCGATACCGCCGACGGAAAGGCGTTCCTCGAAAAGTCTGCCGGCGACCGGCATCAGTTCCGCTTCATCGTCTCGGCCGAGGACGGCGCCGAATATTCCGACCTGAAACCCTACATCCGGCGGCTGATGGCGCAGGCCGAACAGGATCTCGCCACCAAGCTCGATCGGGTCGCCGTCGACCACTTCAACACCTAGCGTCCGCACACCCATATCATGCTGCGCGGCGTCGATGACCGTGGCGAGAATCTCGTCATCGCCCACGAATACATCGCGCATGGCTTTCGCGAGCGTGCGGCCGAGCTTGCGACGCTCGACCTGGGGCCTCGCACCGACCGCGAGATCGAGGCGCGGCTACGCCACGATGTCGACCAGGAGCGGCTGACCGCGATCGACTGGCGCCTGCTGTATCGGATGAATGACGACCGCGTGATGTCGCCCGCCGATAACGACCCGTTCAAGCAAGCGGTCGCGACCGGCCGATTGCGCAAGCTCGCGGCGATGGGCTTGGCCGAGCCGATCGGCGAAGGCCGTCATCGCCTGGCCGATGGGCTGGAAGACACGCTGCGCCGTATGGGCGAGCGCGGCGATATCATCCGCACCATGCAGCGCGAGTTGACCGCGCGCCGGATCGATCGCGCCGGTGCCGACCACGTAATCGACGCGCAACCGCGCGAACCGATCGTCGGGCGGGTGATCCATCGGGGCCTTTCCGACGGCCTTCGCGACCGACACTTCATGATGATCGACGGCGTCGATGGCCGGGTCCACTATGTCGATAACGGCCGGGGCGAGGCGACGCAGCTAGAGGGCTCGTGGTCATTAGAGTTCAGCCTATCCGTGGCCTGCCCAACCTTTTGCTCTCGCCGCAAGCGAGGCGGCGGCATAAAGCGCCGGCAATTGTTGGTGCCATTTGGTGCGTTTTGGTGTATAACTGTGCTGATTAGCACGGGACGCGATTTGGTATGCAGGGTGAGGATGCGCGATTTACAGTCACCGTCGATCGTCAGATTTACGAGGCGCTGCTCAATGTCACGGATCGCCGGCGGCCACGTCTCACCAAGCGCTACGTCGTCGAATTGGCGCTCTCGCGACTGCTCGAACAGGTGAATCGCGGTCAGCTTGAATTGGGCTTGGAAACGAACAATGGTCGACGGAAGTGATGTGACAGACCTTCCTGTAATCTCACTATTTTCGGGCGCGATGGGCCTAGATTTAGGCCTTGAACGCGCGGGTTTCCGGATCGCGGTAGCGTTGGAATGCAATCCTTATGCGGTTGCTACCATTCGCGCCAACCGTCCCAACTTGCCGCTCATAGATCGGCCTATTGAAGAGGTCACGACCCAGGAAATTCTCGATGCTGCGGGTTTACGTGCCGGCGATCCAGTTGTCGTCGCCGGCGGACCGAGTTGTCAGGTATTCAGTACCGCCGGCGCGCGCAAATCTTTGGGCGATCCGCGTGGCGGATTGTTCGAGCATTTCGTCCGTGTTGTTCACGAGAGCCAACCACGGTTTTTCGTGATGGAAAACGTTCGTGGCCTGCTCTCCGCCGCGGCTCGGCATCGCCCCCTAAATCAACGAGGACCGGGCCATCCTCCGCTTCAACCGGACGAAGAATTGGGTTCGGCCTTGCAGGTCGTGGCCGCTCATCTGCGCGAGCTTGGCTATTATACGATCTTTGATGTGTTGAACTCGGCAGACTTTGGAACGCCACAGACGCGGCAACGCTTGCTTTTCCTGGGCAGTCGCGATGGCGAGGCGATGCGCATGCCTATGCCAACGCACGCACGTAGCGGAGGCGACAAAATTCAGTGGCGGACGCTCCGCGATGCCGCAGGCGATCTTCATGATGCAGCGCCTGAATTCTATACCTTCTGCCCCGCGAAGGAGAAGTATCTTAAGCTTGTCCCGGAAGGTGGAAACTGGCGCGATTTGCCCGAAAATGTCCGCAAGGAAGCATTGGGTCGTGCCTATGATTCCTGGGGTGGGCGTTCCGGCTTCTTTCGGCGCTTATCCTGGGATCGCCCCAGCCCAGCGCTGACTACGCGACCTGACAGCAAGGCCACCAGCCTATGCCATCCGACCGAATTGCGGCCGCTCAGCGTGCGCGAATATGCTCGGGTGCAGGAGTTCCCGGACGATTGGATTTTCTCGGGCCCCGTGCGCAAGAAATATGAGCAGGTCGGCAACGCTGTGCCGCTTGGGCTGGGCGAGGCCGCCGGACGGGCGATCCAATCAGTGATGGCGACACAGTCGATCACCGATCGCCGTGGCCAGGTTGAATGTTTCAATCTCGATCTGCTAAGCAAGCTGGCGAAACGCCCCAAGACAATCGTCAATCCGCCGCGGATGCGCAGTGACACCGAAACCGACACCATCTCGGACTGGTACAACGGGCCGGGCCGAATGCGACGCGATCCGATCGACTATGCCGCACCGGAGATCGCGGAAGAATTGCGTCGACGCATGAACCTGCCAGCGACGGAGGTACCAGAAGGGGATAATGCCGACGACACCGCTGAAGATACCCTAATTGCCGCCGAGTAAGCGTCGCTATGCATTGTATTCCGTCGTCCTGATCAGCGACTGGCTGCGTTCGCGGAAAACAGCGCTATGGCGGCCTTGGCTTCGCCCAGGAAAGTATCCCGAGTGACCGGCTGTGATACGACGTCACCCAGAAGGGACTGGGAGGCAGCCTCTTTGGCAATCAGCCGCTCATATTCCTGAGTCTCGATGGTCTTATCGCCAAGCAGTACCAAATATTCGACATCGCGGGTCTGACCGCGGCGGTGGATACGATCCAGACTCTGCAAATAATGCGCGGCCTGGTTCGATAACGATTCATAGATGGCGATGCGAGCGCGGTGTAAGGTTAAACCCGCGCCGGCGGCCGCGGGGTTGGCCACCAGGATCATCGAGCAATCATCGTCCTGGAAACGGCGTACCGTATCGCGGCGCGTATCGACGTCGCTGACTTCGCCGTCGTAGCGCATCGCACCATGTCGTGCGTACCGCTCGACAATGCGGCTGACCGATTTCGTGTAGAACGACCAGATGACAATCTTCTCGCCGGCGGCCACCAGCTGGTCAACTAGAGCATCGAGGGCTGCGAGTTTGGCGGGGGTTTCTTGATATTCCGGGAAGATCGCGCTCGGATTTGAGCACAGCTGCAGAAGCGCCGATCGGCGCGCCAGGAAGTTGGCGAACTCGCGTCCGAATTGCCGCTCGTCGGTCTTCTCCACATCGGCGACCAAGTCATTCAGCAGCTGGCCGTACAGGCGCCCCTGCTCAGGTGCGAGCGGGACGAAGATGCGCTGGAAGGACTTGGAAGGAAGATCGGGAAGCACCTGAGCTTTGAGATGACGAATGAACAGCCCGCGCTTCTCGATTACCTCCTGCACCACTGGTGCGGCCTCGGTTCGATCTTGCGGAACATCTACGCCGTCAAAAGCCAAACCGAAATCGACCAGGCTGAACTGCTGAACAAGGTCACGCGGGCTATTCGGTGCTGGAGTTCCGCATAGGACGAAAGCTCGCCCGCACCATTCACGCAGCCGGCGAATGGCGCGGGTTCGCTGGGCATCGAGCGATTTGATGAAAAAAGACTCATCGACCGCCAGAACCGTTCGTCCCGGCCGGCTTCGTAGTAATGCCGTGAGTTCTACCTCCATGCTCAAAGCTGTCTCGAAGTTGGTGACGATGACGTCGGGATCTTCTTGTAGGATACGACGCTTCTCGCGTGCTGAACCAGAAACGATCGCAACACGGTAGAGGTCGGGTCGAAAACGAGCTATATCCTTGGGCCACTCAGGCACCATACTCTTCGGCGCGATGATCAGCACACGGTCGGCCTCATTGCGGCTCGCCAGAAGGTCGAAGGCAAAAATAAGGGTGACCGTCTTGCCAGCGCCCTGCTCATCGAACACGCATAAGCCGAGTCCACCTTTCGCCGTCATCGCTGCGACATTCACCACCTGATGGGCGTCGAGAATGTTGAGGCCATCGCTATCAGCAATCTCGTGTCTGGCGGCGATGGGACCGGCTGCCTTTAGTCGATGTAGCGCTTCAACATTCGCATGGAAGGTTTCGCCAGCGGTAACGCGGTTTGCGACAAATTGGCGAGCCTCTGATGTCCAACGCAGATCGATGCCATCAATCTGGTCAAGCTGCCCTGCGAGTGGGAACGGAATGAAGATGCCACTTGCCGACCGCCGCAGCGGCATGTCGCCGGCGTGGCGCTTGAGGCGGGTCAACAGGTCGGCGCTCCGCTCGCGCTCGCGGATCCCCAGATACAATCCGTCGAGCGCGTCGCCGACCCGGACATCTGCAACGATCCGAGCCATGTTCGAATTACCCAGCATCCCCCGCCTCATCGCCTGGCTCGACATAACCTTCGACGAGTTTTAGCGCCTGGTAGAGCCGCGCCAGGTTCTCATGCGACAAGGCATCGGGAGGACCGGGCCGGAAAATCTTGACGGGGGCATTCTCTAGCCAGTTGACGAAAATCTCGACGCGCTTGTTCGCGCCCACCTTGCGTTCGATCTCGCGCGACGCCTTGGCCATCGCGATCGCGGTCTCGACCTTAACCTGGGCCTCTTTGCCCTTAAGGTCAGCGGCTTCACGTAGATACAGCATCGCGTCATCGTCATTATAGACCGATTTCAACTCACGGATCTGCGCCCAGTTTTTGAATTTGTCATCATAGAGCAAATCATAGACAAGAGCCTTGAAGCCTTCGTCATCATTCAAGGTCTGGAGAATACCATTCCTCCGGCCCTTCCCAATTTCTTCAAAGTACTGGAAGTATTTTTCGGCCTTGTGCTTGACGGCAAATTTGTCCTTTGCGCGTTCCACAACATGATAATCTTCGAACTCATCGGCGAGCTCGACCATATTGATGTAACGCGTGACCCGATCCGTCTTGATCGCGAATCGGCGAGCGATCGTCCGACGTAGCTCCGTCTGGCGCGCCGGGGACGGGTTGGCGCGCCCTTCCAGTGAGAGCAGGCTCTGCCAAAAGGTATAAACCTTTCGAGCTTTCACGTATTCTGGCCAGTCCTGCTTGTAGTCCGGTTCGAAGTTGAGCGACACAATCACCGCCTCGCGATCGTCATCCGTCGCATGCTCGGTCAGTTGCCAAACCTGAAGCCATTCAGCGCGCATTTTCTGGTCGGCATCGAAGTCAGAGCTGTTCAAAATGTAGTAGCAGGCAGTGACGCGACGATTTCCGTCGAGCAGATTACCTTCTTGATCGATAATTGGCGGCTTGCGCACGCCGTTCGTTGCTACGCTTCGCGCGAGCTCGCTGATCTCAAACTGATCGTCTTCGGTGACTCCAGGCAAACTCATTTTGCCCAGCATGATCGACAGCAACTCTTCGGCGTTGGGCTGGCGACCATGGGCCTGCTGGAACTGGTTCAAGTGGATATCGATGCGCTGGTTCTCACCCCAGAGCTGAATGTCGCGCGTGCGTACAAAGCCCTCACGAACCGCAACGCTGCGCTCATGGAAAACCGGGGTGGGTAGCACCGGCCGCGGCGCAATCCCATTGTGCTCAACCAACTCCACGCGCTGCGCCGATTGCACCGGCTGCTGCCGCAGTGCAACGCGCGCCGATTCGATGCGGTCGATCAGAGCCTCGAGATCGGTCGTGAACTGCTCCGTCACGGCCTGATCCCCACGGTCAGCCGCCCGCTCGCGGATCTTCGTCAGGATCCTGCCAAGCAGCTGCCGCGCTTCCTCTGGCGCAAGCGGCGTATCAAGCCCGGCCTGAAGAATGTCACGAACGACGTCGCCCACATCGGCAGAAACGTGCTCCGCCGCGGCGATCAACGCGCGAAATTCATGGGAGATATCGTTCATTGGTCGGTGTCCTCATCGGCATCGAAGGTTGTGTCATTGTCGGGGTTGGTCGGAAGCGCTTCGATCTCGATACCCTCGGCGCGGGCGGCGGTGCGCAGCCGATCGAGACCGCGTGACATCAACGAGCGCGCGGCGCTGCGTGAAATGCCAAGGGTGTCGGCAACCACTTCTGACGATAGATCGGGTTCGCCAGCTTCAACGGCATCGATGATCAGTTCGACAACATCTCGAACCTGACCATGGCCAACCGACGCTAGGAGACGCCGTGCTGTAACGATGGCCTGGGCTCGGCGGTGTTCCGCCAGCGTATCAATCTCTTCCCGCTCTTGAGGGTGAAGCTCTGCCGGACCAGGCAGCGCCAGATCCTCGGTCAGTTCGCGCACCGACTTGTAGTTCGTGTTCCATCGATCGGTTGCGATATTGTCCACGGCCTTCCACAACCAGGCCCCCAGGTTCCCGACCTTGCGCCCACCTGACACGGCCGCGAAGGAAGATTCGACCGCCTCGGCAACACAGTCATCGATCTCGGCAGCTGGCAGTTTCGGCCATTTTTTGTGCACCCGGACCTTCAGACCTGCGAGATATCCGCTGACGTGGAGCGCTTCGACCATCGCCAGCGCATCTTTGGCGGTCGCCGCGACCTGGGCCGCGGCGACCAGCGCGCTCGCGCGCTGCGCCAAATCAGGTCGAAATGGATCGTTGCTCAACCTAGTGTCGCCCTGCTGGATCGGCAGTGTGTCGATCCTCTAGATGTTAGTCTGGAGGCGAAACAGGTTGGGAGCCACCGCGATCGGAAAAGCGATGGTCGGCCGGGCGATAATGGACAAAATCAGCGGGTGCTGACCGCCTTGATGCGCTTGCGCCGAGACACGGTTGTCGCGCGGCGCGCAACCCGGGGAGCGCCGGTGATCACATCCCCAAGCCGTTCGATGCGAACGGGTTCGCGCGACGGCAGGCGGACGATGAGGTCGAGTTGCCCACCGATTGCTTCGACATAACTTTTGAGCGTCGAAAGATACATGTCGGTTTGCTTTTCAATCTTCGAAACCGAAGGCTGCTTGATCTTCAGTGCCGAGGCAATGTCGGCCTGCGCCATGCCAGCGACCCGGCGCAATTCACCCAGACTCTCGACTTCATCCTTCAGCTCGAGGAAGCGCGCCTCGACCCGCTCCCGGCGATCCTGCGGAAGCGCCGCGACAATGTCGCCAAGCTTGCGGCCCATCACTTCGCATCCTTCTTCTTCGCGGCCGTCAAGCGATCCAGATGCGCCTGATAGCGCTTGTCGGCCGTCCGGATCAGCGTCTTGTAAAAGCGCTTCTCGCTGCCCCCCGACTTGTCGCCGGCGACCAGCAGGATGGCCTCCCTGCGCGGATCGAATGCAAAGGCGATACGCCACACGCCATCCGCAGCGTCGAAGCGCAGTTCCTTCATATTCGAGAACGATGAGTCATTGAGCGTATCGACATGCGGGCGCCCGAGCTGGGGGCCAAAAGCCTCCAGGAGCTTCGCTGCCGCAAGCACCCCATCCTGGACCGCCTCCGGCAATACATCGAATTCGCCATCAAACTCGTCGCCGAGAGAGACTTCCCAGCTCATACATAGCTCCCAGGCTATTTTTGTCAAGTTTTCTGCCTGACTGTATGTCTGACAACGAAACAGGCGGCCGCGACGCGGGCTGGCATTGCGGTAACGGCGCCTCCGCGGCATGCGTTGGAAATGCTCGACTTCCCGCCGCTAATCGCCCGCATCGAAGTGCAAATCCTTCATATAGCGCCCCCGATCACGCGAACCTTCGAACTGCCTTTCAGCTATACCCTGTCGGCGTTGCACCACATTTTGCAAACCGCGTTCGGGTGGAAGGACCAGCATCTGCACCGGTTCGAAATTGGCGGGCTCAATTACGGTCCGCCCGACCCGGAACAGGATGACGGAAGCCGCCGGACGTTCAATTCGAGCACGGTTCGGCTCGAGGATTTTGCGTTGCGCTATGGGGAGCCGATCGTCTTCCTGTATGAATATGATTTCGGTGATCGCTGGGTTCACGCGATATCGCTGAACGTTGCAGTGCGCGACGCTGCGGCGCGCTATCCGCGATGCACGGGCGGCAGCCGCGCGGGGCCGCCTGAGAACAGCGGCGGCGCGGAAGGCTATGCGAAATTACTTGACGCCTGGGGAACACCGGGAAATCCAGACCATAAGGAAACGCGCAAATGGGCCGGCCGCCGTTTCGATCCCGAACGCTTCGATCTCTCCAAGACCGACGAGGCTGTCCAAGAAATATGCCGGGTGCTGAGACTCAGAGATGAGAGTTAAGAACCTCCGCGTCGGGCGGACGCTCAGGGGATGAAGACACTGGCGCGATGATGCTGAAAATAGGGACGCGCCCGAGGCTGCATCGGCGACGGTGGCGGCCTTCGCCCTGAGTGCAGCCCAAGCCTGGTGGCATTGTCATCGCTCAGTTTGGAGGAAAACAGCAGCCGCCCGTCATCCTCAAACCCGAGCAGCCCCCGGTCGAACAGAAAGTCCGCATGGGGGGTGAGCATCAGGCCATTGAAGCCATCGAGCCGTTCATGCGCGGTCTGGCACGCCCGCCAGGGCTTGATGTGACTGGCGATCAGCAAGGTTGGTATCGCGACGCCGGTGACGCGGCAAATCGGTTCGACATCGAGCACGCGCTCGCGAAATAATCCCTGCCCGCGACGCGCACGCGAGAGTTGCTCCCGAACCGTCTGATCGAGTGTCCCATCCTGCTGAATGCGCTCTTCGACAATGTCGTCGAGAGCGGTACCAAAATCTCTAGCGGTCACCACTGCAGGAAATGAGCGGCCATCGAGTCGTACGTTAGCCGCTTCGAGCACAAGATCGATAACCGCGCGATCTACTGCGGCGAGATAGGCCTTCTGATTGCCGTTTCCGGTCTTCGCTTGAATTGGTGAATAGGTTGCCGGCAACAGCGGCGCCAGCCGATCAAGGATTGCTTTGGGGCTAACTGCGAGCGGCACGTCGATCCAATGGATGGGCAGCAGCCAGCCCGTGTCACTCCAATAAGTCCCGATTGATCCGAACTCGGTCGGTTTAGGCGCGCTGATTGCGAAATCAGCGACAATTCCAATGCGACCGACACGACCATCAGCATATGACAGAACCAGATCGCCTGGCCCCGCGCGACGCATGTTATCGTAAAACTGGCTGCGCGCACCATTGGCTTCGGTCACTGGCGACCAAAGATAGCCGCCATCGACTTCCTGGCGCACCGTTTGCGCATGGTTGACCCACCAACATTGCATCGCTCTTCATCATCGCTCGTATCATTCAGCGTTGGCAAGACTTGGGCATTAGGAGAGGTGCGGTTGCCCCACGACAACGCATGCCTATGCTGAATGGATGACGAGCGATCAGTTTCGAACCTTCGTGCACAGCGCGCCGCCGCTCGCTGGCCAACTCGGCTTGACGCATGTCACCGACTGCGCGCGTCTCGCCAGTCTGGTGCAGTCAGAGAAACTTGAGCCGCGCATGTGCGACGTGTTCGGCGAGAAGCTAATCTATCTGTTCTACGGCCGGCCCGCTTACCGCCGGGCATGGGACGGCGAGGCAACCTCTAATCTCGATTACGCGCGGATTTGCCTGATATTGCGCGACGAAGTGGTTTCTCAAGCGCACCGCGTTTTGCCGTTCGATAGCGGAGGATTCGCTCGCTACGCGAGCGCGTTCCACGACAGTCTCGAACTGGGCGACTTCGAAGTCGAAAAAGGCGACCATCCACTTCAGATAATCGGCGCCTTCTACGAATCGCTCGAACGCTACTGGACAATGGAGCCGATCCAGCCGCGCAGCTTCCCTGTCACGCAGAATGTCGTGCGCTCCTACTATCAGCTGATCACCGGTGGTCTTGCAGAAAAATTCGATGATCGCTGCGCGGCGATCGAGGTACAACTCGCCGACACCCTACCGCTTGCGGACCAGGTGCTTGCTTTAATCGGACCCAACCAGATTTTCGACGATCCCAAGGTTAAGGCACTGGTCGCGGCCTGGGGTGCGGAACCGCGCGGCTACCGCCTCACCCATATGTTCAACCCGGCCGAAACTGCCGGCAGATTGTTCAGCGAGGTTGAGCGATTCCTGGAGGATCGCAAATGGCTCTGAGCCCGATCACCCAGGCGCGGGCCATCGCGCTGTTCAACCCCACGCCCGGCCAGCCGGGTTTTCTGCAGCCTTTACTGGCCGGTCCCCAGGGCGACAATCAAAGCTATATCCAGATCGTCTCAGAGGACGGTCTTGTCGCAGGTTTCATGGCGGTACCTTGGCCCGAGCGCGACGTCGTCCTGCTGTCTGAAGAGCAGCCGATCGAAGTTGGGGCCGATAGCATTTGGGCGTTCGCATTTCCTGGGGAGGCGCCGCGAGTGCTGCATTGGGCGGCATTCCGCGAGGCAATGGGTACGCGCATCGCGCAAGGCGCCCTGGCGGATCATCCGCTATTGCAGTTCGACCTGGTCGACACCCTCAATCTCGCGCAAGCTAAACGCGAAACGTACCGACGCGCGTTTGATAGCTATCGAGAAATCGATCGCTCTAGCGCTGACCACTGGCGCGATCGGGCAATCCTTGAGCCGGCGCTACTGAGAGCACTGGCAGGTAAGCCAGGCGAGAATATCAACGAATTAGGGGACCTGTCACCGCATCCAAGATTAATGCTCCGTGCGCGCTTGCAAGATGATCATGTGGTAGTGACTGTGCCAGAGTTCGCGACCGGACTCGCAGCAAGGCTGAGCGACGCCTATCGCCAGCTCGCTAGCGACCTTCCCGAATTGTTTCCCCGCGACATGACCGTCCATCTGGAGGAACACCGGTCACCGGTCGCGAACCGGCACAAGCCGGCAACCATGACAGTCGTGCTAGTTGGGCGCGTTCAGGCTGGGCTGATCGACCGTGAACGCTGGAGCACTTTGGGCGTAGATGTTGTGGGCGCAGACCACTTCCGGCCGACGCGCGGCCGCGCGCCACACGCTTCGCTAACGATATTGCTGGCGGTGCAGACGGAATGGCGAGAACTTGTCGAGGTTGGTAGTCGATTAGACGAGCGCACCACATTGCTCGTATCGTTATCGACATCGGCGATGCCTTTGATCCGTGATCTGGAATTTCAGTCCAAGACGAGCTTACCAACGATCAGCTTCTTCGCGCCGTTCGCGACCAGCACCGTGCGCGGACGGGATCCGGTGCAGTTGATCGCGCCCCTGATCGACATTTTCATCCGCCATCGAGGTGAAAAGTATCCTTCTCACATTTTCGGGCTGGCCCCGCATCGCCTGCTGATGCGCGAACCAGTTCGCATGGGGCAGGACATCACAACGATTTCTTGCCGGCTCGCGGCGCGCGCGATCAGGGCAGGCGCGGTTCTCCATGGCCACGGCGAGCTATATGGGCAAAGCATCCCGGAGACAGTGGCCGCACAAAGCGGATACCTTCTGGCGCCACTGTTCGATTTGACGGAGCCGCTCGGAGGCCGGCATCTCGACAAGCGCCAGCCGGCATTATTGCTGCTGGTCGAGCGGACCCATCGTTATGAGACGGGCGAGAACCACTACCGCACCCTGATGGATGCGCTCGGGTCGCTGCTAGAGCTACGGGGCTGGGAAGTGTCGGAGCGCCACGAACGCTATCTAACAATTGGTACTAGTGACCGGCGATTCAACATCACGTTGGTCGATAGCGGCCACCACGGACCCGAGGAGGATCCGGCAGCACCGACGCCCGGCCTTGGCCGCGCTCCGCTAGTCGTCGTCCACGTTCAGCCGCGGCGCGAGGATCTGCTGATCGGCAATCGCGGCCAATTCCTGCACATCGCGATGGAGGACATTGCGCGAATGGTGCCGGGAACAGGTTGGATCTGGCCGGTGTTGCGGCGCCATCTTCTTGAGAGAGCGGCACGACCGACATTAGCAGCCCTACGGCTCAGCGCCGCGTTGGTGGTTGAGGCAATTCACACCGGTCGCGCATACCCCCATGATTTCAGTTGGGGAGAGATCGAGGCAACCTTCGGCGAGCAGGATCCTGAGCGTTTCGTCGATTTCTTTGGGGCCGGTATTCAAGGCGGACAGGCGTTACTCCGGGCGAGCATTAAGGACTCACAGGCGCCTAATGGGCGTCGACAGGTCTTGCTCGAACTTGGGATCGACGAAGAGGGCCCCTTCGTTGCCGAGCAGTATTAAGCGGCACCTGACTAGCCGATAGCATCTCCACGCAGAACGCAGAGATTAGTTCACGATCGAGCCTCCGATCATCGCGTTAGGTTTAGACTTGGGCGCGGATCGTTGCGGCGCGCTCCGCGAGTACCGCCGCCGGCCCTTCAAGCTCGTAGAAGGCAAATGGATTGAGGAATTGCCGTCCCCAGAACAGCGCTCTATCCACCTGCCCTAGGTTCGCCTCGTCGCACAGCGAGAGCCATTGCGCGCCAATAGTCTCGATCTGCTTAGACACGATCGCGATTGCTTGGTCAGACGTCATATGGAATTCGCCGGCGGCAGCTAGACAGGTGGCAATCTGGCTCGAGCGTTGCTGGCCAACAATCAGCATTGCTTGGCTGGCTTCCTGTCCGGCTCGGGCCTGTGGGCAAATGTCGTAGGCGGGCGTGAGAGCGAGCTGCGCCCCATCCCAAAAAGCGGCGTGGTTGCGCGCATGATCGTCGACATTGCCAACCAGGATGTTGAACGTTAGCCGCGCGAACAGCTCGTGCAGAGTCGCGGTCGGATCGATGAAGCGGAAGCGTATTTTTTCGGCAAGGTCCTGATAGCTGGCGTAGCGCGCCTGCATCTCGTCGAGCTCGAGGATGGTGAGAGCCGAGACCATCGCCCGCCGGTGCCAGTCATTCTCTGTCGGCACGCGATCAAACCGCTCGACTAAAAGCACATCCTTGCCCGCAGCATGGATCAGCCGGACCGGCGCGACTGATAGCCCAGCGAGCGCGGCTAGGCGCATCGCGATATATTCACCCTTCACGACCGAATAGGTGTCGCCGCTGCTGGAGAATTTAGCGACGTATTTACGCGACCCGTCCGTGAGCAGCGCCTTTGGACGGGCACCACCGATCGAACTGCCATGATGCAGGGCCTGATCGAGCTCCGGAGTGAGCGGCAGGTTCTTCTCAACCTTCTCCGCAGAGGCGAGCAGCTCCTCGACCGTCGCGTGCCTGCCGCCGCGTGGGGCATACGTGGTTGCAGACGTCTGGAAATCCAGTGCGCCGATTCGATCCGAGCCAGATTCGAGCAGGAAGACCAGCTCGTCCAGCTCAAGCCCATCAAGGTCGTCGCCTTTGACCCCGAAGGCCCTGTTGAGAATGACACGCCTTCCCCACGCGTCAGGGGCGCCGTCGCGGATCGCGCTCGCCATCGCGAGCGTACCGAGGGGCGCGATGGGTTCGCCTACGAGCGGGAGTTCCGGCATATAAAGCGGAATGGCGTCGGTCCGCTCGCGATACGAACGACCATAAATGAACTGGATACGCTCGCCATTGGGTACCAGCCGGCCAGCAACTACTGGCTTCGTGGCCTCGGGCAGCCAGGTCCAGACAAAGGCCTCGCGCGGATGTGGCAGCTTAGAAGTCATCGCTGATGCTCATCTGCTTCGGCCGCACGCGGCTAGGAAGTAGTGCCAGGCGCTTACCCGCTTCGTCGAGCCGCATCGACACGCCGTGCGTGTCCTCTTCGAACAGCGGAATGCCGAGGATGGCACAAGCCTCGAAGGCAAGTCCCAGTTCGACCTTCGGATCACCCTGTTCGAGCCGCTGCAAGGTGCTGCGGTCGATACCGAGCCGGTCCGCCATTTCTTGCGCGGTCATCTTTCGCGACTTGCGCTCAAGCTGCACAAGCGCGCCAAGGAGCTCTACCGCGGCAATTGTATAGCGTGCGTAGCTGCGCTTCTTTGATGCAGGCATTTGCGGGACCCATCCAGCGTTAAGTGGTTTAATGCGTGATGCATCCAGCAAATATACCTCCAGATACCCATTGTCAATGAATGTGCTGCATGCATCCAGCACTAAAGGCATTAATGCTGGATGCATCCAACAATCGCTTTTATCGCGCAGCTTTCGCTGTTGCCGGCAGGGAAGGCCTCAAGCCGATCGATTTTTGCAATTATCGCGCATCTGAAATGCGCGACAATTTATGGGCCAGGCGCTAGATCGACACCTGCTTTCTCGAAGCGATCGATGCATGGCAGCGTGCATCGCGTCGACTATCCGGCTATCTCACGCGTTTGACGGGCAGTACCAATGACGAGTCTAATTCCTTCATTCTCGCATTAGTCGATGAGATACCAATGGGAAGTTTGAAAGACACGCTGCTCGACGCCGAGACCTTCACGTCACACCCAGACCGCTTCGTTTCGGCCGAGTGTTTCGAGGACCCCTTCCTCCAACGGCTGATCACCGCGAACCTGGTGTCGAGGGTCTGCACCTATTCTGGCAGGAGAGCGCGCAAGCCTATAGCTGCGCCGCTGGATCTCGTCGTAACGCACATCCTCTCTAGTCTTGAATGTCACTACGACGATGCGGCCAATGGGGTGGCTTGGGAAGGTGGATATGTCGGCGACATGACGCTGGATACCTATGACCTGGTCGACGAGACGGTGACGTTTGCCGACGATGCGAGCGACACATTGCGCTTCGATATCGTAAATGCGCTACCCCAGCGCGACTGGAGCAAGATCGATCCCTATGGGCCGCGCGAGCGTGATGTGCTGTCGTGGAGCTGGAACGATTTTACCGAAACGGTGAAGCATGTCCGCCGATACTTCTTCGAGCGGCATCTCACATCGACCGATTGGCGAGAGGAGACCGTCTCGCCTTCGCAGCTGCTCAGTGAGGTTTTGAGCAATTGCGAGGCCACCGGAATGATAAGGGCGTTGCCGGCAGGTCAGCGTTATTTCCGGTGTCGTTCGCGCAAGAAGGGCGAGCGCTACATCCACCCCATCGATCTCGGGCCCCCGCCGGCGGTGAAGGCGTCGCAGAGCCGCATGAGCCCGGCAGGCATTCCGATGTTCTACGGCGCGCGTGAGAGGAAAACGGCTCGCGCCGAGATCCTCGAAGCGGGCCAGCGCTACGCAATCGCCGAGTTTCGAACCACTCGGCCCATCAGGATCCTCGACCTGACGATGTCTCCTCGCGTGAGTATCTTCGATCCACACAACGGCCATCTCAACGAGTGGGCACACTTCATGGGTGCGTTCGTGCGGGATTTCCAGCGCCCAGTGGCGCACGACGGCGCGGAGCATGTCGACTATGTGCCGACCCAAGTGGTGAGCGAATATATCCGCTCTTGGCCGCGCAAGGGCGGGCAGATCGATGGCGTCGCCTACCGAAGTGTAAAGAGGCCAGGTGGGCAATGCGTGGTGTTGTTCATCGATGCGAGCGAGGTCGAACCCGCAATCGACCCGCGTGAAGCACCCGCCGGTACGAAGATGCTTGCGATGCGAGTGGTGACGAATCGTGGCAAATACGCTGGCGAGCGGGGCGCCTGAGCACCCTTGCCGTCAACCGGATGGCTCACTCCAACCGAGGGCAGTGAGCGCAGTCGAAAGGCGGAGCGCCATGGCATCGCCGAACGGCCCGTCGACGGCCTTGGCGTGCGCGATCAATCCGCCAATATGACGCACCATGCCCCATATCGATGCGAAGTGGCGCGACGCAGCGTGCTCTGCCAGCCCGAACGTCTCGATCCCTCGAACATGTCCCTCAAGCCGCGCTCGATACTCGCGCGAGAGCCGCACTTGGCTGCCATCGACGAGAAGCCCGAGCACCAGCTTTCGCGCGCCGGGCGGCGCGATAGTGATCTTCTTCCGGTGCAGACGATGCCCGAAGGATGCAAATATCCGAGTGATATCGTTGAGGAGGTCGCGGATTTCCCGCCGCGTGATGTCGTCACTGGTCGAGAAAACGACGTCGTCGGAATACCGCGTATAGACTAGACCCTGGCTGCGCGCGAGCGATGCGAGAAGGTCGTCCATCGGCTCGCTGACCAGGTTCGAGAGCATCGGGCTGGTTGGGGCGCCCTGTGGCAAATGGCCGAGACGATCGTCGCTATAAGCAGTGATTTCCGTTGGGCCATGAACGCGGCGCGACTGCCATCTCGGCGGGATGCTCGCATAGGCTGAATGCACGCGGGTACAAATCCTTGCGAGCTCGAACGCGATCAGAGGTTGATAGCCGCACGAACGAAATATCGAATAGACTCGATCCTCCGAAATGCTCTCGAAGAAGTCGTGAATATCGAATTTGAACAGCCATCTCGCGCCAATGTGGCGGCTCGCGCATTTCAAGGGCGAGGCGCCGCGCGCATAGGCCATACTGCAGATGTGAACCGGGCGGTTCGCCAAAACCTGGCGCGCGATCCAGCGCTGCACGCTCAACAGCTGCGGCTCTGGAGATGCGATCAAGCGGCTGCCGCCAGTCTTCTTGCGGATGGTGAACGGCGTATAGCCATCCTCGCTGCGGGAAACGATCGCCCTCAGATATTTGTAGTCGGCGCCGGTGATGTGAGCGAGATGGCGCAGCGTCAGAATAGCCGGCACGCCATTGCGCTCTACGCGTTCAGCCTGGGCGAGAACGTGCTGAATGGTCTGGGACGAAAGACCCGCCGCCAGAGCGTTGGCACGATATTGGTGGGGCGAAGCGCCAATCATCTACTTTGGTCACCCCCGTGACGACGACAAGCGAGACGGCTCGAGACATCGAGAGAGGAAGTCTCGCTTGTCGCCGGCGCGAATGGCGGCTGATTTTTCCAGCCGAATGCGACGCATTCGGCCGCCGGTTTCCCGGATGGACGCCGACGGTCACCCGCCGGCAACGCTAGGTGTCAACGCCCCGCCCTCAATTGCCGAGGATAGTAGGGCTCGTCACTGCCATTCAATAGGAAATCGTCGCCGGGCAACGTGATCTTCTTGGCGTGCTGCAATTCAGCACGGCCACGATCGGTCAAATGGAAGCTGCGGTCGATCAACTTGAAGGTTGTGCAAAGGTCGGCGGCGCGGCGGACTGCGGGCAGAGATAACCCTGTCAGCTGCGCAACCAAATGCCGATCCCGGGGGCGGCGTGCGATCGCTGCGAGCACCAGCATCATGTCCTGTGTGTCTTGAGACCGCAATTGGCTCCAATCGATCAGCGATAGTCGCGGCTGCTGCAACTGCCGTACCGCCGAGGCTCGCTGCCGATCACGGTCTGTCAGACTGAAGAGTGCGCGAACGTCGTCGGGAATACCTTTGTCTAGGAAAAATGGTGCCCAACCCGGGTGGCCGGCGCGAAACATCTGCCATAAGATCACCGGCAGATTGTTGGGAGCACTGTGCGAGAAGGCAAGCAGGCCACCCGTGTCACCGTAGCCGAGCGGCGAGGTTTGAATGGCGGTTGAGGCATAGGTCGTACATAATCTCTTGATGCGCTGGATCTGATCCTCGTCCCACTTCCGGGTCCCGATCGTCGGGCACATCGTATGGACGTGGACGTGTTCCTCGCCGAACGTGCGTTGCAGGTTCCGAAACGCCAGCGGCGTGGCCGCATAACAGGCCACATGATATTCGATGCGCTGGTAGGAGAGCCAGCTGCGCAAGGTTGGATGCGCCTTGAAGCCGCGGTAGAAGGTCTTGATCCTGCCTCCCGAGCCCGAAAAATCATCGACCAGCAAGATGGTGCGGCATCTCGCGCCGCGCATATTCTTGAGGCTCGGCGCTTCGACAAAGGGCTGTTTGACGCCAGCAGCGCGGCGAACGCCATTTAACATCGCCGCGACGATAGCCTCGCTGCCCGGAAAAGACTGAGGCAGCAGGAGACGCGCGGGCGCATCGCGCCCGTGCTGAAAATAACGCTGGCCGGGAGCGAGCTCGCGTACCGGCACGAGGGCGATCGGATTTGGGAGGCTGTCGGCAAGCGATTCGATCAGCCCGGACAGGCCGATCTGCAACGCGTCCTGTCCAACGAGCTCAATACTGTCGAGCAACAGCGCGGCACTCTCGCGCTCGGCGACATCGAAGTTGCCGAGCCAGTTCAGGCCGCGGGGCGTATCGCTCAGGAGCAACCCAATCCTCTAACGTTGCTTTTGGACGGAGAAACCGAAGGCTAAGATGATACCCTCCGGCAAGCTTTCGGCCAGTATTTTGTGCGTTGTCCTACTGCACGAGCCTCGTCCCAGTAGATCGCTATCGGCGATCCGGAACGGATGCCGTCGATCGGTAACCCTCGCGATTGCAGATTTCTTGGTTCAGGAAGTTCGGCAAAGAATGTGTCGGGATGAGGGTGAAGTGAGGCTCGAGCATAACGTCCACTCACGTCCAGCCTTATCCACGAATCCAGAGTGTGCTATTGATAGTTACGGCGATCTTTAAGTCGACGATTTTGCTCGCAAAATCAGCGGCTTAGCTGCCCAGCTAGAAAGCTCTTCTGGGCTTCAATAGGAAGCCCGTTGCGCGTCCGATTAACGCAGGTGAGAAGGTCCTCGCCGAGACTGAGCGTCGGACGCTTTGCCAAATTCCAGCCTAAGCCGATGCAACGCTCAAAGCGATCGTTACTTCCCAAATAATCCCACCTCTAGCGGTGGGAAAAGTGGCGGGTAGTCCAAGACATTCAGATGATTTTCCACGTTAAAACAATGGGTTGCTAGGGAACTGGAAATCCCTCCCGCTCCGCCATTTCGCCTGCTTCAGGGTCCGTCAAAACTCTTCCGGATTACTATAAACCCTGCAGAGAGCCGGGACCCTCCACCCTCATCGGATTTCACTCGAAGAGCGGGCAGAGGAATCAGGCGTCGCGCCTTCGTCGCACCAAATGGCATCCGTTCGACTGCTGTTCGAATACCCAGCGCTGGCCCGTAAAGCGCTCGATGGTGTCGCGCGCGGTCAATGCATGCTGGCTCGGCTTCACCGTAGTGAAGCTGCCACCACCCGCCAGTGCGAAAGGCAGTAGGAGCTGGTCCGCCAGATAGGGTCCCGCGAACGCATCGGAAGCCAGGAACCCGGCCATGCGATGCGCTGCCGTCTTGGCGAGCGATTCCGCCGACAGGCCCAATTTACCGAAACCCGTGAAAATCTCGGTGGCATGCTCGAACATCGCCTCGAGCAACAACACGTTGCCCGGGCCCTGTTCCTCCGGAAGCTGCCGCGCGGCAAACGCATCTTCCGGCCAGTCGGGAAGCAGTTTGCGCACCGTCGCAATCTCGCGCTCGGCGATGTTGGGTGCCAGCGCCGCGAACAATGCCGTGCCGGACACGGACCGAAGCGCGCCACGATCGAGGCAGTCGATCGGCGCCAGCGTGCCCGGCACGATATCCACCTCTATCCGCCCTCCCCCACGCGGATAGAAGCCGTGACGGACGAGCCGCATCTCGATATTCGCGCCCATGCGACGTATCACCGGCACGAACGCCTTCGCCATGAAGTCGAACGGCGGGGCGAGCATGTTGTGGGTCCCGCCTTCGAGGACGAGCCGCGAGGGGCCGCCGGCCAGCAGCAGCGGCATCAGCAGGGTCTGGAAGACCAGACCGGTGCTGCCCGCCGTGCCCACCGCGAAATGATATTCGCCGGGCGCGACGCGGCCGGGCGTGAAGGTGAAGTCGGACGCGCCGACCGCTACACCTTCGCAGATGGCGCCACCGATCGCGCACGCCGCCTCGATCGCCGTGACGTGCTGGCGCATCAGCCCCGGCTTCTCGCGCTTGCCGCGCGCATTGGTGATGCGGAACGGCTGCCCGGTGACGAGCGACAGCGCGCAGCTATTGCGCACTACCTGCCCGCCGCCTTCGCCTTCCGATCCATCGATGATGATCATGTGTTTACCAGTTCACGAAAAAGTTGATCCGAGCGATCGACGAAACGATCGCGCAATTTGCGCGCCGGGAGCTCGGCCGCTTGGCCGAGCTCGTCGCGGATCAGTGCATCGATCGCGGACAGCCGGGCCCCGTTCGCACGTTCGTTGGTGCGGGCCTTTGCCTCGACCAGCGCATCGATCTGCTCGACCAGCACGGCCGGCAGATCGCTGGCCGCAACCAGTGCCTGCAGGTTCATCGGCGGACGCGATGCCGGGCTCAGCCGGATTGTCCGGATCGCCAGCGCCGGGCGCAGTGCGTAGAAATACTTCTTCACCGGCACCGGATCCCCACCATAGAGCCACCGATCCGCGGCCAACTTGCCCGATCGCGCATAGTGATACGCAATCGCGCGCGGATTGAGCAGATCGTCCGCAAGGCGCCTCAGCCGGCCGACAAAGCGGTCGTCGGGCCGGTAGCGGATCGGCGATTCGATCCACTCGCTCACCACCGCGTTGGACTTGAGCAGCAGGGTAAGCGCCTTGCGCACGTCCCAACCATTCAGATCGATTTCGTCCTCGATGGGCGTCTCGATCACGTCGCGGCCCGGTGCGAGCGAGAGATACCAGTCGCGCGGCCGGACATAGAGGAAGCGCACATCATAGTCGCTGTCGGGCGAGGGAAACCCCCAGGCGCGCGAACCGGATTCGACCGCGAGCAGCAGGCGCACGCCATTGTCCGCCTCGATCCTGTCGAGCCGAGCCTTGATCTCCTGCCGGACAGCTGGAGGGATGGTCCTGTCAGCCTTGGTCGTCATTTCTCTTCTCATCAAACCGACGGGGTGCGCCGCACGCCCGTTGTCGGGCGGCGACGCATCCTCTCGGCCCTTTCGGGGAAATCGGCGGTGTGCGCCAAAGGCTGACGAGAGCTTAGCCCTTCACGCACACCACCTGCTTGAGCGTATGGACGATCTCGACCAGGTCGGCCTGCGCCGCCATCACGGCCTCGATCGGCTTGTACGCCTTCGGCGTCTCGTCGATCACGCCTTCGTCCTTGCGGCACGCGACGCCCGCGGTATCGCGGATATGCTCGTCGAGCGTCACCAGCTTCTTCGCCGCGGTACGGGACATCACGCGCCCCGCGCCATGGCTGCAGCTGTCGAACGATTCGGCATTGCCCAACCCACGGACGATGAACGACTTGGCGCCCATCGAGCCGGGAATGATGCCCAGCACGCCCTTCGCCGCGCGGACTGCGCCCTTGCGGGTGACCAGCACGTTCTCACCGAAGTGGTTCTCGCGCTGGACATAGTTGTGGTGGCAGTTGACCGCCTCCAGCTCCGCATCGAACGGCTTGGCGATCTGCCCCCTGAGCGCACGGATGACATTGGTCATCATCATCCGCCGGTTCAGCGCCGCGAAGTCCTGCGCCCAGCCGACCGCCTCGACATAGTCGTCGAAATGGTCGGTCCCTTCCGGGAAATAGGCTAGGTTCTCGTCGGGCAGGTTGATGTGCCACTTGCGCATATCCTGCTTCGCCAGCTCGATAAAATAGCTGCCGATCGCGTTGCCGATGCCGCGCGAACCCGAATGCAGCATCACCCACACGCGCTGCTCCTGGTCGAGGCACAGCTCGATGAAGTGGTTGCCCGTGCCGAGCGTGCCCAGATGCACCAGGTTGTTGGTGTTCCTGAGCTTCGGATATTTCTCGACGATCCGATCGAAGCGCTGGGCAAGTGTAGCCCAGGCTTCGACGATCGCCGCGGGCGGATCGCCCCATGAGCCCTTGTCACGCTTGCCCCGGCCCACGTCGCGGCCGTGCGGCACCGCCTGCTCGATCGCGGAGCGGATGCCCTCGAGAGTGTCGGGCAGGTCGCTCGCCGCCAGCGAGGTGCGCGCCGCCATCATGCCGCAGCCGATATCGACGCCCACCGCCGCCGGGATCACCGCGCCCTTGGTCGGAATCACCGAACCGACAGTCGCGCCGATGCCAATATGGACATCGGGCATGGCGGCCACGTGCTTGAACACGAACGGCATCTGCGCCGCGCGTGCAAGCTGGGCGCGCGCACCGTCCTCGACCGGCACGCCGCGGGTCCACATCTTGATCGGCACGCCACCTTCGACATGCTGGAAATCATACAAAGCCTCGGTCATCCCGACCTCCCTCAAACGCGATCATGGTGCCGGCGACGATAATTGGCGAGACATCCCGGGCGAGCCCGGGGGCGGGGTCGAACCGCCTCGGCCTTTCGGCCTTACCGATGTAGTCCCACCGGCATTCGCCAGCGTTTCATTTGTCCTGTGCCGGCGACGATCGATGGCGAGACATTTTTTGCTGAGCTATCCGGTTACCCGGAGGCGGAGTTGAACCGCCGACCTCCCGCCTCTCAGCGAGTGCTCTACCCTGTAGTCCCGCTGGCATTCGCCAGCTTGAAATGGGTCACGGCGACGAGAATGAGAAAGACACCCCTAAGGGCCGGTGCTCTACCAGACTGAGCTACTGCCCTTGCGGGGCAGGCGGGATTCGAACCCGCGACAGCCGCATTATCAATGTAGTCCTTCCCGGCATTCGCCGTGATGTTCATGTCGGGCCGTGGCGACAAGAGTGACGAGAACGTCCTTGAGCTACCGCTGCAACGGGGGGACTCGAACCCCATCTCCCGTTCGGCATCGCTGCTTCCTGGGCGCTCTACTCTGGACTTTCGGGTTTCCCCTTGGAGCAATGTAATCCCGTCGGCATTCGCCACGGCCCTGTTCGTCAGACCTCCGTCTGCTTGACGATGTCCACCCATTCGCGCGTCTCGCCGGAGACGAAGCGCGCGATGGTGTCGAACACCGCGTCGGAGAAACCTCCGACATTGAGTATGTCCGCCCGGCCCTGCGGCGCCTGGCTGGTGCCGTAGGGCTGGATGTCGACGCACACGAGCTTGGCGCCCGGGTTGCGGTTCTTCAGCCGCTCCCATTCGCGCATCGTCGCGGTCGCGCCGGCCCGGGTGGCATCCACCCAGGACTCGTTGTCCGAAACGATCACGACCAGGTCGACCTGCGCCCGCTCCGCATTGAGCAGGGCGAGCGGCGCCGAGACCTTGGTCCCGCCCCCGCCGACCGCCGCCAGCTTCGCCGCATTGACGGCGAGGCGGGCTTGTGCGTCCAGCTTCAGCTTCACCACCGCCTGCTCGAACGGCAGGACGCGGGTGTCGCGGTTGGTGCGCAGCATCGCCGCCGCGACCAGCGCCGCGACATCGATGCACCGCGCCTTCGACGAGGCGCCCTTGCGGTACCCCGTCGCCGGAGAGCCCATTGAGCCCGACACGTCAGGACAGACGACCACACGCCCCGGCACCGTCGGCACGCGGACGAGCGACTGCTCGAGCGCATCCTCCAGCGCCGCCTGCACCTTGAGCGGCACGCCCTCGCCGGCCTGCCCCAACGCCACCATCAGCTGATAGGGCATGGGCCGGACCTTCGCGAGCGCATCGCCGTCGGCGAGCCGCGCGGCAACCGCATCGGTGACCCCCGCCACATCGAACGCGCCGCCCCGCGCCAGCGTGTTGAGGTTCATCCGCAGCGCCTGCCACCCGATCCGCGTGGACAGCTCCGCCCAGTTCTCCGCGGTCAGCGGAAACGCGGTAAGCCACTCGAACGGCACCGCCGGCAACGGCAGCGACCGATCGACCTTCCACGCTTCGAACGCAGCGATCTCGGCAGGCAGCGCGGCAACGTCATAAGGACGCCCGATCAGCCAGCCATAGAAAGCCCGCCGCGTCGCATCGGCGGGTTTGGGGTGAACCATGCGGACGATATCCGCCAGGCTCGGATCCCTGCCCGTCGCCGCAGCCATCAGTTGCGGCATCGATGCCTGCTCCAGCCAGCGCTGGACCAACCGCTTCGGCCGCGAGCCGAGCGACGAGCGCCCCACCTGACCCGAGCGCATGATCTGCACGAAATTGCGCAGCATGCGGCCGTTGTCGATCACGCGGTTGAACACCGCGACCGCAAGATCGGGATCGGCGACCGTCAGCCAGGCCGCCAGCAGGGACGGCATGTCCTTCATCGCGCCCGATTGCCGGGAATAGATGGCTGCCTGCGCTACGAAGTACGGATCGCAGGCGCGCGCCGCCTCGAGTACGTCCGACAGCTGCGTCTCCGCAGCGCCGTAGAAGCCGTCGGCCAGCGTGCCGGTTGCCGCGACCTGGGCGAGCTTGTGCTCGGGCCCATAGGTATAGGCCGGCGCTCCCTCCCGGTTCCGCGTGTCCGCGGCCGGCATCAGCTTTGCGATCGCCGAAGCGAACAGTCCCTTGTTGGCCATCGTCCAACTCCCTCAACTGGTCAGGGCGGCAGGATTTGAACCTGCGACCTCCCGCTCCCAAGGCGGGCGCTCTGCGCAGCCTGAGCTACGCCCTGTGAATTTCCTCGGGGGCGGCCAGCCCATTCCGGCCGCCCCGCGTTCCGCCGCCGGGTCAGGATGTTCGACCGCCCTGTCCGACGCCGATGTATTTCGCAGGAGGCGTGCCAGTTTAGCGAACCGGCTCGCGCAATTCTTATAACTTACTGATTATCAGTGATTTTATTTCCGGCGCTGGTAGGATTATGACCCGTGGGGAAGTAGAGTGCCCGCAAATATCCTATCGCTGTAGATCGAGATTTATCCTACAGGATAAGCATGAAACCTCTCACCGTTATCGGATTCCTCGGATCGACGCTGGACGCGAGCAAGTTCGGCCCATCGCGCTGGAACAAGTGGCGCCCCTCGGTCGCGCTCACCATGCACGAGGATCTGCGCGTCGATCGCTTCATCCTGCTCCATGGCGCGCCGCACAGCCGCCTCGCCGACTATGTCGCCGAGGATATCCAGTCGGTATCGCCCGAGACGCGGGTCGATCTGCGCCGGCTCGACTTCAGCGATCCGTGGGACTTCGAGGAAGTGTACGGCAAGCTGCTCGATTTCGCCCGCGCCGAGCCCTTCGATCCCGATGCCGAGGACTATCTGGTCCACATCACCACCGGCACGCATGTCGCGCAGATCTGCCTCTTCCTGCTCACCGAGGCGCGCTATCTGCCCGGGCGGTTGCTCCAGACCCAGCCGGCCAAGCGCGCCGAGGACGGCGGCGCGCCCGGACGCTGGACGGCAATCGACCTCGATCTCTCCCGCTACGACAGCATCGCCACGCGCTTCGCCGTGGCAGCAGAGGAGAGCACCTCGTTCCTCAAGTCTGGCATCGCGACACAGAGCGTTACCTTCAACCGGATGATCGACGAGATCGAGCAGGTCGCGCACCGCTCAAAGGCGCCGATCCTGCTGATGGGCCCGACCGGGGCGGGCAAGAGCCAGCTTGCGCGTCGCATCTACGAACTGAAGCGCCTCAAGCACCAGATCGCGGGGTCCTTCGTCGAAGTGAACTGCGCGACCCTGAAGGGCGACAGCGCGATGTCCGCGCTGTTCGGACACCGCAAAGGCGCCTTCACCGGCGCGGTCGCCGACCGGCCTGGACTGCTGCGCGCTGCGGACGGGGGCATGTTGTTCCTGGACGAGATCGGTGAGCTGGGGCTCGACGAGCAGGCGATGATCTTGCGCGCGATCGAGGACAAGCGCTTCCTGCCCGTGGGCTCGGACAGGGAAGCCGCGTCGGAGTTCCAGCTGATCGCGGGCACCAATCGCGACCTGGGCGAGGCGGTGGCGGCGGGCACCTTCCGCGACGACCTCTACGCGCGCCTCAACCTGTGGACGTTCCAGTTGCCCGGCCTCGCCGAGCGGCGCGAGGATATCGAACCCAATCTCGATTATGAGCTGGACCGCTTTGCCGAGCGCGAAGGCGATCGTGCGAGCTTCAACAAGGAAGCGCGCCAGCGCTATCTCGCCTTCGCGACCAGCCCGGACGCGACTTGGCCAGGCAATTTCCGCGACCTCGCGGCCAGCGTCACCCGCATGGCGACCCTCAGCCCAAAAGGTCGCATCGACATGGAGTGCGTCGAGGCCGAGATCGGACGCCTGAAGCGCCTGTGGTCCGGCCGACGCGACGACGGCGCTGACGTGCTGGCGGAAGTCCTTGCGCCCGAGGCTCTGGCAGAAATCGATCCCTTTGATCGCGTCCAGCTGGCCGAGACCATTCGGGTCTGCCGGAAGAGCCGCTCGCTTTCGGAAGCCGGGCGCACGCTCTTCGCGGCCTCGCGTACCCGTCGGACGTCGGCGAACGATGCCGATCGGCTACGCAAATATCTCGCGCGGTTCGGACTGGATTGGTCCGGACTGGCATAGTCTTTCCGCGCCAGCCAAACCGCCGGGCGCCTCAACCGGAGTCTCGCAACTCCGCCCTTGCGACACGAGGCGCGCCGCACTCGCGAATCGCATCCTAGACCGGGAAATAGTGATTTCCGATCGAGAGCAGCGGCTGCTGGTCGTCAACGCCGTCGCCATAGATCAGCAGGTCGACCACCCACTGGTCGCCCGTCACCGCGACGATGCCGAGCGCGGTCGCGTTCTGCTGCATGGTTGCGGCGAGCTGACCGCAGAAGCTCTTCGGATCCTGCGCCCAGTCCTTGGCGACGTCGAAGCTGTAGATCGGCACCAGCAGCAGCGGATTGCGATAGCTGAGCTTGTCCGTCACGGGATCGCCACCGCTCGGCGAGCGCCAGTAGCTCGCCTGCACCCGGATGTTGCGCGTCGCCGATTCGCCCGAGCCGACCAGCGCCGCCTGGCCGGCGAACAGCTTCTCGAACAGGGTGCAGAGTGCCACTTCGAGGGACGTGCCGGTTAGCGCCACCGCATCAGGCCGCTGGATGAACGGCGTGATCCGCGTCGGGAAGCGGGTGAGCGGCGTCTCGTAGACGAAGCCGGGGTTCACATTGTCGAGCAGATTGGCGTTGCGCGAGATCCAGAAGCCGCCCCAGGCATTGGACAGCGACATCGCATCGAGCCGGTAGAAATTGAACTGTAGATCCAGCGGCGCACCCTCGCCGATCTCCTGCGCGCTGGTGAGCGAATAGCTGAGCTGGGTGCCCGCCTGGGTGCTGGGCAACGGCACGAAACCGGTTCCGATCGCGAGCGAGATCTGTGGCCACAGCAGCTGGCGCCAGATCTGGAGCGTCGCCGGCGTGGTCGTGGAGACGAGCTGGAGCCGATAGGTCTGGGGCGGGATCAGCTTGGCCGGATCGCCATTGTCGATGATCATCCAGTCGGCATTGGGCGCGGTCGTCGATACCGTGACGGCCGCATTGCCGCTCAACGGGAAGGCGTGATCGATGAAATCCTGCGACAGGCTCGGCGGGATCACCTTGTTCGCCAGGCTGCTCGCATCGGATGTCGAGCTGGCAAGGAACAGGAAGTCGTCGGGCGCCTGGCTGAAGTCCATCGCCTGTCCCACCCGATCAAGCACCAGCGCATCGACCTTGCCGTCCGCCGCAATCCGGGTGGAGAGGTTGTACTGGAAGGACGAAGGCACCTGCGGCGCGCCGAGCGCGAGGGTCTGGCCAAGCCATGCATTCTGCACCTGCTGCGCTGTCCAGGCCAGGGCAGCGAGCGCGTTGCGCGCCGCAGTCTGCTCGCCGGGCGTGGGGGCATTGAGCAGCTGCGGCAGCGCCGCCAGGTCCTTCGCCACCGCCGGCCAGATCGCACTGAACCCGGCCAGCGCGTGCACCACTGCGCTGCGATCCGCTGCACCGCGTGGCGCAGGCGTGGAAGCGTCGGCGTCGTTGAACGTGATCTCCAGCGTCATCTCGTCCTGCGCCGCGAAGGGGCGCTGGGCGTTGAACTGATAGTCCCACTGGGTAAGCGTACTGTCGGCCAGCCCGCCGCTCGGCGGAGGGGAGGCCTGCTGGCCGGAGATGACCGCGGGCACCGGATAGCCGCGCAACGCGATCGGAATCGCGACCTGGCCGATCGCATTGGGCGCCGGGTCGAGCGGCAGCACGAAGGACAGCCAGGACGAGCCTTCATAGCCCGCCACCCCGTTGATCCCGTAAATGTCGAACTCGAGCTGGTTGGGCACGAAATCGAGATCGAGCACGAGCTTGCGTTGCTCGGATGGCCGGCTGACCGTGAGCAGCGTGGTGAGCGTGGCGCCCTGGCTGAGTTCGGCCTTGCTGCTCTGCAGGCTGATCTGCGGAAGCGCCTGGAGCGCGCGCGGCATCGCCGCCGGGTTGAGCGTGTAGCTGCCCGGCATCGTCCCGGCATCGACTTCGGCGATGTCCGAGGCGAAGCTCGTCATCCCGCCGAACTTGCCCGCCACGGTGGCAAGCGTATCGCCTGCTTGCGGGGTGTAGCTGGTGCCGCCCAGCGCGACCTGGCTCTGGGGCGCGAAGAAATCGGTGCGCTCGGCATTGGCGGCGAGCAGGTCGGCCACGGCCGCGCCGAGCCATAGCGCGCCGGCGCTCACTGTCAGCGTGCCGGCGGGCACGGTCACCGTCGAGGCATTGACCGGCGTGACGGCACGGAACAGCGCGGCGCCGTTCGTTGCCAGAGTGAGGCCGCCCGCCAGCGCCTCGAGCGTTGTGTTGTACGCAGCGGCAATGCTGGTCAGCGTGTCGCCGGCGAGCGTGGTCCGCGCGGCGCCCGCATAAAGGGTCCCGACCCCGGCACGGATGATATCGGGTACGTCGCCGATCGCATCGACGAGATAGCCGGTCGCCACGCCGGCGTTGCGCGCCAGCGCCGCGAAGGGGTGGGCCGGATCGACCGGCGTCGAATCATCGGGCGTGGTGACGACATTGGCATTGAGCTTGCCCGCCAGCCGCGGCGCATTGCCCGAAACCGTGCCGCTGCCACCCACATCGACGCCGAACTGGACCAGCGCCTGCGTCGAATAGACGCTGCCCAGCGTGATGAGCAGCTGCTGCTTCATCGTGTCGATCGCGTCCTGCAGCCCGTCGCTCTGATCCGCTTCGATCGACGCGACCAGCGTGGACAGGCCGGTGGCGATATCCGCCTTGGCCGAAAGGATCGCGGCAAGGCTCTTCGCCGCAGCGGGGTCCGTCTGCGCTGCGGCGGCATAGGCGGGCGACAGCGCCAGGTCGACGGCCTGGAGGAAGGCGAGATTCCAGTCCTCCGGGTCGGCACCCCTGAAATTCATCGTCTTCGTCGCGCCCAGCCCCGTGTCGCTCGCATAGGTAGGCACGGTGACGTTGTCGGCCGAGAAGGCATAGGTGGTGAGCGGCTCGACCGCGAAGAAGCGCGCCTGGCTCGCATCGATCTTGTAGGTGATTCCGCTCGACGAGAAATTGACCACCCATAGCGCGCGCACCGATCCGCTTGCGCTCGATCCGGTGCCGCCCGCCATCGCGGCACGCAGCGAGGGCTTGGAGACGACGGGTGCGAAATTGGTGTGCTGCGGGCCGGTGGCGAGCTTCTGCCCGGGGAAGGCAGCCTCGAAATCGGCGGCGAACTGGTTGAGCGACACCGGCGCACCTTCGCTCGCCGCAAAGGGTGCCGCGGCAATCGCCGCATTCGCCGAGACGACGCGCGCCGAACCGGCAAAGGCGGGCGCGACCAGCGTCGGAGCGCGCGAGATCGCAAGATCGACGGCGAGGCTGAGGATCGGCTGGACGTCGGCCGGCGTCACCTGCGCGCCGATTACGGCACCCGCCGGCACGCCGAGCAACGTACGCGCCAGCACGGGCACCGATGCCGCCGCCGTGCCGATCGTCGCGATGTCGATCGGCGGCAGCTTGGCCGCGGTGCGCGCCGCATTGAGGCGCGCGGCGATCAGCGCGAAGCTGTCATGGACGAAGACGGTCACGTCGGTGCCGTCGACGGTGAAGGTCTGCCCCGGCGTGAGCATCCCGGGCAGGCAGGCACTGGCCCCGGCGAGCGTGCCCGGATCGGTGGCGAAACGCGCCGCCAGCGCTGCCAAGGTCTCGCCGGCAGTCGATGCCCAAGCCGGCGTGATCAGCACCGCACCCTGCGCCAGCACCCCGGCCGTCGCACCGATCTGCTGCGCGAAATCGCCCGGCGACAGGCTGAACTTGGCAGCGAGCGACGCGAAGGTCGCATTCGCATCGGGCGTGACCGTCGTCGAGCCGATCGTGATCGGCTTGGGCGCGAACAGCCCGGGCCAGTTGAGATTGTCGGCGGCGAGCTGCGCCAGGCTCCACCCGGCGAACTGCGCGACGACGGTGCTCAGCGCTGCGTTCGCCGGGGCGGCGAAACTGCCCGCCGCGACTGCGCCATTGTCCGCCGACCAGGGAATGACGAGCTCGGCCGCGCTGGCGAGCGCCGCAGTGGCGTTGCTCGACAGGATCAGCCCCGGCGCGGCGTTGTTTGCGCTGGCGATCGAGGCGAGCGTGTCGCCCGGGGCGATCGTGTAGGCGATGTTCTCGAGGAAGAGCGCGGTCGACGCCGGCCATATGCCGGGCACCTGCAGGTTCGCCTGGAGCAGCGCCGCCGGCGTCGCCGGACCATAGGCTGCGGCAAAGCTCGTCAGCGTCTCGCCGCCCGCCACCACCGCGCTGGCGATCGTCGGCGCCGCGGTGCTCGCGAACAGCGGCGCCACATAGGCATTGGCCGCGGCGACGTCGGCGGCGGTGAAGGCCGTGCCCGATTGCCCGCCGAGCGTCGTCGCGACGCTGTCGAGCGTGTCGCTGGCGCCAGTGACGGTGCTGTAGCTGCCGATCGACAGCGTGATGCCCTGGGTGAGCGGCGCCGTCGCATTGGCGGTGGCAAGCCCCGGCACCGATGCGGGCCCATCGATGATCGTGCAGTCATAGGCATTGGCGAGCGCGGCGAGCGACAGCCCGACATCCGCTGCCTCGATATCGCGCACGGCGGTATTGAGGATCGCGCCGGCCATCAGCCCCACATCGTCATTGTTCGCGGCGAAGCTCGCCGGATCGCTGACACCGACACGCGCGATGAACCCGTCCGCCGTTTCGCCCGAGAGCGTGGTCTTGAACACCGGCACCTGGATCTGCGGGCCGGCGAAGACCAGCGCCGCCTCGGCATTGGCGTTGACCGTCGCCAGATCGTCGAACGAGGCCGGATAGCCACCATTGCCGCTGGTCACCGGGGTGGTCAGCGCCTGGAGCGTGGCAAAACCCTGGGCCGGTCCCGCGGTGGTGAGCGCCAGTCCCTGCGCATTGGCGAGATAGACATAGGCCGACCCCGCCACGCCGCGCAGCGCCGCGCGCACGGCGTCGGACAGTGCCACCGAATTGGCCACCGGGCCGAGGGTTGTGCTCAGCGCGCATTCCACATCGGCCTGGAGCAGCTGGTAGAAGATCTCGCCATAGCGCGCCTGCGCCTGGCCCGCGCGCGTCGCCGCCGGGCTGTGCGCGGCATCGGGCGCGCCCGCGATCATCGGCGCGGCGCTGGCATCGGGCAGGAACTTCGCCGCCGCGACCGACAGCGCCACGACCAGATTGGGCTGCTGGTTCAGGAAGCGATAGGAGCTGGTAAGCGAAGGCCAGCCGGCAAGCGAAACCAGCTCGTCGGTATAGCCGATCGGCCCGGTCAGCGTCGCGCCGCCGCTGCTGCCGGCAAGCACCGAACCCTGGGTGCGGTTGCCGAGCACGTCCTGGAAGGCGAGATCGAGCGACAGCGCCGCGCCCGCGGCGATCCCGGCATAGGGGTCTGCGTCCGACGGCGGCAGCGCCGCGGGCATCGCCGCCGGCTGGCTGGTCGCGAAGGGATAGACCGCCATCACCTGGCGATAACGCCACAGCCCGTCGGCGGGATCGCCATCCTCGTTGGCCGGCGTGGCGGGCAGGCCCTCGCCGCTGTCGTTGAAGCCGCCACCCGCCGCGATCTCGAAGCCGAGCATATGGTAGAGCTGGCCCAGCGTCTGCTGCGGGGTCGGCGCGGGCGCCGGTGTAGGCGTGGGTGTCGGCGTCGGGCTGGGCGTGGGCGCCGGTTCCGGATCGGTGCGAGTGAGCGCGAAGCCGGCGCGGCCCGGCGGCAGCGTCGCCACAGTGCGCAGCGTGTCCTGCGCGACCACGATCCCCGCGCCCTCGGCCAGGATCGGCGCATCGGCATTGGCCTCGCCCAGCACCGTCACCGGCAGGCCGGCCGCCGAGGCGATGGTGCCGAAGCTGTCGCCCTGCTGGATCGTGTGACCGGCATGGCCCGGCACCGCCATCGTCTCGCCCACCGCGAGCAGGCCCGGCGTCGCGGCGTTGAGCGCGGCGAGCGAAGCCGGATCGAGATAGGAATGGTCCTGCGAAATCAGCACCAGCGTGTCGCCGGCGGCGACCGTCTGGATCGGCTCGCCGAGCAACTGGAGCAGCGCGCCCGCCTGGAGGCAGGCGTTCTCGACAATCTGCGTCGCGAGCGCCGCGACGGTAAGCCCGGCGCGCTCGGCGAGCGAGAGCAGGCTGTCGTCGGGCTGCGCGACCTGGCCGGCGAGCGTCATGCCCGGGATCAGCACGCCCGGGATCAACTGGTTTACCGCGGCAAGCGACGCCCAGCCGAAACCGCTCGGCAGGCCGGGATAGGCGGCGATGATGCTGTTCGCCGCGCTGGCCAGCGAGTCGCCGGCAACCACGGTGTAGGCCACCGCCTCGAACATCAGCTTCTGGTGCGCCGGATCCTCATTGTCGCCGACGATCAGCGCATTGTTGAAGGCCATCGCGATCGGCACGTTCGCCACCTGGTCGCCCGAGGCGACGATCAGCTTGATCTGCGCCGACTTGCCGTCCTTGAACAGCCCTTCGGGCAGCCCCGGCTTGCCGGCGGTGCTGATGTAGCGAAGGTAGAAGCCGCCCGAGCGCACCGCACTGCATTCCCACAGGAATTGCAACAGGTCCTGGCTGTCGCCTTCGGTGAAGGTCGCGACGCTGGTCACGCTCGCCGGGGTGTTGAGCAGCGGCCGGGCGGCGAGTGTCGCATGCACCGGCGGCGCGTTGGTCTCGGTCGAGAGGTTGGTCTTGAGCAGGAAGCTGTTGGTGCGGTCGAGCGCATCGGTCACTACCGTGCCGGATGCCGCGTTCGCGTCCTGGCTGGCATAGGCGATGTAGAGATCGGCGGTGGCGTTGACGGTCTGCAGATGCTCCCACAGCGCGATCATGCGCTGCAGCCCGGCCTGATCGGTGCCGACCATGTTATAGACCCCCGGCACGGCGCCGGGGACCTGCTCGATCGTTAGGTCGAACACAGTGGCGAAGCGGCTGGCGGCCAGCGGCGCGCTGGTCACGCTGCCATCGGCATTGGTGGTGCCGAGCTTGCCGGCATAGGCGAGCGTGCCGGTCGGGCTCGCCGCCAGCGCATCGGCGAGCGGCGCCGGCAGCATCCACAGGCTCGGCTGGACGACTGCGGGCGGCGCGGCCTTGCTGGTGCCCTTCAGGTCGGGCAGCTCGGGCGTCTGCCACCAGAGCAGCGCCGACGGCGGCTGGCGATCGGGAGTGACGGCGAATTGCGGCAGCATCTGCGCCGCGCCGGCGGGCACGCCCGGATCGAAGGTCAAGCTGGCGAACGCTGTGATCAGCGCCACTTCGCCCGTATCGAGCGGGAAGGGGTTGTCCGGCGGCACCACCCAGCTCGCGCCGCTGCCGGTGATCGTGATCTCATATGCAGTCGTCGCGCCCGCATTGACCGGGAATTCCTGCCCGACCAGCGCATAGAGCGGATAGGTCGCCACTGCCGCCTGCGCCGCGACGCTCTTGAGCGAGGGCGCCGCTTCGAGCTGCGCTGCCGACGCGCTCGTCTGGAAAGTCGGCGCCGGGACGCGCAGTCCGCCCATCAGGAAGCGCGAGGTCATGTTGAGCGCATTGGTGAAGCCGCCCGTGGTGGCGAGTGCGGCACTCAGCCGGTCGGCGCGCATGCCGGGAATCGCCGGGATCTTCGCCGGCGTTTTCGTTGTCGCGGCGAACAGCGGCAGCTGTGCGAGCTGATCGACCAGCCGCTCGAGCGACAGATCGTAATTCTGCGCGAGGCCGCCCAGCGTATCGGCCGCGACTAGCGTGTGGCTGACGCTGGCGATCGTGATCGGCGCACGCGCCGCAAGGATCGTGCTGCTCGTCATCGCCGCATTGCCGGCGAGCGTGGCGACCGTCAGCCCATATTGCCGCGTCAGGTTGGCAACCGAGCTGGCATAGGGGATCTTGACCACGGCGCCGGCCACCGGCTCGGTGCTGCCGTTGATCTGCTGGAGCTGGAGCAGGGCGGCGGCGACGGCATCGGGCGCGAAGAAGGCCGCGGCGATCGTCGCATAGGTGTCGCCGGTCGTGGTCGTGTAGGCGAGCTGGTAGCTGGCCGCGACGGTGTGGACCACGTCGGGCAGCGCCACCGGCTGCGAGGGATCGAGCCGGATCGGCGCGTTGTTAGCGGTCAGCGCCTCGACCGTGAGCCCGGCATATTTGGCGATGATCCCAGCAAAGGTGTCGCCGCTCACCGTGGTGTAGGACACGTCGGGGCTGGTGCCCTGCGGGATCGCCAGCACCTGCCCGCCCGTGATCTTGAGCGTCGGGTTGGCGGCGGAAAGCGCGCTCAGCGTGACCGTCGCGCTGCCATACCAATAGGCCCAGAGACCGGCTAGCGTATCGAGCGCGCGCGTCTGGGTGCCGAGCTGGCCGAGCGTGATCGTCTGGCCCGGATTGAGCAGCGCCACGCTCTCGGCATTGCCGGCAAGCAGGTCCGCCACCTGGATGCCGAACTGCGTGGCGATCGTCGTCGGGGTATCGCTCGACGCGGCAGTGAAGCTGATGTCGGTCAGCGTGATCGCAGTGCCGCTGGCGAGCAGTCCCGGCGTGGCTGCGTTGATCGTGGCGACGGCGAGCGCGCTCAGCTGGCTCGGGATGAGCAGCACTTGGCCGACGCTCAGCTTGTCGAGATCCACTCCCGGATTGGCAGCCGCCAGCGCCGCCGGATTGACCGAGAAATCGTTCGCGATCGAAGGCGCGGTCTCTCCCGCCACCACGCTGTGCAGCACCCGCATCGCCGGGATCGACAGCGCGGTGCCCGGCTTGAGATTGCCGAAATCGACGCCGGTATTGGCCGCCTGCAGCGCGGCACCGGTCAGCCCGAAGCAGCTCGCCAGCCCGGCCAGCGTGTCGTTCGCCACGCTGGTGTAGGTCAGCTGCTGCGTCGGCACGAAGATCGCATCGCCCGGTGCCGGACCGGCCTGGGGCAGGTCCGGATTGGCGGCGGCGAGCACTGTCGCGGTCAGCCCGAACATCGCCGCGATGCCCGCCAGCGTGTCGCCGCTGCGGGTGGTGTAGTCGTTGTTGTAGAGGTTCGCGATCGCGGCGAGCGACATCGGCGCGGTGAGGCTCAGCGTGGAGCCGCCGAGCAGGTCGCGCGCGGCCTGCACTACCGATTTGGTGAGCAGGCAGAACTGGTAGCGGAACACGAAGGTCGCCAGGCTCTCCACGGTCGCCGCATTGGCCGCCTTGGGTGCCGCATTGTCGCTGCCGAACTTGGCCGCGAGGTTGGCGAAATAGTCGCGGATCGTGCCTTCATAGTCCGAGCTGACCTTGCGATCGGCGGTGAAGTCGATCGTGAAGTCGGGCGTCGAGAGCTTGAGCTCGGGGATCATCGACAGCACCGCGGCGGGCAGGCCGTCGCTGCCGCCGGTGGTCGGGCGCGGCGTCAGCGTGAAGACCACGCCATTGCTCGCGAACATGCCGGTCAGCGCCGAATAACCGAAATAGGTGTCGCAGGCATCGGCGGCGGACAGCGCCTGGAGCACTTCCTCGATCACCGCGGCCGAGATCGTGTCATGCTCGTGCCCGATCGCATCGACTGCCCAATTGAGCAGGAATGCCATCAGCTGGTTGACGCCCTGGCTCGGGTCGGTCGAGGTCTGCAGCCCGAGCAGCATGCCGAGCACCGGCGTGGTGACGCTGTTCGGCGGCGTCGGGCCCGAGGGGAAGGCGAAATCCTGGCTGAATGCCTGGCTGACCAGCGGGATCGCCAGCACCGGCACCGCGATCGTCGTTCCGCTGGTCGCCGCCAGCCCGGCGAGCCGCATCCGGCCGAGCTGGAGCATGCGCGGCGGCCGGCTGCGCAGCTGGGCATAGGGCAGCTGGCGGAGCAGCAGCGGGCTCGGATTATAGGTCCGCCGGTCACGCAACATATTGTCGTTGCTCGCGCCGCCTCCGCCCGGAGGCGCCAGCGTCCAGGGCGGAGTCGAGTCCGAGCCGATGGTGAAGCTCTCGGTGATCGTCGCGTTGAAGCTGAAATGGATCCGCACGAAGAGGATCTTGATGCTCACCTCGACGCTGACGCCGGCGCTCACCTGGATCAGGATCGCCTTGTAGCTTTCCACGTCCATGCTGATCGAGGCATAGACGGTCAGGCTCACGCTCGCCGAGACGATGCCGAAATCGACCGTGGCATAGACCTTGCCGATCAGCGCCACCGTGCCGGTGATATGGTGGTAGCGCGCCGAGGGCAGGTTGGAATCATTGGGGCTGTACCAGCCGAGCACGCCCTGCAGCGCGCCGCCCACGGTGATGCTGATCCCGCCGCTCAATATGCCGAGCGACAGCGTCTTGCCCACGCCGACCTGGAGCGCGAAACCGAACTCGACGACGGTGCCGAAATGCCCGCTGGTCACCTTCGGCACGTTGGTCGAGGTCTCGCCGTTCAGCATCGCGAAGTAGAGCCCGGCGAACCCGGTGAACGGGAACACCTGGACGCTGAACGAGCGCGAGAAATCGGTGAGGCTGGGCGGATAGCCGAGGTCGATGCGGAAATTGCCGTTGGTGTAGATGTCGAGCGTGACCACCGGCAGCGTGATCGAGACCTCGCCGAATTCGAGGTGGCGCATCACATCGGGCAGCGTCAGCTCGATATGATAGACCCCGATCGTGTCGGTGACCTTGCGGTAGAGGATCTCGAAGCGCAGCCCGGCGAAGATCCCCGCCTTCTCGCCCGAAAGCTGGATCAAAAGGCCATAGACCACCGGATCGTTGAAGATCAGGTCCATCCTGAGCGTCGACATCACGGTGAAGCGCGTACCGATCAGCCAGTTGCTGCCCGCATCATAGGAAAGGTTCTGGAGCTGGGTGACGGGGTTCTTGTTGGGATCCGCCGGGGGCTGCATCGATGCTTCGAGCGCGTCGATGATCTTGTCCATCTCGGTCGGCACCGAGCCGGTGATGGCGACGCGCTGACCCACGCCGAGGAATTCCAGGTCGAGCACCTGCGTCCCCGATCCCGGCACTGCCGGCGGCGGATCGTTGAGCGCGTCCCATTTGAGCGGCGGGTTGCCGCCCTTGCCATAGGGCTGGCCGAGGAAGCTGCCGGTCAGCTCGAGATCGAAGCTCGGCTTGCCGTAGCTGCGGCTGTAGTTGAGCACGACCTTCTCAAGATCGAGGAAGCCGAGATTGGCGACATGGTCGAGCTCGACGCGGATCGCCTTGGTGGTGAGGTTCACCGTCACTGATATCGCGGGCAGTTCGATCTTCTCGAACGCATCCCAGGGCGATCCCAGCGACACCGTCCGCCCCGGCTCGGCGAAGGACAGCAGGAACGAGAACAGGTCGCCCACCGTCCCCTGCCCCAGGCTGATCGTCACCGTCGGCCCGCTCTTGTCCTTGTTGTAGCTGATCGTCAGGCTGCGATAGGCGAAGCTGATCCCCATGCTGGTCGGCGAGAAATCATAGCGGACCAGCAGCACCAGTCCGTGAATGTCGACCTCGCCCTTGAGGAAGCCCGAATATTGGCCGGCGGCACGGGTGATCTGCAGCTCGGCGGTGATCTCGGTATCGATCTCGTCGATCTTCCAGTCGACCACCGTGTCGAACATAAAGGCGCCGCCGGTATCGAAGGCAACGCTCAGCGATTCCACCGTGATGTCGGGCGGGTTGAACGAAAAGGGCAGCAGCGCCTTGGTGATGTTGACCAGCGGCAGCGGCTGGACGAGCATGCCGCTGAACGACCAGATCTTGCTCGCGCTGTCGGTCGCGGCAGTCACCAGCACCTGCGCCCCGAACAGCGTCGCGGTCGCCGCCAGCGCCACCGAGCGCGACGAGCTGCTCTGCACGATGCTGAGCGTCACTTCGTCGAGCCCGATCGCCGTCTCGCCCATCAGCTGGATCGACCAGGCCTTGCTGAAGGTGACGTCGCCGGTGAAGCTCCAGGTCTTGTTGGGGAGCGAAACCGTGCCCGCCAGCAGCTGCACCGTCATCCCCGTCGTCGGCGGATCGACGCCGAACACGCTGAGCAGCTGCCCGACATCGAACGCCGAGAGATTCTGGGCGCTCAGCTGCTGGTCCGGCAGGGTGAACCCGGCATAGAAACCCAGCTTGTCGTTGCCACCCAGATTGAAATTGCCGCCAAAGCCGAGCTGGACATTGGTGCCGCCCATCCAGCCGAAGGTCGCGCTCACCTGGGTGAGGTTGAGCAGGTTCGCCGGCAGTAGCGGCCAGTTGAGCGCGTTGCCCGTGTTGACCGCGACCTGGAGCAACTGGGCGCTGCCGCCACCCTGCGCCAGACCGAGCTGCATGGCGCCCAGATTCAGCACATTGCCGAGGCTGAACTGCGAAGGGACCAGCGCGCCGACCTGCTGGCCGACGAAAAGCCCCGAAAGCGTGCCGAGATCCGGGATCGACACGTTCACCGGCCCCGTGCCGAAGCTCGGGGCAAGCCCCCCGGACACCGGCAGCGCGCAGGTGGAGAGCAGCCCGTCGAACTTCGAGCCCGGGTTCAGTACCTTGCTGACCAGCTGTCCGCTCGCGCCGCTGGTCGTGGCGCTCAGCGTCATCTGAATCTGCATCGCCAGCAGCCCGGCGGTCGCCGAGGCGGCGGCAAAAGGCGTGGCGAGCTGGAAGACCGGGCTATCGCCCCAGCTGGTGATCGGGCCGGCAAGCAGCGGCGCCTTGCCCTGCCAGAGCTGGGCATAGGAGGTCTGGCTGATGTCGGGCGTGCCGCTGAACTGGAGCGTCGGCGGCGCCCCCGAGCTCGCCGTGAAGCTCGCCGCGGAAAAGGCCTGCACCGCCGGCGCTGATTTGGCATCGAGCTTGGCAAAGGCCTTGGCGAGCACCGTGCCCGAGGCCGTTGTCACCACGAGCGCCAGCGCGGGCACGCCGCCATTGTCGATCGTGAAGGTAGCGCTCGCCACCGGCTTGTCCTGGCCGAGGAAGGGACTGGTCAGCGTGCCGCTGATCACGATCGAATCGCCTGGCGGCTTCGTCCCCGTCACGGCCATCGACAGCGTGCCCTTGGGGAACAGGATCTTGTCGCCGATCAGCGCGCTGATCCCCGGCGATCCCAGCGAATTGCTCGCCGGAATATTGAGCGAGCTGGAGGTGTAATAGCCGGCGCTCTGCAACGCGCTCCACAGCTGCTGGATCGTCGTAGCCATGGCCTAGCGCCTTCCCGGCAGCGTGGGGCGCTGCGCCAATTGCTGCTGCTTCTTGCTGCCGCCGCCTGCGCCGTTCTTGATATAGGCGGCGAACCAGCCGAGCGCCCCGCTCGTCTGCTGCTGCGGATTGCCGAACAGCGTCATGTTGACCTGCCCGTTGGGCGGGAAGCTCACGCTCAGGATCTTGAGCGCGATGTTGCTGAGCTGGATCAGATAGGTCGGCGGTGCCACGACGAAGCTGATCCCGCCGAACACGAGGCTGACCACGCCCTCGAGCGAGATCGCGCGCTGCCCGCCCGAGACGCCGGGTAGCGACAGGCCGCAATAGATGGTCGCGCCCGAGCTGTTGGGCGCCCAGCCGAGCAGCAACCCGGCATTGAAGCCGGTCGCCGCCGCCAGCGCGCCCGGCGTGCCGAGATCGAGATCGAAGCGCAGCGCGAACCAGGGCGCGGACAGGCTGCTGCCCTGGATCGGCATGTCGACCGGCATGAAGCCCAGGCTGTCGGGCGTGACGCCACCCAGCCCCTGCACCAGCGCGGTGAGCTTCATCGGAAAATGGCTGACCAGGCTTGCCGACCGTGCCAGGCTGGTCGCCGGATCGACCACCAGCTTCGATGCGTCGAAGGCGAAGCTGCGGTAGCTCGGCGTCGCCTCGTTGAAGCTCATGTCGATGGCGAGTGCACGATAGGAGAGCCCCTGCTCGATCGTGCCGGTCACCTGTTCTGGCCCATAGGAGAACAGGTCGAACCCGGCCTGGGGCAGAAAGGCGATGGCGCCGTTCAGCTGGAAGACCGCGTTGACGATCGGGTTCTGGTCGGTCGTCCCCGGCAGCGTCACGAAGGTCGCGCCGGTGATCGCCACCTGGTCGAGCACCCTGCTCGACACGGCATAGGCGGTCGGACCCGGCGTGACGAAGCGATAGGTGCCGACTTCGTTGCCCGACCCGGTCGTCTCGCTGGTCTTCTGGTAATAGCCGTCAAAGCCGAGATTGTTGTCGGAAGCGCCGATCTGGGTGACCGGCTCGCCGAACAGCTGGTTGACCAGCAATTCGACATGGCTCGAGAAGTTCGCGACCTGCGAATTGGCGATCCGCACCTTGAGCGTGTTGACCTTGAACGCATAAGGGTCGCCGCTCTGCAGCGGCGTCTGGTCCTCATAGTCGATCAGCCCGAAGATCGAGCTTGGCTGCGCGACGAAGCTCGTCGTGCCCGGCGTCACCGGCGTCACCGATACGCCGACGTGATGCGCCTTGAACTGCGAGGGATCGATACCGGCGGAAAGCGCGCGCATCTGCTCGGGCAGCCCCGACAGCGGCACCAGCGCATTGAGCGCGATGATCCCGCTCCAGCTCGGGTCGTCGAGCACCGTCTCGACGAAATAGGTCAGGTCGCTGTCGTTCTTCTGGCGCGCGCGCGCATCGAGGATGATCTGGCCGATCTGCTGCGCGGTGGCCGCGGCATTGGCGTTGAAATCGTCGGCCGCGCTCCACTGGCTTGGATCGACGACGGCCTGGGACAGCATCTTGTTGCAGAATTTGAAGATCAGGATCGTCTGGTGCTCGCCCCAGCGCCACGGCGATAGATCGAACTCCCAGCCATCGGGCGCTGCCCCCGCGGCGAACAGGCTGAAATCGCCGGCATAGGTCTTCACCGTGTCGAAATAGCCGGCCATGCCGGACGGCGCGCCGGTAAGGATCAGCGTCTTGAAACTGGCGAGGTCGGGCCGGGAAACCGCGCCGCCCTGCACGAGCCCGCTCAGCCATTGCTGGCAGGCCTGGTCGCTGATCTTGGTGTTGATGAAGTCGACACGCTCCTTCGACAGCTCATAGGTCATGTCGCTGTCGGCGAGCAGCAGGTCGCCGGCCGAGACGACGAGGAACAGCTCGTTGGTCTGCAACGCCGCACGAAGCTTGCCGGTGACGGTCTCCAGGATCGGGCCGGGCTGGCGCCCGCCGCCGGGCGGCGGCGACGACATCGCCAGCGTCAGGTCCTGCCAATTGCCCTGGCCGTCGAACTGGAGCAACAGGCCCTGCTTGGTGGTGCCGAAAGGCGGGTTGGGCGGATTGCCCGGCGGCGGCTGGGGCCCGCCAACCGCTACGGAAGCCCGCGAAGCGGGCGCCGGCTGGAGCGTCGCCAGCCGCTTGGGCGACCAGGCCTGGCGCTCGAACTGGCCGAGATCCTCCAGCGTCAGGCCCGGTCCGGTCTCCACCGATCCATAGGGCAGCAGCGGCACCGGCGCACTCTCCCCGACCGGCAGCGCCGAGATCTGCAGCGGCAGATAGGAGAGGAAGCTCGATCCGCTGGGTGCGCCCTGGTGGAGCACGGCCTGGTCGGGCTGCGAATAATAGGCCGTGCCGGCGCTGGGCGCGACGATAGAGGCCCAGGCAGTGGTCGCGGCATGGGTCAGCCCGCCAAAGCTGCGCCCCGTCCCGTCCGTTCCCGCCGGCTGCACCGTCGGCGCGAAGGCCGGCTGGTCGGGCACGAAGGTCAGCGTCGCCGCCGAGGGTGCGCTGAAATATTCGACGGGCGAGAGCCCGCCCATCAGCGTCGGCCCCAAGCTCGATGCGCCCGCGCCCGCCAGCATCTCGGCCGGCAGCGCCAGGTCGACCGTCCCGCTCGGCACGATCGTGTAGACCGGGTTGCCGGGCACCGGATTGCCCTTGGCATCGACGCCGGTGAGCCGCAGCGCGAGCACGAAGGCGAAGTCCGACCCGAAGCTCGCCTGCCAGGCCGGCCCCGCGGCGCTGCGATAATAGCTCGGCACGCTCAATCCCGATGCCGGCACCAGGTTGCTGCGCGCATGATCGGTCGGCGCGAGCGGATCGAGCGTCGCGGCGAGCGTGACGCTGCCCTTGCTGAAGTCGAAGGGCCGGTGCCGCGCCGTCTGCGCATAGCCGCCCTTCGGTGGCGCGCTGTACGAGCGCAGGCCGACGTCGAGCGAATCGAGCCCCGCTTCATCTGCGGTGAAGCCGAAGGTGAGGCAACCGGCGCTGGCCGGCGCGCTCGCAAGGTTGACCAGCAGCGGCCCGCTCGCCGGGAAGGTGACCGGGGTACGCGCACCGAAGGGCGTCACCGCCAGCGTCACCGGGCTGCCCGCGGCCGTGAACATCAGCGCGGTGCCGCAGGGGCTGGCGGCAAGGGCGGTGCGGCTGGGCAGCCCGATCGCGAAATTGCCGAACTGGATCGAGGCAGTGCTGGTCAGCGCGGTGCGGCTGCCAGCGGGGCCGGCAAACACCGTCCAGCCTGCCAGCCCGCTGCTCGGATTGGCAGCATTCGTGAACCAGCTGAGCACGGCGCCGGCGCGCGCCGAGGACGCGAACCAGACCTGTGCCGCCGCGACAAAGGCCGGCACCGCACTGTCGGCCACCGAGCCCGCGGCGACGAACCAGCCCTTCGCCGCCAGCGCGTCCGCGATCGCGATGGTCGGCGGCGGCGTGCTGCCGGTCGGGAAGAGGAAGCCGGTAACCGGCCCGTTCGCAGGCCGGTCGGCAGGGACGTAGAGCAGGCTGCCGGCACCGAAGGGCTGCAGCGCGACGGTCACTTCGGCACGCCCCGGCTCGGCGCGCCCGGGCCGGGCGCGATCGGCACCGGCGCCGCCGGGTTCGGCGGCCCATAGCTCGCCCAGGCGGATGGTGCCGACTCCGAACGCGAGACCAGCCGCACGGCGCTGCCGGCGGCGGTCGCCTTCGCCTGGAAGCCGCTCTTGGTGCCAGGGATCGAGCCGTCGTAGAGATAATTGCCCGCCGCATCGTTGACGGTGATGTTGTAGCCTTGGAAGTTCTGCTGGACGCAGTAGAGCGTCACCACACCGTTGGAATCGGCCTGGATGGTCAGCGGCGACGAGCCGACAAAGTCCGGAATGAAGTCGACCATCGCGTTGGGCACCGGCACCTTCTGCGCCTTGTCCCGAATCAAGACCTGATAGACGTCGTAGATCGCCGTCTCGCGGCCGCCGGTGACGCCGGGCTGGGGCAGCGTCTGCGTGTACCAGCCCCAATCGCTCGGATCGCTGACGAACACGTCCGAGGTGAGAAACGGCGTATAAGTGACGAAGATGCTGTAGCCATACATGCCGCCACGGAAGGGCGAGATCGTGGTCGACCAGGTTATCGGCGCCTTGTCGCTGACCAGGTTGGCCGATGCGTTGATGTACAGCTTCGTGAAATTGTCGCCGATGAGGACGACGGGATCGTCGCCTTCGGCGCCGCTGGCACCATATTTCGTGCATTCCTTGGGCAGGGTGAATCCCTGCGCCGCCGCCGCGCCGGGCAACGCAAATAGCGCCGCAAGCAGCCACGGGGCGATCCGCGCGCAATGCCGCCGCGCCTCTGCCGGGCTCAGCATGTGAGGCTCACATCGGCGATCACGCCCATGTGGTCGGAGATGTTCTTGCGCCAGTTCGCGCCGGTCATCCCGCCCATATAGACCCAGCTGCCGCTTGTCGTCTGGCTGATCGTGACCGACGGCGGTGTCGTGCTGTTCAAGGTGTTGACCGCATGATCATAGGCGCTGCTCGGCGCGCCGGTGGCGGTCAGGCTGGTGAGCACGTTCGGCTGTATCGACGCGTTGTTGGTCGCCACCCAGCTGAAGCCCGAGTCGGTCGCTGCGAGGTTCCAGTCGCCCGCGACGATCACCGAACCCGTCTTCTTGGCCATCAGATTCTGGTAGACCGTCTTCATCTGCGTCGCCTCGTACTGGCGGTCGCTGGCCACCTTGCCGAAGATCGAGTGGATATCGACCACCCAGACGCTGCATGCCTTGGCGTTGGTGGTGTTGGTGACTTGGAAGAGCGCGCCGAAGGGCGGGCGCATGAAGGTCTTCGTGGTGCTGAGCGTGTCGTCGCTCCCGCTCAGCGTTATCTGCATGTTGTTGCGCGTGTTGGTGCGATAGAGGATCCCGTAATATTCGACATAGGACGAGCGCCCCTTCGCCGCCGAGGTTACATAGGCGAAGTTGGTCGGGATCGGGACATTCACCCCCTTCTTGTTGTTCGCCGTGAGGCACGGATAGCCGGGCTGCATCACTTCCTGCAGCACGATGATATCGACGGTGGCCGACGCAGTGGTGATCGCGTTGCACTGGGCGAGCAGCCTGCTGCCATGGCCGAAGCGCAGCATGTTCTGGCTCAGGATCGTGAACGACTGCGCCGTCGCCGCGGCGGGAAGCAATGCCCCCGCCAGCGCCAGCGCACAAAGGAAGCGTTGCGCGCGCATCAGCTGTTCCCCGGCAGGAAGATGGTGAGATAATCTCCCTTGATCAGCGGCGTGTCGAAGCCGTCCCCCAGGGGCCCCGTCGCCGTTGCGCCCTTTGAGAGATCGATCTGGCCGATGTTGAAGGTCGGCATGGTCGAGTTGATCGGCGGGGCGTTCTGCTGCGCCCAGCGCTGGATGCCGAGCTGGAGGTTGCTCGTCGGAACCCCGGCCTGCATCTGATAGGCGATCGGGTCGGCGAAGCGCTGGACCAGGTTGCGCACGCTGATGCCGAGCGGCACGCGCTGCGGCGCCCCCATCATCCACACCCAGATCTCGGGCACCATCGTCACGCGGCTGGTGAAGGCGATGCTGACGATCGGATTGTTGCCCTGTGCCTGCAGGCCGCAGGCGGGCTGGCCGCCGGCGATCGCGGCGGTAGCCGCCTCGATATCGGCGAAGGTATCGGCGCCGAGCAGGACGCAGCTCAGCTGGTTCGACGATCCGTTGTTGTCGACGCTGCCCGCGCCAGCGAAATTATTGGGCCAGACCAGCCGCAAGTGCCGCCGCGCATTGCCCTGGAGCTGGAGGTCCACCGGGCCTCCCGCGGACAAGGGGCAGGCCGCCGGTGGCTGGAGCGTGATGCCGGGCGAGAATTGTGCGGAATAGCCGTCGAACGCCAGCGTCCGGTCCGGCCGCCGCACAATCTCGAAATGGCTGGCGCCCGTCGTCGTGAAGCCGTTCAGCCCCGCGCCGCCGCCGCCGGGGCCATCGCAATATTGATAGCCGGCCCAATCGATGCGCAGCGACATCCCGGGCAGCAGGTCGATGCTCTGCATCCCCGGATCAAAGCAATAATAATATCGCAGTATCTCGTCGAAGCGCAGCGGCAACGCCGCGGCGAGGCGATTGACGATCAGATCCGATGCACCCGGCAGCAGCACGGGCGTGCCCGCCGCCTCGAGTGCCTCGAGCTGTGCCCGGAAAACCTTGAACGCCAGCAGCATGTCGCCGCGCTGCGTGTCGTCCGCGCTCCAGACCGGCGCCTGGGCGACATCGACCTTGACCGCAGGCAGCGGCGACTGGCCGGCCGCGTTCATAATGCTGAGCGCAAAGACACTCTGCGTCGTCGGCGCCGGCGTCGGCAGCGTCACGCTGGGCAAGGTCACCGAGCCGGCCGGCGCGTTCGGCGCGACCGGGCCGACCACAAAGATGCTGACTGCGCTGCCCGCAGTGAGCGCGCTCGGCACCAGATAGGGGCCGACGGCCGTCTGCCCGCCAAAGCTGCTGGTTACACCATATTGGCCGGCGGGCATGCCAGTTCTCCGGCTGCTTCGCCGAGGCCCGTTCCGGCATCGGCGATCACATAGGTGACGGTGGGACTGAAGGTCTGCGCATTACGCACACCGTAGGAGAGCAGCACCACGCTGGTGCCCGACGCCAGGCCATAGGCGATCACCGGGCTGCCCGGCGACCAGCTCCACGACATGTTGATCGTGCCGCCGCTGGCCGGCACGAGGATGATAACCCCTCCCGCGCTGCTGAAGGTCGAGCCGCTTGCATTGACATAGGTGCTCTGCCCCGCGCCCAGCACGGTGCCGGGAGTCGGTGATGCGCCGACCCAGCTGCCACCGGTCAGCATGCCCTGGCTGATCCCGAGATCGACCGAGGACCCGTTCTGGACATCAATGGTGATCACCATCCCCTGCCCGCTTTCGAGCATGTGTTCGCACGGCTCAGCCAAGATCCCCGCTCCCCGGTAGCGGCGCGCCGCCGGAGCGGCGCGCCGTCAGTTCGGTCAATCAGCAGGCGCCGCCGCTCGCCTTCAGCGAGGCGGCGTGCTCAAACGCCTTGGTCAGCGACTGGGTGTCACTGATATAGACCTGGAGGGTCGGGTTGTTGGTCTGGGTGTTGATCACCTGCGAGGTCACCGACAGGCCGACCAGCGAGGTGCTGCTGGTGCTGCCGGTCACGCCCAGCCCATGCGGCCAGGACCAGGTGATGGTGATCGTGCCGCCCGAGGCAGGCGCCAGCTGGATCTGGCCGCCCAGCGCAGTGAAGATGTTGGTCGCGCCGTCGGCGAAGCTATCCTGGCCCGCGCTGATCACGTTGCCGGGCACCGGCCCGGGACCGACCCAATTGCCACCGGTCAGCTGCGACGAGCCGATGCCGACATCGCTATCGCTGCCGTTGTTGATCTGAATGGTGATCTGACGAACCACACCGTTACTAGCCATTTCCTCAACTCCCCTGCTCTACGGGCATGCCGACCAACATCGCGACGGGCAGATCCACACCGGCTTTCGATGTACAAATACCCGCATGCCCAACTTAAAATAAAATACGCAACCAAGCTGCCGCGCGGACCATAGGTCACCGACCTCGTTTAATTGCGATGTACTATTCGGTAACTCGACTCGAAGCTTGCATGATTTACATGCAGGTTCAAGCAATTAAGTGTTATGAAGCAGTTTACCCACTTATCCATTGATCAAAATCAACAATATTTGTTACATGAAATATACTTCACATATCGATCAACGACGCACACACCTCATACCCGAAGAAAAACTTCGCGTGACAGGCGCAAGACATCGGCCGACGCGATCCAACATGGATTGCTCGGTGAAGATACTTCTCGTCGTATAATTCTGTTGATCGCCGCTTGGCGCGGCTTTCCCCGATCCGATGCGCCTAGTCTGTTCCTCGGGCGAACCGATTGCAAGCCGACGCCACCGAGACGGACCAAAATTATTGGCCGGATCTACGTCGCTGCCCGCCGCCCACGCGTGGACAACTTTCACAATAGTCTCAGCCATTTGCAGAGACGACGCGGCGATTCGCTTTCTATCGCGCTTATCTGCGGACGAACCGCGCGCGATAGTCGGGCAGGTCGAAGCTGAAATCGTCGCGCTTCAGCTGGCCGGCGCCGAAGAGCCCGGCCATGCCGTCCAGCATTTCGGCCGCGCCACCGCGGGCGACGCGCCGAGAAGGAAGACGATGGCGAAAAGCAGGCGGCGCATCATCGGGACCTCATAGGCGGGGGAGCGGGCAGGTGATTGGCGGCGAGGACCAACGTGGCGACTTCCGCCGCGTCGGCAGGCGCGAGCGAACCGGGATCGTCCTGCGGCATTGAGAGCCGGACCTTGGCAGCGAGCGCCGCCTCGCGCCCACGCCACTTCGCCTGGAAGCGCGCGCCGACCAGCGCGGGCATCTCGTCGACGCCTTCCAGCGCCCGGCCATGGCATGCGGCACAGCGCGCGGCATAGACCGCACGACCATGCTCCAGTCCATCGCCGGGCCGCCCCGGCGCGGTCGCGCAAAGCAGGGCGCCCGCGCCGAGCAGCAGCAAGGGTGGCGCCACCCGCATCACTTCACCTGCTTGCGCGTGCCCTTTTCCTGCAGCGGCTGCGCCTGCTCCGCGCCAGGCACGGGCGGGTTGGGCAGGTTCGCCGCGGCATAGGTCGCGCGTTCGAGCATCGCCGCGGTGCCGGGGAGCGGCGGGAACTTGCCCAGCGGCTGATCGAAGCGGAAGGCGGCGGTGAGGTCGCCGAACGCCTGCCGGCGCCAGTCGCTGATATTGGGCTCGCGGACCCCGGTGACCTGCTCGCAGAACTGCAGCACCGAGGTGTGATCGAAATTCTGGCTGCACACCCAGCCACCCGCCGTCCAGGGCGAGACGAGGATGCACGGCACGCGGAAGCCGCCGCCGATCGGCAGGTCGCCGACGAATTCGTGCGGCGTGCCGGCCGGCGGCACCGGCGGCGGCACGTGATCGAACAGCCCGTCATTCTCGTCATAGTTGAGGATGAAGACGGTTTTCGCCCACACCTCGGGATTGGCGGCGAGCTCGTTCAGCCGGTCGGCGATGAACTTGGCGCCGGCCGCCGGCATGTGTTCGGGATGCTCGTTCGCCTCTGCGCTCGGCATGATCCACGAGATCGCGGGCAGGCGATCGTGGAGCACATCGTGCGCGAAGGCGCCTTCGTCGGTATCCGGGATACCCTTCATCGCCAGCGGCGAGTCCGCCGACGCGTCGCGGAACTGGGCGAAATATTTGAACAGATTGTGCGCGCGCTTGCCCTGCTCGCCATATTGATAGACCCGCCATGGCACGCCCGCCGCCTCGAGCCGCTCGGCATAGGTGGTCCAGCGAAAGCCCTCGGGCGGGGCCTTGTTGCTGATCACCGGGCCGCCGCCGGTGGCATCGGGATCGATCATCCCGGTCATCCAGTAGAGCCGGTTCGGCCAGGTCGGCCCCATCACCGAGCAGTGATAGGCGTCGCAGAGCGTGAACGCCTCGGCCAGCGCGTAATGGAAAGGGATGTCCTCGCGGGTGAAATAGCCCATCGTATAGGGGCCGTCGGTGCCATCGGCCGCGCGGTGCGCCGGCAGCCACTGGTCCATCCGGCCCCCGTTCCAGGCCTGGTGCTGCACCTTCCAGGCGTGGCTGGTCGACGGCAGCTTCTGCGCGTTGGTCGTCCGGGTATCGAGGTGGAACGGTAGCAGGTGGCCCGCCGGGTTCTCGGCATCGGGCTGGTGGAACACGTTCCTGCCGCCCGGCAGCACCAGCGCCTTCGGATCGCCAAAGCCGCGCACGCCCGAGAGCGTGCCGAAATAATGATCGAAGGAGCGATTCTCCTGCATCAGCATCACGACATGCTTGATGTCTTTGATCGAGCCGGTCCGGCTGGGCGCCTGTGCCAGCGCCTTCTGCACATTGGGCGGCATCAGCGTCGACGCGGCAGCGATCGAGGCGAGCTGGGCGCCGCTGGTGACGAGGCGGCGGCGCGTGATCAGGGATTGGTCGGCCATGCGGGAAGCTCCGATCGGGCGGTTAGAAGCGGGCGCGGATGCCGAACGTGCCGGTGCGGCCGTTCTGGACGAAGATGGCGCTGTGGTTGGGAACGCTGGTCGAGCTGGTCGCCAGGTCGCCCGGGACCATCACGTTATAGGGCTGGTCGAGCAGGTTGTTGACCGAGAAATAGGCTTCCCAGTGCTTGATCAGCTTGATTCGGCCGGAGACGCTGAGATCGGTGCGCGCCTGGAACCAGCTGGGCGTCGTCGAGCGGTATTTGTCGTCGTTCCACAGCAGGTTGATATAGAGCCGCACCGGCCCCTTCTCGTACATCAGCGCCGCCGAGCCGATATTCTTGCCGACGCGGGTGATCGGCTGGCTCGGTTCGTTGTGCATGAAGGCGCCGCGGACCGACAGGCCGTCGAACGGCGCCGGCAGCCAGCTGAAAGCATGCTGGAACGACGCCTCGATGCCCTTGATGCTCACCACGCCGAGCTGGCGGTAGGTGGTGTAGGTATAGCCGGCATAGCTCGGATCTTCGGCATAGCCGGCAGCGGGGGCGCCGACCTCGTCCGCGCTCAGCCCTTCCTGCAGGTCGGCCAGGCCGTCGATCCGGTTGTAGTAGAAGCCGATCGTCGCTAGGCCGACCGACTTGAAATAATGCGAGGCGCGCAGCGAGACATTGTCCGACATCGCCGGGGTCAGCCCAGGATTGGGCACCGAGATCACCTTGTTGGCATCGTCCACCGTCGCACTGCCGGCGATCGCGTTCAGGCCCGGGCGCAGGATGGTACGGCTATAGCCGGCCTCCATGTCGGTGCTGCGGCCGAGCGTGAGCTTGGCCGAGGCACTCGGGTAGAACTTGAAGTAATTGCCCTTCACTTCCCCATAGCCATTGGTCTGGAACTGATAGTCGACGCAGGGGATCGTCGTGGCGATGCCGGTGGAGGCGGTGACCGCGCACTTCACCCCGCCGACCGTCGCTGCCTTCACTTCGGTGGCCGAGAGCGGCGACCAGCCCCAGCTGGTATTGGCGGTCCATTCGGCGCGCAGGCCCGCGCGCAGCTTGAGCTTGCCGATGTTCGCCGTCGCCATCGCATAGGCAGCCTTGATGTTCTCCTCGAACCGGGTGTTGTTGGAGTAATTGGCCGCCGCATAGTTCGCCGCGGTCAGCGTGTGCGTCCATAGCGTCGGGTTGCTGGCAAAGAGCCGGTAGAGCTTGCCCAGGTCGATCGTCGGGATGATGCTCGAGCCCGAGAGCGTGGTGATGCTTGCGCCGCTCTTGTCCCACTGCGCCCGCATCTCCGGATTGCTCATCGCCGCGAGGAACTCGGCGTTCGTCATCGGGCCGGTATAGGTGTATAGGTTGTTCCCCGAGTCATCGCCGAACCGGTAGACGGTGTCGGTGATCTTGAGGCCCGCCTTGAAGCTGACCGGCACCGCGCCGAACTGCGCGTCATAACTGGCATTCAGCCCGCCCGACTTCTCGTAGATAAAGGCATTGGCGCCGCTGGTGGTGCGGATCTGCGGCGCGGCGGAGAGCGTGTAGGACGCGGCATTGCTCCAGTCCGGCCCGCTCACCTGCGTGCTGTTCCAGTCGGTATAGGCCAGGCTCGAACTGCCGCGCACCGAGGAGAAATTGCCCGTCGACGTCACCGTCGGGATGAAGGAGACCACCTGCCCCTGGTGCGGCGTGTCGTAATAGGATTGCGAGTCCGAATAGGCGAAATAGCCGTCGACATGCGCATTGCCGCGGTTCCACGCGAAGCTCGGCGCGATGATGTTGCCCTTGTTGACCTTGTACTGGGTCGAATCGGCGCTCTGGATGGTCTTGGTCGCCGCGGGATTGAGCGTGGTGTAGTTGCTGAGGATATCGCCGCTCACCCCGATGGTCCGAGCGCCGGTAGTCAGCGTGACGTCGGTGGTGTTCTGGTAGACGTCGCCGCGGAAAGCGATGCCGAGCAGTGACACGGTCAGGCGATCGTCGGCCTTGAAGTCGAGCATCAGCGAGCCGGTGCGCCGCGTCGTCTGGCGGGCCGACATCTCATATTCCATCGCAGTGAAGGCGAGCGGGTCCGGGCTCTTCGCCGTCGGCACATAGTTGCGGCTCATCGTGATCTGCTCACGCTCGATATAGCTGTTGTTGTAGCCGAGCGAGGCCATCACGCCGAGGCGGCGATCGAAGAAGCTGTTGGCGTAGAACAGCGAGGCCTCGGGCAGGAAGCGGCGGTTGCCGAAGCCCTGCGGATCGGGGCCGGTGTTCCTGTTGCCGTCGAGCATGTTCTCGTGGGTGAAGCCGCCGACCGAGAGCACCAGCGCCGCCTTCTTGCGGTCATAGGCGTGCTTGGTGCGCAGATCGATGATGCCCGCCGGCGCATCGGCGTTGTTGTCGGCGCTGACCGTCTTGTAGACCGTCACCGAATCGATCGCCGACATCGAGATCGATTCATAGCTGAAGATCCGCGCCGCCGCGGCCGAATTGGCATAGCCCGAAGGCGCGTTGGCATTGGCGGAGACCACGTCCATGCCGTTCAGCTGGGTGCGGGTATATTCCGCCGGCAGGCCGCGCAGAAAGGCATAGAGCGCGGTGCCGTTGGTGCCGTCGACATCGACGCCCGGCATGTACTTCAGGAACTCGGCCGGGTTTCCGCCGGCGATGTCGCCATAGGCTTCGGTGGACAGCACATCGACGATGTTCATCGACTTGCGTTGCGCCATGATGTCCTGCGCATAATCCTCGCGCGCGCCGTTGACGACAATCGCGCTGCTCGCCTGCTCGCCCTCGGCCCCGCCTTCGCTCAGGCTGAAATCGAGCCTGGCAGTCCTGCGCGGCTGCACCTGCACTTCGGCCGCCTCGGTGGCATAGCCGGTGAAGTGCGCAGTCACCGTCGCCGGGCCGGCGGGCACGTCGTTGAACCGGTAGGCGCCAGCATCGCCCGACGTGACCGTGCGGCGCTCGCCGTTCGCCGCAACGAGGTCGACCACCGCGGCGCGGAGATACTCGCCGCTCGCCGGCGTGCTCACCTGGCCGGCGACGGTGCCGCGGCCGCTGACCTGCGCGCTCGGCGGACGGGCCGGACCGCGGCGCGAGCGCAGCGTGACCACCTGGCCGTCATCGCTGACGATCTCCAGCGGGGTGCCCGCGATCAGCCGGCGCAGCGCGGCGCGGGCATCCAGGCTGCCCTTGATCGCCGGCGTGCGCACGCCGGCCAGGTCGCGCGCGGAGGCGATGACCTGGATCTGCGCCTGGCGGGCGAACTCCGGAATGGCTTTGACTGCGGGCGCGGCGGGAACGTCGAAGCTGCGGACCTGGGCATGCGCCGGGGCGGCAATCGCCAGCGCAGCCATGATCGCCGTGGACGACAGGATGACATTCCGGGAAACCATGCTCGCAAACCCCCATTCGCGCGGCACAGGTCGCCGCGGCCTTCGAGGCTGAGAGGCTTTGGACGGAAAGTTCCGCCATTCCGGTTATAAATTTTAAGGCTGTCGGGTTCCGCGGCTGAGCAGCACGATATCGCCGCGCTGCTCGATTTCCGCATCGAACAGCCGCGCCGACGCACGCGCAAAGCCCAGCGGATCGCTGGCCGAGAACAGCCCGGCCACCGGCTCGTTCGCGAGATCGGCATCGCGGATCTCGATGCGCGTCTTGCTGTAGCGGGCGAACTCCGCCGCGGCCTGGCCGAGCGTCTCGCCCTCGAACGCGATCTTGCCCTCGCGCCAGGCGAGCTCGCGCGTGACGAGATCGGGCGCGATCGACTGGGGCGCCGGCAGCCGGTCCGCCGCCAGGCGCGGCGGCAGCACGAGCCGGGAGCTCGCCGGGATCACCAGCGGCGCGGGCAGACCGGCCGCGCCCAGCGTCAGGTTCCCCTGGTCCACCAATATGTCGACCGGCTTTCCCTCGAGCTTGCGCACCCGGAACAGCGCACGCTCGGCGCGCAGCCGCGTGCCCGTCACCTCGACGACGAAGGGCCGGATCGCATCGCGCAGGATCGTGAAGAACGCCTCGCCATAGAGCAGCTCTACCCGGCGTTCCCGTGCGCCATAGTCGATCTTCACGCTGGTCTGGGTGTTAAGCATCACGGTCGAGCCGTCCTCGAGCGTGACCAGCCGTACTTCGCCGAGACCGGTGGTGATCGCCGCGGCCGGCAGGCTGAACCCGATAGCGGCGATCGACGCGGCCACTGCCCCGCCGGTGCCAACCATCGTCAGCAGCTTGCGCCGCGAGATCTTGCGCGGTGCCGGCTCGGGCATGGTGGCGAACTTTGCGGGGTCGAAATTGGGCCCGAGCGCGCGCGCGGATTCGCTCAGCATCGACAGCGCATCGGCGCGCAACAGCGCCCCGCGCCGCCGCGGATCGCCGTTCAGCCAGGCCTCGAACGCCTGGTTTTCCTCTGCCGACAACGCCCCTCGATCGAGCCTGGCGATCCAGTCGGCAGCATGATCGTCAATGGATCGACTGGTTTCGCGCTCGGCCGTCAAAAGTGGCAACCTCCATTTCCCTGACCCTAGAGGCTTTTGCCAAAGCTTTTCCGCCATGGCCAAACCAATCGACAAGGAAACGAAGCCCGTTCGAGATGTGCTTTTCGACCGTGTTCTCCGAAATCGCCATGCGCTGGGAGATGTCGCGCTGCGACAATCCCTCGACACGGCGGAGGATAAACGCCTCCTGTGTCTTCGCCGGCATCGCGCCGATCGCCTGCGCCAGCCGGGTCAGCTCGTCGCGGTCGATCGCGATCTGCTCGGGCGAAGGGCTGTCGTCGCCCAGCTCGAGCAGCGATAGATCCTCGACCGTGTGGATCGAGACGACCCGCGCCCGGCGCAGATGCCGGGTGATCACCGAGCGGGCGACCTGGAAGAGGTAGGCGCGCGGATTGCGGATCCCTACCACGCTCTCCAGGTCGTGCAGGATCGCATAGGATTCCTGGATGATGTCGTCGACGTCGAGCCCGAGCGGCTGGCGGCGCGCGAGCCAGCTGCGCAGCGCCGGCTCATGCGGCAGCACGTTGCGGAGAAACCACCGCGTTCGTTCCCGATCGATCGCGCGCATCAGCTATCCCTGAACGGAGCAAGCCAGTCCTGAGACGCTGCGGCCATGCCTTCGGCCCGGGCCGCTCGCAGCGAGTCTCGCTCCCGTTAGGCGGCAAATGTGACAGTCTTTGTTTCGCCCGCGGCACGCGGACGGTCAGGCGCTCCAGGCAGCGATGTCGTCCTGCTGCCCGATCAGCGCGAGCCCGTGCGCGATCGAGGTGAGCTCGCCGCCGGTGGCGATCCGCTCGGTCCCGAAACGCTCGGCGAACAGCCGGCGCACACGCGGAGTGAGCGAGGTGCCGCCGGTGAGGAAGACGCGGTCGATCGCCGCCGCCGGCGTGCCGGCCTGGTCGAGCGCGCGATCGACCGCCGCCTCGATCCGCGCCATGTCCGGCGCGATCCATTGCTCGAACTCGGCGCGCGTCACGTCCGCCTCGATCGCCAGCGCCCCGCCGGCGAAATGGAAGTGCGCCGACTCCTCGGCGGAAAGCGCGCGCTTGAGCGCGCCGACCGCATGATAGAGCTGATAGCCGAGCTCGCCTTCGATCACGGCGATCATCCGCTCGATCGCCTCGGGATCGAGCGCGGCACGCTTGAGCTTGTCGAGTTCGGCCAGGGTCTTGCGGTTGCGCATCAGCGCGAGGCGGGACCAGTCGGAGAAATCGGTGAACCAGCCGCCGGGAATGTCGAGGATCTTGTCGAACGAGCGATAGCTGCCGCCCTTGCCGAGCATTGGCAGGACGAGATGCTCGACGATGCGCTGGTCGAACCGGTCGCCGGCGATTCCGACGCCGGCATGGGCGAGCGGCGTGCAGCGCTGCGCCGCGCCGGGCGCCTCGATCCGCACCAACGAGAAGTCGCTGGTGCCCCCGCCGAAATCGGCGACCAGGACCGTCGCCGGCTCCTCGATTCGCGACGCATAGCTGAACGCGGCGCCGAGCGGCTCGTAGACATAATGAATCTCGGCACCGAAGCCGGCGAACATCGCATCGTAGCGCTGGCGGGCGAGCGCCTCGTCGGGGCGGCTGCCGGCATATTCCACCGGGCGGCCGACCACCACGCGGCGGGCGTTGCCGTCCAGCGCACCGCCCGCGCCCTCGGCCATCAGCGTCAGGAAGCGCCGGCCGATCTCCTCGAAGCGGAAGCGCCGTTCGAAGACGATGGCATGCTCGAAGCTGGCGCTCGCCGCGACCGACTTGAACGATTGCAGGAAACGGCTGCCCTCGGGGAATTCGAGATATTCGGCGATCGCCCAGGGGCCGGCGGCGGCGGCCAGGTCGCGCTCGTCCTGCCAGAAGCAGAGCGCGGAGCGAAACACCGGATCGGGTCTTTCGGGCCCGGCGAGCTCGACGAGCGCAGCGCCGCCCTCGCCGGCAAGCGCCGCGACCGAATTGGTGGTGCCGAAATCGAAGCCGAGGGCGGAATGCGCGGTCATGGTCGGGCGCCTCTACCTTCGTCGCGGCGCATTTCCCACCCTGCACGGATTCTGCACGGCTTCTCCTCGCGCTTCGCCGCGCCGGCTGGACGGGCAGCGACCATCGCCGCTTCCGAACCTTCGGGAGATCCGCATGCCCCGCCGCACGATGCGCTTCAGTTTCCTCGCCGAGATCCTCGCCGCGATCGCGCTGGTCGCCGCTGCCGACCGGCTGTTCCTCGGCATCGCCATCGGCTCGTGGATCGGCGGACTGGCGTTGGGCTGGGCGCTGGTGCTGCTGCTCGCCCGCCCGGCGCTGCGGCAGCGCGCAAGCCTGGCCTCGATCGGCGTCGCCTGCGGTTTCGCAGGCGTGCTGGGCTATGATCCGAGCCTGCTCGGATGGGCGCTGTTCTGGTGCGCCCTCTCGATCGCCACACTGATGCCGCGGATCGGCCGGTTCGACGATGCGTGGCGCTGGGCACTGCGCCTGGCCACGCATGCGCTGACCGGACCGCTAACGCCGGTGCTGGACCTTCGCCGCCTCTTCCGCGCCCGGCCGCGCCGCGGCCGGCCCAGCCTGCCGGGGCTCGCGGCGCTGCTCGGCGTGCCGCTGGCGATGACCGCGCTGTTCCTCGCGCTGTTCGCCAGCGCCAACCCGCTGATCGCCAACGCGCTGGCGCAGATCCGGCTGCCCTCGCCCGGCCAGGCGATCTTCTGGATCTTCGTGATGCTCGTCGTCTGGCCCAGCCTGCGACCCAGCCAATGGGCGACGCGCGCCGCGACGTGGGTGCCGCAGACCGACAAGGGCGTGCCGAACCTGCCAGCCGCCACGCTGCTGCTCTCGCTCCTCCTGTTCAACGCCGTGTTCGCGCTCCAGAACGGGCTCGACCTCGCCTTTCTGTGGAGCGGCGCGGCGCTGCCCCGCGGCGTCACGCTCGCCGATTATGCGCACCGCGGCGCCTATCCGCTGATCGCCACTGCCCTGCTCGCCGGCCTGTTCGTACTCGTCGCGCTCAGGCCAGGCTCGGTGAGCGCCGCCAACCCGGCGATCCGCCGGCTGGTGGTGCTGTGGGTGGCGCAGAACCTGCTGCTCGTCGCCTCCTCGATCCTGCGCACGCTCGACTATATCGACGCCTATTCGCTCACCGCGCTGCGCATCGCCGCGCTCGCCTGGATGGCCTTGGTCGCGGCCGGGCTCGCGCTGATCTGCTGGCGGATGCTGACGAACCGGAGCGCCGCCTGGCTGATCAACGCCAATGCGCTGCTCGCCACGCTGCTGCTCGCCACCGCCGCCCTGGTCGACCTCGACGCCAGCGCCGCCGCTTGGAATGTGCGTCATGCCCGCGAGGTGGGCGGGCGCGGCGTGGCGCTCGACATCTGTTATCTCTCGCGGAGCGGATCCGCCGCGCTCGCGTCGCTGATCGAGTTGGAACGCCGCCCGCTTGCCCCCGCCTTCCGCGACCGGGTGCGCTACGTCCGCGATTTCGCGTTCCAGCGGCTCGCCGCCGACCAGGCCGATTGGCACAGCTGGACCTGGCGCGGCGCGCAGCGGCTGGCGGTGGCGCGCCGGCTGCTCGGGGCCCATCCGCCGATGCCCGCCTCGCTGCCGCCCAGGGCGTTTCGCGACTGCGATGGCACGATCATCGTCGAACCCGCGCCCATCGCCGCGCCGACACCGCCCCCGGTCGCCGCCCCGGCAACCCCGAATCCCGTCGCCAATGCCATTGCCGACACCACTCCGCCGTTGACCGGAACCCCTGCGCGATGATCCAATGCCCCATGAACCGCACCATCCTTGTCGCCGATGACGATCCGCACATCCGGCAATTGCTCGTCTTCGCGCTCGCCAAGGCCGGGCTCGAGACGATCGAGGCCGCGGACGGCGAGGAGGCGCTGCACCTTGCCGAGACGCGCCAGCCCGACCTGATCGTGCTCGACATCAACATGCCGCGGATGGACGGGCTCGAGGTCTGCCGGCGGCTGCGCGCCGAGGGCGGCATGCCGATCCTGTTCCTCTCGTCGCGCGACGACGAGATCGACCGGATCATCGGCATCGAGCTGGGCGCGGACGACTATGTCACCAAGCCCTTCTCCCCCCGCGAAGTGGTGGCGCGGGTGATGGCGGTGCTCCGCCGCACCGCCGCGCACCCACCTGAAGTCGATCGCGCCGCCGCATCGGTCCGCCACGGCAAGCTGCTCCTCGACCCCGAGAGCTGGGAGGCGCGCTTCGCCGGTGCGCAGGTGCCGCTGACCGTCACCGAGTTCGGCATATTGCGCACGCTGGCGGGGCTGCCCTCCAAGGTGTTCAGCCGCGACGCGCTGATCGACCGGCTGCGCGGCCCCGGCTTCGCGCTCACCGACCGGACGATCGACAGCCATGTCCGCAACCTGCGGGCCAAGTTCGCCCAGGCCGGCGCGCACGACCTGATCGAGACGCGGGCCGGCATCGGCTATCGCATCGGCCCGTGCTCGGGCGAATGATCGAAGCGATCAAGGCGCCGATCCGGCGCTTCTGGCCGCGCCTGCGCCTGCGCACGATCCTGCTCGTCACCTTCGTGTTCGTCGCCGCGCTGCCCGGCGTCGGCGCGCTGTTCCTGCGCGTCTATGAGAATACCCTCGTCCGCCAGACCGAGGCCGAGCTGATCGCCCAGAGCAGCGCGCTGGCCGCCATCGCCAGCGCAGAATGGCCGGGTTCGCACGGCCCGGAGCTGACCCCGCGCATCTCCAGCGGCATTGCCGGCGGCCCGCTCTCGACGATCGATCTCGGCAGCCGTCCGCTGCCCGAGCGCCCCGCGCCGGTTCCGGCACCAGGAAGCCCCGCGCCCGATGCCCGGGCGGCGGCCGCCCGCCTCGAGCCGGTGGTGAACGCCACGGCAGACGCGACGCTCGCCTCGATCCTGCTGCTCGCCCCCGATGGCCGCATCCTGATCGGCAAGGATGCCGGCGAAAGCCTGGCCGGGTTGCCCGAACTCGCCGCCGCGCGCGCGGGGCGACCCGAGACGGTGCTGCGCCGTCGCGGCGACTATCGCCCGGAATACGCCTTTGAATGGCTGAGCCGCGCCTCGGGCCTGCGCATCCACCACGCCCGTCCGGTCATCGTGAACGGCAACATCGTCGGCGTGCTGCTGCTCTCCCGCTCGCCGCGCGCGCTGTTCCGCGGGCTCTACGAGGATCGCGGCAAGATCGCGTTCGGCGTGTGCGCGATCTTTGCGACGCTGGTGCTGCTGAGCGGCCTGCTCTCGCGCGGCATCGCCCGGCCGATCGAGGCGCTGAGCCAGGCGACCCGCGACGTGGCGCGTGGCGGCGGCACCGTGCCGGAAGTGCCGCCGACCGCAGCGATCGAGATCCAGGCGCTCTATGCCGACTTCGCGACGATGGCCGACGCGATCGATCGCCGCTCGCGCTATCTGCGCGACTTCGCCCATGCGGTGAGCCACGAGTTCAAGACCCCGCTCGCCGGCATCCGCGGCGCCATCGAGATCCTCGAGGATCATCACGGGGACATGAGCGAAGCCGATCGCCGCCGTTTCCTCGCCAATGCGGGTGCCGATGCCGATCGGCTGGCCCAGCTCGTCACGCGCCTGCTCGAGCTGGCGCGCGCCGACATGGCCGAGGCCGATGCGGGCGCTTCGGCCGATATGGCGTTGGTCGTGCGCCGGATCGCCGATGCCTGGGCCGATCGCGGGCTGGCGATCGCGCTCGACCTGCCCGAGGCACTGCCCCGCGCAACCATGCCGGGCGCGATGCTGGAGGCGATCGTCGAGAGCCTGGTCGAGAATAGCCGCCAGGCCGGGGCCGGCTCGGTACGCATGGCAGCGAACGAGACGGGGCGCGAAATCCTGCTGACGATCGCCGATGACGGCCCCGGCATTCCCGAAGCCGACCGCGCCCGCATCTTCGAGCCCTTCTTCACCAGCCGCCGGGCCGCGGGAGGCACCGGCCTGGGCTTGCCGATCGCGCGCTCGCTGCTGGCTTCGCATGGCGGGACGATCGACCTAGGCGCAGCTAAAGTCGGCACCTGTTTCGAGATTCGCGTGCCCTCAGCTCCAGCCGCCGCCTAGCGCCTTGTAGAGCGCCGTCGCCGCCTGCGCCTTGGCGGCGCGGGCCTGCTGGTCGCGCTGCTGGGCGGAGAGAAGAGATTGGCGCGCGCGCTCGAGCGTCAGCCGATCGTCCTCGCCGCGGTTCGCGCGTTGCTCGGCAAGGGCGAAGGCGCCTTGCTCGCGCTGGAGCGAGGCCGCTGCTTCGTCCGCCGCGACGCGGGCATTGAGGAAGCGGTTGATCGCCGCCTCGCTGTCCGAAAGCGCACCGACCACGGCCTTTTCGTAGCGCGCCGCCGCCGCGTCGGCGCGGGCATCGGCGCCACGGATCTGCGCGCGGATCGTGCCGAGCTGGAAGATCGGCCAGGAGATGCTCGGCCCGATCTGGAGCCGGGTCGATTCGGTGGAGAACAGGTCGCCGGGCTTGCGCGCCTGCTGGCCGACGCTGCCGAACAGGCTGAAGCGCGGGAAGAGATCGGCGGTGGCGACGCCGATATCCGCGCTGGCCGCCGCAAGGTCGCGCTCGGCACGGCGCACGTCCGGGCGGCGCTCGAGCAGCTCGGAGCGCAGCCCGACCAGGATCGCATCCGGGCTTGCCGGCAGCGGCGCCGGCGCCTGCAACTCGGGCACGACCTGCTCGGGCGGCACGCCGACCAGCGTGGCGATGCGATAGGCGGCGGCGCTAGCCTGGGCCCGGGCATTGGGCACCGCCGCGGCACTCGCCTTGGCTGCCGCATCGGCACGGTCGAGATCGAGCCGCGAGGCCTCGCCATGGTCGAACCGCAGCCGGGTGAGCCGCGCCAGCTCGGCATTGGACGCCGACTGCGCCTCGGCCGTGGCGGCATCGGCCTGGGCGGCGCGCAGGTCCATATAGCTGCGCACCACCTCGGCGATCAGCGTCAGCATCACGTCGCGCCGGGCGAATTCGGCGCTCTGCTCGCGCGCCGCCGCGCCCTGCATCTGGCGGGTCTGGAGGCCCCAGATGTCGACCTCCCAGCTCGCGTCGAAGCCAAGGTCGAAAAGCGGGAAATCGCGCGAGAAGCCGGGGAACGGGATGCTGCCGAGCGGGAGCTGGCCGTTGTTGCTCAGCACGTTCTCGGTCGCCGAGGCCTTGAGCGTGCCGGTCGGCAAGCGCCCGCCGGCCACCGCTTCGCGATTGGCACGGGCTTCGGCGAGCCGCGCCTGCGCTTCCTTGAGATCGGGGCTCGACGCCACCGCGCGCTGGACGAGCACGGAGAGCTGCGGGTCGCCGAACCGGTCCCACCATATCAGGTCGACCTGGCCGGGCGTCCCCGGCTCGATCCAGTTCGGCGCCGCCTTGGTCTCGGGCGCGTGATAGTCCGGCCCCACCGTGCAGGCGGAGGCCAGCAACGGGGGGAGCAGGAACAGGGGAAGCGAACGAACCATCACATTACTCCATGCGCGCCCGGAAGAGCCAGGCCGAGGCGGAGAGCGTCGCGACCGCGATCAGCGCCAGGGGCCAGAGCTGGTGGAATACCGCCGCCGCCGGCATCGCCTTGAGGAACAGCCCCTGGACGATGACGAGGAAATAGCGGGCGGGATCGAGATAGGTGATCGTCTGCAGCCAGTCGGGCATGTTGTCGATCGGGCTGGCATAGCCCGAGAGCAGGATCAGCGGCGTGGTGACGAGGAAGACGCCGAGGAACGCCTGTTGCTGGGTCTGCGAGGCGGCCGAGACCAGCATGCCCATGCCGATCAGCGCGAGCAGATACATGCCGAGCGAGAGCCAGAACAGCAGCAGCGATCCGGTGAAGGGCACGCCGAAGACGAGCGGCGCCACTACCAGATAGACGCTGCCGTTGATCATCCCGATGACGAAGGGCGGGACCATCTTGCCGATCAGGATCTCGTGGACGCGCAAGGGCGAGACCATCAGCTGGTCGAACGTGCCCAGCTCGCGCTCGCGCGCCACCGATTGCGAGGTGATGGCAAGTCCGGCGACCGAAGTGATGATCGCGACCAGCGAGGGCAAGGTGAACCAGATATAATCGAGCGCCGGGTTGTACCAGTTGGTCACGACGCTGCCGCCGGCGGCACCCTGCACCTGGGGCGAGGCGAGCTCGGCGCCCATGCCGCCGGCGATCGCGGTAAGATAGCCCGAGACGATCTGCGCGGCGTTGGAGCGGCGCCCGTCGAGTACCAGGCCAAGCGTCGCGGGCTTGCCCCGGCTGAGGTTGCGATCGAAATCCTCGTCGATCACCAGGGCGGCGATCACCTTCTGGTTGTCGATCGCGGCCTTGAGGTCCTTGGGCGTCGCGAGCCGCTCGATGCGGCGGAAATTGGGGCTGCCGGCGATGCGCTGGACGAGCTCCACCGAATGCGCGCCCGAGCTGCGATCGAGGATGCCGAGATCGACATTCTTGACGTCGAGCGTGGTCGCATAGGTGAAGATGAAGAGCTGCATCAGCGGCGGCACGAACAGCACCAGCCGCGCCTGCGGATCGCGCAGCACCGCCCACATCTCCTTGACGATCATAGCCAGCAAGCGCCGCATCAGTCGAGGCTCCGGCGAGTGACGCGGAAGGAGAGCGTGAAGAACACCATGCCGAACACGAGCATGATGCCGATATTGGGGAGGATCAGCCCCCATTGGTCGCCGGCGAGGAACACCGTCTCGAGGCTGGGGATCAGGTAGCGCGCCGGGACGATATAGGTCAGCGCCTGGATCGGCCAGGGCATCGAGCCGATCTCGAAGATGAAGCCCGAGAGCAGGAAGGTGGGCAGGAAGGCCGAGAGCAGCGCCACCTGGCTGGCGACGAACTGGTTCTTGGTCGCCGCCGAAATGAACAGGCCGAGGCCGAGCGCGGGCATCAGAAAGGCCGAGGAGATCGCATAAAGCGCGAAGATCGAGCCGCGGAAGGGCACCCCGAATATCCATATCCCGATCACTGCGCAAAGCGTCATCGAAGCCTGGGCGAGGATGAAATAGGGGATGACCTTGCTCGCGATGAACTCGGCCATCGAGATCGGCGTGGCCATCATCGCCTCCATCGTGCCGCGCTCCCATTCGCGCGCGACGACCAGCGCGGTGAGCAGCGTGCCGACCATCGTCATCACGTTCGCGATCGATCCGGGGACGAGGAAGAAGCGGCTCTTGAGCTCGGGATTGTACCAGTAGCGCGCCGAGATGGTGACCGGCGCTGCGCTGGCGCGAGGGCTACGTTCCAGCCCCTCGGCCGCGGCCCAGCTGGCGCGGACGCCCTCGCCATACGCCGCAGCGAAATTGGCGGTGTTGGGCTGCGAGCCGTCGGTGACAATCTGGATCGGCGGCATGTGGCCGCGCTTGATGCCGGCGCCGAAATCCTGGGGAATGACGATCAGCGCGCGCAGCTCGCCATCGACCAGCTTGTCGCGCACCTCAGCCACGGTGCGCGCCTCGGTCACTTCGAAATAGCGCGAGCTGCGATAGGCTTGCGCCAGGCGGAGCGCGGGGGCGCTGCTGTCCTGCAGGACGAGGCCCACGCGGGTGCGGGTGCTGTCGAGCGAGACCGCATAGCCGAACAGGAAGAGCAGGATCATCGGCAGCACGAAGGCGATGAGGAAGGTCGAGGGGTCGCGCAGGATCTGCGCGGCTTCCTTGCGGACCAGGGCGGCCAGGCGCCGGAGATCGAAGCGGAAGGTCATGCGGCCTCCTTCGCCTCGCGCTTGCGGTCGAATTCCTCGATCAGCGCGATGAAGGCGTCCTCCATCGTCGGGTCTTCCGACTTGGTGAGCCGCGCGGCCTCGGCCTTGAGCTCGTCCGGCGTGCCGGTGGCGATCTGCTCGGCGCGGTAGATCAGCGTCGCGCGGTCGCAATATTCGGCTTCGTCCATGAAATGGGTGGTGACCAGCACGGTCACGCCCTTCTCGACCAAGCCGTTGATGTGCATCCAGAATTCGCGGCGGGTGACGGGATCGACGCCCGAGGTCGGCTCGTCGAGGAAGAGCACCGGCGGCTCGTGCATCACCGCGCAGGCGAGCGCGAGGCGCTGCTTGAAGCCGAGCGGGAGCGTGCCGGCGTTGACGCCGAGCTTGTCCTTCAGCTCGAAGATCTCGGTCATCGCCTCGATCGCCCGGCGCGCCTTGTCGCGCGGCAGCTCGTAAGCCCCTGCGAAGAAATCGAGATTCTGGCGGACCGAGAGGTCGCCATAGAGCGAGAATTTCTGCGCCATGTAGCCGAGCGAGGCGCGGGCATCGGCGCGGCTGTGGCGCAGCGACTTGCCCGCGACGGCTCCGGTCCCCGAAGTTGGCTGAAGTAGGCCGCAGAGCATCTTGAACGTCGTCGACTTGCCCGCGCCATTGGGCCCCAGAAGACCGAAAATCTGGCCCCTTGGGATGCTGAAGTTCATGTCCTTGGCCGCGGTGAAGTCGCCGAATACCTTGGTGAGGCCCTTGGCCTCGATCGCGCATTCGTCGGTCTCGGGGATCGTGCGGTAGCGTTCGGCGAGCGCCGAGGTGCCCTTGGGGCCGCCGCCGAGCCGCTCGATGAAGCCGTCCTCGAAGCGCGGATCGGCCGCCTCCACTTCGGTGTCCGGTCCGCCGTCGAAAGACTTCGCGTCCGGGATCTCCTTGCCGTCGCCGATCAGCAGCCGCACCGAGCGCCCCTGGATCGTGCCGTCGATCACGTCGTCGCGATCGAGCGCATGGGTCAGGAAGGCACGACGACGCTCCTTGAACCCGGTGACGCGGATGACCCGGTCCTTCACCCGCCCGGTCAGCTCCGCCGGCGGGCCGTCGAACAACAGCTTGCCTTCGTTGAGCAGATAGACGGTGTCGCACTTCTCCGCCTCGTCGAGATAAGCGGTGGACCAGAGCACGCCGATGCCCTGCTCGGTGAGATCGCCGACCATGCTCCACAGCTCGCGGCGGCTGATCGGATCGACGCCGACGCCGGGCTCGTCGAGCAGCAGCACCTTGGGCGTCTTGACCAGCGCGCAGGCGAGACCGAGCTTCTGCTTCATGCCGCCCGAGAGCTTGCCCGCCAGCCGATCCTGGAAGCGGGCGAGATCGGTGAACTCCATCAGCTTGTCGAAGCTCGCCTGCTGCTCGCCCTTGGGCAGGCCGCGGACTTCGGCGTAGAGCCGCAGGTTCTCGATGACCGAAAGGTCCTCGTAGAGCCCGAAGCGCTGGGGCATGTAGCCGAGGTCGTCGAGCTTCTCGCCGGGCTTGCCGCCGAGCACTTCGACGGTCCCCGAAGTTGGCGCCATCAGCCCGGCGAGGATGCGGATCAGCGTGGTCTTGCCCGCGCCGTCCGGCCCGACCAGCCCGGTGATGCGTCCGGGCTCTATCGCCATCGCGACGCCGTCGAGCGCGCGATTGGCGTCGAAGCATTTTACCAGGGACTCGGTGTGGGCGAGCGCCACGCCCTCAATCCTTGTGCTTGGGGCGGGCACCGGGCACCGACACGCTCACCGGCTGGCCCTGGCGCAGGCCGTCATCGGGATCGTCGACGATGATGCGCAGCTGGTAGACGAGGTCGGTGCGGAGATTCTCGGTCTCGACGGTCTTCGGCGTGAACTCGGCCTTGGGCGCGATATAGCCGATCGTGCCGTGATAGCTCTTCGCATTGCCGTCGGCGGTGACCACCACCTTCATCCCCGGGCTGATCCGGCTGAGATCGGTCTCGGCGACATAGGCGCGCACGCGCAGCGGCCGCATGATCGCCAGCGTCAACACAGTCTCGCCGGGCTGGACGATCGCGCCGGGCTCGCGCGCGCGGGTGACCACCGTGCCGTCGGTCGAGGCGAGCAGGCGCGCATCGCCGAGATCGGTGGCGGCGCTCTGGCGGGCGGCGACGGCGGCGCTGACATCGGCCTGGCCGGCGGCGATATCCTCCCGGCGGCTGCCGGCGTTCATCAGCGACAATTGCTGCTGGGCAGCGGCGAGATCGGCACGCGCCTTGTCGCGCTGGGCCACGGTCTGCTCCCAGACATCTCGGCTGATCGCGCCGGGCTCGACCAAGGGCTGGCGGCGGGCATAGTCGCGATCGGCATCCTGGGCGACCGCAGCGGCAGCGGCGACGCGGGCGCGGGCCTGGGCGATATCCTGGCTGCGATTGCCGTTGCGGAGCTTGGCGAGCTGCGCCTCGGCCTGCGAGACCTTCGCATCGGCCTGGGCGATGCGGCTGTCGAGCGACGCGGCATCGAGCGTGGCGAGCAGCTGGCCCTGCCTGACCTTGGCGCCCTCCTCCACTGCGACCCCCGAGATGCGGCCGTTGACGCGGAAGCCGAGATCGACTTCGCGGATATCGACATTGCCGTTCAATTTGAGCGCGCCATCGTCCTGCGGCTTGAACAGGCCGAAGCCGCTGGTGGCGATCGCGGCGATCACCAGCACGACGATGACGGCGATGATCGCGATGCGGCGGCGGTTCATGCGGCATTCTCCGACAGGATGCACAGGGCGTTGGCACGCAGGCGGGCGCGCAGGAGCTTCTGGGTGGCTTCGTCGATCGTCTCGACGGAGAGGATGCGGGTGACGGCGGCGCGGCAGACGCGCAGCACCAGGCACTGGCCGAACAACATGATGCCCATCGCCAGCACGTCGCGCTCGGCAAGATCGGTGCGGATGCGGGCAAGCGCCGCGACGAAGGCATCGACGACGCCCTGCATCACGCCGGCATAGAGCCGGTCGAAAGCCTCGGTCGGGGTCTGCTGCTCGCGCGTAATGAACAGCGCCCAGGCCTCGGTCTGCGGGCTGATCATCATCAGCGCGAAACCGTCGAGCATGGCGAGCAGCGCTTCGGTCGCCTGTTCGCGCGTGCCGTTCGCGGCGACCTGGCGCGCCGCGTCGAGCGCCGGTCCCTGGATCTGCTTCACACAGGCGGCGATGTGATCGGCGGCGGCGAGATAGAGGCCGTGCTTGCCGCCGAAATGATAGGTGATCGAGGACATCGCCGTGCCCGAGGCACGCGCGATCTCGCGGGTGCTGGCGCCTTCGAAGCCGTGGCGGCCGAACTGATCGATCGCCGTCTCGATAAGGGTCTGGCTGGTCAACGCACCGAATCCTGTTCGTTCGAACGAACTATACTTGCACGGCGCCGTACATGACAAGCCCCGCCGCGCCTAACGCTCGACGGGGCTTCGGGTTCAGGCGAACCGGATCGGGCCTAGTGGTTATGGTCGCCCTGATCGTGATCGCGGTCGCCATGGTCGCCGCGATGATGATCGCCGCGGCGATGATGGTCGCTGTTATAGCCAGGGCGATCGCCATAGCAGCCGGTCAGGGCCACCGAAGCCAGCGCCAGGGCGCCGGCGAGTCTCAACATGCGCATTTGCTCTCTCCTCTTGGCCGTACAACGCATGACTTTCGCGCGATCTCCGGTTAATCTCGCCTGACTCGCGTGACTGGCGACTGGATGGAGCACCATCGGGAAGCGCGAGGGCATGGCGCCGCATCGCCTGGGCACCCCTTCCACCATGGAGGTCCGCATGCCCGATCCCTTGCATATCGCTTTCCTGCTCTTCCCCGACGTGACCCAGCTCGACCTGACTGGGCCGGCCCAGGTGCTGTCGCGGCTGGGCAATGTGTCGCTCGACCTGGTGGCAAAGACCCGCGACCCGGTGCGCACCGATGCGATGTTCGACCTGCTGCCGACCGCGACGTTCGACCGGGTGACGAAGACCGACATAGTGTGCGTGCCGGGCGGGTTCGGCACGGCGGCGGCGATGGAGGACGCCGAAACACTCGCCTGGCTGCGCCACGTCGCCGAGGGTGCGGCCTGGGTGACCAGCGTGTGCACCGGATCGCTGCTGCTGGGGGCCGCGGGGCTGCTGCGCGGCTACCGCGCCGGCTGCCACTGGGGATCGCGCGAGCAGCTTGCCTGGTTCGGCGCCGAGCCGGTCGCCGAGCGCGTGGTGTTCGATCGCAACCGGGTGACCGGCGGCGGGGTGACCGCGGGAATCGACTTCGCGCTGGCGTTGACCGCGGCGATCCGCGGAGAGGCGCATGCCAGGTTCGTGCAGCTGAGCCTGGAATATGACCCGGCACCGCCGTTCGATTGCGGCTCGCCGGAGCGGGCGGATGCCGAGACGGTGGCACGTTACCGCGCGATGGTGGAGCGGTTCGCGCCCGGGCGGGCGGAGAAGGTGAAGGGGATTGCCGAGGGGTTGGGGTTCCAAGCTTAATCCTCTCCCAGCTTGTCTGGGGGAGGGGCCGGCGCGACGCCGGTACCCGGCGCCCCCTCCACCACCGCCTTCGGCGGCGGTCCCCCTCCCGAGCAAAGCTCGGGGAGGATTTAATCAGGAAAGCGCCTTCGCCGCGCCCTTCAGGTCCTCGACGAACGCCGCGAATTCATCCTCGGCCTTGGACTTGTCCGGCATGCGCAGCAGGAAGCTCGGGTGGATCGTCACCCAGCCGCGCCCGCCACCCTCCAGCTCGATCGGGCGGCCGCGGGTGGCGGTGATCGTCACCGCCTTGCCGAGCATCTGGCGCGCCGCAGTGGCGCCCAGCGCCACCGTCATCTCGGGCTTGATCAGCAACCGTTCCTGCTCGTACCACCAGCGGCAGGCACTGATCTCGCCCGCATCGGGCTTGGAATGGATGCGGCGCTTGCCGCGCGGCTCGAACTTGAAATGCTTCACGGCATTGGTGACGTAGACGCTGGCGCGATCCAGCTTCGCCGCCGCCATCGCGCGATCGAACATCTCGCCCGCCGGGCCGACGAATGGACGGCCGGCTAGGTCCTCCTGGTCGCCGGGCTGCTCGCCCATGATCATCATCCGCGCGTCGACCGGGCCCTCGCCGAACACGGTTTGCGTCGCGTGCTTGTAGAGGTCGCAGCGGGTGCAGTGCTCCGCCTCTTCGCGCAGCGCCTGCCACGCACCCTCGATGTTGCTACCAGGCGTGACCCGGGGTGCGCTTGCCACCATTGCCGTCTCCCGCTGGCGCGCGCCGGCGACCAGTTCCTTCACCAACGCGGTCTCGGGCATGTTTTTCCAATATTTGCGCGGCATCTCCTTGAGCATCGCGCCGGTCTTGAGGCGGGCCGGGTTGAAGATCGAGGCGTAATAGGTCTTCCAGATATCCTCGACCGGATCCTCGCCGGGCGCATCCGCCCTGGTCGCGCCAGGGCCTTCGGACAGCATCTCGGTGTCCCAGTGGAGCGAGAGCGCGGGGGTGAGGATCGACCAGCGCATATTGGCGAAGCGATCGACGAAGAAGCGGGCATTGGCGCGGACGATGTGATGCTCGGGCTCGAACCAGGCGACGTAGCGCGTGTTCGGCTCGCCGGTGCCGGGGAAGGGCAGCGCGTCCTGGACTTCGCGGAAGCGGACAAAGGCGCGCATCTTGTGGATGTCGCGGCGGACCTCGCGGGCCATCGCTTCCAGGCGCCGGACGAGCGGGTCGGCCTGGTCGGCGACGCGGTGCGGGTCGCCGGCGAGCAGCGCGTAGAGCAGGGCGAAGCGCTCGGGATCGCTGTGGAGGATCGCGGTTTCGGCGAGGTCGAGAAAGGCGCGCGGCACCTTGAGCGCGCGCGGGGCTGCTGGCGGCATGACGGCTTCGTCGGCGAACAGGTCCACGGGCGCTTCGCCGACCTGCCAGAGGATTTCCGATGCGGGAACGCTGGCCTGGGCGAGCCCGCGGGCGGCTTCGCGCCAGCCCGGGAAATCGTCTTCTGCCGCCAATGTGACTACGCGCACTTCCACTCCCTGACCGTCATCCGGCGAAAGCCGGGATGACGGTACCTAACGTTTCGCGCCGGATTTCGGCATCCCCGCGATCCACGCGCGGACCAGTGCCACGCCCTCCTTGTGGACGGTGGCGCGGCCGAGCTCGGGCATGGCGATGCCGGGATCGGTCGATTGCAGCCGGTAGAGCAGGATCGAGGCATCGGGATCGCCGGGGACGATGTCGAAGTCGCGGGTGCCAGCGCCGCGGCCGGCGGCGGTGGGACGCTTGAACAGCCCGCGCTGCTCGGGATCGGTGCGGGCGAGATCGAGGAACAGGCCGGAGTTGGACGCGGCACCCTGCGGGTTGTGGCAATGCGCGCAGTTGATCTCGAGCCAGGCGCGGGCACGGCCGTCGAGCGGGGCGGCGTGGTCGTCCCAGCGGGCGACGCGGGGCGCGTCGACGGGCAGGCGATCGAGCATGCCGGCCGCCAGCATCTTCTCGAGCTGGCCACCATGGTTGAGATAGCGCGCCTTGATGCCGATCGGGGTGACCTGCCCGGCAAGGCCGTGGCAGTCCTTGCACTGGTTCTGGTTGGGCACGGCATAGCTGATCGCGTGCCGCTCGCCCGCGGGATCGGTGAAGGTCACCGGGATGCGGGTGCCGGCGCGGCGGATGTCGGCGTCGGTGCCGGCGGCGTTCCAGACATAGGGGATCGGGGTCCAGCCGCCAGCGCGGTGGAGGAGGACGCGCGTCTCGAGCGGCTTGAAGGCGCCGTCCACCCGGTAGCCGAAGGTCTTGATCAGCGCCGCGCCGATCGGGAGATCGAGCGCCTTGTCGGGATCGTAGCGCGCCCGAGTGCCGGCGGGGAGGTAGAGATAGCGCTCCTTCTCGGCATAGTCGGAGAAGAGCGGGGTCTCGAGATCGTAGCGGAACAGGCGCTGGGCCGGCGCGCGGGACGCGAGGTCGGTGAAGAAGGCGTAGTCGGAAAGGTGCGCGGGGTAGCCATCGGCCGTGATCGCCGCGTCGTTGACGCCGACTGGGCGGCCGAGCAGCGCGGCGGCGAACAGGGCAGCCGCGCCGAACAATGCCTTCATCGCGCGGCGGCCTCCATCGCGGGCGGCAGCGCGATCGGGGCAAGCGGCGCCGCGATCGGGCCGGAGAGCTTGACCTCGGCCGGCCTGGCGGTTTCGAGCGAGGCGCCGAGCGCGAGGCCGAGCCCGAGGACAGGCACATTGTCGTTGACCACCAGCCGCACTTCGCTGCCGCCGGTGCCGTCCCACAGGATCGGCGGGATCGCGCCGCCCATCGCGGCGGCGAGCAGCGGCCCGCCGGGCATGGCGGGCGCAAAGCCGGCGCGGCCGTGCTTGTTCACCGAAATATATATGTCGTGCGGAATCGGGTCGTAGCCCTTGTCGTCGAAGGGCTGTCGGTAGGCGACGACCATGATGTTGGCGGTGCCGTTGCCCGACAGCATATTGTTGCCGACCTGGACCATGTCTTGCGCCATGATCAGCACGCCGGTTCCGGTGGGTACGCTGGCGACGATATTGCCCTTGGGCGCAAAATTGGGGGTGTCGTTGTCAACCACGCTATTGCCCCAGACCGCGACACGCCCCGCGCCGCGCCGGGGCAGCGCCGGCAGGTCGAACACCAGGATACCCCCGGTGTTGTGCGAGACCTGATTGCCATGGACCTCGGCATAGCCGCTATTCTCGATCTCGATGCCGGCGACATTGTATTTGGCGACCGAGTTGCGGACGATGATCCGGCTCGACTGGCCGACATAGATGCCCGCATCCGACGCGCCGATCACGGTGACGCCGTCGATCAGCACGTCCTCGCTCTCGACCGGATAGACGCCGTACGCGCCATTGGTCGCCTTGGGGCCGCCGGTCCATTCGACGCGGACATTCTTGTAGACGATGCGATCGGCGCCCTTGGACTTGATGCCGTCGCCCTTCGAATCCTCCACGGCGAAGTCGCGCAGCACCACGTCGTCGGAGGTGACCAGCAGCCCCTCGCCCGCGCCGAGCTGGCCCTTGAAGCTGAGCACGGTGCTGCCTGGGCCGGCGCCGCGCACTGTCACCCCGTTCACGTCGAGGCTGAGGCCGTCGGTCAGCTCGAAGCGGCCGGCGCCGATGCGGACGGTGTCGCCCGGCCTGGCGTCGAGCAGCGCGGACTGGAGGCGCTCCTGGGCCTTGGGGCCGGCTTCGACGACCAAGTCCTTCGCCAGAGCAGGCGCCGCGACGAACAGCGCGGCGAACGCAAGGTTTCGAAGCATCCCTCACTCCCTATTTTCGGGAGATGATACGCCGCTTCGGCCAAATTGACAGGCCTGTCAGTTACTCGCGGCCATCGCCGGGAGGATTGGCCTCGGCACGCGCCAGTTCCCTGGGCTTGCGCTTCTCAAACAGCTTGCCGAGCGCTTCTTCCTGCGCCGCGGAGAGATGCTTCGCCGCGGTGGGGAACATCTCTTCCTCTTCCTCGTCGATATGGTGGAGATAGCGGTGGCGCATCTCCTTGAACTTCACCAGCCAGCCCGGCGACGACATCTCGGTGTCCATCAGCTCGCCGAGATAGTCATCGACTTCCTTGTGCTCGGAGACCGAGTGACGCGCGTCCTCGCGCAGCTCGGGATCGGCGAGCATCGTCGCGTAGAGCGCTTCCTCCTCGGCCGCGGCATGCGCCTGGAGCTCGAGGCGGAGCTGCTCGAACAATGTGCGGCGCTCCTCGCTGTCACCCGACGTCTCGCCCACGCGCTCCAGCAGCACGCGCTGACGGTCGTGATCGGCGATGAGATCGGCGAAGATGCGGGAATCGGCCATATGTTGCTCCTTGGTCGGAGCGAGAACCACTCAGGCGGCGAATAGTTCGAGCTGCTCGCGTTTCGGCGCCACCAGCGCGCGCAGATCGGCGCGGTCGGACAGCGCCACGGGCTTCCAGTCCTCGGCGACCAGGAAAGGACGGACCTTGGCGATCGACGCGGTCAGCCGGGCGACATCGGCAAGGCGGAGCCGGCGCCAGCGGCGCGTGGCGAGGATCGCATCGACTGCCTTCACGCCGAGCCCGGGAACGCGCAGCAGCGCCTCGCGCGGGGCGCGGTTGACGTCGACCGGGAAGCGGTCGCGGAACTTCAGAGCCCAGGCAAGCTTGGGATCGATGTCGAGCGGGAGCATGCCGGTGGCGGGATCGGCAGCCTCGGCCACTTCGCCCGGCTTGTAATCGTAGAAGCGCATCAGCCAGTCGGACTGGTAGAGCCGGTGCTCGCGCATCAGCGGCGGGCGCTGCAAGGGGAGCACGGCGCTGGCATCGGGGATCGGGCTGAACGCCGAATAATAGACGCGGCGCAGCTGGAAGCGCGAATAGAGCCCGGCGGCGCGGGTGATGATGTCGCCGTCTGTGGCGGCATCGGCGCCGACGATCATCTGGGTCGACTGACCGGCGGGCGCGAATTTCGGCGCGGATTTGTAGCGCTTGCCCGCATCGGTGCCGTCGTCGATCGCGGCGCGGACGTCCTGCATCGCGCCTTCGATCCGCGGTGCCGACTTCTCGGGCGCGAGGCGGGTGAGGCCCGCCACGGTGGGCAGCTCGACATTGATCGAGACGCGGTCGGCGTAGAGCCCGGCCTGGTGCACCAGCTCGGGATCGGCATCGGGGATCGTCTTGAGGTGAATATAGCCGCGGAAATCATGCACCTCGCGCAGCAGCCGCGCCACGCGGACGATCTGCTCCATCGTATAGTTGGACGAGCGGATGATCCCCGAGGAAAGGAACAGCCCCTCGATATAATTGCGCCGATAGAAATTGAGCGTGAGATCGACGACTTCCTCGGGCGTGAAACGTGCGCGACGGACGTTCGAGCTTTTGCGGTTGATGCAATAATGGCAATCGAACACGCAGCTGTTGGTCAGCAGGATCTTGAGAAGCGAGATGCAACGGCCGTCGGGCGCATAGGCGTGGCAGATGCCCATACCCTCGGTGGAGCCGAGCCCCTTGCCCCCAGCCGAGTTGCGCTTGGCGGTGCCCGATGAGGCGCAACTGGCATCATATTTCGCGGCATCGGCGAGGATGGCGAGCTTGGCGCGGAGATCGAGCTGCGACATATGTTCCTTGTATGTTCCTGATATTGCGGAGTCCAGCCGCTTGTGGGAGAGCCGCGGCAGAAGGAGCGCGCGATGCGGTGGAAGTTGGACCGGCAATTGAGGGCGCTGTTGATCGCGCTGGCGATCACCTCGCTGCTCGGCTTCGGCTTCAAGCAGCATTGCATGCCCGGCGGCTGGACCCAGTCCGAGCAATATACCACCGGCTGCTACAGCGACGCGGTGCCGTTCTGGACGACGCGCGAAGTCGACAAGGGCAAGATCCCCTATCTGCAGACGCCGATCGAATATCCGGTGCTGACCGGCACGGCGATCTGGATCGAGGGCGCGGCGACGCACCTGCTCTTCGGCAGATGGGCGAACGACGCCAAGTTCCTGGGCGTGGTGACCGCGGTGAACATCGCGCTCGCCTTCTTGGTGCTGGGGATGCTGTGGCGCGCGGGACTGGACCGCCGGCGGCTCTGGTGGTGGGCGGCGTCACCGCCGCTGATACTCTATCTCGGGCACAACTGGGACATGATCGCCGTCACGCTGGCGGTGGCGGCGACGCTGCTGGCGCGCGAGAACCGGCTGGTCCGCGCCGCCGCCGCGGCCGGACTGGGCGTGGCGGCCAAGCTGTTCCCGATCGTGCTGCTGCCGCTGCTCGGGCTCTCGGCGCTGTTCGAGACGGGCAAGAGCGGGTTCGAGCGCGTGCGCCGCGCCGCGCTGGTGACGCTCGCCGCTATCGGCGCCTGGGCGGTGGTGAACCTGCCGGTCGCACTACTCGCGCCGGACAACTGGGCGCAATTCTACCTGTTCTCGCAATCGCGCAGCGGCACCGCGGCGGCAAGCTGGGACGTGCTTGGCAACCTGGGGGTGCTGGCGCTGGGGACGCCGGAGAAGAACCTCTACGCGACGCTTGCCTTCGCGATCGGCGGGGCGGCGATCGTGGCGCTCGGCTGGCGGCGGCACCGCGCCCGGCTGTGGCTGCTCTTCACGCCGCTGCTCGCCTGGTTCCTGCTGACCAACAAGGTCTATTCGCCGCAATTCGACCTGTGGCTGTGGCCGCTGCTGGTGATCACCGCGCCGCGGCTATGGCCGGTGGCGCTGTTCGCAGTGACGAGCGTGTGGGCCTATTTCGCCGAATTCTGGTTCTTCGCCGCGATGGACGGGGCCTGGCCGGCCGCGAGCACCACCGACATCGCCTGCGCCGCGATCGTGCGCGCGATCGTGATGCTCTGGATCATCGCGGACTGCGTCTTCCGCCAGCCGCCAGAATGGGTGGGGCGCTGGCCGGTGCGGGACTGAGGCAATCCGTCATCCCCGCGAAAGCGAGGACCCATCTCCCGGACTTTCCGAGATCACGACCGCCGTATTCGCTGCATCTGCAGGCGATGGGCCCCCGCTTCCGCGGGGGTGACGGCTAACATCAAGGCAGCGGCAGGTTCTGCTCTTCCTTCTTGCGCGCGCGGGTCTCGGCCTTGGCCGCGGTCGCTTCCTTGACGAAGCAGCCGGTGGTGCCGCCGACGCCGGCGGTGGTGCAGCTGCCGGTGCCGAAGCCGCCCGCGGTGACGGCGTCCTGCGAGCGCACCGCCCAGCTCTCCGTCTGCTGCGGCGGGCCGGCCTGCTCGCGCAGGTTCGACGGGATCCGGTAGCGCTCGGCCTCGTCGAGGCGCTTGCAGACGACGATCTCCTCGCCGTTCGAATTGGTCGGGCACTTGTCCTTGCCGTAGATCAGCAGCACGCCGTTCTGCGGCGCGTTCTGCGCGTGCGCGGCGGCAGGCAGCAGCATCGGCACGGCAGCGAGCGCGCCTGCGATCAGGATCCGGTTCAACATCGGCTTACTCCTCTGGTCCGGTCATCGAATGGAACGGGGGCTTTATATCCGTTTCGATACCGCAATGGCAGCACGGCAGCCCATGCGGATCAATCCAGACAATACCGGATAGGCCGGGGCATTTTCAGCACCGTGCGCGAGCGCGGTATCGCGGTGCTCGAGCTCCTCGTCGCGGAACTTGGCGACGGCTTCGGCAAGCTCGGGGTCGCCGGCGCCGAGCTCCTCGAGCTGCTGCTGGTAGTGGAGATCGATCTCGGTCTCGATCGCGGCGGTGCAGGCCATCGCCGCCTCCGGGCCGATCGCCGCGGTGACGGCGCCGAGCGCGAAGCCGGCGACATCCCAGAAGGGCTGGAGCGCCGTCGGGCGCACGCCGCGCCGCGCGATCATCGCATCGAAAAAGGCGCGGTGGCGCTCCTCCTGGCTCGCCATGCCGGCGATCATCCGCGCGGCGGGCGTGCGATCGCCCATCACCGCGAGCTGGCCGGCATAGATGCGCGTCGCGCCATATTCGCCCGCCTGATCGACGCGGACCATCGAGCTGGTGCCCTCGCGCCGATCGCCGGGCTTCCAGCTCATCGCCGGGCCTTCCGAACCGAGAGCGCGAAGATGACCGCCGCGCCGGTGAGCGAGATAATCGCGTTGAAGCCGGCCAGGCTGATCCCGAACAGCGTCCATTGCGGCACGTCGCAGCGAATCAGCGGACGGCGCAGCGCATCGGTCAGCATGTCCATCGGGTTGCTGCCATGGACCTGGGCAGTGCAGGCAGTGATGCCCTGCCACCAATGATATTCGACGCCGGCATGGAACACGCCGATGCCGCCGCTCACCGCCACGGCGGCGCCGGCGAGCAGCACGAAGGTCATCCGCAACGGCTTGCCCGGCACGACGAAGGACAGCAGCGCGAACAGGATCGCGACATAGTGCGGATAGCGCTGCCACCAGCACATCTCGCACGGCACCAGCCCGAAATGCTCGGACAGGTGCGCGCCGCCGACCAGCGCGAGCGGGAGGAGGAGCGCGATCCAGCGCGCGATGCGGAGCCCGTCAGCCTGCATGGCTTACTTGCTCTTCGTCGCGGCGACCTGGGTCTTGGGCCCGAGGCGCGCGATGCTCTGGACGGCGTAGCTCAGCTGGAAGTCGTCAACGCCCTCCTTCTTGAGCTGCTCGGCGGTCTTGGCGAAGCGCGGATCGGTGCGGGCGTCGTCCTCGAGCACCGAATCATCGACCTTGTCGTTGTTGATCAGATGCGCGCGCAGATCGGCCTCGCGGATCGCCGGGCGGCTCTTATAGTCGGGATCGGTGAGCTGCGGCACGAGCAGATCGGGCTTGATCCCGCCTTCCTGCACCGAGCGGCCCGAGGGCGTGTAGTAGCGCGCGGTGGTGAGGCGCAGCGCGGCGCGCGGGCCCATCGGCAGGATCGACTGGACCGAGCCCTTGCCGAAGCTGCGCACGCCCATGACGAGCGCGCGGTGATGATCCTGGAGCGCGCCGGCGACGATCTCCGAGGCCGAGGCGGTGCCCGCGTCGATCAGCACGACCACGGGGAGCCCCTTGGCGAGATCGCCGGGGATCGAGGTCATGCCGGGCTCGTTCACATCGGCATACCAGCGCTCGATATCGGTCTTCTCGCGGCCGCGCTGCGAGACGATCTCGCCGTGCGACAGGAACACGTCGGACACTTCGATCGCCTGGCTGAGCAGCCCGCCGCCATTCTCGCGCAGATCGACGATATAGCCGAGCGGCTTGTGGCCGAGCTTCTTGTCGATCTCGGCGATGGCCTTGGCGGTGTCGGCGCCGGTCTGCGCAGTGAAGGTGTTGATGTTGATGATGCCGACGCCGTCCTTGACGTCCCACTTCACCGGCTTCTGGACGATCACTTCGCGCGTCATCGTGAAGGTGAGCGGCTTGTCGGCTCCGGGGCGGACCACGGTGAGCGTCACCTTGGTGCCGGGCTTGCCGCGCATCGATTCGATCGCCTCGTCGAGGCTGCCGCCGACGATGAACTTGCCGTCGATATGGGTGATGAAGTCGCCCGACTTCATGCCCGCGCGCGCGGCCGGGGTGTCCTCGGTCGGCGCGATGACCTTCACGGCGCCGTCTTCCTGGGTGACCGTCAGGCCGAGGCCGCCGTAATTGCCGTCGGTCTGGATCTTGAGATTGTCGAAATCGAGCCCGTCGGCGAAGCTCGAATGCGGATCGAGCGCGGCGAGCATGCCCTGGATCGCGCCCTTCATCAGCGTGGCGTCGTCGACCTTGTCGACGTAGTTCGCCTTCACCTGGCTGTAGACTTCCATGAAGGTGTCGAGCTCCTTGAAGCTCGAAGTATCGACGCTCGCCATGGCGCCCGAGGCGATAGGGACGAGCGCCAGCGCGCCGACGGCGGCGGTGACCTGAAGGAACGAACGAAGCATAACGACTTTCCGGAAACGCGGTTCTTGGCGAGCAACCTAGGACGGGATCGCGGCAAATGCACGGCGATTCATCCCAGCAGGCGCGCGAGGTCCATCGGTTCGCCGCGGCGGCGCAGCTCTATGGTGACGTGCGGGGCCTCGCCGGCAGGGGCGCGGCCGATGCGCATGCCCTGGGCGACCTGCGCCCCGACACGGACCGCGATGCCGCCCAGCCCGGTGATCGAGCTGGTCCAGCCATTGCCGTGATCGATGATCACCACCCCGCCATAGTCGCGGAACGGCCCGGCGAAGAGGATGCGGCCAGGCGCGGGGGCGACGGCGACGGCATTGGCGGCGCAGGCGAGCGTGATGCCGCGGGCGCGCACCCCGGTGGCGGAAAGCTCGCCCATGCCGGTGACGACCGCGCCGGCGATCGGCAGGATATAGGGCGCGCCGCCGCGATGCGTGGTGGGACCGGCGCTGCCGGGGCGCGGCAGCGGGCCGGGAAGCGCCTCGAGCCCGGCCTGGATCTGTGCGGCCTCGCCGGCGGTCTCCATCTGGTCGACGATCTCGCGGGCATGCTCGCCGAGCGCGATCGCGCGGTCCGATTCGACCAGCGCGCTCGACGCCAGCTCGCGCGAACGGGCGCGGTGATCGGCCTCGAGCTTGACCAGGGCGACGCGCTCATTCTCGATCCGGCCGCGCGCCTCGCGGAAGCTGTCTACGGCGGCGAGCGCCTGGGCGCGGAGCTGGCGGACCCGGCCAAGCTCGGCGCGGACGTCGCGGGTGCGCGCCTCGACCACGGGCATCACCGTGCCGAGCACGGCGCGGACATGGACCATGTCGGCGGTCGAGCCGGGCTGGACGAGGCCGAGCACCGCCGGGCGGCGAGCCATCGACTGGAGCGCGGCGATCAGGCGGAGGATCGGCCCCTGGCGCTCAGCGACTCGGGTGCGCTGCTCGGCGAGCTGGCGATCGACGATCGAGATGCGCGCACGGGCGGCGGCGATATCGGCCTCGGCCGCCTTGATCCGCTCGGCGGCGGCGGCTTCCTGGGCGCGGGCCTGGCGCGCCTGGTCGCGCTCTGCCGCGGCCTGGCGCTCGAGCGCGGCGCTGCGCGCCTGGGCGGCGTTGGACTGGGCGGTAGCGTCGCGCAGCCGGCCCTGCTGCTCGGACAGGCTCGGCGCCTGTGCCGCGGCAAGGCTGCCGGTGGCGAGGATCGCCAGCAGACTGGCGCCGAGAATCAGCGGGCGGAGCATCGCGGCTCAGCCTTCGCGATGATAGGGATGGTTGGCAAGGATCGAGGTGGCGCGCCAGAGCTGCTCGGCGAGCATCGCGCGGGCCATCATGTGCGGCCAGGTGGCGCGGCCGAAGCTGATCAGCAGGTCCGCCCCGGCGCGCTCGGCATCGCCGAAGCCGTCCGCCGCGCCGATCAGGAAGCGCGCCTCGCGCACGCCATCGTCCCGCCAGGCACCCAGCCGCTCGGCAATGACGCGCGAGGGCAGGTTCTCGCCGAGCTCGTCGAGCAGGACGATGCGGGTGGCGCCGGCGATGTCGGGCATCTTGCCGCCGGTATCGGGCAGCTCGGTCACCCGCGTCGGCCATTGGATGCGCTTCAGATAGCGATCGACCAACTCCGCCTCGGGGCTGCGGCCGATCTTGCCGCGCGCGATGATGTGGAGCTGCATTGCCGGCGCGGCTCCCTGGTTAGCGAATCAAGCTTGGCCGGCTTCGCCGAACGACCACATCCGCTCGAGATTGTAGAAGCTGCGCACCTCGGGGCGGAACAGGTGGATGATCACGTCACCCGCGTCGATCAGCACCCAATCGGCGGTGGGCAGGCCCTCCACGCGCGGCGTGCGGCCGAACTCGGCCTTGATCTTGTCGGCGAGCTTGACCGCCATCGAGGCGACCTGGCGCGTCGAGCGCCCCGATGCCACGACCATATAGTCGGCGATGCTGCTCTTGCCGGCGAGCGGGATCGAGATCGTCTCGACCGCCTGATCGTCATCGAGCGACGCCATCACGAGCTGATGCAGCGCCTCGACGCTGCCAGCGGCATCGGACGAACGCAGAACATTGGACGAAGTGGCCAAGGGGCCTCCTAGGGTTGCAACGGGCCTGTGCGGTGTTGTGATGGAGACGACGCCGTATCCGAACCTGTCAAAGTGTCACCTTGACGGGTACCCGCATAACGCCGGTGCCAGGCGGGATCGGCGGCCCTAAGGCTCGTCGCCGACGTAGGATCGGGGCGGAAGCGCAACAGCACGAGGGCCGGCAATCTCCAACGCGTCCAGTTCTTCGCCTGGCCTGCGGGCCGCACAGCGCGCCGCAGCCAACCCATTGCAGGACTTGCATGGGCGTCCCGGTCATACCCCGGACGCGCGATCACCGCAATCGGAACCTGCTCGGCAATCGTGCGCCAGCGCTCCCATTTGTGGAATTGCGCCAGATTGTCCGCGCCCATCAGCCAGATGAAGCGATGGCGCGGGAAGAGCCGGGGCAGCTTGCGGATCGTATCGGCGGTGTAGCGCGTCTTGATCCGCTTCTCGATCCCGGTCACCCGGATCGGCGCGTGGCGCGCCATCGCCCGGGCCGAGGCCATGCGCGCCTTGAACGGCGCCATGCCGGCCTTGTCCTTCAGCGGATTGCCCGGCGAGACCAGCCACCACACCTCGTCGAGCCCCAGCGCGCGAATCGCGTGGAGCGAGAGCTTGCGGTGCCCCAGATGCGCGGGATTGAACGAACCGCCGAGCAGGCCGATGCGCCTGGCATTTCTCGAAACCGGCCTGTGCACGTTTATTGTCGAAGCCTTCCCCGCTTGATACGCAATGGCCTGCATATAGCGACTTGGGGGGTATCATGCGCAAGACAGCGCTCGGCATCGCATTCTCGGCCTGGATCGGCTGCATCGGCGCGGCGACGCCGCCGCCCGCGGACGAGGTGGCGGTCTTCCTCAAGGGCCAGGACATCAACCCCGCCAGCGCCGCCGCGGTCGATGCGCGCTGCGCCGCCGCCGACGCGCTATCGAAGAAGCTGTTCAAGGCGCTCGAGGCGCGCAGCGGCCCGGCGAGCATCGCGGGCGACTATCAGCGCTATGATACGCTGCTCAACCTGATCGGCGACACCACCGGCCAGATGTATTTCATCTCGCAGACCAGCACCAAGGCGCCGGTGCGCGATGCCGGCCAGAAATGCTCGGAGCAGCTCTCCGCGATCAGCACCGACATCTCGCTGTCGCGCCCGGTCTACGACCGGCTGGCGGCGATCCCCAGGGCCGGGCTCGACGCGAAGACGGCGTTCACGCTCGACAAGCAGCTGCTCTCCTACCGGCTGGCCGGCGTCGACCGCGACGCGCCGACGCGCGCGAAGATCGCCCAGCTCAACAAGGACATCACCACGGTCGGCCTCGAGTTCGACCGCAACATCTCCGAGGACAAGACCGGCGTCACCCTGCCCGCCGATGCGCTGGCGGGGATGCCGCAGGACTATATCGACGCGCACAAGCCCGGCGCGGACGGCAAGATCCACCTGACCACGACCTATCCGGACGTGTTCCCGATCTTCAAGTTCGCCGACCGGCCCGAGACGCGCAAGGCGGTCTATCTCGCCTTCGTCAACCGCGCGCATCCGGTGAACGACCCGGTGCTCGCCAAGCTGATCGCCAAGCGCCAGGAGCTCGCGCAGACGCTGGGCTTCCCCGATTATGCGACGCTGATCACCAAGGACAAGATGATCGGATCGCCCCAGCGGGCGCAGACCTTCCTCGATGAGATCAACGGCGCGGCGATGGCGGCGGCGAAGCGCGATACCGACCGGCTGCTCGCGCGCTATCGCCAGATCGACCCCAATGCGACCGAGCTGCACGGCTGGGACACCGGCTATGTCAGCAACCTGGTGAAGAAGGAGCAATATGACGTCGATGCGAGCGTCGTGCGGCAATATTTCACGCTCGCCAAGGCACAGAAGGGCATCTTCCAGCTGGTCCACGACCTGTTCGGCGGCGATATCCGCCCCTGGCAGGGCGCGCCGGTCTGGGCGCCGGGGGTGAGCGCCTGGGAGCTGTGGGACGGCAAGACGCTGGTCGGTCGCTTCTACCTCGACCTCTCCCCGCGCGAAGGCAAGTACAACCATGCCGCGCAGTTCGGCATCCAGGCCGGCGTCGCCGGCGCGCGGATCCCGGTGGGCGCGCTGCTCTGCAACTTCCCGGCGACCGGGCCGATGGACCATGGCGATGTCGAGACCTTCCTCCACGAGTTCGGCCACCTGATCCACAGCCTCTATTCAGGGCACCAGCGCTTCGCGACGCAGGGCATGGACCAGCTGCAATGGGACTTCATCGAATCCCCCTCGCAGCTGCTCGAGGAATGGGTGTGGGACTATGACACGCTCAAGGCCTTTGCGAGCAACGACAAGGGCGAGCCGATCCCGGCGGCCTTGGTCGCCAAGATGAACGCGGCGCGGCATTTCGGCGAGGCGGCGAGCTGGCAGCGCCAGCTCGGCTTCTCGGCGGTGTCGCTGGGCTTCTACACCAAGCCCGCCGGCTTCGACCTGGCGAGCAACTATCTCGAGCTCTACAATCGCTATTCACTGGTGAAGGAAGACCCGCAGGCCCACATGTATGCCGCGTTCGGCCATCTCAACGGCTATTCGGCGATCTACTATACCTACACCTGGTCCAAGGCGATCGCGCTCGACCTGTTCACCCGCTTCAAGGCCGAGGGGATGCGCAACCCGAAGACCGCGATCGCCTATCGCCGCGCGGTGCTCGATCCGGGCGGGTCGGAGCCGGCGGACCAGCTGATCCGCAACTTCCTGGCGCGCGACACCAACACCAAGGCGTTCCGCGACGAGCTCGGGCTCTCGACGGCGCCAGTGACGGCGCCAGTGACGGCGGCAAAATAGCGGCTATTCGGGAAAGCTGCGCACCACCTCGATCGGACCGATGATCGCGGCGTTGAAGGCGGGCAGATCCTCGGCGGGAATCCAATATTCGCAGTGCGCTCGCCCACCCGCTTCCTCGACGCGATAGGCATCGAGGAAATCGCCGCGGACCGCGAAGCGTGTAACGAACCCCGAGCCGCTCTCGGGGACGTTCCAATCGCGTGCGATCCTCACCGCATATTCTTCGGTGGTGACCGGGTAGAAAATAGGTTGCTCCGGCAGGCGCGGCGGAAAGGCGGACATCCCGCTTTCCTCGATCAAAGCGAGCTCCGCCGGGCCAACGGGCCGCCACAGCGTCACGCTATCGCTCATGGCCGGGCTTGGCCCGTGCCGCGCACCACCCATTTGTAGGTGGTGAGCCCCTCCAGCGCGACCGGGCCGCGGGCGTGGAGGCGGCCGGTGGAGATGCCGATCTCGGCGCCGAGGCCGAACTCGCCGCCGTCGGCGAACTGGGTGGAGGCGTTCCACACGACGATGGCGCTGTCGACCTGGGCAAGGAAACGCTCGGCCACGGCCTCGTCGGCGGTGACGATCGCGTCGGTATGGTGCGAGCCGTGCGCGGCGATGTGCGCCATCGCGGCATCGACGCCGTCGACCAGCTTCACCGACAGGATCGAATCGAGATATTCGGTGTCCCAGTCCTCGACATTCGCGGCGATCATGCGCGGTTCGAGCGCGCGCGCGTCGCTATCGCCGCGCAGCTCGCAGCCGGCATCGGCGAGCGCGGCGAGAATCGGCCTGGGATCGGCAAAGGCGCGGTCGATCAGCAGCGTCTCGGTCGCGCCGCAGATGCCGGTGCGGCGCATCTTGGCGTTGAGCGCGAGGGCGCGCGCCATCCCCGGCTCCGCGGCGCCGTCGATATAGGTGTGGTTGATGCCGTCGAGATGCGCGAGCACGGGGACGCGCGCCTCGGCCTGGACGCGGGCGACGAGGCCCTTGCCGCCGCGCGGCACGACCATGTCGATCGCACCCTCGGCCGTGAGCATCGCGCCGACCGCGGCGCGATCGGTGACGGGGACGAGCTGCACCGCGTCCGCAGGCATGCCGCCCTCCTCCAGCCCGCGGGCGAGCGCCGCATGGATCGCGCGGTTCGAGCGGATCGCTTCCGAGCCGCCGCGCAGGATCGCGGCATTGCCGGCCATCGCGCAGAGCGCGCCGGCATCGGCGGTGACGTTGGGCCGGCTCTCATAGATGATGCCGATCACCCCGATCGGCACGCGGACGCGGGTGAGGACGAGGCCATTGGGCCGATCGACCCGGTCGATCACGTTGCCGACCGGGTCGGCGAGCCCGGCCACGGCCTCGACGCCGGCGGCCATGCCCTCGATGCGCCTGGCGTCGAGCTTTAGGCGATCGAGCAGCGCGCCGGACAGGCCATTGGCTTCGGCGGCGGCCATGTCCTCGTCATTGGCGGCCTGGATCGCACCCGAATCGGCGCGAATCGCGGCGGCGGCGGCGCGCAGGGCGGCGGCCTTGGCCGGGGTCGGCATCGCGGCGAGGCTGGTTGCTGCGATGCGGGCGCGGGCTGCCATATCGGCGATCAGCGTGGAGACGTCGGTCATGATCTGCACCCGCTAGCACGTGCAGCATGAAGCTGGTAGCCAAGGCGCCATGTCGGGGGGAATCGAAGCAGCCGGGGAACTGGCGACAGGGGCATTGCTCGGCCGTGCGGTCGAGCCGAATGCAGGTGAAGGCCATGGCGGGGCGCATGGGCTGTGCCTCAATTGCGGCACCGCGCTGATCGGATCGCATTGCCACAATTGCGGGCAGGCGGGGCATGTCCACCGTTCGCTGCACGCGATCGGGCACGACCTGCTCCACGGCGTCTTCCATTTCGACGGGAAGTTGTGGCGCACGCTGCCGATGCTGGCCTGGCGCCCAGGCGACCTGACCCGGCGCTATATCGGCGGTGAGCGCGCGCGCTTCGTCTCGCCGATGGCGATCTTCCTGTTCTCGGTCTTCGCGATGTTCGCAGTCTTCTCCTGGGTGGGCATTTCGACGCCGACCGACCTCGACACCAATTCGATGAAGCCCGTCGCGGCGCTCGATTTCGCACGCAAGGACGCCCAGCAGAAGCTCGAACGGGCGCAGGCCAAGCTGGCCAAGGCCACCGATGAGGACGACCGCGCCGAATATCGCAGCCGGATCGCCGAAGCACAGGACGACCTGAAGGGAATCGACGAGGCAAGCAAATCGCTCGGCGACGGCAAGGTCCATGTCACCACGACCACGGCGCATACCGGCTGGCACGCGCTCGATCACGGCATCGAGAAATGGCAGAAGAACCCGGCGCTGATGCTCTACAAGCTCCAGTCGGCGAGCTACAAATTTTCCTGGCTGCTGATCCCGCTGTCGCTGCCGTTCCTGTGGCTGCTGTTCTTCTGGAAGCGGCAGTACAAGCTCTACGACCACACGATCTTCATCATCTACTCGATCGCGTTCATGTCGCTGTTCTACATCGTAGTGGCGGTGGCCGCCGCGATCGGGATGAGCGGCGGCTGGCTGGCGGTGGCGGCGCTGGCGATCCCGTTCGTCCACATCACCCGGCAGCTGCAGCAGGCCTATGCGATCGGCTGGGTCTCCGCGACGCTGCGCGCCACGCTGCTGACGGTCTTCATCAGCTGGATCCTGACGATCTTCGTGCTGATCTTGGTGGCGCTGGGGATGTTCGGCTGAGGCGGATTAGGGCGTCGCGCCTTTTCGCCCTCTCCCCGTCGTCCCCGCGCAGGCGAGCATGACGAAAAGGAAAAAGGCCTCCCCGAGCGAACGGGGAGGCCTTTTTCTTTGGACGGGAGGCTAAGCTCAGGCGCCCTGCGGCGCCGGCTGGCCGAACGGACCCTTGGGCTTGCTGATCTTGGGGATCGAGGTGCCCGCCACTGCCGTCGGCCGGGCGGTCGCGCCCGGATCCTGGCGGCCGAGATCCTCGCCGGCGATCAGACGCTTGATCTCCTCGCCGGTAAGCGTCTCGTACTCGAGCAGCGCCAGCGCAATGGTGTGGAGCTGGTCGATATGGTCGGTCAGCAGCTGGCGAGCGCGCTGCAGGCCGCGCTCGACAAAGGCCTTCACTTCGCTGTCGATCAGCCGCGCCGTCTCGTCCGACATCGGCTTGGAGCGGGCCATCGAATAGCCATAGCTCTCTTCGCTCTCGGAGAAGTCGAGCGGGCCGACTGCATCCGACAGGCCCCATTTGGTGACCATCGAGCGCGCAAGCCGCGTCGCCTGCTGGATGTCGCTCGACGCACCCGACGAGACCTTGTCATAGCCGAAGATCAACTCCTCGGCGATGCGGCCGCCGAACGCCACGGCGATGTCGGCGTGCATCTTGTCACGGTGATAGCTGTACGAATCGCGCTCCGGCAGCGGCTGGACCATGCCGAGGGCAAAGCCGCGCGGGATGATCGTCGCCTTGTGGATCGGATCTGCGGTCGGCTCGTGCGCGAAGACCAGCGCGTGGCCGGCCTCGTGATAGGCGGTCATCCGCTTCTCGTCGTCGGTCATCACCATCGAGCGGCGCTCGGCACCCATCAGCACCTTGTCGCGCGCATCGTCGAACTCCTGCGCTGCGACCAGCCGCTTGCCGCGGCGGGCGGCGAGCAGCGCAGCCTCGTTGACGAGGTTGGCGAGATCGGCACCCGAGAAGCCCGGCGTGCCCCGCGCGATCACCCGCGGATCCACGTCGGGCGCCAACGGCACCTTCTTCATATGGACCTGGAGGATCTTCACGCGGCCTTCGATGTCCGGACGGGGCACCTGGACCTGACGGTCGAAGCGGCCGGGACGCAGCAGCGCGGGATCGAGCACATCGGGACGGTTGGTCGCCGCGATGATGATGATGCCTTCGTTCGCCTCGAAGCCGTCCATCTCGACGAGCAGCTGGTTGAGCGTCTGCTCGCGCTCGTCATTCTGGTTGCCGAGGCCCGCGCCGCGCGAGCGGCCGACGGCGTCGATCTCGTCGATGAAGACGATGCACGGTGCCGACTTCTTGGCCTGCTCAAACATGTCGCGCACACGGCTGGCACCAACACCGACGAACATCTCGACGAAGTCCGAGCCCGAAATGGTGAAGAAGGGCACGCCCGCCTCGCCTGCGATGGCGCGGGCGAGCAGCGTCTTGCCGGTGCCGGGCGAGCCGACGAGCAGCGCGCCCTTGGGGATCTTGCCGCCGAGGCGGGCGAACTTGGTCGGGTCCTTGAGGAACTCGACGATCTCCTGCAGCTCCTCGCGCGCCTCGTCGATGCCGGCGACGTCGTCGAAGGTGACCTTGCCTTCCTTCTGCGTCAGCAGGCGCGCGCGCGACTTGCCGAAGCCCATCGCGCCCGAGCCCGAGCCCTTCTGCATCTGGCGGATCACGAAGAAGGCGACGCCGAGCATCAGCAGGAACGGCAACGACTGGTAGAGCAGGTAGATCCAGATGTTCGGACCCTCTTCCGCCCGCGCGGAGACCTTGACGTTCTTCGCCAGCAGCGTCTCGATCATCTTGGGATCTTCGGGCGCGTTGGTGCGGAACTTGCCGCCGCCCGACAGCTCACCGCTGACCACGCCGGTGGTGCGCGAGACGTTGACCGACTTGACCTCGCCGTTGTTCACCTTCGCCATGAAATCGGAATAGGCGATGCCCTCACCCGGGGCGGGCGCATCGCGATTGCCGAAAATCGAGACGAACAGGGCCAATGCGGCCAGGATGCCCACCCAGATCAACAGGCTCTTCATCCAGGGGTTGCCCCCATTTTCCGGACCCTGCTGCTGCTTGTCGTTGTCGCTCATGCGGAATCGGTACCTTTCACGCCCCAAGATAGGCACGGCCAAGTTAATGGCAATGGAACAGCGTCGATCAGTGTGATCGACGCGGCGGCGCCAGTTCGAAACGCCAGATACCCGCTTTGGTTCGCGCGATCACTTCCGCAAGAGTACCGGAGCCGCCGGCGTCGAGCGCGGCGAGGAGCGGGTCGAGCCCGGTCTCGCGCCAGTCGCCGTGCAGGCCGTGCGCGGTGCGGACGCTGGCGACGGCGCGCTCGGCGAGGCGGCGGCGCAGCTCGCGCGGCAGGCCGGCGGGATCGAGCGTCACGCCGCCAGCTTCAACCAGGGCGCGCGCGGCCCATTCGCGCTCCGCTGCCCAGGAAAGGGCATCCTCGGCATCGCGCAGGTTGCGCGCGGCGCTCGCGAGGCGATCGGCGGGCAGGTCCTCCGCTTCGCCCAGCAGCGCGCGGATGCGGGCGCGATCGAAGCGCGGATCGGCGTTGGAGGGATCGCGCACCGGGGCGATCCCGGCGCGGGCGACCAGCTCGGCCAGCTCGGTGCGGCTCCAGCCGAGCAGCGGGCGGACGAGCAGCGCCTCGGCGAGCGGCCGGGCGGCGGCCATCGCGGCTAGCCCGCCGACCCCCGCGCCGCGCCGGGCGCGCATCAGGAAGGTCTCGGCGACATCGTCCTGCTGGTGGGCGGTGGCGATCCAGGAGGCGCGGCCCCGCGCCCAATCGGCGAGCAGGGCATAGCGCAGCTCGCGGGCGCCCTGCTGGAGGTTGCCGCTGGCGGATACCGTTCCTGCCAAGGTCTCGTGCGGCACGTCGCGCTGGTTGCACAGGCCCCGGACCAGCGCAGCCTCTTCCGCCGCCTCGGGGCGCAGGCCGTGATCGACCGTGGCGGCGACCACGGCGCCGGGAAAGGCGGCATGGGCAAGCAGCAGCAACGCCAGGCTGTCGGGTCCGCCCGATACGGCGAGCGCCAGGCGCTGGTCACCGGGCTCGGCACCGGTCAACGCCAGCAGATCCTGCCGGAAACGCGCGACCGTTGCCGGATCGAGCGTCAGCCGGTCACTTGCACTTCTGGCTTGCACGTCCCTCGGCCATGCCGGTCTTCATCTCGACCGAGAGCTTGTCGCCATAGAGCTGGTCGAGCTCGGTATAGACCTTGCACACTTCGCTGGCGGGCTTCTTCAGCTTGATGAGCGCCTGAGCCAGATAATAGAGGCTGTCGGGCGCGCGCTCGCCCTTCGGGTTCTTCTTGTAGTTCTCGTAGAACGCCACCGCCGCCAGGCTGGGCGCGCCCGAATCGAGATAGGCGCGGCCGAGCAGGTTCTGCGAATAGCTGGCGCGGCGATGGGTGGGATATTTGGTCGCCACGGTTTCGAGCTCGCGGCGCGCCTCCGGATAGAGCTTCGCCTGCCACAGGCGATAGCCATAGGTGTAGCCATCCTCGGCCGGATCGCCCGTATTGGGCTTCTCGATCGCGGCGAGCTGCTGCGCGCGCGTGCCGGTGGCCGGCGCGGCGGGCGTCGGCTTGGCGGGTGCGGTGGTGCCAGCGGCGCTGCCGGGCGCCGGGATGCTCGGGCGCGGATTGCTCGCGGGCGGGCGGATCACGGCGCCGCCGGTATCCCCGGGCACGGTGGTGTCCTCGCCGCCGAGCGCAGCATTGGCGGCCGAGCGATCCTCGAGCGCCTTGATCCGGGCATCGGCGCCGCGCTTATAGGCGGCGAACGCGTCCTCGAGCTGGCGCAGGCGATACTGGCCCTGCTCGACCTGGCCGGTGAGCGTGCGCTGCTGCTCCTCGAGCGCAGTGACGCGCTGGGTCATGTCGGCGAGCGGGGAGCTCGCGGGGGTGCCGGGGACGTTGGTATTGGTCTCGGGCGTGATCTGCGGCTCGACCGTCTGGCCGGCGCCGCCCGGGAATACCTTGCGCTGCACCGCGCGCATCTCGCGCTCGAGCCGGTCGACCCGGCCGGTGAGCGCCGTGTCCTGGGCCTGGGCGGTGCCGGTGGCACCAAGGACGACGGCAAGAGCCGTGGCAGCCAGAAGAAAACGCATCGATCACACCCCCCGGTGCAGGTCAGACATGGAAGAACAAGGCCTTGCTATAGCCGCGACGCCCGCGACCGTGCCAGTCCCTTACGGCGCGCTGTTGCCAGTGCTCGTCGCAGGCGCGGGCTCGGCGGGCGCCGGCGTCGGCGTCGCAACCGAAAGGCGCGCGGCCGGGCGCTCCGCCGGGCGGCGCGCCGTCGTCGTCGCGGCAGGGGCCGGCGTCGGGCTCGCCGTCACCGCGCCGGGCTGGCCGCGGCCGCGCAGCGCATCGGCGCTCACCTCGACATTGACCGTGGTGCCCGGCTTGCCGAGCGGATCGATGTTCGAGCCGTTGAGCGTGACCTGCAGCTTCTCGGGGCCGCCGGTGAGGATGCGCGGATGATCGGCATCGGCCGGCACGTCGTAGCGCTCGCCGGCAGCAAGCTCCTTCTCGACCAGCTTGGTGCCCTTGGCATCGGTGACGCGGATCCAGACCGTGTCGAGCGCGATCAGCGCGACCTGGCCGCCAGCCGCCGCCACCGGTGTGGCGCTGTTGGCCATCGCGGCATTGTCGGCAACATTGGCGGTCGGTTCGTCGGTCGCTAGCGTCTCGGGCGCCGGCGCGCTGCCGCGGAACAAGTCGGTGCCATAATAGAGGCCGCCGCCCACGACGAGCAGCAGCGCCAGGATCACGCCGACGATCGCGATGCCGCGCGAGGGCACGCGCGAGGGATCGGCGGTTTCATAGGCGGGGACCGGTGCGGCGCGCTCGGGATTGTGGTGGAGCTCGGCGCGCAGATCGCGGGCGATCGTCACTTCATCGGCGCCCACCGCGCGGGCATAGGCCTTGGCGAAGCCCAGTGCATAGGTGATCGAAGGAAGCCCGGCGTAATTGCCCCTCTCGATCGCCTCGAGATGCCGCTGCGGAATGCGCGTGCGCGCGGCGATCTCGGGTAAGTCGAGACCCTGTGCTTCCCGTGCGGCGCGCAGCTTTTCGCCCACGCTGGTCGGGAACAGGTTCGGGTCCTCGGCGGCTTCGCCTTCCATCCATACTCTCCGGGCGGAAGGGTTGCGCCCGATGCTCCCGCCGACGCTTGAAGCTGTCGTTCACCAAACCGCCCCTGTCAACGCCGACAGGGGCGATTTTGCCAGTAGTTCAGGCCAGTTCGACGCTATGTTCGCTTGCCCAGCCCTCGAGCGCGGCGCGCAGCGAGCCCTGGGGCCGGGTGAGCATGCCGGCAACCGCCTCGCGTAGCGCGGCGCGGTCGACCGAGCGGATCATCGCCTTGATCGGCCCGACCGCGGCAGGCGTGATCGACAGGCGATCGATACCGAGCCCGAGCAGCGCCAGCGCCTCGAGCGGACGCCCGCCCATCTCGCCGCACACGCCCACCGGCACGCCCGCGGCGTGGCACTGGCTGGTGACGCGCTGCAGGAAGCGCAGGATCGAGGGGCTGAGCCAGTCATAGCGCAACGCGAGCTTGGGATGCGCGCGATCGGCGGCGAACAGGAACTGGGTGAGGTCGTTGGTGCCGATCGACAGGAAGTCGAGCCGGGGCAGCAGCACGTCGAGCACTTCGGCGAGCGCCGGCACCTCGAGCATCGCGCCGTAGCGGATCTCGGTCGGCATCTTGCGCCCGCGCGCCGCGAGCCAGGCGCGCTGCGCCTCGAACAGCGTGCGCGCCTCGTCGAATTCCCAGGGCTCGGAGACCATCGGGAACATGATGTTGAGCGGGCGGCCGGCACCCGCCTCGATCAGCGCGCGCGCCTGCGCCTTCATCAGGCCATCGCGATCGAGCGCGAGGCGCAGCGCTCGCCAGCCCATCGCCGGGTTCTCTTCCTCGCCATCCTCGTCATGGTTGAGATAGGGCAGCGCCTTGTCGCCGCCGATATCGACGGTGCGGAAGGTGACCGGGCGGTCGCCCGCGGCCTCGAGCACATCCTTGTAGAGCCGCTTCTGCGCCTCGCGCTGGGGCAAGGTGGCGGAGACGAGGAACTGGAACTCGGTGCGGAACAGGCCGATGCCGTCCGCGCCGGTCAGGTCGAGCGCCGCCAGGTCGTCGCGCAGGCCGGCATTGATCATCACCGTCACGCGGTGGCCGTCGGCGGTGACCGGCGCGACGCCCCGCATTTCGGCGAAGGCGGCGCGGCGCTTGTGGCTGAGCTCGAGCTTGGTCTCGAAGGCTTCCTGCATCGCCGGCGTTGGGCGGACGAACAGGCTTTCCTCGGCGGTGTCGAGGAGGAGCATGTCGCCCTCGGCGATCAGCTGGCGGATGTTGCGGACGCGGCCGAGCACCGGCACGCCCATCGCACGCGCGACGATCGTGACGTGGGCGGTCAGTGAGCCTTCCTCGAGGATCACGCCCTTGAGGCGGCGGCGATCATATTCGAGCAGCTCCGCCGGACCGAGATTCCTGGCGATCAGGATCGAATCCTGGCGCAGCCCCATCTGCGCCGCGGTACCGAGCTGGCCCGAGACGATGCGGAGCAGCCGGTTGGACAGGTCCTCCAGGTCGTGCATCCGGTCGCGCAGCAGCGGATCGTCGATCTCGCGCATGCGCTGGCGGGTGCGCTGCTGGACGCGCTCGATCGCCGCCTCGGCGGTCAGGCCGGAATCGATCGCCTCGTTGATCCGGCGCGACCAGCCCTCGTCATAGGCGAACATCTTGTAGGTCGCGAGGATCTCATCATGCTCGCCGCCGCCGCCGAACTCTGCCTGGCTGGCCATCCGGTCGATCTGCTCGCGCATCTTGTCGAACGCGGCATAGACGCGGTGGCGCTCGGCCTCGGTATCCTCGGCGACGGTATGCTCGATGACGATGCGCGGCTGGTGGAACACGGCGACGCCGGCGGCCATGCCGTCGACCAGCTTGAAGCCGTGCCCGACTTCGGGGGCGGTCGACTGGAGCCGGGTGGAGCCGCCGCCCGCCGCGGCATCGATCAGGTCGGCATTGGCGATCAGCTCGCTGAGCACCATCGCCACGGTCTGCAGCGCCTCGATCTCCTCGCTGGCATAGCGGCGCGATTCGGCATGCTGCACGGCGAGCACGCCCACTGCGCGCTCGCGCCGGATGATCGGCACGCCGGCAAAGCTGTGGAACGCCTCTTCCCCCGTTTCCGGGCGATAGGCGAAGGCGGGATGCAGCTCAGCCTCGTCAAGGTTCAGCGTCTCGACATTCTGGGCGATCGTGCCGACCAGGCCCTCGCCGAGCGCGAGCTTGGTGACATGGACGGCGTCCTGCGACAGGCCGCGGGTGGCATAGAGCTCGAGCAGGCCCTCGCGCAGCAGATAGATCGAGCAGACTTCGCTATCGAGCGCGCCGCCGATGATGCCCACGACCGAATTGAGCTTCGATTGCGCGGGGTTGCGCGACGCCATCACGTCGTGGAGGCGCGTCAGGATCTCACGGGCCGAGGCGGCTGCGGACACGGGCATGCACCCGCGCTAACAGATTGTGTTCGCCCACGCCATTACGCAGGCGAACACAATTCCTTGGGCATGCCCGATCAGCGCTGAAGGCTGGCCAGCTGCCCCTGCCAGGCGCGATCAGCGACGCGCCAGGCGTCGTAATCGCGGTAGAAGTCGGTGAACGGCGCCTCGAGCCGCGGCAGCGCCTCCATCGCGAAGGCCGCGAACCGGTCCGGGCTCACCTGCGCCGCCTCGGCCAGCACAGCGCGGGCAACCCGGCAGAAGCCGGTCTGCGCGGGCGGCTGGGCGAAGAAATTGTAAACGCGGGTCATGTCGCGGTCGTGCCGCGAATCCCAACCCACGCCGTAGCGCGCGCGATACTGCGCCTTCACCGCCAGATCGGCGGCGGCGAGCGGCGCCCGGTGCCGGCCGAGCATCGCATTATAGGCCGCAACCGTCTCGCGCTCCGCCACGTCGCGGCAACCGAGCGCCGCGACGTTGAGCGCGGCGCGGACGTGCCACGCCGTCTCTTCGCGCGAGATGCCGAGATTGACGGTCATGTAATGCCCGTCCCCGGCAATCGCCGGGATCAGCTGGTTCGGTGCCGAACCCGCCGGCGGCAGCGGCCACGCGCCTTCACTGGTCTGATATTGCGCATGCGCAGGCAGCGCGCACGCGAGTGCAACAAGCGCCGCAGCGCCCCGAATAATCGTCTTCATGCAAGAAACCCCCCGGTCTCTAATCCCCGGAGCCAGCCTCGCGCATCGCGCTGAATCCGCCCTCAATAATCCTTGTGAATCAGTCGTTTACCGGCTCGATTCGTCGCAAATTGCAACCGCCTGCGAAACGGTTGCAACTCACAATACTGTGTGATACATAGTATGCGTCATACACGATATGAGGCACAGGCAGATGCCGATCGAAGAAGACCTGTTCGAGAAGTTGCGCATCGAGCTGCGACGCGGCTCGCTGGTGCTGGCGGTGCTCGGCGCGCTGCGCGAGGAGCGTTATGGCTACACGCTGCGCACCAGCCTGGAGGAAGCCGGGCTGCCGATCGACGAAGGGGCGCTCTACCCGCTGCTGCGCCGGCTCGAGAGCCAGGGACTGCTGACCAGCGAATGGCGCGAGGAGGCCAAGCGCAACAAGCGCTTCTACCGGCTGACGCCGGTGGGTCTCGACGTGCTCGGCCAGCTGCTCGCCGAATGGAACGCAATCTCCGAATCGATCCTCCGCCTGACGCAGGGAGACAAGTGATGGACCTGATCGAACGCTATCTCGGCGCGGTGCGCTGGAACCTGCCGGCTGCCAAGGCCGACGACATCATCGCCGAGCTGGCCGACCTGATCGCCGCGCGGATCGAGGATCGCGAGGAAGCGCTGCGCCGTCCGCTCCGCAGCGAGGAAGTGAGCCAGCTGCTGCGCGAGTTCGGCCATCCGCTCGCGGTCGCCGGCCAATATCACGGCCAGCGCGCGCTGATCGGATCGGAGGTGTTCCCCTTCTACTGGTTCGTGCTCAAGGTCGTGCTCGCCATCGTTGCGGTGATCGAGCTGGTGCAGATCGGTGGAGCGATGGTGGTGGGCGACTTCAGCCGCGCGCTCCTGCACGGCTCCAGCGGGCTGGTGCATTCGCTGATCTACAATGCCGCGCTGGTGACGATCGGCTTCGCGGTGATCGAGCGCACCGGCTGGCTCGACGACTATCTCGCCAAGTGGAAGCCCGAAGAGCTGCCCGATCTCCCCAAGCTGCGCCTCGACCTGCCGCCGAAGAAGCGCTGGGAGCCGGTGTTCCAGATTGCCTTCGGCCTCGCGTTCCTCGCCTGGTGGGCAGGCGCCTTCCCGATCGTCTTCGTGCCGCACGACGCCAGGATCAACCTGGTCGGCGCGCCGATATGGACCCAGCTCTACTGGCCGGTGATCGCGCTGGTCTCGACGCGCCTGCTGCTCAACCTGGTCAGCCTGCTTCGCCCGGCCTGGAAGCCGCTGCGCGCCGCGCTGATCCTCGGCAGCACCGCCGGCACGCTGCTGATCGCCAGGGCGCTGCACGCGGTGAGCCAGATCGTGATCGTCACCGGCAGCGACGCGGACAAGGTCGCCCAGGTCCAGCAGGGCCTCGACAAGGGCCTGTCGATCGCCGTGATCGCGGTCGCCGCCCTATCCGCCTTCGAATGCGCGAAGGAGCTGTACCAGCTCTACCGGGAGCGCCGCTGAGGCGCTCCCCAGGGCATCAGGCCGCGCGCTTCTCCAGCGCGTGCGCGGCCTCGGCCATCAGCGTGGCGATGATGTCGGCCACCGGCTCTTCCTTCGAGACCATGCCGACCGACTGGCCCGCCATCACGCTGCCATGCTCGACATCGCCGTCGATCACGGCGCGGCGCAGCGCCCCGGCCCAGTAATGCTCGATCTGGAGCTGGGCTTCCATCATCTCGATCTTGCCGTCGTCGAGCAGCTGGGCGACTTCGCGCTGCTTGGCGGTGAACAGCTCGCCCGCGGCATTCTTGAGCGCGCGGACGGGGATGACGGGCAGGCGCGGATCGATCTGGACGCTGGCGATCGCGTCGCGCGCCGAGGCGCGGATGAACGCCTTCTTGAAGTTCGCGTGCGCGATGCACTCGCTGGCGCAGACGAAGCGCGTGCCGAGCTGGACGCCGGCCGCACCCATGTCGAGATAGCCGGCGATCGCCTCGCCGCGGCCGATGCCGCCGGCGACGAAGACGGGGACCTGCTCGGCGACTTCGGGCAGGATCTCCTGCGCGAGCACGCTGGTCGAGACCGGGCCGATATGGCCGCCGGCTTCCATGCCCTCTACCACCAGCGCATCGACGCCCGAACGGATCAGCTTCTTGGCGAGGCTGAGCGCCGGCGCGAAGCAGATCAGCTTGGCGCCATTCGCCTTGATCGCATCGAGCGAACCCGCGGGCGGCAGGCCGCCGGCGAGGACGACATGGCCGACCTCATGCTTGTTGCAGACTTCGATCAGCTCGAAGAGCTGCGGGTGCATCGTGATCAGGTTTACGCCGAAGGGCCTGGCGGTGAGCGCCTTGGTGCCGGCGATCTCCTTGTCGAGCAGCTCGGGGCTCATCGCGCCGCACGCGATCACGCCGAAGCCGCCGGCATTGGAGATGGCGGCAACCAGGTTGCGCTCCGACACCCAGGACATGGCGCCACCCAGGATGGCGACTTCGGAACCGAGGAACGCGCAGCCGCGGGCCATGCGGCGGGTCAGGCGCTCGGCGCCGACGGAAGATGCATTGGTCATCCCCCCGCCTAGCCCCGCTAGCGCCCATGGGGCAAGGGTCAGGGTGCGCGGCGCGTCTGGCTATAGTCGATGCGGATCGACACCCAGGCGCCGACCATCAGCTTGTTGTCGACGCGCGGCGCCCGCACGAGGAACTGGAACGCGGCCTGGCGCACCGATCCCGCAAAGCCCGTGCCGACCGTTTCGCCGAGTTCGTAGCAATCCTCGACCCGGTTGCGCGGCGCGGTGCGGCAGGCGACCAGCCCATAACCCGGATAGCGTGCGCGATTCTCGTTGATATAGGGCTGGAGCTCGGCGTTGCGCGGCTCGCGCACCCATTCCGCGGCATAGAGCGTCTCACCATGCCGGCCCTTGCCGACCGCCGGCGTGTCGCTCTTGCCGCCCCCGCCGCCGGCATCGGCGGTCTCGGCGCTGTCGCCATCGCTGGTCGAGGGATGGGTCGGCGCCTTGGAGATGTCGCCCTGCTGATAGTCGTTGCGGCTGAGCTTGAGGAAGGTCGGCGGGCCGACGGGCACCGGCGTCTCGACCGGAGACGGCACCGGCGGCTTGGGCTGGGTCTGCGCCTGAGCCTGCTGCTTCTGCGCGCTCGCGCGCTTCTGGACCTTCTTCTGCGAGGTCTTCTTGTCCGGGCTGTCCTCGCCCTTCGACGCCTCGATCCCGAACACGGTGGTGCGCCCGCTCTGCTTGCGGCCCGGCAGGGGCGGCACGAAGAACAGCAGCAGCAGGATGAGCAGCAGCTCGACGATGATCGCGAACAGCAAGGCCGCGCTGCGCCTGCGCAGCAGCCCCGAATCAGCAAAGAGACGGGAGCGCAGCCACATCATCACAATCCTGCCCCAACCATGCCGACACGGCGGCAGCGCGACCGAAATGGGGCAGCATCGCGCCGCATGTTACCGTTCGTTGCAGGCGTCGCGGCGAACCGGAGTGGTCAGGCCGCCTCGTCGGTCGCGTCGAGGCCGTAGGCGGTGTGGAGGATGCGCACCGCCAGCTCGGTCTCGTCCTCGTTGATCAGCACGCTGACCTTGATCTCCGAGGTGGTGATCGCCTGGATGTTGATCCCGCGCTCGCCGAGCGTCTTGAACATCGCCGCGGCGACGCCTGCATGGCTGCGCATGCCGACGCCGACCACCGAGATCTTGGCGACGCGGGTATCCTGGATCAGCTCCGCGAAGCCGATGCTCGCCTTGGCCTGGGTGAGCGTCTCGATCGAGCGCGCCAGGTCGGCGGCCGGCACGGTGAAGGTCACGTCGGTCGCGCTCGCCGAACCCGCGCTCTGGTGCGCGATGTTCTGGATGATCATGTCGACATTGATGTTCGCCGCGGCGAGCGGGTCGAAGATCGTCGCCACCGCGCCGGGCTTGTCCGGCACCGAGGTGAGCGTGATCTTGGCTTCGTTCTTGTCGTGCGCGATGCCGGTGATGAGCTGGCTTTCCACGTCCTGTATCTCCTCTTCGCCCACGATCATCGTGCCGGGCAGCGTGTCCGCCATCGGTGCGTTCTCGCCGGTGAACGACGACAGCACCTGCACGCGGACCTGTTCCTTCATCGCCAGACCCACCGAGCGCGTCTGGAGCACCTTGGCCCCGACGCTGGCGAGCTCGAGCATTTCTTCGTACGTCACCTTCTTGAGCTTGCGGGCCCGGGGCACGATGCGCGGATCGGTGGTGTAGACCCCGTCCACATCGGTATAAATGTCGCAGCGATCGGCCTTGACCGCCGCCGCCACCGCCACCGCCGAGGTATCCGATCCGCCGCGGCCGAGCGTGGTGATGCGGCCTTCATGCATGCCCTGGAAGCCCGGGATCACCGCGACCTCGCGTGCTTCCATGCTGGCGAGCAGCGGGCCGGTCTCGATGTCGCCGATGCGCGCCTTGGCGAAGGCGTCGTCGGTGTGGATCGGCAGCTGCCAGCCGAGCCAGGAGCGCGCCGGCACGCCGAGCGCCTGGAGCGTGATCGCGAGCAGGCCCGAGGTGATCTGCTCGCCCGCGGCGACGACCACGTCATATTCGCGCGGATCGTAGAGCGAGCTCGCCTCGCGGCAGAAATTGACCAGCCGGTCGGTCTCGCCGGCCATCGCCGAGACGACCACCGCGACCTGATTGCCGGCTTCCCATTCGCGTTTGACGCGCGCGGCGACGTTCCGGATGCGCTCGATGCCCGCCATCGAGGTGCCGCCGAACTTCATCACGATACGCGCCATGGAAAGAGCCTGTCTGCTTTGCGGGCTTGGTCCCAGCCTGCGCGGGGATGACGATAATGGGGCGCCCTGATAGGAGCGGCGCATGGCAAGCGCAACCAAAGCAACTATTGACCCGCGTGAAGCTGAGCATTTCGGCAAGCTGGCGGCCGATTGGTGGAATCCCAAGGGCTCCTCGGCGATGCTCCACAAGCTCAATCCGGCGCGGCTCGGCTATGTCCGCGCCGCGATCGACACGCATTGGGGCGGGGACGGCGCGAGCTTCACGCCGCTCGCCGGCAGGACCGCGATCGACGTCGGCTGCGGCGCCGGGCTGCTCGCCGAGCCGCTCGCCCGGCTGGGCGCGACGATGACCGGGATCGACGCGGCGCCCGAGAATATCGGCGCCGCCCGCGCCCACGCCGCCGCGACCGGGCTCGACATCGATTATGTCGCCGGCGGGATCGAGAACCTGCCCGGCCGGACCTTCGACCTCGTCACCTCGATGGAAGTGATCGAGCATGTCACCGATCCGGCGGCATTCGTCGGCGCGCTGGCCGGCGCGCTGGCCGAGGGCGGATTAATGATCCTCTCGACCCCCAATCGCACCCTCGCCTCGCGCATCGCGATGATCACGTTTGCCGAGGGCACGGGCGCGATCCCCGAGGGCACGCACGACTGGAGCAAGTTCCTCCGCCCCGAGGAGCTGGAGGCATTGCTGGTCGCCGCGGGCATGAAGGTGATCGACCGCACCGGCCTGGGCTTCTCGCCCGCGCGAGGCTTCGTCACCGGCACGCGCGAGACGCTCAATTATCTGGTGACTGCGGTGCGCGCCTAGGGCTTCTGCCCGAAGTCCAGCACCGCCAGCGCGCCGATATCGAGCGTCTGCCTGGCCGTGTTGACGTGCAGCGCCGCGGCGAGCTCGCCCTTGGCATAGTCGCGGTCGGCATGGCCGGCGACCTTGTAGAGCTTCCACTCCGGCCCGACGGTGACGCCTTCGCCGAACACCTTGGTATAGGGCGCGGCGGCGAGCTGGAGCTGGGCCGCGGCGATGGTGGCGCTGGTAGTGCCGTCCGCCGGCTTCTCGACCCGCGCGTAAAAGGCGATGAGGATCTTGTCGCCCTTCTTCGCCCCTGCCTGGAGCGGCGAGTTGACGCCGACACTCCACACATTGCCGCCGCCCGGCGTTTCGATGCGGATCGCCTTGCCGAATTGGACCTTGGGGTCCTTGATCGGCGTCGGCTTGGCGCCGCCCGGCAGGCCATAGACCTGGAAACTGTCCGGATTCGCATTGTTGAGGATGTCGGGCTCTGCCGCCGCTGCTGGCGCGGTCTGCGCGCGCGGCGCGGATGCCCCTGCCGGAACCGATAGAGCAATGGCGGCAAGCGCCAGTCGCTTGAGCATGTCTGCCTCCCCTTCGTTATTTTGAGGCGAGGCTATGCGCCTGTCCGGGAGGTTTCAACGAAAATGTTAGCGCTACCTGTCAGAACAGCCGGCCGCCGTTCGGGACGGACTGCGACGGGTGGAACAGCACGACCTTCCCTTCCGCATCGGGGAAGCCGAGCGTCAGCACTTCGGACATGAACTTGCCGATCTGGCGGGGTGGAAAATTGACCACCGCGACGACCTGGAGCCCGGGCAGCTGCTCGAGCGCATAATGTTCGGTGATCTGCGCCGAGGAGCGCTTGCGGCCGATCGCCGGACCGAAATCGATCAGCAGCTTGAACGCCGGCTTGCGCGCCTCGGGAAAAGGCTCTGCCACAACGATCGTGCCGATGCGGATATCGACGGCGAGGAACTGGTCGAACTCGATCGTCTCGGCGGCCGGCGCGGCGGGATCATGGGTGACGTGCATGCCCCGCCCCTTGCCACCTCGGCACTGCCGCCGCCAGCCGGACATTGCGCTTGTTCTATCTTTGTTCTATGTCCTCACCATGCAACCCGGCTTCGGCTTTTTCGGGCATGACGATATCCTGCGCTGGCAGGCGGCGCTGGAGCCGATGCGCGCGCTGGCCGGGCCGCTGCCGCGGCGCACGCCGATCGGAGCGCTGGTCAAGTCGATGATCAGCGGGCGGACGCAGGACGCGGTATCGCTCGCCGCCTATGACCGGCTGGTCGCCGCGTTCGGCACGCCGGGCCAGGTGCTGGCAGCCGACCCGGCCCAGGTCCTGCGCTGCATCGGCGCCGTCACCCATGCCGAGGACAAGGCAGGCTATGTGATCGGCGCGCTCGGGCGGATCGCGGCGGAGCGCCGCGGCTTCGACCTGGGCTTTCTTGGCGCGCTGCCGCTCGACGAAGCGCTTGCCTGGCTCGAGCGGCTGCCGGGCGTGGGGCGCAAGGTCGCCGCGGCGACGCTCAACGGCAGCACGCTCGATCGGCCGGTGCTGATCGTCGACGGCCATGTCTGCCGGGTGCTCCAGCGGCTTGGGCTGGTCCACCGCAATGCCGATGCGCGCCACGCCAGCGAGGCGGTGACCGGCGCGATGCCCGAATGGCAGGGCCGCGACTTTCTCGACTTCCATATCGGCACCAAGAAGCTGGGTCAGACTTTGTGCCGCTTCGACGCGACCGACTGCGCGCGCTGCCCGCTGCGCCACCACTGCCGCTCCGCCAGCCGTTGACAGCGCCGCGCCGCTTGGCGGACAGGGGGGCATGGGCGAGGTGAAACTCCATCAGAGCTGGCTCGAACCGCTGCAGGGCGAGTTCGCCGATCCGTACATGGCGGCGCTGCGCCAGTTCCTCGTCGCCGAGAAGGCCGCGGGCAAGCGCATCTTCCCGGCCGGCAACGAATGGTTCCGCGCGCTCGACCTGACGCCGCTCGACAAGGTCCGCGTCGTGATCCTCGGCCAGGATCCCTATCATGGCGAGGGCCAGGCGCACGGGCTGTGCTTCTCGGTCAAGCCCGGCGTGCGCACGCCGCCGAGCCTGGTCAACATCTACAAGGAGATGGAGACCGACCTCGGCATCCCGCCGGCGCGGCACGGCTTCCTCGAGCATTGGGCCGAGCAGGGCGTGCTGCTGCTCAACGCGGTGCTCACCGTGCAGATGGGCGCCGCCGCGTCGCACCAGGGGCGCGGCTGGGAGCGGTTCACCGATGCGGTGATCCGCCTGATCAATGCCCGCGCCGAGCCGGTCGTCTTCCTGCTCTGGGGCAGCCATGCCCAGAAGAAGGCGGCGTTCGTCGATTCGATCGATCGCGGCGGGCGCCATCTGGTGCTCAAGGCGCCGCACCCCTCGCCGCTCTCCGCCTATTCGGGCTTTTTCGGATCGCGGCACTTCTCCAAGGCAAATGCCTTCCTCGAAAGCCTGGGACAGAAGCCGATCGACTGGGCATTGCCGCCACTTTCGTAGTAAAAGCATCGAAAACAAGGGGATGACTTGCCTGAAACGCCAGCATAGGCTGTGTGCAAGGAGAGTCCCATGCGCCGCACCCTCACTTCCCTGATCTGCCTGTCCCTCGCCGCGTGCAGCGGAGGCGGCGGAAGCGGATCGGTCACCGGCGGCGGATCGACCGGGGGCATCACCCCGACGCCCACGCCCAGCTCGACCACCGCGGCGGGCTGCACGCTGCGCGAGCGCCAGCTCTGGGCGGCGGCGCAGCTCAACGAATGGTATCTCTTCCCTGAGACGCTGCCGGCCAGCCTCGACCCCGCGCCCTATTCGACCGTCAGCGACTATATCGACGCGCTGACCGCCACCGCCCGCTCGCAGGGCCGCGACCGCTATTTCACCTATCTGACCTCGATCGCCGAGGAGAACGCCTATTACAATTCGGGCGCGACCGCGGGCTTCGGCTTCCGCCTCTACCTGAACGGCAACCGCCTGTTCTCGGCCGAGACCTTCGAGGGCACCACAGCGCTTGGCGCCGGGATCGACCGCGGCACCGAGATCCTGGCGATCGGCACCAGCACCACCAACCTGCGCAACGTCAGCGACATCCTGGCGACCAGCGGCACCGCCGGGCTGACCGACGCGCTGGGCCCGAACACCAGCGGCACCACCCGCAGCCTGCGCGTGACCGACCCGGCGGCGGGCACCCGCGTGGTGACGATCGCCAAGACCGACTATTCGCTCGATCCGGTCTCCACCCGCTACGGCGCCAAGATCATCGACGATGGCGGCCACCGCGTCGGCTATGTCAACCTGCGCACCTTCATCAGCACCGCCGACACGCCGCTGCGCAACGCCTTCGCCTCGTTCAAGGCTGCCGGCGTGACCGAGGTGATCGTCGACGTGCGCTACAATGGCGGCGGCCTGGTCTCGATCGCCGAGCTGATGGGCAATCTGCTCGGCGCCAACCGCTCGACCTCCGACGTGTTTGACTCCATGACCTTCCGCCCGTCCAAGTCGGTCGAGAACAGCACCACCTATTTCAGCCCGCAAACCCAGTCGATCGCGCCGACCAAGCTCGCCTTCATCGGCACCTCGAGCACGGCCTCGGCCAGCGAGCTCGTCGCCGCCGGCATGCTCCCCTATCTCGGCGCCAACCTCGCGCTGGTCGGCAGCAACACCTATGGCAAGCCGGTGGGCCAGATCGCGATCGACAAGACCGCCTGCGACGACCGCTTCCGCATCATCGCCTTCGCGCTCCAGAACAGCGCGCACCAGGGCGCCTATTTCAACGGCCTGGCCAGCATCGTCCAGGCGAGCTGCAAGGCGGCGGACGACATCGCCTATCCGATGGGCGATGCGCGCGAGGCATCGACTCGCGCCGCGCTCGACTTCATCGAGGGCAAGAGCTGCACCGCGATCACCGCGTCGACCGGCGATCCCGCTGCGGCGAGCGCGCGCCAGGCATCGACCACCGCGGTCTCCGAGGCCGGCCGCACCCCGCTCACCCCCGCCCGGCCGAGCGTCCCGCAACGCGACGTGCCCGGCATGTTCTGAGGCCCTCCGCGCCGCACGGGCATTCCCGCCGGCGCATTGGCTTGCTATCGTCCCCGTCGGACGATGGAGGAAGCAATGAAGTCGCTGTTCGGCCGCCTGTTCGGCAAGCGCGCCGCTCCCGAGGCGGAGCTCGCGCCGCCGGCGGCCCCGCCCGAGGAACGGGACGAATGGGTGCGCGACCAGATCCGCCGCGACGTGGCGAGCGGCTTCTATGACGAGGACGCGATCCTGACCAACGCGGCGGATGCCTTCGCCGACGATTTCACCCCCGAGGAACTGCGACCGCTCGCCCAGCAGGCGCTGCGCCAGGCGCTGGCCGAGCAGCGCGCCGCCGAGCGCCACTGGCCCGACGAGACCGATTGCGACCGGCTCGACGCCGCCTTCGCCCAGCTCGAGGAGGACGGCGTCGTCGCCCGCCAGAACTTCAGCTGCTGCGGCAATTGCGGCGCGACCGAGATCTGGGACGAGGTGCGCGCGGTGGAAGACACCGGCACCGACGTGCGCGGCTATGCCTTTTACCACATGCAGGACACCGAAGGCGCCGTGGAAGGCAACGGGCTCTACCTCAACTATGGCGCCTGCGCCGAGGGCGAGGACGCCGCGCTGGCAGTGGCGCGCGAGATCGTCGCCGAGCTCGAGGCGCACGGCCTCGAGACGCAGTGGGACGGCACCTGGGACAAGCGCATCGGCGTGATGCTCGACTGGAAGCGGCGGCGCAGCGGGCTGTGACGCGCGCCGGCCTCCTGCTCGGCGGCGCGGCGCTGCTGCTCGCCGGCTGCACCCAGGGCGCCGAGATCCGCGCGACCGTGGTCTCGCCCGACGACGTGCGCTTCGAAGTGACCCGCGCGCCGGAGGGCTTCTGCCTGCTCGGCGCCAGCATCGTCCGCGAGGGCGAGGACGAGGCACTGTGGGAGCTGCGCCGCCACAATGGCAGCCAGGCTCCTTGCCCGACGCGCTTCGCCTTCCCCGCCGTGCCCCAGGGCTATGACGCGCTCGGCAAGCCGAGCCCGCTTGCGCCGGGGCGCTACCGGCTGAGCGTGGATGGCGGGATGGGCATAGGCGAGGTGGAATTCGCCGTGCGCTGACGGCGCGGCTTCGGCCGGCCCGCGCCGGCGCGGAAGCGCTGCGCCGCAGCCTGCTCCCCGGGCCCGGAAAGTCACAAAGGCCGCGACATTCACGCGCGCGCGAGTCCGGCCTTCAGGGCGGGGCGGCGCGGAATCGAACCGTCGCGCGGGCCGTTGGCGCGCTCGCCGGCGGAAGCCGCGCGCGTGGCGGCGGCAATGCAGGTCTTGCTCATCCGGCAGGATAGATCAGAGGGTTTCCTACATTGCGAGGGGTGTAAGGGGATTTTCCGAGCGTGTTGCGCGGGGGCATCCATCAGCGGACGAGGGCGGAAAGGCGATTTCCACGCGCAAGCGTTACCAGACCTCCAGCGCAGCCTCGAACGGTGCGCCGCCGCGGCTGTGCGTGGCGATGAAGCGGATGCGCGACGGGACGATGCTGGCGCCCTTGTAGTCGGCGCGGACGTCGAGCTGGTCGATCAGGTCCTCCGCGGTGAAGCGCTTGAGCGTGCCGATCAAGAGCTGGCGGACTTCCTCGACCGCGGGCGGAATGTAGACGATGTTGTGCGGATCGTCCCGACCGCCCAGCTCGGCGGGGAAGAGGCGGATCCTGACGAGCCGGCCCTCGCGGACGAGCCTGTTCGCCGCTGCCTTGCTGGTGATGTCGGAGAAATCGGGCGCGTTGCTCGTCGCCTTCGCCCCCTGCGCGGCGGCATCGGGCGCGAGGATGAGGCCGCCGAACAGAAGCAGCGCCCCGGCCAGTCCCTGCAATGCCCGCGTCATCGCGCCCTCCCGATTGCCTGCGCGCGAGGCTATCGGGAATTGGATCGACTTTGGCGGCAGGTTTGTCCGTTTCGGACAAGACTCCGCCTCCGCCGGCCGGCCCACGCCGGCGGGGAACCTCAGTCCCGCGCGGGCGGCACCGCGGTTGCCTTGTCCCGCGCACGCGCCGCGACGATGGCGACGCGGGCGGCCTCGGCGACTTCGGGGGATTTGGGATGCGCGCGCCAAGAGCCACAGGCGGTGTCCGCGGTCTTGTAGCCAGCTTCCTGATATTTGCGGATTTCCCAGCGCAGCGCGTGCGCCTGTTTCTGCTCGGGCGTCTCGCCGGCGGCGCAATCGACCGACTCGCCCCTTTCGGGATCGCCGCAATCCATCGGCCCCTCCGCCATCGCCGCCAGCATCAGGCGCGGATAGACCTGCGCCACCCGCGCGCATTCGGCCTTGAGGTCGATGTCCTGGGGCATCGGCGCTGCGACGGTACCGGCGGCCGCAAGGGCCAGGGCAAGCAGGGGCATCGGTCCTCCGCAGGCAGTTTCGCCTGCGAAGGTCGATGCTTATCGGGCCGCGGTCAAGCCGGGCCGGTTCAATCGTGCTCGCGGCCGCCGGCGCCCATGTAAAGCTCGCGGCCGGTCTCGTTGTAGAGCTGCGACATCGCGGCCATGCCGGCCTCGGCATCCTCGGCGGCGAGGAAGCCCTCGACCGGCGCGTTCTGCTTGGCAGCGAAATCCCGCACTTCCTGGGTGATCTTCATCGAGCAGAACTTCGGGCCGCACATCGAGCAGAAATGCGCCGACTTGGCGCCCTCGGCCGGCAGCGTCTGGTCGTGATACTTCTCCGCCGTGTCGGGATCGAGCGACAGGTTGAACTGGTCGCGCCAGCGGAACTCGAAACGAGCGCGCGACAGCGCGTCGTCGCGGACCTTGGCCGCCGGGTGGCCCTTGGCGAGATCGGCGGCATGCGCGGCGAGCTTGTAGGTGACCACGCCGACCTTGACGTCGTCGCGGTCGGGAAGCCCCAGATGCTCCTTGGGCGTGACGTAGCAGAGCATCGCGGTGCCGTACCAGCCGATCATCGCGGCGCCGATGCCGCTGGTGATATGGTCGTAGCCCGGCGCGATGTCGGTGGTGAGCGGCCCGAGCGTGTAGAAGGGCGCCTCGCCGCACGCCTCGAGCTGCTTGTCCATATTCTCTTTGATCTTGTGCATCGGCACATGGCCGGGACCTTCGATCATCACCTGGACCTCCTGGGCCCATGCGCGCTTGGTCAGTTCGCCCAGCGTGTAGAGTTCGGCGAACTGGGCTTCGTCATTGGCATCGGCGATCGAGCCGGGGCGCAGGCCGTCGCCGAGCGAATAGGCGATGTCGTACGCCTTCATGATCTCGGTGATCTCGTCGAAGCGTTCGTAGAGGAAGCTCTCCTTGTGATGCGCCAGGCACCATTTCGCCATGATCGAGCCCCCGCGCGAGACGATGCCGGTGACGCGCTTGGCGGTGAGCGGGACATAGGGCAGGCGGACGCCGGCGTGGATGGTGAAATAATCCACGCCCTGTTCGGCCTGTTCGATCAGCGTGTCGCGGAAGATTTCCCAGGTCAGGTCCTCGGCGATACCGCCGACCTTCTCCAGCGCCTGATAGATCGGCACGGTGCCGATCGGGACGGGGGAGTTGCGCAGTATCCATTCGCGGGTGTCGTGGATGTTGCGCCCGGTCGAGAGGTCCATCACCGTGTCCGCGCCCCAGCGGATCGACCAGACCATCTTGTCGACCTCGCTCGCCACGTCGGAGGCGACGGCTGAGTTGCCGATATTGGCGTTGATCTTGACCAGGAAGTTGCGGCCGATCGCCATCGGCTCTGATTCGGGGTGGTTGATGTTGTTGGGGATGATCGCGCGGCCGCGCGCGACTTCGTCGCGGACGAACTCGGGCGTGACGTAATCGGGGATCGACGCGCCGAAGCTCTGGCCGTCGCGGACATATTCCGCCAGGCGGGCGCGGCCGAGATTCTCGCGCTCGGCGACATATTCCATCTCGGCGGTGATGATGCCCTTGCGCGCATAGTGCATCTGGCTGACGTTCGCGCCGGGCCTGGCGCGCAGCACGGTCTTGCGGACGTTCGGGAAGGGCTGGACGCCGCCCGAGCGATCGGGGCCGAGCTGGCCATTATCCTCGGGGCGGACCTCGCGCTGGGCGACTTCGACCACGTCCCCGCGCGCGCGGATCCAGTCGCGGCGCAGCTCGGGCAGGCCGGCCATGATGTCGATCCGCGCGTTCGGATCGCTGTAGGGACCGGAGGTATCGTAGACGCGGACCGGCGCCTCGCCCGAGCCCGGCTCGAGATGGATCTCGCGCATCGCGACCTTCAAGGGCCCGACATGGATCTTCTTCGAGCCACGGATCGCGCCGGTGGTGACGGCAAGCTCGGTCTTGGCGGGGATATCGGCCATTCGTCTTTCTCCATTGGAGAGAGACGGTCCTGGAGTGCGGCCGCTCCCTCCCTACGCCGGTGTCAGCCGGATCAGGTTCAGCGGGTCGAGGGCTCCTGCCCTCCTCTCAAGCGCGGCCAGCGCTCCCCCGGGGATGGCGCGGGTGTACGCGCGGGGCGGGGGCGGGTCCAGTGCGGCCAGTCGAAAATTTCGCGGGCGTCGCTGCGCGCTTTCCCGGGCGGCGATCCGCCGCCCGGGAAAGCGGCGAACGCATCAGAAGCTGTAGGCGAGGCCCGCCGAGCCGAGCCACTGGCCGCGCGAGCCGGCGGTGCGGACGATCGGCGAATCGCCGATGCTGTTGAGCAGCTTGCGATAGGTGCCGCCGGCGAAGAGCTGGAGCCCGTGGGTGAGATCGCCGGTGAGCGACACCGCGCCGCCGATGCCGGCGGTCCAGTCCTTCCACCCGCCCTGCGCGTTCCACACCGGCAGGCCGCTCGCCGCGGAGCCGGCGGGCGTGACGCTGAAATAGGTGTCGGCATAGCCCTTCTCGACGCGGCTCGCCGAGAGGAACAGCCCGACCATCGACTTGCGGCTGAGCGGCGTCATGTAGGTGATCGACGGGGTGAAGACGCCGGCCTTGGAGACGTTCGACACGTCCTTGCGATAGGACGCGCGGAAGGCGATCCGGTCATAGGCGCTGGTGAACACCCCGGTCTTGGCAAAGCCGGCAAAGCCGCCGACCTCGATCGAAGTGTCGATCTTGCCGAGCGCCTTGATCCGCGGATCCTCGATGCCTTTCAGACTGGTGCGGTTGAGGTTGACCGTCGCGGTGGGCCCTAGCTGGAAATCGATCCCCGAGCTGCTGTGATCGGGGATCAGGTCGACGCTGAGCCGGGTGCCGGCAAGCTCGAAGCCGAAGCCCGAGACCTTGCCGGTGGCGAGCGGCACGGGCGCGCCGCGATAGTCGTTCGACCCTTCGTAGTCGGGCAGGATGGCGCCGCCGACGCCGATGATCGCATAGTCGCCGCCATCGGCGGCTTCGCGGGGGAGCTGAGCCTGGCCGTCCTGGGCGAAGGCCGGCGCGGCGAGCAGGCAAAGGGGCGCGAGCAGCGCCAGGGGCATGATACGCATGGTTACAGGTTCCCGATGTTACAGGCGCGAAACTCCGCGCGCGAAACCCGGTTCCTCGCCCGAAGCGTCCGATCAGGACCTGTTGTTTTTGCGCATCGCCGGGGCCGGGAAGCCGCCGAGCCCGGCATCGGTGCCGCAGAGCCGGTCCCAATGGCGGAAATAGAGACCGAAATTGCTGGCATAGCGCTCGTGATGGCGCTGGTGATGGCTGGCGGTGATCAGCCAGCCGCCGAGCGGCCCCTGCCAGACGAAGCGGGGCCAGACTTCCCAGCCCATATGGTTGGTCACGCCCATCACGGTCATGATCGCCAGCACCAGCCCGAGCGCGCCGACATGGACGGGCACGAGGAACACCAGCGCCGGGATCACCACCGCGCCGGTCAGCGCCTCGAGCGGGTGGAAGCTCATCGCGGCCCAGGCGGTGGGCGGGCGGCTGGCGTGGTGGACCGCGTGCATCCGGCGGAACAGCGCAGGCACGTGCATCCAGCGATGCGTCCAGTAGAACCAGGTATCGTGCGCCAGCAGGTAGAGCAGCACCGAGACGGGCAGGTACCAGAGCGGAAAGGCGTGGGCGTCGGTGTAGATCCGCGTCCAGCCATGGTTCTGCCAACCCCAGGCGACCACGCCGGCGGGCACGCCGTAGATCGCGGCGCTGGCGAGGCTCCAGCCGATTTCGCGGCGGATCTGCCTGTCGAGCCCGGCATAGAGGCCGGGATGCCTGAACCGCGTCGCCAGCGCGAAGCCGCCGCTCGCCAGCAGATAGCGGACCCCGACGATCAGCGTCATCGCGAGCGCGGAGAGGAGCAGCGCCAGCAGCATCAGGGTTCGCTCGCCAGCCCCTCGGGATAGAATTCGAGCCCGTCGCCGATCGCATCGATCGTCGGCAGGCCCGCGCCGGACAGCCGGGCCCAGCGAACCTTCTCCGCATCGCTCTCGATCGTGCCATGCGCGATCCGTATCTTGCGGGTGAGATAGTTGACGCTGAGCGACGACGTCTCGCCGCTGTTGCGCTGGGTATTCTCGCTATCGAAGCCGATCAGCCGCAGCGCGCGGTCCTTCCAGCGAAGCGTGAACACCGTGCGGCCCATCCCCCAGCCGCCCGCGCTCATGAACCGGCCGAGCGTGACCACGACATTGCCGCGCGCGATGGCGATCCCGCCGCCCATCTCGCCATCCGCGGCAAGCCAGTCGTCTGCGCAGGGGTTGTCGCGCCGCGGTACCAGCGCATGGTTCTGCGCGACGAGGCGATAGCCGCCACCCGGCTGGGCGAGCGCAACGGCGAGGATGCGCGGGTTGGTATCGATCGTCTCGCCGCAAAAGCCGCCCTCGTTCTTCAGGACATTGGCGGGATCGTTCATGTGGAGCACGAAAGCGAGATCGGGCTTGCCGTCACCGTCGAGATCGCCGCTCTCGCTGCTTTCCAGCACCCAGCCGACGGGGACGAAGCCCTGCGCGCGCGCAGCGGCAGCGGGAAGCGCCGGATAGCGAACGGTCGGCGGATCGTCCCGCGACACCGAGGCAACGGCAAAAGCGGGCAGGAGGAAAGCGAGGATCATGCCGCGCTTCTACCCTGCCCGCCGCGCCGCGTCAGTAGCTGACCAGCAGCGTGACGATCGTCAGCTTGCCATCGATCCCGGCGACCATCGTCACATTGCCGAGCGGCGCATCGATGCTGTTCATCGCCATGAAGCCGAGCGGCTTCAGCCTGGCCGAGAAGAAGGGCGTGAATACCTTGCCAAAGGGCACGGTGACGCGCGTCTGCCCGGTGCGGTCGTCGCCCCAGGCGCCAAAACCCCAGGAACCGGCGAGCCAGTGCAGATGGCTATCGGCCGGCGCGGGGCCGGGCTGCTGCACCGGAGGGCGCCGGGCACTGCAATCGCTGCGACTGAGGCGCGCATTGGCAAGCTTGCCGTCCTCATATTCGGCGCCGAAGCGGAAGCAGCTGCCGTTGCTGAAGGCCAGGTTGACCGGCAGGAAGCCGACCGCCCAGGCCTCCCTGAGCGGCGCACCCCTGGGCTCGTCGACCACATAGGCGCCAATGACCTTGGCGGTCGCTTCGCCAAAGCCCTTATAGTCCGGATCGACCGTGAACAGCCCGGCCAGCGTCTCCTCGGCGACATGGCTGAGCCGCGGCGTGCCCGGCTCGACCGGCGTGGCGAGCGCGGCGCGGGGACCGCCGCCGCTCGAATAGCCCGCGGGAGGAACGAAATCCTGTGCCCGCGCCGCCGGCGCGCCGAACAATGCGAACATGGCGCATGCGATCGCCCAAATCCTGCCCATCATTTGCCCTCCAAACCTGCCCGATTTTTAAGCAGCCCTTCGCATCTGCACAAAAATTTACCCCTCCGTAACATTTGATTGCGCGGAAACGGCGCGGAATCGCGGGATTCTTGCCCTTGGCACGCCCCTTGCTCCTGCCCTCTCCGGGATAACCGCCAACGAGGGGGCGACATGAAGCTCATCATCGCCATCATAAAACCGTTCAAGCTGGACGAGGTCCGCGAGGCGCTCACGGGCGTCGGCGTCGCGGGCATGACCGTGTCGGAAGTGAAGGGGTTCGGCCGCCAGAAGGGCCAGACCGAGATCTACCGTGGCGCGGAATACAGCACCAACATGGTGCCCAAGATCAAGATCGAGGTCGTGGTGGGGGCCGACCTGGCCGACCGCGCGGTCGAAGCGATCCAGGCTGCAGCCAGCACCGGCGCGATCGGCGATGGCAAGATTTTCGTCCTCGATGTCGGCCAGGCCGTGCGCATCCGCACGGGCGAAACCGACGAGACGGCGCTGTAAGATGGGGGTCCAGATGAAACTAGCGATGAAGATTGCCGCGGGAGCGGGGCTCGGCGCCCTGTTCGCCGCGATGCCGGCGCTGGCACAGGCGCCTGCCGCCGCCGCGCCGGTCGTGCCGACCGATGCGATGGTCAACAAGGGCGACGTCAGCTGGATGCTCGTCTCGTCGGCGCTGGTGCTGATGATGTCGGTGCCGGGCCTGGCGCTGTTCTATGGCGGCCTGGTCCGCACCAAGAACATGCTCTCGGTGCTGATGCAGGTGCTCAGCATCGTCTGCGTCACCGGCCTGATGTGGGTGACGATCGGCTATTCGATGGCCTTCACCAACGGCGACGCGCTCGGCCTCAACTGGTTCGTCGGCGGCTTCTCCAAGGTGCTGATGCACGGCGTCGACGCCAACAGCTTCGCCGCGACCTTCTCGAACGGCGTCTATCTGCCCGAGACGACCTTCGTCGTCTTCCAGATGACCTTCGCGATGATCACCCCGGCGCTGATCGTCGGCGCGTTCGCCGAGCGGGTGAAGTTCACCCCGCTGATCATCTTCGTCGTGCTCTGGTCGATCTTCGCCTATTATCCGATGGCGCACATGGTGTGGTACTGGCCGGGCCCAGACTTCACCGCCGGCCTGCCCAACGACCATGGCTATCTGTGGGGCAAGGGCGCGCTCGACTTCGCGGGCGGCACCGTCGTCCACATCAACGCCGGTATCGCCGGCCTGGTCGGCTGCATCGTGATCGGCAAGCGCACCGGCTACAAGCAGGAGCCGATGGCCCCGCACTCGCTGACCATGACGATGATCGGCGCCTCGCTGCTGTGGGTCGGCTGGTTTGGCTTCAACGCCGGCTCCAACCTCGAAGCCAACAAGTTCGCCTCGCTCGCCTTCATCAACACCATGGTCGCCACGGCTGCCGCCGGTGCGATGTGGGCGATCATCGAGCAGGTGGTGCACGGCAAGCCTTCGCTGCTCGGCGCGGCCTCGGGCGTCGTCGCCGGCCTGGTCGCGATCACCCCGGCAGCGGGCTTCGCCGCACCGATGACCTCGGTGGTGCTGGGCGCGGTCGCCTCGATCGTCTGCTTCTTCTTCGTCACCACGGTGAAGAACAAGCTCGGCTATGACGACACGCTCGACGTGTTCGGCGTGCACTGCGTCGGCGGCATCATCGGCGCGATCGGCACGGGCATCGTCGCCGATCCGGCGCTGGGCGGCCAGGGCTTCATGGACTTCACCGTGATCCCGGCAGTCGCGGGCAAGTACGACATGGCAGCGCAGCTGGTCACCCAGGCGACCGGCGTGGGCGTGACGCTGCTGCTCTCGGGCGGCGTGTCGGCGATCCTGTTCCTGCTGCTCAAGTACACCATCGGCATCCGTCCGAGCGTGGAAGTCGAGATGGAAGGTCTCGACATCAACGCGCACGGCGAGCGTGCCTACAACTACTGACGAGATCGGGCGCCGCCCCCGTCTCCTCTCCTGAGGGGCGGCGCCCAACCGAGGTTCCTCCTGCGGACGACTTGGGCCGGTGCGAAAGCGCCGGCCCTTTTTTCATTCTCAAATCCCTCTCCCATTGGGAGAGGGAGGCAGCCGACGAGGTCGGCGGAAGGGTGAGGGTCGAGCGCGATCATCCAACGACCCTCACCCTTCCCACGCGCTTCGCGCGGGCCCCTTCCCTCTCCCATAGGGAGAGGGAACTTAGGCCAGGTCTTCCCGGATGAACTGGGCGCAGCGCTCGCCGATCACGACGGTCGGGCCGTTGGTGTTGCCGCCGATCAGCCGGGGCATGATCGAGGCGTCCGCGATGTACAGCCCTTCGACCCCGCGGACCTTCAGGCGCGGGTTGACCACCGCGCCTTCGTCCGAGCCCATGCGCGCGGTGCCGACGGGGTGGTAGATCGTGTCCGCCCGGGCGCGGATCAGCCGCTCGAGCGCGGCGTCGTCGGCCAGGTCGATCGGATAGCGGTCGCGGCCCTTGAAGCGGGCGAGCGGGGGCGCCTCGAGGATGCGGTACATGGTGCGCACGCCCTGCTTCAATCGCTCCATGTCGCGCGGATCGCCGAGGAAATCGGGATCGATCAGCGGCGCGACGCGCGGATCGAGCGACTGGAGGCGCACGGTGCCGCGGCTCTCCGGCCGCAACACGCAGGCATGGCAGCTGAAGCCGTGCCCCTGCACCGGCGAGCGGCCATGATCGTCGACCATCGCGATCAGGAAATGGAGCTGGATGTCGGGCCGATCGAGCGCCGGATCGGTGCGCAGGAAGGCGCCGGCTTCGGCATAGGGCGAGGTCATCGCGCCCTTGCGGGTGAGCATCCAGCGCGCCATCGACCCGAGCGACTTGAGCGTGCCGATCCCCGACCGGCCGAGGAAATAGCTGCCCGGCGTCTCGAACGCGGCGACATAATCGAGATGGTCCTGGAGGTTGCCGCCGACCGCGGGGCGATCGATCCGCACCGACAGCCCGCTCTCGCGCAGATGGTCGCCCGGGCCGATGCCGGAGAGCATGAGCAGCTGCGGCGTCTGGAAGGCGCCGGCGGCGAGGACGACGGCGCGGCGGGCGCGGATCTCGCGCGCCTGGCCGTCGCGCTGATAGGCGACGCCCCACACGCGGCCCTCCTCGAACAGCACGCGCTCGACCATCGCATCGGTGATGATCTCGAGGTTTTCGCGGCGGGTGAGATAGCCGCGCGCCGCGGTCCAGCGCTCGCCATTCTTCTGCGTGACCTGGTAGAGCCCGGCGCCCGACTGGTGCGCGCCGTTGAAATCCTGGTTGCGCGGGATCTGGAGCGCGCCCGCGGCTTCGATGAACGCCTCGCTGCCGCCATGCGCATAGAGCTGGTCGCTGACCCAGAGCGGGCCCTGGTCGCCGTGAAAGGCGTCGGCGCCGCGGACATTATGCTCGGAATGCCTGAACCAGGGGAGCATCTCGTCCCAGCCCCAGCCGGGGCAGCCGAGATCGCGCCATTCGTCATAGTCCCTGGCGTGGCCGCGGACATAGAGCATCGCGTTGATCGCGCTCGAGCCGCCGAGCCCCTTGCCGCGGGGCTGGTAGCCGCGCCGGCCGTTGAGCCCGCGTTGCGGCACGGTCTCGAACGCCCAGTTGGTCGCCGGGCCCTGGAAGGGGAGCATGCCGGGCATGCGCGTCTTGATGCCGGTGTTGCGGCCGCCCGCCTCGAGCACCGCGACGCTGTACTTGCCGCCTTCGCTCAGGCGGCCCGCGACGGCGCTGCCGCCGGATCCTCCACCGATGACGACGATGTCGGCTGCTTCCACGCGATCCCCCGATTCTGCCGCGCCTCCCAGCGCGCCTTTATGATCTCGGATGTATCGCGGCTGCCGTCGTGGCTCCAGCCCGGCGGCATCCACATATACCCGATTCGGGACTTCAGGTCCGGCGCGGCCCATACGTCCCTGGCGATCCCCACCCATTCGTGAAAGGCGGCCCAGAGCAGGTTGAAGCTGCCGAGATCCTTGACGATGCCGTAGCGCGGGCGCTCGTCGACCCGCTCTTCCTCGAAGGTGCCGAGCCAGCGGTCCCAGACGATGAACACCCCGGCATAATTCCTGTCGAGATAGCGCGCGTTGGTCGCGTGATGGACGCGGTGGTGCGACGGCGTGTTCATCACCGCCTCGAACCAGCGCGGCATCCGCCCGATCACTTCGGTGTGGATCCAGAACTGGTAGATCAGGTTCAGCCCGGCGACGAAGAAGATCATCAGCGGGTGGAACCCCAGCAGGAACAGCGGCAGGCGGAACAGGAAGCCCAGGCTGACGAAGCCGGTCCAGGTCTGCCGCAATGCCGTGGTCAGGTTATAATGCTGCGAGCTGTGGTGGATGACATGGCTCGCCCAGAACCAGCGGACGCGGTGGGCGCTGCGGTGGAAGACGTAGTAGGCGAAATCGTCGAGGACGAAGGCGATGGCGAACCAGTACCACGCCCAGCCGAGCGTGAAAATGCGGAACTGGTAGACCCACATCGCCATCGCATAGACGAAGCCGGCGGTGAGCAGCCCGGCGACGGTGCTGCCGAGGCCGAGCGCGAGGCTGGTCAGCGTGTCCTTCGGGCAGAAGCGCCTGCGATCGCGCAGCCGCGCGACGGCCATCTCGGCGAGGATGAGCGCCACGAAGGCGGGGATCGCATAGTCCACCGGATTGGGCAGATGGGGCATGGCCGCCTGCTTACCCCAATGTCAGTAGGCTGTCACGCCGCGCAGCAACACGCTGCCGAACCGCTTGTCGCCGCTGTCGATGCGCAGGCCCTCGGGGGTCGCCTCGCTGGCGAGCGGGGCGTGGAGATGGCGCGCGGCGATGCGGGCGCCGTGGAGCTTGAGCAAGGCGGCATCGCCGGCCTTGCCGCGGACGAGCGCTGCCTTCCCGTCGCTGCCGAGCAGCGCCTCGTCGGCGTCGAAGCCCGAGATCATTGCCTCCGCCGTATCGCGCGCTTCCTCGGCGCTGGCGATGCCGCTGCCCCGGCCGAGCCCGAGCAGCCAGGCGGCCAGCGTCATCACCAGGATCGAGGCGAGCGATCCGGCGAAGATCGCGAGCTGGTTCACGCCTTGCCCGAGAGCTGGTCGAGCAGCGGGCGGATGCCCGAGATGTCATAGCCGGCCTGGGCAGCCTTGGCGGTGATCTCCGCGGGGTCGCCACCGCGCGACGCCTCGGCCAGCGCCCAGAGATTGCACGAGCGCGTGCCCGAGCGGCAATAAGCGAGCACCGGGCCCTTCGACTCGGCCAGCGCCGCCGCCATCGCCTCGACCTGCGCGGAGGAGAAGCCGGCATGGGTGACGGGGATCGCGGCATAGCCGAGCCCGGCCGCTTCCGCCGCGGCGCGGATCGCGTCGCCGCCAGGCTGGCCCATTTCCTCTTGGTCGGGTCTGTTGTTGATCACGAAGCCGAAGCCCTGCTCGGCGAGCAGTGCGACATCCTCGGGCGCGATCTGGGGGGCGACGGAGATGCTGTCATCGACGCGGCGCAGGTTCATGGGTTCATTTCCTTGTCCTCGATGACTTCGCCGGTCTTCGACCAGCTCGCCATCTGCTTTTCCGCCGCACCCACGGCGTCGTGGATCGGCTTGAGCTTGGGGTTCTTGCAGCCGAGATCGAACGCGAGCGCCTGATCCATCAGCCCCTTGTACCAGCGGATCGATCCGTACGGAAAATCGGTCCAGCGGTCGCCGCATTCAGGCGGAGGCATAGCCCCGGCGGCGTCCTCGGCAGGGGCGAGCAGCGCGCGGATCTGCGCGACGCCCCGCCTGCCAACGTTGAACTCGCGGGTGACCAATCGCGTGCCAAGACCGGGGCCTTCGGCATGCGTATAGCTCGCGGCGCCATTCGCCTGGACGCTCCACTCCGAGACGATCTTGCCCCAGCTGCTGACCCGGAATTCGATCAGCTCGACCGGGATGTTCACCGCCGTTCGGGGCTGCGGCGCGGGCGCGCAGGCGGCGAGCAGCACGGCACTGGCGAGCAGCAGTCTCACGCGGCCTCGCGGATCACTTGCAGGAAGGCGTCACCATAGGCGTCGAGCTTGCGCGCGCCAACGCCCGAGATGTTGCCGAGCGCGGCGATGCTGCCGGGCTTGAGCAGCGCCATGTCGCGCAGCACCGAATCGTGGAAGATGACATAGGGCGGCAGCCCGGTTTCCTGGGCGATCTCGCGGCGCTTGGCGCGCAGCGCCTCGAACAGCGGATTGCCGACCGGATTGTCCCCGCCCGCCTTGCCGCCGCCGCGGCGGCGGCGCTCGCGCTTGGGCGGCAGGATGAACTCGACCGTCGCGCCACCCTTTAGGATCGCCTTGGCCTCGGGCCCGAATTCGAGCCCGCCATGATCGTTGGTCCGCAGCGCATCGCGCAGCAGCAGCGCCCGGGCGACGGGCTTGATCAGCGCGGCTTCCTCGCCCTCGACGATGCCGAACACCGAGAGCGATTCATGCCCGTTGCTGATGCTGCGATCGGTCGACTGGCCGAGCAATATGCTCTCGATATAGCCGACGCCGAACAGCATGCCGGTGCGGAACACCGCGGAGAGGAATTTCTGCGCGGTCACCGTCGCGTCGATCGCGGCGGGGGGATTGAGGCAATTATCGCAATTGCCGCAGCGCTCGGGCGTGTCCGCCTCGCCGAAATGCCGGAGAAGGATGCGGCGGCGGCAGGTCGCGGTCTCGACCAGCGCGCCGAGCGCAGTGAGCCGGGCGCGCTCGCCGGGCTGGCGCTGTGCCTCGACCTCGCCGATGCGCTGGCGGGCGCGGGCGAAGTCGTCGGCGCCCCAGAAGAGATGCGCGACCGCCGGGTCGCCGTCGCGGCCGGCGCGGCCGGTTTCCTGGTAATAGGCCTCGATCGACTTGGGCAGGCCCGCATGCGCGACGAAGCGGACGTCGGGCTTGTCGATGCCCATGCCGAAGGCGACCGTGGCGACGATCACCATTTCCTCCGACGCGACGAACGCGGCCTGGTTGCGGCGGCGGACATCGGGATCGAGCCCGGCATGATAGGGCAGCACCGGCCGGCCGGTCTCGCTCGCCAGCTTCTCGGCGAGCTTCTCCACCCCGGCGCGGGTCTGGGCATAGACGATGCCGGGGCCGGGCGTCTCGGCGATCAGGTCGATCACCTGGCGCGTGGTGTTCTCGCGCGGAGTGATCGCATAGCGGATATTGGGCCGGTCGAACCCGGCGACGATCAGCCCCTCGTGCGGGATGCCGAGCTGCTCGAGGATGTCGGCGCGGGTATGCGCGTCGGCCGTGGCGGTGAGCGCCAGACGCGGCACCTCCGGGAAGCGATCGAGCAGCGGGCGGAGCAGCCGGTAGTCGGGGCGGAAATCATGCCCCCATTCGGAGACGCAGTGCGCCTCGTCGATCGCGAACAGGCTGAGCCTGGCCTGGGTCAGCAGGTTGCGGAAATGCTCGTTCGAGGCACGCTCGGGGGCGACATAGAGCAGGTCGAGCTCGCCGGCCCGGAAGCGCTCGATCGTCTCGGCGCGGTTCTCGTCCACCGAGGTGAGCGTGGCGGCGTGGATGCCGACCGCCTCGGCGGCGCGGAGCTGGTCGTGCATCAGCGCGATCAGCGGGCTCACGACGACGCAGGTGCCCTCGAGCATCACCGCGGGCAGCTGGTAGGTGAGCGACTTGCCGGCGCCGGTGGGCATCACGGCCAGCGTGCGTTCCCCGGCCAGCACGCGCTCGACGACATCGGCCTGGACGCCGCGAAAGGCATCGAAGCCGAAGATCTTCCGGAGCATGGCGGGTGCGTTCATCGGGGCTAGGTAGCGATGAAGCCGGGTTTCGTCATCCCCGCGAAGCAGCGCTTCCGGTGCGCCGGAAAGCGCCTTAGGATCGGCGCATGACTGATTTCCGCATCGGCCGGCGCGGCCTGATCGCCGGCGGCGCCGCCGCGCTGCTTCCCCTTCCCGCCGCGGCCGAGCAGGACTGGCGCGCGCTCGCCGGCGAGGTGCGCGAGGCGATGCGCTGGGCGTGGGGCAATTACCGCGAAAAGGCCTGGGGCAAGGACCAGATCCTGCCGATCTCGGGCGGCGCCGAGAGCTTTTCGATCAAGGGACATCACCTGGGGCTGAGCCTGGTCGAGGCGCTCGACACGCTGTGGCTGATGGAACTCGATGCCGAGTTCAAGGACGGGGTCGACTGGATCAAGGCCAGCCTCGATTTCGACGTCGATGGCGAGGTCTCGGTGTTCGAGACGATCATCCGGCTGGTTGGCGGGCTGCTCTCCGCGCATCTCGCGGGCCGCGATCCAATACTGCTCGCCAAGGCGAAGGACCTGGCCGACCGGCTGATGCCGGCCTTCGCCGCATCGCCGATCGGGCTGCCCTATCGCTATGTGAACCTGAAGACCGGCGCGGTGCGCGGCAACGTGACCAACCCGGCCGAGATCGGCAGCTGCATCACCGAATTCGGCACGCTGAGCCGGCTGACCGGCGACCCGCGCTATTTCAAGGCGGCGAAAAAGGCGATGGTCGCGCTGTTCGGGCGGCGCTCGGACATCGGGCTGATCCCCGACGCGATCGACTGCGTCACCGGCGAATGGAAGAGCAGGCGGGCGACGATCGGCCCGCCCTCGGACAGCTATTACGAATATCTGTGGGACGGCTGGCAGCTGCTCGGCGACCGCGACTGTCTGACCATGTACAAGAGCTGCACCGCCGCCATCCTCGAGAACCAGAAGGCGATGCTGAACGGCGACCTGTGGTTCGTCGATGTCGATTTCGAGACCGGCAAGCGCCTAACCTGGGAGCAGGACGAGCTCTCGTCCTTCTATGGCGGGCTGCTCGCCCAGGGCGGCGACCGCGTGGCGGGCGAGGCCTATACGCTGGCCTGGAGCAAGGTGCAGGACAAGTACGGCATCCTGCCCGAGGGCTATGATCCCGAGAAGGGCGCGCCGACCGCCGCGACCAACGCACTTCGCCCCGAACTCGCCGATGCCGCGTTCAACCACTGGCTGCTCGACCGCAAGGAAGACTGGCGCGCGCTGGTCGCCCGGCATTTCCGTGCGATGCAGCAGTGGAACAAGGCGCCCTACGGCTATGCGGTGATGGCCGACGTCACCACCAAGGCGCAGGCGGACCATTGCCCGGGCTATTGGTGGTCCGAGCAGATGAAATATTACTGGCTGATCTTCTCCGACTGCCGCCGCTTCGATTACCGCAAGAACTATCTCTCGACCGAGGGGAATGTGCTGCTGGGGTTCAGGCACTAGCCATCATCCAAACCCGCCGTCATCCCGGCTTTCGCCGGGACGACGGATTGGCCCGGAGGCGTTTCGCAGGCGTACCGCCCACAGATTTTCGCCGCAGCGCGCTTCCCCCCGCCCCTCCCATACGCCAAAGCAGCCGGGATGACGGTGCGCGTAGACATGGGAACGGACGGCAAGGGCGATGCCGTGTCCATGGACCTCGAGGAGCTGCTGGCGACGCGCTTGCTCGTCCAGGGCAATTCGGGGTCGGGAAAGTCGCACCTGCTGCGCCGGCTGCTCGAGCGCAGCGCCGGGCACGTCCAGCAAGTGGTGATCGATCCCGAAGGCGACTTCGTCACGCTCGGCGACAAATATGGGCATATCGCGATCGAGGCGGCCGATTATTCGGAGCGCGAGATCGCGCGCTTCGCCACCCGGATCCGCGAGCATCGTGCCTCGGTGGTGCTCAGCCTCGAGGGGCTCGAGGCCGAGGGGCAGATGAAATGCGCTGCGGCGTTCCTCAACGCGATGTTCGATGCGCCGCGCGACCATTGGTATCCGGCGCTCGTGGTGGTCGACGAGGCGCAGCTGTTCGCGCCTTCGGGCGGCGGCGAGGTTGCCGAGGAGGTGCGGCGCGCCTCGCTGAGCGCGATGACCAACTTGATGTGCCGCGGGCGCAAGCGCGGCCTCGCCGGGGTGATTGCCACGCAGCGGCTGGCCAAGCTCGCCAAGAATGTCGCGGCCGAGGCCTCGAACTTCCTGATGGGGCGCACTTTCCTCGACATCGACATGGCGCGCGCCGCCGACCTGCTCGGCATGGAGCGCCGCCAGGCCGAGGCGATCCGCGACTTGGCCCGCGGGCATTTCCTGGCACTCGGCCCCGCCGTGTCGCGCCGACCGATCTCGGTGCAGATCGGCGCGGTCGAGACCAGCGCGCGCAGCGGCAGCCCCAAGCTAACGCCGCTGCCCGAGGCGCCTTCGGCCGAATTGAAGGACCTGCTGCTCGCGCCCGCCGAGCCCGAATGGACCCCGCCCGCGCCGCCGACGCCGATCGCCGCGCCGCAGCTGGCGAGCGACCGGCTGCTCGAGCAGCTCGCGCGCTCGACGCCGCAGCGCGAGGAGATTCCGGAGGTCGACCCAGAGGAAGCAGCGGCCAAGATCGCCGATGTGCTGCGCGACATCGTCGGCGATGCCGAAAGCGCCTATCGCTCGCCTTCGGTGCTCTACCAGGACTTCCTGGTGCGCTGCCGGATGGTCGGCCTCGCACGGCCGCCGCTCGATCTTTCGGGCTTTGTCCGCCGGCTCTCCGCCGCGCGCGCCGGCATTCACGGCAATCCCGACGACGACTGGGCGCAGGCGCTGGAGGCGGCGCGCGCGCTGCCCGACGACATGCTCGGCCCGTTCCTGCTCGTCGCCCGCGCCGCCCGCGAGGGCGCGCCCTGCCCCAGCGATGGCGAGATCGCCGCGACCTATGGCACCAGCTCGCTCGGCCGCGCCCGGCGCCTGCTGCAATATATCGAGAGCCGCGAGCTGTTCGTCACGCGCACCGATCTGGCGGGCAAGCGCTCGATCACGATCCCGCAGCTCGGCTGGACGACGCAGCCCGCCGAGATCGGCTAGGCCCGGTTTCGGCCACGCTCCCGCCGCCTTCGCCGGGGAGCTTGCGGGCAGGGAGGGCCCCCAATGAAATCCGTTGCGCTTGCCGCCATGTTCCTGCTCGCCGCCGACGACGCGCGCGTGTTCGCCGATGCGCCGGTGCCGGTCACCGTCCAGGGCGTGACCGCGCAGCTGCGTGTCGATCCCGGCGCGCCGACCATGCCGGTGTTCAATCCCGATTTCGCCGACCGGGCAAAGCTCGATGCCGGGCCCTTCGCCATCCGGGCCGGGATCGGGCCGGTGCGCGTGAACGGGCGCTCCGCCGTGGTGCGGCTCGACTTCGGCGCGGGCGAGTTCCGGCGCCGGGCGACCTGGTTCGCCGCGCCCTATGCGCAGGGCGCCGATGGCACGATCGGGCCCGGCGGCCTGCCGGAGGCGCGCATCCGCTTCGACCTGCACCCGGTACAGCCCGGCGAGCGCAGCGTGACGCTGCCGCTGACCGACTTCGGCTACGTCGGCATGGGCACCGAGATCAAGGTCGGCGATGCCAAGGTCCGCATCCTGTTCACGCTGGCCCGCGACCGGACTATCGCCACCGCGGCGGCCGGCGCAGCGATCGCGGCGGCGCAGGACGGGCGGTTCGCCGGGGCGGGCGAGACGATGCCGATCCGGCTCGGCGTGATGCGCCCGGTGCGGGTCATGACGCTCGGCCGTCCGCTCGGCGTCGGGCCGCTGGCGCTCGAGCGGATCTTCGTGCGCACCGGCGATTTCGGCAGCGCCGCGTCGATCCCTGACATGACCGCGCCCGAGGCCGACCCCGACGAGATCGTGGTGACCGGCGCCAAGAAGAAGGGGAAGCAGCGCAGCTTCCTCGAGATCGGGCGCGATGCGCTGGCCGGCTGCTCCTCGATCCTGTTCGACAAGCCGGCAAAGACCGTGACGCTCAGCTGCCGCTAGCGACGCGGCGCAGCCAGGTCTCGGTGGCGTCGACATGCGTCACCGGCAGCATATGGCCGCCGTCGAGCATCTCCACAGTGCCGTCCTGCACCTCCGATGCGGCCTTGCTGCCGTGGAGCGCCGGATCGAGCAGCGCGTCCTGGCGACCGTACAGGATCGAGACCGGCACCGCGATCTCGCCATAGCGCGGCGCCTGGGCCTGCATCGCTTCGGGCGCCATCGCGAGCTCGTAGCAGCCCGACAGGAACGCCTTGGGCCGGATGGCGAGCGCGCCGCCGGCCTTGATCGGGAAATCCTCCGGCACCGGATCGGGCGCGAAGATCGCCACGGTCTTGGCCTTGCCGGTGCGCATCGCGAGCGGCACTGCCAGCGTCCAGGCGATCAGCGGGCGGAGCGGCGCGGGGACGACGAAGCCCCTGAGCGGTTCGGGCGGCGTATCGACCGGCTGGGTATAGGGCGCGATCAGGCCGAGCGCGCGGACTGCCTGGGGATGGCGCAATGCCAGCGCCAGGCTGACCGCACCGCCCATCGAATGGCCGACGAGCAGCGGCTTCTCCAGCCCGAGCGCGGCGACCGCGGCGGCGACGGCATCGGCCTGGCCGGCAAGATCGAGCCGCGGGCCGGTGAGCGTCGAATAGCCCCAGCCGGGCCGGTCCATCACCACCACCCGATAGTCCTTCGCCAGCCGCCCGGCGAGCGCATAGGTGTAGACGCGCAGCTGGCTCAGAATGCCGTGGATCATCACGATCGCCGGCGCGTCGGCCGGGCCCATCTCGACGACATGCATCCGCACGCCCGGCACTTCGACCTGGCGGCCGTCCATCGGGATCCAGCGCTCGACGCCGCGCGACACCCAGGCCGACCAGAGCACCAGCGCCGCGATCAGCGCGAGCAGGATCAGCAGCAGCGTCGTCATCGGCCCTCCCCTTGTGTTTCAGGGGATATAGCCGGTTGCCCTCAGAAATGCGCGCAGCGATTCGGGGAAGGTGCGATAGTGGCTCGACGATGCCGGCGGGCAATTGTCGCCGGCCCAGGCCGAGCGCGGCACGCTGCAGCTCTGCCACAGGTCGTTTTCCGCGCGCTCCCAATGGCGCAGCATCTTTGCCCAGGCCTTGTCGAACTGGCCGACCCGGGCCGCGTCGGCGACATAGGCGGCGCAGGCGCCGTTGCGATAGCGCCGGGACGAGAGGCAGATCGGGGCGAGCCGCGCCATTTCCGCGCGATAGGCCCGCGCATAGCCAGGCTCGCGCGAGACGTCGACGGGCTTGCCCGCGCGCACGGTGAAGACCCTGGGCGGGCGCGGCGTGCAGGCGCCGCAGCCGAAGACATAGGCGAAGCGGCCGTCTTCGAAGACTAAATCGATCGCGCCGTCGCCCGAGAGGTCGGCGAGCGTGGCGGGCAACGCGCCCTGCAGCCTATCGGGCAGCCATTGCTCGTGATAGCCGGCGCCTTCGGGCAGCAACAGCTGCACCCAGACATCGCCCGCCGAGCCGCCGGACTGGTTCTCGATGACCAGTCCGGGCCGCGCGTCGCCGGCGTGGAAGCGCACGACCGCCAACCGGTAATAGCTCGTCTGGTTGCTCGTGCGGACCGTGACCGGCGCGCCGTTCGCCGGCGTGACCGTCACTTCGGCCTGGTTGTTCTGCGGATCGAAGCGGCATCCCTCGCTGCGCGGCGGGTTGTCGCAAGGCGCGGGCGCGATGCTGACATGGACCCCGTCCGAGACCCAGCTGACCCTGCCCTCCCTCGGCATCCACAGGCGCATCGCGGCGGGCGCCACCTGGATTTCGGGACGTGACGGAGCGGACGCCGCTGCGAGGAGCAGCAGCGGCAGGCAGGCGAGCAGCTTCATGGGCGCGAATCCTGGCTGGAGGGTGCGGCGATGCTAAGCCCGTTGACTGGCTCGATTCAACGACGAAATTGCACGCTTCGTCGCCGTTATTCGATAACTACCCCCGCGTCGCCCTCGGCCGCGCGCTCCTGTGCCTGGCGGGCCCACATCTCTGCATAGAGGCCTTGTTCACGCAGCAGCTCGGCATGCGTGCCCTGCTCTGCGACGCGGCCGGCCTCGAGCACGATGATCCGGTCGGCATGGACCACGGTCGACAGCCGGTGCGCGATCACGATCGTGGTGCGGCCATGCTCGATCGCTTCCAGCGTCGCCTGGATGTCCGCCTCGGTGCGGCTGTCGAGCGCGCTGGTCGCTTCGTCGAGGATCAGGATCGGCGGGTTCTTGACCAGCGTGCGCGCAATCGCGACGCGCTGCTTCTCGCCGCCCGACAGCTTGAGCCCGCGCTCGCCGACCCGCGTCTCGAAACCGTCGGGCAGCGCCTGGATGAAGCCAGCGATCGCCGCACCCCGCGCGGCGGCGGCGATCTCGTCGGCGCCCGCGCCTTCGCGGCCATAGGCGATGTTGTAGCCGATCGTGTCGTTGAACAGCACCGTATCCTGCGGGACGATGCCGATCGCGCCGCGCAGCGACGACTGGGTGACCGTGCGGATGTCCTGCCCGTCGATCGTGATGCGACCGCCGGTGACGTCGTAGAAGCGGTACATCAGCCGGGCCAGCGTCGACTTGCCCGCGCCCGAGGGGCCGACCACCGCGACGGTGGCGCCGGCGGGGATGTCGAGATCGATGCCCTTCAGGATCTCGCGGTCGGGATCGTAGCCGAAATGCACGCCCTCGAAGCGGACATGGCCGTGCTCGACGGTGAGCGGCACCGCACCCGCCGCATCCTTCACCTCGGCGCCGGTATCGAGCAGGTCGAACATGCTGCCCATGTCGATCACGCCCTGGCGGATCGTGCGATAGACCATGCCGAGCAGGTCGAGCGGGCGGAAGAGCTGGCTGAGCAGCGTCGAGACCAGCACCACGTCGCCCGCGGTGAACTTGCCCGAGGACCAGCCGAACACCACCAACGTCATGCCTGCGGCGAGCATCGCATTGGTGATCAGCGCCTGGCCGATATTGAGCCAGGCGAGCGAATTCTCGCTGACGGTCGCGGCCTTGGCATAGGCGGTGACGGCATTCTCGTAGCGCCGCGCCTCACGCTCCTCGGCGTTGAAATATTTCACCGTCTCGAAGTTGAGCAGCGAATCGACCGCGTGCGAGACCGCGCCGGTATCGAGATCGTTCATCTGCTGGCGCAGCTTCGAGCGCCAATCGGTCACCCAGCGGGTGAAGGCGATGTAGACTGCCACCATCGCCAGCGTGCCGGCGACCAGCCAAGGGCCGTAGCGCGTCCAGAAGATGCCGAGCACCATGCCGAGCTCGAGGATCGTCGGCGCGATGTTGAACAGCAGGAAATAGAGCATCGTATCGATGCTCTTGGTGCCGCGCTCGACCACCTTGGTGATCGCGCCGGTGCGCCGCTCGAGATGGAAGCGTAGCGAGAGCTGGTGGAGATGGCGGAACACATCGGCGGCGAGGCGCCGCGTGGCCTCCTGCCCCACCCGCTCGAACACGGCGTTGCGGAGATTGTCGAACAGCACCGTGCCGAAGCGCGCGAGCGCATAGCCGGCGACCAGCGCAGTGACGAGCCAGACCGCGTCGCGCGCGCCACTCGCCATCCGGTCGATCGCGCCCTGCAGCGCGAAAGGCGCGCCATAGACCTGGACCAGCTTCGAGCAAAGGACGAGCAGCAACGCGATGACGATGCGCACGCGCAGGGCAGGCGCGTGCTTCGGCCACAGATAGGGGAGGAAACGCCGCAGCGTGGCGAGCATCGGGCGCTCGCCGGCGGGTGCATCGGGTTTGGAAGCCATTGCCATGGATTTGGGGCGTCCGGCGCCACGATGCAACGGTTGAGCGCGCCGGCCGTTGTTAACCTTTGAAGGGCTGCCTTCAAAAGGATTGGGCGAATGGATCAGGTCTTCTATCTTCTGGCGATCATGGGGTGCAGCGACGACAATCTCGATTGCCGCCAGGCGCGGATCGAGCCGGCGCGCTACACCAGCTATGCGAGCTGCCAGGAGGCGATGGCCGACGCGCTGCGCCGCAATACCGATCTCGACTATCCGGTGATTGCCGGCGCCTGCCAGCGCCAGACACAGGAAATGGCGCGCCAGGCTGCCCAGAAGCTGGACGGCAAAGGCCGCTAGCACCTTCTGCCTATTTCAATTATGCTGCACCTGCGAAACTGTTCCGGGGGGAAACGGAATGAAGCAGCTGCTTGGACTGGCGATCGGACTCGCCGTGGGTATCGGCGTGATCCTGGGGCTCGACTGGCTCGGCGCCCGCTATGCGCTGCCTCAGGATTTCATCGGCAATAGCGCGCAGGCGATGACCGTGGGCGGCTGGGCGCTCGGCGCGCTGGCCGGCGGCGTCGCGGCGGTGCGCGTGGCGGACTGGCCGGCGAGCGGCTGGATCGTCACGCTGCTCGCGAGCGGCTTCGCGCTCAGCCAGGCGCTGATCAGCCCGCACCCCATGTGGATGCAGATCGCGGCGGTCGCGGCGCCGCTGCTGGCCGGCGTGGTCGTGTCGGGGATCGCGCGGCCCGCCTAGCGGGGCCGCTCCCAGAGATCGGCGTCGCGCGGCATGGCGGGATAGAGCGTCTTGCGGCGCAGCGCCTGCCACCAGGACCGGCCGATCCAGCCGAGCTTCGCGAAGCCCGGGGTCGCAACCCGGTGATCCCAGGCATGCTCGCCGCGCTCGGCGACCTTCACCGCGATATCGCCATAGATGCCGGCGGCGGCGAGCACCGCCCAGGCCGAGCGAAAACCGAGCGCCGGCGTGCCGGCCCGCGCGCTCTCGGCATAGTCGGCGGCGGCGCTGGTCAGCCGGCCGGCGAGCACCGCCAGACGCTGGCGGAAGGGCGGCTTCATGTGCTGGCCCGGCGGGATATCCATCTCGGTCAGCCAGTCCTGGGGCAGATAGCAGCGCCCCATCCGGTCATCGGCCTCGATATCGCGGGCGATATTGGCGAGCTGGAAGGCGATGCCGAGGTCGCAGGCGCGGTCGAGCGTCGCGTTGTCGTCGGGCGACACGCCCATCACCACTGCCATCAGGCAGCCGACCGCCCCGGCGACATGATAGCAATAGCGGTAGAGATCTTCCTCCTGCCGCGGCCCCCAATCGGCAGCATCGAGCGCGAAGCCCTCGACCACGTCCCAGATATAGCGGTGCGGGAGCTTCGCCTCCTCGGCGACGATACGCAGCGCGTCGAAGGCGGGGTCGCCGACCCATTGGCCGGCCAGCGCCGCTTCGGTGAGCAGGCGGATGCGGGCGAGCCCGGCCTCTGCGTCCGCGTCCGCCTCCGCCTCGCCTGCGCCATGCCCGTGATCCTGCCCGTCGGCGAGATCATCGCAGGCCCGGCACCAGGCATAGAGCAGCCAGGCCCATTCGCGCGTCCGGCGATCGAACAACCGGCTGGCAGCGGCAAAGCTGCCCGACCCGCGCGCTATCGATTCCTGCGCGGTCGCGACGAGCGCGGCACGCGAAGGAAGCGCCGCGCTCACAGATCGCCGCGCTTCATCTGGACGATCGTCTCGATCGGCTTGGCGGCGGCCATCTTGCCGAGCAGCCCGTCGAGCGTCGTATCGACGAGCAGCATGTTCTGGTGCTGCGGGCGGACGAAGCCGACCTGGCCCATATGCACCCAGAATTCGACCAGCTTGTCGTAATAGCCGGCGATGTTGAGCAGGCCGACCGGATCGCTGTGATAGCCGAGCTGCGCCCAGCTCAGCGCTTCCCACAGCTCGTCCATCGTGCCGGTGCCGCCGGGCAGGTTGAGGAAGCCGTCGGCTAGCTCGGTGAAGCGCGCCTTGCGCTCGTGCATCGTGCCGACGACGTGCAGCTCGGTGAGGCCGCGATGCGCGACCTCGGCATTGACCAGCAGCTCGGGGATGACGCCGATCACTTCGCCGCCGGCCTCCAGCGCCGAATCCGCCACCGCGCCCATCAGCCCGAGCTTGCCGCCGCCATAGACCAGCCCGATGCCGCGCTCCGCCAGCGTGCGGCCGACATGGCGCGCGGCCTCGATATAGACGGGGTCGGCCGGGCTGGCCGAACCGCAATAGACTGCGATGCGCTTCATCTGATCTTCCCGATATCCGTGGTCCGGCTTTCCTTCGGCCAGAACGCGCGGCGGGGCAAGCCGCTCACTTGCCGTCTCCCAGCATCAGCGCCGCGGTCGCCTTGGCGCTGCCGACCACGCCGGGAATGCCCGCGCCCGGATGCGTGCCGGCACCGACGAAGAACAGGTTGTGGATCGCATCGTCGCGGTTGTGGGTGCGGAACCAGGCGCTCTGGGTGAGGATCGGCTCGAGGCTGAAGGCGGAGCCGAGATGCGCGGCGAGGTCGTCGCGGAAGTTCAGCGGGGCGTAGCTGAACCTGGTGACGATCCGGTCCTTGAGGTCTGGGATCAGCCGGCGCTGGATCTCGGCCAGGATACGTTCCTCGAGCACTGGCGCGATCTCGTCCCAGTCGGCGGGGAACTTGCCGAGATGCGGCACCGGGGCGAGCGCGTAGAAGGTCGCGTGCCCCTCGGGCGCCATCGCGGGATCGCTGGCGCTCGGGTGGTGGAGGTAGAGCGAGAAATCCTCGCTCAGCACGCCGTGCTCGAAGATGTCGGCGAGCAGCCCCTGATAGCGCGGGCCGAACAGGATCGAGTGGTGCGGGATGTCCGGGAACGTGCCGCGCACGCCGAAATGGACGACGAACAGCGACGGCGAGAAGCGCTTGCGCTGGAGGCTCTGCGCGGCGCGCTGGCTCGAGCGCGAGCCCTTGAGCAGGTCGCGATAGCTGTGGACGACATCGGCATTGCAGGCCACCGCATCGACCTGCAGCTCATGCCCGCCCATCGTCCGCACGCCGGTGACGAGATCGCCGAGCGTGTCGATGCTGGCGACCGGATCGCCGAGCCGCAGCGTGCCGCCGAGCCGCTCGAACTGGCGGACCATCGCCGCGACCAACTGGTTGGTGCCGCCCTCGGCCCACCACACCCCGCTCTTGCGCTCGAGCTGGTGGATCAGCGCGTAGATCGCGCTCGCGGTCATCGGATTGCCGCCGACGAGCAGCGTGTGGAAGGAAAAGGCCTGGCGCAGCTTCTCGTTGCGGATGAAGCTGGCGACCTTGGCATAGACCGAGCGCCAGGCGCCATATTTGGCCAGCGCGGGCGCGGCGCGGACCATGGTCATCACGTCCTGGAACGCGACATGGCCGAGCTTCACATAGCCTTCCTCGTACACGCCGGCGGCATATTCGAGGAAGCGGCCATAGCCGGCGACGTCCTGCGGCTCGATCCGGGCGATTTCGGCGGCGAGCTTGTGATCGTCGTTCGAATAGTCGAAGCGCGTGCCGTCGGGCCAGGACAGCCGATAGAAGGGCGTGACCGGCTTGAGCGTCACGTCGTCGGCCATCCGGCGGCCGGAGAGCTGCCAGAGCTCCTCCAGCGCTTCGGGCGCAGTGATCACGGTGGGGCCGGCATCGAAGGTGAAACCGTCGCGCTCCCAGAAATAGGCGCGACCGCCGGGCTTGTCGCGCGCCTCGAGCACGACCGTCTCGACTCCCGCCGATTGCAGCCGGATCGCGAGCGCCAGCCCGCCGATGCCGGCACCCACCACTGCCGCACGTTTCACTTGAAGGACCCCCGAATTGCCGAAATCGCCTTGAGCACCGGAACGGGCGGCTTGCCGGAAACGATCCGCACGCGATCGAGCAGCGTCGAATGCCCGGCATAGAAGCGCCCGATCAGCTGGGGATCGAGCTGGTAGAAGCGCTGCAGGATACGGTACCGCTCCTGGGGCTCGGCAGCCTTGAACAACATGGCGGCGAGCATGCGGTAGAATGCGCGGCGACGCCATGTCGATCTGGCGAAATCATGGAGCAGCCGGTGCAATGCCGCGCCGCCAAGGTCGCTCGCCGCGGCGACCAGCGTGGCGGTGCGCACGGCATCGGGCAAGGAATAGCTGGTAAGCGGGTGGAACAGGCCGGCGCGGCCGCCCGCCTTGGCGACCTTGTTGCCGCCCGCCTGCCAATAGCCCTCGAAATCGCCGCCCATAACCACGGGCAGCGCGCCGCCCTCCTCGCGGATCACCCGATCGACCTGCCAGCCGCGCGCATCGGCATAGGCCTGGATCCGGGTGCCGAGCGCCTCGACATCGATCTCGGGCGTATCGCTGTAATAGGTATCCTCGACGAACGCGCAGGTGGGGCTGAAGGGCAGCGCATAGACGAAGCGATAGCCGTCCAGCTGCTCGACCGTGGCGTCCATGATCATCGGCCGGGCGAGGTCGTGTGCGGCTTCGAGCTGCAGCTCGCGGCCATAGAATTTCTGCCAGCCGCAGTGGAGCGCGCTCAGGTCCGCCGGCCCGCGGCAATCGATCACGCCCTTCGCCTCGATCCGGTCGCCATCGGCCAGGACGACCGCATTGGGGCTGGCGGCGAGCACCTTGCGCCGCATCATCATCGCCTGCTCGGGCAGCTCGGCGCGGACGACCTGGTCGAGCCGGCGCGATTCGATCGCATAATAGCCGGCGTTCAGCGTGCGCGAGACCTGCGGGAAGGCGACGTCATAGCTGCGCCAGCCATGGCCGATCAGCGGCGCGGTGAGCCAGCGGTCCGCCGGGGCGACATCGGTGGCGAAGAACGACCAGAGGTGGTTGCCGCCGATCCGGCCGCCGCGCTCGATGATCCGCACATCGCAGTCCGGGCGCTTCTTCCTGAGCGCCAACGCGATCAATCCGCCGGCAAGCCCGCCTCCGACAATCGCGACATCGCAGGAGTGAGTGGCGGGCATGGTCCTAGGCCTAGCCGAGCGATTCGCGCGATTCCACAAAAATGCCCCTCCCGCACGGAGACGGGAGGGGCAGGTGCGGCGGGAGCGGCGATGATGCGGCCGCGCCCGGAGCTTAGGCAGCCTTGAGCAAGGGCCATTCGGCGGCCATCGCCCGGGCCACGGCGGGCCGGGCGCGCAGGCGCTCGCGATACGCGGAAAGCACCGGCCAGTCGGCGATCGGCACCTTGGTGTATTCGCACCAGTTGAGCACCGCGAGCAGATAGGCGTCGGCGACGCTGAAACGGTCGTCGAGAAAGTCTCGGACCTCGAGATGCTTCGACAGCACGGCGAAGGGCCTGGCGTGGCGAGCGCGCGCCGCGGCCTGCTCGGCCTCGCCACCGGCCTGGACATAGGCGGTGCTGAGCAACGGCACGAACACCGCCTTGTGCAGCTCGGTCGCGACGAAGTTCAGCCAGGCGAGCATCCGGTAATGCGCGTCGGAAAAGCCGGTGAAGCTGATCGCGCCTTCGGGCGCCAGCTCGGCGATATAGGTGAGCACGGCCGGGCCTTCGGTGAGCACGAAGCCGGTGCCGGTCTCGATCGCCGGGACATAGCCCATCGGCGAGATCTCCGTAAAGTCGCGCCCGTCGGCCAGGCGGCCGCCGGCAGGCACCTGGACGAATTCGGCGTCGAGCCCGGCTTCCTCGAGCGCGATGCGCGCCGCGAGCGAGCAGGCGAAAGGTCGGAAATAGAGCTTAATGGCGAGTCTCCCTTGCTTTTTATACGATCTCGCACAAAAATAAGCGGGTCAAGGATTTTAATGCGAAACGATACAAAAATAGCGCCGCGAGCGCGCGGGCGACCGCGCAAGTTCGACGAGGTCCAGGTGCTGAAGCGCGCCATGGAACGCTTTCGGGCGCACGGCTTCTCCAACACCTCGCTCGACGATCTCGCCGAGGCGACGGGCGTGAACCGACCAAGCCTTTATGCGACGTTCGGTGACAAGAAGGCGCTGTACCTCGCCGGCCTGGCGCGCACGCATGCCAATGTCGACGCGACCTTCGCCCAGCTCCACGCCGCGCAGTTTCCGCCGGAAAAGATGCTGAAGGCGCTGTTCCTCGGCGCGCTCGAGGGGTTCCTGACCGGCGAGGACGGCCCGGCGGGCTGCATCGCCGTCAACACCGCGGCGACCGAGGCCGTGACCGATCCCGACATCCGCGCGGCGCTGGCAGGCTTCGTCGCGCTGCAGGATGACTGGATCGAGCGGTTGATGGCGGAGGCGGGCAGCGGCGATCCGCGCGGCGATGCGCAGATCGCCTCCTCGGTGATCCATTCGCTGAGCACCCGCGCCCGCGCCGGCACCCCGCGCGACGGGCTGATCGCGATCGCCAGGAAGGCGACTGTGCTGCTGCTGGCGGACTTGCCCGGCTAGTCCGCGCTAAGCAGCGCTGTCGAGGATCGCGCGCGCCGTCGCCGCGTCCTCGTCGTCGACCATCACGCGAACCGGGATGAGCAGGTACGAGCCATCGGCGATACTCGTGCCGGCGTCGAACACGAAGCTGGGGATACCTTCGTCCTCCAGGCGGCCCTGGACGATGAAGGCTTCCTGCCGGTCGAACCGGCCCAGTTCGACCAATGCCATCAGACGAGCCTTGGACGGCGCGGCACGCCCGGCACGCACTCGAGATGCGCGCGGTCCCACTCGCCGAGATCCGCCACGGCATCATAGGTCGCGTGGAGGAAGCCGAGCAGGTCCGCCTCGGGATCGTCCGCTATGCGCACCGCATCATAGTCGAGCAGCCATTCGCCCAGGCCGGTGTCGAAATAGGCGGGCGCCGGCACCTTCGCCTCGGCATAGCCGGCGGGCGACGGATAGCCATAGGCGTAGAAGGCGGCCTTCGGGAACGCGTCGCTGCCCGGCCAGAAGCCGGCACTGGCCTCTTCGTGGCTGTACGCCTCGCAGGTCACCGGATCGGGAAGCCCGGGGAAGCCGCCGGGGTGTCTGGGCGCAGTGCGGCCCGAAAAGCGCGTGACCGCCAGATCGAAGCTGCCCCAGAAGAAATGCACCGGGCTCGCCTTGCCGAGAAAGCCGGTGCGGAACTGCTGGAAGACACGATCGACCCAGAGAAGGGCGCGGTGGAAGTCGCGCACGGCTTCGGCGTCCCAGGAGCGTTCGGCGCGATCCTCGACGAACGGGATCGCGTCGGGGAGTTCGCTGGGCATGCCGTTGATCGCCACCGGCGTGCCGAGCGCGGCGAGCGCCGCCATCAGCGCGGCGTGGAAATCGGCGATGCTGCCCGGGCCCAGCGGGATCGTCGCCTCGCCGCCGCTATCGGTGGAAAGGCGCAGTTCGCTCCCAAGCAGATCGAGATCGAGCTGGAGCGTCGCCGCGTCGCACGGGATCGGCCCGGTGGTGTGGCCCCACGCCATCGGATAGAGCACGACATGCCAGCTATGGTTGAGCCAGGGCGTCTGGGCGAGGCGGACCTTGCCGACGATCTGGGTGATCAGATGCAGGTGCTGCGCGGTCTCGCGCCAGCGGGACCAGTCGAGCTCGGGGAGGGTCATGCCAACTCCATTGACGCGCATTGGGCATGCGCATAATTTATGCGCATGAAGCATGATGCTCTTTCCTCCGGCAAGCGCAAGGCTGTCAATCTTTCGCTCGATACCGGCGTGGTCGCCGCGGCGCGTGAGGCGGGGATAAACCTGTCGCAAATCTGCGAGGCCGCGTTGCGTGATGCGGCGAAAGCCGAACGCGATCGGAAATGGGCAGAAGACAATCGCGAGCGCATCGAGGCCTGGAACGACTGGACCGAGAAGAACGGGCTTCCGCTCGCCAAATATCGCCTGTTTTGATGGCGCAATACGATGTCCATCCGATCGACGGCGGGGCGCTCGTCGTGGATTGCCAGGCAGATACGCTGTCGCATCTCGAGAGCCGGGTGGTGATCCCTCTGCTGCGACGCGATGAAGCTCCGCCGGCGACCGATTTTCTGCATCCCATCCTGAACGTAAGCGGCCAGACGCTGGTTCTGGCGACGCAGTTGATGACCGCGGTCCGGAAGAGCGAGCTCGGGCGGCCGGTAGCTTCGCTGGCGGATGCCCGCTACGCGATCGTTCGGGCGACCGATTTGCTGCTCACGGGCTCCTGAGGCGACCGCGCGAACGCGGCACCCGCTCAACTCACGCCGCCGTGCCGCCCACCGTCAGCCCGTCGACCAGCAAGGTCGGCTGGCCGACGCCGGCCGGCACGCTCTGCCCTCCCTTGCCGCACATGCCGACGCCTTCGTCGAGCGCGAAGTCGTTGCCGATGCCGGTCACCCTGCCCAGCACGCTCGGCCCGTCGCCGATCAGCGTCGCGCCCTTGATCGGGGCACCGAGCTTGCCGTTCTCGATGAGGTACGCCTCGGTGCACGAGAAGACGAACTTGCCCGAGACGATATCGACCTGCCCACCACCGAACGACTTGGCGAAGATGCCCTTCTTGACGCGGCTGAGCAGCTCGGCGGGGTCGTCCTTGCCGCCCTTCATGAAGGTGTTGGTCATGCGCGGCATCGGGGCATGCTGGAACGATTCGCGCCGGCCATTGCCGGTCGGCTCGACGCCCATCAGCCGGGCATTCAGCCGGTCCTGCATATAGCCCTTGAGGATGCCGTCCTCGATCAGGATCGTCTCGCGCGTCGGCGTGCCTTCGTCGTCGATCGACAGCGAGCCGCGGCGGTCCATCAGCGAGCCGTCATCGACCACGGTGACGCCCGGCGCGGCAACCCGCTCGCCGATCCGGCCGGAGAAAGCCGACGTGCCCTTGCGATTGAAATCGCCCTCGAGGCCGTGGCCGACCGCTTCGTGAAGCAGCACGCCGGGCCAGCCAGGGCCGCACAGCACGGTCATGTCGCCGGCGGGGGCATCGACCGCGTCGAGATTGACCAGCGCCTGGGCCAGCGCCTCGTCGATCGCGCGGTTCCAGGTCTCGGGCTCGAAAAGGTTGTCGTAGAGTGTGCGGCCGCCGAGACCGAAGCTGCCGGTCTCGCGCCTGCCATTCTGCTCGACGACGATGCTGACGTTGAGTCGAACGAGCGGGCGGACATCGGTGGCGATGAAACCGTCCGGCCGGACGATCTCGACCACGCTCCACGAGCCGGTGAGCCCGACCGAGACCTGCGCGACGCGCGGATCGCGGGCGCGGGCGGCGGCGTCGATCGACTGGCAGAGGTTCACCTTGTCGGCGAAGGGCACCAGGTCGAGCGGATCCTGATGCGTGTAGAGATGGCGGTTATTGCCCTGGGGCGGGGACGCCTTGCCGGCCTTGCCCGGCTCGATCAGCGCCATCGTCTCCGCCGCGCGGCGAATCGCGGCGGGCGTGATCTCGTTGGCATGGGCGAAGGCCGTGGTCTCGCCCGACACGGCGCGCAGGCCGAAGCCCGATTGCGTGTCGAACGAGGCGGTCTTCAGCCGGCCATCGTCGAAGCCGAACGCCTCGGTCTTGCGGTACTGGAGATAGAGTTCGCCATCCTCGGCGCTGGCCAGCGCCTCGGCGGTGAGTTTCGCGGCGGTCTCGGGGTCGAGGCTGTCGCGATAGATATAGCTGCGCGGATCGGACGGGATGCTCATCCCGACGATATAGGAGGTTTAGACGCTCGCGCCAGCCGGGTGATCCGGAAGCTGGCTCTGGTCGGCGCCGTCGGCCGGGCCACCGATCAGGATGAAGCGGCGGTCGCAATAGCCGCAATCGACATAGCCATGCTCGTCGATCTGCAGGAACACGCGCGGATGGCCGAGCGCGGCGGGCAGGCCGGGGCCGGTGCCATCACAGGCGACTCGGGCGGTGGCGGTGCGGATGGTCTCGGGAAGCGGCGCGGTCATGAGTCGCCCGATAGCAAGCGCGGACAGGGCTCGCAATCGGTGCCGCGCAGTCTTATGCGGAGGCCATGACTCAGGCAGCCATCGCGATCGACTCCCTCTGCAAGACCTACCAGGGCGGCAAGCGCGCGCTCGACGGCGTGAGCTTCGAGGTGCCGCGCGGCCAGATCTTCGGGCTGCTCGGCCCCAATGGTGCCGGCAAGTCGACGCTGATCAACATCCTGGCGGGCCTGGTCAACAAGACCAGCGGCGCGGTCTCGATCTGGGGCTTCGACATCGATGCGCACCCGCGCAACGCCAAGGCGAGCATCGGCATCGTCAACCAGGAGATCATCTTCGATCCGTTCTTCACGCCGAAGGAAACGCTGGCGATCCAGGCCGGGCTCTACGGCGTGTCCAAGGACCGGTTCGATCCGATGACGCTGCTGCGCGCGGTGCATCTCGAGGACAAAGCCGATGCCTATTCGCGCACGCTGTCGGGCGGCATGAAGCGCCGGCTGATGGTCGCCAAGGCGATGGTGCACTCGCCGCCCGTCCTGGTGCTCGACGAGCCGACCGCGGGCGTCGACGTGGAACTCCGCCAGCAGCTCTGGGCCTATGTCCGCGAGCTCAACCAGCGCGGCGTGACCGTGGTGCTGACCACCCACTATCTCGAGGAAGCCGAGCAGCTCTGCGACCGGATCGCGATCATCAACCACGGCACGCTGATCGCCAACAAGCCGACCCGCGAGCTGGTGGGGATGGCGCAGGAGAAGGTGGTCGAGGTCACCGTCGACCGCGACGTCGGCACGCCCCCGGCCAATGCCTGCTTCCAGAAGGTCGAGATGAAGGGCGAACGCATCCTCGTCATCACCTATCGCAAGGACCAGGCGAATGCCGGCGAGGTGCTGGGCGCGGTGCAGGGCGCCGGCCTTGGCATCGTCGACGTCTCGACGCGCGAGGCCGACCTGGAGGACGTGTTCCTGAACCTCACCCGGGCGGCGAACGGCTAGGCCACCCCCGCAAAGTGCAGGGAGTCGCGGCAAATCATTTCACTTTGCCGCCTTCCTCGGCAGCGTTGAAAGAGCGGCCGCGCCACACCGCGGCCCGAGCAGCCAAGCAGGCAAAATCCTACATTGCAAGCGCGCTGTGACGGGACGCTAGCGCCGCTGGTGCCGGGCGAAAAAGGCCCACATCGCGTCATTGTCCGCCACCCAGACATGGCCGGCCCCGCGGGTGATCCGGCCGATCACTTCGGCGCCCGCGCGGCAATCGGCATAGCGGACCTCATGCACCTTGGCGTCAAGATCGCGCTGGACCGGGCCGGCGCGGCAGGCGTCGAGGTCGGCCCAGCGGGTGAGCGCGGTCGCCATCGTATATTGCCAATAGCCGGCGCCGCCGCCCTGGATCGGGTTGGTCGTGTCCTTGTCGCCGGCAAAGGCGATCACCGGCACCGGGCGCGACGGAGTGCAGGTCGCGGGATCGGGCACGCGCCTGTCGCTCGCCAGCGGATTGCCGGCGCGCAGGCCGACCACGGGCGCGATCGCGGCGAAGCGATCGGCGGCGACGCAGCCGAGCCAGCTGCTCATCCGCCCGCCGCCGGACAGGCCGGTGGCGTAGACGCGCGACCGGTCGATGCAGTGGTTCGCCGCAAGCCAGTCGACCACCGTGCCGAGGAAGGCGACATCGTCGGCATCGCCCGGGCCGGGCATCTTGCCGGTGACCGAGGGCACGCCGGGGATGTTCCACACAAAGCCCTTCTGCACCGCGATTCCGGCATCGGGCGCGGCGACGACGAAGCCATGCGCGTCGGCGGTATCGGCGAGCTTCGAGGCGTCGAGCATCTGCGCGCCGGTGCCGCCGCTGCCGTGGAGCAGCAGGACCAGCGGCGCTGGCCTCGCGAAGCCCCGGGGCAGATGGAGCATCGTCGCGCGGCCGCTATTCGCCACGCTCACCCGCACCGTCGCGCCCGGCGTGCCGAGCGTGCAGCCGGTCGCAGCGGCGGGCAGCGCCCAGAGCAGCGCGAGCACCGCACCGACGAAACCCAGGCTTTGGCGGCGCATATCTCTCTCCCGTTGCCAGCACCCCTGCCTAGCGCCTAGTCCGGGCACGAACCAGCGGAAGAGACATGGCGAACGACCCCCATAGCAGCGACGTCCTCGTGATCGGCTCCGGCGCGGCGGGGCTCACCGCGGCGCTCAACCTGGCCCAGCACCACAAGGTCACCGTGCTCGCCAAGGGCGGGTTCGCCGAGGGCTCGACCGCCTGGGCGCAGGGCGGCATCGCCGCGGTGCTCGAGCCCGGCGACACGTTCGAGAGCCATATCGAGGATACGATGATCGCCGGCGCGGGCCTGAACGACCGCGCCACGGTGGAGATGGTGGTCGAGAACGCGCCGCGGGCGATCGCGCGGCTGGCCGAGCTCGGCGTACCCTTCAACACCGAGGGCGGCGCGCTGCACCTCACTCGCGAGGGCGGGCACAGCCATCGCCGCATCGTCCATGTCGACGACGCCACCGGCCTTGCGGTGCAGACCGCGTTGCTCAAGGCGGCGCAGGCCAATCCGAACATCACGCTGGTCCCCGACATGGTGGTGATCGACCTCGCCACCAGCCGCCACGAGGAGCGCTATTCGGGCGCCGGCAATGTCTGGGGCGTCTATGCCTTCAACCGCGCGACCAACCGCGTCGAGCTGTTCACCGCCAACGCCACCGTGCTGGCCACCGGCGGCGCGGGGCGGACCTATCTGTTCTCGACCGCACCCAGGGGCGCCACCGGCGACGGCATCGCCATGGCCTGGCGCGCGGGCTGCCGCATCTCGAACATGGAGATGATGCAGTTCCACCCGACCTGCCTCTACAATCTCGAGGTCAAGAACTTCCTGATCACCGAGGCCGTGCGCGGCGAAGGCGGGCGGCTCCTCCTTCCCCCGGACGCCGGCGACGAGGCGGGGCATCGCTTCATGCCCGATTTCGATTCCAGGGCCGAGCTGGCGCCGCGCGACATCGTGGCACGCGCGATCGACCATGAGATCAAGCGGCTCGGCCTCGACTATGTCCATCTCGACATCAGCCACATGGGCGCGGAGTTCGTGAAGCATCACTTCCCGACCATCCATGCACGGCTGCTCGACCTCGACATCGACATGACGAAAGAGCCGATCCCGGTCGTCCCCGCCCAGCATTACACCTGCGGCGGCGTGGTGATCGATCGCGACGGGCGCACCGACCTGCCCAATCTCTATGCCGCGGGCGAAGTCAGCCAGTCGGGGCTGCACGGCGCCAATCGCCTGGCCTCCAACTCGCTGCTCGAATGCTTCGTGTTCGGCGAGGCGGTAGCCAACCACATCACCACGCACTGGGGCGAGCTCGCCCCGCCGCCGGCGATCCGCGCCTGGGACGAGAGCCGCGTCGCCGATTCGGACGAGGAAGTGGTGATCAAGCAGAACTGGACCGAGATCCGCCGCTTCATGTGGAATTATGTCGGCATCGTGCGGACGACCAAGCGGCTCGAGCGCGCCGCGCACCGGATCAAGATGCTGCGCGAGGAAGTGGCGGACTATTATGGCCATTTCCGCGTCACGCCCGACCTGATCGAGCTGCGCAACCTGCTCGAGAGCGCCGACCTGATCGTCCGCTCGGCGCTCCACCGCAAGGAGAGCCGCGGCCTCCACTATAATCTCGACTATCCCGAGACGCTGCCGGCGGCCGTCGACACGGTGTTGGTGCCCTGAGCGACGCCGTCAGCCCTGGGCGGATCTTCTGGGGCGCCATCCTGCTGGCGGCGGCGCTGCGCGCGCTCGCCGCGATCCCGTTCATGGTCAACTGGTTCGACGAGATCTGGCAATATCTCGAGCCGGCCTGGCACCTGGTCGCCGGGCCGTGGGTGCAGACCTGGGACTATCGCGCGGGCCTCAGGAGCTGGCTGATCCCGGAGCTGCTCGCCGGCCCGATGGCGCTCGGCCACGCGCTGGCACCCGACACGACGCTGCACCTGCTCCTGGTGCGGCTGACGCTGGCGGCGCTGTCGCTGGTGATCGTCGGCGCGGCGGTGGCGCTGGGGCTCAGGCTGTCTCGGCTGCACGGGATCCTTGCGGGCTTCGTCGCGGCGACCTGGTTCGAGCTGGTCTATTTCGCCCCGCGCGCGCTGTCCGAGCCGATCGGGCTGGCGCTGCTGATGGGCGCGATCTGGCTGCTGCTCGCCCGGCGCAAACCGGGGCCGCGCCAGTTCGCCGTCGCCGGGCTGCTGATGGGGCTCTGCTTCGTCGCGCGAATCCAATACGCCCCCGCTCTGCTCACGCTGGCGATCTTCACGGCGAAGAAGGACTGGCGCGGCGCCTGGCTGCCGCTGGTCGCGGGCGGCTGCGGCGCCCTGGCGATCGACGCGCTCGCCAACTTGGCAATGGGCGCGGTGCCGTTCCGCTGGATGATCGAGGCGGCGCGGGTCAACATCCTGGAGGGACGCGCCCAGGCCTATGGCACCCTGCCCCTGATCGGCTATTTCCAGCTGATCGCCTGGTATTGGGTCGTGGCGATCACGCCGATCCTGCTGCTCGCCTGGATCGGGGCGAAGCGCTACCCCGCCCTGCTGTGGATCGCCTTGGTCCACCTCGCCGCCCATTCGCTGATCGGCCACAAGGAATATCGCTTCGTGCTGGCGAGCACGGCCCTGCTGGTGATCCTGGCGGCGATCGGCAGCGCCGAGCTGCTGCGCCGCGTGCCGCGCCGGCGGCTGGCGCTGGCGACCGCCGGCACGCTGGCGCTGTGGGGCGGCACCTCGGTGGCGCTCGCGGCAGGGCATTTCCGGCCGAACTGGACGATGGAGGCAGGCCTGGCCGATGCGCTCGACCGCGCGGGGCGCCCGCCCCGGACCTGCGGGCTCGCGCTCTATCGTCCGCGCGACACGGTAGCGGGATCCTATGCGCTCTTCCGCCGCGCCGCGCCGATCTATGTGATCGCTAGCCCCGCGGACGCGGCGCGCCACGCCGGCGCCTTCGACGTGGTGGTGAGCCCCCGCGAGCATGCCGGCGAGCTGCCCAGCGCCTATGCCCGGGAGCGCTGCTCCAACCCCGGGTCCACCCAGGCGCCCGGCTGCGTCTTGCGCCGCACCGGCAGCTGCACGCCCGATCCGGCGGCGCAGACCCTGCAGTCCTGGCTCGAGGCCAGCGGAAACTGATCCCTCGACTCCGGCGTTTCGTCGCAAATGCGACGCGCGTTTCGGCATCGTTCACGCTTCATCGCTATAGAAGAGTCATTCGTCGCAACACTGCCCGCCGTGGACTTTCGCGCCGCGCGCATCCGCCGCATCTGGTGGAGACGGGCAAAGGGTCGAGTATTAAAGTGTTTAAGTTCGAGGACTTCTCGGCAATCCAACGCGCAGTGACGGTCGCGGGCTTCGGGCCTGCGCTGCTCGTCGGCTGCACCGTGCACGGCGATCCCTCGCTCGCCGCCTACATGCCTGCCTCCTACGGCATCAGCTTCCCCTTCCCCTGGGGCGACAGCGCCAAGGCCGCCGCCGTCCAGGCCTGGCGGCCGACCGCGCCGGCGCCCACCGGGCTCGAACAGGCGATCCGCGGCATCACCGGCAATTTCGACGGGCTGGTCGGCGTGGCGATCACCAGCGTCGAGGATGGCTGGATCGTCACCTCGAACGACGCCGCGCGGCCGATGCCGCAGCAGAGCGTCTCCAAGCTGTGGGTGACGATGACCGTGCTCGACGCGGTCGACCAGGGCCGGATCCGGCTCGACCAGCCGATCACCATCACCAGGGCCGATTTCACGCTGTTCCACCAGCCCGTCGCGGCGCTGGTCAAGGGCGATGTCGGCTATACCGCGACCGTCGGCGAGATCGTGCGCCGCGCGATGCAGATGAGCGACAACACCTGCAACGACAAGCTGCTCCGGCTGGTCGGCGGGCCCGATGCGATCCGTTCCTTCCTCGCGCGCAAGGGCATCACCGGCGTGCGCTTCGGCCCCGGCGAGAAGCTGCTCCAGGCGGGCACCGCCGGGCTCGAGTGGAAGCCCGAATATTCGATGGGCAACAGCTTCGCGATCGCCCGGTCGCGCCTGTCGCCCGCCGTTCGCCTCAACGCCTATGAATCCTATGTGAAGGATCCGCCCGATGGCGCCGCTGCCGCCGGCATCTCGGTGGCGCTCGCCCGGCTCAAGCGCGGCGAGCTGCTGTCGCCGGCCTCGACCGCCTGGCTGATCGCGACGATGGACGGCGCCAAGACCGGCCGCGCCCGCGTCCACGGCGCGGTGCCGCCGGGCTGGACCTATGGCCACAAGACCGGCACCGGCCAGGACCTCGGCCCGCGCACCGCGGGCTTCAACGACGTCGGCATCCTCACCGCGCCCGACGGCAAGTCCTATGCGCTCGCGGTGATGATCGGCGACACCCGCCGGCCGCCCCAGGCGCGCCAGGCGCTGATGCAGCAGGTCGCGCAGGCGATCGTCGCCAACCATGTCAGCGGGCCGCGCGTGCAGGACAATGCCGATCCGGCCTGGAAGGCGTTCACCGGCCGCACCGGCAAATAAGTTCGGGCGCAAGCCGCGGAAGGCGGGCCGCGGCGCGGGGCGCTAGTCCGCTGCCATGCTTGACCGTTTCGACTGGACCGCGATCGCCGCATCGCTCGACGCGCAGGGCTGGGCCGTGCTGCCCGGACTGCTTTCCCCCGACCAGTGCGCCGCGACCGCCGCGCTCTATGACGAACGCGCGCGGTTCCGCAGCGAGGTCATCATGGCGCGCCACGGCTTCGGGCGCGGCCAGTATCGCTATTTCGCCTATCCGCTGCCCGAGCCGGTCGCGACGCTCCGGGCCGGGCTCTATCCGCCGCTGGCCGCGCTCGCCAACCTCTGGCACCACCGCATGGGGATCGCGCATCGCTTCCCGCCCGCCCATGCCGATTTCCTCGCGCGCTGCCACCAGGCCGGCCAGCAGCGCCCCACCCCGCTGCTGCTTCGCTATGGCCCCGGCGACTATAATTGCCTCCACCAGGACCTGTACGGCGAGCATGTCTTCCCGCTCCAGCTCGCGGCGCTGCTCTCCGCGCCGGGCACGGACTTCACCGGCGGCGAGCTCGTGCTGACCGAGCAGCGCCCGCGGATGCAGTCGCGCGCCGCGGTGGTGCCACTGGCGCAGGGCGATGCGGTGGTGTTCGCCGTCCACCAGCGCCCGGTGCGCGGTTCAAGGGGCGACTACCGCGTCACCATGCGTCATGGCGTCAGCGAAATCCGCGCCGGGCAGCGCCATGTGCTCGGGATCATCTTCCACGACGCAAGTTGAGGCACAGCAGGGCTTTGTTCGGGGCACCGGCTCGGCTATCCCCGCACCGATGCCTCATCTCTATCTCGTCGACGGCTCCGGCTATATCTTCCGCGCCTATCACCGGCTGCCGCCGCTCACCAACAAGCATGGCGAGCCGGTGGGGGCGGTCTATGGCTATACGACCATGCTGTGGAAGCTGGTCGATACGCTGAACAAGGCGGACGGCCCGACCCATATGGCGGTGGTGCTCGACAAGAGCGAGCACACCTTCCGCAACGAGATGTACGACCAGTACAAGGCGCACCGCCCGCCGGCGCCCGAGGACCTGGTGCCCCAGTTCCCGATGATCCGCGACGCGACGCGCGCCTTCTCGCTGCCCTGCATCGAGGAAGCCGGCTGGGAGGCGGACGACCTGATCGCCAGCTACACCAAGGCCGCGCTGGCGCAGGGCTGGAGCGTGACCATCGTCAGCTCCGACAAGGACCTGATGCAGCTGATGACCGATCCGTCGGTCGACATGCTCGATACGATGAACAACCGCCGGCTGGGCCCGGCCGACACGATCGAGAAGTTCGGCGTCGGCCCCGAGAAGCTCGGCGAAGTGCTCGCGCTGATGGGCGACAGCGTCGACAACGTGCCCGGCGTGAAGGGCATCGGCCCCAAGACCGCCGCCAAGCTGATCCAGGAATTCGGCGACGTCGAGGGGGTGCTCGCCGCCACGCCGACGATGAAGCCGTCCAAGATGCGCGACAATCTGATCGAGCATGCCGAGATGGCGCGGCTGTCGCGCAAGCTCGTCGAGCTGGCGAGCGACGTGCCGCTACCCGAGCCGCTCGAGGATTTCGCGCTGCAGGGCATCCCCGACGCGCCGCTGCGCGCGTTCCTCGAGCATCACGGCTTCCGCACGCTGATCAACCGCCTCGCCGCGGTGGCCGACGCGCCGGTCGAGACGCACGAGACGCCCGGGCTCGAGGAAGACCTGCCCTGCAACCACGACGGCTACGAGACCGTCGTCGACCAGGCCGCGCTCGACCAGTGGATCGCCGCGGCGCACCACCAGGGCTGGGTCGCGATCGACACCGAGACCACCGGCGTCGACGCCACGCGCGCCGAGCTGGTCGGCATCAGCATGTGCCTGGCGCCCAACAAGGCCTGCTACATCCCGCTCGGCCATGGCGGCACCGACATGTTCGCCGAGAAGCCGGTGCAGATCGATCGCGCGGTCGCCCTGACCCGGCTCAAGCCGCTGTTCGAAGACCCCGCCGTCCTCAAGATCGGCCACAACCTGAAGTACGACATGATCGTGCTGGGCGGCGCCTATGCGCAATCGGGCGGGCTGAGGCTGGCGCCGTTCGACGACACGATCGTGATGAGCTTCGACCTCGACGCCGGGCTGCACGGGCATGGCATGGACGAGCTCGCCGCCACCCACCTCTCGCATTCGTGCATCGCCTACAAGGACGTGGTCGGCACCGGCAAGAGCCAGCTCGGCTTCGGCCAGGTCGATCTCAAGGCCGCCACCCGCTACGCCGCCGAGGATGCCGACGTGACGCTGCGGCTGTGGCGCCGCTTCAAGCCGCGCCTCGCGTATGAAAGCTCGACGCGCGTCTACGAGATGGTCGACCGGCCGCTCGTGGCGGTGATCGCCGGCATGGAGCGCGAGGGCATCAAGGTCGACGCGCAGGTGCTCCACCGCCTCTCGACCGACTTCGCCCATCAGATCGCCGCGCTGGAGGAAGAGATCCACGGCATCGCCGGGTTCAAGTTCACCATCGGCAGCCCCAAGCAGCTCGGCGACGTGCTGTTCGACAAGATGGGGATCAAGGGCGGCCGCAAGGGCAAGTCGGGCGTCTATTCGACCGACGTCAACGAGCTCGAGCGGATCGCGGCGGACAAGGACTCCCCCGGCCGCGAGATGGTGGTCAAGGTGCTCGACTGGCGCCAGCTGACCAAGCTCAAATCGACCTATACCGACGCGCTGCAGGCACAGATCAACCCGGCGACGGGCCGCGTCCACACCAGCTACTCGCTGACCGGCGCGCAGACCGGCCGGCTGAGCTCGACCGACCCCAATCTCCAGAACATCCCGATCCGCACCGAGACCGGCCGCCAGATCCGCGACGCCTTCGTCGCCGAGCCCGGCAACGTCATCCTCTCCGCCGACTATTCGCAGATCGAGCTGCGCCTCGCCGCGCACATCGCCGACGTGCCGGCGCTGCGCGAGGCCTTCGAGCAGGGCGAGGACATCCACAACCGCACCGCGATGGAGCTGTTCGGCGAAGTGAACCGTGACACCCGCGGCCGCGCCAAGACGATCAACTTCGCGATCCTCTACGGCATCTCGCGCTGGGGCCTGGCCGGCCGCCTCGACGTGACGCCCGACGAGGCGCACGCGATGATCAACCGCTATTTCGAGCGCTTCCCCGGCATCAACCGCTACATCGCCGACACGCTCTCGCTCGCCAAGGAGCGCGGCTATACCACTACCCTGTTCGGCCGGAAGACGCATTTCCCGCGGCTCAAGGCGAGCAACCCGAACGAGCGCGCCGGCAGCGAGCGCGCGGCGATCAACGCGCCGATCCAGGGCACCAGCGCCGACATCATCAAGCGCGCGATGGCGCGGATGGGCCCGGCCTTGCTCGAAGCAGGCCTGCCCAACGTCAAGATGCTCCTCCAAGTGCATGACGAACTGGTGTTCGAGCTGCCCGAGGCCGATGTCGAGGCGGCCAGGCCGGTGATCCAGCGCGTGATGGCCACCGCCGCCGAGCCCGCGGTGAAACTCACCGTGCCGCTCGGCGTCGAGATCGGCGTCGGCGCGAGCTGGGGCGCCGCGCATTGAAACCGATGCATATGCTTCTCGGCCTCGCTCTCGCGCTCGCCTCTCCGGAAGCCTTCGCCCAGATTCCCGACATCTCGGCCACGCCGCATTCCCTGCGCACCATGTCGCCCAGCCAGCTTGGCGCGCTGCTATTCGGTGAAGGCTCCCCGCCTTTTACCGATGCATGGGTCGAGGGGCCCACCCGACGCTGGCGGGCAATCACGGTCGATCTTGCGACGACGCCCGTACCCACGGGCTATGACGGCCTGTGCGCCTTGAAGACGGCAACCACCTATTTCATGGAGACGGAGACGCCGCGCGAGGACGAGCCCGTCCAGCTGGGTACCTCGTTATGGGTCAACGACGTATTCCTGTTGACCTCGGACAATCCCGGGCTGCAGCCTTCTACTGGAAGCACCGGCTGCATAGCACGCAAGCCGCTCTCCGAATACGTCGTGCCGCCAACCATCCTTCGGGTTGAGAACAGCTTGAAGGATGGCAGGCCGGACACCGATCCCGCAGTTCCGCGCTTCGCCCTCTCCGCGCTCATCGCCGCGCAGAAGCAGGCGGAACACCAGCATGTCTCCGTGGAGCGATGCTCTACAGGCTTTACTGACGTCCCTGCCGCCTGTGGCGATCCCGGGGCCTTCGTCCGCGGCTTCTATCTGCGTCAGGTGATCGCGCTCACCGTCGCACGTTGTCCGAAAGCGAGCACGCTTTGCATCGATGCCGCCGTACAGGGCTTGGGCGGGTTCGGCCTCGATCATGTTGTAGTTGCGACAGGCGAGACCATCATTAGTGAGAAGCCCGCTTCGGCGATCAGCGTGCGTTCGATCGTCGCCCGTGCCGGAAGTGATCCGATCGTTGACTGACGCTGCCGCCCCGCCTTCCGAGGACATCAACACGCTCGCCAAGGGCGGGCGGACCAACCTGCTGGGCTTTGCCATCCGGCTCGTCGCCCGGCTGCCCTTCCTGTTCATCGCGGGCCGCGCCTATGGCCCCGATATCGTCGGCCGCTATGCGATCGCGGTGCTGGTGATCGAGTTCGCCGCGCTGGTCGCCACGCTCGGCCTCAAGCGCGGGCTGGCGCAGGCGCTGTCGAAGACCGACCGGCCGCATGCGCATGTCGTATGGGATGCGATGGCGGTGGCGCTGATCGCCTCGCTGCTGGTCAGCGGCGTGCTGATCGCCTTCCCCCAGGCGCTGTTCCCCAACAGCCCGGTGATGGGGCTCGAGCGCTTCCTGCCGCTGGTGGTGGTGGCGACGGCGCTTTCCGACGTCTCGCTCGCCGCGCTCGCCTATCGCCACAATATCGGCGCCTCGGTGACCGCGCGCGCGATCATCGAGCCCTGGACGATCAGCATCGCCGCCTGGATCTTCTCCTATTTCTCGGCGCGCGACGGGCTGGTGCTCGCCTATGTCGCCTCGATGAGCGCGGCGGTGATCGCCTCCCTGGTGCCGTTCGTCCGCGAATATGGCCTGCCGCATGGCTGGCGGCCGCGGCTCGCCGATATCTGGTCGCTGGCCCGGCGCAACGCCCCGCTCGCCGGCGCCGACACGATCGAATGGGCGACGCGCAATGTCGACCGCTTCATCCTCGCCTTGCTGTTCGCGCCCGGCGTGGTCGGCATCTATTACATGGCGCAGCAGGTCTCGTCGGTGCCGCAGAAGCTCAAGTCGAGCTTCGATCCGATCCTCGGCCCCGTGGTGACCAAGGCGCTCGCCGAGAACGACCGCAAGGCCGTCGCCAAGCAGGTCTATCAGGTCGGCTTCTGGATCCTCAGCGCCCAGGCGGCGCTGGCGGTGATGTTCTCGATCCCCAGCGAAGGCGTGATGGGGCTGCTCGGCAAGGACTTCGTCGCGGGCTGGATGGCGCTGTGCGTGCTGCTCGCGGCCGAGGTGCTCGCCTCGTCCGGCGCGGTATGCGAAACCGCGCTCGTCTATATCGCGCGCCACACCAACCTGGCGATCTCGGTCGGCGTGCTGCTGTTCCAGATCGCGCTGACCTTCGTGCTGCTGTTCGTCGCGCGCAGCGCGGACTGGCCGCTGCCGATGCTGGTGGCGACGCCGGCGATCGCGCTGGCGACGGCGCTGACCTGCGGCTCGGCGATCAAGGCGGTGCTGCTGCGCCGGCTGCTCGGCGCGCCGGTGGTCAGCATCCGCCCGAGCTTCTTCGCCGCGATCGGCATCGCCTGCCTGGTCGGCTCGGCGTTCATGTCGCTGCCGCACAGCTATGAATGGGCCGAGCTCAGCCTCGGCATGCCCGCTATCCTGGTGACCTACCTGTTCGTGATCATCAAGTTCGGCTTCGGCCCCGAGGACCGCGCGCTGTTTCGCAAGATGCCGCGGGCGGGCGAGGCCGAGCTGCCGGTGGAAGAGGCGCGCGGATAGCCGTCATCCCGGCGAAAGCCGGGATCTTAGGCGATGGCCGGAATGGAGCCACAAGATCCCGGCTTTCGCCGGGATGACGTACCGGGCCTCAATGCCGGAAGTGACGCATCCCGGTGAAGACCATCGCCAGCCCGGCCGCGTCGGCCGCCGCAATCACTTCCTCGTCGCGGATCGAGCCGCCCGGCTGGATCACTGCGGTGGCGCCGGCTTCCACCGCCGCCAGCAGGCCGTCGGCGAAGGGGAAGAAGGCGTCCGAGGCCACCGCCGAGCCGAGCGTGCGCGGCGTCGCCCAGCCGGCCTTTTCGGCGGCGTCCTTGGCCTTCCACGCGGCGATGCGCGCCGATTCGAGCCGGTTCATCTGGCCGGCGCCGACGCCGGCGGTGCTGCCGTCCTTGGCATAGACGATCGCGTTCGACTTGACGTGCTTCGCCACCGTCCAGGCGAACAGGCAGTCGGCCAGCTCCTGGTCGGTCGGCTGGCGCTTGGTGACGACCTTGAGTTCGGCCGGGCCGATGATGCCGTTGTCGCGGCTCTGGACCAGCCAGCCGCCGGTGATCGCCTTCGCCATCAGGCCGTTCCGCGCCGGATCGGGCAGCGCGTCGGTCAGCAGCAGGCGCAGGTTCTTCTTGGCGGCGAACAGCGCCAGCGCTTCCTCGTCGGCACCCGGCGCGACCACCACTTCGGTGAAGATCGACGTGATCTGCTCGGCGGTCGCCCGGTCGAGCGGGCGGTTGACCGCGATGATGCCGCCGAACGCCGAGACGGTGTCGCAGGCGAACGCCGCGGCATAGGCCTCGGCCAGCGTCGCGCCGCTCGCCACGCCGCAGGGATTGGCGTGCTTGACGATCACTGCGGTCGGCGGGCCGTCGCGGAATTCGCTGACCAGCTCGAGCGCGGCGTCGGCGTCGTTGTAGTTGTTGTAGCTCAGCTCCTTGCCCTGGAGCTGGCGCGCCTGGCCGATGCCGGGCGTCGCCGGGCCGGTGGCGGCATAGAAGGCGGCCGACTGGTGCGGGTTCTCGCCATAGCGCAGCGCCTGACCGCGCTTGAGGCTGAGGTTGAGCGTCTCGGGGAAGGCCTCGCCCTGGTCGGCAAAGGCGAACCAGCTCGAGATCATCGAATCATAGGCCGCGGTGGCGGCATAAGCCTTTGCAGCGAACTTGCGGCGCTGCTCAAGCGTGGTGACGGCTTCGTGGACCAGCGCATAGTCGGCGGGATCGGTGAGGATCGCGACACTCTCGTGGTTCTTCGCGGCGGAGCGGACCATCGACGGGCCGCCGATGTCGATATTCTCGATGATCGTGTCGCGATCGGCGCCGCGGGCGACGGTCTGGGCGAAGGGATAGAGGTTGACCACGACGAGATCGATCGGGCCGATCGCATGCTCGGCCATCGATGCCTCGTGCTCGGCATTGCCGCGCACCGCGAGCAGGCCGCCATGGACCTTGGGGTGGAGCGTCTTGACGCGGCCGTCCATCATCTCGGGGAAGCCGGTGAGATCGGAGATGTCGCGCACCTCGAGCCCGGCATCGCGCAGCGCGGTGGCGGTGCCGCCGGTCGAGACCAGCTCGACGCCCTGGCCGGCAAGGGCGGTTGCAAGTTCGACGATCCCGGTCTTGTCGGAGACGGAGAGCAGCGCGCGGCGGATTTTCACCTGGTCCATGCGGCATGCCCCTCTACGGATCGGGGGGCCGCTGGCAACCCTTATCCGCTCGACAAGGCGTAAAGTTCCTGTTCCCCGGCGAAGGCCGGGGCCCAGCCGCGATGTCGCTTGAGAGGCTTTCGCGACCGATCAACTGCGCCCAGAATGGATCCCTGCCTTCGCCGGGAACGCTATTTCGCCCGGTGGAACAGCCAGCTCACATTCGCCCCGCCGGCGAGCGATTCGCCCGTGATGACGAGCTGGCGGGTGGGGACCGGCTTGCCGGTGCCGTCGATCCAGATCGAATCCTCGAACGCCAGCGTGCCGCCCTTGCAGCGGAACTGCCAGAGATGCCCGCCCGGCAGGCGCAGGATCGCCGCCTGGCCGTCGGCGGTGGGCGAGATCTCGACGCTCGGCGCGAGGTGGAAGCGGACCGCGAAGGGCGTGTTGGCCTTGTGCCGGCGCTTGTCGGCGGGAAGCAGCATGTCCTCGCCGCGCACGTCGCGCCCGTCGCCGCCCAGCGCGATCAGGCGGCGGTGGACGAAGCCGAGGCGGCGGACATAGCCGTCATGGCTCGCCTCGATCCGGCTGCCATTCTCGCTCTCAGTGCGTGCCAGCTCGACCTCGACGACGCCGCGGCCGAGCGAGCCGTCCGGGTGGATCGCAGTCGAGTTGCTGTCGGCCAGCGTCAGCGTCGAATGCGCCGCGGTGGTGCGCAGCGCCGCGGACAGCGCGTTGGGCACCGAATGCAGCGTCATGCCCGAGCCGCCGCAATTGACGACGATGCGGTTCGGCCCGTCGGAAAGCTCGAAGGCGAGCGTCGAGGCGCAGCCGCCCGCGGCCAGCCGCGCCAGCGGCGGCGGCGCGGCGTCGACGATCAGCACGGTGCTGCCGGCGTTGAGGCGCTGATAGCCCCATTCGCGCGCCTGCTTGAGCGGGCGGGTGCGCACGCCCGTCGCCTCGACTGCCTGCTCGATCAGCGCGCCGGGCACGGGTGCCGAGCCCTGCCAGCTGCCCAGCCCCTTGTCGCCGTGGCAGACGCCGAGCAGCGCGGTCACCATGCGGTTGAGCGCCGAGGAGACGAAGGCCGGCGGCTCGAGCCGGCGCGCCTCATAGGCGCTCGACAGGATCGTCAGCAGCTGGACCGCGTCGAGCTGGCCCCAGGGCGAGCGGCCGACGGTGCCGCCATCGTCGAAGATCGATTGCTCGAGCGCGCGGCGCATGCCGGTCTCGCCGAACGAGCGGCGCGGATCGCCGCCGGGGATCATCAGCCCCGCGACCAGCACGCCGCACCAGGCGGCGATGCGCGGTGTACCGGCCGGGACCCGGTCGGCGGCGCGGTCGAGGTGGCGCGCGCCCTTGGCCAGCGCGTGGAGCACCGAGGAGCGATAGACCAGGTCGTTGGCCGACAGGATCAGCGGCGCGTGCGCGGTCCAGGCGAGGATGCGCCGGCCGACCAGGTCGGCGCGCCAGGCGGGATCGGAGACCTTGTCGCCATGCACCGCCAGCCAGCGCTGCATCAGCCCCTCGGCGATCGGCGCGGCGGTGACGCGGGTGGTGACGCTCGAGAGGTCGCGCAGCCAGCCAAAGCCGTGGAGATATTCGCCCATCGCCGGCGACCAGTCGGGCCGGGTGAAGTCGAGGCTGGCGATCGAGCGCTCCTCGCCGCGATAGCTCACCATGCCGTCGAGCAGCGCGTTGCCGCGCTCGACATCGCCGAAGAACGGGTCCTCGCCGACCGCGATCAGCTTGAGCGGGTGCCGGCCCTTCAGGCGCATGTTATGGAGCGGCGTGCGCCAGGCGAGGCGCTGAAAGCGCTCGGAAACGCGCTCCGCGAGGCTGAGTCCGCGATCCCCCCCTGTGCGGATGAGCCGCTTACCCTGCTCGACCCCGTCGGCCCCGGAGTACGAGCCGCCATCGCTCACCCGCCGCGCAACGCGGCAATGTTTGCCGCATATTGGGCAGGGCCGCCGGTGAAGGTCGCGGTGCCGGCGACGAGTGCGTCGGCACCGGCCTCTATCGCGCGCGGCGCGGTCGCGCGGTCGATGCCGCCATCGACTTCGAGGTCGATCGCGCGGCCGCTGGCATCGATCCGCTTGCGCAGCTCGGCGATCTTGCCGAGCTGGCTCTCGATGAACTTCTGCCCGCCGAAACCGGGGTTGACGCTCATCACCAGGACGAGATCGATCAGGTCCATGACATAGTCGATCGATTCAACCGGGGTGGCGGGATTGAGCACGACGCCAGCACGCTTGCCCAGGCCCTTGATTGTCTGGAGCGTGCGGTGGAGATGCGGGCCCGATTCCGGATGCACCGAGATGCAGTCGGCCCCGGCGTCCGCGAACGCCTGGAGCATCGGATCGACCGGCGCGATCATCAGATGGACGTCGAACGGCTTGGCGGTGTGCGGGCGCAGCGCCTTGATCACCCCCGGGCCGATCGTGATGTTGGGCACGAAATGCCCGTCCATCACGTCGACATGGATCCAGTCGGCGCCGGCAGCGTCGATGGCGCGGATCTCCTCGCCCAGCTTGGCGAAATCGGCGGAGAGGATCGAAGGTGCGATGCGGACGGCCATGATGAATCCTTAGGCACCCCGCGATTCGCGCGCAACCGGGCTTCTAGGGGTTGCGGGTGAGCCTCGCGATGAAGAACCCGTCCAACCCGCCGACATCGGCGAGCGTTCCCGGCAGCAGGCGCAGGCTCCCGTCCGCGCGCGGCATGACGCCATGGGGGAGCTCCTCGGCACGGATGGGGGCGATCGCATAGTCCGAACGCGCCTTGAGGAACGCCGCCAGTTGCGCCTCGCCCTCCTCGGGCTCGAGCGAGCAGGTGGAGAAGACAAGTATGCCGCCCGGCTTCACCCATTCCGCCGCCCGGAACAGCAGCTTGCCCTGCAGCTCGGCCATCTCTCGGATCAGGCTGGGGCGGACGCGGTGGAGCACGTCGGGATGGCGGCGGAAGATGCCGGTGGCGCTGCACGGCGCGTCGAGCAGCACCGCGTCCGCCTGCGCCCTGGGCTTCCAGACGAGCAGGTCGGCGGTGATCACCTCGGCGCTGAGCCCGGTGCGCTCGAGATTCTCGTGAAGTCGCGCCAGACGACTTTCGGAGACGTCCACGGCCGTCACCTGCCAGCCGGCGGCGGCGAGCTGGAGCGTCTTGCCGCCCGGGGCAGCACACAGGTCGAGCGCCGTGCCCGTGTCCTTCCCGATCAGCCGGGCGGGGAGCGAGGCGGCGAGGTCCTGCACCCACCAATCGCCCTCGGCAAAGCCTTCGAGCATCACCACCGGGCCCTTCTCGTCGAGGCGGAGATGGCCGGGAAGCAGGCTCTTGCCGGGCAGGTCGGGCGCGACTTGCGCATCGCGCAGCGTCAGGTCGAGCGGCGGCGGCACCGCGATCGCGCGCTCGGCGTCCTCGATCATCTGGTCGCCCCAGGCGGCGTGCCAGCGCAGCGCCACCGCATCGGGCAGCGTCGGCGGCTCGGGCAGCGTCACGCCCTGGCGCACCAGCGTACCGAACACGCCGTGGACCAGCTTGCGCGGGCCGCCATCGACCAGCGGCAGCACGGTGGAGATCGCGGCATGGCCCGGCGTGCCGAGCGCCAGCGCCTGGACGAGCGCGATGCGCAGCGCAAAGCGCGCCTTGGCGTCGTCGGGCAGCTGCTGCTTGGTCGCCGAATCGATCAGCGCGTCGAGGTCGGGCAGCCGGCGCAGCACTTCGGCGGCGATGGCATGGGCAAGCCCGCGATCGTTGGGCGCGAGACCCTGTGCCGCGCTGTCCAGCGCCTGCTCGAGCGCCAGCCCGCGCCGGAGCACCGCATCGAGCAGCTTGAGCGCTGCACGGCGAGTGGGGACGCCGGGACCATCGGGCTCGTGGCGGGAAGAAGGGCGACGCGGTGGCTTCACTTGACCTCTTGGATTGGAAGGACGATCTGCCGCCTATGGCCCAGCGCCCCGCAAATGTGAAACCGCCCGCGTATCTGACGCCCAGCCCGCCCGTGCCCAAGCCCGCGCCGGCCAAGGAAAAGCCCGATGCGCTCGACCCGACTCGCTATGGCGACTGGGAGCGCAAGGGCGTGGCGGTCGACTTCTAGTCGCTGACCGCAGCCAGCAGCTTCAGCACCGTGTTCCAGTTGCGCCCGGTATTGCCGTGCGCCAGCTTGGCCTTCTGCAGCGCCGGGATCAGGTTCGAGCGACCCTGGCCATCGGGGAAATCGGTGAACAGCTCGCGCCCGACGATCACCATGCGTTCGGGACCGTCATAGCTCTCGGCAAGCTTGTCGATCGCCGCGCGATCGGGCGATTCGCGGTGAAAGCTGACGACGAGGAAGCTCGGCCGCTCCTCGGCTTCCTTCGGGAAGGGATTGGCCGCGACCAGCTGCTCGAGATCGGCGCGATTGCGCACATAGACATCGGACTTGAGCCCGGTGGCCTTTTCCAGCGCGGCGTGGAGATCGCGCTCCAGCGCCTCGGGCTTCGCGTCGCCCGCCTCGAAGACGACATTGCCCGAGGCGAGGATCGTCTTCACCTCGGTGAAGCCCATGCCCTCGACCACGGCCTTCAATTCCGCCGACTTGAGCTGGCGCTTGCCGAGGTTGATGCCCCTGAGCATCGCCGCCCATTTCACAGCGCTTCTTCCTTGAGCGGGCGAGTGAGCAGCGCCTCGATCACCTTCGCCACGGGCGCGCCCTCGAGCAGGGCGTTGACTGCCTCGGTGACCGGCATGTCGATCCCGGCATCCCGGGCGGCCTCGCGCAGGACGGGAGCAGTGTGCGCGCCCTCGGCGACGGTCTTGCGGTCGGCCATCAGCTCGGCGGCGCTCCGGCCATGGCCAAGGCCCAGGCCGAGCGAGAAGTTGCGCGAGTTGGTGGAAGAGCAGGTGAGGACGAGGTCGCCGAGGCCCGACAGGCCGGTGAGCGTCTCCGCCTGGGCACCGCGGGCCATGCCGAAGCGCGTCATCTCGGCAAAGCCCCTCGCGATGAGCGCGGCGCGGGCGTTGAGGCCGAGGCCGGCGCCTTCCACCACGCCGCAGGCGATGGCGAGGACGTTCTTGACCGCGCCGCCGATCTCCGCCCCGACCACGTCCGCGGAGCCATAGGTGCGGAAGGCCGGGCCGGCGAGGCGCTCCGACAGCCGGGTGCGCAGCGCCTCGTCCTCGCAGGCCAGGGTGACCGCAGTGGGCTTTCCGGCGGCGACCTCATGGGCGAAGGTGGGGCCCGAGAGCACCGCGAGGGGGGCATCGGGAGCGACTTCGGCCGCGACCTCGCCGACCAGGCGCTTGGTGCCGGCCTCGATCCCCTTGGCGCAGAGGACCAGCGGGGTAGCGCCGACGGAGAGCTGCGACAGCACCGCGCGGACGTGCTGGGCGGGGGCGACAACCAGCAGAGCGTCCGTATCGTTGAGCTCGCCAAGATTGGGCGTAGCGCGGATGGTCGGGCTCAGAGGGACTCCAGAGAGGAACAGGTCATTCCGGTGGCGGATGTTGACACTCTCCACCACCTCGGGCTCGCGCGCCCAGAGCAGGACCTCCTGCCCGCCGCGCGCCGCGACCTGGGCCAGGGCCGTTCCCCAGGCGCCGCCGCCGATGACACCTATCCTCATGCCTTCACTCCTGCCCCGCGCACCTTCTCCGCGTCCGGATCGAGCGGCCAGCGCGGCCGCGCCGCGACGTCGAGCGGATCGCTGAAACCCGCCGCGAAGCGCTCGGCGCCCGCCCAGCCGATCATCGCCGCATTATCGGTGCAGAGCCAGAGCGGCGGCGCGACGAAGCGCATGCCACTGTCCGCGGCCAGTCGTTCCAGCGCGCCGCGCACCGCCCGGTTCGCCGCGACCCCGCCGGCGACGACCAGCGCGGTCGCATCGACCGCCGCGATTGCGCGGCGGGTGCGGTCGATCAGGCAATCGACCACCGCCTGCTGGAAGGAGGCGGCGATATCCTCGGCGCGGTAGAGCCCGACCTTGCGCGCGACATCGCTCTTGAGGCCGGCAAAGGAGAAATGCGGCTCGGCCGAACCGAGCAGCGGGCGCGGCAGCGGCACGGCGCGGGGATCGCCCCTGGCCGCCGCCTCTTCCACCGCGGGACCGCCGGGAAAGCCGAGGCCGAGCATCTTTGCGGTCTTGTCGAACGCCTCGCCCGCGGCATCGTCGATCGTGGTGGCGAGGCGCCGATAGCGGCCCACGCCCTCGACCAGCAGCAGCTGGCAATGGCCGCCCGAGACGAGCAGCAGCAGATAGGGGAAGGCGAGATCGGGGTCGGTGAGCCGCGGCGAGAGCGCATGGCCCTCGAGATGGTTGACCGCGATCAGCGGCTTGGACCCCGCCAGCGCCAGCGCCTTGCCCGCGACCAGCCCCACCATGACGCCACCGATCAGCCCCGGGCCGGCAGTGGCGGCAACCGCATCGACATCGGCGAGGGTGAGCCCCGCTTCCTCGAACACGCCGGTGATCAGCGGCCCGATCGCCTCGACATGGGCGCGCGCGGCAATTTCGGGCACGACCCCGCCATAGGGACGGTGCGCCGCCTCCTGGCGGGCGAGCTTGTGCGCCAGCACCTGCCGATCGGTGGTGACCAGCGCCGCCGCGGTTTCGTCGCAACTCGATTCGAGGCCGAGGATCAGGGCCATAAGTGGTCTTTTCGTACTCCGTTGTTTGCGCATCTAGGGTTTCAGGAGGCGATTGTCGAAATCGCGGGGCATTTTTGATTCACGCGAAGCCGCGAAGGCGCGACGATGTTAGCCCCAGGGACGAGCCGAAGGCTCTCCCATCTCGGCGAAAATGCCCGCCGCTTCGCGGGATCCTTCGATCGTCGTGCCTTCGCGTGAATATCCGTGTCCGCTTCGACAAGGACGGAGCGAGCCGGTAAGGGCAAGGCCATGACCGTTTTCAAACTTGGGACGCGGGGTTCGCCGCTGGCGCTGATGCAGGCGAACCTGGTGCGCGACGCGCTGGCGGCGGCGCACAGGCTGCCGGTCAGCGACTTTGAGATCGTCGTGATCAGGACCACCGGCGACAAGGTGCAGGACCGCGCGCTCGCCGAGATCGGCGGCAAGGCGCTGTGGACCAAGGAGCTCGACCGGGCGCTGCTCGGCGGCGAGATCGACTGCGCTGTCCATTCGATGAAGGACGTCGAGACGATCCGGCCCGGGATGATCGCGATCGCCGCGATCCCGCCGCGCGCCGATGTGCGCGACCGGCTGGTGGGTGCACCGTCGATCGACGCGATCCGCCCGGGCGGGGTGCTCGGCACCAGCTCGCCGCGCCGCGCCGCGCAGGTCCGCCGGCTGCGCCCCGACCTTTCGACCACGCTGTTCCGCGGCAATGTCGATACCCGGATCGCCAAGCTCGCTGCAGGCGAGGCCGATGCGACGCTGCTTGCCGCCGCGGGCCTGGTGCGGCTCGGGCGTCATGACGTCGGCATTCCCCTCCCCACCAACGTGCTGCTGCCCGCACCGGCGCAGGGCGCGGTGGGGATCGAGATCCGCGCTGACGACAGCCGCGCCCGAGCGCTGGTCGGCGCGATCGACCATGCCGAGACGCATGCCTGCATCCATGCCGAGCGCGCGCTGCTCGCTGCGCTCAAGGCCGATTGCCATTCGCCGGTCGCCGCGCTCGCGACGATCGAAGGCGCGATCCTGACGCTCGAGGCCGAGCTGCTTTCGGAGGACGGCGCCGCGCACGTCCACGGCACGATCGAAGGCGCGCCGCTCGACCCTGCCCTGCCCGCCGCGCTTGCCCGCGACCTGCTCGCGCGCGCACCGGAGGCGGTGCGGCGATTGTTCGCGGGATGAGCCGCGCGATCGCCGTACTGCGGCCCGAACCGGGCAACCGCGTGACGGCGTCGGCAATCGAGGCGGCGGGGCGGGCCGCGATCCGGTTGCCGCTGTTCACGGCCAGGCCGGTGCCCTGGACGCTGCCCGATCCGGCGCGCTTCGACGCGCTGCTGCTGACCAGCGCCAATGCCGTGCGCCATGGCGGGCCCCAGCTCGATGCGCTGCTCGGCCTGCCCGTCCACGCGGTAGGCCATGTCACGGCCGAGGCGGCGCGGCGAATCGGCTTCGCCATCGCGCACATCGGCGAAGGCGGCGCGGCGGCGCTGGTGCAGGCGGCCGAGGCGATGGGAGTGCGCCGGGCGCTGCTGCTCGGCGGACGCGAGCGGATGCTGGGGGCCGGCGGCATCGTCGCCGAGGCGATCACCGTCTATGCCAGCGAGGCGCTGGAGATCGACCAGGCCCAGGCGGTGCGGCTGCGCGGCGCGGTCGTGCTGGTCCAGTCCGCCCGGGCCGGCGCGCGGCTTGCCGAGCTGGTCGCGCCCGACCACCGGGCGATCACCAGCATTGCCGCGATCAGCACGCGCGCCGCAGTGGCGGCGGGGCCGGGCTGGCGGCGGGTGGAGATCGCCGCCGACACGCAGCCGGACACGCTGCTCGCGCTCGCGCTGCACCTCGCCGATTGAGCGCACGCATTGACCGCACGCGCCGGCACGGCGAATAAGGGCGCATGACCGACGACACCCTCGCGCCCGCGGCGCCGCGCGTGCCCTGGTGGCGCAGCGCCAGCCTGATCGGCACGATAGCGTTTGCAGCCGGCATCGGCGTGACCATCGGCGCCGTCGGCCTGGCCGGCGGGCTCTCGCCGCGCGTCGATCCGCCGGCACCGCTGCCCAGCCCGCTGGCGACCCAGGTCGCCGTGCCCCAGCTGCCGCCCGGCACCGACCTGGCGACGCTGAGCGCGCGCGAGACGATGCTGGCCGGCAAGCTCGACCAGATCGAGCTGCGCCTGCGCGATTCCGATGCGAGCTCGCGAAACGCAGCTTCCTATGCCACCCGCGCCGAGCGGATGATGATCGTGTTCGCGGTGCGCCGGGCGATCGAGCGCGGCCAGCCGCTGGGCCCGCTCGACGCGCAGCTGCGCGCCCGCTTCGGCGAGCGCAACGGCGATGCCGTGGCCGCGATCCTGCGCGCCGCCGCGCAGCCGGTGACGCTCGAGGACCTGCGCGCCGCGCTCGACACGCTGGGGCCCCAGCTCGCCAACGATCCCAAGGACAGTTTGTGGAACCGGGTGCGCCGGATGCTCGGCAACCTGGTGGTGCTGCGCGAAGCCGGCACGCCGAGCCCGCTGCCGGCCGAGCGGCTGCGCCGGGCGCGGCGCGCGCTCGACCGCGGCGACGTCGAGGCCGCGCTCGCCGAAGTCGCGCACATGCCGGGCGTCGCGGTTGCCGAGAGCTGGACCGGCGCGGCGCGGCGCTATGTCGCGGCGCGCGTGGCGCTCACCGAGATCGAGCGCGCGGCGATGGACCTGCCGGCCACGGCCGCAGCCCCCGCTCCTGCCCAGGCGGGATAGCCGCGCTCTATACCCCATGCCGCGATCCCTTGCGCGCGCCGCCAGGCGCAGCCGCTAGGACGACAGAGTTAGTTGAGAGGATTTGGAAATGGCAGAGATGGGCCGGTTCGACTGGGCGGATCCCTTCGGGCTCGATGCGCAGCTGACCGATGAGGAGCGGATGGTCCGCGACGCCGCGCGCGACTATGCGCAGGGCGAGCTGCTGCCGCGCGTGACCAGCGCCTATCTCGAGGAGCGGTTCGACCGCGAGATCATGTCCGAAATGGGCGCGCTCGGCCTGCTCGGCGCGACGATTCCCGAGGCATATGGTGGCGCCGGCCTCGGCTATGTCTCCTACGGGCTGGTGGCACGCGAAGTGGAGCGGGTTGATTCGGGCTATCGCTCGGCGATGTCGGTGCAGTCGAGCCTCGTGATGCACCCGATCCACGCCCATGGTACCGAGGAACAGAAGCGGAAATACCTCCCCAAGCTCGCCACCGGCGAATGGATCGGCTGTTTCGGGCTGACCGAACCCGATGCCGGCTCGGACCCGGGCGGCATGCGCACGCGGGCCGCGAAGATCGACGGCGGCTACCGGCTGACCGGCAACAAGATGTGGATCACCAACTCGCCGATCGCCGACGTCTTCGTCGTCTGGGCGAAGAGCGAGGCGCATGGCGGGAGCATCAAGGGCTTCGTGCTCGAAAAGGGCATGAAGGGGCTTTCGGCGCCCAAGATCGAAGGCAAGCTGAGCCTGCGCGCGAGCATCACCGGCGAGATCGTGATGGACGGGGTGGAAGTGAGCGAGGATGCGCTGCTCCCCGAAGTGCAGGGGCTGAAGGGTCCGTTCGGCTGCCTCAACCGCGCGCGCTACGGCATCGCCTGGGGGAGCATGGGCGCTGCCGAGGCCTGCATGCACGCCGCGCGGCAATACACGCTCGACCGCGCCCAGTTCGGCAAGCCGCTCGCCGCCAACCAGCTGGTGCAGCTGAAGCTCGCCAACATGGAGACCGAGATCGCGCTCGGGCTGCAGGCGGCACTGCGCTGCGGGCGGATGTTCGACGAAGGCACGCTCGCGCCCGAGGCGATCAGCATCATCAAGCGCAACAATTGCGGCAAGGCGCTCGATATCGCGCGGGTTGCCCGCGACATGCATGGCGGCAACGGCATCGCGGCCGAGTTCCACGTGCTGCGCCACGCGATCAACCTGGAGACCGTCAACACCTATGAGGGCACGCACGACGTCCATGGCCTGATCCTCGGCCGGGCGATCACCGGGATCGCGGCGTTCTGATGGAGCCCGAGCGGCAGCCGGTCCTCGAAGGCGAGCGGGTGCTGCTGCGGCCGAGCACGCCCGAGGATTGGGACGCGCTGTTCGCGGTCGCCTCCGATCCGCTGGTCTGGGAAGTCCATCCGGCGCACGACCGCTGGCAGGAAAGCGTGTTCCGCGCCTATTTCGATGCCGGCATCGCCAGCGGCGGGGCGCTGACGATCCTCGACAAGGCCAGCGGCCAGGTGATCGGATCGTCGCGCTTCGACAATTGGGATCGAGCCGCCGACGAGATCGAGATCGGCTGGACCTATCTGGCGCGGCGCTATTGGGGCGACGGCACCAATCGCGAGATCAAGCGGCTGATGCTCGACCATATCCACCGCTTCGTGCGCACCGCGGTGTTCACCGTCGGGGTGGACAATGTGCGGTCGCGCAAGGCGATGGAGAAGATCGGCGGCGTAGTGCGGCCGGGCACGGTCGACCGGCTGATGGCAGGCGCGATGAAGCCGCATGTGATCTACGAGATACGCCGTCCATGAAGCCGCTTCAGGGCATCAAGGTCGTCGAGCTGGCGCGGATCCTTGCCGGGCCCTGGTGCGGGCAGCTGCTCGCCGACCTGGGCGCCGAGGTGACTAAGATCGAGCGGCCGGGCGAAGGCGACGATACCCGGCATTGGGGGCCGCCCTTCCTCCACGATGCCGAGGGCGAGAATCGCGACGCCGCCTATTTCCATGCCTGCAACCGGGGCAAGACCTCGCTGGCGATCGATATCGCCACCGCGGAGGGCCAGGCGGCGGTGCGCGCGCTGGTCGCCGATGCCGATGTGGTGATCGAGAACTACAAGGTCGGCGGGCTGGTGAAATACGCACTCGATCCCGCATCGCTCCGGGCGCTGAACCCCAAGCTGGTCGTCTGCTCGATCACCGGTTTCGGCCAGACCGGGCCCTATGCGCCGCGCGCGGGATACGACTTCATCATCCAGGGCATGGGCGGGTTCATGTCGCTGACCGGCGAGCCCGACGGCGCGCCGCAAAAGGCCGGCATCGCCTATGCCGACATCTTCACCGGCGTCTATTCGGCGGTGGCGATCCTGGTGGCGCTGCGCAGGCGGGACACCACGGGCGAGGGCGCGCATATCGACATGGCGCTACTCGACACGCAGGTGGGCGTGCTCGCCAACCAGGCGCTCAACTGGATGGCCAATCCAGCCAAGGTGCCGCACCGGATGGGCAATGGCCACGCCAACCTGGTGCCCTACCAGGCGTTCGACGCGAAGGACGGCGCGCTGATCATCGCGGTCGGCAATGATTCGCAGTTCCGCAAGCTCTGCGGGGTGCTCGGGCTCGACTATGGCGCCGATCCGCGCTTCGCGACCAATCCCGCGCGGGTCGAGAATCGCGCGACGCTGCTGCCGCTGCTCGAGGCGGCGATCCGGCAATGGGCCAAGGCCGATCTCTACGAAGCGCTCGAGGCCGAGGGAGTCCCGGCCGGGCCGATCAACACGATCGACGAAGTGTTCGCCGACCCGCAGGTGATCGCCCGCGGGATGCGGATCGCGCGCGACGGCCTGCCCGGCATCGCCTCGCCGATCACGATCGACGGCGAACGGATGGTGGCGGACCGGGCGAGCCCGAAGCGGCCACGATCTTAACGCACTCGACTTCCTGTCATTTTTGCTCGAGCAGACTCGAATCTCGACGAGCACGAGACGAGTCCCGAAATTGTCATCGAATTCGATAAGTATCCGCAACGGTTTACGGCAGATCAGTTTTGCACGGACTTGAATCGTTCTGCGGAGAAAAGACGTTGCCCAACGCGCTACTTATATCGCAAGCTCTCTATTCTGTTCCGACACTAGCATCGGAACTGGAAACCCTCGGTTATCCGGGTGCGCCCGGCTACCAGCGCTTGAAGGACAAATATTCGAAGCCGCTCGCGGAGGAAAAGGCGGAGGTTCCGAGCGTGAGCTCGATCCACAGCATCTTCCGCGGCGAACTGATCAAATATGTGCTGTGCGACGGCGTCATTCGCCTGCTCAACGTGGCGCGAACGGACAAGGAGCTTCCGGTGCTCGCGTTGAGTGCCATTGAGGCGCACGAGTTCTGGATGCCGGACCTCGAGGGCGCGCTGCGCCAGGCCGCGGCACGCGAAGGCAAGAAGCAGAATGTCGTCGTCAAGGAGATCGCGCTCAAGACCGGTCGGCACACGGGCCTGATCACCCATCTGCGCCGCAAGCACCGTACGACCGAGGATCGCTGCGCCGATATTCGCGATGCGATTCAGGATCTCTACGGCTTGAGCTGCAGGATCACCGACGAATTGCCGCCGCTGGGCCCGCGCTCGGGCAAGGGACGGCGGCGAACGCTGGCGGTCGTTCCCAAAAAGGTACGCGACCCCGTCTGATCCTGTTTTGATTTGCGCGATCCTCCGTTGCGCCGCGCAAACAAATATTGAGCTGCCGCATATTCCGCAGTCATTCGCCCCGAATCGGGCCACCCCGCTTCCAGCAACAACTGGAGGCAAGTCCATGACGTTGACGATCGCCTATATCTTCCTGGGCTGCGGCTACATGGCGCACGGTGGTGCAGGGCTGATGCAGGAAAGCCTGCGCCACGGCACCTGGCGGCGGATGTGCAGCCGCGCCGACCATTGCGCGACGATCTTGATCGGCTCGTCCTGCTGCGCCGTGGCGGCGCTGCACCTCATCCACTAGCCGGCGCAGCACCTCAGCCGAGCCGGCGGATCAGCTCTTGCGCCGCCGCCGGCGCGCGCACCTTGCCGCCATGGATGAAGAAGACAAAGGTCTCGCGCGGCTGCTTTGGCGGATCCTGGTCCTCGACATAGGGAAGCCCGGCGGGGCGGCCGCCCGCGGCCCAAGTCTTCGCCGCTTCGGTCCAGCGCGGCAATTCGCTTTCGGGATAGCAAAATGGGTTCTCGTCCGCGCCTGCTTCGAGCCGCGCATAGACGAAGTCGCCGGTCACATCGGCGATCGCCGGATAGGTCGGCGAATCGGCATAGACGATCGCGACGCCCGCCTTGCGGCACAGGTCGACGAACTCGGGCACCGCGAAGCTCTCGTGCCGCACCTGGACGGCGTGGCGGAGCGGCACGCCTTCATGCGCGCGCGGCAGCAGGTCGAGGAAGGCGCCGAAATCCTGGGCGTCGAACTTCTTGGTGGCCATGAACTGCCACATCAGAGGCCCGAGCCGGTCGCCGAGCTCGATCACGCCCTGGCCGACGAACTTCGCCACCGATTCGCCGGCGTCCGCCAGCACCTTGCGGTTGGTGCAGAAGCGCGAGCCCTTCACCGCGAAGACGAAGCCGTCGGGCACCGTCTTCGCCCAACCCTCGAACGTCGCGGGCTTGAAGCTCGAATAATAGGTGCCGTTGATCTCGATCGCGGTCAGCTGGCGCGAGGCATATTCGAGCTCCTTCTTCTGGGAGAGCTTCTCCGGATAGAAGGCACCGCCCCGCCAGGGCTCGAAGGTCCAGCCGCCGATACCGACTCGAATGGGTGCACTGCTCATGGCGCCACCCTAGCCGCTCGGCGGGCCGCCGCCAGCCCGAAGGCTGCGGCCAAACCTTTCTCAGCGCACGCGCGACCAGGTCTGCGACTTGCAGATGATCCCGAACAGCACGCAGCCCTTGCCGACCATCTTGTCGCCGTCCTGGAACTCGACCGTGCCCGAAAAGGTCTGGCGGATATCGGGGACGAACACCTTGCCGCTCCACCGGCCGGCGCCGTCGGGCTTCAGGTCGCGGAAGAGATGCGTGCCGACCAGCTGGGTCGTGCCGCCGCGCTTCGCATCGGCGATCGCCTTGTCGCTGGCCCAGGTGACCGTGCCGCAGATCGCGCCGCCGCACCGGTCGAGGCGGACGTGCACGCTGTTGCTGGGGTTGCGCCACTCGCTGGCGATCGGCGCCGAATCGGGCGGGGAGCCGGCCGAGGCGGGAGCGACGAGCGAGAGGGAAAGCGCGAGTGCGGGCAGAATCGCCCGAAAGATCTTGCCGAACATGAGGGAGCTTCTTGTCTCTGGAACCTGTATGCCCCCTGAAGTGGAAAGCAGGCGGTTTCAGGACAAGATCATGTTCCGGAAACGCAGCGTTCGCGAATCAGGCTGGGCGGTTCATTCCGCGACCCGCAACCAGGTCTGCGACTTGCAGCCGACGCCGAGCACCAGGCAGCCGCGGCCGATCATCTTGTCGCCTTCGATCGTCACCGTTCCCGAGAACGTCTTGCGGATGTCGGGCACGAACACCTTGCCCTTCCAGCTGTTCGGGCCGGCCTTGTAGAGGTTGCGGAAGATCTGGGTGCCGATCAGGCTGTCCGTCCCGCCGCGCCTGGCGTCCGCCATCGCCTTGTCGCTCGCCCAGACGACGGTGCCGCAGATCGCGCCCTTGCCGCAGGATTCGTAGCGGATGTGGACGCTGCCGCGCGGATTGGCCCACACGCCCTCGATTCCGTCGGGAAGCGGCGCGGCGGAGAGGAGGAAGGCGGCGCCGAGCGCCAGGGCAAGTCGTGCGATCATCGGGCGCTTCTTTGTCATCCGAGCCCGCGCCTGCGCAAGCTACACAAAGGGGTAGGCCCGGACGTGACCGCGCGGCCCTGGCAGCGAATTTCTGAAGTTTCTCGGAGAACCGCATGAAAACGGTTGAGAAACGCTGGAGCGGGCGAAGGGATTCGAACCCTCGACCCCGACCTTGGCAAGGTCGTGCTCTACCCCTGAGCTACGCCCGCTCGGCGTTCTAGTCCGGGGCGGCGAGCGCCACCGGGCTGGGTGAGGCGCGGCCACTAGCACCGGCTTTTGGGGCGGGCAACCCCATCCGGCCAGTTTTTTTAGAGGCTTGGCGCTTTCGCTGCGAAAGCCCACATAGCGCACGACCCCAATAGTGCATTTTCAGGAGCACCCACCTTGGCCACGCTTGGACTCACCCCCGCGGAGAAGGAAGCCGTCGACGCATTCCGCCGCGACGTCGTCGAGCCCTCGATGACCAGTCTGGTCATCATCGACTTCTGGGCGGAATGGTGCGGGCCGTGCAAGGCGCTCACGCCCGTGCTCGAAAAGGTCGCCGCCGACTATGCCGGCAAGGGCGTGGCGCTTGCCAAGGTCGATGTCGATGCGAATCAGTTCATCGCCAACCAGTTCCAGGTCCGCTCGATCCCGACCGTCTATGCGATGTTCCAGGGCCAGCTGGTCGCCGACCTGAGTTCGGCCCGCACCGAGACGCAGCTGCGCACGATGCTCGACCAGATCCTGCGCCAGCTCCCCGTGCAGAGTGCCGAGGGCGAGGCCCAGGCCGAGCTCGAGCCGCTGATCGCCGCCGCCGAGCAGATGCTGGCCGATGGTGACGCCGACCAGGCGCTGAGCGTCTTCGAGCAGATCGCCGAGATTGCCCCCGATCACCCCCAGGTCGCCGCCGGCCGCGCCCGCGCGCTGCTGGCGCTGGCCCGTGCCGACGAGGCCGAGGCGGTGCTCGCCACCCTGCCCGAGGACGCCAAGGGCGCCGAGATCGAGCAGGCACGCGCCGCGCTCGCGCTCGCCCGGGAAGCGACTCCGGTCGAGGACCTCAGCGGCCTCGCCGCCCAGGCCGCGACCGGCGACATGGAAGCGCGCTACGAGCTGGCCGGCGGCCAGATGGCCGCGGGCGACCGCGACGCCGCCGCAGGCACGCTGCTCGACATGATTCGCGACGACCGCGAATGGAACGAGGGCGCTGCGCGGCAACGTCTGCTGAAGCTGTTCGAAGCCGTCGGCCTGGAAGACCCCTGGGTCTCGGCGCAGCGCCGCAAGCTCTCCGCGATCCTGTTCGGATGACGCCTTCGGGGCAGATCACGCGGCTCTCGGTATTTCCGCTGGGCGGCGCGCTGCTCCTGCCGCGGATGCACTTGCCGCTGCACATCTTCGAGCCGCGCTACCGGGCGATGGTCTCAGATTCGCTGGTCCGCGACCGGCGAATCGGGATGATCCAGCCGCGCGGGGCCGGCGAGCCGCCGCCCTTATTCGACATCGGCTGTGTCGGCCGGATCGCCGAAGTGGAAGCGCTCGACGACGGGCGCTTCGACATCGTGCTGGAAGGGCTGGCGCGCTTCACCGTGCTGCGCGAGCTGGACGTCACGACGCCGTTCCGCCAGGTCGAGGCCGAGCTGGAGGCGGTCGGCGAAAGCGAGATCCTCGCGCTTGCCGAGCGCGCCGCGCTGGAAATCGAATCGCGCCGCTTCGCCGATGGCCTTGGCTATGCGGTCGACTGGGAAGCCGTCGCGCGGCTCGACGACGAATCGCTGGTCAACGGCATCGCCCAGATCGCCCCGTTCGACGCGGCATCGAAACAGGCGCTGCTCGAGGCGGACACGCTGGCCGAGCGCTCCGAGCTGATCGTCCAGCTGATGCAATTCTATGGCCGCCACGACGGGGACGAGGCCGGGACGCTGCAATAGGCGTCAGGGCCTGGGCTCCGCTGCCTCCGATTCGCCCGCGATCTTCTTGGGCGTCATCAACTCGCGCACCTGGTCGAGCGACGCCGGTTCGGCGGGCAGGACGAAGCGGGCGGGCGGAATCGCGTCGTGCCGTACCGTCTGCAATTCCATCCCGGCAAAGGCGAGCGGAGCGCCCTGGGCGAGAACGGCGTCCATCGAGCTCCCCATCGCCGGGAAGCCGGCCGAGCCCATCATCTGCATGGAGGTGGCGAACTGGCGGCGCATCGCTTCGCCCAGCTTGGCAAGGTCCGGATCGGTGCTGATCACCGCCACCGGCAGGACCTTGGTGCTAGCCTTCGCGTCCGCGCCGTAAAACGCCTTGCCGGTGCGGCCGTTGATCGTCGCCGTCCCGCGCGCGACCAGCTTGGGGCCTTGCATCGCGTCTTCCGGCGGCTTGGAGAAATCGGCCATGTGCGCGGCCATGAACTCCTTCATCACCGCCGCAGCGTCGCGCATGCGGATCACCCTGACTTTCCCGTCGGGTCCGGGCTGGAGCATGTAGTTCTCGCCGTCGCGGACGATGCCGCCGAACTGGTCGAGGTCCATGCCCGCCGGAGCCTTGGCCTTCAGCTGCTCGAGCATCTTGCCGCCCATGGTAACGCGCATCTCGCCGGTCGTGGCGATTTCGACCGTCATCGTCATCATCCCGCCCTGGGCGGAGTAGGTGGCGATGGTGTCGGCCCATGCCGGCGTAGCGAGGAAGAGTGCGAGCAGGGTTGGCAACAGACGCATGGCATTTCCCCCGTTCAACCGGCGACGCGGTACCCCTCGTCCGGCCGCACCCAGATCAGATCCATCGTATCCTGGATCGCCACGCCGTCCAGCGTCACCTGCGCGACGAGATGATCGCCGCTCGCCGAATAGCGCGTGCAGATCTCGTGGTCGAACAGTGTCGCCATGTTCTGGAGAAGCGACGCGCGCAGCGACTCTGCCTTGTCTGGCGCGAGCGGCTGGCCCGCCGCCAGGAACACCGCCTTTTCCAGCGACACACGCGTGATCGCGCCGCAGATCGCGCCGTCGCGGATCTCGACCGGCGTGACGGTGCGCATCGTGATCGCGTTCTGGGCCGAGATCAGCACTTCCGCATCGTTGAGGAACCCGCCCTTGGCGTCGATCCGGTAACCGGCGAGCGACTGGCAGATGTGCCGCGCGCGATCGGGCCTGTGGCATTGCAGCTCGCCGCGTGCCGCGGGCGCGATCGGATCCGGAAAGTCCGGAGGTGGGGCGAAGCTCAGCAGGAACGCGAGCACGAGGCTCACGCCGTCATCCCCTGGAGCAGCTTGGGCACGTCACCGCTTTCGCCGCGCGCCTCGGCCATGAACCAGTCCTTGAGCGGTGGCAGCCTGTCGACGGAGGAGAGGCCGAAGCGGCGGACGGCGCTTGCGGTCTTGCCGGGGATGCCGAACAGCCGGGTCAGCCCGTCGGTGGCGGCAGCGACCATGAAGGTGTCGAGCCCGCGCCAGCGCTGGTAGCGGGCGAGCAGCTGGGGATCGCCCATGTCGAGGCCGAGCCTTTTGCCGTCGACCAGCACCTCGACCAGAGTCGCCACGTCGCGAAAGCCGACATTGACGCCCTGGCCGGCGATCGGGTGGATGCCGTGCGCCGCGTCGCCGACCAGCGCCAGCCGGTCGCTGGTGATCCAGGCGGCGTGGTGGAAGCCGAGCGGATGGCTGAAGCGTGCCGTCAAGGGCCCGAGCGTGCCCAGGAAGCCGCCCATCCGCTTCTCGGCCTCGGCCAGATAGCCCCGCTCGGAAAGCTTCATCATCCCGGCGGCATCGCGGGCGTTGACCGTCCAGACCACGGCCGAGCGATGACCGTTCTCGTCATCGAGCAGAGGCAGAATCGCGAAGGGGCCTTCGGGATAGAAGATCTCGAACGCGATGTTTTCGTGGGAACGTTCATGGCCGAGCGTGGCGACCATGGCGGCATGATCGTAGCTCCAGCGCGCGGTGTTGAGTCCGGCGGCCTCGCGCGTCGGCGAGTTGCGGCCCTCGGCGCCGACCAGCAGCTGGGCGGCGACGCGGGTGCCGTCGGAGAGATCGGCGGTGACGCCGAACTCGCCGCGCTCCACGTGAAGCGCCCGGGTCTGCATGCGCACGTCCGCAAGCGGCGCGGCGACCGCGGCTTCGTAGAGCGCGGTGCGCAGGATGCGGTTCTCGAACATGTGGCCGAGCGCGCCCTCGCCTTCGCCCGGGGCGAAATCGAGCTTGCCGGGTTCGAGCCCGTCGGAGACGCGGATACCCTGGATCGGGCAGCCCTTGCCGGCGAGCCGCGGGGCGACGCCGATCGCCTCGAACATCCGCATCGGCGCGCTGGCGATCGCCGAGGCGCGGCCGTCATGCTTCGCCGCGAGGATCGTCGCCGGATCGGCGGGATCGACCACGATCGAGGAAATGCCATGCGCATCGAGCGCGGTGGCCAGCGCCGAGCCGACCAGCCCGCCGCCGAGGATGAGGACATCTGCGCGATCCATAGCCGTGCCGTAGCGCCTCGCTTCCTTCCCGTCATCCCCGCCGATGCGCTGGCAGATGCGGCGGCCAATGCGCCGGAACGTGGCGGGAACGCTTGACGGCGGAGTCCCGGCAGGCGATTAACCGGTTGCACCCCTGAAAATCTGGAGGCTGGGCATGGCGTCCCGGGCACAAACGCCGCTTTGGCGCGAAACGATGAAGGCCGGCGCGCGCCGCAGCGGCGCCGTGATCGGCGGAGCAGCCCTGTTCCTGGGCGTGCTCGCGCTCGGCGTTGCGCTGGGCAGCTATCATCCCAACGATCCGTCGATGAACACCGCCGCGGCAGGCCCGGCGCGCAACTGGATGGGCGAGCCCGGCGCGTGGATCGCCGATGCGCTCTATGCGCTGCTCGGCCCCGGCGTGTGGCTGTTCCTGCCGATCGGGCTGATCGTCGCCTTCCGCCTGCTCAAGGACCGGCCGGTGGGCAATTGGGGAACGATGTTCCGCGGCGTCGGCGTCGGCGTGATCTTCGTCGCCACCGCGCTCGCCTTCTTTTCCACCGATGCGGTGCTGTCGCTTGCCGGCGGTTGGGGCGGCGTAGTCGGCCTGAGCATCGCCGGGCTGTTCAACTGGGCGATCGGCTTTGCCGGCGATCCCACCGTGAGTTGGTGGGCAGCGCGCGGGCTCGGGCTGGTCTGCGGGTTGATCGGGCTGTTCATCTGGTGGCGCAGCCTCGATTTCTCGCTGCCCGAGCGGGTGAGCCTGCCGAGCATCCCGAGCCTGAAGGGCTCGGCCCGGCCGGCGCTGCTCGGCGGACCGGAGCCGCGCGAGCGCGAGCTGCCCGAGCCGAAGATCCGCGAGGGCCTGGCGCCGCGCAAGACCGTGGTGCCCGACAATCGCCCCGGCCCGGTGATCGCCGACCGCAACGTCACGCCTGCGCCGGTGCGCACCAAGCCGCCGACCCAGACCAGTCTCGACTTCAAGGACAGCTACCAGCTGCCGAGCATCGACCTGCTCAAGCCGCCGCCGGTCAACAAGAATGCGGGAATCGACAAGGCGGCGCTGGAGCGCAACGCCCGGCTGCTCGAGAGCGTGCTCGACGATTTCAACGTGAAGGGCCAGATCGTCGAGGTTCGGCCGGGCCCGGTCGTGACGATGTACGAGCTCGAGCCCGCTGCCGGCATCAAGGCGAGCCGGGTGATCCAGCTCGCCGACGACGTGGCGCGCAACATGTCCGCCACCTCGGCGCGCATCGCGACGATCCCCGGGCGCAGCGTGATCGGCATCGAGCTGCCCAATGCGGTGCGCGAGCCGGTCAACCTGCACGAGCTGATAGCCAGCCAGACCTTCGAGGACCAGGGCGCGACGCTGCCGCTGGTGCTCGGCAAGAATATCGGCGGCGATCCCGTCATCGCCGACCTGGCGCCGATGCCGCACCTGCTTGTCGCCGGCACCACCGGCTCGGGCAAGTCGGTCGGCCTCAACTCGATGATCCTGTCGCTGCTCTACCGGCTGACGCCCGAGCAGTGCCGGATGATCATGATCGATCCCAAGATGCTCGAACTGAGCATGTACAAGGACATTCCGCATCTGCTCGCCGATGTGGTGACCGAGCCGGCCAAGGCGGTGCGCGCGCTCAAATGGGCGGTGGAGCAGATGGAGGACCGCTACCGGATGATGGCGCACGCCAATGTCCGCAGCCTCGCTTCGTTCAACGACAAGGTGCGCCAGGCCAAGGCCAAGGGGCAGAAGCTCGGGCGCAAGGTGCAGGTCGGCTATGATCCCGACAGTGGCAAACCGATCTACGAGGAGGAAGCGCTCGACCTGCAGCCGCTGCCGCAGATCGTGGTGATCGTCGACGAGCTCGCCGACCTGATGATGACCGCGGGCAAGGAAGTCGAGTTCCTGATCCAGCGGCTCGCGCAGAAGGCGCGCGCGGCGGGCATCCACCTGATCATGGCGACGCAGCGCCCCTCCGTCGACGTCATTACCGGCGTGATCAAGGCGAACCTGCCGACCCGCCTCTCCTTCTACGTCGCCAGCAAGATCGATTCGCGCACCATCCTGGGCGAGCAGGGTGCCGAGCAGCTGCTCGGCAAGGGCGACATGCTCTACATGCCCGGCGGCAAGCAGCTCGTCCGCGTCCACGGCCCTTTTGTCAGCGACGACGAAGTGCAGGCGGTGGCCGATCACTGGCGCTCGCAGGGCACGCCCGAATATATCTCGGCGGTCACCGAGGAGCCCGAGGATGGCGGGTTCAGCCTCGACGGCGCGCCCGAGGGCGACGACAGCCCCGAGGACCAGCTCTATCGCCGCGCGATCCAGCTGGTGGCGGAGAGCCAGAAGGCATCGACCTCGTGGCTGCAACGCCAGCTGCGCGTCGGCTACAACTCGGCGGCGCGGCTCGTGGAACGCATGGAGAAAGATGAACTCGTCTCGCGCCCTGACCATGTCGGCCGCCGGGAAGTGCTGATGGATACCGACGGCCGACAGCTCTAGACGGGATCGAAATTCAAGCCTGGCGGGTTCAGGAGGCATTCAAGCCCGCCCCGCCAGGGCATCAGCCGCAATTTCGGAGATATGACACGTGTTTGCACGGCCTCTCGCCCTCAGCCTCGTCCTGGCCGCCCCGGCGCTGGCCTCGGCCGCCCCCGCGCCGGCCCCAGTAGCTGCTGGCGAGCTTGCCCAGGTGCAGCAGCACCTCCAGGGCGTCAGCGCGATGACCGCCGGTTTCGCACAGACCGACCGCAACGGCCGCACGCTCACCGGCACGATGACGCTGAAGCGCCCCGGCAAGATCCGCTTCCAGTATCAGAAGGGCGTGCCCCAGCTGATCGTCGCGGACGGCAGCAGCCTCTATTTCATCGATTACCAGGTGCGCCAGGTCGATCGCTGGCCGATCGGCAACTCGCCGCTGGCGGTGCTGCTCAACCCGAAGAAGGACATCACCAAATACGCCAAGCTGGTGCCGACGGGCAGCGACCAGCTCGTCTCGGTCGAGGTGCATGACAGCAACCATCCCGAATATGGCAGGATCACGCTGATCTTCCAGAAGAACGCGAGCGCCCCAGCCGGCCTGATGCTCCAGGGTTGGGTCGCGCTGGATTCGCAGAATAACCGCACCACGATCCGTCTGTCGAATCAGCAGTTCAACGCCAATATCAGCGATGGGGCGTTCCGTTGGAACGACCCGCGGAAGCAGGGCCCGCGCTGAAGCTGAACACCGTTCATGCTGGCGACAGGTAGCCCCGCCTAGAACCGGTCTTGCGGATGTGGGGCGTACCCGGGATTTTCCCCCTGTTACCCGGGGTTTCCACTTCCCGCCTGCGTGACGAACGCTAGGTCGGCCCTCGTTCCATTGCCCCCGGGACGAGGGCCTTTCCATGTCCGGCGGACTTGGACTGGTGCACGGGCGAAACACTCCCTAAATCCGGCGCGATGAAGATCGCCTCCTGGAACATCAACTCCGTCCGCTTCCGCATCGAGATCGTCGAGCAGTTCCTGCGCGAGGAAGCGCCCGATGTGCTCTGCCTGCAGGAAACCAAGGTGATCGACGGGGACTTCCCCGAAGGCGCCTTCCGCGCGCTGGGCTATGACCATGTCATCAAGCACGGCCAGCGCATGCACCACGGCGTGGCGATCATCAGCCGCATCCCCGTGGTCGAGGATGACCGATTCGACTGGCAGGCCAATGGCGAGGCGCGCCATGTCGGCGTGCGGCTGCCGAACGGCGTGCGGCTCGAGAATGTCTATGTGCCCGCGGGCGGCGACATCCCCAATCGCGAGCTCAACCCCAAGTTCGGCCAGAAGCTCGATTTCCTCGAGCGGATGATCGCCTGGTCCGAGAAGCTCGATGTGCCGTCGATCCTGACCGGCGACTTCAACGTCGCGCCGCTGGAGAGCGACGTGTGGAGCCACAAGCAGCTGCTCGACGTGGTCAGCCACACGCCGATCGAAGTCGAGACGCTGGGGCGGCTGCAGGCAGCGAACGACTGGGTCGATCTCGGCCGCCACTTCGTCCCCGCGCCGGCGCGCTATTACAGCTGGTGGAGCTACCGGGCGAAGGACTGGGCTGCGTCGGACCGCGGGCGCCGGCTCGATCACATGTGGGCAAGCCGCGACGTCGCCGAGAAGGCGACGAGCCACAAGGTCTGCGAACCGTGTCGCTCCTGGCTCAAGCCCTCCGATCACGTGCCGATCGTCACCGAGTTCGCCTTTTGAGCGCGCATGCCGCCGCCCGCGCCGTCGATGCGATGCGCCGCGGCTGGCCGATCGCGATCGGCGACCTCGCACTGCTCGCGGTCGAGACCGCCGATGCGCCGCGGCTGGCGGCGTTCGACGAAGGCGGCAAGGCCGACCTGCTGCTTTCCGCCGGCCGCGCGGCGACGCTCAAGCTCGCCAACCAGCGCGATGCCGCGACGCCGGACGGGCCGGTGCTGGTCGAGCGCGCGCCCTGGCTCGATTTCGATACCGCGACGGCGCTGGCCGATCCGCAATTCGATCTCGCCACGCCGCTCAAGGGCCCCTTCCGCGCGATCCCGCTGGTCGAGCCCGAACTTTCCGCCGCTGCGCTGCGCCTGGCGCGCGTCGCGGGGCTGCTGCCGGCCTTCTTCGTCCGCAAGTCGGCCGGCGAAGAGACGATCACTCCCGCCGATATCGACGCGCATGAGGATGCCGATCGCCTGCGCATCGTCGCCCGCGCGCGGTTGCCGGTGCTCGATGCCGAGGACAGCGAGATCGTCGCCTTCCGCACCGACGAGATGCCCGGCGAGCATGTCGCGCTGCTGATCGGCGAGCCGAACGGCAAGCCGCCGCTGGTGCGGCTGCACAGCGAATGCCTGACCGGCGACGTGCTGGGCAGCCTGAAGTGCGATTGCGGACCGCAGCTCCAGGCAGCGATCCGCGAGATCCGCGCGAGCGGCTGGGGCATCCTGCTCTATCTGCGCCAGGAAGGGCGCGGGATCGGGCTGATCAACAAGCTGCGCGCCTATGCGCTGCAGGACCAGGGCTTCGATACGGTCGATGCCAATACCAGGCTCGGCTTCGCGGTGGACGCGCGCAACTTCGCCACCGCCGCCAAGATGCTGTCGCTGCTCGGCCAGCACCGCATCCGCCTGCTGACCAACAATCCAGACAAGGTGGCGGCGCTGGAAGCCGCTGGGATCGGGGTCGCCGAGCGCGTGCCCCATTTCCTCCCGCCCAACCCGCACAACGAACGCTATCTCGCGACCAAGCGCGACCGCACGGGGCACCAGTTCTGAGATATTTCCTCGACACCGAGTTCAACGGGTTCGGCGGGCCGCTGATCTCGCTGGCCCTGGCGCCCGAGGATGGGGGCACGCCCTTCTACATGGCCCTGCCCTGCCCGGCACCGACGCCCTGGGTGGCCGAGCATATCCTGCCCGCGCTGGACGTGGGGCCGGTCAGCCGCGAGACGATGGGGCACGCCTTCGCCGCCTATCTGGGCGACGATCCCGATCCGCTGCTGGTCGCCGACTGGCCCGAGGACATCGCGCATGCCGCGACCCTGCTGATCGCCGCGCCGGGGCATCGCTATCCGATCGACCGCATCCGCTTCGAGCTGTGCGATGCCTTCGGTTTCGACAGCGCGGCGCTCAGCCAGCGGCCGCACAACGCGCTTTCTGACGCCATGGCGTTACGGGAGTACCTCCTCGCCCGAGAGGCGCGCGGCTTCTAGCCTCGTTTCCGTCATCCCGGCCTTGTGCCGGGATCCACCGGGAGGCTGGGTGGTGGACAAGAGGCTAGAGGCCAGCAGGCGCGGCACCGTGGACCCCGGAACAAGTCCGGGGTGACGATGGTGGTTGTGGCAGGCCTCAGCCGAGAACCAGCCGTGCCACTTCGTCGAAGTCATGCGCGATAAGCTTCACGCCGAGCGCCCGCAGCCGCTCGGCATGGTCGGGCGCGCAGTGCGAGCCGGCGCACAGGCCGATCACGTCCGCGCCGGAGGCGACCGCGCCGGTGACGCCCACCGGCGAATCCTCGAGAATCACGCAGCGCTCGATCGGCACACCCAGCGCCGCGGCGGCGTGGAGATAGAGATCGGGTGCCGGCTTGCCGCGCTTCACATGCTCGCGGCCGCTATAGATATGGTCGCCAAACGCCGCGCGGATGCCAAGATGCTCGAGATGGCGGCTGATCCATTGGGTCGTGCTCGACGAGGCGATCGCCCGCGGCAGGTCGGCGGGCAGCCCCTCGACGAAGCGGATCGCGCCGGCGACGGCGGGCAGTCCTTCCTCGAGCACCCGCGCATCCTCTTCGGCGCGCACGGCGTGGAAATCGTCCGGCATCGCCCGGCCGATCCATTTCTCGACCGCGCCGAGAAAATCGGCGCCGGCAAGGCCCATGAAGTTCGCCATCGAATCCTCAGGGGAAGTCGGATGGCCGATGCTGGTCAGGTACGCCGCGATCTGGCGGTTGCCGGCCGCTTCGCTCTCGAGCAGCACGCCGTCGAAATCGAACAGGATCGCTTCATACTTCATGCGCGGGCTCCGAACAGCGCCGTGCCGACGCGGACATGGGTGGCGCCGATCGTCACGGCGGTCTCGAAATCGCTCGACATGCCCATCGACAGCCCGGCCAGGCCATGGTCGCGGGCGATCTTGGCGAGCAGCGCGAAATAAGGGGCGGGCTCAAGCTCGAGCGGGGGCACGCACATCAGCCCGGCGACCGGCAGGTCGGCGGCACGCGCCTCGGCGAGCAGGGCGGGCAGCTCGGCGACAGGGCAGCCGCCCTTCTGCGCCTCGTCGCCGATATTGACCTGGAGGAAGCAGGTGGGGCGCTTGCCGGCCTTGTCCATCGCCTTGGCGAGTGCGCCGACCAGCGAGGGGCGGTCGACCGAATGGATCGCGTCGAACAGCGCGACGGCCTCCTCGGCCTTGTTCGACTGGAGCTGGCCGACCAGGTGAAGCGCGATGTCCGGAGTCGTCTCGCGCAACTTCGGCCATTTGGCTTCGGCTTCCTGCACGCGATTCTCGCCGAACACGCGCTGGCCGGCGTCGATCAGCGGCTGGATGGCATCGGCGTCATGCATCTTCGAGATGGCGAGCAGCGTGACTTCATTGGCTTTGCGCCCGGCGATCTTCGCGGCGTGCGCGATTCGGGCGCGCACATCGGCAAGGCGCTGGCTGGCTTCGTCTATCGGCATGGTCCGCGCTATAGGCAGGGCGATGCGCTGCCGCCACCCCCTCCCGCGCCTTTGGCTGATGACCGACGAACGCATGGGCGAGGCGCTGTGGCCGGCGCTGGAGCGGCTACCGCGGGGATCGGGCGTCGTGTTCCGGCACTATGCCTTGCCGCTCGCCGAGCGCCGGGCGCTGTTCGCCAGGATACGGCAAGTGGCGCGGCGCAGGGGCCTGGTGCTGGTCCGCGCCGGTGCCCGGCCGATGCGCGGCGAATCGGGCGTGCATGGCGGTCGCGGGCGCGGGATCCGCACGGCACCGGCGCATGATAGGCGCGCGGCGATCGCGGCATTGCGGGCGGGCGCACAGGCGCTTTTCGTCTCGCCGGTCTTCACCACCCGCTCGCACCCGGGCGGCCGGGCTTTGGGCCGGGCCCGGTTCGGGCTACTGATACGCGGGCTCGACGTGCCGGTGATCGCGCTGGGCGGGATGGACGCACGCAAGGCGGCCAGCCTCAAGCGCTTCGGGATTCACGGCTGGGCGGCGATCGATGCGTGGACGAACGGTGGAAGCTAATTGCCCGAGATCCCGACTTTCGTCGGGATAACGCGTTCCGCGTCAGAAGCGGAAGGCGGTGCCCACATAGACCGCCTGGCTGTCGCGGCGGCTCTCGTCGAGCTTGGGCAGGCGATCTTCCTCGCTGCGATAGCGCACGCCGGCGGTGACATCGAGGTTGCGGGTCAGCGAATAGCTGCCGCCGACATCGATCGAATAGCTGGGCTTGTCGCCAATCAGGATCGGCGTGTTGGCGAGCGGGCGATCGGCGGTCGCGCTGAGGCGGCCGCTGAGGCGCTTGCCGGTATAGCTGACGCCGATATCGGCGCGGTCGCGACTGCCCGGCTGATCGACCAGCTCGACATGCGTCACGTCGCCCGAGACGGCCAGACGCTTCCAGCCGACCGAGACGCCGAGATTGTACGAGATCGGCGCGAGGTTGACCGGCGCCGCGGCGGCGACTTCGCGCGTCACGTCGCGGCTGCGCACGGCGCGGCTCGAGCTGGCGCGCACCGCGACGGTGACGCCGCGGGGATTGCCGCGTGCCTCGGCCGGCGTGAACCGGAAGGCACCCTCGGGCAGGCCCGAACGGGCGAGCACGGCGGCAAGCTTCGGATCGGCCGCTGCGGGGGTGAAGATACCGATGCCGGCGCGGGCCGATGCTTCGCGCTTGGCCGGGGCGACGCGCTCGTTACGGCTCGTCTGCGCCTGAATCGCAGGCGCGAGCAGGAGACCGGCAGCGCAGAGCGCCCCCAGTGCAATTCCTGTCCTGACCTGTACGACTCGCATCAGCATGTTTCCCTAGATAGGTTCGCCTACCATGATTCAGAAGCATGGTTCCACCGGTGGCACAAATTTCGTGCCGGTGTTGCACAAGACCCACATAATTCGCTTGAAACGCCTTTAACCACGCCCGTTTCAACGCGCGACTCGGGTCAAGGCTTCCGCCTTGCTCCCGCCACATGCGCCACTATAGATGCTTGCGACTTTTGCCTGGTAGGAATTGACGATGAACCGCCTGTTGCGCACCGCGATCCTGGGGTCGCTTGCTCTCTCGATCACCGCGTGCGGCGGTCATAACAAGCGCCCCGAGGCCGATCTCGCCGCCTCGAAGGTGACGACGATCGGCGTGAACTCCTATCTGTGGCGCGCCAGCCTCGACACGCTGAGCTTCATGCCGCTGCTGCAGACGGATTCGAACGGCGGCGTGATCGTGACCGACTGGTATGTGAACCCGAACGTCCAGACCGAGCGGATGAAGGTGACCGTGACGATCCTCGACCAGGATCTGCGCGCCGATGCGCTCCGCGTCGCCGCGCTGCGCGAAGTAAACCGCAGCGGCGCCTGGGTCGCCGCCCCGGTCCAGGCCGCGACGGTGCAGAAGCTCGAGGACATCATCCTCACCCGCGCCCGTGACCTCCGCCGCGCCGCGGTCGCCACCAACTGATTCATAGTGGCGGTACCTGCCTGCTCTCCCGCCCGGCGAAGCAGGCCGGCGCCGCCGCAAGAGAGCAGCAGGAACTGATTTGTCTCGCTTCAACCCGTTGAAGGCAGACGCCGCGTGGCAGAAGGTGTGGGAAGAAAACCGCACCTTCGCCGCGCGCGACGATTCGCCCAAGCCCAAGTCCTATGTCCTCGAGATGTTCCCCTATCCGTCGGGGCGCATCCATATGGGGCATGTCCGCAACTACACGATGGGCGACGTGCTAGCGCGCTTCCGGCGGATGAAGGGCATGGAAGTGCTCCACCCGATGGGCTGGGACGCGTTCGGCATGCCGGCCGAGAATGCCGCGATGGAGAAGAAGGTCCATCCCGGCAGCTGGACCCGCGCCAATATCGCGACGATGAAGGCGCAGCTGAAGCGGCTGGGCTTCGCGCTCGACTGGACCCGCGAAGTCGCCACCTGCGAGCCGGACTATTACGGCCATGAACAGGCGATCTTCCTCGATTTCTTCGAGAATGGCTTGGTCTATCGCAAGGAATCGGCGGTCAACTGGGATCCGGTAGACATGACCGTGCTCGCCAACGAGCAGGTGATCGACGGACGTGGCTGGCGCTCGGGCGCGCTGGTCGAGCGGCGCAAGCTCAGCCAGTGGTTCCTCAAGATCACCGACTTCGCCGAGGACCTGCTGACCGGCGTCCAGGGGCTCGAACATTGGCCGGACAAGGTCAAGCTGATGCAGGAGAACTGGATCGGCAAGTCCGAGGGGCTGCAGTTTCACTGGACGCTTTCGGACGGCGAACGTCTCGAAGTGTACACGACCAGGCCTGACACGATCTTCGGCGCGAGCTTCATCGCGGTGGCGGCCGATCATCCGATCGCGCAGAAACTGGCCGCTTCGAACCCGGAAGTTGGCGCGTTCATCGAGCTGTGCAAGCAGGGCGGCACCACCGCGGCCGAGCTGGAGACGCAGGAGAAGCTGGGCTTCGATACCGGCCTAACCGCGACGCATCCCTTTGATAATGCTTGGCAAGTTCCGGTCTACATCGCCAATTTCGTGCTGATGGACTATGGCACCGGCGCGGTGTTCGGCGTGCCGGCGCACGACCAGCGCGACTTCGAGTTCGCCAGCAAATATGCGCTGCCGATCCGCCGCGTCGTCTCCGAAGGCGACAAGACCGATCCCGCATTCCACGATGCCGAGGCCTATACCGGCCCCGGCACGCTGGTGAACTCGCACTTCCTCGACGGGATGGACGTGACCGATGCCAAGCGCGCGGTGATCGCCCGCGCCGAGGAAGGCGGCTGGGGCAAGGGCCAGACGGTGTGGCGCCTGCGCGACTGGGGCGTCAGCCGCCAGCGCTATTGGGGCACGCCGATCCCGATCATCCATTGCGAGGCCTGCGGCGTGGTCCCCGCCCCGCGCGAATCGCTGCCGATCGTGCTGCCCGAGGACGTCAGCTTCGACATCCCCGGCAACCCGCTCGACCGGCATCCGACCTGGAAGCATGTCGACTGCCCGAAATGCGGCACGCCTGCCCGGCGCGAGACCGACACGCTCGACACTTTCGTCGATTCCTCCTGGTATTTCATCCGCTTCGCCAGCCAGCCTAGGGACAAGCCGTTCGACAAGGCGGTGGCCGAGCAATGGCTGCCGGTCGGCCAGTATATCGGCGGGGTCGAGCATGCGATCCTCCACCTGCTCTATGCGCGCTTCTTCACCCGCGCGCTCCAGCACATCGGCAAGCTCGACGTGGCCGAGCCCTTTGCCGGGCTGTTCACCCAGGGCATGGTGACGCACGAGACCTACAAGAGCCTCGACGGCCGCTGGCTCTCGCCGCAGGAGATTCGCAAGGACAGCGCCGGCGCGGTGGAGCTCGCCTCAGGCGACCCGATCGAGATCGGCCGCATCGAGAAGATGTCCAAGTCGAAGAAGAACACCGTCGACCCCGAGCCGATCGTCGATCAGTATGGCGCCGACGCGGTACGCTGGTTCATGCTCTCCGACAGCCCACCCGAGCGCGACCTCGAGTGGAGCGAGAACGGCATCGAAGGCGCCTGGCGCTTCGTCAACCGGCTGTGGCGGCTGTTCCATAGCGTCACGGAAGACGAAGCTGGCGCCGGGGAAGACAAGGACCTCGACAAGCGCCTGCATCGCACGATCGCCGGCGTCGCCGAGGATGTCGAGGCGCTGACCTTCAACAAGTCCGTCGCCAAGCTCTACGAGCTGGTCGGCGCGATCGAGAAGGCCCAGCCCTCTGCCTCGCGCACCAACGCGATCCGCACCCTCGCCCGCATCGTCGCGCCGATGGTGCCGCATATCGCCGAGGAAGCCTGGGCCGGCATGGGCGGCGCCGGGCTGATCGCCGACGCCGAATGGCCCGAAGTGAACCCCGCGCTGCTCGTCGACGACGAAGTGACGATTGCCGTCCAGGTCAATGGCAAGCTGCGCGATACGCTGCTACTGCCCAAGGGTGCGGCCAAGGATTTGGTCGAGGCCGCGGCACTTGCCAGCGACAAGATCGTTCGAGCGCTCGAAGGCAACCAACCGAAGAAGGTGATCGTCGTGCCCGATCGTCTGGTGAACATCGTCGCATGAGGGCCGTAGCGCTCCTCGCCGCCGCGCTTGCGCTGTCCGGGACCCTCTCGGGCTGCGGCCTGCGCCCGCTCTATGGCGGCGGGCCGAACGGCGCGGTGCGCTCCACGCTCGCCGCGATCGAAGTCGCGCCGATCTCGGGCCAGTCGGGCTGGCTGGTCGCCAATGCGCTCAAGGACCGGCTCGACCATGGCGGCACCGCGCGCTTCCGGCTCGACGTGACGCTCGACGACCAGATCACCGGCCTCGGCGTGAAGCGCGACGATTCGGTGACGCGCGAGCGGCGCATCCTGCGCGCGCGCTATCAGCTGGTCGATCTTGCCAACGGCAATGTCGTGCTCGACGCCACCGCCGGCTCCGATGCCGGCATCGACGTGGTCGGCAGCGAATATGCCACGATCGCCGCCGAGCAGACCGCGCTCGAGCGGCTTTCGGGCATCGTCGCCGACCAGATCGTCGCGCGCGTCGCCCGCTACGCCCAGACCGCGCCGGGAGCGGGCAACCCGTGAAGGCCAATGCGACGCAGATCCGCGCCGCCATCGACAAGCTCAAGCCCGAGACGCGGCTCTATCTGTTCCACGGCCCCGACGAGGCCGGCGCCGCCGACTGGTCCGAGAAGCTCGGCCGGTCGCTGGGCCCCGATGTCGAGCGCATCGACCTCGACATGAAGGCACTGCGCGAACAGCCCGGCCGGCTCGCCGACGAGGCGGCGTCGCTCTCGCTGTTCGGCGGGGTGCGCTTCATCCGTGTGCTCGGCGTCGAGGAGGGCGCCGCCGAGGCGATCGGGCTGCTGCTCGGCGCCGAGCGCGCCGGCAATCCGGTGGTGGCGATCGGCCCGGGGCTGAAGGCGAGCGGCAAGCTGGTGAAATCGGTGATCGCCGCGCAGAACGCCCTCGCCCACGCCTGTTACGTGCCCGAGGGTGTCGATGCGACGCGGCTGGCGGCCAATATCGCCCGCGAGCAGGGCCTGCGCCTCACCGGCGACGTCGCCCAGCGCTTGGCAAGCGCCACTGCGGGCGACCGCGCGATCCTGGCGCGCGAGATCGAGAAGCTGGCGCTGTATCTCGACGCGGCGCCGGACCGGCCGCGCGACGCCGATGGCGCCGCCTTGGACGAAATCGGCGCGGACCTCGGCGATTCGGACCTCAGCGATGCGATCGGTGCGGTGGTCGATGGCCGGGTCGGCGAGCTCGGCACCGAGCTGGCGCGGCTGGGCGAAGGCATCGGCGTGCCGCTGATGCGCCAGCTTGCCCGCCGGCTGCAGAACATGGCCGAGATGCGAATCGACCTGGATCGCGGCAGCGATATCGACGAAGTACTTGAAAAACATCGCGTTTTCTTCCGCGAAAAAGCCGCGACCGGCCGCGCGCTGCGTCGCTGGAACGGCACACAGCTTGCCCGCGCGATCGACCGGGTGCGCGAGGCCGAGCGGGCGCTGATGCATTCGGGCAGCGCCGGCGAAGTGCTGGCCGAGGCGGAAGCCACCGCGATCGCGCGCCAGGCGGCGCGGGCGCGGGGCTAATCCGTCAGATCCGCTCGCCGCTCAGCCGCTGGCAGACCATGTCGAGCTGGTCGAGCGTCGAATAGGACAAGGTCAGCGTGCCGCCTTTGGCACTGTGCGCGATCTTCACGTTGAGGCCGAGCACGTCGCCGAGCTGGTGCTCGAGCGCCATGATGTCCGCATCGCGAATCTTGGGGTCGCTGCCCTTGCGCTTCGCGTTGGGCTTGGCGTGACGCGCCAGCTTCTCGGTCTCGCGCACGGACAGGCCCTTGCTCGCGACTTCGCGGGCAAGCTTCTCCGCCTCGGGCGCGCCGATCAGCGCGCGGGCGTGGCCCATGTCGATATCGCCGACCACGACCATCTGGCGTACGCCCTCGGGCAGGTCGAGCAGGCGCAGCAGATTGGCGATATGGCTGCGCGACTTGTGGACGAGCTTGCCGAGCGCTTCCTGGCTGTGGCCGAACTCGCGGATCAGCCGGGCATAGGCCTCGGCCTCTTCGATCGCGTTGAGATCCTGGCGCTGGATATTCTCGACCAGCGCGATTTCCATCGTCTCGGTATCGTCGAAGTCGCGGACGATGACCGGGACCTCGTGCAGCCGCGCGCGCTGCGCCGCGCGCCAGCGCCGCTCGCCGGCGACGATCTGGTAGTTGTGGCCGAACGGGCGGACGACGATCGGCTGGATCAACCCGCGCTGCTTGAGCGACTGGGCCAGCTCCTCGAGCGCATCCTCGTCGAAATGGCGGCGCGGCTGGTCCGGATGCGGCACCAGCGAGCTGACCGGCAGCATCCGCAGGCCCGACGCCATGTCGGGCGTGCCGGAGACCGGCGCCTCGGGAACATTGTCACCGAGCAGCGAGGAGAGCCCGCGGCCGAGACCTGGGCGAGGCTTGCGGGTTGCTTCGGTCATGCGGCTTTCTTGAGCTTGGGCAGGCGATCGATCACTTCGCGGGCGAGCGCGATATAGGCTTCCGATCCCGGGCAGCGATGATCGTAGATCAATGCCGGCAGGCCGTGGCTCGGCGCCTCGGAGAGGCGGACGTTGCGCGGGATCACCGTGTCGAACACCACCCGGCCGAGCACGGCCCGGACATCGTCCGAAACCTGATCGGTCAGGCGGTTGCGGCGATCATACATGGTCAGCACCACGCCGAGGATCGACAGGCCGGGATTGAAGCGGCTGCGGATACGCTCGACCGTGCTGAGCAGCTGGCTGAGGCCTTCGAGCGCGAAGAACTCGCACTGGAGCGGCACCAGCAGCGCATGCGCGGCGACCATTGCATTGATCGTCAGCAATCCCAGCGAGGGCGGGCAATCGATCAGGATCACGTCCCAGCGCTGCGCATTGTGCCGCGCGATCGCCGCGTCGAGCCGGTGGGTACGCGCCTCGAACTCGATCAGCTCGATCTCGGCGCCCGACAGGTCCTGCGTCGCCGGCACGATATCGAGACCGGGCACCTTGGTCGGCGAGGCTACGTCGACGAGGTCGACGTCGGTGACCAGCAGGTCATAGCTCGAATGCTCGCGCTCGGCGCGGCTGATGCCGAGCCCGGTCGAGGCATTGCCCTGCGGATCGAGGTCGATCAGCAGGACGCGCTGGCCGGTCGCAGCGAGCGCGGTGCCGACATTGATCGCCGTGGTGGTCTTCCCCACCCCGCCCTTCTGGTTGGCGATAGCGATGCAGATCATCTGGGGCGTACCTTTCGCGCGACCACGATTCCGGATTCCGGCGACGTGATGCTGGGTTCCACGTGAAACACACCCTGCCATTTCGCGCGCGCGTCTTCCACCTCCGAATGCGCGCTTTGGCCCTTCGGAAGCAACCAGATTGTGGACGAGTCCGCGCAATGGGCGGTGGACTTGAACAAATCGGGCAAGGCAGCGACCGCGCGGGCGGAGACGATGGCAGCCTTGTGCTTCGGCTTGTACGCCTCGACCTTGCAATGCTCGACCGTGGCGGTCGCGCCGATTCCGAGCTCGGCGATGGCAGCGCGGAGGAACTCGACCCTGCGGATGCGCGGCTCGATCATCACCACCGGCCGCTCGAGCAGCAGCGCGACGACCAGGCCAGGCATGCCCGCGCCGGTGCCGATATCGAGCCAGGCACCCTCGCCTGCTTCCTCCGCAAGTGGGATCAGCTGGGCCGAATCGACGAAATGGCGCGCCCATAGCGTCTCGAAGGACGCCGCCGAGATCAGGTTCTGCCGGCCCGATTCTGCGCGCAAAATCTCTCCGAAGCGCTGCAGCTGCGTTTCACGTGAAACATTGAAATGTGCACGGATCCATTCGCGTGCTTCATCCTCGGTCATGCGGCCTTCCGTTTCGCGTGGAGCAGGATCGCCGAAAGCGCCGCAGGGGTGATACCGCGGATGCGGGCGGCAGCGCCAATCGTCTCGGGGCGCGATGCCGTGAGCTTCTCGATCATCTCATTGGACAAGCCGGCGATGGCAGCAAAGTCCAAGGTCGCAGGCAGCTTGACGGCATCATTGCTGCGCAGCTGGGCAACCTCAGCCTCCTGGCGCTCTAGATAGGGCGCGTAACGGGCATCCTCGACATATTCGGCGAGCAATGCCGGATCCGCCTGCGGGTGCACGTCGAGATGGTCGAGCTCGACGCCGGGGAAGCGCAGCCACTCCTTCGCCGGGCGCTTGGCGCCATCCTGTGCGACCGGGGCGCCCCGCGCGCCAAGCGCCGACGCGGTGCGCAGGACGGCAAAGGCCTGGTCGAGCGCCGCTCTCCCCTGTTCGCGCGCGTGCAGCCAGGCGAGACGCTCGGTACTCAGGCAGCCCAGCGACGCGGCGATCGGGCCGAGGCGGGTCGCAGCATTGTCAGCACGCAGGCGGAGGCGGAACTCGGCGCGGGCGGTGAGCATGCGGTAGGGCTCGGTAACGCCCTGCAGCACCAGATCGTCTACCATGACGCCAAGATAGGAAGTCGCGCGGTCGAGGATCAGCGGTGCACTGTCGCAGGCGAAAGCTGCGGCGTTGAGCCCTGCGACAAGGCCCTGCCCCGCCGCTTCCTCATAGCCGGTGGTGCCGTTGATCTGGCCGGCACACCACAGCCCCGAAATCGCCGGCAAGCCCAGCGTTGCGTCGAGCGCGCGCGGGTCGATATGGTCATACTCGACGGCATAGCCGGGGGTGACGATCGCCGCCCGCTCGAGCCCCGGGATCGAGTTGACCATCGCTACCTGGATGTCGACCGGAAGCGAGGTCGACATGCCATTGGGATAGATAAGGTGCGTGTCGAGGCCCTCGGGTTCGAGGAAGATCTGATGGCCGTCACGGTCGCCGAACCGGTGGATCTTGTCCTCGATCGAGGGGCAGTAGCGCGGGCCCTGCGCATCGATCGCGCCGGTGAACAAGGGCGAGCGGTCCAGCCCGGAGCGGATCGCATCGTGCGTGGCGTGGGTAGTACGGGTGACGCCGCAATGGAGCTGCGGCAGCATGCGGTGCGGGGTGAGCGGCGACATCGTCCAGGGATCGCTGTCGGACGGTTGTTCCTCGATCCGCGCCCAGTCGATCGTGCGGCCATCGAGGCGCGGCGGCGTGCCGGTCTTGAGCCGTGCCATCGGCAGGTTCAGTTCGCGCAGCTGCTCGGCCAGGCGGATGGCAGAGCCCTCGCCCACCCGGCCGCCGGTCTCACGCTCCTCGCCGCGAAAGATGCGCCCGCCCAGGAAGGTGCCGGTGGCGAGCACTACGGCCCGGCAAGAGAGCAGCGTACCGTCGGCGAGGCGAATGCCGGCAACGGCACCGCCAGCCAGCTCCAGCGCTTCTGCCTCACCGGCGACAAGATGCAGGTTTGGCTGTTCGGCCAGCATCTGCTGGATCGCCGCCGCATAGCGCACCCGGTCGGCCTGGACGCGCGGCCCCTGCACTGCGGTGCCCTTGGAGCGGTTGAGCATGCGGTAGTGGATGCCAGCGGCATCGGTCGCGCGGCCCATCAGCCCGTCGAACGCATCGACTTCGCGGACGAGATGCCCCTTGCCGAGGCCCCCGATCGCAGGGTTGCACGACATCGCTCCCAGCTTCGTCAGGTCGAAGCTGAGCAGCGCCGTACGCGCGCCGCGGCGGGCCGACGCGGCGGCCGCTTCGGTGCCGGCGTGCCCGCCGCCGATGACGATGACATCGAAATCCATTGCCCGCGCGCTACAGAATGCAGCGCCGCGCGTCAAAACCGTTCCACGTGGAACAGCCTATTTGCCGATGCAGAAGCGCGAGAACAGCGCGTCGAGCATCGCCTCGACTCCGGCCCTCCCCGTAATCGCATCAAAGGCACGCATCGCCGAACGGAGATGCTCGGCGATCAGCAACAGATCGGTTTCCCGCCCGAGGGCCCGCAATGCTTCGGCCGCAGCCTGCGAAAGCGCGCGCTGGCGAGCGTTGAGCGCCATCTGGTCTGGCGCCGGAAGCAGTCCGGCAGCGAGCACCGCCATCGCTTCCCAAAGCGCTTCCAAGCCCCCGCCTGTGAGCGATGATAGCGATGTTCGACCCTCGATAGGCTCCCGCCCGGGCAGATCGGCACGCGGATTGAGCCACAGGAGACGATCATGCGCCGGCGGCGCCTCGTCGCCGAGCCACAGCAGGATATCCGCCTCGGCTTGCGCCGCCTGGGCGCGGGCGATGCCAATCGCCTCGATCGCGTCGCCGGGGGTCTCGGCAAGGCCCGCGGTATCGACCAGCAGCCACGCGATGCCGCCGCGCACCACCGGCGCCTCGATCCGGTCGCGCGTGGTGCCCGAGATCGGCGAGACAATCGCGGCGTCGCGCCCGGCCATCGCGTTGAGCAGCGAGGACTTGCCGGCATTGGGCGGCCCCGCCAGCACCACGCGGATGCCATCGCGCAGCCGCTCGACCGGCGGGCGGCTCGCTACCGCGTCGATGTCCGCAGCGAGCCCGGCAGCGCCAGACCGGATCGCCGGAAGCAGCCCGCCATCGGACACATCGTCCTCGTCGCTATGATCGAGCTCGGCCTCGACCCGCGCGGCGAGCCCCAGCAACCGATCGGTCCAGCCTTCCACCGCGCGGCGCACCGCACCCTCAGCCGACCGGATCGCCGACCGGCGTTGCGCCTCGGTCTCGGCCATCAGCAGGTCGCCCAGCCCTTCGGCCTCGCTCAGGTCGATTCGGCCATGGAGCAGCGCGCGCCGCGTGAACTCGCCCGGCTCCGCGGACCGGAGCCCGGGCCGGGCAGCGAGCGCCGCCTCGACCGCGCGCACCACCGCGCGGCCGCCATGAAGATGGAATTCGGCAAGGTCCTCCCCCGTCGCGCTGCGGGGTCCGGGAAAGCACAGCACGAGCGCGCGATCGAGCAATGCGCCATCGGCAGGATCGCTGAGCGCACGCACCGCGGCCCGGCGCGGCGCCGGCAGGTCGCCGGCAAAGTCGCGCACCACGGCGAACGCCTGCGGCCCGCTCACCCGCAGCACCGCGATCGCGGCGGGCGGTGCGCCGCTCGATACCGCGTAGATCGTGTCCATTACTTCGCGGTCTTGCTCCCGGCGTCGAACATCGCGCGCCACAGGCCCATGCCGGCGTCGCCCATCGGCGACCAGCTTTGCAGCATCTGTTGGAACGCCTCGGGACTCGCCTGCTTGTCGATCGCATCGACCATCATCGACACATAGCGCTCGTGCACGGGGGCAAGGTCGGGCAGGCCCATCGCGCGCCGTGCTTCTTCGGGCGTGCATTCCACCTCGACATTGATCTTCATACGAGCCGTCTCCGTTGCGCGCGCAGCACCACGGCTGCTAGTTCGAACGCCATGTATGCGCGCGACCATGCCGTAATCGCAACGCCCATCGGCCCGGTGCGGGTCGAGGGTGACGACGGCGTGCTGGTGTCGGTGCGGATCGGCGAGGGTTCGCCCGCGCCCGGCACTGCCGCTGCGGTCCGCGCGGCGATCGCGCAGCTTGAGGCGTGGTTCGCCGGCGCGCGCCAGGATTTCAATCTGCCGCTCGCGCCCCTGCCCACTCCACGTGGAACAACGCTGCGTCACGCGATGATGGCGATCCCCTTTGGCGAGACGCTGAGCTATGGCGCGCTTGCCCGGATCGCCGGATCGAGCGCGCGGGCGATCGGCCAGATCTGCGCGAACAACCCCCTCCCGATCGTCGTCCCCTGCCACCGCGTGCTCGCCGATGGCGGCAGGCTCGGCAATTATTCGGGCGGCGACGGACCCAAGACCAAATCCTGGCTGCTCGAGCACGAGCGCCGCCTCTCCGGAAGGACATTGCTATGAGCGACATGATCGAGATCCAGACCATCGACGGGAGCGGCAGCTTCCAGGCCTATGTTGCGAAGCCCGAGGGCACGCCGCGTGCCGCGGTCATCGTGATCCAGGAGATCTTCGGCGTGAACCCGGGCATCCGCCAGAAGTGCGACGACTGGGCGGCCAAGGGCTATCTCAGCCTCGCACCCGACCTGTTTTGGCGACTCGAGCCCGGCATCCAACTCGACGCCGATGTGCCCGAGCAGTTCCAGCAGGCGCTCGGGCTGATGGGCAAGTTCAATCAGGACGCCGGCATCCGCGACATCGAAGCGACGATCAAGGCGGCGCGCGCGCTGCTTGGCGACGCCGGCAAGGACGGGGGCAAGGTCGGCGTGGTCGGCTTCTGCCTGGGCGGCCGCCTGGCATTCATGACCGCGACGCGGACCGACAGCGATGCAAGTGTCGGCTATTACGGCGTGGGCATCGACAATCTGCTCGGCGAGAAGCACGGCATCGCCCGCCCGGTGCTGATGCACATTCCCCAGGCCGACCATTTCGTCAGCCCCGAGGCACAGGCCGCGATGCACGCCGGCCTCGACGACCACCCCAAGGTCACGCTGTTCGATTATGCCGGCGAGGACCATGGCTTCGCCGACACCTTCGGCAAGCGCCGCTCGGACGAGGCAGCCAAGCTGGCGGACCAGCGCACCGCCGACTTCTTCGCGGAGAACCTGCTCTAGAAACAGGGCCTTGCTGGCGATGCTTCAGACGAGCGTCGCCAGCCCGGTCTCCTGGTTGACCACGCCCTCATAGAGCATCCGCACCGCGACCCAGACGATCACGGCCAGCCCGCCGAAACCGATCCAGCGATAGCGGTCGATCACCTTGGCGATGAGGTTGGCGGCGAGGCCCATCACCGCCACCGAGAAGATCAGTCCGAAGACGAGGATCGCGGGATGCTCGCGCGCGGCACCGGCGACGCCAAGGACATTGTCGAGGCTCATGCTGACATCGGCCAGCGCCACCGACCAGGCGGCGGCCAGGAAGCGCTTGGGCGGCTTCTCGGCATGGGCATCGTGGTGCGCCTGCCCGCGCAACTCGCGCCACATCTTCCAGGCCACCCAGAGCAGCAGGATGCCGCCGGCGAAGAGCAGCCCGATCACCTGGAGCAGCTGCGTCGCGATCAGCGCGAAGGCGATGCGCATGACGAGCGCCGCGCCGATGCCGACCAGGATCACCTGGCGCTGCTGCCGTGCCGGCAAGCCCGCCGCCAGCGCGCCCACCACCACGGCATTGTCGCCGGCCAGCACCAGATCGATGACGACGACTTCGCCCAGCGCCTGCAACGCATCGGGAGTGAGGAAGCCGGCAAGATCCATGGCGATGCCTTATACGAGCAGGTGGAGGATGCCGATCTTGTTGTCGACGATCCCCTCATAGATCATCCGCCCGGCGACCCACAGGATCACGACCAGGCCGATATAGGTGATCCAGTGATGGCGCTGGATCAGCCGCGCGACGACATTCGCAGCCAAGCCCATCAGCAGCACCGAGAAGCTGAGGCCGAAGACGAGCAGCGCCGGGTTCTCGCGCGCGATCGAGGCGACGAGCAGCACATTGTCGAGGCTCATCGACAGGTCGGCGATCGTGATCTGGATCGCCGCGGCGAGGAAGGTCTTGGCGACCTTGGGCTTCTCGGCGGTTTCCTCGGCACCATGGCCGCGGATCTCGCGGTACATGTTGAACGCCACCCAGAGCAGCAGCAGTCCGCCGGCGAGGACCAGCCCGGTGATCTGGAGCAGCTGCACCGCGATCAGCGAGAAGCCGATCAGGAAGACCAAGGCCATGCCGACGCCGAGCAGCAGCACCTGCTTGCGCTGCTTGTCGGGCAGGCCCGAGGCGAGCGAGCCCATCACCACGACATTGTCGCCGGCCATGGTGAGGTCGCCCAGGATGATCTGGCCAAGGCTGGCGAGGCCGGTGGGCTTGAAGACGGCGCTGAAGTCGAAGTGCATGGGCTGGCCTTAATTACAAAAAAGGCGCGGGCAAAGCCCACGCCGTCGGCCGGGCTTTGCCCGCCGGCCGGATCGGAACGAGACCTGGGTTAGCGCCCGCTAACCCAGGCCGTTCTCGATCACTGGTTCATCGAATCGAAGAAGTCCTCGTTGGTCTTCGAGTCCTTCATCTTGTCGAGCAGGAACTCCATCGCGTCGACGGTGCCCATCTGCATCAGGATGCGGCGCAGCACCCACATCTTGGTAAGCTTGGCCTTGTCGACGAGCAGCTCTTCCTTGCGGGTGCCCGACTTGCCGACGTCCAGCGCCGGGAAGATGCGCTTGTCCGCCACCTTGCGGTCGAGGACGATTTCCGAGTTGCCGGTGCCCTTGAACTCTTCGAAGATGACTTCGTCCATGCGGCTGCCGGTGTCGATCAGCGCGGTGGCGATGATCGAGAGCGAGCCGCCCTCCTCGATATTGCGCGCGGCGCCGAAGAAGCGCTTCGGGCGCTGCAGCGCATTGGCGTCGACACCGCCGGTCAGCACCTTGCCCGACGAGGGCACCACGGTGTTGTAGGCGCGGCCGAGGCGCGTGATCGAGTCGAGCAGGATCACCACGTCCTTCTTGTGCTCGACCAGGCGCTTGGCCTTTTCGATCACCATTTCAGAGACTTGCACGTGGCGCTGCGCCGGCTCGTCGAAGGTCGAGGAGATCACCTCGCCCTTCACCGAGCGCTGCATGTCGGTGACTTCCTCCGGGCGCTCGTCGATGAGCAGCACGATCAGGAAGACCTCGGGATGGTTGTCGGTGATCGCCTTGGCGATGTTCTGCAGCATCACCGTCTTGCCGACGCGCGGCGGCGCCACGATCAGCGTGCGCTGGCCCTTGCCCTGCGGCGAGACGATGTCGATGACGCGCGCCGACTTGTCCTTCTGGGTCGGATCGAGCTGGTCGAGCGTCAGCTTGCTCTCGGGATAGAGCGGGGTGAGGTTGTCGAAATTGACCCGGTGGCGGACCGCGTCGGGATCGTCGAAATTGACCGAGACCAGGCGGGTCAGCGCGAAATAGCGCTCGCCGTCTTTGGGCCCGCGGATCTCGCCTTCCACCGTGTCGCCGGTGCGCAGGCCGAACTTGCGGACCTGGTTGGGCGAGACATAGATGTCGTCGGGGCCAGCGAGATAATTCGCCTCGGGGCTGCGCAGGAAGCCGAAGCCGTCGGGCAGCACTTCGATCGTGCCCTCGCCCATGATCTGGTCGCCATTCTCGGCCTGCGCCTTGAGGATCGCGAACAACAGGTCCTGCTTGCGCAGCGTCGACGCGCTCTCGACGCCCAGCTCCTCGGCCATCGAGACCAGCTCTGCGGGCGGGGTTTTCTTGAGTTCCTTGAGGTGCATTTGGAGTCCGGATGTTGATCTGGGGGGAGCGTCGGTTTGTCGGCGGTAAGGTCGCGCGCGAATAACGATGCTAGGAGGAATGTCCCGGTGACCCGGTCCACGCTGTGGAATTAGGAGTGGCCCACCCCCAAGTCAACCGGGATCGGCGGTCTGGGATGCGCTTTTGCGACAGGCCTCATATTGCTGCGATGCACCGTTTCGGAGCAATAATGTTACACAGGGCTCAGAAGGGCTTCACCACCGCCAGGATCACGACCAGCACCACTGCCAGCGCGGGCAGCTCGCCGAGCATGCGCAAGCGGCGCGGCGCGATGCTGCCCTGCCCCTTGGCGAGCTTCTTCGAATAGCCGACCGCCCAGCCGTGGAATCCGGAAAGCAGCAGCACGATCAACAGCTTGGCATGGAGCCAGCCGAGCCCGGCGCCGCCTTCGAACAGGCCGAGATTGGCCGCGAGGCAAAGGCCCAGGATCCAGACGATCAGGATCGAAGGGGCGAGGATCATCCGGCGGAGCAGCGCCTCGCGCCTCTCCCAGGCGGCGGCCTCCGCGGTGCCGAGCGCTTCCTGGTGATGCACCAGATAGCGCGGCAGCAGGAACAGGCCGGCCATCCAGAAGATCACGAAGATGATGTGGAACGCCTTGACCCACAGATAGGCACCGCCAAGCCATCCCGCCATTGTCTATCCCCTGATCCTGGCCAGCAGCCGCTCGACATGCGCGATCGGCGTGTCCTGCTGGATGCCGTGCCCGAGATTGAACACATGCGGCCGGCTTGGAAAGGCCGAAAGGATGCGGTCGACCGCGCGATCGAGCGTTTCGCCGCCGGCGATCAGCGCGAGCGGATCGAGATTGCCCTGCACCGGCAGCCCCTCGGGCAGCACGGCGTTCGCCCAGGCCGGGTCGACCGTTTCGTCGAGCCCGAGCGCGTCCACCCCGGTCTCGCGGGCATAGGCAGGCAGCTTGCCGCCAGCGCCCTTGGGGAAGCCGATCACCGGCGCCTTGCCCTGCACCGCGGCGGCGATCCGTGCGGTCGGCGCGATCACCCAGCGCTCGAACTGTTCGGGGCTCAGGCTACCGGCCCAGCTGTCGAAAAGCTGCACCGCCTCGACGCCCGCGCCGATCTGCGCGCCGAGATAGTCGATCGTGCATTCAGCGATGCGATCGATCAGCGCCTGCATCAGGCCCGGATCGGCATAGGCCAGCCGCCGCGCTTCGGCCTGCTCGCGGCTGCCCTGGCCGGCGATCATATAGGTGGCGACGGTCCAGGGGCTGCCTGCAAAGCCCAGGAAGGTGGTCTTGGGGTCGAGGGCGGCCGAGACCCGCCGAACCGTCGCATAGACCGGCTGAAGGGTCTCTGGCTGCGATTCAAGGCCATCCAGGATCTGGCGGGCGGTCACCGTCGGCGCCAGGCGCGGGCCTTCGCCGGTCTCGAACCACAGCTTCTGCCCCAGCGCCATCGGCACCATCAGGATGTCGGAGAACAGGATCGCGCCGTCCATGCCGAAGCGGCGGATCGGCTGGAGCGTGATCTCGGCCGCAGCCTCGGGGTCCAGTGCCAGCGCGAGGAATCCGCCCTTCTCGGCCCGAAGCGCGCGATATTCGGGGAGATAGCGCCCGGCCTGGCGCATCAGCCACACGGGCGGTTTCTCCTGCCGAGCACCCTTGAGCGTTTCGAGCAGCGGCTTGGGGCTGGGGACGGTCAGTGCCTCGATCCTAATACTATAAAGAATGAATCTAGAGATTGTTGGAGTCTGTTGGGGCGTGGAAGCCGGGGCTTATGCGCTCGTCCGCGACTTGCCAACAGATTGACTCGCGCGGCCCCACGGGACTCTCCGGATTCGCTGGCGCTATCCCCGTTTTCCACAGGCCGTGCATCGGAACGACAGGCTGGGGACGCGGTTGTGGACGAATCACCAGCGGGAGTCATCGAACTGACCCGATTGGTTCGCGCGCCTGGTTGCGCTAGTGGCTGTGGGGCATGTTCTCCACAGATTCACTAACGGCGTGATGCGGCTGCACCTTCACCTCCTCTCCGACTCCACCGGCGAGACGCTGGAGAATATCGCCAAGGCGGCGCTCGCCCAATATGACGATGTCGAAACGCTCCGGCATTTCTGGCCGATGGTGCGCAGCGAAGCGCATCTCGAGCGGATCCTCCAGGAGATTTCGCAGAATCCCGGCCTGGTGCTGTTCACGCTGGTGAACCCCGAGACGCGGCGCACGCTCGAGAGCCGCTGCCGCGCGATGGGCCTGCCGGCGATCGCCCCGCTCGATCCGGTCAACCACGCGCTCTCCAACCTGCTCGGCCAGGAAGCCAAGGCGCGGCCCGGACGCCAGCACACCCTCGACGCTGCCTATTTCGCCCGCGTCGATGCGATCCAGTTCACCATCGCGCATGACGACGGGCTGCTCGCCGAGGATTGGGAGGAGGCGGACATCCTTCTCGCCGGCGTCTCGCGCTCGTCCAAGACGCCGACCTCGATCTACCTGGCGAACCGCGGCTACAAGACCGCCAACATCCCGATCGTGGTCGAATCGCCGCCGCCGCCCGAGCTCTACAAGCTCAGGCACCCGCTGATCGTCGGCCTCACCACCAGCGCCGATCGGCTGATCCAGATCCGCCGAAACCGCCTGCTTTCGCTGAATCAGGCGACGGAAACCAGCTATGTCGAGCAGGACGCGGTGACGCGCGAAGTCGCCTATGCCCGCCGAATGTTCGCCGACAATGGCTGGCCGGTGATCGACGTGACGCGCCGCTCGATCGAGGAAACCGCGGCGGCGATCATCCAGCTGTGCAACGAACGCACGCTCGAAAAGGGAAGTTCATGAAGCTCGTTCTCGCTTCACAAAGCGCCTCGCGCCGGGCGATGCTCAATGACGCCGGCGTGCCGCACGAGGCAGTGACCGCGCAGGTCGACGAAGCCTCGGCCAAGGCGGCTTTGCGTGCCGACGGCATTTCGCCGCGCGACCTGGCCGATGCGCTGGCGGAGCTGAAGGCGCGCAAGGTCTCCGGCCTGGTGCCGACCGCCTTGGTGCTTGGCGGCGATTCGCTGGTCGCGCTCGACGACGGTTCGTTGCTCGACAAGCCGGAGAGCCGCGAGCAGGCCGCGGATCACCTCCGCCGCATGTCGGGCAAGACCCATGACATCTTCAGCGCCGCAGTGATCGCCGAAGGCGGCCGCGCGGTGTGGCGCCATGTCGATCGGGCGAAGCTCCATGTCCGCCCGCTTTCGGAGAAGTTCATCGCCGAATATCTCGATGTCGAATGGCCCGCGATCGCCGGGTGCGTCGGCTGCTTCCGGATCGAGGGCCCGGGCGTCCAGCTGTTCAGCCGGACCGAAGGCAGCCAGTTCACCATCCTCGGCATGCCGCTGCTGCCGATCCTCGACTATCTGCGCATCCGAGGGATTCTGACGTCATGACACCGTATGCCGAAGTGATCGGCGATCCCATCGCCCAGTCCAAGTCGCCGCTGATCCACGGCTTCTGGCTGGAGCAACTCGGCATCGAGGCCGACTATCGGCGCGCGCATGTTAAGCCCGACGAGCTTGCCGGCTATTTCGAATCGCGCCGCGGCGATCCGGCCTGGCGCGGCTGCAACATCACGCTGCCGCACAAGGAAGCCGCGCTCGAATTTGTCGAGGATCGCGGCGGCATCCGCCAGTCGATCGGTGCGATCAACACCGTCATCCGCGCCGAGGACGGCGCGTTGATCGGCACCAACACCGATGCCGGCGGCTTCTACACGCCAATCGCGGGGCTCGATCTCGACGGCAAGCACGCGGTGGTGATCGGCGCGGGCGGCGCCGCGCGGGCGATCCTGTTCGCGCTCTCCAAGATCGGCATCGGCCGCGTGACGATCCTCAACCGCAATGTGCTCAAGGGCGCGGCGTTGCTATCGAGCTTCGGGATCAAGGGCGATGCGCTGGCGCTGAACGCCAAGCTGCCGCCGGCCGCCTTGCTGGTGAATGCCAGTGCGCTCGGCATGGTCGGCCAGCCGCCGCTTGAGGTCGACCTGTCGCCGCTGCCCGAGGATGCGGTCGTCTATGACGCCGTCTATTCGCCGCTCGAGACCGGCCTGCTCGCCCAGGCGCGCGCGCGCGAGCTCGACACGGTGGACGGGCTCGGGATGCTGGTCGGCCAGGCCGCGCTCGCCTTCGAGCTGTTCTTCGGCGCCGAGCCTCCGCGCGACCGCGACGAGGAGCTGCGCGAGCTGCTGCTCGCATGATCACGCTAGGCCTGACCGGGTCGATCGGCATGGGCAAGTCGACGGTGGCGGCGATGTTCCGCGACGAGGGCGTGCCCGTGTTCGACGCCGATGAAGCGGTGCACCAGCTCCAGGGTCCGGGCGGCCGGATCGTCTCGGCGATCGAGGCGATGTTCCCCGGCACCACCGGCCCCGAAGGCGTCGATCGCCCGGCGCTGCGTGCCCAAGTGTTCGGCGACCAGGCGGCGTTCGCCCGGCTCGAATCGATCATGCACCCCGCGGTCGGCGAGGAGCGTGAGACATTCCTGGCGCGCCATGCCGGGGCGGCGCTGGTGGTGCTCGACGTGCCGCTGCTGTTCGAGACCGGCGGCGATGCCGGGGTCGATCGCGTCGCGGTGGTCTCCGCGCCGCCCGACGTCCAGCGCCGCCGCACCCTCGCCAGGCCCGGCATGACCGCCGCGCGATTCGAGGAGATCCTCGCCCGCCAGATGCCGGATGCGGCCAAGCGCGCCCGCGCCGATTTCGTGATTCCGACGGGCGGTTCCCTCGATGAGACGCGCGCCGCGGTGCGCGATGTCATCGCTTGCCTCGAAGCCCTGGCGGGAGGATAAGTGACAAATGCGTGAAATCGTGTTCGACACCGAAACCACCGGGCTCAGCTTCTCGGGAGGCGACCGGCTGGTCGAGATCGGCTGTGTCGAACTGGTCAACCGGGTGCTGACCGGGCGCCATTTCCACGCTTATGTGAATCCCCAGCGGCCGATGCCGATCGAGGCGTTCAATGTCCACGGCCTTTCGGAAGTGTTCCTTTCGGACAAGCCGCTGTTCCACGACGTGGTCGAGGACCTGCTCGAGTTCATCGGCGACAGCCCGATGATCGCGCACAACGCGAATTTCGACTTCGGCTTCGTCAATGGCGAGCTGACCAAGTGCGGCCGGCCGATCGTCGATCTCTCGCGCATGGTCGATACGCTGGCGATCGCCCGGGTGAAGCATCCCGGCGCCAAGCACACGCTCGACGCGCTGTGCACGCGCTACGGCATCGACCTGACCCAGCGCACGCTGCACGGCGCGCTGATCGACGCGTCGCTGCTGGCGCAAGTCTATGTCGAACTGACCGGCGGGCGGCAGATCACGCTGGGCCTCGCGGTGGACGCGCCGATCGTGCGCGAGACCGCGGCCGAGGCCCCGACGCGGGTACATGTGCGCCCCGCGCGGCAATTTGAAGCGAGCGCGGCGGAACTTGAACGCCACGCAGCCTTTCTCTCTAAGATGGAGGAGCCGCTCTGGGGCGCCGCCGCAGCCAGTTGAACCCGGTTTTGGCCGGAATCAAAGGGCTGGGACCCCGCCCCAGCTAACGTCCTCGCAATAGCGGAGGTGAAGATGGACATCCGGGTTTCTGGGCATCAGGTCGAGACCGGCGCCGCGCTCAAGGCGCAGGTCAACGAACGGCTCCAGGGGATCGCCGACAAATATTTCTCGCGCGCGATCTCGTCCCAGGCCACCTTCGGCAAGGGACCGCACGACAACGGTTTCACCTGTGACATCGTGATGCACGTGATGCAGGGCCTGGTGCTGAAGGCGGCGAATACCGGGATGGAAGCGCATGGCGCGTTCGACGGCGCCGCGGACCGTATCGACAAGCAGCTGCGGCGCTACACGCGCCGGCTCAAGGATCGCCAGAACGGCGTGGTCAGCGCGTTCGCCGAGAACGGTGCGTACGACAATAATGCCGGATACACGCTGTTCCAGGAGCCGGCCGACGAGGAAGAACCGTCGGATGCGCCGCTGATCATCGCCGAGACTCGAGTCGATGTGCCCGATGCCACCGTTTCGGACGCAGTTATGATGCTCGACCTGCGCCACACCAACGCGCTGCTCTTCCGAAATAGCGCGACAGGGGCGCACAACATGGTCTATCGGCGCGGCGATGGGACGATTGGCTGGGTGGAACCCAATCGAGCTGCCTGAGTTAGGCACGCGCCGGGGGGCGGACCTCAACTGGAAATTCGATGACGACGATCAGTGATTTGCTCGTGCCGGAGGCAGTGCTCTCCGGCGTGAGCGTTGCCAGCAAGAAGGCGCTGTTCGCAGCGCTGGGGGCAGCCGCCGCCGAGGCCTATGGCCTCGACGCGCGGGCGGTGGCCGATACGCTTGCCGAGCGCGAGAAGCTCGGCTCGACCGGCTTCGGCGCCGGAATCGCCATTCCGCATGGCAAGCTCGATGCGATCCGCCGCGTCTGCGGCGTCTTCGTGCGGCTCGACAAGCCCGTCGATTTCGGCGCGGTGGACGAGCTGCCCGTCGACCTGGTGTTCATGCTGCTCTCGCCGGTCGGCGCGGGTGCCGATCACCTCAAGGCGCTGGCCTGCGTCTCGCGGCTGTTGCGCGACAAGGGCGTGGCGGCCAAGCTGCGTGGCGCCGGATCGAAGGATGCGCTCTACGCGCTGCTCGCCGGCGTGGAGACGCGTGACGCTGCCTGAGATGCCCGGGTCCGCGTCGCCGACCGGTGCCGAGGCGCATTTCCGCGCCTTGGAATCGCTCTATGCGGCGGCGCCGATCAACCGGCTGTTCGAATCGGTGCTTGAGATTCCCGAGCCGGGTGTCGCGCGGATCCGCTTCGATATCGACGAGCGCTATTTCCATGCGGCGGGCGCCGCGCACGGCACGAGCTATTTCAAGATGCTCGACGATGCGGCCTTCTATGCGGTCAACAGCCTGGTCACCGATCGCTTCGTGCTGACCACCCAGTTCAACCTGCTGCTCACCAAGCCGCTCGGTCCCGGACCGGTGGTCGCGGAGGGGCGGTGGGTGAGCGGGCAGCGGCGGGTGTTCGTCGGCGAAGCGCGGCTGATCGACGCGACCGGCGAGGAAGCCGCGCGCGGCACAGGCACCTTCATGCGCTCGCGGATCGCGCTCGCCTCGCTGCCTGGCTACGTCCAGGGCTGATGGCGCGGCTCGCCACCGGGTTGCTCGTCAACGCGCTGATCCGTCGTGCCGAGGGCGCGGGCGGCGGCGCGATGGTGTTGGCAAAGGGCGACGCCACGGCGGGTGCGCTGCTGCTGCTGCTGGTCGAGCGCGGTGCCAACCCGCGCTTCGTCGAGCGCGGCCTCGGCCCGGATGGAAATCCCGCGCTGATCGCCTCGGGCCCGCGCGAATTGACCGATGACGGTGAGGTCAGCGCCTATTGGCAGCGACGCCGGCAGCGCGATTCCGACCTGTGGGTGGTCGAACTGGATATCGCGGATGGGGAACGGTTCGCCGCTGAAACATTGGCGATGAATTGACATATCGGTGCCGCGAAGCGAAAGGCCGCACCCACATGCAATCGCGTTGTGCTGCCCGGGGTGTGAAGTCGGTCGGTTACGCAGTCGGGGGGGAAGCCCGGCGGTCCATATGAAAACCAGGGCCGGCCGCGCACCAACCGCATAATAACGAAGTTTAATGAAGCTCATTCACCGTGTCGCGTGCTTCGCGACCGTGACCTTTTGCGCTGGCGCACTTGCGAATGCCGCCACGCTCGATGTGACCCTCGCCGCGCAGGAAGCGCCGGTTCAGATGGTCAACTCGCTGGAACATCAGGTTGTTCCCACGCCGGCTCCCCAGGCCGCGCCGCTTCCGGTCAAGGAAGCAGTCCAGCAGATCCCGAACGCGGATGCGGACGAAGATTTCGACTCGCTCACCGAAGCCGTGGCCGCGCAGGCAGCGCCCGCGTCGCTCGACAGCGAGCTCAATTGCCTTGCGGTCAGCGTTTATTACGAATCGAAGAGCGAGCCGCTCGCCGGCCAGCTCGCCGTGGCGGACGTGATCCTCAACCGCACCGAATCGGGCCGCTTCCCGCGCTCGGTGTGCGGCGTCGTCACGCAGCGCGGCCAGTTCTCCTTCGTGCGCGGCGGCAAGCTGCCGACGCCGCCGGCGAACGGCCAGTGGAAGAAGGCGCTTGCCGTCGCCCAGGTGGCGATGAAGGAGCAGTGGGATTCGCCCGTGCCTGAGGCGCTGTATTTCCATGCTCGCTATGTGAAGCCGAGCTGGAAGCGCGCCCGTGTCGGCTCGGTCGGCAATCATGTTTTCTATCGCTGAGTGAGTCGCGGGCTTCCCCGCGTTCGCTTAATGTTCTAGACGGCCGGGGATGAACTCCCCGGCCGTTTCGATTCAGACCGATCCGCTTATCGCCGCAGACGTCGCGCGCGGGGTCACGCGCCTGCTGCTCCGCCACGATTGCGTCGCGCTCGCCGAGGTACCGCTCGAGGGCGGTCGCCGCGCCGACCTGATGGCGATCGATTCGCGCGGCAACATCGTCATTGTCGAGATCAAGGTTGCGCGCGCCGATCTGCTCGGCGACGGCAAATGGACCGACTATCTCGCGCATTGCGACCGCTTCTTCTGGGCGGTGCCCGAGGGCTTCGACCTGCGCCCGCTCGAGCAGCAGGGCTTCCTGCCCGCCCGCGCCGGGATCATCGTCGCCGATCGCTATGATGCCGCGGTGATGCGCGAGGCGGCGACGGTGCCGCTGCCCGCCCCCACCCGCAGGAAATGCACGCTGGCCTTTGCCCGGCGCGCCGCGCGCCGGGTCATCCAGATCCTCGATCCCGACGCCGAGGCGAGCTTCTAGAGCTTGGGTCCGGCCGGGCCGAGGCCGCCGCTCGTCTTGCCGCCCTTCTGGGCCTCGGCGAGCAGCTTGGCGATCTGCGGATAGCGCGTCTCGTCGCGGGCATAATCGCGCGCCGACTTGCCGGTGACATTGTCGGTCCGGTCCGGATTGGCACCGGCGGCGAGCAGCTGGCGGACGACTTCGATCTCGTGCACCTGCACTGCGCGGATCAGCGGAGTCTCGCCGCTCGCATTCTGCGTGTTCACGTTCGCGCCGTACTTGATCAGGATCGACACGCCCTCGCCCCAGCCGCGCTCGGCGGCGATGAGCAGCGCTGTGTTGCCGCGATTGTCCTTCAGGTTGGCGTCGATGTCGTCCTGCTGGAGCAGCACGCGCAGATAGGTCGCGTCGCTGCGGCGGGTGACGATGTGGATCGCGCCCTCGCCCGTCGTCTTGTCCTTGGTGTTGACGATGCGGAGCGACTTGTTCTCGAGGAACTTGTTCACCTTGGCGCCGTCCGTCTCGCGGACCGCGTTCAGGAAATTATAGCTGTCGGAGAATTGCTGGGCCGATGCCGGCAGCGCGGCGAACATCAGCAGGGCGGCGCCGGCGGCGCCCATTACGCGAACGATCATCTCTTGCCCAAACCCCATAGCGGCAGTGCTTGCAAGCCCGGAACTATCAGATCATGGCTGGAGACACCATGAGCAGGATATTTCAGGGCATTGCGCCTTTGCTACTGATCGTCTCGGGCTGCAGCGGCCCCGCGGACGAGCCGCCCCTCGCCGGCGCCCGCATCGGCGGCCCCTTCACGCTCACCGATCAGCGCGGCAAGGCGGTGCACGACAGCGATTTCGCCGGCAAATATCGCATCGTCTATTTCGGCTACACCTATTGCCCGGACATCTGCCCGACCGACATGCTCAAGATCGGCCAGGCGATGAAGGCGCTCGACAAGCAGGCGCCGGAAAAGGCCAGGGCGATCGTGCCAATCTTCATCACCGTCGATCCCGAGCGCGACACGCCCCAGGTGGTCGGCGAGTTCGTCCGCAATTTCGACGACCGGATCGTCGGCCTGACCGGCAGCCCCAAGGCGATCGAGGCCGTCGAGAAGCAATATGCGGTCTATGCCAGGAAGGAAGCGCCCGGTCCGGGCGGCGCCTATCTGGTAGGACACAGCCAGATTGCCTATCTGATGGACAAGGACGGCAAGCCGATCACGTCGCTGCCGATCGAGAAGGATGCTGCGGCCGTGGTGGCGCAGCTCGACCATTGGGTGAAATGACCGGTAGATAATGACCAGTAGATTCTGGGAAGACGTGCCGCTGGCAAAGCTCGACCGCGCGCAATGGGAAGCCTTGTGCGACGGGTGCGGGAAGTGCTGCATCCACAAGCTGGAGGATGAGGAGACCGGCGAGCTCCTCGCCACCAACGTCGCCTGCCGCCTGCTCGACCGGCGGATGGGCCGCTGCTCGGACTACAAGCACCGCCATGCCTATGTCGCCGAATGCGTGCGGCTCAATTCGAGCAATGTGAGCAAGATCGAGTGGCTCCCCTCGACCTGCGCCTATCGCCTGCGCGGCGAGGGCAAGCAGCTGCCCGGCTGGCATTATCTGGTCAGCGGCGATCCCGAGTCGGTCCACGCCGCCGGCCAGTCGACGCGCGGCTGGACGGTCAGCGAGGACGATGTGATCGATTTCGAGCATCACCTGGTGGACCGCGAGCTTTGAACGAGCCCGAGATCGAGGTGGTCCGCAATGCCCGGTCGCGGCGGATGCGGCTCTCGATCGATCCGCGCTCGGGCAAGGTGAAGCTCACCCTGCCGCCGCGCGCCTCGCTCAAGAAGGCGATGGACTGGGCGCGCGAGCACCAAAGCTGGATCGCCGCGCAACAGGCCAGGATGCCCGAGGCGCGGCCCTTTGCGCCCGGCGCGCGCATTCCGATCGGCGATGCCGAGGTGGAGATCGTGTGGCCAGCCAGCGGTGCGGGCAGGACGCCGCGACTCCTCGGCGAGCAGTTGCTCTGCGGCGGCCCGCGCGAAGGGCTGGAGAAGCGCATCGAGCGCTGGCTGCGCCAGGCGGCGCTCGACCTGCTCAGCGAAGAGACCGCCGAATATGCCGAGCGCGCCGGCGTGACCGTCACCAAGGTGTCGATCGGCGATCCGCGCGGCCGCTGGGGCAGCTGCACCTCCTCGGGCCAGATCCGCTACAGCTGGCGGCTGCTGCTTGCGCCGAGCCATGTCCGCCGCTCGACGGTGGCGCACGAGGTGGCGCACCGCGTGCACATGAATCACTCGCCGGCCTTCCACCGGGTGGTGGCGGAACTGTACGAGGGCGATCCGGATCGAGCGCGCGCCTGGCTCAAGCGCAACGGCGCCGGACTGCACTGGTACGGCAGGTAACAGCCGGTACCCCCGCGCAAGCGGGACGCCCTCTCGTGCGCTATCCCAGATCCCTGTCGTTGTGCTTGCCGCCCATCCGGGAGATGGGTCCCCGCTTTCGCGGGGATGCCGACAGGGCCTGCAGCTATTCGCCCCGCGGCGCCTCACCGCGCGGCGCCGGAGCCGGCTGGCGCGGGGCATCGCGCGGCACGTCCCGCGGTGCATCGCGCTGGTCCCGCTGCGGCTGGGCCGGGGCAGGCGTGCGCTTGCCGGTCATCCGGTCGATCCAGTCCTGGTCGAGCTGCTCGTCGCCCTGCTGGGCCGGCTGGCCCTGCTGCTGCGGCGGAAGCTGCTGCTCGGTGCCGTCGCCATGCGGCTGCTGGTCCTGGGGCAGCGGGTTGCCGTCCTGGTCGACGAACAGGCCATTGTCCGGCTCGGCATAGGCCGCATTCTCTTCGTCGAGCTGATATTCGGGCAGCGTCACCTGCGTGTCGAACGCCTCGGCCGGTCGCTTCGCCACCGCCTTGATCATGAAGTCATGAAAGGCGCGCGCCGGCGCGGTGCCGCCCTGCAGGCCGGGGACGACCTTGGCATCGTCGCGGCCCATCCACACGCCCGTGGTCAGGCCCGAGGAGAAGCCGATGAACCAGCCATCCTTGTTCGAAGTGGTGGTGCCGGTCTTGCCCGCCACCGGGCGGCCGATCTGCGCGGCGCGGCCGGTGCCGGTGGCAACTGCGGTCTGCATCAGGTCGGTCATCTGCGCGGCGACATAGGGAGCGACGAGCACATGGCTGGTATCGACTTCGTGCTGGTAGATCACTGCGCCGTTCGCGGTCACCCGGGTGATGCCATAGGGCGTCACCGCCACGCCCTTGGCCGCCACCGAGGCGAAGGCGCGGGTCATGTCGATCAGGCGCACGTCGGAGGTGCCGAGCACCATGGCCGGGTGCGTGTCCACCGGGGTGGTGATGCCGAAGCGGCGCGCCATGTCGGCGATCGTGCCGAAGCCGACTTCCTGGCCCATCTTCGCCGCGATCGTGTTGACCGAATAGGCGAAGGCGGTGCGGATATTCATCTCGCCGCGGAACGCGCCCGAGCTGTTGCGCGGGCTCCAGCCGTTGATCGTCACCGGCTCGTCGACCACCAGGTCGTCGGGCTTGTGGCCGGCCTCGAGCGCGGCGAGATAGACGAACAGCTTGAAGGCCGAGCCCGGCTGGCGCGTCGCCTGAGTCGCGCGGTTGTAGATCGACGCGACATAGTCCTTGCCACCCACCATCGCGCGCACGGCGCCGTCACGGTCGAGGCTGATCAGCGCGCCCTGGGCATTGGCCGGGGCGTTGGCGCGGATCGCGTCGTCGGCGGAACGCTGCATCGAAAGGTCGAGCGTGGTCCACACTTCGAGCGGCGCCTCGGTCTCGTCGATCAGCACTTCGAGCTGGGGCAGCGCCCAGTCGGTGAAATAGCGCACGCTGTTCTGCTTGGGCTCGGGGGCGAGCGCCACGGTGTGCGGATCGGTCGCCTTGGCCTGGGCCTCGGTGATCTTGCCGGTCTCGGCCATCAGGTCGAGCACCACGCTGGCGCGGTCGATTGCGGCTTCGGCGTCGGCGGTGGGCGAATAATGCGACGGGGCCTTGACCAGCCCGGCGATCACCGCGGCCTCGGCCAGCGTCAGGTTGGTCGCCGAATGGCCGAAGAATTTCCGGCTCGCCGCGTCGATGCCGTATGCACCGCCGCCGAAATAGACTTTGTTGAGATAGAGCTCGAGGATCTCGTCCTTCGAGAACTTCCGCTCCATCGCCAGCGCGATCACGCCCTCGCGCACCTTGCGGCCAAGGTCGTACTTGTTCGACAGGAAGATCGTGCGCGCCACCTGCTGGGTGATCGTCGAGCCGCCCTGCAGGCGCCGGCCCTCGTCGTGCAGCTGCTTGGCGCGCCAGAACATGCGGGCGACGCCGACGGGATCGACGCCCCAGTGCGATTCGAAGCGGCGATCCTCGGTCGCGATGATCGCGTCCTTCATCACCTGCGGGATCTGGTTGTACTTGATCCACTCGCCATAGCTCGGCCCGAGCGAGACCAGCACGGTGCCGTCGGCGGCATGGACGCGGATCATCTGGCCGTTGGGCGAGGATTTGAGCTCGTCGAAGCTCGGCAGCGTCGACTTGGTCGAATAGACCGCGATCAGCAGCGCGATGAAGCCGAGCAGCGCCAGGCTGCCCCCGCCCACCAGCGTCCAGAACGCAAAGCGCTTCCAGAAGGAGAGGTCACGCCATTTGGGCGTGCGGATCACGGCGGGCAGATTGGATGGCATCGGGGGAGTGCGATTAAGCCCTATTCGGCCCGCTCACAAGGATCAGGCGCCGGTTTCGCTGCTAGCCGGGCCCGGGTTGCCACCGCGTGAACGAAAATCGAGGCTGACCGAGTTCATGCAGTAGCGAAGTCCGGTCGGCGGCGGGCCGTCTGGGAAGACATGGCCGAGATGCCCGTCGCAGCGCGCGCAGCGGGCCTCTACCCGGCGCATGCCGTGGCTGACGTCGGCATGCTCGCTGATGTGCGTCGGGTCGATCGGCTGGGTGAAGCTCGGCCAGCCCGATCCCGAGTCGTATTTGTCGATGCTGTCGAACAGCTCGAGCCCGCAGGCGGCGCAGCGATAGATGCCGTCGGCCTTGTTGTCGTTGTAGCGCCCCGAAAAGGCGCGTTCGGTGCCGGCTTCGCGCAACACGTGAAACTGTTCCGGAGTGAGGCGCTTGCGCCACTCGGTCTCAGAGAGATTCAGATGCTCCATGGCGAAAGCATGTGTGCCCGCCCGAGGTCCGCGTCAATCCGGGTTCGCGCGGAAGCGGGCCAAACCCTTGTTGACCTTCAATTGCCGCTTCAATTCCTCGGCCGGCGGCGCCCAGAGAAAGCCGAAGCTCACCGCGCCCAGCCGCGACTCGACGGCGTGGTGCAGCCGGTGCGCCTGGACGATTCGCTTCATGTAGCGGGAGCGCGGGACATGGCGGTGCGCCACGCGCTGGTGTACGATCACGTCGTGGAAGCCGAAATAGATCGCGCCATAGCCGGCGATTCCCGCACCGATCCAGGTGAAGCCCGGCCACCAGCCCGCCTGCACTCCGCCATAGAGCAGCACGATAGAGGGGATGGCGAAGATCACCGCATAGAGGTCGTTCCACTCGAACCAGCCGCTGCGCGCCCGGTGGTGGCTGGCGTGGAGCACCCAGCCCGGCCCGTGCATCACCCAGCGGTGCATCGCCCAGGCGAACAGCTCCATCGCGGCAAGCGTGGCGAGGAAGAGGGCAAGACCGAACGTCCAGTGCACGGCCCCGCCATAGGCCCGGGCACTCCCGCTGTCACCGACCTCGAAGCTATTGCGATTATGTCGCAATCTCAATAACGCGGAAAAGATTGGATTCACGCGCGCGCTTGTGCTTAGGGCGGCCCAAATTCCCGATCTTCGACAGCGAAGGACGCGCTCCCCATGAACATCCACGAATATCAGGCCAAGGAACTGCTCGCAAAGTATGGCGCGCCGATCGCCGCCGGCTTTGCCGCCTTCACCGTCGAGGAGGCCGTCGAGGCCGCCAAGAAGCTGCCTGGGCCGCTCTACGTCGTGAAGTCGCAGATCCATGCCGGCGGCCGCGGCAAGGGCAAGTTCAAGGAGCTCGGCCCCGATGCGAAGGGCGGCGTCCGCCTCGCCTTCAGCCTCGACGAGGTCCGCGCCCACGCCACCGACATGCTCGGCAACACGCTGGTGACGATCCAGACCGGCGAGCATGGCAAGCAGGTCAACCGCCTCTACATCACCGACGGCGCCGACATCGCCAAGGAATTCTACCTCGCGCTCCTCGTCGACCGCGCCACCAGCGAAGTCGCCTTCGTCGTCTCGACCGAGGGCGGCATGGACATCGAGGAAGTCGCGCACTCGACGCCCGAGAAGATCCACAGCTTCTCGGTCGATCCCGCGACCGGCTTCATGCCGCACCACGGCCGCGCCGTCGCCGCGGCGCTCGGCCTGACCGGCGATCTCGCCAAGCAGGCCGCCAAGGTCGCCTCGTCGCTCTACGCCGCGTTCCTCGCGACCGACGCCGAGCAGATCGAGGTCAACCCGCTGGCGCTGACCGAGCAGGGCAACCTCCTCGTCCTCGACGCCAAGGTCGGGTTCGACGGCAACGCGATGTTCCGCCACAAGGATCTCGCCGAGCTGCGCGACGAGAGCGAGGAAGATCCCGCCGAGCTCGAAGCCTCGAAGTACGATTTGGCCTATATCAAGCTCGATGGCGACATCGGCTGCATGGTCAACGGCGCCGGCCTGGCGATGGCGACGATGGACATCATCAAGCTCAACGGCATGTTCCCGGCCAACTTCCTCGACGTCGGCGGCGGCGCCTCGAAGGAGAAGGTGACGGCCGCGTTCAAGATCATCCTCGCCGATCCGAACGTGAAGGGCATCCTGGTCAACATCTTCGGCGGCATCATGAAGTGCGACATCATCGCCGCCGGCATCGTCGCCGCGGCGAAGGAAGTGAACCTCGCGGTGCCGCTGGTCGTCCGCCTCGAGGGCACCAACGTTGCCGAGGGCAAGGAAATCCTCGCCAATTCGGGCCTCGCCATCGTTCCGGCGAACGACCTGGGCGATGCGGCGAAGAAGATCGTCGCCGAAGTGAAGAAGCTGGCCGCCTGAGGCCGCTCGGCAGGCGGGCCGCCAGCGCGGCCCGCCTCGCCCGCTACTTGATACCCTTTTCGCTATGCCCCTTGGCCGGTGCGGCCGGGGCCGGCGCCACCATTTTCGCCGTGGTCGGCGTCATCGACAGACGCGACGGCATTGCGTTGGCACCCGGTGCCACGACACTCGCCTCCACCGCTGCCGAAGGCGCATCCGCGGTGCGGCGCCCACCGGTATAGGTCCGGCCCTTGCCGTCCGCGGGCTCGCCGGCGCCCGACGGCGGGCAATTCCCCTCGGGCTCCGCGACCGTCGCGCTCGACTCGGTCTTGCCGCCCTTCACCACGATCCCGCCGATCGGCTGGCCCGGCTCCGGCGCGCAGCGCGCATAGCTCGACGAGACCGCGCCGCCTCCCCTGGTCATCCCGCCGACACTGCTCGCCGCCGGCGCCTTCTTCTCGGCGGCGGCCGTCGCATCCTGCGCCATGGCGGGCGTCGCCGCGGCAGTCATCGCCGTCATCGCCCAGAGCGCAATGCCATATTTCCCCATGGTTCCTCTCCTTTTCCTGCAGGAAGCTGCAGCTTCCATCCTGAATTTCGGGTGAACTCATCCCGCCTCCGTAACAAGGCGTTTGGGCAGCTTTTTCGAGGTTCGGGTATGCTCGAGGCGCTTTGAGGCTGGACTTGAATCGATTCTTCGGCATTAGCGATTGGCATTGCCGATCTTCCAGCGATGGAGAGGATTTCGATGAAGGTGCTGGTGCCGGTCAAGCGCGTGCTTGACTATAACGTGAAGCCCCGCGTGAAAGCGGACGGGACGGGCGTCGATCTGGCGAACGTCAAGATGAGCATGAACCCGTTCGACGAGATCGCGATCGAGGAAGCCGTGCGCCTGAAGGAAAAGGGCGCCGCGACCGAAGTCGTCGTCGTCACGATCGGCGTCGCCAAGGCGGAGACCGACGTGCTGCTCACGGCGCGCGCGATGGGCGCCGATCGCGGCATCCTGATCCAGACCGATGACGAGATCGAGCCGCTGGCCGTCGCCAAGCTGCTCGCCAAGGTCGCCGAAGAGGAGCAGCCCGGGCTGATCATCCTCGGCAAGCAGGCGATCGACGACGACAGCAACCAGACCGGCCAGATGCTGGGCGCGCTGCTCGGCTGGCCGCAGGGCACCTTCGCCTCGAAGGTCGAGCTGGGTGGCCAGGGCGTGCAGGTCACCCGCGAAGTCGATGGCGGCCTCGAGACGGTCGACCTCAAGCTCCCCGCGATCGTCACCACCGATCTGCGCCTCAACGAGCCGCGCTACGCGACGCTGCCCAACATCATGAAGGCCAAGTCCAAGCCGGTCGCGAAGAAGACCGTCGCGGATTACGGCGTTGACGTGACCCCGCGCCTCAAGACGCTCAAGGTCGTCGAGCCGGCCAAGCGCTCGGCCGGCATCAAGGTGGGCTCGGTCGACGAGCTGGTCGAGAAGCTCAAGGGTCTGGGAGTCGCGAAATGAAGACGCTGGTTTGGGTCGAGCACGACAATCAGAACCTCAAGGACGCCACCCTCGCCGTGGTCACCGCCGCGGCGAAGCTCGGCGAAGTCCATCTCCTCGTCGCCGGCAAGGGCGTCGACGGCGTGGCCAAGCAGGCAGCGGCGATCGAGGGCGTGGGCAAGGTCCATGTCGCCGACGACGCGGCCTATGAGCACTTCCTGGCAGAAAACGTCGCGCCGCTGATCACCGGCCTGATGGCCGATCACGACGCGGTCCTCTTTCCGGCGACCACCACCGGCAAGAATGTCGCGCCGCGCGTCGCCGCCGCGCTCGACGTGATGCAGCTCTCGGACATCCTCTCGGTCGAGGGTGCCGACACCTTCACCCGCCCGATCTATGCCGGCAACGCGATCGCCACCGTGCAGACCAGCGACAAGAAGCTGGTGATCACCGTGCGCGGCACCGCCTTCGCCAAGGCCGCCGCCACCGGCGGCTCGGGCACGATCGAGGCGGTGTCGGGTGAAGGCGACAAGGGCCTTTCCACCTTCGCCGGTGCCGAGATCGCCAAGTCCGAGCGTCCCGAGCTGACCAGCGCCAAGGTGATCGTCTCGGGCGGCCGCGCGCTGCAGAACTCCGAGAACTTCCACACGATCATCGAGCCGCTCGCCGACAAGCTCGGCGCCGCGGTCGGCGCCAGCCGCGCCGCGGTCGATGCGGGCTATGTCCCCAACGACTATCAGGTCGGCCAGACCGGCAAGATCGTCGCTCCCGAGGTCTATATCGCGATCGGCATCTCGGGCGCGATCCAGCACCTGGCCGGCATGAAGGACTCGAAGACGATCATCGCGATCAACAAGGACGAGGACGCCCCGATCTTCCAGGTCGCGGACATCGGCCTGGTCGGCGATCTGTTCAAGATCGTCCCGGAGCTGACCGAGAAGCTCTGAGGTTGGCGCATCGCTGAAGCAAGAGGGGTGGCGCACTTCGGTGTGGCCGCCCCTTTTCTTATGGTAGCCGTCGGGCCCCAATTCTGATAGGTGTTCACGTTACGTTCGGACAATGGGCACGGGGACCAGGACATGACCGATTTGGAACCTGTGCATCTGCACGAGGATGAAGTGACTGGAGATCGTTTCCTGATCTACGGCAGCGATTCCGGTGTCCACATCGAGCTTCAATATCAAGGCGATCGCCTGTGGATGACCCAGGCACAGATCGCCGCCCTTTTCGGCCGCGACGTTTCGACGGTGTCCCGGCATATCAGCACTATCCTTGAGGATGGTGAGCTCGACGAGAGCAATTTGCAAAAAACGCAAATTGCTTCCTCGGCCAAGCCGATCACCCTCTACAGCTTGGATATGGTCATCTCGGTCGGCTACCGGGTTTCCTCCACCCAGGCGACGCAGTTTCGGCGATGGGCCACTGACAAGCTGGTGCAATTCGCCACCAAGGGGTTTGTCATTGACGCTCCCAAGCTGAAGAATCCTGACGCGCAGGATCGTGTAGCCGAACTTCGCGAGATCATCCGGGACATCCGGTCGGATGAAGCGAATGTATATCGCGAACTGCGTCAAATCTGCGCGATGTGTCAGGATTATGATGGGCAATCCCAAGCGTGGCACGAATTCTACAGGCTGACGCAAGCTAAGTTGATCTATGCGGTGTGTTCAAACACGCCTGCGGAGGTGCTGCGCACACGCGCCGATGCAAGCGAACCGAACATGGGCCTTCAGGCGTGGCCCAATGACAATATCCGGAAATCGGACGTCACGACGTCGAAGAACTATCTGGCTTCGGCGGAGATTAAGGAGCTGAATCGGCTCACCACGATCCTTCTCGACATTTTTGAAGATCAGCTGGACCTTGGCAGACTTCACACCATGGTCGAAGCGGCGAGCCTCCTTGATGGTCAGCTCAGCAATTTGGGCCGCGTGGTGCTGCGAAATGGTGGGCGCGTTTCAATGACAGACGCTAAGGCACATGCCGAGCGGGAATACGGGAAATACAAGGCGCAGCAGAAACAGCTTCGCCATCGCGAAGCCGATAAAGCCATTGCCGAAATAAAGGCTGCGCAGAAGTCTTTCCCTAAAGGACGGCGCAGCTAGGCACTTGTCGGGCCCTAGTCCGTCCCCATCGCCCGCACCGGCGTAACCTCGGGCAGCGCCAGCGGCGGGATCGTCGAGAGCTTCGCCGCGATCGCCAGCGCCATCACCGTCAGCACCCCGCAATAGGCGGCCACGCCGCTCCAGCCCCAGCCGGTCCAGGCGACGCCGCCCGCGGAGCCAAGCAGGCTCGATCCGAGATAGTAGAAGAACAGATAGAAGGCCGCGGCCTGCCCCCGGCTCGCCCGCGCGCGCCTTCCGACCCAGCTCGAGGCGATCGAGTGCGCGCCGAAAAAGCCGATGGTGACGATGCCGATCCCCGCCACCACCAAAGGCAACAGGTGCGAGGCGGTGAGCGCGGTGCCGACCAGCAGCATCGCGGTCGGGATCCAGAAGATCAGCCGCCGCCCGCGCTTCTCGGCCAGGTGCCCGAACCAGGTCGAGCTCAGCGAGCCGAGCAGATAGAGCAGGAAGATCGCGCCGATCGCCGCATGGCTCAGGCTGAACGGCGGCGCGAGCAGGCGGAAGCCGACATAATTATAGATGGTGACGAACACGCCCATCAGCAGGAACGCCTCGGCATAGAGCAACGGCATCGCGCGGTCCTTGAGCAGCTCGCGCCCGGCGGTGAACACGGCGCGCGGGTGCACCGGCTGCGGCACGAAGCGGCGCGAGCGCGGGGCGAGGCGGCGAAAGCCCTCGGCCATCGCGATGCCGACCAGCCCGACGACGATCAGCCCCCAGCGCCAGTCGACCAGGCTGGTCATCAGGCTCACGCCCAGCCGCCCGGCCATGCCGCCGATGCCGCTGCCAGCGATATAGAGCCCCATTGCCGGGCCCACCGAGCGCGGCTCGATCTCCTCGCTGACATAGGCCATGGCGACAGCGGGCATGCCGGCCAGCGCGATGCCGGTGAGCAGGCGTAGCGCGAGCAGCGCGTCCCAGCCCGGTGCCAGCCCGGTGAGCATGGTCAGCACGCCGGCGCCGAACATCGCCGCGACCATCAGCGGCCGCCGGCCGAGCTTGTCCGAAAGCATGCCGGCGATGACGATCGCGACGGCGAGCGGCCCGGTGGCAAGCGAGATCGCCAGGCTCGACACCTCGGCGCTCAGCCCGAACTCGCGGGCGAACAGCGGCAGCAGCGGCTGCGCCGAATAGAGCAGCGAAAAGGTCGAGAACCCCGCGAACAGCATCGCGAGCGTCAGGCGCCGATAGCCGGGAGTGCCGCGGGAATAGCCGCTGGTTTCAGTCATGGTTCGCCAACGCGTCTGGACCCCTCGAGTGCACGGCGCACCTGCATTTTTCGCAGCTACCCTTTCTTATAGAGCAAGCGGGGCGTGCCCAGTATGCCGCCCAACCATTTGCCGCAGCTTGCCAAAGCCCGATTTCGGCCGATAGTCGAAGCCCATGGCGAACGGCGTCTTCATCCACCGCGAGGACTCGATCTATCGGGATACGCCGGCCGTCCGCTATCACTTCCCCAGGCAATATCTCGGACGGGCGCAGGCCTGTATCGGCGACTGGATCCTCTATTACGAGCCGGTGAAGGTCCGGCAGAGCCGTGGCTATTGGGCGGTAGCGCGGGTGGAATCGATCGTTCCCGATGAGGATCAGCCCGGCATGTATTATGCGAGGGTCGAGCCCGGCAGCTTCCTGCAGTTCAGCACGCCGGTGCCGTTCATGGTCGACGGAGAATGGGTCGAACGCGGCCTGCTGAACGACCAGGCGAAACTTTCCGGCCGTGCGCAGGCGGCGGTACGCCCGATCTCGACCCAGGATTTCATCCGCATCGTCAATCTCGACCTGCGTGACGAGGACGAGCTGCTCCCCCGCCGCGACGCGCCCGAGAATCGCGTGCGCGAGGAAGGGCCGGCTTTCCAGTTCGAGGATCGTGAACGCGTCCGGCAACTGGTGTCACGGCCGCTGCGGGACCGCGCCTTCCGCCGCACCGTGCTCGACGCCTATGATGCCCGCTGCGCGCTGACCGGCCTCAAGCTGATCAATGGCGGCGGCCGCGCCGAGGCGGAGGCCGCGCATATCCGCCCGGTCGAGGCCAATGGGCCGGATATCGTCTCCAACGGCCTCGCGCTGTCGGGAACGGTGCACTGGATGTTCGATCGCGGGCTATTGTCGCTGAAGGACGACCTGACGATCCTGATCTCGCGCCACGTCAACGATCGCGACGGCATCGCGCCGTTGCTCAACCGCTCGGGCCGCGCCCGGCCGCCCTCGCGCGGTGCGGATCAACCGCATCCGCTGTTCCTGGGCTGGCACCGGGAACATTGCTTCAAGGCCTGATTGCACCCGCCTGCATTCGTATGCGCTGCCCGCTGCCATTGACGCTGCGGTGCAGCATGGCCACTTGGGGCCGATGCTCGCCCCCACGCCTTCCGTCCCGCACAATGTCGGCCTCGTCCATTTCGCGCTGGCGATGGGCGGGTTCGCGATCGGCACCACCGAATTCGCGACGATGAGCCTGGTGCCCTATATGGCGCAGGGGCTCGGCATCGATGCGCCGACCGCAGGCCATGTGATCAGCGCCTATGCGCTCGGCGTGGTCGTCGGCGCGCCGCTGATCGCGGTGGCGGCGGCCAAGCTGTCGCGGCGGTTCACCCTGCTCCTGCTGATGGGCGCGTTCGCGCTGTTCAACACGCTGAGCGCGCTCGCCCCGGACTATCACTGGCTGCTGCTGTTCCGCTTCCTCTCCGGGCTACCGCACGGCGCCTATTTCGGCATCGCTGCCCTGGTCGCCGCCTCGCTGGTACCGGTCAACAAGCGGTCTCAGGCGGTAGGGCGGATGATGCTGGGCCTGACCGTGGCGACGATTCTCGGCGTGCCGCTCGCCAACTGGCTGGGCCAGGCGGTCGGCTGGCGCTGGGGCTTCGTCGTGGTCGGCGTGCTCGCGCTGGCAACGGTGGCGCTGGTCGCGCTGCTCGCCCCGCGCGATGCGCCCCAGCACGATGCGAGCCCGCTCAAGGAGCTCGGCGCGCTCGCCAACGGCCAGGTCTGGCTCACGCTCGGGATCAGCGCGATCGGCTTTGGCGGCATGTTCTGCGTCTACACCTATGTCGCCTCGACCATGCTCGAGGTGACCCACACCACGCCGGGCATGATCCCGGTGGTGCTGGCGATCTTCGGCATCGGCGCGACGGCGGGCAGCATCATCGTGCCCAGGTTCGCCGATCGCGCGCTGATGCCTACCGCGGCGGTGCTGCTGCTCGGCAGTGCGGTGGCGCTGATCCTCTATCCGCTCGCCGCGCACAATATCTGGACGCTGGCGGCCGACATCGCCGCGATCGGCTTCCTCGGCGCGCTTGGCGCGGTGCTGCAGACCCGGCTGATGGACGTGGCGGGCGAGGCGCAGGGGCTTGCCGCATCGCTCAACCACTCCGCCTTCAACTTCGCCAACGCGCTCGGCCCTTGGCTCGGCGGCCTCGCGATCGCCGCCGGCTATGGCTGGACGTCGACCGGCTGGGTCGGCGCGCTGCTCTCGCTCGGCGGGTTCGGCGTGCTGGTGGCGGCGGTACTGGTCGAGCGCAGGACCAGGTAACCGGCCAGCGCCGAGACGATCGAGCCGGCGAGCACGCCGATCTTGACTTGGTCGGTCAGTGGTCCCGCCGGGAAGGCGAGCCCGCCGATGAACAGGCTCATCGTGAAGCCGATGCCCGCCAGCAGGGCCATGCCATAGACCTGGCTCCAGCGTGCCTGCGGGCGCGGCGCGAGCCCGGTCTTCGCCGCCAGCCAGATGCTGCCGAACACGCCGACCTGCTTGCCGAGGAGCAGCGCCAGCGCGATGCCGAGCGGCAGCGGCGCGATCAGGATCTCCGGCCCCATCCCCGCTAGCGACACCCCGGCATTGGCGAAGCCGAACAGCGGCAGGATGGCGAAGGCGACCCAGGGGTTGAGCATCTCCTCGAGCCGGTGGCCGACAGTGCGCGGGATCACCATCGCCGCCGCCACGCCCGCGATCGTCGCATGCACGCCCGAGAGCAGGACCAGCAGCCAGAGCAGCACGGCCAAGGGCAGGTAGATCCACAGCTTCCGCACGCCGGCGCGGTTGGCGACGTACATCCAGGCGAGCACGATTGCCGCGCCGGCCAGCGCCATCAGGTCGAGCGCGGCGGTATAGGCCAGCGCGATGATCAGCACCGCGCCCATGTCGTCGACGATCGCGATCGTGGTGAGCAGCAGCTTGAGCGACGCCGGCACGCGGCTGCCGAGCAGGCCCATCAGCGCGAGCGCAAAGGCGATGTCGGTTGCCGCCGGGATCGCCCAGCCGCGCAGCAGCGCGGGATTGCCGCCGGCGACGGCGAGATAGAGCAGTGCCGGCACCGCCATCCCGGCCACCGCGGCGATCACCGGCAAGGTGCGCTGCGACCAGCTGGCGAGGCGGCCCCCCGTCACCTCGGCCTTGATCTCGAGCCCGACGACAAGGAAAAACAGCGCCATCAGCGCGTCATTGATCCAGGCATGCGTGTCGAGCGGCCCCAGTTCCACGTGGAGCAGGTGGAAATAGGCTGGCGCCAGCGGCGAGTTCGCCGCCACCAGCGCGAGCGCAGAAGCGACCATCAGGACGATCCCGCCGGCAGCCTCGCTGGCGATGAAGTCCCGCAGGATCGCCCGCAGGCTCATGCCTTGGCGAGCGCCTCGGCGATCAGCTTGCGCGAGTTCTCGATCCCGTAGAGCGCGATGAAGCTGCCCATGCGCGGCCCCTGCTCGCTGCCGAGCAGCGTCTCGTAGAGCGCCTTGAACCAGTCGCGCAGATTCTCGAACGCGTCGGTCTTGCCGATCTCGTAGACGATGTTCTGGATATCCTCGGCCGAGGCATCCTCCGGCAACTCAGCGAGCTGCGCGTCGAGCTGGCGGAGCGCCCCGGCTTCGGCCTGACTCGGCGCACGGCGCTGCAGCGTCGGCTCGACGAAGTCCTTCGCATAGCGGATCGCATAGCCGACCATCCGGTCGAGCTCGGGATGCGATTCGGGCGAGAGGTCCGGCGAATAGCGACGCAGGAATCCCCAGATCGTCTCGCGATTGCCCACGCCGGGCAGGCTGACCAGGTTGAGCAGCAGCCCGAAGGTCACCGGCAGCGTCTCGGCCGGCACCTTGCCGCCATGGATATGGTGCACCGGGTTGCCAAGCTGCTGCGCGACTTCCTGCGTCGGGTAATTGGCGCGGAACTGCCAATATTCCTCGATCGCGCGCGGGATCAGCCCGAGATGCAGCGACTTGGCCTTTTTCGGTTCGCGGTAGATGTAGAAGCTCAGGCTCTCGTCCGGGCCATAGGTCAGCCACTCGTCGATCGACAGGCCGTTGCCCTTGGTCTTGGAGATCTTCTCGCCCTTGGCGTCGAGGAACAGCTCGTAGATCAGTCCCTCGGGCCGGCGGCCGCCGAGCACCTGGGTGATCTTGCCGCTCTGAATGCCGCTGTCGATCAGGTCCTTGCCGTACATCTCGTAGTCGACGCCGAGCGCCGCCCAGCGCATGCCCCAGTCGGGCTTCCACTGCAGCTTGGCCTGGCCGCCGAAGATCGACTGCTCGATCGTCTCGCCCTCGTCGACGAAGCGGATGATCCCCGCCTCGGCATCGATGACTTTCACCGGCACCTGCAGCACCACGCCGCTCTTCGGGCTCACCGGCAGCACCGGCGAATAGGTCGCCGCCCGCTCGGCGCGCAGTGTCGGCAGCATCACGTCCATGATCGCCTGATAGTTGCGCAGCACCGTGCGCAGCGTCGCGTCGAAGCGGCCGCTCGTGTAATAGTCGGTCGAGGACGCGAACTCATAGTCGAAGCCGAAGCGGTCGAGGAATTCGCGCAGCATCGCGTTGTTGTGCGCGGCGAAGCTGTCGAACTTCTCGAACGGATCGGGCACGCGCGACAGCGGCTTGCCGAGATTGGCGGCGAGCAGCGCCTGGTTGGGGACGTTGTCCGGCACCTTGCGCAGCCCGTCCATGTCGTCGCTGAACGTTACGAGCCGCGTCGGCAGGCCGGTCATCTCCTCATAGGCGTGGCGCACCATCGTGGTGCGCAGCACTTCCTGGAAGGTGCCGATATGCGGCAGGCCCGAGGGGCCATAGCCGGTCTCGAACAGCACCGGCGACCCGTCGGGCTTGCCCTGCGGATAGCGTTTCACCAGCTTGCGCGCTTCTTCGTAGGGCCAGGCCTTGGATTCGAGCGCGGCGGCGCGCAGGATAGCATCGTCTGTCATGATCGATCGCGCGTGCGCGAAAGACGGCGTTTTTGCAAGTTTTGGGGTGTAAAGGCGAGGAATCGGGGCCTCGCGGCGGCACTTTCGCCGGGCAATCGTGCATTGGTCGCCGAATTGCTGCCGGGCGCATAGTTCGGATAGGATGCCAAACGTGCCTGTCGCATTATCGAAGGGGACGACGGAATGTTCGGACGCAAGCGGCCCGGGGATAGTGTCGGCCCCGAAGACAGGCAGAAGCTGCTCGCGGCGTATCGCGAAGCGACAGCCGAAGTCGAGCAGACGGCGCAGCGGCTGATGCTGGGCCTTTCGCCGGATAAGGCGCTCTACATTCCGCCCGACCTGGCGCGTGCGTTCCGCGACTATGTCGAGCATCTGGGCCGGCATGCGACTTCGCTCCGCGAAAGAATGCCGGTCATTCAAGGCGGCACGATCGTCTTGGCGGATCTTCAGAAGGAGATGGTGGCTGCGAACGCCGATGTCGTCGCGGCCGATGGGTTGATAACCGAGGCGGTGGCACAAGGTCTGATCCACGCCATGATATTCTCGGACAAGACTCGAACCGGCGGCTAATTGCCCGATCCCTGCTCCAGCGACACGGGGATCGCGCTACCCTCTGTCAAGCAGGGCCTTCCAATGTAGGATTTCGTCTGGAATAGACTCGTAGATGGACGAGTCGGCGAAGATCCTCATCCCGCATTTTACCCCCGTGCCGATGGCGCGCAGCCGCAAGGACGGCTGGACGCCGGCGCGCCAGCGCATCTTCCTCGCCGCGCTCGCCACCACCGGAATCGTGTCGCGCGCGGCGAAGGCAGCGGAGATGGGCGTCACCTCGGCGTACAACCTGCGCAAGCGCCAAGGGGCGGAGAGCTTCGCCGCTGCCTGGGACCAGGTCGAGCGCGCGGCCCGCGATCGCGCGCTCGCCTATGTCATCGAGCATGTCCTGAACGGCGAGACGCGCCCGCGCTTCTATCGCGGCCGCTTCGTCGGCACCGTCCACCGCGTCGACCAGAAGGTCGCGCTCGCCGCGGTTCGCGCCATGTATGCCGAGCCGCCGCGGCAGCGCGGCCCAAAGTGAAATGATTTGCCCCGACTCCCTTCACTTTGCCGCGTTCGGCACCGGCATTGCGTTGCTCTTTCGTTCCGCCTTGGGCAGGGTGGGCCGGTGACCAGCCTCCTGGAAGCCCGCGGCAGCGATGCCATCGACGATGCGCCGCGCGGGCCCGCCCTGTGGGAAGCGCGCCAGACGGTGGCGGCGCGCCTGGTCAATCCGCTGCTCGTCACGCTCGTCCTCGCGCCCTTCTGGGGCGTCGCGCTGTGGATGCTGCGCAATCCGCATCCCGAGGCCATGCGCATGCGGCTCAGCATCGGCGGCGTCGATGTGCCCCTCGATGCGGAGGGCGCGCTGGAGGCCTATTATGCCTTCATCATCGTCCTGCTGAGCTTCACCCTTCCGCCGATGGTCTCCGCGGTGCTCCGCGCCTGGCGGATGCGCTACCGGGTGGACGGGCTGGCGATCGAGACCTGGCGCGGCGCCACGCTGGTCCGCCGCATTCCCCTCGCCGAGATCCGCAGCGTCGCGGTGGACGCCGCGCTCGCCTGGATGCGCGTGCGGGTCGGCCGGTCGCGCCGGGGCGGGATCGAGATGCGGCTGCGCGCAGACGATGCGGCGCGCCTGCTCGCGGTGCTGGACGGCCTCGGCATCGAGGAAGACGATGTCGTGGAGCCCATCGGCATCGCCGAGCTCGCGGCCGACGAGCCGGTGCGCTGGCAGGGGCGCCCGGGATTCGCGGCGCTGAACATGTTCCAGCTCGTCGCCGCGCCGGCGCTGTTCCTGCCGGTCCTGATCTACGTGCTGGCGCTCCAATGGTCCTGGGATAGTGGCTTTCCGTTCAAGGCCAGCCTGTTCCTTTCGGCGATCTGGACGATGCTGCTGGGCGGACTCGTCATGATATCGCTGGTCGGATTCAGCGATATGCTGCGCGGCTGGATCCGTGCCGCCTTCGGCACGGTGTTGGTCACCGACCGCCGCATCGCCTGGCGCGTGCCCTTTTCCGACCGGATCTACCGCGAGATCGCGCTGGCCAAGCTGGTCGATGCCGTGATCGTCGAGCGGAAGCGTACCCGCGCCTGGGTGGCGCTCACCGTGCGCAAGAAAACGGATGTCCGCGCGGAGGATTTGCGCGGCATTCCCGATGCCGATGGCTTTCTCGCCGCGCTGGGCCTGGCCGCGCGATGAACCTCCCCTATCCCGCCCTCCACGCCAGCCATGGCGGCGTCTGGCTCGCCACCGCCGAGGAAACCCGCGCGATCAGCCGGGGCGAGGCGATCCGCATCGCCGCCGATACGCCGGTAATCCTGCTCAATGCGCCGCTGATCGGCCAGCGGCTCGGCTATGCGGAGCTGTCCGGGCTCGACCTGCTCGAGCTCTTCGCCTTTCTCCACCCCGCCCGCTTCATGGTGCCGACGCCCAAGGGCCTGGCCCGCGTCACCGGGCTGGAGCCGCCCGCCGAGGACGCCGATATCGCCGCCTTCCTCCGCGAAGCCGCGGTCCGGCTGCTCGCCGTCACCCAGGGCGACTGGCCCGAGCGCGAGGGCGCATGGAATTCGGCGCAGTCGCTGTTCCGGCTGCGCTGGCCCTGGGCGCCGGTGGTCAGCCAGGCGATCGCCAAGCCGGCCCAGGCCGAGCGCTGGCTCTTCTCCCGGCTGCCCGAATGGACCGAGCAGCCGCCCCGCGTGCCGCCGCGCACCGTGACGCTCGCCGATCCCGACATCGCCGATCGCCTCGCCGCGCTCACCGGCAGCGCCGCCGAGCGCCGCCAGGGCCAGCGCGATTATGCCGCCGCCGCCGCCGGTGCCTTCGCTCCGCGCGACCTGCGCGACTCGCCCAATGTCGTCCTCGCCGAGGCCGGCACCGGCATCGGCAAGACGCTCGGCTATCTCGCGCCCGCCTCGCTCTGGGCCGAGCAGGCCGGCGGCGCGGTCTGGGTCTCCACCTTCACCAAGGCACTGCAGCGCCAGCTCGGCCATGAGGGCGAGCGGCTCGTCCCCGATGCCGAGCTGCGCCGGAAGAAGATCGTCACCCGCAAGGGCCGCGAGAATTATGTCTGCCTGCTCAACCTGGAGGATGCGCTCCAGGGCGGGTTCGCCGGCCGCGCCGCGATCCTGGCGCAGCTGGCGGCGCGCTGGGCGGCATATACGGCGGACGGCGACATGATCGGCGGCGACTTGCCCGGCTGGCTGCCCACCTTGTTCCGCCGCAACGGATCGACCGCGCTCACCGATCGGCGCGGCGAATGCATCTATGCCGGCTGCCCGCATTACCGGAAATGCTTCATCGAGCGCGCCGCCCGCAATTCGGCGGACGCAGACATCGTCATCGCCAACCACGCGCTGGTGATGGTCAACGCCGCCCGTGGCCGCGAGACCGCCAGCCGGCCGACGCGCTATGTCTTCGACGAAGGGCATCACTTGTTCGATGCGGCCGACGCGATGTTCGCCGCGGCGCTCACCGGCCAGGAAGCGATCGAGATCCGCCGCTGGGTCACGGGCCCCGAATCGGGCTCGCGCGGCCGCCGCCGCGGGCTCGCCGCCCGCCTGTCGGACGTCGCCAGCTATGACGAGGAAGGCGGCCGGGCGATCACCGAGGCGGTCGACGCCGCCCGCGCGCTGCCCAGCGACGGCTGGCTCCAGCGCCTCAACGAAGGCGAGCCGTTCGGGCCGGTCGAGCATCTCCTCGCTGCGGTCCGCGGCCTGGTCTATGCCCGCGACGTCAATGGCGCTGCCGATGCCGGCTATGGCCTCGAGACCGAGCTGGCCGAGCCCGATGGCGCGCTGGTCGATGCCGCCGGGCCCGCCGGCGAAGCGCTCGATGCCCTGCTCCGCCCGCTGGTCAAGCTCGGCCGCCGGCTCGAGGCAGTGCTGGCCGAGGCGCCGGACTGGATGGACGGCCCGGCCCGCGCGCGCATCGAGGGCGCGGTCGCCTCGCTTGGCTGGCGCGCCGATACCGTCGGCGCCTGGCTCGCGCTGATCGCCCGGATCGGCGGCCCGGCCGATTCGGCCTTTGTCGACTGGCTCGCGGTCGATCGGGTCGAGGGGCGCGAATATGATGTCGGGCTGCATCGGCACTGGCTCGATCCGTCCAAGCCCTTCGCCGAGACCGTGCTCAAGCCCGCGCATGGCGCGCTGATCACTTCGGCGACCCTGCGTGCCGGCGGCGACTGGGACGTGGCCGAGGCGCGCTCGGGTGCGGTCCATCTGACGCGCCCTGCCCAGCGCTTCGAAGCGGTCAGCCCGTTCAACTATGCCGAGCAGGCCGAGGTGCTGATCGTCACCGATGTGAAGCGCGGCGACATGCCCGCGCTCGCCAATGCCTATGCCCGGCTCGCGGTGGCGGCGGAGGGCGGCACGCTTGGGCTGTTCACTGCGATCCGCCGGCTGCGCGCCGTCCATGCCCGCATTGCCGATCGGCTGGCGCGCGAGGGGCTGCCCTTGCTCGCCCAGCATGTCGATCCGATCGACACCGGCACTTTGGTCGACATCTTCCGCGACGATCCGCGCGCCTCGCTGCTCGGCACCGATGCGCTCAGGGACGGGGTGGACGTGCCAGGCGATTCGCTGCGGCTGGTGGTGATGGAGGGGATCCCCTGGCCCAAGCCGAGCGTGCTCCACGCTGCCCGGCGCCTCGCCGGCGGCGGCACCGCCTATGACGACCGGATCGTCCGCGCCCGGCTTGCCCAGGCGTTCGGCCGGCTGATTCGCCGGGCGGACGATCGCGGCACCTTCGTCCTGCTTTCCGCCGCCAGCCCGTCGCGGCTGCTCGACGCCTTTCCGGCGGGCACGCGAGTGACGCGGGTGACGCTCGATCAGGCGGTCGAGCGGGTTCGGCTTTCCTTGTCCGCCAAGCTGGGGCAAGAGGCCCCCGCGAACGCCTGACCGGGGATTCCATGAAGACGCTCACGCTGCTCCGCCACGCAAAATCGGGATGGGACGATCCCGTGGCGCGCGATTTCGATCGGCCGCTCAATCCCAAGGGCCAGCGCGCTGCCGCGATGATGGGGCGGCACATGCGCAGCGAGGGGCTGGCGTTCGATCATGTCCTCGCCTCGCCCGCTGCGCGCGTGGTCGAGACGCTGGCGCAGGTCGGCGCGGGCTATGGCAGCGATCTGGCGCCGCATTGGGACCAGCGCGTCTATCTCGCCTCGGCGGCAACGCTGCTCGATCTGATCCACGACCTGCCCGATGGCGCGCGCAGCGTGCTGGTCTCGGGGCACAATCCCGGGCTCGAGGAGCTGGTGCTGCTGCTTGCCGGCGAGAATGCGCTGCGCGATTCGGTCGAGATGAAATTCCCCACCGCGAGCCTGGCGGAGATGCGGTTCGAAGTGGATGCCTGGAGCGAAGTGAAGCCCGGCAAGGGCGAGCTGCTGCGCTTCACGCGGCCGCGTGACCTCGATCCGACGCTGGGGCCGGACTACAAATAGCGCTCAGCTGTCGTCGTCGAGCGCCTGGGCGAGCGAGTCGCGGACGGCCTTGAGGCCGGGCTTGTCCTCGCTGCCGGCGGCTGCCGTCCCCGCCGCGGCGCGGGCGGTGCGGCTGCCCTTCTCGGCGGTCAGCAGCTTCTGCACGCCGCGGATGGTATAGCCCTGGTTGGAGAGCAGGTCGTGGATGCGCCGGACCAGCGCGACGTCTTCGGGCCGATAGTAGCGGCGATTGCCCGCCCGGGTCAGCGGGCGCAGCTGGGGGAAGCGCGTTTCCCAGTATCTGAGGATGTGCTGGGGCCGCCCGATCTCCTGGGCGAGCTCGCCTATCGTCCTTAGCGCGCCAGCAGCCTTTTCGGGCCCCGGCATTCCGCTATCCCTCAGCCGGCCGAGACGATGCGGTCACGCATCATCTGGCTGGCACGGAAGGTGAGGACTCGGCGCGGCGCGATCGGCACTTCAACGCCGGTCTTCGGATTGCGGCCCACCCGCTCGCCCTTGTCGCGCAGGATGAAGCTGCCAAAGCCCGAGATCTTGACGTTCTCGCCCTTGGAAAGCGCTTCGCACATGTGGCTGAGGATCTGCTCGACCAGCCGCGCGGCATCGGCACGCGAGAGTCCAACCTCGCGGTGCAACGATTCGGCGAGATCGGCTCTGGTCAGCGTGCCCACGGCCGTCATTCGGCAACTCCCCCTTGCGTTCCACTGTAGCGAGTCGGTCGTATCAGATTGTTTCGACACAGCAAACGGGAACATTGTGGTTCCGGAATGATTATCTGCGTTTTTGCGCAGGCGTCAGAAACGAACGACGGCGGCGCCCCAGGTGAAGCCGCCACCCATCGCTTCCAGGACCAGCAGGTCCCCTTGCTTGATGCGCCCGTCGCGCACCGCGGCATCGAGCGCGAGCGGCACCGAGGCGGCAGAGGTGTTGGCATGCTGGTCGACGGTGACGATAACCTTCTCGGCCGGCAGGTCGAGCTTGCGCGCGGTCGCGTCGAGGATGCGGGCATTGGCCTGGTGCGGCACGACCCAGTCGACGTCGCTGGGCTCGAGGCCTACCGCTGCGAGCGATTCGGCCATCACCGAGGCGAGGTTGACCACGGCGTGGCGAAACACTTCGCGGCCCTTCATGCGCAGCTTGCCCACGGTCTGCGTCGTCGAGGGCCCGCCATCGACATAGAGCATGTCGTTGTAGCGGCCATCGGCGTGGAGTTTGGTGGTCAGGATGCCGCGGCCGCCTTCGTCCGCCGACTCCTGCGCCTCGAGCACGATCGCGCCGGCGCCGTCGCCGAACAGGACGCAGGTGGTGCGGTCCTCCCAGTCGAGGATGCGGCTGAACGTCTCCGCGCCGATCACCAGCGCCCGCTTGTGGACGCCGGCGCGCAGCATCGAATCGGCGACCTGCACGGCATAGAGGAAGCCCGAGCAGACTGCGGCGACGTCGAACGCCACGCAGTCGTTGATGCCGAGCGCCGCCTGCACCTTGGTGGCGGTGGCGGGGAAGGTCTGGTCCGGCGTCGCGGTGGCGAGGACGATCAGGTCGATATCGGCGGCGGCGATGCCCGCCTTGGCAATCGCGGCCTTGGCAGCCTCGGCGGCGAGCGTGCCGGTGGTCTCGTCCGGCCCCGCGATGTGGCGGAAGCGGATGCCCGTGCGCTCGACGATCCACTCGTCGCTCGTATCCACTTCCTGGGCGAGTTCGGCGTTGGAAACGCGGCGCGGCGGCAGGGCGGAACCAGTGCCGATGATGACGGAACGCAAGGTCATCTTGAAGTGTCTACGCCGCCTTTGCTTCGAAGTTCCCGAGATCCTCGGCGATGCGGCGGTTGAGATCGTCGCGCAGCATCTTCGCCGCGAAGCCGATCGCGGTGTCGACGCCGAGTTCGTTGGCGCTGCCATGGCTCTTCACGACGATGCCGTTCAGGCCGAGGAAGACCGCGCCGTTATGGTTGTTGGGGTCGAGGTGCGTGCGCAGCAGCTCGGTCGCCGGCTTGGAGATCAGGAAGCCGATCTTCGAGCGGGTCGAGCTGGAAAAGGCGCGCTTGAGCAGGTCCGCGACGAAGCGCGCGGTGCCCTCTACGGTCTTGAGCGCGATATTGCCCGAGAAGCCGTCGCACACGATCACGTCGACATCGCCGCGCGAGAGCTTGTTGCCCTCGATGAAGCCCTGGAAGTCGAGCCGCAGATGCTCGGCCTTGCGCAGCTCGGCCGCGGCTTCGCGGATCGAGTCGGTGCCCTTCATGTCCTCGGTGCCGATGTTGAGCAGCGCGACCCGCGGGTTCTGGAGGTCGAGCGCGGTGCGCGCATAGGCAGCGCCCATCACCGCGAACTGGACGAGGTTGCGCGCATCGACTTCGGTGTTGGCGCCGAGATCGAGCATCACCGTGTCGTTCTCGCCGAGCGTCGGCATTAGCGCCGCGAGCGCGGGGCGGTCGATTCCGGGCATGGTGCGCAGTGAGAGCTTGGCCATCGCCATCAGCGCGCCGGTATTGCCCGACGAAACGGCAGCGCCGGCGCGGCCCTTCTTCACCAGGTCGATGGCGATTCCCATCGACGTGGTCTTGGCACGGCGAATCGCCGCGCTCGGCTTCTCTTCCGAGGCGACGACGTCCGGTGCGTGGACGATTTCGGAGGCGGCCGTGAGATTCGGGTGGTTCTTCAGACCCTCGCGGATCTGTGCCTCGTCACCGACGAGGATGAACTCCATGCCCTCGAACCGACGGCGCGCGCGGGCGACACCGGCGAGCATCACCGCAATTCCCTCGTCACCGCCCATCGCATCGACGGCGATTCGAGAGGAATTCGTCATGCTCGCATGCCCCCGCGCGATTCGGCCGATCGTCGCCGATTAATCTTCGGCCGAGACGATCTCGCGGCCGTTATAGTGGCCGCACGAACCGCACAGCACGTGCGGACGCTTCAGCTCGCCACAGTTCGGGCACTCCTGGAACGCCTGCGGCGCCAGGGCATCGTGCGACCGGCGCATGCCACGCCGCGACGGCGTGGTCTTTCTCTTGGGAACTGCCATTTCGGCACCTTCTAACGAAACCAAAGTCAAAATCGCGATACGCCCGCACGGCCCAGCGGGCAAGCGACGGAAGATCCGGCGCTCGCCGGACCAGCGGACGGTCACGAAAGCGAGTGGGCGCCTATAGCGATTCTTGCGGGCGAAGCAAGGGAGTGTAGGAGTGGCTCTCCTGAGGGGACCTTACGATATGCTCATTCTGCCCGTAACGCTCTGCACCGCCGGCGCCGCCGCAGTGATCAACTTCTGGCTCGGCCTGCGAATCAGCCGGCTGCGACTCGCCGAGAAGATCTTCGTCGGCGATGGCGGCGACGATCGGCTGGTCCGCCGGATGCGCGCGCAGCTGAACTTCGCCGAATATGTCCCGCTGATCCTGGTGCTGCTCGCCCTGGTCGAGGCGGCGGCCGGCACCAGCATCTGGCTGTGGGGCACCGGCGCGGCGCTGGTGATCGGGCGCATCTGCCACGCGCTCGGCATGGACGGCTGGGCGCTGGGCCGCCGGATCGGCATCGCGCTCACCATGCTGACGATGCTGGGCCTCGCGGTCTCCGGCATCTATATCGCGAGCACCTACCAACAGGCCGCGCCGGCCATGGTCTTCAGGATCGGCCCGAAGGGCTGAGGGAGCGAAGGTTCGCGATGTCCAGAAACGCCGTCTTCATCAGCACCATGACATTGATCGTGGTGCTCGTTCTTCTGGTTCTCGGGGTAGCGGCGTGGAAGGTCCTCGTTTTCGCGCCGCTGGTAGCGCTCGTCTTCTACATGACGAATCTACGAGACCGCGCCTACCGCAGGCAGGTGGGACTGCAGGGAGAAGAGGATCAGGACTAGCTCTTCGCCAGCACCGAATCGGCGACATACGGATTCGTCTTCCGTTCGTGGCCGAAATTGCTGAGCGGCCCGTGCCCCGGCACGAACACCGTCTCGTCGCCGAGCGGCCAGAGCCGGGTGGTGATCGCGTCGATCAGGTCCTGGTGGTTGCCCATCGGGAAGTCGGTGCGGCCGATCGATCCCTGGAACAGCACGTCGCCCACCGTCGCGAACTTCGATTCGGGATGGTGGAAGACGACATGGCCCGGCGTGTGGCCGGGGCAGTGATAGACGTCCAGGACGAGGTTGCCGATCGTGACCTGGTCGCCCTGCTCCAGCCAGCGGTCGGGCTCGAACACCGTCCCGCGGATGCCATAGTTGCGGCCGTCCTCGTCGAGTCGGGCGATCCAGAAGCGGTCCGCCTCGTGCGGCCCCTCCAGCGGCACGCCCAGTTCCTTGGCGAATTCGCCGGCAGCGCCGCAATGGTCGATATGGCCATGGGTGACGAGGATCTTCTCGATCGTCACATTGTGCTGCTTCGCTGCGGCGCGCAGCTTGTCGAGGTCGCCGCCCGGATCGACGAAGGCGCCGCGCATCGTCTCGGTGCACCAGAGGAGCGAGCAGTTCTGCTGGAGCGGCGTGACCGGGATCACCGCGGCGCGCATCGGGGGATTGGACATGGTGCGGAGATAGGCCGCGCGCTCCCGCGCCGCAACATGGGCTTGCCGTGGCGCGCGCAGGGCTGCATGCGGGGCACGGCATGACCCTGCCCGACGCTCCCTTCGTGCTGCTCGACGATGCCCGCCCGGGCGGCGCCGGCGCGCGCCTCTATCACGAAGTGCGGGAAATCGTCCGTGCAGACTCGTCTGACGACGTCGCCGCCGCGCTGGCGAAGCTCGGCCAGGGCCACCGCGCCGGCTTGCTGCGCTATGAGGCCGCCGCGGGGTTCGAGCCGCGCGCGGCGACCAGACCGGGAACTGCGCCGTGCCTGTGGTTCGGCCGATTCGCCCAGCGCGAAGCGGTGGATGTCGCCGCGCTGCTCCCCGATCCGGCGGGCGCCTGGGCCGGTGCGCCGGTGCCGCGCATCACCCGCGCCGCCTATCAGCGCCAGTTCGCCCGCGTCGCCGACTATATCACCGCCGGCGACATCTATCAGGCCAACCTCACCTTCCGCGCCGAGGTGCCGTTCGCCGGCCATCCCGCGGCGCTCTATGCATTGCTCCGCGCCCGCGCCGGCGCCGGCCATGGCGCGCTGGTCTTCACCGGCGATGCCTGGATCCTCTCCTTCTCGCCCGAGCTGTTCTTCACGCTCGACGAGACCGGCTTCACCGTGAAGCCGATGAAGGGCACCGCGCGCCGCGGCGCCACCCCGGCCGAGGACGATGCGCTTGCCGCGCATCTCGCCGCCGATCCCAAGCAGCGTGCCGAGAACCTGATGATCGTCGATCTGATGCGCAACGATCTCACCCGCGTCGCCCGGCCCGGCACCGTCCGTGTGCCGTCGCTGTTCGAGGTCGAGCGCTACCCCACCGTCCACCAGATGGTCTCCACCGTCGTCGCCCAGCCGGCGGAGGGCATCACTGCGCGCGACGCGCTGGCCGCGCTCTTCCCCTGCGGCTCGGTCACCGGCGCGCCCAAGCTGCGCGCGATGGAAGTGATCGCCGAGGTCGAGGGCGATGCCCGCGGCGTCTATACCGGCGCGATCGGCGCGATCGATGCCGACGGCAGCGCCGCCTTCAACGTCGCTATCCGCACCTTGACCATAGAAGAGGGGGCGACACGCGCGACGCTGGGGCTAGGATCGGGTGTGGTTGCCGATTCGAACGCTGCGGAGGAATGGGACGAGTGCCTGGCCAAGGGCGCCTTCGTCACGTCCGGCGAGACGCCGTTCGACCTGATCGAGACGATGCGCTTCGATCCACTCGCCGGCCTGCCCCTGCTCGAACGCCATCTCACGCGGATGAAGACGAGCGCGCAGGTCTTCGGCTTCGAGTTCGATCGCCATTCGGCGCGCAACGAGCTGCAGGCGGCGACCTTCCGCCTGCGAGCGCCGGCGCGCGTGCGCCTGCTGCTCGCGCCCTCGGGGGCGATCGCGATCGGCATCGCGCCCCTGCCCGACGCGCCCGCCGGCCCGGTCGAGGTCGCAGTCCGGCCGAGCGAAGTCGCGCGAGACGACTTCCGCCTCGCCCACAAGACCAGCCGCCGCGGCTTCTACGACGCGGCGCGCCAGGCTTCGGGCGCCTGGGAAGTGGTGTTCACCGATGCGCAGGGCTTCCTCACCGAGGGCAGCTTCACCTCGATCTTCGTCGAGCGCGGCGGCATGCTGGTGACGCCGCCGCTGGCGCGCGGGCTCCTCCCGGGCGTGCTGCGCGCCGAGCTGATCGCGACCGGCCGCGCGGTGGAGGGCGACCTCACCCCCGCCGATCTCGCGGGCGGCTTTTACCTCGGCAATGCCCTTCGCGGACTGGTTTCAGCCGTAACGGTTGCGAAAGCCTAGAAGCGGGTCCTATAGGCCCGGCGTCTCCCCTCCGGAAAAGGCGCCATTCATGCAGACCTCGGCCGCGCTCAATCGTATCCAGCCCTCCGCCACGCTCGCGATGACGAGCCGGGTGTTCGAGCTGAAGCGCCAGGGGATCGACGTGATTGGCCTCGGCGCCGGCGAGCCCGATTTCGACACGCCCGACTTCGTCAAGGAAGCCGCGATCGAGGCGATCCGCGCGGGCAAGACCAAATATACCCAGGTCGACGGCACTCCGGAGCTCAAGCAGGCGATCATCGCCAAGTACGGCCGCGACAACGGCCTGGCCTATGCCGAGAACCAGATCAGCGTGAACTCGGGCGGCAAGCACACCTTGTTCAACGCCTTCTGCGCGACGATCGACGCGGGCGACGAAGTGATCATCCCGGCGCCCTATTGGGTGAGCTACCCGGACGTGGTCGAGTTCGCCGGCGGCAAGCCGGTCTTCATCTCGGCCGGCGCCGAGCAGGGCTACAAGATCAAGCCCGAGCAGCTCGAGGCCGCGATCACCGCGAAGACCAAGTGGGTCGTGCTCAACTCGCCGTCCAACCCGACCGGCGCCGCCTATTCGGCCGCCGAATTGAAGGCGCTGGGCGAAGTGCTCGAGCGCCATCCGCATGTGCTGATCTATGCCGACGACATGTACGAGCACATCCTCTACGACGGCTTCGAATTCGCCACGATCGCCCAGGTCTGCCCGTCGCTCTATGATCGCACGCTGACCGCCAACGGCGTGTCCAAGGCCTATGCGATGACCGGCTGGCGCATCGGCTATGCGGGCGGCCCGGCCTGGCTGATCAAGGCAATGGGCAAGCTCCAGTCGCAGTCGACGTCGAACCCGTCGAGCATCTCGCAGGCCGCGTCCGTGGCAGCCTTGAACGGCGACCAGGGCTTCCTCGCCGAGCGCGTCGCCGCCTTCCAGGGCCGCCGCGACCTCGTCGTGTCGATGCTCAACCAGATCAACGGCATGCACTGCCCGCGTCCGGAAGGCGCCTTCTACGTCTATCCCGAGTTCAGCCAGCTGATCGGCAAGACCACGCCCAAGGGCCAGAAGATCACCACCGACGAGGAGATGGTCACCTATCTGCTCGACGATGCGCGGGTCGCGGCGGTGCACGGCGCGGCGTTCGGCTTCTCGCCGGCGCTGCGGATCAGCTATGCGACGTCGGAGGCTTTGCTCACCGAGGCGTGCGGCCGCATCCAGGAAGCCTGCGCGGCCTTGCGCTAAGCCTCCGCGCATACGACATTGCGGCCATGCTCAAATGGTCGCTCCCCGCTGTCGCCCTCCTCGGAGCCGCGCTGTTCCTTGTCCCCGATGCGCTTTCGAGCGCGGGGATGGTCGAGCGCGCGGTGCCGGTGCCCGTCCCCACGCTCGATGTGAAACCGGGCAAGGGCGAGCAGGTCGCAGTGCTCGCCGGGGGCTGCTTCTGGGGCATGGAAGCGGTCTTCCAGTCGGTGAAGGGCGTGCATTCGGTGACGACGGGCTATGCCGGCGGCACGCCGCAGACCGCCACCTATGACCAGGTCTCGACCGAGCGGACCGCCCATGCCGAGGCGGTGCGCATCGCCTATGATCCGCGCAAGGTCAGCTACGGCACCCTGCTGCGCGTCTATTTCTCCGTCGCGCACGATCCGACCCAGCTCAATCGCCAATATCCCGATACCGGCTCCAGCTATCGCTCGGCGATCTTCCCGCAGGATGCGGAGCAGCGCAGCGTCGCCGCCGCCTATATCGCGCAGCTGACCAGGGCGAAGGCCTTCTCCAGGCCGATCGTCACCAAGCTGGAGACCGGCGGCTTCTATCCAGCCGAAGAGTACCACCAGGACTTCTTCTGGCGGCACCCGACGCATCCCTACATCGTGCGCTGGGACAAGCCCAAGGTCGCGGCGTTCCGGAACGCCTATCCGCAGCTGGTGAATTGACGGCCCAGCCGTCGCCCCGGCGAAAGCCGGGGTCTCGTGGGGCAGGCGGGCGCTAGCGGCCTGCGATCCGGGCCTTTGCTGGCATGACGGTTTCCGTCAGATCAGTCCCAGCCCCGCCAATTCCCCCATCAGCGCGGGCGGCAGTTCGTCCAGCCCCGCCCCGGCCTCGCCCAGGTCCTTGGGCGCGTCGGCATCTTCGAGATAGCGCCAGCCCTGGTGCGCGCGCTTGGGCCGGGCGGCGACCAGGATAAGCTTCGGCTCCATCAGGATCGCGGTGCGCCCGCCCTCGGCCTCGCCGAAGCCGACGATCGGCGTGCGGCCGATCAGCTGGTGCTTGAGGATCCAGAACAGCGAGCCCTGCCCGCCGATCTCCTCGTGCCGCTTGGGCAAATAGCGGGTGGTCAGCCCCCAGGGGTTCGCGCGCGATGCGAGGCGCTCGGCGAGATACTCAACGGAATCGCACCCGAAGGCGACTTTGGTCAGATGCAGTGGCACGCCCCTGATTTGGAGGCGCAGCCGCTCGCGATCAAGTCAGCTGCCGAGGCCCGCCAGCGTGGCGAGGCCGAGGAAGGAGAAGAATCCCATCACGTCGGTCATCATCGTGACGAACACCGCCGAGGAGACCGCGGGATCGACGCGCAGCCGGTCGAGCGTCAGCGGCACCAGCACGCCCGAAAGCCCGGCGATCAGGTTGTTGATGATCATCGCCAGCCCGATCACCAGCGCCAGCATCGGGATATGATAGATCAGCAGCGTGCCCAGCCCGATCGCGAGCCCCAGCGAGGCGCCGTTGGCCGCGGCGATGCGGAACTCGCGCACGATCATGCGCACCGTGTTGGTGTCGGTCAGCTGGTTGGTCGCGATCGCGCGCACCACCACCGCCAGCGTCTGGGTGCCGGCATTGCCTCCCATTCCCGATACGATCGGCATCAGCACCGCGAGCAGCGCGAACTTGGCGATCGTGCCTTCGAACAGCCCGACCACCGATGCCGCGATGATCGCGGTGAACAAATTGACGAACAGCCAGGTCAGCCGCGTCCGCACGGTGAGCAGCACCGGCTCGTTGATGTCGCCTTCGCCGGCGCCCGACAGGCGCAGGATGTCCTCGCCGGCCTCTTCGGAAATGATGTGGACCACGTCGTCGACCGTGATCACGCCGACCAGCCGCCCGCTGGGATCGACCACCGCGGCGGAGATCAGCGCGTATTTCTGGAAGCGCAGCGCCACTTCCTCCTGGTCCATGTCGACCGGGATCAGCGTCTGCTCGCGCTTCATCACGTCGCCCATCGACACGACGCGCGGGGTGCGCAGGATCCAGGACAGCGCGCAGGTGCCGACCGGCTTGTGCGCCGGATCGACGATGAAGATCTCCCAGAAGTCGGTCGCCAGGTCCTCGTTCTTGCGCAGATAGTCGAGCACGTCGCCGACGGTCCAATGCTCGGGCACCGCGATCAGCTCGCGCTGCATCAGGCGGCCGGCGGACTCCTCGGGATAGGACAGCGCCTCCTCGATCGCGGCGCGGTCGTCGGGGTCGAGCGCGCGGAGCACCTCGCGCTGGTCCTCGACGTCCATGTCCTCGATGATCGCGACGGCGTCGTCGGTATCGAGCTCGGAGGCGATGTTGGCGACCTGGTGCGGTTCGAGCGCGTCGACCAGCGCCTCGCGCACCCAGTCGTTCATCTCGGCGAGCACGTCGCCGTCGATCAGGTCGGCGATCGCATCGACCAGCGCCGGGCGCGCCTCGGCCGGCGTCAGCTCGACCAGATCGGCGATGTCGGCGGGGTGGAGCGGCTCGGCCAGCTCGTGCGCGCGGGCGGAGTCGCCGGCATGGACCGCGTCGAGCACGGCATCGACGAACTCCGGCCGCAGCCGGTCGTCCGCGTCGAGCTGGGACTCGGGAGCCGGGCTATCTGCTTGAAGTTCGGTCTCGCTCATCGTTCGACCTCCCTGTTTGGCCCCGCCCCGCCGCTGCCACCCTGCGCCGCGATTTGCAAGTCGCCCCGCACGCCATTACGTGCGGTGCAAATCGTTCTCAGGAGTAACAACGTGTCCGAACCGACCAAGCTCATCATGACCCTCGACACCGGCGACGTGACCATCCAGCTGCGCCCCGATCTCGCGCCCCAGCATGTCGAGCGGATCGCGACGCTGGCGGACGAGGGTTTCTATGACGGGGTGATCTTCCACCGCGTGATCGACGGCTTCATGGCCCAGGGCGGCGACCCCACCGGCACCGGCATGAGCGGCTCGCAGCTGCCCAACCTGCCCGCCGAGTTCAGCCGCGAGCCGCATGTCCGCGGCGTCTGCTCGATGGCGCGCACGATGGATCCGAACAGCGCCAACTCGCAGTTCTTCATCTGCCTCGACGACGCGACCTTCCTCGACGGCCAGTATACCGTGTGGGGCGTGGTGACCGAGGGCATGGACCATGTCGACGCGCTCCCCAAGGGCGAGCCGCCGCGCAACCCGGGCAAGATCGTCAAGGCGCGCACCGAGGCGTAAGGCCTTCTCGAGCCCCTTCCCTTCAGGGGAGGGGTTGGGGTGGGGCTTGTCCGCGGGCGAAGCGCTCGGCGAGACGCCCCCACCCCGCAACTTCCTACGCCACCCGGTCGGCGCCGAGCACGTCGATCAGCCAGTCGTGGAACAGCTTGACCGGCCGCGTGGTCAGCGCGCGCGGGCGGCAGACGAACCAGTAGCTGTAGTCGCTCTCCACCGTCAGGTCGAAGAGCTGGACGAGCCGGTCGTCGCGCGCCGCCTCGAAATGCGATTCGAGCATGAACGCCACGCCCAGCCCCTGCGCCGCCGCCTCGAGCATCAGCGTGCCCGAATCGAAATGGTCGATCGCGGCGGGCTCGATCTCCATGTCCGAGAGACCCGCCGCCGCGCGCCACGCGGTGAAGGTGTCCGCCATGTCGCGGTGGACCAGCGCGGTCAGCTTCGAGAGCTGCTCGGGCCGGGTGATCGGATCCGGCCCCTCGAGCAGCGAGCGCGCGCCGATCACATAGACGCGGTTGCGGTCCAGCCGCTTCGAATAGAGCGTCGGGTCGATGTCGCGCGCCACCACGATCGCCGCGTCGAGGCCGTCGCCCAGCCGCGCCACGGCATGGCCGCCGGTATCGACGTCGAGATGCAGCTCGGGATGCTTGCGCTTGAGGTCGCCCATGTGCGGCATCAGCCGCTGCGTCGCGAACAGCGGCAGCAGGCCCAGACGCAGGCGGAGCAGCTCGGTCCCGCTGGTCATCGTCTCGACCGCGTCGGCCATGGTGTCGAGCGCCGGCGCGATCATGCCGAGCAGCCGGTCGCCATCGTCGTTGAGCTTGAGCGCCTGGTGGCGCCGCTCGAACAGCGGCTTGCCGATGAAGCGCTCGAGCGCCTGGACGCGGCGGCTGAGCGCGGGGGAGGACAGCGCCAGCTCCTCGGCGGCGGCCTTGATCGATCCCAGCCGGGCGACCTGCACGAACGCCTCGATGGCCGTCAGCGGGGGAAGTCGTCGCATATCGCTCTCTTTTTGTTGCGCTGCGTCATTATCCTTGGCGGGTGTTTCACGCCACGCCAATGCCCTTTTGGGTGTTAGGCATATATCACCCCAGTTATTCGCGATTGCAAGTTATGCACGCGTTAATGTTTCTTTTCGCACTTGCACAAAAACCGGCCGCACTGCACAAAGCACGTGCCTTTCAGGCATCCTCTCCTAAAACTTTCCCGGCCGGTCCTCGTGATCGGCCTTTTTTTTGTGCAACTCATCCCTAGCTTCTGCGTCTCACGCCTGGGGAGAACAGAAAATGGCGGACGAAGAAGCGCAGCCCACCCGGCTGCAGGTTGCCAATGCCCGGCCCGAGGATAGCGGCCGCGGCCTCGCGCATCTGCCGCGCTCGCTGATGGCGCGGCTCGGCCTCACCGAAGGCGATGTGATCGAGATCATCGGCAAGCGCACCACCCCGGCGCTCGCCGTGCTGCCCTATGCCGAGGACGAGGGCCTCGAGATCCTGCGGATCGACGGTCTCCAGCGCGCCAATGCCGGCGTCGGCTCGGGCGATTTCGTCGAGGTACGCAAGGGCGTCTCCAAACCCGCGACTCGCGTGGTCTTCGCGCCCGCCCAGCAGAACCTCCGCCTCCAGGGCAGCGGCGAGGCGTTGAAGCGCGTCTTCTTCCAGCGCCCGCTGGCGCAGGGCGACGTCGTCGCCACGGCCGGCCAGCAGCGCGCCGACATCCCGCCCCAGGTCGCCCAGTTCCTCCGCGCGCCCGCTTATGCGCTGCAGGAGATCCGCCTCACCGTCGTCGCGGCGAGCCCCAAGGGCATCGTCCATATCGACGAGAATACCGAGGTCGAGCTGCGCCCCGAATATGAGGAAGCCACGGGCGACGCGCGCCGCGCCGACGTCACCTATGACGATATCGGCGGCATGGCCGCCACGATCGACCAGCTGCGCGAGATGGTCGAGCTGCCCTTGCGCTATCCCGAGCTGTTCCAGCGCCTCGGCGTCGATCCGCCCAAGGGCGTGCTGCTCCATGGCCCGCCCGGCACCGGCAAGACGCGCCTCGCCCGCGCCGTCGCCAACGAATCGGACGCGCAGTTCTTCCTGATCAACGGGCCCGAGATCATGGGCTCGGCGTACGGCGAATCCGAAGGGCGGCTGCGCCAGATCTTCGAGGAAGCAGCCAGGGCGGCCCCGTCGATCGTCTTCATCGACGAGATCGATTCGATCGCGCCCAAGCGCGGCCAGGTCTCGGGCGAGGCGGAGAAGCGCCTCGTCGCGCAGCTGCTCACCCTGATGGACGGGCTCGAGGCGCGCGCCAACATCGTCGTCATCGCCGCCACCAACCGGCCCGATGCGATCGACGAGGCGCTCCGCCGCCCGGGCCGCTTCGACCGCGAGATCGTCGTCGGCGTGCCCGACGAGCGCGGCCGCCGCGAGATACTCGGTATCCACACGCGCGGCATGCCGCTCGGCGATCGCGTCGATCTCGGCGAGCTCGCGCGGACCACCTATGGCTTTGTCGGTGCCGACTTGTCCGCGCTCGCCCGCGAGGCGGCGATCGAGGCGGTGCGCCGGATCATGCCCAAGCTTGACCTGGAGAAGGGCACGATCCCGCCCGAGGTGCTCGATACGCTCGCCGTCACCCGCGAGGATTTCCTCGAGGCGCTGAAACGCGTCCAGCCTTCGGCGATGCGCGAAGTGATGGTCGAGGCGCCGCGCGTCCGCTGGGAGGATGTCGGCGGGCTCGACGATGCCCAGATGCGCTTAAAGGAAGGCGTCGAGCTGCCCTTGAAGGACCCCGACGCGTTCCGCCGCCTCGGCATCCGCCCGGCCAAGGGCTTCCTGCTCTATGGCCCGCCCGGCACCGGCAAGACCTTGCTCGCCAAGGCCGTCGCGCGCGAGGCGGAGGCGAACTTCATCGCCACCAAGTCGAGCGACCTGCTCAGCAAATGGTACGGTGAATCCGAGCAGCAGATCGCCCGGCTCTTCGCCCGCGCCCGCCAGGTCGCGCCCTGCGTGATCTTCATCGACGAGCTCGATTCGCTGGTCCCTGCCCGCGGCGGCGGCCTCGGCGAGCCCCAGGCGACCGAGCGCGTGGTCAACACGATCCTGTCCGAGATGGACGGGCTCGAAGAGCTGCAATCGGTGGTGGTGATCGGCGCGACCAATCGCCCCAACCTGATCGATCCGGCGCTGCTCCGCCCGGGCCGGTTCGACGAGCTGATCTATGTCGGCGTCCCCGATGCCGCCGGCCGCGAGCGGATCCTCAGGATCCAGACCGAGAAGATGCCGCTCGCCGGCGACGTCGATCTCAAGGCGATCGCGGGCAAGACCGAGCGCTATACCGGTGCCGACCTGGAAGACGTGGTCCGCCGCGCCGGCCTGGTCGCGCTGCGCCAGTCGCTCCAGACCAAGGAAGTGACCCAGGCGCATTTCGAAGAGGCGCTCGCCGATTCGCGCGCCACGGTCACGCCCGAGATGGAGGACGAGTATCTGGCGATGTCCGGCCGGCTCAAGCAGCAGGCCTCGGCGATCCAGCCGCTCGGCTTCATCGCCCCGGGCATGCTGCGCGGCCACGGGCCGAAGGGCGAGGGCTGATAAATCCTCCCCCGGAGGAGTGTTGGGTTGGATTGCCCCCGGCAATCCAAGCCCGTGCCGGGGGCACGGGCGACCCAACACTGGGGACCAGCCGCAGGCTGGTGGAGGGGGCCAGCCACAGGCGATATCGTCGGTGGCTTTCCCTCTCCACCACCGCCTAACGGCGGCGGTCCCCCTCTCCCTCCGGGAGAGGACTTGAAGGACCCCGCGTCGCCACCCAGGCGTAGACCAGCAGGCAGCCCAGCCACCCCGCCGCGGTGAGATACGGCAGCGGCCGCCACAGCTCGTACAGCCCGACCCCCAGCGACGGCCCGAGCACGAACGCCGCGCCGTTCACCGAGGTGACCTTGCCCGCCACCGATCCCTGTGCCTCCGGCCCGACGCCGAGCGAGGCGCCGGCGGTGAAGCCGGGCCGCGCCAGCCCCATGCCGAGCGCCGTCACCGCATAGCCGAGCGCGATGCCGTAGAGCGACGTCGCCGTCCCCACCGCGACGCAGCCCAGCGCCCCCAGCGCCGCGCCGGCCAGGATCAGCGCGCGCGGCTTCAGGTCGAGCATCGGGATCAGCCCCCATTGCGCGAGCAGCGACGATCCCGCGCCGATCATCAGCACCAGCCCGGTCGGGTGGATCGCATCGATCGGCGCCACGTGCATCCGGTCGATGATCAGGAAGCCGATCGCCTGGCCGGTCATCGCCTGGGCATGGCCGACGATCAGCCCGGCGATGATCCAGGCGCGGATGCGTGGGTCGAAATAGCGGACATTCTCGCTGGTCTCGGCGGTCGCGGCGGTCACCGTCGCGCCGGTGCCCTGCCCGCCGATCGAGGGATAGGAGGCCGCGGCGCCATGCGCATTGCCCTCGTCCTTGGAAAGCCCGCGCGCTGCGGCGATCCAGATCACCACCCCTACCGCGCTCGCGGCAAAGGCGGGGCCCGCCAGCCCGATCATCGGCCCGCCCGGCCACAGCCGCCCCATCACCAGCAGCGGCGCGATCGCCGGGCCCAGGATCGTGCCGAGCCCGAAGGCGGAGGCGAGCAGCGTCAGCGCGCCGGTGCGTTCCTCGCGGCTCGTGCGTCCGGCGACGATCGCCTGCACCGCCGGCGGCGCCGCCGCGCCGAACGCGCCATAGAGCATCCGCCCCAGGATGAAGGCGATGAAGGTCGCCGCCGGCCCGAGCAGCCCGTTGATCCCCATCGCCAGGCATAGGCCGCACAGCCCCAGCGACACGGTGAAGCCGGCCACCCCGACCAATACCATCGCGCGCCGCCCGTGCCGGTCCGACCGGTTGGCCCAGAAGGGCGCGGCGATCACCCAGAGCAGCGCCGAGACCGAGAACACCGCGGCGACCGCGCTGTCGGGCGCGTGGAGCGAGCGGCCGAGCGCGGGCAGCACCGATTGCAGCGCGGTATTGCCCGCCGCGATGACGAGCATGACGGTGAAGAGCAGGCCGAAGGTCCGGTCGAAATGCCGAAACCTCATTTGCGCTCCCAGCTGTAGCTGCGCCCGATTGCGGCGACATGGAGCATGTACCATTTGTACCAGCGCCCGCGGCCCTTCTCGCGCGTCGCCGCGTGTTCCGGATGCTTGCGCCAGGCGACCGCGCTCGCCTCGTCGGCCCAATAGCTCAGCGTGATCGCCTGGCCGCTCGCGTCGCCGACATGATCGACGCCGCGATAGCCCGGCTGCTGCGCCGCCAGCGCGTCCATCGCCGCTGCGGCGGCGGCATAGCCCTCGGCGTCCTCGCCGGTGCGCTCGGAGATGAACAGGACGGCGGTTTGCCCGGTGCGATCCTCTGCCATGGGTCGCCGACTTAAGCCCCTCTCCCTATTTCGTCACCCCCGCGAAAGCGGGGCCCATCTCCTGGACCCTCCACGATCGCAACGGTGGTATTTGCTCCGCGCGCACGAGATGGGTCCCCGCTTTCGCGGGGATGACGGTTGAGGCATGGGGCTGGGTATGATCACCGATTGGCATTTCTACGCGCTCGCCGTCCCCGCGGTGATCCTGCTCGGCCTGAGCAAGGGCGGGTTCGCCGGCATGGGCGCGCTCTCGCTCCCGCTGCTCGCCTTCGCGATCGATCCCGTCCGCGCCGCCGCGATCACGCTGCCGATCCTGATCGCGCAGGATGTTGTCGGCGTATGGGCCTTCCGCCGCACCGTCGACTGGCGGTTGCTCGGCTGGATGCTGCCCGGCTCGATGCTCGGCATTGCGCTCGGCTACTGGTTCGCGGCGAGCGTCTCTTCCGCCGCGGTGATGGCGATGGTCGGCGCGATCTCGATCGTCTTCGGGGCCTATCGCCTGTGGGCCGCCCGCCACGCGACACCGAGCGATACTGCGCGCTGGCCCGACTGGATCGGCTCGATCTTCGGCGTGGCCTCGGGCTTCACCAGCCAGATCGCCCATGCCGGCCAGCCGCCCTTCCAGCTCTGGGTGCTGCCCCGCAATTTGCCCCGCGACCTGCTCGTCGGCACCACCGCGCTCTTCTTCGCCGCGACCAACTGGATCAAGGTCCCCGCTTATTGGGCGCTCGGCCAGTTCACCGCAGCTAACGTCATGACGTCGGCCGCGCTGCTGCCGCTGGCGCTGGTTTCCACCGTCGCGGGCGTCTGGCTGGTGCGCAGGGTCGACGCGGCGCGCTTCTACACTGCGATCTATGTGCTGATGATGCTGGTCGGCACCGCCCTCGTCGCCGAGGCCGTATTTTAGGCTTTCAATGTAGGATTTTGCATGGTCTGGTCGTCGTCATGACCAGCGCCGTGCCCTTCGCCCGTTCCACGCGGCGGCCGGGCGAAAGCGGCAAAGTGAAAGAATGTTGGTCGACTCCCTTCACTTTGCCGTCAACCAAATCAGTCGAACAGCGAGGAAACCGAGCTCTCGTCCGCGATGCGCTTGATCGCCTCCGCCAGCAACGGCGCGATCGTCAGATGGCGGATCTTGCTGCTCTCGGCGATCACCGCGTGGTTGCCGATCGAGTCGGTGATCACCAGCTCGGCCAGCGCCGACCCGTCGACCCGGGCGACCGCGCCGCCCGAGAGCACGCCGTGGGTGCAATATGCGACCACATCCTCGGCGCCCGACGCCTTGAGCGCGGCGGCGGCGTTGCAGAGCGTGCCTGCCGAATCGACGATGTCGTCGATCAGGATGCAGAAGCGCCCTTCGACATTGCCGATGATGTTCATCACCTCGGATTCGCCCGGCCGCTCGCGGCGCTTGTCGACGATGGCGAGCGGGGCGTTGTCGAGCCGCTTGGCCAGCGCGCGGGCGCGGACCACACCGCCGACGTCGGGCGAGACGACCATCCACTGCTTGCCCGGGAAGCGGCTATGGATGTCGGCGCTCATCACCGGAGCGGCGAAAAGATTGTCGGTCGGGATGTCGAAGAAGCCCTGGATCTGCCCCGCGTGCAGGTCGACCGAGAGCACGCGGTCGGCGCCGGCGGTGGTCACCAGATTGGCGACCAGCTTGGCCGAGATCGGGGTGCGGGGGCCGGGCTTCCGGTCCTGGCGGGCATAGCCGAAATAGGGGAGCACCGCAGTGATGCGCTTGGCCGATGCGCGCTTCAGCGCATCGATCATGATCAGCATCTCCATGAGGTTGTCGTTCGCCGGATAGCTGGTCGACTGCATCACGAAGACGTCCTCGCCGCGGACGTTCTCGAGGATCTCGACGAAGATCTCCTCGTCGGCGAAGCGGCGGACATTGGCCTGGGTGAGCGGAATCTCGAGATACTCGGCGATCGCCTTGGCGAGCGGCGCGTTCGAATTGCCGGCCAACAGTTTCATGTGCGCCACTCCCCAGGTTTGCTACGCTGGGCGCGCATTAGAGGGCAAAGGGCGGGGTTGAAAAGAGCGGATGGCGATTGTCCACGACGAACCTGCGACAAGTGTGACTTATGTGCTCGGCGAAGAACCCCAGATCGCCGCCGCGAAGGCGCATCTTTGGCGCTATATGCGCTCGCGGCGCGGGCTGACGCGGATGGCGATTGGCATTCCGATCATGCTCGTGCTGGGGGCAGTCCTTGGCTTGGCGCTCGGCGAGGATCCGCTGTGGTGGATGCTGATATTCGCCGTCGAGATCGTGCTGCTGGTTCCACTGATCTATCTCCTGCTCTTCCCTGCGGCGCCGCGCCGAATCCGCCGCCTGGTGTCGCAGAGCCCGATCTGGAAACAGCCTGTCACGGTAACCTGGTCGGCGGCCGGGCTGTCGTCGGACGCTGCCGTCGGTACCACCGCATTGGCCTGGGCCGATTATCACGCCTGGCACAAAGCGCCCGCCGGCTTCCTGCTCTATTTCAACGACCTGCAATATCAGGTCATCCCGGCATCGGCGTTGGCACCGGGGCAGATGGATGGGCTGCGTGCTATTCTCGAGCGCTCGGGGCTGCGCCGTTTCTGAGCCGTTTGCGTGCATCGGCGGCGCCCGGTAGAGCGCCGCGATGACCGTCACCACCCGTTTCGCGCCCAGCCCCACCGGCAATCTGCACGTCGGCAATATCCGCACCGCGCTCCACAACTGGATGTTCGCGAGAGCGAATGGCGGCCGCTTCCTGCTGCGGATCGACGATACCGATGGCGCGCGCTCGGAGGAGCATTTCGTCGCGGCGATCCGCGCCGATCTCGCCTGGCTGGGGCTGAACCCCGACGGCGAAGAGCGCCAGTCGGCCCGTTTCGGCCTGTACGAGGCGCGCTTCGAGGAATTGAAGGCCGCCGGCCGCGTCTATCCGGCCTATGAGACTGCGCAGGAGCTCGAGCTCAAGCGCAAGGTCCTGCTCGGCCGCGGCCTGCCCCCCGTCTATGACCGCGCCGCGCTCGCCCTTACCGGCGAGGACCGGGCCAGGCTCGAGGCCGAGGGCGTGCGCCCGCACTGGCGCTTCAAGCTCGATCATGACGCCATGATCGAATGGGACGACATGGTCCGCGGCCCCCAGCGCTTTGATCCCAGGACGATGAGCGACCCGGTGGTCCGCCGCGCCGACGGCTCCTGGCTCTATCTCCTCCCCTCGGTGATCGACGATATCGACATGGGCATCAGCCATGTCGTGCGCGGCGAGGACCATGTCTCGAACACCGCGACCCAGCTCCAGATGTTCGCGGCGCTCGGGGCCGCTGCCCCGCGTTTCGCCCATGAGGCGCTGCTCACCGGCAATGAGGGCAAGCTCTCCAAGCGGCTCGGCTCGCTCGGCATCGATCATTTCCGCGAGCTCGGCATCGAGCCCGAGGCGCTGATTGCCCTGCTCGCCCGGCTCGGCACCAGCGATCCGGTCGAGCCCTATGTCGATCCGGCGCCGCTGGTCGCCGGCTTCGACTTCGCCCGTTTCGGCCGCGCACCCGCCCGTTTCGACGAGGAGGAGCTCGCCCAGCTCAACGCCCGCATCGTCCACCAGCTCGGCTTCGACGCGGTGCGTGAGCGGCTCCCCGCCGGCATGACCGAGGCGGGCTGGGAAGCGATCCGCCCCAATCTCTCGACGGTCGCCGAGGCGGCGGACTGGTGGCAGGTCGTCGAGGGCCCGGTGACCGCCGAGATTGCCGAGGAGGATCGCGCCTTCCTCGCCCAGGCCGCCGGGATCGCCGTGACGCTCGACTGGGCAAACCCCTGGCCCGCCCTCACCGGCGCGCTCAAGGAAGCCACCGGCCGCAAGGGCCGCGCGCTCTTCCTGCCGCTGCGACTCGCGCTCACCGGCCGCGAGCATGGGCCGGACATGGCGGCGCTGCTGCCGCTGATCGGCAAGGAAAATGCCCTGGATCGTCTCCGCAGCGGATGATTCGGGAACTATTTACCTGAGTTGTGTAATGTTGTATCATCACTGAAGCCGGCCTCAGACCGGCGTGGAGATGGAGTGCAACGCCATGTATGCCGATACTCGCTACCAGCCCCGCAAACCGCGTGCCGCCAGCATCGGGGCCTCGCTGCTGTTCAGCGGCGCGATCATCACCGGGATGATCTATTCCTCGCCCAATTTCGTGAAAACCTTCATCGACAAGCCGATCGAGACCTATCCGGTCATCGAGAAGATGCCGCCCCCGCCGGAGCCGACCGAGAAGCCCGAGATCAAGGCCAAGACGCCCACCCAGCCGCCGATCACCGCGCCCGATCCGATCCTAAAGACCGATAGCGACGTCGTGATGAAGACCACGCCGGACATCCCGCCGGTGCTGCCCGACATTGCCAAGCCGCCGGTCGATACCGGGCCCCTGGTCAAGGCCGAGCCGCGCGTCGAGCCCGCGCCTGCCTTCTTCGTCGCCCGGCGCGATCCGCGCTACGCCGATGCCTTCCAGCCCGAATATCCCGCGATCGAGCTGCGCGGCCAGCGCGACGGCAAGGTTTCGGTCAAGGTGCTGGTCGGCGCCGATGGCCGGGTCAAGGCGGTCGAGCAGGTCAGCGCCACCAGCCCTGCCTTCTTCGACGCGACCAGGCGTCAGGCGCTGTCGAAATGGCGGTTCAAGCCGGCGACCCGTGGCGGCGTCGCCGAGGAAAGCTGGCTGACGCTCAGCGTCACCTTCCGGATCCAGGACCAGTAACAGGGACTGGCGGTGCGCGGGGGCTGGCTCTCGGGCCCCCGCGCCCCTATCTTCGGCAGCGAGATGCAGTACCTCCAGAAATACAATCCCCTGCGCGCGTTCGGCGACCTGCGCCGCTGGCTTGCCACCCGCAAGCCCTATGAGCTGTGGTTCATGATGCTCGCGATGCTGATCACGCTGGTGATCCTGTGGATGTTCGTGAAGGATTCCAATGTCGCGACGCCCTACAAGCGCGACATCATCTATGTGCAGCAATGGCGCCTCGATCGCAGCGATGCGGACATCAAGGCGCAGCAGGCCAAGGACCTGCCCGAGGAGCTGAAGCGCAAGGCCGCGTTCGAGGCGGCGCAGAAGAAGCGCCAGGCCGAATTCAAGAAATATGACGATTGGCTGACCAAGCACGGCTTCTGAGCGACGCGCGCTGCATGGGTGCCGCGCTCGCTCTGGCGGAGCGCGGCCGCGGGCGGACTGCGCCCAATCCCAATGTCGGCTGCGTGATCGTCCGCGACGGCGTCGTGGCCGGCCGCGGCTGGACCCAGCCCGGCGGACGCCCGCATGCCGAGGCGATGGCGCTCGCTGCAGCCGGCGAAAAGTCGCGCGGCGCAACTGCGTACGTCACGCTCGAGCCCTGCGCCCATGAATCGGCGCGCGGCCCGGCCTGCGCGAACCTGCTGGTCGCGGCCGGCGTCGCCCGCGTGGTGATCGCGCTCGGCGATCCCGATCCGCGAACCAACGGTGCAGGAGCCGCGCGCCTGCGCGCCGCCGGGATCGAAGTCATCGAAGGCGTCCGTGCCGCCGAGGCGCGCCGAGCGATGGCCGGCTTCCTGACGCGGCTCGAAAAGCATCGCCCCTTCGTCACGCTCAAGCTCGCCACCTCGCTCGACGGCCGCATCGCGCTCGCCTCGGGCGAGAGCCAATGGATCACCGGCGCCCAAGCCCGCGCCCACACCCATCTCGAGCGCGCGCGGCATGACGCCATCCTGGTCGGCCGCCGCACGATGGCGGTGGACCAGCCGCGCCTCGACGTACGCTTGCCCGGCCTCGAGGACCGCTCGCCGCGCCGGCTGATGCTGTCGTCGACCGGCGATCTCAGGCGCCCCGAAGACATCGCCACCCTCGAAGGCGTCGATCATCTCTTTGTCGAAGGTGGCGCCGAAACCGCCGCGTCGTTCCTACGCGCCGACCTGGTCGACCGGCTGCTGTTCTACCGCGCGCCGATCCTGATCGGCGACGGCAAGCCCGCGCTCGGCGACATCGGGCTTACCCGGCTGGGGGATGCGCAGGGCCGCTGGCGGCTGCAGGATAGCCGCATGCTTGGCAGTGACAGGATGGAGGTCTACGAGCGCGCCTGATGTTTACAGGAATCGTCACCGATATCGGCACGGTCGATGCCGCGGAGAAGCAGGGTGACCTGCATGTCCGCGTCTCCACCGCCTATGAAACCGCCGGCATAGACCTGGGCGCCTCGATCTCCTGCTCGGGCGTGTGCCTGACGGTGGTCGACAAGGCGTCAGGCTGGGTCGCGTTTGACGTCTCGGGCGAGACGATCAGCCGCACCGCGCCCGGCATGTGGATCTCGGGTCGCAAGCTCAACCTCGAGCGTGCGCTGCGCCTCGGCGACGAACTGGGCGGGCATATTGTCACCGGCCATGTCGACGGCATCGGCACGGTGAAGTCGATCGAGGAGATCGGCGGCTCACACCATGTCGTGATCGAAGCGGACAAGGCGCTCGCGCCCTACGTGGCGCCCAAGGGCTCGATCACCGTCGACGGCGTCTCGCTCACCGTCAACGCAGTGCGCGATACCGATGCCGGCGTCGAATTCGACCTCAACATCATTCCCCACACCGCTTCCGTCACTACATTCGGAGCACTTCAACCCGGACAGGCCGTCAATCTCGAGATCGACGTGCTCGCCCGCTATCTGCAGCGCATGGAGGCGCTCCGTGGCAAAGCCTGAACTCGCCCGCCTCAAGCACGCCTTCCTCTCCTCGCCCGAGGAGCTGATCGACGAGGCCCGCAACGGCCGCATGGTCATCCTGGTCGATGACGAGGATCGCGAGAACGAAGGCGATCTCGTCATTCCCGCCCAGATGGCGACGCCCGACGCCGTCAACTTCATGGCGCGCTTCGGGCGCGGGCTGATCTGCCTGGCGCTCACCGCCGAGCGCGGGCGCCAGCTGCAACTCGAGCCGATGGCGCGCGTCAACGGCACCCCGCTCGGCACGGCGTTCACGGTGTCGATCGAGGCGAAGGAAGGCATTTCGACTGGCATTTCCGCCGCCGACCGCGCGCGCACGGTTGCTGTCGCGATCGATGCGGCCAATGGCCCCGATGCGATCACCTCGCCCGGCCATGTCTTCCCGCTGATCGCGCGCGACGGCGGCGTCCTCGTCCGCACCGGCCATACCGAGGCCGCGGTCGATCTGGCGCGCCTCGCCGGGCTCAATCCCTCGGGCGTGATCTGCGAGATCATGAAGGACGACGGGACGATGGCGCGTCTCGACGATCTCATCGCTTTCGCGCAGTTCCACAATCTCAAGCTCGGCACGATCCGCGACCTGATCGCCTATCGCCGCCGTCACGACCATCTCGTCGAAAAGCGCGCCGAGACGCGTTTCGAGAGCGAATGGGGCGGCGAGTGGACTGCGATGACCTTCTGGAACAAGGCCACCGAGACCGAGCAGGTCGCGCTGGTCAAGGGCAGGATCGACTCGGCCAAGCCGACCCTGGTGCGCATGCACGCACTCTCGCCCTTTTCCGACATGTTCGGCGAAGGCGGCGCGCGCGGCGGGCTGCTGCGCCGCTCGATGGAGCTGATCGCCGAGGAAGGCGCCGGCGTCGTCGTGGTGATCAACAAGCCGCGCCCGGACCAGTTCACCGTCGCGCTCCAGGCCCGTGCCGGCACGCTCGAGCCCAAGGACATGGACGAGCTGCGCGACTATGGCGTCGGCGCGACCATCCTTACCGAACTCGGCGTGCAGGACATGATCCTGCTCACCAACACGCATCACACGCTCGTGGGGCTCGATGGCTATGGCCTGTCGATCGTCGGCGAGCGTCCCATCGACACCGGAGAATGACTTGGCACGTGTATTGATCGTCGAGGCGCGGTTCTACGCGCATCTGAATGACCTGCTGCTTGCAGGCGCGCGCGCCGCGATCGAGGAAGCCGGGCACAGCCATGAGACGATCACCGTCCCCGGCGCGCTCGAGATTCCCGGCGCCGTGGCGATGGCCGCCGAGACCGGCCGCTACGACGCGTTCGTCGCATTGGGCGTGGTGATCCGCGGCGAGACCTATCATTTCGAAGTGGTCTCGAACGAGAGCGCCCGCGGGCTGATGGCGCTGGCGATGGATTCGCTGCCGATCGGCAACGGCATCCTCACCGTCGAGAACGAGGCGCAGGCGCTGACCCGCGCCAGGCCCGACGAGAAGGACAAGGGCGGCGAGGCTGCCAAGGCCGCGCTGGCGATGCTCGCGCTCAAGAGCAAGTTCGGCTGAGCCGATGGACATGCCCCCGTCTCGCTATCGCGTAGTCGAGCAGGGGCGCCGGCTGGTCGTGGTCGACAGCTGGTCGGGCGAGCCCGTCCAGCGCGTCGCCGCGCCGCCGCCGGAAATGCCGGGCGAACAGCGCCGCAAGATGGAAGCGCCGCCCGCCCCGCCGCCGCGTCCGAGTCCGCGCCCGCAGCCGGGTCCGGCGCCCGCGCCCGCTGGCTATCCGGGCGACGAGGGCGTCAGCTTCGTCACGGCGCGCTGGTACGACAATGAAGGTCCGCGCCGCATCCGGCTCAATCAGGACGGGCAGGGCCAGCTCGCGGCGGTGCTGCTCGTGATCCTGGCAGCGCTGGTTGTCCTGGTGCTGGTGATCGGCTGGCCGATCGCCCTACCGCTGGCCTTTGTCCTGTTCAACACCAAGGTGCGCGACGGCCTCCGCACTGCCGTCACCACCGGTCTCACCGCCGTCGATACCGGCAAGGGCTAGGCTGCCGCGGGGTAGTCCGAATAGCCCTCGGCACCGCCGATATAGAAGAATTCCTCGCGCTGTTCGTTGAGCGGCAGCCCCTCTCGCAGCCGCCGCGGCAGGTCCGGATTGGCGAGGAAGGTGCGGCCATAGGCGATCGCATCGGCCTCGCCTGCGTCGAGCGCTGCCTGGGCATCGTCGAGATGATAGTCCGAATTGAGGATCAGCGGCCCCTTGAAGACCTTGCGCATCCCCGGGTGCACGGGGGGATGATCGGGCTTGCCGCGCGTGCCGGTCGCGCGTGGCTCGCGCATCTCGAGAAAGGCGATGCCGATCGCGTCGAGCGCGGCGGCGGCTGCCTCGAACAGCGGCGCCGGATTGCTGTCGTTGACGCCCTGCACTTCGCCATTGGGCGAAAGGCGCACGCCGGTGCGGTCGCCGCCGACCGTGTCGGCCACGCGCTGCGTCACTTCCCTGAGCAGCCGGATGCGGTTGGGGATCGAGCCGCCATAGTCGTCGTCGCGGAAGTTGCTGTTGTCGCGCAGGAAGGTGTCGATCAGATAGCCGTTGGCGGCATGGACCTGCACGCCGTCGAACCCGGCGCGGATCGCGTTCTGCGCAGCGCGGGCATAATCGTCGAGCAGGCCGGGGATCTCGTCGACGCGCAGCGGCCGTGCCTGGGCATAGGGGCGCTTGATCTCGCCGCTCTCCTCGGCCGGATAGGTGCGCACCGTGCCCGGCGCGGTGTTCGCCGACGCCGCGACCGGCGCCTCGCCGCCAATGAAGTCCGGATGGACCAGCCGGCCCATGTGCCAGAGCTGCGCGGCGATCCGCCCGCCCGCCTTATGCACCGCCTCGACCACCGGCTTCCAGCCTTCCACCTGCTCGTCGGTCCACAGCCCCGGCGCATAGGCCCAGCCCAGGCCCTGCTGGCTGATGCCGGTCGCCTCGGTGATGATCAGCCCGGCGCTTGCCCGTTGCGCATAATAGTCCGCCATCACCGGCGTCGGCACATGGCTGCGGGTCGCGCGCCCGCGGGTGAGCGGCGCCATCAGGATGCGGTTCGGCGCGTGGATCGCGCCCAGCTGGATCGGATCGAACAGGCTCGGCATTGTCGGCAAATTCCCTGATGACTGTGACGCGGGCGAAATAGGAAGCTAAGGGGGCGCATGCATCGTCCCGCCGCCCCAAGAAAAGCTATTCTCGCGCAAAACGCCAATGCGTTGCCGATCGCCGCGCTGCTCGGCGGCAACATGGCGCTCGCCTTCGGGCCGTGGTTCGTCCGGCTCGCCGATGTCGGCCCGGTCGCGGCGGGCTTCTGGCGCATCGCGCTGGCGGTGCCGGTGCTGGTCGCGCTCGCCTTTGCCGGGCAGAAGAGGCCCTTCGCTGCCGCCCGCGCGCTGTGGCTGCCGATCGCGCTCGGCGGCGTCGCCTTCGCCGCGGACCTGGCGAGCTGGCATCTCGGCATCCTCAAGACCACGCTCGCCAACGCCACGCTGTTCGGCAATTCGGCGACGCTGATGTACCCGGTATACGGCTTCTTCATCGCCCGCGCCTGGCCGAGCCGGACCCAGGGGCTGGCGCTGGCGCTCGCCGCGGCGGGTGCCGCGCTGCTGCTCGGCCGCTCCTTCCAGCTTTCGCCCGAGCATCTCGCCGGCGACCTGCTCTGCCTGCTCGCCGGCACGCTCTACACCGTCTATTTCGTGCTGATGGGCAAGGCCCGCGCGGCGATGGCGCCGATCCCCGCGCTCGCGCTCTCCACGCTGGCCAGCGTGCTGCCGCTCCTCATCGCCGCGCATCTGCTCGGCGAGCAGTTCTGGCCCACGCATTGGGGCATATTGATCGGCCTGGCGCTCGCCAGCCAGGTGGTGGGGCAGGGGCTGATGATCTACGCGATCGGCCATCTCTCGCCGCTGATCGTCGGCATTGCGCTGCTCACCCAGCCGATCATCGCCGGCACGGTCGGCTGGATCGTCTATGGCGAGACGCTCGGCCCCGCCGACCTGCTCGGCGCCGTGCTCGTCGCGATCGCGCTGGTGCTGGTGCGCAGCGGCGGTCCGCGGGTTGCGCCCGAGGCGGAGGAGCCTAAACCGGCATGATGGACCTCAAGGACGCGACTCTCGACGAACTGCGCGCCGCGCTCGCGCCGCAGGTGGCGGCCAATGCCGCGTTCGACGGCTGGAACCTGCGCGCCGTCGATGCCGCCGCCGACAGTCTCGGCGTCGACCGCGACGTCGCCCATCTTGCCTTCACCGATGGCCCGGTCGCGATGATCGATGCCTGGTTCGCCGCGATCGACGCCGCGATGCTCGCCCGCTTCACCCCCGAGCAGCTTGGCGGCATGAAGATCCGCGCGCGCATCACCGCCTTGGTCGAGGCCCGGCTCGATCTCGCCGCCCCCCACCGCGACGCGCTGCGCCGCGCGCTCGCCATCCTCGCCATGCCGCAGAACGCGGTGCGTGGCGCCCAGCTTGGCTGGCGCGCGGCCGACGCGATGTGGCGCGCCGCCGGCGACACCGCGACCGACTATAACCATTACAGCAAGCGCACCACGCTCGGCGCCGTCTATGCCGCGACGATCGCGGTCTTCCTCGACGACGAGAGCGAGGGCCAGGCCGATACCCGCGCCTTCCTCGCCCGCCGGATCGAGAACATCATGCAGTTCGAGCGCGCCAAGGCGAAATGGCTGACCCCGCCCGAGCATCGCTTCAGCCTGTCGCGCTTCATCGGCCGCCTGCGCTACCCGGCGGTCTGAATTTCCCTCTCCCATTGGGAGAGGGAAGGGGCCCGCGCGCGAAGCGCGTGGGAAGGGTGAGGGTGACTCATCCTGCGACCCTCACCTTTCCGCGCCTTCGGCGCTCCCTCCCTCTCCCAATGGAAGAGGGATTGAAGGTACTGGCGCCAGCTCCCCGCAATTGATAATGACTCGCAGCATGAATGCCCCCGCTGTGATTCCCGTGCCCATTCCGCTCGCCAGCCTGCCCCGCCACAAGCCCGGCGCCGTCGCGACGGTCGACTGGAGCAAGCTGAGCGAGCCCGAGAGCCGGCGCCTGCGCGAGCTGGGGCTCGATGAGGGCGTCGAGGTCGAGCTGCTCCACAAGTCGGGGCTGCTCGGCGGCGGCCCGATCGCCTGCCGGATCGGCCGGATGATCGTCGCGCTGCGCCGACACGTCGCCGGCGCCATCCTCGTCAGTCCCGGCGCATGAACGCCGCCCCGCTGATCGCGCTGGTCGGCAATCCCAATGCCGGCAAGAGCGCGCTGTTCAATGCGCTGACCGGCGCGCGCCAGAAGGTCGGCAACTATCCCGGCGTCACTGTCGAGCGCCATGCCGGCCGGCTGGCGCTGCCCGATGGCCGCCCGGTCGAGCTGCTCGACCTGCCGGGCACCTACAGCCTCGATCCCTCCAGCCCGGACGAAGCGGTCACCCGCGACGTGCTGTTCGGCAAGCAGGAAGGCGAGCGGCTGCCCGACGGGATCATCGTCGTCGTCGACGCCACCAATCTCGACAATCACCTGCGCTTCACGCTCCAGCTCGCTGCGCTCGGCCTGCCGATGGTGGTCGCGCTCAACATGGTCGACATGGCCGAGCGCGACGGGCTGGTGCTCGATGCCGAAGCGCTCGAGCGTGAGCTCGGCGTGCCGGTGGTCGCCACCGTCGCGGTGCGCAAGCGCGGCCTCGATGCGCTGAAGGAGCGGCTCGGCGAGGTCATCAAGGGCAATCACAAGCTGCGCGAGGGCGCCGGCGTCCAGCACGATATCGTCGTCCTCCAGCGTCGCGCCCGCCAGATCGCCACCGCGGTCACCGTCTCGGAGACCGCGGCTCGCCGCTGGACGCACCGGATCGATGCGGTGGTGCTCCACCCGGTCGCCGGCCCGGTCATCCTGCTCGCGCTGATGTTCGTCATGTTCCAGTCGGTCTTCACGCTGGCGACGGCGCCGATGGACTGGATCACCGCCGGCATGGGCTGGATCTCGGATAGCGTCGCGGGCGCGCTGCCTGCCGGCTTCGTCCGCGATTTCCTCGTCCAGGGCCTGATCGCCGGTGTCGGTGCGGTCGTCGTCTTCCTGCCGCAGATCCTGATCCTGTTTGCCTTCATCCTGGTGCTAGAGGCGACCGGATACATGGTCCGCGCGGCGATGCTGATGGACCGGGTGATGGCGAGCGTCGGCCTGTCGGGCCGCGCCTTCATTCCGCTGCTCTCCAGCTTCGCCTGCGCCGTGCCCGGCATCATGGCGACGCGCACGATCGCCGACGAGAAGGACCGGCTGACGACGATCCTGATCGCGCCCTTGATGACCTGCTCGGCCCGCCTGCCGGTCTATGCGATCATCATCGGCGCGCTGATCCCGGAGCGCGCGGTGCTGCCGGGCGTCGGGCTGCAGGGACTGGTGCTGTTCGGGCTCTATATCCTCGGCATCGTCGGCGCCTTCTGCGCGGCGCTGATCCTGCGCCATACGGTCACCAAGGGCGCGACCTCGGGCTTCATGATGGAGATGCCGAAGTACCAGATGCCGCGGCTGAACGACGTGCTGCTCGGCCTGTGGCAGCGCGCGCTGATCTTCCTCAAGCGCGCCGGCACCACCATCGCCGCCACGGTGGCGATCCTCTGGTTGCTCGCCACCTTCCCCCAGGCGCCCGCCGGGCAGAAGCAGAGCGAATATTCGATCGCCGGCCGCATCGCGAGCGGGATCGAAGTCGTGGTCAAGCCGATCGGCTTCAATCATGACATCTCGCTGGCGCTGCTGCCGGCGATGGCGGCACGCGAAGCAGCCGTCGCGGCGATCGGCACCGTCTATGCGGTCGACAATCCCGACGACGCCCAGGGCGAGGCGACGATCACCGACAATCTGCGCAAGCGCTGGACGCTGCCGACCGCGCTTGCCTTCCTGATGTGGTTCGTCTTCGCGCCGCAATGCATCTCGACGATCGCGGTGACGCGGCGCGAGACCAATGGCTGGAAATGGCCGCTGTTCATGATCGGCTATCTCTTCGCGCTCGCCTATGTCTCGGCGGGGCTCACCTATTGGAGCGCAGTGGCGCTGGGGCTCTGATCTCCCGCAGTTGATCCCCGGCGAAAGCCGGGGCCCAGGGTTTCTCTGCCGCGTCGCTCGCGACCCTGGGCTCGGCCTGCGCCATAGAACAAAAGGGATACATTTCCCTTGCAATGTTGGACCGCGCGTGCTTGGCTCGCCCGGTCCGGGAACCATCCCGGCCGCTCTTTGCACCGGTTGGAGGAATAGGATCACGCCAGCGCAATAATCTTGCGAGATGCGGCGCGTTTGCGGGAATTGTGTCAATCTAAGGCGCCGCGAAACGCGCCAATGGCGTGAACTTTGTGAACTTCCGATCCTGCGCTGTTGGACGGGCTCAGTCGCGCTTCGCGTCGTCGATCGTCCGGGCGATCCGCGCCGCCTCGGCGGCCTCGGCCTGCTTCTCGGCCTTGGTGCGGCCGAAGCGCGCGCGATTTTCCTGTGCACGAACCGTCTTGTCGGTGCGTGCCTTGGCTTTGCGCGCCTTGTTCAGGTTGATGATCTCGGCCATATCGTCTGGCCACACGAATAGAGAATAAGAAGCGGAGTTTCCATGGCGGGCAGCGTCAACAAGGTCATCCTGGTCGGCAATCTCGGGCGCGACCCCGAGAGCCGCAGCTTCCAGAACGGCGGCAAGGTCGTCGAGCTGCGCATCGCCACGTCCGAAAGCTGGAAGGACCGCAACTCGGGCGAGCGCAAGGAAAAGACCGAGTGGCACACGGTCAAGGTCTTCAACGAAGGCCTTGCCAATGTCGCCGAGCGCTATCTGCGCAAGGGCAGCAAGGTCTATATCGAAGGCGCGCTGACCACCCGGAAGTGGCAGGATGCGCAGGGCCAGGACCGCTACTCGACCGAGATCGTGCTCCAGGGCTTCAACTCGGTGCTGACCATGCTCGACGGCGCGCCAGGGGCCGGCGGCGGTGCTGGCGGCGGCCGTTCCTCGGGCGGCGACGATTGGGGTGCCAGCGGCGGCGGCGACGAGTTCGCCGGCCAGTCCTCGAGCCGCGGCGGCGGCAATTTCAACAGCGGCGGCCAGCGCTCGGGCGGCGCCGGCGCGGGCGGCGGCAACAATAACTTCGGTGGCGGGTTCCCCGATGACCTGGACGACGACGTTCCGTTCTGATCGGGAGAAGATGCGATGCGGATGGTTGTGATCGGGCTGGCATTGCTGGCTGCGGGCTGTGGCGGCCCCAAGACGACCGACGACCCCGCCGCGCAGAATGTGATCGACGCGACGTCGAAGGGCGTGCCCGCCAAGGTCGCGGCGGGCACCTGCAACGACAAGCCCGATTGGGTGCCGATCTTCAAGGAAGCCAAGATCATCAGCTGCACGAGCGGCGATGGCGCGGTGACCGGCAAGCGCAGCGGCACGGTGATCTACACCGATTTCGGCTCGCCCTCGAGCGTGCTCGCCTGGTCGAAGCAGCAGGCGATCGCCCAGGGCCTGTCGCTCAGCATCGAGGACGGCAAGTCGTTCAGCGCCGCCCAGGGCGACACGCGCACGCTCAAGGTGACGGCGGAGTCGGGAACGGCAGTCACCAACGTCACCGTCAACTGGGGCGCGGCGAACTAGGCTTCGACGATCTCGGCGACGCCGAACTTGCCGGCCTGGTAATCGAGGAACGCCTGGCGGATCTCCGCCTCGCTGTTCATTACGAACGGGCCGTGCGCGACGATCGTCTCGTCTATCGGCGCGGCATGGCCGAACAGGAAGAGCGCGGGCGCGTCGGCGGTGATCGTCACGCTGTCGCCGGGCGTGAGTTCGGCGAGATGGAAATGCGGCACCGCAGTGCCTTCCACGTGGAACATGCCCCGGCCGCCATAGAGGAACACCTCGCGGCCCGCGAGGTGGTCGAAGGTCACGCTGCCGCCGGCCTCGATCTCGACCCAGCACAGGAACACGCCGGTCAGCGAATCGACGACGCCGCTGGTCCCGCCGAAGTCGCCCGATATCAGGTGCACCGTGGCGCCGTCGGTGGCCACCGTCGGGATCGCCGCGGCCTGCGCGCCGACATAGCGCGGCGCCGTCATTTTCAGCCGGGCGGGCAGGTTCACCCAGAGCTGGAGGATCTCCATCGGTCCGCCGTCGCGCTTGAAGTCGGCCGGCGAGACCTCGGCATGGACGATCCCGCTGCCCGCAGTCATCCACTGGATGCCGCCGGCGCGGATGATGCTGGCATGGCCGGCGCTGTCGGTATGCGCCAGCTCGCCGTCGAGGATGAAGGTCACCGTCTCGAAGCCGCGATGCGGATGCGGGCCGAAGGGGAGGCCGCGATTGTTCGGCGGATAGGTCTGCGGCCCGTGATGGTTGAGGAACAGGAAGGCGCCGACATGCCCGATCGCCGGGCCCGGCACCGGCCGCCGGGTGACGAGATCGCCGATATCGTCGCGAAAGGCCGGATGGAGCCGCTTCACCGTCCGCATCATGTCACCTCCTCAGCAGGAACACGGCATGTTCGGCGAGCAGGTTCGCCATCGCCGAGGCCGTGCTCTGGTCGCCCTTCAGGAACCATGCGCCCTCGATGCGGATCCCGCGCTCTTCGACCAGCGCGCGGAAGTCGTCGATGGTCACATGGTGGATGTTGGGGGTGGCGTACCAGGCGATCGGCAGCAGCCGCGTCACCGGCATCCGCCCGCCGAACAGCAGCGAGGCCCGCACCCGCCAGTGCGCGAAATTGGGGAAGGAGACGAAGGCGTGCTTGCCGATGCGCAGCAGGTGCTCGAGCACCAGGTCCGGCCGGCGCGTGGTCTGCAGCGTCTGGCTCAGGATCGCATAGTCGAAACTGCCGTCGGGATAGTCGGCCAGGTCGGTATCGGCATCTCCCTGCACCACCGATAGGCCACGGCCCACTGCGGCGGCGACGTCGCCGGCATCGAGCTCGAGCCCGCGCGCATCGACCTGGCGCTGGTCGCGCAGCGCCGCCATCAGCGCGCCGTCGCCGCAACCGACATCGAGCACGCGGCTGCCCGCGGCGACATTGGCGGCGATCACCGCAAGGTCCGGGCGCAGCGTCATCCTGTGTAGAGATCCACCTGGTGCCGCTCCATGCAGCGCTCGGGATGCGGGATCTGGGTCCAGCCGAGCTTGGCGTAGAGCGGCTGCATGTCGCGGGTGAACAGCAGCCAGCGCCGGAGGCCGGCCAGCTCGGGATGCGCCTGTACCGCTTCGAGCATCTGCCGCGCCACGCCCTTGCCGCGATGCGCCGGCAGCACGAACACGTCTGCCAGATAGGCGAAGGTAGCATGATCGGTGATCAGCCGGGCGACGCCGACCTGCTCGTCCTTGCCGTCCTCGTCCTTGGCGAACACGCCGGCACAGAAGCTGTTCTTGATCGAAGTCTCGACGATGTGCCTGGGGATGCCCTTGGCCCAGTACGACCCGCTCAGGAACGCGTGGATCAGGTCGAGATCGAGCTCGGCCTTGTCGAACGAGATGCGATAGTCGCTCATGGCTTGCCCGCCTCCAGGAAGCCGCCCACCACCCGGTCGAGCTCGGGGCTCTCGAGCAGGAAGGCGTCATGGCCGAAGGGGGATTTGAGTTCGACGAAGCTCGCCCGCGCGCCGGCGGCGTTGAGCGCATGGACGATCGTGCGCGATTCGCTCGTCGGATAGAGCCAGTCGGTGTCGAAGCTCACCACGCAGAAGCGCGTGTCCTTGCCCTTGAACGCATCGGCGAGCAGCCCGCCATGCTCCTCGGCCAGGTCGAAATAGTCGAGCGCGCGGGTGATGTAGAGATAGGAGTTGGCGTCGAACCGGTCGACGAACGCCAGCCCCTGGTGGCGGAGGTAGCTCTCCACCTGGAAGTCGGCGTCGAAGCCGAAGGTCTTGGTCTCGCGGCTCTGCAGCTTGCGCCCGAACTTGGCGGTGAGCCCGGCCTCGGAGAGATAGGTGATGTGCGCCGCCATCCGCGCCACCGCCAGGCCGGCGACGGGCGGATCGTTCGCCTCGTAATAGTCGCCGCCATTCCACTTGGGATCTGCCATCACCGCCTGGCGGCCGACTTCGTGGAAGGCGATGTTCTGCGCCGAATGCCGCGCCGCGCTGGCGATGACCACCGCGGAGGCGACGCGCTCGGGGAAGGTCGCTGCCCAGCTAAGCGCCTGCATCCCGCCCATTGATCCGCCGACGACCGCGAACAATTTCTCGACGCCCAGATGGTCGAGCAGCATCGCCTGCGCACGCACCATGTCGCGGATGGTGATCACCGGAAAGCTCATCCCCCAGGGCTTGGCCGTGGCGGGGTTGATCGTGGCGGGCCCCGAGCTGCCGAGGCAAGAGCCGAGCACGTTCGAGCAGATCACGAAATAGCGGTCGGTATCGATCGGTTTGCCCGGCCCGACCATCCGCGTCCACCAGCCGGGCTTGCCGGTGCGCGGATGCTCGGAGGCGACATGCTGGTCGCCGGTCAGCGCATGGCAGACCAGGATCGCGTTGCCGCCATCGGCGGCGAGCGTGCCATAGGTCTCGTATCCGATGTCGACGGGCGAGAGCAGCACCCCGCCGTCGAGGCGCAGCGGCCCCGGCAGCGTTACCGAGCGGCCAGTGCCAAAGCGCGGATCGACGGACATTCCCGGTCGTTAGGGGCGCGCGCCCCGCGGTTCAAGCGACCTTGGCGTCGATCGCCTTGCCGAGGATCGCCGCCGCCGCCATCCGCCCGGTCTGCGCGGCGCCGTTCATATAGCCCGGAAAGGCATCGGAGAGGTGCTCGCCGGCGAACCAGATCCGCCCGGCATGGGGCACCTGGTTGCCGCCTTCATCCTCGACGCAGAGCAGCTTGGAGAAGCGGGTGAGCTGACCGGGGGCATAGTTGCAATAAGCGCCGAGCGTCAGGGCCTGGGCGTGCCAGTTGGTGCGGGTGAAGGGGCCGGTGGCCGCCTCGACCAGGCCGGGGATCGCCGGGGCGGCGCTGGCGGCGAAGCGCTTGGCCAGCGCGGAGGGCGCTTCGCTCTCGGCGCGGAGCACTTCGTCGCCGCCGAGGAACCAGGTCCAGACCGGCGAGATCCCGTCCTTGCGGTGGACGCTGCCGTCCCAGCCAAGCGCCCAGCCGGCGTCCGAATCGGTCTGCCACAGCTCGCCGCCGACGCCCATCGGCTGGCGCCACGGCGTCGCATTGGTGCCCGACTGGACCTTCTCGTTATAGCCCAGCTCCATCACCTCGATGAAGGCGCGCCAATCGGCGGGAAGCGGCACGCGGAAGTCGATCTGGCGGGTGAGCGGCGCGGGGACCGCGACGATCAGCGTGTCGGCCGTCTCGGCCGAGCCGTCGAGGAAATGGAGCTTGAGCCCCGGCTCGACCCGGAGCAGCCGCTTTCCAGTGGCGATCCGGTCGGCGTAGAATGCAGTCATCGCCTCGACCAGCGCCGAGCTGCCGCCCTCGATCACATAGCGCTCGTCGGCACCGCCCAGCACCTCGGCGCGCTGGCCTTCCACCGTCGGCAGGTTGAAGATCAGTTCGATCGCCGAGGCGCGCTTCGGCTCGACGCCATATTCGGTGCGGCTGGTTGCCTCGAGCAATTGGCGCAGCCAGGGCGCGCGGATCAGCGCCGCATACTTGTCGAGATAATCGTGGATCGACATCCGATCGAGATCGGGCGCCACCCGCGCCTGGTCCTTGTCGAGCCGGTCGGCATCCTTGCCGATCTGCGCGGCGATGGGGCGAAGCGCCTCGGCGAGCTCGTCATCGGTGACGAGACGGCCATTCGCCAGGATCAGCGTGTCGTGCGGCTCGCCCTTGCGGTCGACCAGCGCGATGCCGAAGCGCTTGAGCAGCGCGTGCATGTCGTAGTGATCGGTGTTGACCAGCTGGCCGCCGGCCTCGAACGTCCAGTCGCCGGCCTTGTGGGTGTACATCCGCCCGCCGGTGCGACCCCGGCCTTCGTAAAGAAACGCATCGACGCCCGCAGCGCGCAGATGGTGGAGCGCGGTGAGCCCGGCGATGCCGCCGCCGATGATCGCCACGCGTCCGTTCGGCCTCGCCATGGCCGGGCGGGGCAGGGCGCCGGCGAGCGGTGCCGCGGCCATCGCCTTGAGCACGCCGCGCCGCGTGGCGCCGCTTGCGCCCTTGACCGGCATCGCCTCGCCAATCGCTGCCAGATTGCGTCTGCGCGCCGCTTCCAGCGCGCGCCAGACGATCCCGTTCCCCCGCATTGCCCCTCCGTGGCTCCCTTTAACCATGAAGCACTAAAGCGCGACCCTTGCCATCCGGTAACCATTCCGCCAAGCCGCGCGACCATGACCGCACCAGTTCCCAAGCCCTGGATCATGGAAATCGCCCCCTATGTGCCGGGGCGCTCCACCACCGATGACGGCCGCAAGGTGACCAAGCTCTCGTCCAACGAGAACCCGCTCGGCACCTCGCAAAAGGCGCGCGACGCGTTCCTTACCGCCGCGACCAGCCTCGAGCGCTATCCCGACGCCAGCGCCGTCGAGCTGCGCGAGACGATCGCGGCCAAATACGGCCTCGATCCCGCCCGCATCATCTATGGCAATGGCTCGGACGAGGTTCTCCACCTCGCCGCCGGCGCGTTTGCCGGGCCGGGCGACGAGATCATCTACGTCCATTACGGCTTCACCGTATACCCGATCGCCACCCGCCGCGTCGGCGCGATCCCCGTCGTGGCGCCCGACAAGGATTATGCGACCGACGTCGATGCGATCCTCGCCTCGGTGACCGACAAGACCAAGATCGTCTTCGTCGCCAACCCCAACAACCCGACCGGCACCTATGCGCCGCGCGCGGAGATACTGCGCCTCCATGCCGGGCTGCCGAGCGACGTGCTGCTCGTGCTCGACCATGCCTATGCCGAATATATCGAAGGCGATGACGATGACGGCGGCATGGAGCTGGCCCGCACCGCGCCCAACGTGCTGGTGACGCGCACCTTCTCCAAGATGTACGGCCTCGCCGCCGAGCGGATCGGCTGGGGCTATGCCTCGGCGCCGATCATCGAGGCGATGCACCGCATCCGCCTGCCCTTCTCGATCACCATCGCGGGCACCGCGGCAGCGGTCGCGGCGCTGGGCGACGAGGACTTCGTCGCGCACACCAAGGCGCACAATGCGCAGTGGCGCCGCTGGTTCGCCGACGAGATCGCCAAGCTGGGCAACAAGGGCCTGCGCGCCGTGCCGAGCCAGGCGAACTTCGTGCTCGTGCTGTTCGAAGGCCAGCTCACCGCCGAGGCGGCGTACAAGGGCCTGATGGACGCCGGCTATATCGTCCGCTGGCTGCCCGGCCAGGGCCTGCCGCACGGCCTGCGCATCACCATCGGCACCGAGGAAGAGACGCGCGGCGTCATCGCTTCGCTGCGTAGCCTGGCGGGCGAGGACTGATGCTCCCCTTCGCGCGGGTCACGATCATCGGGCTGGGCCTGATCGGCTCGTCGATCGCGCGCGCGGTGCGCCAGCACATGCCGAGCGTGCGGGTGACCGGCTATGATGCCGATCCGGCGGTGCGCGAGACCGCGGTGCGGATCGACCTGTGCGACGACATCGCCGATACCGCCGGCACCGCGGCGATCGATGCCGACTTCGTCATCCTCTGCGTGCCCGTCGGCGCGATGGGCGCGGCGGCGGCGGACCTGGCCGCGGACCTGGCCAGTGACGCGATCGTCAGCGATGTCGGCTCGTGCAAGGAAAGCGTGGTCGAGGCGGTGCGCGCCGCGCTTCCCGATGCAGTGTTCGTCCCCGCGCATCCGGTGGCCGGCACCGAGAATAGCGGACCCGAGGCCGGCTTCGCGACGCTGTTCCACGGCCGCTGGTGCATTGTCACCCCGGTCGAGGGCACCGACGAACTCGCGATCGAGCGCGTCCGCGAATTCTGGAAGCGCATCGGCGCCCAGGTAGAGACGATGGCGCCCGACCATCACGACCGCGTCCTCGCCGTCACCAGCCATTTGCCGCACCTCATCGCCTATACGATCGTCGGCACCGCATCGGACATGGAGGAAGTCACCCAGTCCGAAGTGATCAAATATTCGGCCGGCGGCTTCCGCGACTTCACCCGCATCGCGGCGTCGGACCCGACGATGTGGCGCGACGTGTTCCTGGCGAACAAGGAAGCGGTGCTCGACATGCTCCAGCGCTTCTCCGAGGATCTGACCGCGCTCCAGCGTGCGATCCGCTGGGGCAAGGGCGACGAGCTGTTCGAGCTGTTCAGCCGCACCCGCACGATCCGCCGCTCGATCATCGAGCAGGGCCAGGACGATGCCGCCCCCGATTTCGGGCGCTCGCACGACTAGGCGCGCGCTTTCCTACACCGCCATTGGCGCCGACTCGGCAAAGTGGGCAAGTTTACGCCAAGCGCGGGTTTTCCGCGGCGCTTAGGTTGACACAATTCGCGTGAACGCGCGGCATCTCGCAACATCCTTGCGCGCGTGAGATCCTATCTTTCCAACAGATTCAAATAGCGGTCCGGCAAGCCCGACTGCGCGAGCCAAGCAGGCGAAATCCTACATTGCAAGCGGCACTGAGCCTCAGCCGTTCAGCGCGTTGATGCCCGCATGCACCCGCGCCTCGGCTTCGGCGCGGGGCAGGCCGGGCGGGATCGGATCGAGGAAACGGAAGGTGATCACGCCCGGCTTCTTGATCCCGTGCTTGGGCCAGACATGGCCACTCCTCACGGCGATCGGCACGACCGGCAGGTCGAGCATCCGGTAGAGCCCGGCAAAGCCCGAGCGCAGCTCCGGCTGCTCGCCGACTTTCACGCGGGTGCCTTCAGGGAAGATCAGCACCGATCGGCCCTGCGCCAGCGCGGCCTTGGCGTCCTTCATCATTGCGCGCAGTGCCGAAGCATTGGCGGTGCGGTTGACGATGATGACGCCATAGCGCCTGGCCGCCCAGCCCCAGAGCGGGATCTGCGCCAGCTCGCGCTTCATCACCGTGGCGGGCGAGCCGAGCAGGCGGCTCAGCTCCAGCGCCTCGAAGATCGCTTCATGCTTGCCCGCGAAGAGCACCGGACCCTTGGGGATCACGCCTTCGATCCGCACGCGGATGCCGAGGATCCATCGCGCCGACCAGGTCATCACCCCCACCCAGGCCATCGCATAGGTGCGGAGCGCATCGCCGCCGAGCAGCGCGACCAGCGGAACCAGCAGCACGAGCACCACCGAGAGGCCGTAGAAGACGATCGAGAAGAGCAGCGTACGCAGGAAGTTCATCAATTCGCCCCGAGCAGGAGGGCGATCCGCCGCACCAGATATTTGTGATATTCGCGAAACAGCATGGCGAAGCCGGGCTGGCTGCGCACCGGATCGCCGACGACCTCGACGCCCTTGAGCGTGTGGGCCAGCTCCATCCGCGCCCGCGGCATGTGCCAGTCCGAGGTGACCAGCCGCACGGTCTTGTACTGGTGCTCGCGCACCCATTCCGCGGTCTCTTCGGCGTTGGAACGGGTATCGACCGCCTGCCAGCCGAGATCGACGCAGCAGCGCATCAGCTTGCGCTCGATCTTGTATTCCGCCGCGAACTCGCCGGGGCGCACATCGGGATCGACGCCGCTCACCAGCATGCGCTCGGCATCGCCGGCGCGCAGCACCTCGAGCCCGCGATCGATCCGCTTGGAGCCGCCGGTCAGCACCACGATCGCATCGGTCTTGCGGCCCTCGAGCGGCTTGCCGAGCGAGAGCATGAACGCGGCGAAGCCGAGCAGCCAGGCGATCACCACCAGCGCGAGCAGGCGCAGAATCACAGCGTGCGGCCCAGCGCGCGCAGCACGGTACGCCGGGCTGCCAAGGTGGCAAGCAGCGCGAAGCTCAGCGGCAGGAGCAGCAGCAGGAACCAGTCGCGCTGCTGCAGCGCCACGCCGCTCAGCATCTCCGAGCCGACCAGCGTGATCCGCGACTGCAGGAACCAGACGAGGCCGAGCGCCGCCGCGGTGCCGAGCAGGCCGCCGAGCAGCGTATCGAACGCGATCCGCCGCTGGAACAGCCGGGCGATCTGGACATCGGTGGAGCCGAGCATGTGGAGCACATCGATGGTGTCGCGGTGCGTGTCCAGCCCCGAACGCGCGGCGAGCAGCACCACCGCGGCGGTGGCGGTGGCGATCAGCAGCATCAGCCCGAGCGCGAGCCAGGTCATCGTCATCATGAACCCGCGGACGGGCGAGAGCCACTGCGCATGCCGGTCGATCCGGGCGCCCGGCACGATCGCGCGGGCCGCCTGCTCCACTGCCGCCGTGTTGCCGCCATGCACCTCGACATCGATCATCGCCGGCATCGGCAGGTCGGGGTCGAGCCCGGTATCGCCGAGCCAGGGCTTGAGCAGCTCGGCCAGCCGCTCGCGGTCCACCGGCTGCGCCTTGACCACGCCCGGCACCCTGGCCACCGCCGCGGTGATCGCGGCCGCCTCGCTGTCGCGCACCGCTTCGTTGGGCTCGACGATCTGCACGGTCAGCCGCCCGGAGAGCTGGCGATCGAGCTGCGCGGTCGCGGCGAACATGCCGAGGCCGAGCGCGCCGGCGAGCACGGTGAGGAACACCATGATCGCCATGATCCAGGTCATCGCGCGGGTGCGCCGGCTCTCGTCGAGCAGGCGCCGGTCAGGCGCGTTGGGGTTGAGGCTCAGCTTCACGGCGCCCTCGGCGGGTTGCGCAGCGCGCCGGTGGGATCGTTGAGCCGGCCCTTCTCCAACCGCATCATGTGCGCATTCGGGATGCGGTTGAGCAAATGGAAGTCGTGCGTCGCCACCACCACGGTGGTGCCGAGGCGGTTGAGGCTGTCGAACAGGTGGAGCAGCCGCTCGGCCATGTCGGGATCGACATTGCCAGTGGGCTCGTCGGCGACGAGCAGCTCGGGGCGGGCGATGACGGCGCGGGCGATGGCGATACGCTGCTGCTCGCCGCCCGATAGCGTCGGCGGCTTGGCCTTGCCGCGATCGGTGAGGCCGACCCAGGCGAGCATCTCGCGCACCGGCGCCTCGATATCGCTCTCCGACACGCCGGCGACGCGCAAGGGCAGGGCGATATTGTCATAGGCGGACAAATGCGGGACCAGGCGGAAGTCCTGGAACACCACGCCGATGCGGCGGCGGAAGCCGGGCAGGCGGGCGCGGGGCAGGGCGCCGGCATCCTCGCCGAACAGCCGCACCGTGCCGCGCGTCGGCCGCTGGGCAAGGTAGAGCAGCTTGAGCAGCGAGGTCTTGCCCGCACCCGAGGGGCCGGTGAGGAAATAGAATGCGCCGGTGTTCAGCGAGAAGCTGACGTCCGAGAGAGTCTCGTCGCCCGAACCATAGCGCAGGCCGACATTCTCGAATTGAACGATGCTGGCCATCGGGCTCCCGGCGCTTCCCCAGCGCATGCCATCGCACAGCCGGTGCCGCGCCTCAAGAAGCTGGGGATACTCGGGACGGGACTCTTGTGGCCGCGAATCGATGAGTCTAGAATCGTGACAATCGGGCGACAGGCCCCGTAGGGTGAGCCGGCGTAATGATCCTCGAATGCAGCCAGTGCCGTACCCGCTATCTGGTACCGGACAGCGCCATTGGCGCCGACGGCCGCACCGTGCGCTGCGCGAGCTGCAAGCATAGCTGGTTCCAGGCGCCGGTCGCGCTCGACCTGACGACGCGGGCCACTGCTGCAGATGGGCCGGTCACGCCCGCGCCCAAGCGCGAAGCCGAGGCGCCGAAGCGCGACAAGGGCGCGCCGCGCGTGTTCGACGATGCCTCGATCAGCGCCGCCGCCGCTTCCTCCGGGCCGGACTATGATCCCTTCGCGCCGCAGCCGCCGTTCAAGCCGCGCCGCAACCCGGCCAAGCGCTGGACCGCGGCCGCGTTCATCGCCGGCTTCTCGATGCTGCTCGGCACCGGCGCGATCCTCTATTCGGGTGCGCCCGGCCTCGCGGCGCAGCTCGGGCTCGGCATCGGCGGCGAAGTCGAGACGCCGCTGCTGTTCACCGACAAGAATGTCGAGCTCAAGCCGCAGACCAATGGCAGCGAGCTGTTCATCATCTCGGGCAAGGTGGTGAATCCCACCGCCGACAAGCAGCATGTGCCCGATATCCGCATCGAGCTGAAGGACGAGCAGGACCATCTCGTCTATAGCTGGCGCGTCACCCCGCAGCTGCGCCAGCTTGGCCCCAAGCAGGCGATCGAGTTCAATTCGGCGCAGGTCGACCTGCCGCGCACGGCGCGCTCGGCGCGGCTGACCTTCGCGACCGAGATCGGCGGCTGACCGCCGTCAGCGAAATCGCCGGCTGACCGCCGCTAGCGAAACCGGCGGCTGATCCACAACAGCCGGGCACCGTGCAGCGCCGCGGCGACCACCATGCCGATCCCCGATGCCAGGCACAGCCCGGTCGCGCCCCAGCCGGCATGGACCAGCCCCAGCCCCACCCCGCCGGTCACCACGAAGAAGGCGATCACCGAATTGATCCCGGCCGCGACCTGGTCGCCGAGCGAGCGCAGCGCATAGACGAACACCACCTGCACCCCGTCGAACAGGATGAACGGCGCCCAGACCGGCAGCATGGCGAGCGCGAGCCGGTGGACCTCGGGCACCGCCGGGAACAGCGCGACCAGCGGCCAGGGAGCGAGGACCAGCAGCACCGCCAGCGTGCCGGTCGCCAGCGCCGCGAGCGTGGCGGCGATGGCGGTGCGCCGGCCCGCGGCCTCGGGCACGCCTTCGCCCACGGCATTGCCGGCGCGCACGCCCGCCGCTGATCCCAGGCCGAGCGCGACCGAGAAGGTGACGTTGTGGATCGAGAAGACGATCTGGAAGGCGTGGGTGGTGATCTCGCCCAGCTCGGTCGACAATGCGATCAGGATCGAGAAGCCGGCCAGCTCGAGGCCCGAGGCGATGGCGGGCACCAGCCCGAACCTGGCGAGGCCCAGCGCGCCCTTCAGCGAATCGCGGCGGAAAATGCCGGCCAGGTCGTGCACGCCGCGTGCTTTGGCGCGGGGCAGGGTCCAGGCGGCGGCGAGCATGCCGGCGGCGCCCAGCGCCGAGGCGATCGCGGTGGCGAGCGCCGCGCCGGTCGCGCCCAGTGCCGGCAGCCCGAGATGCCCGCCCGACAGCGCCCAGGCGAGCAGCGCGTTGACCGGCAGGATGGCGAGATTGACCACCGTCACGCGCTGCGGCCGGCTCACTCCCTCCAGGAAGAAGCTCGCGGTGACGATCAGCAGCTGGAAGGGATAGGCGAGCGCCATCACCCGCACGACATCGGCGGAAAGCGGCGCGATCTCCCGCGCCACGCCGATCCCGCGCAGCATCGGCTCGGCGAACAGGAAGAGGAGCGCGGCGCTGAGGATGCCGAGCGCGACCGCGAGCAGCAGGCCCTGGTGGAGCACGCGGCCGGTGCCCGGCAGGTCCTTGGCCCCGTCGGCGCGCGAGACATGGACGAGCACGCCGGTAAGCGCCCCCAGTCCCATCACGATGCCGGGAAAGGTCAGCGCCCGGCTCGCGCCGAGCGCCGCCACCTGCTCGGTGCCGCTGAAGCCGACCACCACCACGTCGGTCACGTGCAGGATCGTCCAGTTGAGGCTGGTGAGGGCAACCGGCCAGGCCAGGCTGAGGATTCGGCGCATCTCTGCGGAAAGGGCGGGGGAGAGACGCATGGGAGCGGGCGCTTAGCGGATTTCGCTTCATTTGGAAAAGCGCGGCGGAAGCGCTTGCAATGTAAGAAACGCGTTGCTAGGGGCCGCTGCCTTACCAGCCGCTGGTACTCATCCAGCGGATTTCACGTGCGGTCGTGGCGGAACTGGTAGACGCGCAACGTTGAGGTCGTTGTGGCCGAAAGGCCGTGGAAGTTCGAGTCTTCTCGACCGCACCAGTGAAAAATGCAGGCACCCGGCAGACATGCCGCGGTGCCGCAATTTTTTCGGGAACCCGGCAAACTTCTGCGACATGTCGCGGGTAGCCACGCGGCGTTCATGCAAGCGGTGTCAGGTGCGCCGCGGGGTTTTCGGGAAAAGTGGGGAATTCGATGCGTTCGACGTTGATGCTGGGGTCTGCCATTGCCGCGTTGCTGGCGGGCACAATGCCGGGGGCAGCTTTTGCCCAGGCGCAGCAGACGCCGGCGCCGACTCCGGCCCCCGCCCCCGCGCCCAGCCAGACCCCGCCGCGCGCCCCCGCGCAGGATCAGGGCAGCGACGAATTCAGCGACGAAGGCACGATCGTCGTCAACGGCGTGCTGCCCGGCGCGGTGAAGACCGACGTCAAGCCCGAGGTCCAGCTCGCCCCGGCCGATATCCGCGCCTATGGCGCCTCGAACGTCTCGGAGCTGATCACGGCGCTCCAGGCCCAGCTCGGCAGCGGCTCGGGCCGTGGCGACGAGCAGCCGGTGATCCTGATCAGTGGCCGCCGCTCGAGCATGAACGAAGTCCGCGACCTGCCGACCGAGGCGATCGAGCGGATCGACATCCTGCCCGAGGAAGTCGCGCTGCAATATGGCTATGCCGCGACGCAGAAGGTGATCAACTTCGTCCTGCGCAGCCGCTTCCAGGCAGTGACGACGGTGCTGGAAGGCCAGATGCCCACCGCCGGCGGCAATTCGACCGAGAGCGGCAACGTCAACATCCTCAAGCTCAACCGCAACGGGCGGGTGACGCTGGATGTGAAGTACAACCAGAATTCGGGCATCCTCGAGAGCGAGCGCGGCGTGACCCGCGCGGCCTCGACGCTGTTCGACACCACGGGCAACATCGCCGGCCTCGGTGCCGTGGTCGTCGATCCGGTTACCGGCGAGACCGGCCGCGAGATCGACCCGGCGCTGAGCGCGCTGGCCGGCAGGCCGGTGACGGTAGCCGGCGTGCCCCTCAGCGCCCAGCAGTCGCTTGCCGGCTATGCGGCGAACGCCAACGATCCCAACGTCACCGATCTCTCTCCCTATCGCACGCTGGTCGGGCCGGCGAAGAACCTGGCGATCAGCGGCATCTACAACCGCGCGCTCTCGGCCAAGGTGAGCGCCACTGCGACGATCAACCTCGACGTGACCGAAAGCGAATCGCTGCTCGGCCTGCCGAGCGCGACGCTGACCCTGCCGGCGGGCAATCCGTTCTCGCCCTTCTCGCAGAACGTCCAGCTGCTGCGCTACTACGACAATCTCAACCCGCTGACCCGCTCGAACGGCAGCCAGTCGCTGCGCGGCGAGATCACGATCAACGGCGACAGCGCGCCCTGGATCAAGAGCTGGCGCTGGTCGCTCAACGCCAATTACCAGCAGACCGGCAGCGACACGACGACCACCGTCGGCTTCGATCCCGCCCAGGCGCAGGCGCTGCTCAATGCGCGCGATCCGAACTTCAACCCGTTCGGCCCGATCCCCTACGACCTGCTCGGCAACCGCCCCGATTCGTGGAGCGAATCGACCGCCAAGGTCGGCAATGTCGAGTTCCTGACCAACGGCTCGCTGTTCAAGCTGCCCGCCGGCGACGTGACCACCAGCCTGCGCGTCGCGGGCCGCACCAACGACCTGGACAGCCGCACGTCGCGGCTTGGCGTGGTCACCACCGGCGCCGTCTCGCGCGACACCGGCAGCGTGCGCGGCAACATCTCGATCCCGATCGCCAGCCGCCGCCGCGCGTTCCTCGACGCGATCGGCGACCTCTCGATCAACGCCAATTTCGAAGTCGAGCAGCTTTCGGACTTCGGCCGGCTGACCACCACCGGCTATGGCTTCAACTGGTCGCCGATCACCCAGGTCCAGGCGATCGTCAGCTTCATCGACGACAGCAACGCGCCCTCGCCCGGCCAGCTCGGCAACCCCACGCTCGTCACCCCCAACGTGCCGATCTATGATTTCGTGCGCGGCGAGAGCGTCAACATCACCCAGATCACCGGCGGCAACCCGCTGCTCTCGGCGGACAGCCGCAAGGTGTTCCGCGCCGGGCTCAACATCCGCCCGTTCGACAAGACCAACCTCGGCATCGTGGTGAACTACACCAACACCCGCTTCCGCAACGCGGTGCAGAACTTCCCGGGTGCCTCGGCCGAAGTCGAGGCGGCGTTCCCCGACCGGTTCGTGCGCAATGCGGACGGCGACCTGGTCAGCGTCGACTATCGCCCGGTCAATTACGACCGCACCGAGCACCAGGAGCTGCGCTGGGGCTTCAACCTGTTCCTGCCGATCGCCTCGCCCCAGGCGACGCGGATGCGCGAGCGCCGCGAGGCGTTCATGAAGGCACGCGAGGAATCGCGCCGCACCGGCCAGCCGATGCCGCCCGAGATGACCGCGATGTTCGACCAGTTCCGCAAGCTCGGCCAGCAATCGAGCCTGTTCGGCGGCACGCTGAGCAGCCAGTTCGGCGGCGGCCGGCGTCCGGACGGCCAGCGCGGCGAAGGCCAGCAGGGCCAGTCGTCGTCCGGCCAGGAGCAGGGCCAGGCCCGCACCCAGGGCGATGCGCCCGGCGGCCAGTCCGGCACCACCGTCAGCACCGGCGGCCCGGGCGGCGGCGGTGGCGGCGGTGGCCGCAACTTCGGCGGCGGTGGCGGTGGACGCGGCGGCTTTGGCGGCGGCGGTGGCGGCAATCGCCTGATCTTCAGCGCCTATCACACCTGGGTGCTGCACGACGAAGTGATGATCCGCCCGGGCCTGCCGGTGATCAACCGGCTCGACGGCTCGAGCGCGCAGACGATCGCCGCGCACCGCGTCGACGTCATCGCCGGCGTCAAGCGCGATGCGCTGCTGTTCCAGCTCAACGGCAACTGGACCAGCGGCACGCACACCGTCACCGGCACCGGCGCGCCGGGCAGTGCCAGCGAGCTCAACTTCGGCAGCCTTGCCAAGGTCGGCATGCTCGCCGAGTTCAACCCCGGCCAGGACATCGATTTCCTGCTCAAGCATCCCTGGTTCCGCGGCTCGCGGATCCAGCTGCGCGTCGACAATGTCTTCGACGCCCGCCAGCGCGTGACCGACCAGAATGGCGAGACGCCCTCGGCCTATGCGCCGAACCTGCGCGATCCGATCGGCCGCACGGTGAAGCTCACCTTCCGCAAGCAGTTCTTCTGATCGGGTAGCGCCGCGTCATCCATCTTCACCCCTCCCCGCAGGGAGGGGAGGTCTCAGCGATCGAAGGGCGAGCCGCCTTCCTTGCTGGCGCGCAGGCCGGGGCGGAAGCGGCCCTGCGGGTCCTGGTCCATGATCCGGCGATAGAGCAGGGTGATCGACACGCGGCGGTTGCGCGGGTCGGCGGGGTTCTCGACGATCAGCGGCTCGCGGTCGGCGACGCCCTCGATCCGCTCGAAGCGCATCTCGGTGACGTTGCCCGAGAGCAGGCGCCGGCGCGTCGCCTCGGCGCGGCCGCTGGAGAGCATCCAGTTGTTCATCGCCAGCGGGTCGCCATAGGGCAGGCTGTCGGTATGGCCGCGGATCATGATCGGGTTTTCCATGCCCTTGATCGAGTCCGCGATCGTGCCGATCAGCGCGCTCGCCTCGGGCACCAGCGCGGTCGTGCCCAGGTTGAACATCGAATAATTGGCGTCGTCGATCAGGTCGATCCGCATGCCGTCGCGCGTCGGCACGAAGCGGATATGGTTGGCGAGCTTCGACAGCGCCGGCGTTGCCTGCATGCGCTGGCGGATGCGCTTCTGCGCCTCGTCGAAATTCTTCTGGTCCTGCTGCGTCAGCGCGCGCTGGTCCTTGAGCGTGCCCTTGGCGCCGGTGCCGACATCCTTGCCGCCGCTGCCGCCCACCGGCACGGTCAGCGACTTGGTGCCGGTCTGCGATGCCTTGCCGGGATAATTGTCGCGCTGGTTGATCGCCTCGCCGCCGAACAGCCCGTTCGAGCCGGCGCTGTTCTGCTTCAATTCGACCAGGGTCGGCGCGAAATAATCGGCCAGCGCCTTGCGCTGCTTCTCGGTGGTGGCGCCGAGGATCCAGAGCAGCAGGAAGAACGCCATCATCGCGGTCACGAAATCGGCATAGGCGACCTTCCAGGCGCCGCCGTGATGGCCGCCATGCCCCTCGACGAAGATCTTCTTGACGATGATCTTCGGCTGGACCTGGTTCCCGTGCGGTGCGCGGGCAGCGGCCATTTACCGGCCCCTCAACCCGTCGAACACCTCGCCGAAGCCCGGCTGGTTGGCGTGTGCGATGCTCGAGCGTGCGGCCTCGATCACCAGCGGCTGCGGATGGCCGTGGAGCGAGGCGATGATGATCTGCTTGACCACGTGGTAGATGGCGGAATCGGCGTCGATCACCTGCTGCAGGCGCCCGGCGAGCGGCGCGACGATGCCGTAGGCGAGCAGCACGCCCATGAACGTGCCGACCAGCGCCGAGCCGATCATCGCGCCCAGGATGCTCGGCGGCTTGTCGATCGAGCCCATCGTCTTCACCACGCCGAGCACCGCGGCGACGATGCCGAGCGCGGGGAGGGCGTCGCCGAGCGACTGGAGCGTCGTCTGCGGGCCCTGGACCTCGTGGTGGTGGGTCTTGATCGAATTGTCCATCACCTCTTCGACCGCGTGCACGTCGAGCGTGCCCGACGAGACGACGACGAGGCGCAGCGTGTCGGTGATCAGGTTGATCAGCGTGTGATCGGCCTGCAGCCGCGGATACTCGGCGAAGATCGCGCTGGACTTGGGGTCCTCGACATGCGGCTCGAGCGCGATCGGGCCCTCGGTCCGCAGCATCTTCATCAGCTTGGAGACCAGGAAGATCGTGTCGAGATAGTCCTGCTTCTTGTATTTCGGGCCCTTGAGCACTTTCATGAAGCCGCCGCCGAGCGCCTTCAGCTCCTTCATCGAGTTGCCGATGACGAGCGCGCCGATGGCGGCGCCGCCGATGATGAGCATCTCGTGCGGGATGGCTTCCAGCACGGGGCCAAGCGCGCCGCCGGTAATTGCGAAACCACCGAAGACCATCGCCAGCAGGATGACCAGGCCGATTGCCGGAAACATTGTGCGCGAACCCCCGATTTGTCGTCTCGGTTAACGACCTGTTGGCTGTGATATTCAGCGGAAAATCATGGTTAATTCGTTACCGGCACGAATTATTTCGCGGTTTCGCTTGGGTTTCGCCCGCGCGCCGCCTAGCCGCGCCGGCCTTTGCCGGGCGCGCAGAGGAAAATCGCGGTTTTCCCGAAGCTTATTTCAGATAGTCGAACAGCGAGACGCTGGTCAGCTTGGTGAAGCTGGCCTGGGTCGCCTGCAGCACGGTCAGCGTCTTCTGCAGGTTCGCTACCGCGGTCGGGATGTCGGTGTCCTCGATGCCCGATCGCGTCTCCTCGCGCGTCTCGGCCACCTTGGTCAGCCGGTCGGCCTCGATGTCGAGCCGCGCGCCGCGCGCGCCGATCGAGGCGCGGGCGAGCGTCACCTGGTCGAGCGAGGTGTTGATCCCGTCGAGCGCGGTGCCGGCCGCCGCCTTCACGTTGCCGCCGGCCTTCAGCGCGTCGGCGAGATTGCCGATGATCGCGAACATGTCGGCATCGGCGGTGGAGAACACGCGCTGGCCGCTGATCGTCGGCTGCACCGTCTCGCCGTCCGCGACCGGGATGCCCGAAGGCTCGCCGGCGCCGGCGAAGCTGATCGAGCCGTCGGCGTTGGTCACATAGGCGGTGTCGCCGGTGGCGCCGCCGAACAGCGGCTGGCCGCGGATATCGTCCTTGGTGTTGGCGAGGCCGTAGAGCGTGTCGCGGATCGAGCTCAGTTCCTCGCCGATCGAGGCGCGGTCCGAGTCCGAGAGCGTGTCGTTGGCGGCGCGCGTCGCCAGCTCAAGCGCGCGCTGGAGCTGCGTCTGCACGCTGTCGAGCGTCTGGTCGGTCTGGGCGAGCACGCCCTGCGCCACGGTGATGTTCGACTTGTAGGTCGCATCGCCGGTGGTGGCGCGCTGGATCTGCTGCAGCTTCACATAGGATGCCGCATCCGAGGCCGCGGTCACGCCCAGCTTGGTGGTCGCGATCTGGGTCTGGGTCTTGTCGGCCGAGGCGGTGAGCTGGCTCATCAGCGACACCGATTGGCTATACATCTGCGAAGTGGCGATGCGCATGGCGGGTTACCTGATGTCGAGGATGGACTGCAGCGTCTCGCGCGCGACCTGGATCACCCGGGTCGACGCCTGATAGGCCTGCTGGAAGCGCATCAGATCGACCGCCTCCTCGTCGATATTGACGCCGCTCACCGAATCGCGCGCCGAAACGGCGGCGTCGCGAATCGAGGTCTGGGCGTCGGCGATGCTGTTGCGGCCCGCGAGCGCGGCGCCGTTGGCAGCGGTGAGATCGGTCACCCCCTGCTCGAAATTGCCGCTGGTGCGCAGCGCGTCGAGCCCGGCGAGGTTGGAATTGTCGCGCGTGCCGCCGCCGGTCGCCGCGGCGGCGATGCCGCGCGGGTCGTCGAGCGCGACGCTGAGCTGATAGGCCGGGTCGCCGACGGTGAAGATCGGCTGGCCGGCATTGCCTTGCAGGTCGTTGCCGGCGGCCTGCACCGCGTTGACGCCGTCGGCGAAGTCCTGCGCCATCTGGCCGATCGCGTCGCGCGCCGCGGCGATGCGCGAGCCGCTCTCCGCGATGCCGGCGAGCGCGCCGCCGTTCGGGGCCATTGCCTGCACCGCGCCGGTCGCCTGCTTTACCGTGAACGCGAAGCTGCCTTCGTCGTTGCTGCTCTGCGCGACGATGCCCGCCTGCGCGCCCTCGACGAGCAGCGGACCGGTCGCATTGCCGGCATGGACGGTGGCGCGGCCATAGCTGTCGAAGTTCACGGTGACGTCGGTCAGCGCGCTCATCTGTTCCAGCATCTGGTCGCGCTGGTCGAGCAGGGCCGCCTGGCCGGCGGTGCCGTCGGTGGCGCGGGCCAGGCCGGCATTGACCTTGGCGAGGCTCGCCGAGAGGTTGTTGAGCTGCGTCACCGCGGTATCGGCCGAGGCCTTGAGGTCGGTCATCGCGCCGTCGAGCGCCTGCCCCGTCGCGCTGAACGCGGCGGCGACGCCGCGGGCGTTCTCGAGCATCGTCGCGCGCGCCGGCAGCGCCGTCGGGTCCGCCGCCACCGCCTTGGCCGAGGTGAAGAAGGCCGTGAGCTGGCTGCCCAGCTGGTTGCTGGTCAGGCCGGTGTCGATCCGCCCGAGCCAGCTCGCGCCGGTGAGCGTGCGGGCGAGGTCGGCGCTCGAGGTGCGCACTTCGCTCGCCTTGAACGCGTCGGCGGTACGGGTGACGCCGCTGACATTGGCGCCCAGGCCCGCGCCGATCGCGCTGGTGTTGCCGCCGGTGGCGACGATCTCGCGCACCGTGGCGACGCGGCGCGAATAGCCCGTGGTCGCAGCGTTGGAGATATTGTCCGACGTGGTGGCGAGCGCGGACTGATAGGCCCGCGCGCCGCTGGCGCCGATCGAAAGCAGGTCGGTCATTTGACGGCGCCTCCCTTGGCCGCGCCGAGCGCCGCATCGGCTGCGGCCGTCGTGGCGCCGGCATCGGACGGCACGGCCTGGGCGCTCTTGGAGAGGAAGGCGGTCATCGCCTTGCCGATGCCGATCGGCGCGTGGACGGCCATGTCCTGGGCGAGCTTCTGGTCCTGCATGTCGCGGAACTGGTCCTCGCCCTTGCTGTCGAACAGCCCGTCGCCCAGCTTGGCCTGGCGCATCGACTTGAGCATCATGCCCGTGAAGATCGCCTCGAAGCGCTGGCCGGCGGCTGCGAGGTTCTCCTTGGAGGCGAGGCGCGACGTGTCGGTCGACACGCCGCTGCTCGGGCTCCCGACAGGGCCGACGACGTTGCTCACAGGATGATCAGCTCGGCCTTGAGCGCGCCGGCCTCCTTGAGCGCCTCGAGGATCGCGACGAGGTCCGCCGGCGACGCGCCGATCGCGTTCACCGCCTTGACCACATCCGAAAGCTTCGGCCCCGGTGCCATCAGGAACATGGGGTGCTTCTCCTCCTCCACTCCGACCGTGGAATGCTCCTCGGTGCGGGTCTCGCCCTTGCTGAACGGCGCGGGCTGGCTCGTGCGCTGATTTTCATCAATACGAACGGTGAGTTTACCATGTGTTACCGCGGCCGGGCTGACCCGGACGGCCGAGTTGATCACCACCGTGCCGGTGCGCGCGTTAACGATGACGCGGGCGGCGGCCTCGGCGGCCTCGACCTGGAGATTCTCGACTTCGCTCATCAGCTCGGCGCGCACGTCGCGGCCCTCGGGCGCCTGGATGGCGATCGAGACGCCGTCGAGCGCGCGGGCGCGGCCCGGGCCGAAGCGGGTGTTGATGGCGTCCTGCACGCGCTGCGCCGTGGTGAAGTCGGCACGGGCGAGGTTGAAGGTGAGGAAGGGCGACTTGTCGAAGCCGGTATCGACGCTGCGCTCCACCGTCGCGCCCTCCGGGATGCGACCCGAGGAGGGGGTGTTGACCACGATCTTCGAGCCGTCGGCGCCTTCGGCACCCAGGCCGCCCACCGCGAGGTTGCCCTGCGCCATGGCATAGATCTGCCCGTCGGCGCCCTGGAGCGGCGTCAGGATCAGCGTGCCGCCGCGCAGCGACTTGGCCTTGCCCATCGACGAGACGGTGATGTCGAGCTTCTGGCCCGGCTTGGAGAAGGCGGGCAGCTCGGCGGTGATCATCACCACCGCGGCGTTCTTGAGGCCCGGGGCGACGCCCTGGGGCAGCTGGAGCCCGAAGCGCGACGCGACGCTCTTCATCGACTGGACGGTATATTCCAGATTGTCGTCGCCCGTGCCCGGCAGGCCGACGACCACGCCATAGCCCGTGAGCTGGTTGGTACGGATGCCCTGGAAGGTGCCCAGGTCCTTCACGCGCTGGGCGTGCGCCGGCGCGATGGCGGCGGCGAGGGAGAAGGCGGCGAGCGCGAGGAGGCGACGGATCATGGCTCTGGCTCCGGCTCTTAGAAGGGACTGATCACGGAGAAGAACCGGCTCAGCCAGCCCTGGCGGCTGGCGCGGGCGACATCGCCCTTGCCGGTATAGGCGATGCGGGCATCGGCGACGCGCGTCGACAGCACGCGGTTGTTCGCGTCGATATCGGCGGTGCGGACGATGCCCTTGATCTGGACATATTCGTCGCCGCGATTGAGCGTCACGCGCTTCTGGCCCTGCACCAGCATCGTGCCATTGGGATAGACCGCGGCGACGGTGACGCTGATCTCGCCCGACAGCGCGTTCGACTGGTCGGCGGCGCCGGTGCCCGCGAAGTTGCGCTTGCCGCTCACGCTGGCATCGGTGTCCTTGAACAGCGAGAGGTTGCCGGTGGTCGGCGGGGTGATGCCGAAGCCGCCCGAGCTGTCGAGCTTGCTGCCCGCCGACTTCGACGCCGCGGTCTTCTCGACCAGCAGGATCGACAGCGGATCGCCGACGCGCCGCGCGCGCATCCCCTCGTAGAGCGCGGCATAGCCGTCGCCCGCCTGGAAGATGCCGCCATTGGCCGGCGGCGCGGCGGGCTCGGCGGCGGGAAGCGTCACGGAGAAATCCTCCTTCTGCTTCTTCTTGCCGATGCCCAGGAACTGCGCCTTGGCGGGCGTGGCGGTGAACGCCATTGCGGCGGCGACCAGCGAGCCGGTGGCGAGGCCTGACAGGAACTTCATCGTGCGGCCCTCAGATGTTCTGGTTGACATATTTTTCCATCTCGTCGGTCGCCGAGATCATCTTCGAGTTCACCTCATAGGCGCGCTGGGTCTCGATCATGTCGACCAGCTCCTCGACGACATTGACGTTCGAGCCTTCGAGCATGCCCTGGCGCACGGTGCCGCGGCCGTCGGCGCCGGCATTGCCGAGCGCGACCGTGCCGCTCGCCGGCGTCTCGATCAGGTAGTTGTCGCCCACCGCCTGCAGGCCCGCCGCATTGGGGAAGCTCGCCACCTGGATCTGGCCGATCTGGGTGAGGTCGGTCTGGTTCGGCATCTGCGCCGAGACGGTGCCGTCGCTGCCGACGGTGACCGAGATCGCGCCTTCCGGAATGGTGACGCCGGGCATCACCTGATAGCCTTCGGAAGTGACCAGCTGGCCCTCTGCCGAGCGCGAGAAATTGCCGGCGCGGGTATAGCCCATGCCGCCGCCGGGCATCTGCACCTGGAAATAGCCATTACCGTCGATCGCCATGTCCAGGCCGTTGCCGGTGGTCTGCAGCGAGCCCTGCGTCTCCATGCGCTGCGTGCCCTGCACGCGCACGCCGGTGCCGAGGTTGAGGCCGGTCGCGTATTTGGTCTCCGCGGTCGAGGCGGCGCCCGGCGCGGTAACGACCTGGTAGGCGAGCGTCTGGAAGCTGGCGCGGTCCTTCTTGAACGCGGTGGTGTTCACGTTCGCGAGGTTGTTCGAAATGACCCGCATGCGCGTGTCCTGGGCGTCCAGGCCCGTGCGCGCGATGTGCAGTGCTGCCGATCCCATGTTCTAACTCCTTATCAGGACGGCATCCGCATCAGCGATGCGGAGCTTTCGTCCATGTTCTTGGCGTCCTTGAGCAGGCCCGCCTGCACTTCGTAGGCGCGCTGGTTCTCGATCATGTCGACCAGCGCTTGCGTGAGGTTGACGTTGGATTGCTCGAGCGAGCCCGCGGTCACCTTGGCATCCATGTCCTCGGGCAGCACGCCGCCGCCCTTCACATGGAGGAGATTGTCCAGCCCCTTGACGGTCTGGCTGCCGTCGGTGCTGCACAGCTTGATCTTGTCGATCACCTGCGGCTGCGTCGGATCGCCGCCACGCGGCACGATCGAGACGGTGCCGTCATCGGCGATCATGATCTTGTCGGCGGGCGGCACGGTGATGGGGCCCCCCGACCCCATCACCGGGAAACCGTCTCCGGTTTCCAGCACGCCCGAGGGCGCGATCGTCAGATCGCCGCGCCTCGTATAGGCTTCGGTGCCGTCGGTCGCCTGGACTGCCATCCAGGCATCGCCGTTCACCGCAACGTCGAGCGGGTTGCCGGTCTGGATCATCGTGCCCTTGGTGCGGTCGAAGTCGTTGACTTCCTCCGAGGCCATCTGGCGCGTATCCAGTCCGGTGCCCTGGAGGACCAGCCGGTCGAAGCTGACGCGCTCGGCGCGGAAGCCGATGGTCGAGGCGTTCGCGATGTTGTTCGCGATCGTCGCCTGCGACTGCATCTGGCTGCGCAGCCCTGACATCGCTGTGTAGACAAGCCGGTCCATATTCTACTCCTCCTCAGCCGATCGGATCGGCTGCGGATGTTGAAGCCGCCGTAGCGTCAGCTACGGATGTTGAAGATCGTCTGGGACATCTGGCTGGCGGTATCGAGCGCCTTGGCATTCGCCTGGAAGTTGCGCTGTGCCGCGATCAGATTGACCAGTTCCTCGGTGATGTCGACGTTCGAGCGCTCGATCGCGCCCGACATCAGGCCGCCAAAGCCGTTGGTGCCCGGCTCGCCCAGCCGCGCATCGCCCGAGAAGCCGGTGGCGGCCCAGGTCGAGTTGCCGAGCTGGCGCAGGCCCGCATTGTTGGTGAAGCTCGCCAGCACGACCTTGCCGAGCGCCTGGGTGTCGCCGTTCGAGAAGCTCGCCGTCACGGTGCCGTCGTCGCCGATCGTCACGCCTTCGATCTGGCCCACCGGCGAACCGTCCTGGCTGGTCGTGTTGAGGCTGAACGGCGAGCTGACCTGGGTGGTGCCCTGGGTCAGGTCGAGCTTGAGCACCTGCTCCGAGGTCGCGCCCGGCGCCAGGAAGCCCATGAAGGTGATCGGCGCGGTCGGATCCGAGAGCTTGCCGGTGCTGTCGAAGGTCAGCTCGATCTGCTTGAGCGTGTTGGGATCGTCGCCGGCATTGAGCTGCTGGTCGCCGACGAACGAATAGACCTTCCAGGTGCTGGTCGCGTCGGTGCCGGCCGGCTTGGTCTCGCGGACGAAATAGTTGGTCAGCGTCAGCGCGTTGCCGTTCGCGTCATAGACCGTGGTCTGGACCGACTGGTTGTAGGTGGTCGGGTCGAAACGGTCGAACTTGTACTCGGTATCGTCGAACTTCGGATTGTCCGACGGGATCGCCGAGCCGGCATTGAGGTTGAGGCCCAGCTTGACGTTCTCGGTCTCCTCGGGCGTGCCGCTGGTCTGCGGCAGGCGCAGGCTGACGGTCGAGGAAAGGCCGGTCGCGACCACCGCGCCCGAGCCGTCCACCGGATAGACCTGGAGCTTGTTGCCCTGCGCATCGACGACATAGCGGTCGGCATCGACCTGGAAGCTGCCGTTGCGCGTGTAGGAGACGCCGTTGCCGCTCTTCTCGTCGCCCTTGACGATGAAGAAGCCATCGCCCGAGATCGCGACGTCGAGCGCCGACGAGCTCTGGGTGAAGCCGCCCTGGCCGAACTGCTGGCGCACCGCCTTCACGACGACGCCCGAACCGACCATCTGGGTGGGGTTCATGTTGGCGGTCGACGCGATGACGTCGGCGAACTGCGTGGTGCTCTTCTTGAAGCCGTTGGTCTGCACGTTCGCGAGATTGTGCGAGATCGTCGACATGTCGGTCTGAGCGGCCTGCAGGCCCGAGAGCGAAGTGAAGAAGGACATTTTCCGTAACTCCTAAGGAAAAACTGGTTCAGCCGACCTGCCAGACGGCGTCGGTGGACACGTTGCCGATGCCCGGAAGCGTGAGCGTGGGCTTGCCGTCGGATCCCATCGCGACCGCGGTCACGGGCGCCCAGACGAGCGGATAGGCCTTGACGTTGCCGGTGCCGTCGGTGGCGGTGACACTGACGTTGAACGGGCCCGCGCCGGCATCCTCGCCGGCATCGGTCTTGCCGTCCCAGTCCCAGGCGACCGCGCCGGAGGTTTCCTTGCCCATCTCGATCGTCTTCAGCGTGTTGCCGTTCTGATCCTTGATGGTGACGGTCACGTCCTTGGCATCGGCCTCCAGCGCCACGGCGCCGGCCAGGCCGCCGCTGGTGCGCGGATAGGCAGTCGAGCCCTGGACGAGCACGTTCTTGCCGACATAGCCGATCGCGTCGTTCAGCGTGCTGGTGCCCAGCTGGCCGGCGATCGTCTTCAGCGTCGAGCTCATCTCGGTGATGCCGGAGAGCGACGAGAACTGCGCCATCTGGGCGACCATCTGGGTGTTGTCGACCGGCGCGAACGGATCCTGGTTCTTGAGCTGCGCGGTCATCAGCGACAGGAAGTCCGAGACGCCCATATCGGTCGTGCCGGTCTTCGACGTGTCGGTGGTGTTGTTGAGCGTGGTGCCCGACGAGGACGTTGTGCTGCCATTGTACCGGGTGATGCCCAGGTTGGTGAGGGTGGTATCGAAATCACTCATGTTCAGCGACCCAGCTTGAGGGTGTCGACGATGAGCTGCTTGGCAGTCTGCATCACTTCGACGTTGTTCTGGTAGTTCCGGGAGGTCTCCATCATGTCGACCAGCTCCCGGGTCTCATCGACGGCGGCTTCCCAGACATTGCCGTCCTTGTCGGCCATCGGGTTGCCGGGATCGTAGCGCTTGGTGGGATCGGAGCCCGCGGTGACGACCTGCTCGACATCGACGGTCGACATGCCGCTCGCCTGGTCGAAGGCGGTGCGGAACACCGGCTTGATCGTGCGATAGGCAGCCTCGGGGCTCGACGCGACATTGCCGACATTGGCCAGGTTCGACGCCGTGGTGTTCATCCGCACCAGCTGCGCGCTCATCGCGCGGCCGGAGACCTGGAAGATCGAAAGCGGCTGGTCCCCCATGCTTATTCTCCCTTCAGCGCGCGCGTGATCTGGCCGATGCGGCCGTTCAGGAACGACAGCGTGGTCTGATAGGCGACGGCGTTCTCGGCGAAGGCGGTCTGCTCGGTGGTCAGCTCGACGGTGTTGCCGTCGGCCGAGGGCTGGAGCGGCACCCGGTAGAGCGTGTTGGCGTCGATCGAGGCATCGATCGAGCCGCCATTGGCGGTGGCGCCGTTGAGCGCCGCCTGGAAGTCGATGTCCTTGGCCTTGTAGCCAGGGGTCGATGCGTTCGCGATGTTGGACGCGAGCAATCCCATGCGCTGCGAGCGCACGGTCAGCGCTGCGCCATGTACGCCGAAGAGGCTGTCGTTGGGCATTGCAGGTCTCCCGTACAAAAGATCGCCGGAGGGCTTGGGCACCTCTCTGCAACCGTCGTGCCAATTTGTCCTGGGGGGCGAAAAAACCTGATTTCCTCTCGGGAGCGGCAATTGGCGGCAGGTTTTTGCCGCTGTGTCGGCAGCCGGTTGCCGCCTTGCGGGCCCTTGCCGGCGCCGCCCTCTCCGCCGCGCAATTGGCCCGGCTCTTGCACCCACACGGGCATGGATATGAATGTGCTTCCCGCGCTCGGGACCTTCCTCGATCCGCTCGCGCTCGCCATTGTCGGCGGGGGCGTGACGGCCGGCGCCGTGCTGCGCACCGCCTCGGGCGACCTCGTTCGCGGCGTCGCTGCGCTCGCCGTGCTGCCGCGCCGCCGCTTCGATGCCGAGCCGCTGCTCGCCCAGGCCGCCGCGCTGACCCGGATTGCGCGCCGTCACGGCGTGATCGCGCTCGATCGCTCGAAGATCGAGGATGTGGACCTTGCCGCCGCGGTCGCCGCGATCGTCGACGGCGCCAACCCCCGCGAAGTCGAGACCCTGCTCGAGCAGCGCCGCTGCACGCGTTTCGAGCGCCACCGCGGCGCCTGGGAGCTGTGGTCCGGCGCCGCCGAGCTCGCGCCGGCGATGGGCATGGTCGGCACGCTGATCGGGCTGGTCGGCATGTTCGCCGCGATGAAGGATCCGCAGGCGATCGGCGGCGCGATGGCCGTCGCGCTGCTCGCTACGCTCTATGGCGCGCTGCTCGCCAACCTCGTGCTGCTGCCGGTCGCCACCCGCCTCAAGCGCCGCGCCCGCCACGAGGCGCAGGAGCGCCTCCGCCTCCAGCCCGCGCTCGCCGCGCTGGCTGCGGTCGAGCCCGGCAATGGCCGCCTCCAGGAGGTCGCGGCGTGACGACATTCGACGAGGACGAACCGGCGCGTCCGGCCTGGCTGGTGACGCTCGCCGACCTGTCGCTGCTGCTCGTCGGCTTCTTCGTTTTCCTCCAGGCGACGCAGGTCGATCCGGGCAAGCTCGCCGCCGGCATCCGCGCGGGCTTCGGCGCCAGCGACGCCGCACCCGCGCCGATGCCGCTCGATCTCGCCACCGCAACCGGCTTCGCCGCCGGCTCGGCGCTGCCCGGCGACACCGCTTCCGCGCTCGAATGGGCGCACAGCGCCGCGCGCGATCCCCGCACGCGGCTGCGCATCACCGGTGAGGTCGATGGCTCCGCGGCGGACGTCGACTCCGCCACCGGCAGCGGCCCGATCCTCGCTGCCGACCGCGCCCGCGCGGTCGCGGCGCTGCTCATCCGCGCACGCGCGATCGATCCGTCTCGTATCGTCCTTTCCACCGGCCGCGGCCAGCGCCGCGCCGTCCTCACCCTCGGCTTCGAAGGAGACCGGCCATGATCCTCGCCCTCGCGCTCAGCCTCGCCGCACAGGACTTCCAGTCCACCCAGGCGCTCGACACCATCGTCGGCCAGTTCACCGGCAAGGAGATCGGCGAGCAGGGCGGGGCGATCGCGCCCGTCGATCGCCGGCTCAAGCTCGCCGCCTGCGCCGCGCCGCAGCTCGACTGGCGCAGCGAGGGGCATGACGCGGTCGTCGTCCGCTGCATGGCGCCGGCCTGGAAGATCTTCGTCCCCGTCGCGGCGGTACCGCGGCCCAGGGCGGCGGTCGAGGCGCCGATGCCCGCCAATGTCGTCGTCCGCCCGCCCGTGCCGGTGAAGGCCGAGCCGGTGATCAAGCGCGGAGACGCGGTCACGGTCGAGGCGGGATCGGACGGATTCTCGATCTCGCGCCAGGGCACGGCGATGAACGATGCGGCGCCTGGCGCCCGGATCAGCGTCAAGATCGACGACAAGGCGCCGCCGATCCAGGCGATCGCGATCGAGCCCGGCCGCGCCCGCCTGCCGGGGTACGGCGAGGGCAACTGAAATTTTCCTGTAAAACTTGCGCGCCGGCGGTCGTTTGAAGGACTGCAGGCACAGCAAGGATTGCAGGCAATGGTGGAATCAATCGGCACGAAGGCAGGCGCGGTCACCGACCGCCGCACTGTGCCCGTTGACGCCGCGGCCAAGGTCGCGGCGGTCCGGCCGGTGGCGAGCGACACGCCGGCGGTGCAGAGCGCCGCGGCGGAGATCGCCTCCACCCAGGCCGCCCAGCCCCCGGTCGATACCGAGCGGGTCGCGCGCATCCGCAAGGCCATCCAGGACAACAAGTTCCCGCTGTCGCCCTCGACGATCGCCGATCGTCTGCTGGCGCTCAAGCTCGATTGGAAGTCCCGTGACGCGTCGTGACGCCCTGATCCAGGTGATCGAATGCCTCCACGCCGAGATCGCGGCGCTCAAGGCGAACGACGTATCGGCGCTCGAGACGGCGACGTGCACCAAGCTCGCCGCGATCGACACGGTCGCGCTCTACGACGGCGAGGCCCCCGGCCCGGAGATCCGCGAGCTCGCCGCCGAGGCGCACAAGCTCAACGAGACCTGCCGCATCTATGTGAACCTGATGGCGGCAAATGTTCGCCGCCGCCTGCAACTTCTTTCCGGTCAGCAGGCGCCGTCGTACAAGCCGGGCGGCTACGCGCTGGCCTGAGTCCCGTGGCTAACGCTCATTAACCAGAACTGGCACGGTCCTTGCTCCGATAGCCCCGAATAAGGGCAATCCGGATCGGGACTAGATGAGCGTCACTTCGGTCAACTCAAAGGCAAGCGTCCAGACGGCGATCGCCGCGGCGAGCCGCAAGACCGGCATCGACTTCAACTATCTGCTCGGCCAGGCACAGGTCGAAAGCGGGTTGAAGGCCGATGCGCGCGCCGGCACCTCGTCGGCCACCGGCCTTTATCAATTCATCGAGCAGAGCTGGCTCGGCGTGCTCAAGCAGCACGGCGCCGAGCATGGCCTGTCCTGGGCCGCCGACAGCATCAAGCAGACCAGCTCGGGCCGCTATGTCGTGAGCGACCCCGCCGCGCGCACCGCGATCCTCGGTCTGCGCAGCGATCCGCAGACCGCCGCGCTGATGGCCGCCGAGCATGCGTCGGACAACAAGGCGTCGCTCGAGAACAGCCTCGGCCGCCCGGCGACCGGCACCGACCTCTACATGGCGCATTTCCTCGGCCTGGGCGGGGCGGACAAGTTCCTGAGCGCAATGGCCGACAGCCCGGACCGCACCGGCGCCGCGATGTTCCCGGCCGCCGCCCGCGCCAATCGCAGCGTGTTCTACGCGTCTAACGGCCAGCCGCGCACGCTTTCGGAAATCTATGGCCGCTTCGCCGGCAAGCTCGACCAGGGCGCCAGCGCCGGCGGCGCCACCGGAATCGCGTCGGACAGCCTCGACGGCAGCTTCGGTGCCACCGCCCCCGCCTGGAGCGACGGCGACAACGAAGTCGTGCTCGGCAATGGCGCGGTCGATAGCGATCGCCACTGGGTGCAGAACACGCTGGCCCAGCTCAACGTCTCGCGCCCCGACGGCGCCGCCGCGACCGATCCGCTCGGCCGCCGCATCGATCCGCTCCGGCCGACGCCGGAAAATGCCCGGCTTGCCTATCTCATGCTCGCGAATCTGGGAGCGTAACCCCTCGTGACCGCAATCTCGCTTCCCGCGGGCACCCTGCCCGCCATCAAGGGGTTCGCGCTGCCCGGCGCCATCCTGCTGCTCGTCGCGCTGATGGTGGTGCCGATCCCGGCCTTCCTGCTCGACGCCTTCTTCATCCTCAACATCATGATCAGCCTCGCGGTGCTGATGGTGGCGCTGAACGCGCAGAAGCCGCTCGACTTCTCCGCCTTCCCCACCGTGCTGCTGTTCGCCACGCTGTTCCGCCTCGGCCTCAACGTCGCCTCGACGCGCGTCGTGCTGGTGCACGGGCATGAGGGCGAGAGCGCCGCCGGCCATGTGATCGAGGCGTTCGGCACCTTCATGATCGGCGGCGACTATGTCGTCGGCCTGGTCGTGTTCGCGGTGATCGTGATCATCAACATGATCGTGGTGACCAAGGGTGCGGGCCGCGTCTCCGAAGTCAGTGCGCGCTTCACCCTCGATGCCTTGCCCGGCAAGCAGATGGCGATCGACGCCGACTTGAACGGCGGCCTGATCACGCCGGACGAGGCGCGCGCCAAGCGCATCGAAGTCTCGACCGAGGCCGATTTCTACGGCGCGATGGACGGTTCGTCCAAGTTCGTGAAGGGCGATGCCGTCGCCGGCCTGCTGATCCTCGCGATCAACGTGGTGGGCGGGCTGATCCTCGGCGTCACCAGCCACAAGATGGCGGTGGGCGAGGCGGCGTCGACCTATGTGCTGCTCGCCATCGGCGACGCGCTGGTCGCGCAGGTGCCGGCGCTGCTGCTCTCGATCGCCGCCGCCGCCATCGTCACCCGGGTCAAGTCGAGCGACGACCTTGCCGGCCAGATCGGCAGCCAGTTCGCCAGCCACAAGACCTGGACCCCGGTCGCGGTCATCCTCGGCCTGCTCGGCGTGTTCCCGGGCATGCCGCACTTCCTGATGCTGCCCGCGGCCGCCGGCGCGGGCTTCGCCGCCTGGCATCTGCGCAAGGCCGCCCGGCGTCCCAAGGTCGTCGCCGCGCCGCCGGCCGAGCCCGCCGATCTCTCGCGGATCAGCTGGGACGAAGTGACCGACAACATGCAGGTGATGCTCGACATCGGCTATGGCCTGGTGCCGCTGGTCGACGAGCGCCGCGGTGGGCCGCTGATGAGCCGCATCACCGGCGTGCGCCGCCAGCTTTCCAAGGAACTGGGCTTCGTCGTGCCGCAGGTGCGCGTGCGCGACGACATCAACCTGGCGCCCTTCACCTATCGGATCGTCATCGGCGGCGTCGTCGTCGCCGAGGACAATGTCTCGCCCGAGGAAATGCTCGCGATCGACACCGGCCAGGCCGCCGGCCGCCTGAACGGCAAGTCGGTCAAGGACCCGACCTTCGGCCTCGACGCGCAGTGGATCGCCCAGGGCGATGCCGATGCCGCGACCGGGCTGGGCTATCTCGTCGTCGATCCGGGCACCGTGGTCGCGACCCATCTCAACCAGTGCCTGATCCAGAATGCGACCGACCTGCTCGGCCCGGACGAGGTCCAGGCGCTGCTCGAGGGGCTCAAGGAGCGCTCGGCCCAGCTGGTCGCCGCGCTCTGCCCGGCGCCGCTGCCGCTCACCACGCTCACCCAGGTTCTGCGCGGCCTGCTCGCGGAGAATATCCCGCTCAAGGAATTCCGCCGCATCGCCGCCGCGATCGCCGTCGCTGCCCAGCGCACGCTCGACGCGGACGAGCTGATCGAGCTGATCCGTCCGGAGCTCGGCCCGCTGATCATCCAGAAGCTGTGCGGTGTGCGCGAGCCGCTGCGCGTGATGACGCTCGAAGGCCAGCTCGAGGCTTTGCTCGGCCAGGCGGTCCGCTCGGATCCGTCGAAGCGCCACACGATCGAGCCCGATCTCGGCCGCCGCATCGCCGATGCGCTGCAGCGCGCCGCCCAGCCGCTGATCGCCGAGGCCAAGCCCTTCGCGCTCGTCGTCCAGCCGTCGATCCGCGTCGCGATCCGCAAGCTGCTCAAGAACGTCCTGCCCGACACGCCGGTGATGAGCTTCTTCGAAGTGCCCGAGGACAAGGCCGTCGAAGTCATCGCCGTGATCGGCGCGCCGGAGGCGCTGCCCGCATGAACGCTTTCACCCCAGGGAAACTCGACGCCATGGCTTCACTGGCTCTCGATCCACCGCTGACCTACACGCCCACGCCGCCGCGGCGCGATCCCGAGGCACTGGTGCGCCGGCACCTGCCGCTGGTCCGGCGCATCGCCTGGCATATCCATGGCTCGATGAGCTCGATCGTCGAGGTCGAGGATCTGGTGCAGATCGGCCTGGTCGCGCTGATCGAGGCGGCGGCGAACTTCGAGGATCGCGGGCAGGTGACGTTCGAGCAATATCTCGCCACGCGGCTGCGCGGCGCGATGATCGACGAGTTGCGCCGCCAGGCGACCACCACTCGCGGCGCGATGCGCCGGCGCAAGGCCTATCAGGAGGCGATATCGGTGCTCACCCATGAACTGGGCCGCGCGCCCGATGACGAGCAGCTTGCCGCGAAGCTCGGCGTCACGGTCGAGAAGCTGCGCGCCGACTATGCCAATGCCGAGGCGGTGCGCTTCGATTCGATCGACGAGGCCTATTCGGACGAGAGCCCCTGGTTCATGTCTGACGAGCCCAACGCCTTCGAGCAGCTTGCCGAGAGCGACCAGCGCGAGGCGCTGATCGCCGCGATCACCGAGCTGCCGGAGCGCGAGCAGCAGGTGATCCAGCTCTATTATGTCGAGGAACTGAACCTCGAGGAGATCGGCCAGGTCCTCGGCGTCGGCGCCGCGCGCATCTGCCAGATCAAGGCGAGCGCGCATGCCCGGCTGAAAAAGGGGCTGGCGCGGCGGCTGGGGTAGGGCTCTTCGCTGTCCTTCCCTTCCGTTCCCGGCGAACGCCGGGGCTCAGGGTTTCTCTGCGGTGTCGCTTGTGATCCTGGGCCCCGGCGTTCGCCGGGGAACAGCACTGGTAATGTAGGATTTCGTCTGCAAGACTCCGCGCATGGCCTTCGCAGCGCCTTCCCCGGAAGCCCTCCCGAACCTGACTTCCCACGCGCGCGGGCGCGCGCACGCGCGTGTATGTAGTGACTTTTGTGACTTTCCGGCCCGCGCTCCGCTTGCGCGGCCCCGGTGCTTGCCCCACACATCGGCCCCGAACCATTTCGGGGGATTTCACGTGACCAAGCATCTCTTCCTGGCCGGCGCGATGGCGTGCGGGCTGCTGGCCTCGCCGGCCTTCGCGCAGGACAAGTGGACCGTCCGCCCCGAATGGGTGCGCGCGCATGAGAGCTTCCTGGCCAGCGATGCGCTGCAGGGCCGCGGCAGCGCGACGCGCGACGAGGCGATCGCTGCGGCATACGTGGCCGCCCAGTTCGAGGGCTTCGGGTTGAAGACCGCGCCGGGCATGCAGGGCTATCTCCAGCCGGCGACGATCGTGCGTGCCACCCTCAAGGGCGCGTCGCTCGTCTCGGGCAGCATCAATGTGCCCCAGATCGGCGTGCTGGTCGGCGCGGCGGAGGGGACGGGCGGCAAGTCGGTGGTCTTCGCCGGCACCGATCCCGCGGCGCTGCCGGCGGGCGAGGTCGTGCTCGCCTCGGGCGATCCCGACATCATGGCGATGTACCGCGCTGCCGGCCGCAAGGGCGTCAAGCTGCTCGTCCTGCGCCAGAGCGCCAAGACCGATGCGATGGTGAAGGCGATGGGTGGCCAGCCACGCATGCCGACCTTCCTCGACGGCGCGCCCAAGGAGCCGCGCACCGTTGTCGCGGTGGTTCCCGCGGCGCAGTTCGATGCGCTGGCGAGGACGCCGGGTGCAGACGTGCAGGTGAGGCTCGACGTCGCGCGCGAGACCAGCATCACCACCAATGCGATCGGCTGGCTGCCCGGCACTGATCCCAAGGCAGGGGTGATCCTGCTCACCGCGCATCTCGATCACCTCGGCGTGCGGTCGGACGGCGTGATCATGCACGGCGCCAATGACGATGCCTCGGGCACCACCGCGGTGCTCGAGCTGGCCCGCGCACTCGCCGCCGGCAAGCCGATGAAGCGCGGCGTGCTGTTCGTCGCGTATGGTGCGGAGGAGATTGGCGGGATGGGCTCGACCTGGTTCGGCATGCACCCGCCGGTGCCGCTCGCCGACATGGTCGCCAATATCGAGTTCGAGATGATCGGCGCGCAGGATCCCAAGCTCCCTGCCGGCCAGATGATGATGACCGGCTTCGAGCGGTCGAACCTGGGCGAGACGCTGAAGAGCCACGGCGCGCTGGTCGGGCCCGATCCCTATCCGGAGCAGCATTTCTTCGAGCGCTCGGACAACTACTCGCTCGCGCTGCAGGGCGTGGTCGCCCACACCATCTCGGGCTGGGCGGTGATCCCGACCTATCATACCCCGCAGGACGATCTCGCCAGCCTCGACATCGCGTTCATGACGCGGGCGATCCAGTCACTGGTCGAGCCGATCCGCTCGCTGGCGAACAGCGCGGACAAGCCGGAATGGAAGCCGGGCGGCAGGCCGGGTAGCCGCTGATATCACGGTGCCGGCCGGCGCCGCACTGAACAAGAACGGAAAAGCCCCGGTGATCACTCGGACCACCGGGGCTCCCCATGCGCCCCCTCCGGCAAGAAGGGGTGACCGGCCTTGGTGCCTGTCAGGGGGGTGACACCCCGACCGGCACGCGCTTACTGGAGAAGCTTGAGCACCGACTGCTGGCTCTGGTTCGCCTGAGCGAGCATCGCCGTCGAAGCCTGGGACAGGATCTGCGCCTTGGCGAGCGCCGCCGTCTCGGTCGAATAGTCGGTGTCCTCGATGCGGCTGCGTGCGTCGCTGAGGTTCGCCACGTTCGACTGGAGGTTGTTCACCACCGATTCGAGCTGGCTCTGGCCGGCGCCGAGGCTGGCGCGGGCGGTGTTCACCGTCTTGAGCGCGTCGTCGATCGTCTGCAGCGCGTCCGAAGCGTCGTCCTTGTCCGAGATATCGATGCCGACGGCGTCGTCGAGGTCGATCTCGCTGAAGTCGAGCGACACGGTGTCGGCCGCGGTCGAGCCGGTCTGGATGGTCACGCTGCCCGAGTCACCTGCCGTGCCGTCGAACAGGGCCACGCCGTTGAAGGTGGTGTTCGACAGGATGTTGGTGATCTGGGTGGTCAGCGCGGTGACTTCGGTCTGCAGGTTGCCGCGGTCGTCGTCTGAGTAGGTGCCCGAAGCCGACTGGACCGACAGCTCGCGGATGCGCTGCAGCATGTTGGTGACTTCCGAGAGCGCGCCTTCAGCGGTCTGCGCCATCGAGATGCCGTCATTGGCGTTGCGAACCGCCTGGTTCATGCCGCGGATCGAAGCGGTCATCGTCGAAGCGATCGCCAGGCCGGCGGCGTCGTCCTTCGCGCTGTTGATGCGCTTGCCGGTCGACAGGCGCTCCATCGAGGTGGCCAGCGCGCTGTTGGCGCCGGTCGAAGCGTTGGCGGCGCGCAGCGCCGCGGTGTTGGTTCCGATAACAGTCATGTTCGTTACTCCATGCTCGTCGGCTTCCCATCTACCCCCCTGAACGGGAGCTCGGAGCCGCCAAGGCAAGGAACGGCCGCTGCCGGCCCGGCTTAAGCAAAAAATTTCGGCGCTACGTGCGCACGCGTAGACGCGCCCGGACCAAGGTGGTGGCGGATTACGTAAATTTACGGTGCGTTAACCAACCTAGCCCCAGAAGGATGGTGTTCAGGGGGTTTACCAATGCGATCCATCGTTCCGTCCGCCGCCGTGCTGCGCCAGAAATACGCACTCGTTTCCTCTCTGCGGGCCCAGGGCTTCGCGGTCGGAACCTGCGAGGATGGCCGCCCGAGCGCGAACGACCTGTTCCTGGTCGCGGAGGGCGAAGTGCCCCCCGCCGCCGCGCGCACGCTGATCCTGGGCGACGAAGGCCGCCAGGCGATCGCGTTCGGTGACGGCAATCCGGCCCGCCTTTCCTACACCCCCGAGGATGCCGCGGTCGGTGCGGGCTTCGCCACCGCGCTGCTGCGTGGGCCGCAGGAGCCGGTTGCCGCGGATCCCGAGAGCCTGGCGCTGCTGGCGCTCGCCGAGCGCGTCGCCGCGTCCGACATCACCGTGCTGATCAACGGCCCGACCGGCACCGGCAAGGAAGTCCTCGCCCGCGCCATCCACAACAATTCCGCCCGCCGCGACGGGCCCTTCGTCGCGATCAACTGCGCCGCGCTGCCCGAGACGATGCTCGAGGCGATGCTGTTCGGCCACCAGAAGGGCGCCTTCACCGGCGCGTCCTCGGGCGGCCAGGGCTTCTTCCGCGCCGCGCATGGCGGCACGCTGCTGCTCGACGAGATCGCCGAGATGCCGCTCAACCTCCAGGCCAAGCTGCTCCGCGTGCTCCAGGAGCGCGAAGTGGTGCCGATCGGCGGCACCATGCCGGAGAAGATCGACGTCCGCGTCGTCGCCTGCGCCAATCGCGACCTGCAGGGCGAAGTCACCGCTGGCCGGTTCCGCGCCGATCTTTACTACCGCCTCTCGGTCTTCCCGCTGATGACCAAGGCGCTGGCCGAGCGTCCCGGCGACATCGCCGCGCTTTCGGCCGCGATGGTGGTCCGCCATGCCGGCGGCCGCGGCGCGATGCCGTGGCTCTCGAACGAGGCGCTCGAAGCGCTGCGCGACCATGACTGGCCGGGCAATGTCCGCGAGCTCGAGAATGTCATCCAGCGCGCGCTGCTGCTCTGCGGCGGCCGCACCATCGATCCCGAGCACCTGATCTTCGACCGCCCGGCCGCGCAGCGTGCCGACGTCGAAGCGTCGGGCACGCTCTCCAACATCGTTCAGATGCACGAGTTCGCCGCGATCCGCGAAGTGCTCGCCGAATGCGGCGGCAGCCGGATCGAGACCGCCAAGCGGCTCGGCATCTCGGAGCGCACGCTGCGCTATCGCCTCGCCAAGGCGCGCGAGCAGGGCGAGCAGATCGATAGCAAGGCGAGGGCTTCGGCATGAGCGGGGTGGACGGGATCGGCGGCGGCGCGATGAGCGTCGACCGGGTCATGGCGCTGCGCGCCCAGATCCTCGAGCGCAACGCCGCGCTCGCCAAGGCCAATGATACGCCCGCCGTCACCGGCACCGAGGGTGCCAAGGGCGCGAACTTCACCGCGTCGATGGAAGACGCCTTCAAGCAGGTCAACGCCGCCCAGAACCAGGCCGGTGCGCTGTCCGAAGCCTATGAGCGCGGCGAGACGGTCGACATCGCCAAGGTGATGCTCGCCCGCCAGCAGGCGTCGGTCGGCTTCGAAGCGACCCTCCAGGTCCGCAACAAACTCCTGTCCGCATACAAGGACATCATGAGCATGCCGGTGTAATCCATGAGCAACGCACTCACCGCCACCGAACCGCAAGGCCTCCCCTCGGGCCGCCTCGCCGGACCGCTCGCCCAGGCCCGCGGACTGCTCGCGCAGCCCGCGGTCAAGCGCGCGATGCCGCTCATCTTCCTGGTCTGCCTGGTCGCCGCCGGCTTCCTCGCCTGGTCGCTGGTCGCGACTTCGCCGCAGCGGATCCTGTTCGCCAACGTGACCGATGCCGACAAGGCCGCGATCAGCTCGGCGCTCGAGGGCGCCAGCATCAAGTCGAGCATCGACAGCTCGGGCTCGATCACGGTTGCCGAGGACGATTACCACAAGGCGCGGATGCTGCTCGCCAGCCAGAACCTGCCCAAGGCGGCACCGGGGGGCTACCAGATCCTCGACCAGCTGCCGATGGGCGTTTCGCGCGCCGTCGAAGGCGAGCGCCTGCGCCAGGCGCGTGAGACCGAGCTCGCCCGCTCGATCGAGGAGATCGATTCGGTCGCCGAGGCGCGCGTCCACCTCGCCACGCCAGAGGCCAGCGTGTTCGTTCGCGACAAGGCGGTGCCCACCGCCTCGGTGATCCTCAAGCTCCAGCCCGGCCGAGCGCTGGGCGAGGCGCAGACCCGCGCGATCGTCAATCTCGTCGCCTCGTCGGTTCCCGGCATGGCGGCCGAGAACGTCACCATCGTCGATCAGATGGGCGCGTTGCTCTCGAAGAAGGGCAACGAGGCCAATTCGGCCGGCGATGCCCGCATCGACTATCAGCGTCGCATCGAGGACAAGTATCGCGAGCAGCTGGTCCAGCTGCTGACCCCGCTCGTCGGCGCCGGCAACTTCACCGCCGAGGTGCAGGCCGATGTCGACCTCGACGAGAACCAGGCGACGCGCGAAAGCTATGACAAGGAAGGCGTGCTCGCCGCCGAGCAGGGCGCCTGGACCGGCAACAAGGACGGCCAGGCCCCGGGTGGTATCCCGGGCGCGCTCTCCAACACGCCGCCGCCGGCCAGCACGATCACCGCGCCCAATGCGCAGCCGACGCCCGGTGCGGCGCCTGCCGCGCCCGGCACCACGGTGGCCGCCGGCGCTGCCCAGGCGACGCCGCAGAAGCAGAGCGACAGCTTCACCCGCACCTATGAGACCGGCAAGCAGGTCTCGGTGACGCGCCAGGCCCCGGGGAGCATCAAGCGCCTGTCGGTTGCGGTGCTGCTGCGCGAGGAAGGCGGCAAGCCGCGCTCGCAGGTCGAGATCCAGCAGATCACCCAGCTCGTCCAGGCGGCGGTCGGCTATAACCAGGGCCGCACCGACCAGGTCACCGTGATCAGCCGCAAGTTCACCACCGCCGCCGATGCCGCCGAAAAGGGCCCGGCCTGGTACGAGGCCGAATGGGTGCCGCTCGCCGCGCGCAACGCCACCGCGCTGGTGATCGCGCTGCTCGTGCTGTTCCTCGGCGTCCGGCCGCTCACCAAGGCGCTGCTCAAGAAGCGCGAGGAGCCGGCCGCGGCCGCGGGCAATCGCCCGGCGCTTGCGATGAGCGGCGCGCCCGGCGAGGACGGCCAGGACCATGGCCATGCGCCGGTCTCGATCGACATGCTCGACAGCGCCGGAAACAGCTATGACGAGCGCGTCGGCCTGGTCCGCGGCTTCACCCGCGACAACCCCGCACGCGCCGCCCTGGCGGTGCGCGACATGATCAAGGCAGACGCCCAGTGAACGCGATCCGCAGCTTCAACGGCGTCGAGCGCGCCGCGGTCCTGATGATGCTCGTCGGCGAGGAGGAGGCCGCGGCCATCCTGCAGAAGCTCGATCCCGATGAAGTCCGCTCGCTCGGCAAGGCGATGTTCAACGTCGCCGATGTCAGCGAAGCTGAAGTCGACATCGTCCTCGACGATTTCGTGTTCAAGGCGCGCGAGCGGACCGGCGTGACCTTCGATCCGGCGCCGCGCATCGAGAGCATCATGAACAAGGCGCTCGGCCCCGAGCGCGCCTCGGGCGTGCTTGCCCGGGTGATGCCGGCCAGCCAGGCCGCCTCGATCGAATGGCTCGACTGGTTCGAGCCCGAGGAGATCGCCGGGATGATCGAGGCGGAGCATCCGCAGATCGCCGCGGTGCTGCTCGCCAATCTCGATCCCGATGTCGCCGCCAAGGTGTTCGAGCATCTGCCCGAAGCCGCGCAGCCGCAGATCCTGCGCCGTATCGCCAAGCTCGGCCCGATCCCGCCCGAGGCGATCGAGACGCTGAAGACCATGCTCCAGGGCCGTGTCGGCACCGGCTCGCGCAAGTCGTCGGGCGGCCTCCAGCTGGGCGGCACCCGCGAGGCGGCGAAGATCCTGTCGGGTGCCCGCAAGGTCACCGAGCAGCGCGTCATGCCCAAGCTCGCCAAGATCGACCGCGACGTGGCGCGCGCGATCGAAGAGGCGATGTTCGTCTTCGACAATCTGCTCGAGCTCGACGACAAGAACCTGTCGACCCTGATCCGCAACATCGACACGACCATCCTGGTCAAGTCGCTGAAGGGCGTCGAGGAAGAAGTTCGCGAGCGTTTCCTCGGCTGCATGTCGAGCCGTGCCGCCGACGGCATCCGCGACGAGATGGAATCGCTCGGACCGATGAAGATGGCCGATGTGCTCGATGCGCAGAAGGCGATGATCGCGATTGCCCGCGGCCTGGTGAAGGACGGCACGCTGCAGATGCCCTCGAAGGGCGGAGACGACGACTATGTCTGATTTCGCGCCGGGCTTTGCCGGGCGGATCAGCGCGGCCGGGACCGTCCTGGCCCGTGCGTTCGGGGACAGTGCGGACTTCGCTCCCTCCGAAGTCGACCGGATCGGCCGCCGGGTGTTCGAGGAAGCGCCGGCCCAGCCGCGCCACTTCGCGCCCGCCAATCCCGATGCCAACCCGACCGAGGGCTGGGATCCCTTTGCCGCCGACAAGCAGCACAATCACGATCACGGCCCGTTCGTCGATCCGATCGCGGCGGCGCATGAGGCGGGGTTCGCCGAAGGCCATGCCGCGGCGACCGTCGAGATCGAGGCGGCGCGGGCCCGCGAGGCGGCGCTGCTCGATCAGGTCTCGACCGCGCTCGCCACCGGCGCGCATTTCGATCGTGACCGCATGGCCGGCCAGCTGCGCCAGACCGTGCTCCACCTCGTCACCAAGCTGGTCGGCGAAGTCGGTGTCGCGCCCGATGTGCTTGCCCAGCGGATCAACGCGGCGGTCGACCTGCTTGCCGACAGCGCCGAATCCGCCCTGTTGCGCCTGCATCCGGAGGATGTCGCCTTCGTCCAGGGCAAGCTGCCCGCCACCGTCTTCCCGGTCGGCGATCCGCATATCGCGCGCGGCGGCTTCGTCATCGAAAGCGCCTCGACGATCATCGAGGACGGCCCCGACCTGTGGCTCGAGCAGCTCGCCCAGGCGATCGACCGCGTGCCGATTCCGCCCGCATGCTGAACCGTTTCCCCGAACATTATCTGGACGGCCTCGACCTGGGCAGTTTCGCGGCCCAGCCGCGGATCTCCGGCCGGCTCGCTTCCTATGACGGGCTGCTGATGGAGGCGGTCGGCCTCCAGCTGCCGGTCGGCACGGTCTGCGCGATCGGCGACGGCGAGAGCCGGGTCGAGGCCGAAGTGATCGGCTTCCGCTCCGGCCGCACGCTGCTCATGAATCTTGGCGGCCCTGCCGCGCTGCTGCCCAACGCGCCTGTCCGCCCGATCGGCCCTCCCGGAGAGGCCGAGGTCGGCGCGGCGATGCTCGGCCGCGTCGTCGATGGCTCGGGCCGCCCGATCGACGGGCTCGGCCCGATCCGCGGCGCGGGCAAATGGCCGCTTGCCGGCAAGCCCGCCTCGCCGCTGGACCGCGGAAGGGTGCTCGAGCCGCTCGACGTCGGCGTGCGCGCGATCAACGGGTTGCTGACGATCGGCCAGGGCCAGCGCGTCGGCATCATGGCCGGATCGGGCGTCGGCAAGTCGGTGCTGCTCGGCATGATGGTCCGCGCGGCGCAGGCCGAAGTGATCGTCATCGGGCTGATCGGCGAGCGCAGCCGCGAAGTCGCAGACTTCCTCGAAACCAAGGTGGCCGGGGAGGCGCGCGCGCGCTCCGTGGTCGTTGCGGTGCCCGCCAACCATTCGCCCGTGCTCCGCATCCGCGGCGCTCTGCGTGCCACCGCGATTGCCGAGGCGTTCCGCGCCGAGGGCAAGAAGGTGCTGCTGATCATGGATTCGCTCACCCGCGTCGCCCATGCCGGCCGCGAGATCGGGCTGGCGCTGGGCGAGCCGGCCTCGGCGCGCGGCTATCCGCCCTCGGCGATCGCGATGCTGCCGAGCCTGATCGAGCGCGCGGGCACCGACGTGCATACCGGCGGCTCGATCACCGCGATCTACACGGTGCTCGCCGATGGCGACGACGGCAACGATCCGGTGGTCGATTCGGCCCGCTCGATCCTCGACGGCCATATCGTGCTGAGCCGCGCGCTCGCCGAGCGGGGCGTCTATCCGGCGATCGATCTCGGCCCGTCGGTCAGCCGCGTGATGACCGACATCGCGCCCAAGGAGCATGTCGCCGCCGCGCGCGTGCTGCGCCGCCACCTCGCCACCTATGAAGAAAATCGCGACCTGGTGCTGATGGGCGCCTATCGCCCCGGCGCCGACCCCGAGATCGACGCGGCGATCGCCTGCCACCCGGCGGTGATGGAATATATCCGCCAGGGCGCCGACGATACCGTCTCGCTTCCCGACGCGGTGACCGAGCTGGTCGGCGTGTTCGGGCATGGCTAGGGATTCGAAGAAGCTCGGGCGCCTGCTGCGCGTCCGCACGCTCCAGCTCGATCTGGTCCGCGCCGACGAGGTTCGCGCGCGCGCCAAGGTCGATCAGGAAGCCAGGCTGCGCGATCGCATCGCCAATCTCGCCGCGAACATCGCGCCGGCGCCGAGCGCGTCGGAATCCGCCTCGAACCTGGCCGCCGCCGCGCATTTCCGCGATCGGCTCCACCAGTCCGCCTTCGCTGCCGACAAGCGCGTCGAAGTCGCCGAGCAGAGCCTTGAGATGGCGCGCGTCGCCACCCGCGAGGCGCGCCGCGACCAGAACGCGATCGAGAAGCTGATCACTCGCGCCGAGGCCGATGCGGCGCTCAAGGCGCTGCGCGAACTGGAGGAGCTTCCTCCCATGGGCAAAAATCGGCACGATATTTGCTGAGATCCCGGTGAACCTAGTGTCACGGGGACCTGAACTTGATCCAGCCTTCCACTGCGCTTCCCACGATGTCCGTGGGGCCCGTCAAGCCGAACGCCGCGATTTCCGCGGGCGCGAGCGGCTTTGCGCTGGCCCTGGGAGCGCTGATGCCCAAGATCGCCGTGCCTTCAGCCGCTCCACAGGGGGAAGCGGCGGGGGCGGCGGTCCTTCTGCCCGGCCGGCAAGAGGGTGCCGAAGCCGGCAAGGAATTGCCGGATGCCGTGCTCGGCCTCGACGGCAAGGGCGAGGATCAGCCGGACGCCGGCACCGATAGCGAGGACGACGACAAGGAGGGCGAAGACGCGCCCGCCTCGCCTTTTGCCTGGTTCGCCACGGCGCAGATGCCGGTCGCCCCGCCTGCCGCCAAGGCCGAGACAATCGATGCGCTGCCGGGCGTGAAGGCGGAAGCAGCCGGCAAGACGCGCGGCCGCCGCGAAGTCCAGCTGCCCGATGCCCCGGTCGCCCAGACGGAAGACGCGCCGGTGGTCGAAGCCGCGCCGGTGGCCCAAGCAGCGACCGTGCCTGTCGCCAAGGTCGCCGCGGCCGTGCCCGGCATTGTCGCGCCCGAGGTGAAGCTGCAGCCGGCGCCGCGCCGCGGCGAGGCGCGCCCGGCAAGGACCGATGCCGCCCCTGCAGCCCCGTCGCGCGCGGCCCTCGTCGATCCCGAGGTCGATGCCGCCGCCGCCCGGGCTGTTGCCAGCGCGACGACCACCGACGCCCCGGTGCCCAAGTCTCCCGCGCTCGCGTCTTCCGCGCCCAAGTCTCCCGCGCCCGCGTCTTTGGCGCCCGTTGCCCAGGCGCCGCACGAGCTGCGCCAGGCGGCTGCCGAGGCGCCCGTCGTGCGGATCGCGCTCGATCGCCCGGCGCCGCCGCGCCAGGTCTCGATCGCCGATGTCACGCAGGGCCAGCGCGAAGCGGTTGCGCCGCTCGGCGAGGCCGCCGCGCCGGCCGCCTTCGAGCTGCCCCAGCCGCGCACCGCCGCCAGCGATCCGCAGGTCGACCTGTCGACTCTCTCGGTGCCGACGACTGGCACCCAGACCGCGACCGCCGTTGCGGCGACCGCGCAGGGCCAGGGCGGCACGCTCGACACGCGCCACCAGGAATGGACCTCGCAGATGATCGACAAGATCGAGGCGCTGCGCGACGCCGCGCCGCTCCGCGAGACCAAGATCAGCCTGATGCCGGAGGGTCTGGGCAAGCTCGATATCGCGATTCGCCAGGACGATGCCGGCATGCACGTCGCGTTCAGCACCGACACCCAGGCCGCGCGGCAGCTGATCAGCGATGCCCAGCCCAAGCTGGCCGAGATCGCGCAGGAGCGCGGCATCCGCATCGTCTCGAGCAGCGTCGAATCGAACGCGACGGGGAACAATGGCGGGAGCGGTACCGGCAGCAGCGGCGCGAGCAATCCGCAGATGCACCAGGGCCAGCGCCAGGACGCCGCGCCCAATCGCCACCAGCCCTCGGCACCGCCCAGCGCGCGCCGCGGGGCCGAGACTTCCACCAACGAGGACGAACGGGTCGCCTGAGACCCCCGGAGATAGATGATGGCCGATACCAAGACCGAGGGCGCCGAAGCGCCGAAGAAAAAGGGCAAGGGCAAGCTTCTGCTGCTCGTGGGCCTGCCGGTGCTGCTGCTCGGCGGCGGCGGTGGCGCGGCATTCTACGGCATGCAGGCGGGCTGGTTCAGCGCCGCCGCGCATGCCGAGGAGAATGACGGGCCCAAGCTCGTCCCCAAGAGCGAGGAAAAGCGCGCCTCGATGAGCGGCGGCGGCGAGGATGGCCATGGCGGCGAGGGCGAGGGCGGCGGTGCGGCCCCCGGCCATGGCGGCATGCCGACCCCCAAGGGCGAGGGCGGCGATAAATATGCCTCCAGCTACTATCCGATGGAGAAGGAGTTCACCTCGAACCTCCAGGACAGCGTCCATTTCGTCCAGGTCGGCATCGCCGTCTCGACACCCTATGACGAGCGCGTCCTCGACAACATCAAGACGCACGAGATCGCGATTCGCTCGGCCGTGCTGATGGCGCTGGGCGAGACCACGGAGGACGAGGTCTTCACCGCAGAGGGCAAGCGCCACATCCAGGATCGCCTGGCCAAGGCAATCAATGGCGTTTTGAAGGAAAAGGAAGGCTTTGGCGGGGTTAGTAACGTCTACTTTACCAATTTCATTGTTCAGTGAACGGGCATGGTTAACAGCCCTTCACTAGACGCAGCCGAACGGCGAGAACGTCCCCGCGCCAACGCAGAGCATGCGCCGGTGCTGGGGACGGCCAATCTCAATCCGTTCGGCGATCTGGTCACGCTGCAGCACCTGAGTGCGCGGCTGGCGAAGTCGTTGAAGGGCGCCTTTGAAGGGCTTCTCCGCAAGGATTTGCGCGCCTGGGCCGAGCCGCTCTCGGTCCAGCGCTTTGCCGATTACAAGGCGGAGCGCGGCGGCGTGCTCTCGGCTTGGCAGCCCATGGCGATGGGCAATGCCCGCGCCCGCGCCCAGTTCGTGCTCGAAGCCGGGCTGGTGTTCGAGATGCTCGACGCGTTCTTCGGCGGCGACGGCGAAGCACCGCATCCGCTGCCCACCGAATTCACGCCGGCCGCCGAGGCGCTGGTCTGCCGGCTCGCGGCATCGGCGACCGGCCTGCTCGACAAGGCCTGGGAGCCGCTGGCGCGCATCGCCTTCCGCGCCGAAGCCACGCCGAACCTCGCCGCCGTTCCGGATCTCGGCAATGACGATCCCGTGGTCGTCACGCGTTTCGGCATCGCGCCGGGCGAGGGCAAGCCGCATTTCTTCGACATTCTCTATCCCGTCGCCGCCCTGAAGCCGCACGGCTCCGCGCTGATGGTCAAGGTGCATGGCAAGCAGGACGAGGTCGAGCCCGAATGGCGCTCGGGCCTCACCCGCGCAGTGATGGCGGTGACCCTGCCCGTGCGCTCGGTGCTCGCCGAGCCGACCCTGCCGCTCGGCCGCCTGCTCGAGCTCAAGGAAGGCGATGTCATCCCGATCGACTTCGGCCCCGAGGTTCCGGTGATGGTGGCCCGCCGCCGCCTCGGCACCGGCCTTGTCGGCACCGCCAACGGCCGCGCCGCGGTCCGCCTCACTTCGCTCGAACCGATCAACGCAGAGGACTTCCAATGAACGACATGACGGCCACCTTCCAGGCCGACACGGCGCTGGCGGCCAATTTCCGGCTGTTGCAGGACGTCGACGTCAAGCTGACCGTCGAGATCGGTTCGACCCGCCTCACTCTGCGCGAGCTGCTCGCGCTCGGCGAGGAGAGCGTGATCGAGCTCGACCGCGAGGCCAATGAGCTGCTCGACGTGTTCGTCAACGGCACGCTGATCGGCCGCGGCGAGGTCGTCACGGTCGGCGAGAAGTTCGGCGTGCGGATGACCGAGCTGGTCAGCCCCGACAAGCGCGCGGTGCGCTGACCCCATGACGATGTACATCATCAAGCTGATCGTGCTGCTGCCGCTCGTCTGCGGCCTGATGGTCGGTTGCCTCTATGCCTGGCGCAAGCTCGAGACGCGGCTGCCCAAGAACCAGACGACCCGGATGGTGCAGCTCAAGGAAACGATGATGCTCGGGCCGGGCCTGCGCCTCGCCGTGATCGAGTTCGAGGGGCAGAAGCTGCTCGTCTCGGTCACCCGCAGCGGCGTCACCCTGGTGGACAAGCCGCAGTGACGCGCGCGATCGTCTCGGCGCCGCGCACGGTGGGCGGCCGCGCCGCGCTGTTCATCGGGCTGCTGGCCTTCTTCGTCCTCTTCGCCATGCCGGCGCTCGCCCAGGCGGCTGCGCCCGCCGTGCCCGCGCCGGTCGCGACGCCGGGCGTGGGCGAAGCCGTGGACCGCGCGCTGGGCGATCTTGGCGGCGGCAACGCCCCGCTCAGCCTGTCGCTCCAGGTCCTCATCATCATGGGCCTGCTCTCGGTGCTGCCGGGCATCCTGCTGATGATGACCAGCTTCACCCGGATCATCATCGTGCTATCGCTGCTCCGCCAGGCGCTGGGCCTCCAGCAGACCCCGCCCAACCAGGTGCTGATCGGGCTGTCGCTGTTCCTCAGCTTCTTCGTGATGGCGCCGACGCTCAACACGATGAACGTCAACGCGATCCAGCCCTATTCGGCCGGCAAGATCGGCGCGAGCGAGATGATCGCCAAGTCGGGCGAGGCGCTGCACGGCTTCATGATCAAGCAGACCCGCACCAAGGACGTCACCCTGTTCGCCGGCCTCGCCAAGAGCGGCCCCTATGCCAAGCCGGAAGACGTGCCCTTCTCGGTGCTGCTCCCCGCCTATGTCACCAGCGAGCTCAAGACCGCCTTCCAGATCGGCTTCCTGATCTTCCTGCCCTTCCTGGTGATCGACATGGTCGTCGCCACGGTGCTGATGGCGCTGGGCATGATGATGCTGTCGCCGACGATCATATCGCTGCCCTTCAAGCTGCTGCTCTTCGTCCTGGTCGACGGATGGGCGCTGACGATGGGTTCGCTCGCCTCCAGCTTTGTGAGCTAGCCCCGATGGACGCCGATTACTTCCTCACCGTCGGCCGCGAGGCGATGTGGGTGCTGGCGCTCGCCGCCACGCCGATCCTGGTGCCGGCGCTGCTTGCCGGCCTGGTGCTCGGCATGGTCCAGGCCGCGACGTCGATCCAGGAGCAGACGCTCACCTTCGTCCCCAAGCTGATCGTGGTCGGGCTGAGCCTGGTCATCTTCGGCTCGATGATCCTCGGCCTGCTCGGCGACTTCATGGTGAGCATCTTCGAGCGCATTCCGGACCTGGTGAAGTAAGCCGATGCTGATGGGCTTCGGCCTCTCGATCGAGCCCCAGCTCTGGGCGCTGCTGTTCGCGATGGTGCGGATCGGCGCGGCGTTCGTCGCGGCGCCGGTGTTCAGCGCGATGGCGATCCCGCTGCCCGCGCGCATCGCGCTCACCGGCGCGATCGGCGTGCTGGTGATCAACGTCGCGCACATCACCCCGCCCGCGCAGATCTTCTCGCTCACCACCTTCCTCGCCGTCGCCGCCGAGGCGCTGACCGGCCTGGCGATGGGCTTCGTGCTCCAGATCGCCTTCGCCGCGCCGATGGTGGCGAGCGAAGTGATCTCGATGTCGATGGGCCTCGGCTTCACCAATGCCGTCGACCCGACCAGCGGCCACTCGACGCCGGCGATCGGCACCTTCCTGTCGCTGATGCTGACGCTGGTCTTCCTCGCGGTCGACGGGCATCTTGTCCTCGTCGACCTCGTCGTGCGCAGCTATGCCGTCATGCCCCCCGGCGCCTGGATCGCGCCCGAGCGCCTGCTCGGCATCGCGATGTTCGGCGGCTACACCTTCCTCGCCGGGCTGCTGCTGTCGCTGCCGATCGGCTTCTTGCTGCTCTGCCTCAACCTGATCGTCGGCATGCTCAGCCGCGCCGCGCCGGCGCTCAACCTGTTCGCGATCGGCCTGCCCGCCAGCCTGCTGTTCGGCGTCGTTGCGCTCACGCTCGCGCTGCCGGCGATGGGCGATTATCTCGTCGTCATCGTGCGTGAATCGCTCACGATGATGCCGCAGCTGGTGCTCGGCTGATGTCGGAGTCCGGCGGCGAAAAGACGGAAGCCCCAACCGCCAAGCGGAAACGCAAGGCGGAAGAAGACGGACAAATACTCAGCTCGAAGGACTTCGGCACGGCGCTGATCGTCCTTCTGGGCTGCGCCTGGATGACGATGCTCGGGCCGTCGCTGATCCGCGCCTGCAAGGAAGTGATGGTCGGCAGCTTCAGCTTCGGCCGTGCGGACATCGAGGATTTCGAGCCCTGGCGCCCGCTCGCCGAGGCGGGATGGAAGCTCGCCATGCCGATGGGAGGCCTGCTGCTCGTCGCGGTGGTCGGCGCGGTGCTCAGCCATGCCGGGCTCGCCGGGCTGCGCTGGAATTCCAAGCTGTTCGCGCCCAAGGCCTCGCGCGTAAATCCGGCGTCGGGCCTCGCCCGGATGTTCGGCCCCAATGGATGGATCGAGCTGGGCAAGGCGCTGCTCAAGGTAGCGCTGCTCGGCAGCATTGGCGCCTGGCTGCTCTGGTCGCTCACCCGGCGCTCGCTCGGGCTGGTCGAGGCCGACCTGCACGGCGCGATCGGCGCGATGGGCAGCGAATTCCTCTATCTGCTCTTCGTCATGGCCGGTGGGCTGCTGCTGATCGCCGGCGTCGACCTGCCGATCCAGATCCTCCGCCACATGAGCCGGCTGCGCATGACCAAGCAGGAAGTGCGCGACGAGCACAAGGAGAGCGAAGGCTCGCCCGAGGCCAAGGCCGCGCAGCGCCAGCGCCAGCGCCAGATTCTCAAGGGCAGCTTCCGCAAGGCCGTGGCGACGGCCAATGTCGTGATTACCAACCCGACCCATTTCGCCGTGGCGCTGCGCTACGAGCAGGGCCGCGACCAGGTGCCGGTGCTCGTCGCCAAGGGCCGCGGTGCGACCGCGCTGGCGATCCGCGAGCTCGCCGGCGAGCTCGACGTGCCGGTCCTCGAGATCCCGCCGCTCGCTCGCGCGGTCTACTATACCAGCAAGGAAAACCAGGAGATCCGCGACGATCTCTACATGGCGGTGGCGACGGTGCTCGCCTTCGTCTTCCAGCTCAGCAAGCGCGCCAATGCGGTCATGCCCGCGGTCAGCGTGCCCGAGACCGCGCTTTTCGACGAAAACGGCCGGAAACAGGCGCGTGCCCACTAAAAAACGCGGGCGCCCGGCCGTTTATCGGGGGGACAGGGGGAAGCAATGGCCGTCGAATCGATCGCAAAGACGCTGGGCACCGGATCCGGGATCGACACCAATGCGCTGGTCGAGTCGCTGGTCGAGAACGCGTTTGCCAACAAGAACCAGCTGATCACCACGCAGAGCGACACGCTCACCACCCAGATCTCGACGGTCAGCACGCTCAAGAGCAACATCAGCGACTTCGCCTCTGCGCTCGCCTCGCTCACCGGCTCGGGCTCGCTCGCCACCCAGCCGACCAGCTCGAACAGCGGCATCCTCACCGTCACGCGGCTCCCGGGCGCCGATCTCGCCGGCCTCAACGCGACGATGGAAGTGCGCCAGCTCGCCCAGGGCCAGGTCACCAGCTCGCAGTCGTTCAGCGGCGGCAGCGCCAGCGTCGTCGGCACCGGCACGTTCACGCTCACCTTCGGCTCCGCGACGGTCGCGAACGGCGCGATGACCGATTTCACCGCGGGGCCGGCCACGCCGATCACGATCGACATCACCTCTTCGAACAACACGCTGAAGGGCATCGCCGACGCGATCAACGCCAAGAAGGCGGGCATCACCGCCTCGATCCTCAGCGACAGCAACGGCGCGCGCCTGGTCCTCAAAAGCTCGACCGGCTCTTCGCAGGCCTTCACGCTCAGCGGCACCGGCGATCTCTCGCAGCTCGATGTCGGCAAGGACGCGGCCAATTCGACGATCAACGCGACCGCGCAGGATGCCCGGGTCGCGCTCGACGGCGTCGAGGCCAAATATCCGACGAACAGCATCTCGGGCATGATCCCGGGCGCGCGGATCGATCTGGTCGCGGCATCGGTGGGCACCAAGGTCGCGATCGGCGCCAGCGCGCCCACCTCGGCGATCAGCGACGCGGTGAGCAACTTCGTCGCGACCTACAACGAAGTGTACAAGGCCGTGCAGGCGGCGGTCGATCCGATCACCGGCCCGCTGCGCACCGATGCCGCCGCCAAGGACCTGCTGCGCCAGCTCAAGAGCCTGACGCTGACCGATCTCGTGCCCGGCGCCTCGAGCGACGTGCCGTCCAAGCTCGCGGACATCGGCGTGAAGACCAATCGCGACGGCTCGCTGAGCGTGGACACCAGTCGCCTCTCGACCGTGCTTTCCACCTATCCCAACGATATCGAGAAGATCTTCGCGAGCGGCGCGGCGCTCTCCAAGGCGCTGTCGACGATCGCGACCAACGCGGCGAGCACCACCACGGGACTCGGTGCCAGCGCCGACAATTATACCAAGCAGCAGAGCAAGCTCGCGGACCAGAAGGACAAGGTCGCCACCGACACCGCGGCGATGAAGGACCGCATGACGCAGCAGTTCGCCGCGATGGATGCCAAGGTCGCCGCCTACAAGTCGACCCAGGCCTTCCTTACGCAGCAGATCGCTGCCTGGAACGCGTCGAGCAACTGATGCGCTACGCCTCGGCGCTCGCCGCCAATCCCGCCAGCACCTATCGCCAGATCGATCTGGTCGGCCGTTCGGCCGGCGGCGATCCGCACGCGCTGGTCGGCCTGCTCTATGACGAGGCGGTCGCTGCGCTGCGCACCGCGGCCTGGGCGGTCGAGCGGGGCAATTATGCGGTTCGCGGCGAGCGCGTCGCGCGCGCCACCGCGGTGCTCTTCGCGCTCGAGGCGGGGCTGGATTTCGACAAGGGCGGCCAGGTCTCGCGCACGCTCGCCACTTTCTATCACGGCCTGCGCGGCGACATCCTCCAGGCCGCGCCGGGCATCGATCCGGCGCCGTTCCGTGCCGCCGCCGACAGTCTCGAGGAAATCGCCAAGGCTTGGAGCAGCCTCAAGTCCAGCGGCTGAGGATCGCGTCCACCGTTTCATCGATAGCCGGCAGCGCCTGTGCGGGCGTCTCCGAAAAGCGCGGCGCCGGCATTGGCTGCATGACGCCGCGCTGCACCGCAAAGACGTTGCGCGCCCGGCTGTGCGGGTGGAGCGGCGCCTCGGCGAGCGAAAGCACCGGCGTCACGCACGCCTCGCTGCCTTCGAACAACCCGGCCCATTCGTCGCGCCCGCGCGATGCGAAGGCCGATGCCAGCACTTCGGCGATCGCCGGCCAGCAGGCGCGATCATAGGGATCGTAGCGCTCTGCCGGGATGCCCAGCGCGGCGCAGAGCGCGCGGAACGCCGGCGGTTCGATCGCGCCTACCGCGACATGCCGGCCATCGGCGCAGGCGTAGCAGCGATAATAGGGCGCGCCGCCATCGACCATGTTCGCCGTGCGCGCGTCGACCCAGCGCCCGGCGCCGTGCAGCGCGTAGTAGAGCGTCATCATCGATGCCGTCCCGTCGAGCTGTGCCGCCTCGATCACCTGGCCCCGGCCCGTCGCCTGTGCCCCCAGCAATGCCGAGACCAGTCCCAGCGCCAGGTAGAGCGCGCCGCCGGCGGTGTCGCCGATCAGGCCGAGCGGCGGCACCGGCGCGGCGGCAGGGCCGATCGCGTGGAGCGCGCCGGAGAGCGCGAGATGGTTGATGTCGGTGCCGGGCGTGCCGGCCAGCGGCCCCTCGCGGCCCCAGCCGCTGGTGCGGGCATAGACGAGCCGTGGATTGAGCGCGAGGCAGCGCGCCGGGTCGAGGCCGACCTGCTCGGCGGTGCCCGGGCGATAGCCTTCGATCACGCCGTCCGCCTCGGCGATCAGTGCCAGCGCCTGCTCGCGGTCTGCCGTCTGGGTAAGGTCTAGCGTGACCTGCGAGCGCCCGCGGTGGAGCAGCGCGGCGACGGCGCTCTCTTCCTGGCGCGGGCGCCGGATCCGCACCACGTCGCAGCCGAGATCGGCAAGCAGCATGCCGGCGAACTGCACGGCGCCGGGCATGTCGAACTCGATGATGCGCACGCCCGCCAGGGGCCCGTGCGTAGTTGCGACCATTGCGACCCCCGTGGCGATTCTGCCGACCCATAGCCGCTGCACGCATCCCAGGTCCACGGACTGGCGCTCGCTCCGGCTTTGGGTTAGCGGAGGGGCATGTCGGCACCTCACATCGTCGCGCTGGGCGGCACCCTGCGCGCGGAATCCGCCACCGGACGGCTGCTTGCCGCAACGCTCCAAAAGGCCGAGGCGCGCGGCGCCCGCACCACCCTGCTCACCGGCGAGGCGATCGCCTTCCCGCATTACGAGCCGGGCAATGTCGAGGGGAACCCGGCAGTGCTGCGCTATCTCGAGGCGCTGCGTAGCGCCGATGCGGTGATCGTCGGGTCGCCCGGCTATCACGGCACGCTTTCCGGGCTGGTCAAGACCGCGCTCGACTATGTCGAGACGCTGAGCAAGGACGAGCGCCCCTATTTCGACGGGCTGCCGGTGGGCCTGATCGCCACCGCGGCGGGCTGGCAGGCGGCGGTGTCGACGCTGCAGGCGCTGCGCACGATCACCCACGCGCTGCGCGGCTGGCCGACGCCGATGGGCCTGGCGATCAATACCGCCGAACCGGGCGATCCGATCGACAAGTGCAGCGGCCCGATGGACGTGATGGTGGGACAGATCTTCAACTTCCTGGCACGCTGATCCAAGCGCGGTTGCGCAGCGCTTAACGGTTTCGTGATTGTTGCCGGCGTAGGATGCCGGCCATGGACGAAGCTTCGGCACAGGAAGGGATCGGCAGTCGCCGCCGGGCCACGCGCACCATCCTGGCAGTCGATGACAGCCGGACCAATTTGCACGTGCTCGCGCACCGCCTCGGCCAGCTCGGCTATCTCGTCGTCCTTGCGGATCGCGGATCGCAGGCGCTCGAGCTGATCTCGGCGCGCGGCTTCGACATGGTGCTGATCGACCGGGTGATGCCCGAGGTTTCGGGGCTCCACGTCCTCCAGGAGATTCGCGGCGCCCGCGACACGTCGGACCTGCCGGTGATCATGGTGAGCAACCATGACGATGCCGGTGCCGCGGTCGAGGCGCTGCAGGCCGGCGCCGACGACTATCTCTGCGGCACCTATGCGTTCGAGGAGCTCGCCGCGCGGATCGACCGGATCCTGGCGCGCGCCGACCGGATGGAAGAGCTCAAGCGTTCCAACCTCGCCCTCGATGCGCGCATCGCGGCGCGGGCGATGGAGCTGGGCGAAGTCCGCAGCGATCTCGCTACGGCGCGGGCCGAGCTGGAGCGCTGCCGCCGCGGCTGAGCCGCGCCTAGCGCTCGAACCAGTGCCGGCCGATGAAATAGCCGGCGATTCCCAGTGCCATCACCACGCAGACCCCGACCACGCCGGCGAACGCCCAGGGTTCGTGCGCATAAGGGATGCCCGCCACGTTCATGCCGAGCAGGCCGGTGAGGAAGGTCAGCGGCAGGAACACCATCGCCACCACCGCGATCGTCAGCGAGCGCTGGTCGATCAGCTCGGCGCGCAGGTCGGTGAGCGTCTCGTGGGTAAGCGCGGCGCGCTCGCGGATGCTCTCCAGCTCCTCCGCCATGCGCGCGGCGCGATCGGCGGCGGCGGAAAGATGGAGCCGGTCGTCATCGGCCAGCCACTCGACCGGCAGCCCGGCGAGCTTCTCCAGCGCGGCGCGCTGCGGATAGAGGAAGCGCCGCAGCCCGATCGCCTTCACCCGCGTCGCATTGACCAGCCGGCGCAAGTCGAACGCGCGGTGGCGCGAGATCTGCTCCTCGCAATCGTCGAGCGAATCGCCGAGCTCGGCGACCATCGGGTCGAGCTCCTCGGTGATCGCCTGGGCGATCGCCGCGATCAGGTCGCCGGGATCGAGGATCTTGCCCTCCTCGACCTGCTTGCGCACCGGCGCGACGGCGTTGAGCGGCTTGCGCGTCACCGAGAAGACGCAGCCGCCATGCGCGTACATGCGGATCGAGGCGAGCTGGTCGGACGTGTCGACATCCTCCGACGACATGCCGCGCAGATTGACCAGCGCCGCCGGGCCGAACAGCTCGCAGCGCGGGCGCGTCTCCATCGCGGTCAGCGCATCGATCACCGGCTGGGCAAGCTTGGCCTCGCCGCTCAGCCAGAGCTGGGCGCGCTCGTCATTGGTGTTGAGGTGGATCCAGCTGAGCCCCGCCTGCTTGTCGAGCGCCTCCTTAAGGATCGGCTGCTCGACCTTGCCGTCATGGACGATGTACGCGAAGCCGCTCATTGCATCTCCAGCCAGATCGAGAGGCCCGGGCCCGGCAGTTCGGGCGGGGCGGCGCAGGCGATGCGCGGCGCATCGGCCCGGGCGCGGTTGAGGATGGCGATCGGCACGCCGGGAAAATGGTACACCCGCTCGGCCTGCGCAAGCGCGCGCGCCTGGCGCAGCGTCAGCTCGTCGGGATCGGTCGAGGCGAGGGCGATGCGCAGCAGCGTCGCCGCCGGTGGCGTGCCGATCCGCGCGACCACGTCGCCGCCCAGACCCTCGGCCAGCGCCGCGCCGATCGCGCGCCGGCGATCCGCGATGTCGGGGAAGCGCGCGCGCAATTCGGGGCGTGCCGCGTGCAGCGCCCTTGCCGTCTCGCCGAGGTCGGCGGGCAGCTCGGCCTCCAGCTTCTGCCGGATCGCCGCCGCCAGCCCGGCGGAGACCCCGCCGGTGCCCACCGCGACCAGCACCGGATCGCGCTCGATTATGGCGGGCAGGGTGAAGTCGCACAGGTCTGCGCGGTCGACGGTGTTCACGAGCATCCCGCGAGAACGCAATCGTGTCACGATTGGTTCGGGATCGGTGTGCGCGACGATCGCAATGATTGCCGCAGCCTCCTCGCCGACGATCACCGCGCCCGCCCGCTCGAGCAGTCGGCGCTTGGCTTCCGCCGCCTCGCCGCTGCCCACCAGCATCACCGGCCGCCCTGCCAGCCTCAGAAAGATCGGCAGGGCGGTCAGCGTCATGCCTCGAGCCAGTCCGGGATCTGCTCTTCGCCCATGATCGTCTCGGCGGTGATCCGCCCGGCGACGATCTGGAAGCGGTCGCCCGACACCAGCACCTCGGGCACCAGCGCGCGGCTGTTGTACGTGCTCGCCATCGTCGCGCCATAGGCGCCGGCGCTCTGCAGCACCGCCAGGTCGCCGCCCTTCAGCGCGTCAATCTCGCGGTTCTTGAGGAACACGTCGCTGCTCTCGCATACCGGGCCGCAGACATTGGCGACCATCGTCTCGCCGGAGGGCGTCACCGAGGCGAAGCCGTGATAGGCGTCATAGAGCGCGACACGTGCCAGGTCGTTCATCGCCGCGTCGACCACGACCCAGGGATTGGTCACGCCCGGCTTCACCCACAGCACTTCGGTGACCAGCACGCCGGCATCGGCCGAGATGTGGCGGCCGGGCTCGAACATCAGCTCGACGTCCCAGTCCTTGGTCACCCGCGCGACCATCTCGCCGAACGCTTCGGACGTCGGCGGCACGTCGCCCGGCTTGTAGGCGACGCCCAGGCCGCCGCCGAGATCGACATGGGTGATCACGTGGCCCGCAGCGCGCAGCTCGGCGACCAGCTTGCCGACGCGCTCGAACGCGGCTTCCAGCGGGGCGAGGCTGAGCAGCTGGCTGCCGATATGCACCGCGACGCCGCGCAGGTTGATCCCTTCCAGCGGCGCAATCCGGTCGAAGATCGCCTTGGCCTGGTCGATCGGCAGGCCGAACTTGTTCTCGGCCTTGCCGGTCGAGATCTTCTCGTGCGTGCCGGCATCGACGTCGGGGTTGACGCGCAGCGCCGCCGGGGCGGTCATGCCCTTCGCGCGCGCGATCTCGGCGAGGACGACGCCTTCTTCCTCGAGCTCGAGGTTGAACTGGCCGATCCCGGCATCGAGCGCCTGGGCGAGCTCCTTGCGCGTCTTGCCGACGCCGGAGAACACCACGTCCTTTGCCGGGATGCCCGCCGCCAGCGCGCGCGCCAGCTCGCCGCCCGAGACGACATCGGCGCCGAAGCCTTCGTTTGCCAGCAGGCGCAGCACCGCCAGGTTCGGATTGGCCTTCACCGCGAAGGCGACATGATGCTTGCCGACCGGCTCCAGCCCGTTGCGAAAGGCGCGGGCGGCGTCGCGGAACGCCTCGGTCGAATAGACATAGACGGGCGTGCCAACGTCAGCGGCAATGCGCGCGAGCGGGACATTCTCGGCGTGCAGTTCGCCGCCGATCATTTCGAAATGAGACACTGAAGAACTTCCTGTGGATTTTACCGCGGCGGCAGGTCGAACGTGTCGCTTCGCCGCTGGTTGGTGCTTTCGATCAGGTCGTCGCTGCGTGCCGGGCGCGTCTGGACGGGTGGCTTGAGAAGGTCGGTCGGCGACGGCGTCGCTTTCGCACCCGCGGGCGCTACCGGCAGCGATGCCGTCGCCTTGGGTTTGAGCTCCGCGCGGTTGCCGCAGCTCGCAAGCGCGAGGCTGCCCAGGAGCGCGAGTGCCAGAATTGCCGGTCGCTTCATCGCCCTTCCTCCTCGCGGCCCTGCTTCGCCGCTGCGATTGCCTCGCGCACCCGCATTGGGGAAGTGCCCCCGAAGCTGGTGCGGCTCGATACCGAGGCATCGACGCTGAGAACGCCATATACGCGTTCGTCGATCCGCGCGTCGATTTCCTTGAGTTGGGTGATCGATAGCTGATCGAGCCGGATTCCGGCGCTTTCCGCCGCCGCAACCGCGCGCCCGGTGATGTGGTGCGCCTCGCGGAACGGGATGCCGCCCTCGCGCACCAGCCAGTCGGCAAGATCGGTCGCGGTCGAGAAGCCGGCCTCGGCGGCGGCGCGCATGCGCTCCAGCCGGAAGCTCGCGCTCTCCACCATGCCCGTCATCGCCGCGATGCTGAGCCCGAGCAGGTCATGCGCCTCGAACACCGGCGGCTTGTCGTCCTGCATGTCCTTCGAATAGGCGAGCGGCAGGCCCTTCATCGTGATCATCAGCGATACGAGCGCGCCGGTGATCCGCCCGCTATGTCCGCGCACCAGTTCGGCGGCATCGGGGTTGCGCTTCTGCGGCATGATCGAGCTGCCGGTCGACCATTGGTCGCTCAGCGACACGAAGCCGAAGGGCTGGCTCGCCCAGATCACGAATTCCTCGGCCAGCCGGCTGAGATGCAGCGCGGTCTGCGCGGCCGCGGTGAGATACTCGATCGCGAAGTCGCGGTCGGAGACCGAATCGAGCGAGTTGCGCGTCGGCCCGTCAAAGCCGAGTGCCTTCGCCGTCGCTTCGCGGTCGAGGTTGAAGCCGGTGCCGGCCAGCGCCGCCGATCCGAGCGGGCAGAGGTTGAGGCGCGCGCGGGCATCGCGGAGCCGCGAACGATCGCGCGCGAACATCTCGAAATAGGCCATCAGATGATGCCCCAGCGTCACCGGCTGCGCGACCTGAAGGTGCGTGAAGCCCGGCATCACGCTGTCGGCATGTTCCTCGGCGCGCGCCAGCAGCGCGTCCTGCAGCGCGCCCAGCGCCGCCTCGGCCTGGTCCACGGCGTCGCGCACCCACAGGCGGAAGTCGGTCGCGACCTGGTCGTTGCGCGAGCGGGCGGTGTGCAGGCGCCCCGCGGTCGGGCCGATCTTTTGCGCCAGCCGCGATTCGGCGAGCATGTGGATGTCTTCGAGCGCCAGGTCCTCGGGCACGCCCTTGGCCTCGAAATCGGCCGCGACGTCGCCCAGCCCGGCATGGATCGCCGCTGCATCTTCCGCCCCGATGATGCCCTGCGCGCCCAGCATCGTGACATGCGCCTGCGATCCGCGCAGATCCTGTCGCCACATCCGCTTGTCGAAGGGGATGGATGCGTTAATCTCGCGCATCACCGCAGACGGGCCTTCGGCGAAGCGCCCACCCCACATTGCATTGGAGCTGTCCTTGCGCTCGGCTATCTCACTTCTCCTGCTCGGCACCCTCATGATCGCGGGGTGCGATAAGCGCTCCGGGCCCGGAAGCCAAGCAAACGAAACTATCCCGGCGGCCAATGCTGCGTCCGGCGCGGCGACTGCCGGCGCCACTGCCGACAAGGGCACGCTCGATCGCAGCCACAAGGGCGAGGCGGCCCCCGACTTCCCCTTCGCCGATCCGGAGGGCAAGACGGTCACGCTCGCCGCCTTCGCCGGCAAGCCGGTGCTGCTCAATCTCTGGGCGACCTGGTGCATCCCGTGCCGCGCCGAAATGCCGACGCTGGACGCGCTCGCCGGACAGAAGGGCGACGCCCTGCCGGTGATCACGCTCAGCCAGGACGGCAAGGGCCGCGCCGAGGTCGATCCCTATTTCGCCAAGGCCGGCTTCAAGCATCTCAAGCCCTGGACCGACAAGGACACCGCCTTCAGCCTGGGCCTGAACGTCAATCTGCCGACCACGATCCTCTATGATTCGGCAGGCAAGGAAGTGTGGCGCGTCTCGGGCGAGATGGACTGGGCGGGGGCCAGGGCCGCAGCACTGCTGGCGGAGGCCCACTAAACGCCGCAGCGCTGCTGGCGGAGGCCAGCTAAGGCGCTTGCGCTGAGGGTTCTTCTGGGGAACACTCGCGCAAATGACAGGCGAACCTACCGTCGGCCGCGACCTCGAAGGTCCGCGGGTCGTTACGCTTCCCGCCCGGCCCGAGCCGATCCGCGTGCTTGCCGACGAGACCGCGATCGTCGTGATCGACATGCAGAATGCCTATGCCTCGCCCGGCGGCTATGTCGACCAGGCGGGGTTCGACATTTCGGGGTCGGCAGGCACGATTCACAAGATCGCCGCGGTGCTCGACACCGCCCGGTCGGCGGGTATGCCGGTGATCTATCTCCAGAATGGCTGGGACGCCGACTATGTCGAGGCCGGCGGCCCCGGCTCGCCCAACTGGCACAAGTCCAATGCGCTCAAGACGATGCGCGCCCGGCCCGAGCTCAGCGGTACGCTGCTCGCCCGCGGCACTTGGGATTACGAGCTGGTCGATGCGCTGGCGCCCAGGCCCGGCGACATCCGGCTCCACAAGACCCGCTACAGCGCCTTCTTCAACTCGCAGCTCGATTCGACGCTGCGGTCGCGCGGCATCCGCAACATCGTCTTCGTCGGCATCGCCACGAACGTGTGCGTCGAATCGACGCTGCGCGACGGCTTCCACCTCGAATATTTCGGGGTGATGCTCGAGGATGCGACGCATCATCTCGGGCCGCCGATGATGCAGGAAGCCACCGTCTACAATGTCGAGAAGTTCTTCGGCTGGGTCTCCACCACCGCCGACTTCTGCGGCAGCTTCGGCCAATTGCCCAAGGAGTAAGCGATGCCGTTCGAGCCGATCAACCCGCCCCAGTTCCCCACCCCGATCGCGCCCTATTCGGCCGGCGCCAGGGCGGGCAACACGGTCTATGTCTCGGGCGTACTGGCGCTGGGCGAGGGCGGCATCGTCCTCCATGTCGGTGATGCCGCCGGCCAGACGCGGCATATCCTCGAAGTGATCAAGACCACGCTCGAGGCAGCCGGGGCGACCCTCGAGGATGTGGCGATGAACCATATCTTCCTCAAGGATTTTGCCGACTATCCCGTCTTCAACCAGATCTATGCCGAGTATTTCCCCGGCGCCAAGCCGGCGCGCTATTGCATCAAGGCCGATCTGGTGAAGCCCGATTGCCTGGTCGAGATCGCCTCGGTGGCGCATATCGGCTGATGCCCGAGGCGGCGGGGCTCTATTATGAGGATCATGGCAGCGGCCCCCCGCTGATCCTTTCCGCCGGCATGGGCGGATCGGGCAAGTACTGGCGGCCCAATCTGGCCGCGCTCGCCGAGCGCCACCGCCTCATCCTCTACGATCATCGCGGCACCGCCCGCTCGGACCGCACCGTCACCCCACGCCTCGAAAGCATCGGCGACGATATCCGCCTGCTGATGGACGCGCTGGAGATCGAGCGCGCCTCGATCCTCGGCCACGCGATCGGTGGCATGGGCGGGCTGAGCCTCGCGCTCGACACCCCCGAGCGTGTGGACCGGCTGGTGGTGGTCAATGGCTGGGGCCGGCTCGATCCCTATACGAGGCGCTGCTTCGATGCCCGGCTGGCGCTGCTGCGTGCCTATGGCCCGGGCAAATATGTCGATGCCCAGCCGATCTTCCTCTTCCCGCCGCAGTGGATATCCGAGAACAGCGAGCGGCTGGACGAAGAGGCGAAGCATCATGTCGCCGGCTTCCCCACCGAGATGGTCGAGGCGCGCATCCTCGAAGCGCTGAGGTTCGACCTGATCGACCGGCTGGAGGCATACCCGCTCGCCACCCCCGTGCTGCTGCTTGCCAGCGAGGACGACGCACTCGTCCCGCCCGGCTGCTCGGCCCGGCTTGCGCAAGCCATTCCGCAGGCGCAACTTGTTCGGATGCCTTGGGGAGGGCACGCCTGCAACGTCACCGATCCGGCGGGCTTCGAGGCCCGTGTTCTGGCATTTCTGGGGAGCTAATCACATGGAAGTCGGCGTCTTCGTTCCCATCAACAACAATGGCTGGCTGATCAGCGAGAACGCGCCGCAGTACATGCCGAGCTTCGACATGAACAAGGCGATCGCGCTGAAGGCCGAGGAGCATGGCCTCGATTTCCTCCTGTCGATGATCAAGCTGCGCGGCTTCGGCGGCAAGACCGAGTTCTGGGAATATGGACTGGAAAGCTTCACGCTGATGGCCGGCCTCGCCGCGGTCACCAGCAAGATCAAGATCTACGCCACCTGCCCGACGCTGATCATCCCGCCGGCCTTTGCCGCGCGCATGTGCAACACGATCGATTCGATCAGCCATGGCCGTTTCGGGCTCAACCTGATCACCGGCTGGCAGCGCCCCGAATACAGCCAGATGGGCCTGTGGCCGGGCGACGAGCATTTCCGCAACCGCTACCAGATGCTCGACGAGTACGCCCAGATCCTGCGCGAGCTGTGGGAGACCGGGCGCAGCGACCTCAAGGGCGAATATTACCAGATGGACGATTGCCGCGTCCGCCCGACGCCCGAGGGCGAGATGAAGATCATCTGCGCCGGCTCGTCGGACGAGGGCCTCGCCTTCTCGGCGAAATGGGCGGACTATGCCTTCTGCCTCGGCAAGGGCGTCAACACGCCGACCGCCTTCGCTTTCAACAACGAGCGTCTCGCCGAGGCGACCGCCAGGACCGGGCGCGACGTGAAGGTGTTCGTGCTGATCATGGTGATCGCCGACGAGACCGACGAGGCGGCGATGGCCAAGTGGCAATCCTATCGCGACGGCCTCGATATCGACGCGGTGCGCTGGCTGATCGACCAGGGCGCTGCCGACAAGAACAACCCGACCACCAATGTCCGCCAGCTCGCCGCCCCGGAGGGCGCGGTCAACATCAACATGGGCACGCTGGTCGGCAGCTACGAGAGCGTCGCCCGCATGCTCGACGAGATGGCCGAGGTGCCCAATACCGGCGGCGTGCTGCTTACCTTCGACGACTTCCTCGCGGGCGTCGATAATTTCGGCACGCGCATCCAGCCGCTGATGAAGAGCCGCAACAAGGGCTGAGCGGCAGCCTTTCGCGCGCCCGGTCGTTCGGTGACGGGCACCACTCCACCAGTCGGAGAGAAAGCATGAAGAAGCTGACGTCGATCGCGATGATGGCGATCCTCCTCGCGCCGGCGCTCGCCGAAGCGCAGCAGCACCGCCCGGGCGATCGCCCCAGCCAGTCGGGCCAGCGCCCGCCCTCGGGTGGGCCTGGTGGGCCTCAGCGTCCGCCCCAGCCGCAGCCGGGCCCTCGCCCGCCGGCGCCCGGCCCTTCGCACCCCGGCGGCCCCGGCATGCGACCGCCCGCGCCGCGCCCGCCCGTTGCGCGGCCGCCTGCGCCGCGCCCGCCGGTCGCGCGCCCGCCGCACCGCCCCGGCGCCGGCCGCCCGCCGAACTTCCGCCCGATCCACCGCCCGCCCTTCCAATATCCGCGCGGCTACAGCTATCGCCGCTGGTCGATCGGCGGGCTGCTGCCGGTGCTCTTCCTGTCGAGCAGCTATTATTATGACGACTGGTACGGCCTCGGCGTCGGCGCGCCGCCTCCCGGCTATCGCTGGGTGCGCTACGGGCCGGACCTGCTGCTGGTCAGCCTGCGCACGCGCCGCGTCGTCGATGTGATCTACGGCGCCTTCTACTGATCCAGGCGGGGCGCGGTCCGAATCCGGATCGCGCCCCTTTTTTGCGCACAGCGATTCGCCGGCGAAAGGCGCGCGTCGTCGCGTCTGCGTCGAACCGTCGATGTAGGAGGGAGAAGTGGATGCCCCGTGAGCCCTATACTCCTCGTCTCAGGAAAGCCCAGGATGGCTCTTAGCCTTTAAGAAACAAAGATATTTTGCAAAGCTGATCCTCAAGCTTTCCCAATATGCGTCATCGCATCCAACGCGCAGCGTGGGAACAAACGAGGGAACAGAAATGGGCAGCTTGACCGCCATCGGCGTTAGAAACGCCAAGCCTGGCCGCCATGGGGATGGTAACGGGCTATATCTGCTCGTGAAGAACTCTGGAAGCAGATCATGGCTGCTGCGCGTCCAGCGCGATGGTAAGCGCAGGGACATCGGCCTCGGCTCGATCGCCGCTCTGAACTTAGCGGAAGCTCGTGAGAAAGCAGCAGAGCTTCGCAAGTATGTGTTGAATGGACGAGACCCGATCGCGGAGCGGGATCGCGACCGCCGGCCTATTCCCACGTTCAAGGACGCCGCGAAGGCTGCACACAACGATCTGAAATCAGGCTGGGCACCGAAGCATGCCGCAGCATTTCTTTCATCGCTAGAGGAGCACGCTTTTGGGCCGATCGGGAACCGGAGGGTCGATACGATCGATGCTGCCGTCATACGCGACATGCTGACGCCAATCTGGACCAGAATACCGTCCATGGCACGTAAGGTTCGCCAGCGGGTTGGCACCGTCCTCAACTATTCACAGTCCAAAGGCTGGAGAACGAATGAGGCGCCGTTGAAGGCGGTTACTCTGGGGCTCGCTCGGCAGGCTAGCGGCAACAACTTCGCTGCCATGCCGTATACCGAAGTTCCGGGCCTCGTAGCGGATCTGATGGATCGACCCCAAACCACCGGCCGAGATGCATTGATGTTCCTGCTGTTTACCGCGGCGAGGTCTGGCGAGGTTCGATCTGCTCGATGGTCCCACATCGATTTTGATGCAGGAAACTGGAACCGCCCGGCCGACCTGATGAAAAACCGGCTGGCACATACTGTCACGCTCAACCAGCCAGCGATCGATCTACTGCGCCGGCGCCTCGATGAGATTTCACCTAAGCCGCAAGATCTAATTTTTCCGGCCCTGAGAGGCGGGCAGCTTTCCGACATGACGATCACCAAGGTTCTCAGGGGCGCCAAGGTGCCCTTCACTGCACACGGTTTTCGCAGTTCATTCCGGGATTGGGCAGCCGAAATGATGCCGACAATTCCCGACCCCGTTGCTGAAGCGGCACTTGCACACGTGGTGCCAGACAAGGTGATCGCCGCATATAAACGCACGTCATTTTTGGCTCTGAGGAGAGAACTCCTCGCGGCTTGGGGTGCCGCTATCATGACTTCATGTCTACCGGTGTAGGCTGAACGCACCAGCAGAATAACCGTTCTGCCAGCGTACGGCGTTCACGGGTTCGAGACCGGCCGGGCAGCGCAGTCTTCAAAATAAATTTAGACATCTATTTGTTCGCGCGCATACAGATAATTTTACATGCAGCTTACGAATATTATTGCAGGCCTTTTTTGAAATCAGCTTATTGATTTTAGCTATGCGACCTTGCGACCAATAGAAGTCCGATCCAAAAAATAAGAAATGATAATATTTTAAAAAACCCCAATTGTAAATGCATTTGATTTTCAAAGAAGGAAATTAATCCATAAGAAATAAGAAATAACATAATAGATAGAAATATCGCCGCAAATCCTTCCCAGCTATTAGGAAGGTAAGACCAAGCAATTCTTCTAAACCAAATTTTGTTCTTCATCAGCAGCCACTTTTTTGTTGCGCAACAATGGTTGTATTAGTCTGATATGTGCTAGCATCAAATGAAAATCCCAGAGAAAGCCCCGCATTAACCGAAAAAATCCCGTTTTCTCCAAAAGATGCGCTCACGGAGACTACTCCTACATTAGCATTATAAGTCTGAGCTACCCCCGCCAACTGCCCCGGACTCGTCGCATTCGTTGCGGATATCCCTCCCCCTGCGCCGAGCGAGAATCCCGCCACAATGCCGCCAGCAGTGCTGTATAGCCCGCTTGCTGAACTCGGATAACTAGCGCCCCAACCTGGACCACCGGCATACGCTCCGGTCGTCTTGAAAACAGCAGTCTCTCCATTGGTAAAACTCATTGCCGACAATGAGCCCTGCCCCGCCGCACCGATGGCAGCAGCTCCGAGCTCCCCGGATCCTCCAATGTATCCGCCACCCGAAACTGTCGTTGGAATGCAGGGGCGATCGTCGGGTGTCGGAGGATAGGGAGAGTACCCTCCGCCCCCCCCAACAGAATCGGTTATAGAGCTAATGCTTCCTACAGATCCTCGAATTATTCCCCACAAAAGACTACCGCTGAAGGCTCCGTACCCCGCTCCCCCATTGGACAATTCATTACTGAATCCTCCATGGCCATCACAAGCATCATCACCTGTTGTAGTTGAGGGGATTGAAGTTCCGTCATTGCACTTAATGTCATGTCCAGAAGGATCATTAAAATTAATTGGATCTCCCATCGTATAATTATATAGGTTCATTCCAGCGATATAGCTTATTGAGTCTGCCTGCATGAAGCGCCCAAGCGTCGGCGAATACATACGAGCCTTATAATAATACATGCCGAACTCAGGCATCCAAGCCTGCCCCGTATACTGGAACCGCCCGATATTTCCCCCTGAGGGAATTCCATATTCATCGTAGCTATTCACGCCGATGACGTTGCCTGAGCCGTCGCTCACTGCGACCACCGAACCGCGCTCGTCGGCGTGCAGCCAGCGCCGATCACTTGTGCCCGCGCCTTCGTACCACACAATCGGCTCGTCGGCGCTGGGCCCTGGCACATAGCGCTTGGCAATCGCCCAACTCGAGCCGGTGTAGGTGAGCTCACTAATGAGCTGTCCGCCGGAATAAGCGAAGCGTGTGTCCTGCCCGCTCAAATTCTCGTGGAGCTGTAGCAACTGGCCGCCACCCGGCTCATAGGCCAGGGTATAACCTGGTGCCGTCGCGAGGCGATTCTCGCTGGTGTAATCATAGCTCAGACTCCCTGAACTGGTCAGATTGCCTCGACCATCATAGCCCAGCGCAGTCGAGCCAGCCGCAGCGAGCTGGTTCAGGCCGTTGACTGTATAAGGGCGATCGACATTGTAGTACCCGTTCCAAGCATAGGCGTCGTTCGAGCGCGTGAGCGATGCGATCTGGCTGGCGGGATTATAGCTGAGGCTGTGGGTAAAATCGTAGCTGCTTCCAGCGAGATTCTGCGCAATCGATGATAGGCGCGAAACGCCGTCATAGCTGTAGCTCGTCGTCGTGCCGTTGCCGCGCGTGATGCTCGTCCGGCGCCCCAGATCGTCATATCCATAGCTCGCGAGCACGCCTGCACCGGAGGTCGCGCCGTTCTCGCGGATCGCGATCGTCTCCCCGGTGACGTTGTAATCATAGTCGACGTAAAAGCCGTCGCTCCAGGTCAGCCGCGTCTGCCGTCCAGCCAGATCATAACTGTGATAGGTGGCCGCGCCATAATTATTCTCATTGGTCAGCCGTCCCAGCGCGTCATAGACGAAGGTATCATCCACAGCGCCGTTGCCGACTACGCTCGTAGCCTGACCGATCAAGTTATAGCCATAGGCCACGTCCCAATCGAAATTGGCAATATTTGGCGTGACCTTGCTGATGACGCGATTGAGATAGTCATATCCGTAGGTAATCGTTGTGCCATCACGCAGGCGACGGCTGGTGACGTTGCTCGCCGCGTCATAGCCGAACTGTTCATAGTCGCTGCCCGAACTGCTCGCGGTACCCTGGGTGCTCACCGGGTAATAGGTCTTGGCCGGGCGATCAAACCCGTCATATTCGTAGCTGGTCTTATTGACCTCGCCATCGGTGACGCTCGCGAGTTCACCATTATCGGTATAGGTCGTGGTTACCTCGTCGGACTGGTCGGCGGTGCCATAGGCGGTCTGCACCTTGGACCGGCGGCCAACGGCATCGTAGCTGGCCCTTACGATACGATCGGGGCCGGCGCTGCCGGCAGTCGCCGCCGTGCATGCAGCAAGCGCTGAGCCCCAGGCAGCGCTGTTCATCCGCGTCGCCATGCAGTCTGGCCGCCCCAGCGTGTCATAGCTATATTCGCTGACGCCATAAGTGGAGCCGCCCGCGGTCAGGACCTCGCGTGTCTTGCGGGCATTCGTGTCATAGCCGTCGGTAAGCTGCTCCGACGATACGAAGGCCGACCAATCGGTATCTGTCGTGCCATCCACGGTTCCCACCTCGGTCACGCTAGGCTGACCGTCGCTGGTGTAGCTTGTTTTCAGCGCTCGGCGCTTGCGGGAGCCAGCACCGTCCGGATCTGATGAGATCGCGCCGACCCGCAACCGATCCGCATCGTAGCGATAGGTGACCGTATCGCCGCTACCCGAAAGCGGCCCATCGACAGTCAGCAGATTGCCCGCGGCATCATAGGTCGCCGTTGTGGTTGCGCTCAGCGAACCGTCGCCTGCGGCGGTGGTCACGCTGGTTACGTTGAGCGCGGCGTCATAGGCCACCGTCGCCTTCACTTCGTCAGCGGTCCCGACACAGCCAGGTGCCACGCCGGTCCGACATTGCGATATGCCGGTGAGCTGCGCGACGCCGGCGGCATTGGTGGTGTAGCTGTAGCGCGTCTGCGGCCGGTTCGAGCCACTCGTCGCGGCGGGTCGCGTCACGCTGGTAACGAGACCGGTTCCGCTATCATAGGCGAAGTCGGTCTGGTTGCCGAGCGCGTCCTTCGTCCAGTTCGGGCTGTTGCAAGTCAGCGGGTTGGAGCAGCTGCTGTCATAGCCCGCCGTGGTGACGATATCCGACAGACCCGATCCAGGCTTGGCCTTCAGCCGCGTCTCGGCGGTGTTGCCGCGACCGTCATAGGTATATTGGACCTTGTTTCCCTCTGGATAGCTGATCTCGGTCGGCCGACCCAAACTGTCATAGGTGTAGCCCGTCACCTTGCCATTCGCGTCCGTTACCGAGGTCGGGCGATGCTTAGTCAGGTCGGAGACGATCGTCGTCGTGTGCGACTGCGCATCGGTAACCACCATGGTCGCCGTCGTGCCCGACACGGAATAATTGTAGTTGGTCGTCACGCCGTCGTGCGTGACGTTACTTCCGGAGCGAACCAGCGTATCGCTACTTGCGCCCGGCCGGCGGAGCGCGTTCGCACCGGTGAAGCGCCAAGTCCGGCCACCGGGCGTGGTAATCGTAGTAACGCCAGTTGAGGGCCTGGCATAGGTAACGGTGCCCGTAGTGCCGCCGCTGGCACCGCCGCCAGAAAGCACGGCCGTCGTTCTCTGGTACCATGTAGGCCCGGGATTAGCACGGATGCCAACGGAGTTGCTGGCGTAGGTGAAATCAATTTCCGAACCGGCGTTATTGTAAACGCGGGCGAGGCGCCAGCTGAACGTGCAGTCTGGCGCATCGATCGAAAGCGAGCAGTTCTGGTGGACGTCCCACTCGAGATGCACCGTCTTGCCGCCCTTGTCGGTGATACTCTCGGGCAGCAAATAGCAGTTGGTAGTGTTGTTGTAGTCGCACAGATTCGACAGCCCACCGAGCGTCCCGACCGGGTTGGTGAACGTGATGACCGAGCCGTCGAGTGCGCGATAGGTCGCGGTGTCGGTCGCATCGGTCAGCACCGCGCCCGAGCCCACAGTCGATAGCTGACTCGCCTGGGTGAAATGGTCGTATTTAAGCCCCAGCGGGATAGTATAGTGCGTGGTGCTGCCCGATGTCGTCTTCTGAAACTGGATGGCGTTCCAATTGTCGAAATCACCGGAGATCGCGGTAAGGGGAAGTTCGGCGTCCCCCGAGCCAACCGAAGCGATCTTCACGTTAATCGCGAAGCTGCCATCGGTCAGGTCCATGCCGTTCGCGTCGAGATTGGGGTGCGGCGAGATCGCCTGGCCCATCGCTGGGGCGGCAACGCCGGTGGCGAGAATCGTGGCGAGCAGCAGGTACGCGCGGCGTCCCGTCCGACCGCGCGGGCGGCCGAAGTTCATCCGTTCCATCAGATTTCCTCTTTTGAAATTTTTAACCGGAAGCCGATGTCAGCCGCTCAGCTGGGCGCGCCCGTGACCTGCACTCGCTTGCGATTGTTCGCCTTGTCGTGGGTATATTCGGTTTTCACGCCATTGTTCACGGCACCCGAATGCTCAACCTTCACCAGCCGCCCCTTGGCGTCATAGGTGTATGTCACAGTCTCCGAAGCGCTTGCCACGCTTGAGATTGTACCTGCGGCGATCGTCAGTCCGACAAGAAGAGCGAGTCGCATCCATCCCCCTTTTGATTAAGCAAAAAGAAGATACACATTCGAAATGAGATGCCTAGCTAGGGAGCCTACAGACTTTCCGAGAATGCACCGGATCGGTCCGGCTTTTGGAGGTTTGTGGACGCGCTGAGGACGTTTTGCCTTCTCTGCAGCGCCATCTCTCGCCTATCCCGAAGGCCCTGGCCCGTTCGTCGCGTCCATTCGCTGGATCGATGCAGTGGCGCTCGGCACGATTGGCGCCGCGATCACCGTCGCAAGCTCCGGCCCGTTGATGTGGCCTGCGTTATATCTCAGAAAGGGGGCGCCCAGCTCAGCCGTGACCTCCTATGTGCGCAGCACGGTGGACGTCTATGTCCAGCTCGCCCGCTTCGGCGGCAAGCGCCAGGTCGCTGAGGTGGTGCTGGCATGAGCGGCCTCGCATTTGCCTTCGCTCTCGCCCCGTCGCTCGCCGAACCCGACGGATCGAGCCCATTCGTAGCTGCGGCGCTTTGGATCGAAGGCGTCGCACTCGGATCGATCGCTACCAGCATCGCCGTGATCGCCGTCGCCAGCGTCGGTTTTCTGATGCTGGGCGGCCGGCTGCCGGTCCGTCGCGGCATAACGGTAGCTGGCGGCTGCTTCATTCTCTTCGGCGCGCCCGTGATCGCCTCGGGCATCATCAATTTCGCCACCGACGGCACGAGAGACCCATCCCCGCCGCCTCCGGTCTCGGTCCAGCATTCGCGCCTGGTAGTACCGACACCGCAGCCGACACGAGGATACGACCCCTATGCCGGGGCGGCCGTTCCTCAGCGTTGAGTTTCCACGACGATGTGACCCCGCTTCGCAGCGCGCCGGCGTTGCCATGGCTGCTCGCTCATGGTGAGAGTTTGTCGGGCGCCTCCCTGACCGGACGGGTGCTAACGACTCGCTTCGTAGAACATCGGATTTTTTAGCCAGGCGTTGATCGCGGACTCGTGCCAGCCGGCGCAGCGCGTACTGATCTGGACGTTCCGGGGAAAGGTACCGTTCTGCATCTTGCGGTACATGGTCGAGCGGCTGAGACCGGTGCGCTCGAGGACGGTCTTGATCCGGAGGATGCGGTCGGGGGTATCGGTCTGCATTGGTATCACCTTGCACTTGGTGCCGTTGAGTGGTGCGCCCCGGGGTAAGTTGGGCAGGAATCCACGCAGGTGAAAAGGGCCTCTAGGGTGTCAGAAGGTGCCTTTGCGGCCACAGCGTGCACAAACGTAGGATAGCGTAGGGCACTGGAATCCGGATGCTTGTGTCAGGGCGTCCCACGCTGCGAGTGGCCGCGCTCTACGCCGCTTGCGCGGCCCCGACGCTGCGCGTCTCGGCCCATCCGGGTGACGATCGCATGACGTGAACCGGCGATGCCGTTCAGCGGAACGCGATGTCCGATGGGCGTTCTCTGACGAGTTGCTGCGCAGCCGCCAGGGTCCGCGGCGCATCTTGTTCTCCGCGTGGCACACTCAATCCGGCCGGAAGGCACAGCGGCGGCTGGCGCACAGTTGCGCGCGCACGCCGCCACGACGGTCGGCCGGCTTCGAGAGTGCATGTTTGCCTCGCGCCTGCGGCGCCGGGCGCTGCGCTGCTCAAGATCTGTGGACGGCGCGGCGCGCCGGCGTTGCCTGCCGGCCGCGGCCAAAGGGGTGTGGGCGTCGCTCCCTCTAGTCCCGTCGCGGCGTGCCGCAACCCGCTGCGCGTGCCCTCCACTCTGTTTCGGCCCTGCGGGTGCTGCCCGCCGCTCAAGCGGGACTGCCGGTCTGCTCCTTGCCGCCCACCCCCCTTTTCCGGGGCCGGTGCGGTGTTTGAAGAGGAGTAGGACCAATGGAATTCAAGCATATCGATGTCGCCCAACTCTGCATCTCCGCTGTGAACATGCGGGCCAGGGGCAAGGCCGACCTGTCGCACATCCTGCCGTCGATCCGGGCGCGGGGCGTGCTGGTGCCGCTGATCGTGCGGCCGACCGAGGAAGCCGAGCGCTTCGAGATCGTTGCGGGCAAGCGGCGCTATCATGCGGCGCTGGCGGTCGCGCAGGAGAGCGGCGAGGCCGAGCCCCTGCCCTGCGCGATCATGGCGCCGGGCGACGATGCGGCGGCGCTGGAAGCCTCGCTGATCGAGAATGTCGCGCGGCTGGACCCGGACGAAGTGACCTTGTGGGAGAGCTTCACGCGGCTGGTGCGCGAGAGACGTTCGCCCGAGGACATCGGCCTTACCTTCGGGCTGACCGAGCTGCAGGTGAAGCGGACTCTGGCGCTGGGCAATCTGCTGCCCCGTATCCGTGCGCTGTATCGCAAGGGCGACATCGATGCGGCGACGGTGCGGCATCTGACCCTCGCCTCCAAGGCGCGGCAGCGCGACTGGCTGGCACTGCTGGACGATCCCGAGGCGCATTGCCCGACGGGGCATCAGCTCAAGGCATGGCTGTTCGGCGGTGCGTCGGTGCCGGTGGGTGCGGCGCTGTTCGATCTGGCCGACTATTCCGGCGAAGTGGTGTCGGACCTGTTCGGCGAGGAGCGCTTCTTCGCCGACACGGTCAGTTTCTGGGCGGCGCAGACGCCTGCCATCGAGGCCAAGGCCGAGGGCTATCGCGAGGCCGGGTGGCCGGAGGTGGTGATCCTGCCGACGGGCGAGACTTTCCATAGCTGGGAGCATGAGCGTTGTCCCAAGCGCAAGGGCGGCAAGGTCTTTCTCGCGGTCAGTGCGCGCGGCGAGGTCACCGTCCATGAGGGCTATATCTCAACGAAGGAGGCGCGGCGGCGCGAACGGGGCGAGGTCAGCCAGAACGAGAAGCCGGTGCGGCCCGAGGTGAGCGCGCCGATCCAGAACTATGTCGATCTGCACCGGCATGCCGCTGTGCGTGCCGACCTGATCAGCCAGCCTTCGGTCGCGCTGCGGTTGATGGTGGCGCATGCCATTGTCGGGTCGCCGCTCTGGAATGTCCGGATCGAGGACCAGCGGGCATCCAGCGATGCGATTGCCGAGAGCGTCGGGAACTGCACCTCGGAAGCGCGGTTCGACGAGAAGCGGCGGGCGGTGCTGGCGCTTCTCGGCTTCGATCCCGAGGCCCCGACCATGACGCGCGGCTATGAGGGCGAGCATGGTCTTGCCGGGCTGTTCGTCCGGCTGTTGCAGCTTCCCGATCCTGCACTGTTCGACGTGGCGGCGATCGTCATGGGCGAGACGCTGGAAGCCGGGAGTGCGCTGATCGAGGTGCTGGGGCCGTTGCTCGGGACCGACATGGCCAAGGTCTGGCAGGCCGACGACGCCTTGCTCGATCTGATCCGTGACCGGGAGGTGATCGGCTGCGTGCTGGCCGATGTGGCGGGCGATGCCACCGCAAGCGCCAACGAAAGTGCGACCGGCAAGGTGAAGCGCGGGATCATCCGCGATTGCCTGACCGGCGCGAACGGGCGGGCCAAGGCCGAAGGCTGGGTGCCGAAATGGATGGCCTTCCCGCCTGCCGCCTACACCGCGCGCGGCGGCGTGCCGACCGTCGCCCGAGCCGACAAGATGGCGGGCCTCGCCATCACCCCCGAACCGCAGCCGCTGCGTGCAGCCGCATGACCGATGCTGGCGGTCGCAAGGCCGCCAGCTTCCTCACAAGAGGGAGACTTGTCATGATCGACACCCCCGATCCCCGCACGCTGCGGCGACTACGTCGAGCGATCCGCAGACTGCCGCGTGACCAGCATGCCGTGTTCTGCGCCGTCCGGTACGAAGACCTGGATTACGAGCAGGTCGCCGCGCGCACCGGGCTCACCGTCCGTGAAGTCGAACACCTGCTGGCGCAGGCGCTGTTCGCGATCATGCGTGACATGGACAACAGACCGCGCCGCCGGTTGTGGCGCCTCTGGTGACCGACAACTGCCGCGCGGGGCAACCCGCGCGGTTGTTCTTTTCTGCCACGCTCGGATAGGATCGTTTCACCATGCGTACCGACCTCGACCATCTGCCTCCGGCCAAGCAGCGCGAACTGGAACGCGTCGTCCAGATCCTCTTCGAGGAGTTTGGCGATGCGACCGCCATTGCGAACTCGGAGTGGAAGAAGAACGCGCGCATCCTCAAGGTCATTCTGTACGGCAGCTATGCGCGCGGCGGCTGGGTCGATGAGCCGCACACCGCCAAGGGCTATCAGTCCGACTTCGATCTGCTGGTGATCGTCAACAACGAGAAGCTCACCGACAGGGTCGAATATTGGGTGAAAGCCGAGGACCGGCTGAACCGCGAACTGGCGATCACCAAGACGCTGCGCACCCCGGTCAACTTCATCGTGCACACCATGCACGAGGTGAACGACGGGCTGGCGCATGGGCGCTATTTCTTCATGGATGTCGCGCGGGATGGGATCGCGCTTTACCAGAGCGAGGACACCGAGTTTCACGAGCCAAAGCCGAAGACGCCGCAGCAGGCGCTCGCGATGGCGCGGGAGTATTTCGAGGAGTGGTATCCGAGCGCTATGCGCGCCCATATCAACTTCGGCGATGACCTAGAGCGCGGCTGGCTGAAAGAGGCGGCGTTCATGCTCCATCAGTCCACCGAACGCCTCTATCATTGCGTGTTGCTGGTCTGCACCTTCTACACGCCGCACGTTCACAATCTCGGCTTTTTGCGCACCCAGGCGGAGCGGATCGACCCGCGCCTGATCGATGCGTGGCCGCGCGACAATCGGTCGGATCGCTCACGCTTCGAGAAGCTCAAGGAAGCCTATGTGAAGGCGCGCTACTCGAAGCACTACCGTATCACCGAAGAGGAACTTGCGTGGCTTGGCGAACGTGTGGAAGCACTCGGCCAAGCGGTCCAAGTGATATGCGAAGAACGTATGGCAGCGCTTGAAAAGAGCGCTGCCGCATAGGCCACATATGAAAGCGGGCCGAGACACATTGCGCAACATTGCATCGTTATGAATGCGTAACCCCGGTGTTGTCTGGCCGGGGTAAGGCCGTAGCTGAAACCAGTTCCGCCAGATTGCGCTGCCTCTTGACGGCCGGTCGGCTTTTTATATCTCAGCGAAGAGAGCTCCGGGGGCACATGGAGCAAGGGATGACTAAGGACAAGGATATCGAATATATCAGCCGCCGCGTGGAGGAAGAGCGGGAAAAGGCTGAGCGCGCCGACGATCCGGCTAGCTATCGTATCCACACGGAGTTTGCCCGCGAGTACGAGCGCAAATTGCAGGCATTGATCGCGAGCGGGTCAAGCTCTCAGTCCTCAAACCGCCATGCCGCGCATTGATCGCCGCCAGCGAAAGCGCGAGCGGTCGGATGAGATGCAGATTGCGGAAACCCTGCGCTGGATTCGTGACCGGAACGAGCAACGGCGCGTGATTCAGACGAAGGGCTCCCGGCTGAAGCGATTGCTTCAAAATCTGACACACTAGTTGAGGTCGTGACGCCAGCGTTCAATCCTCGTTGAGTCGCCGGAGGCGGCCTGCTCAGCTTTTAGCCTCGCCTGGCTCGTGCAGCGCACTCGCAATCATCGCGGTAAGGGCTTCCTCGGCGCGCGCCCTCGTCGCGGGATCCTTCGACGCTAGTTCCTGGCGGACCCACTCTGGCGCGCGCGCAATGACGGCGGCGATTGCCGGCTGAAGACTGTCACTCATCCGCTCGGTATGGCGGCGAACCTTGATCAGCGGCAAGCGCGAAGGCGCGCTTGCCGCGCCGTCGCCAAAACGCAAGCGCCTGATCGCCGGTTTCGCTACGCAGCGTTGCCGCGGCTTCGACCAGTAATCCGAAAATTGCCGCCCGATCGTCATCGGTCAGTTCAACCAAGCCCGCTTTCGCAACCAAGCCGCCGAGCTCGATCAACTGCCGCGTGCGCTCGCGGCGCCTCACGAGCCAGGCCCGCTTGTCATCACGCGCGATCTTCGCTTGCAGCCGGTGCCGGGCTGCCTGCGCCCGGCGCAGTGCGAAGGTCGCTCTTGTCAGCGCCTCGAGCACCGCGCGGCGCTGTCTGAAAGAAGGCCACGCCGCGCTTGCGCCAGCTCTCCTTGATCGCCGCATCCCTGGTGTCGATCGCGCTAAGCAGCGCGCCCGCAAGCTGCTCGATCGGAAGTGCGTCAGCTCCGATCACGACGACCAGCTCGCCGAGCTGGCGCAGCTTCTGCTCGCGCAGCTGCCTGGCCTTGTCGTTCAGCGCCTTCAGCTCGGCATCATAGTCACGGGGTTTGCGCATCGGGCGATCCTCATTTGCGTGATGAGGACCGACCAGTTATCGCTGTCTTCGATCAGCGACAACGCCCTGAAATATCTTGGGATTACGCAATCCCGAGAAAGATGAATTCTTTCGAGGGCGCGCTTATACGTCGTGCCGACGTCGCTTGTTAGGTGTAGTTGGTATGGTCGCCATGGCGATCTACCATTTCTCCGCGAAGGTCATCTCCCGCGCCAACGGATCATCGGCGCTGGCGGCTGCGGCCTATCGCTCCGCTTCGCGCCTCTATGACCAGCGCCTCGATCGCCATCGCGACTTCTCGAACAAGGCCGGTGTCGTTCATTCCGAAGTGATGCTGCCCGACGGCGCGCCCGAACGCCTGCGCGACCGCGAAACCCTGTGGAACGAGGTCGAAGCCGTCGAGCTGCGCAAGGACGCGCAGCTTGCCCGCGAGATCGAGTTCGCGATTCCGCGTGAGCTATCCCCAGAAAGGGGGATTGCGCTCGCGCGCGATTTCGTTCGCGCCGAATTTGTCGACTCCGGCATGGTCGCCGATCTCAATGTGCATTGGGATGTCGGCGCCGATGGCGAGGCCAAGCCGCACGCGCATGTGATGTTGGCCCTGCGCGATGTCGATGAAGACGGGTTCGGCAAGAAGAACCGCGACTGGAACCGTACCGACTTGCTGGAGAAATGGCGCGAGCGCTGGGCTGAGCACGTCAACACGCGACTCGCCGAACTCGATATCGATGCGCGGGTCGATCACCGGTCGCTCGAAGCGCAGGGCATCGACCTGGAGCCGCAGAACAAGATCGGTCCGGCCGCATCGCGAATGGCCGCGCAGGGCCTCGATCCTGAGCGGGTCGACGAGCACCGCGAGATCGCGCGCTCGAACGGCGCGAAGATCATCGCCGATCCACGCATCGCGCTCGACGCGATCACGCACAACCAGGCGACCTTCACTAAGCGCGACCTCGCCATGTTCGTGCATCGGCATAGCGAGGGGAAGGAGCAGTTCGATCATGTGATGGCCGCCGTGCGCGGCTCGCCTGACCTGATCGCGCTCGGCAAGGATGGGCGCGACGAAGACCGCTTCACTAGTCGCGCGATGATCGAGACCGAACAGCGGCTGGAGCGCGCGACCGTTCGGCTTGAGGCCAGCCGGCGGCATGGTGTCGCCGAACCGCATCGCGAGCGTGCGCTCGTCGCAGCCGTGAAGCGTGGTTTGGTGCTGTCGAGCGAGCAGCATTCGGCGTTCGAGCACGTCACCGGCGCAAAAGGGATCAGCGTTGTGGTCGGCTATGCCGGCACCGGCAAATCCGCGATGCTTGGCGTCGCACGCGAAGCCTGGGAGCGCGCCGGCTATCAGGTGCAAGGCCTCGCGCTATCCGGCATCGCCGCGGAAAATCTGGAAAGCGGTTCGGGCATCGCCTCTCGCACCATCGCCAGCATCGAGCATCAATGGTCGCAGGATCGCGAGTTGCTGACCCGCGATCATGTGCTGGTGATCGACGAAGCCGGGATGATCGGCTCGCGGCAGATGGAGCGCGTGATTGCCGAAGCCGAGAAGCGCGGCGCCAAAGTCGTGCTGGTCGGCGATCCCGAACAGCTCCAGGCGATTGAGGCCGGCGCCGCATTCCGCTCGATCGCCGAGCGCCACGGCAGCGTTGAGATCACCGACATTCGCCGCCAACGCGAGGATTGGCAGCGCGACGCGACCCGGCAGCTTGCCACTGACCGCACCGGTGAGGCGCTGCAGGCCTATACTGAGCATGATCGCGTCCATGCCGCCGACACGCGCGAACAGGCACGCACCGATCTGATTGATCGCTGGGATCGCGATCGTCAGGTGATGCCGGCTGCGACCCGCATCATCCTTACCCACACCAATGACGAAGTGCAGGCACTCAACCAGGCCGCGCGCGACCGGCTGCGTAGTGCCGGGCAGCTCGGCGAGGATGTCGCGCTGCGCACTGAGCGCGGGCCGCGGACCTTCGCCTCGGGCGATCGGGTCATGTTCCTCAAGAACGAGCGCAGCATGGGCGTGAAGAACGGCTCGCTCGGCATCGTCCAGAGCGTGACCGCCGCGCGCATGGCGGTCACGCTCGATGATGGTCGCATGGTCGCGTTCGACCTCAAGGATTATGCGCATATCGATCACGGCTACGCCGCCACGATCCACAAGGCGCAGGGCGTGACGGTCGATCGCGCGCATGTGCTGGCAACGCCCGGACTCGATCGCCACGCCGCCTATGTCGCGCTGTCGCGTCACCGCGACGTCATGGACCTGCATTATGGTCGCGACGACTTTGCCGAACCTTCGAAGCTCGTTCGCGCATTGTCGCGAGATCGGGCCAAAGACATGGCCTCGGATTACACGCGCGACTTCGCCGATCGCCGGCAGATTCAATTGCCCGAGCCGGTGGTGGTGAAGGCGAAGTCTGCGCCGGTGCGCGATCCGTTCGCCGGCCTGGACCTGCGGCCCATGTCGCCACCGCCGACGCGCGGTATGTTCGATGAGGTACGAATTGCTGCACCTCAGCCGGTGCGTGCGCCCCCATCGATCGGCTTGGAAACCGCCGTGCAGCGCTTCGCTCGGGCGGCCGCCGACGTCCTGCGGATGCGCAATGATGGCTACGCCGAATTGCCGCATCAGCGGATCGCCTATGACAAGGCGCGCGAGGCGCTGGACACGGCGCGGCCGGAAGCGTCGCGCGATCTGCGCGCCGCCTTCGCGCGCGACCCCAACATGATCAGCGAAGCCGCGCAGGGCCGCACCAGCGCCGCCATGCGCGCAATGGTGCTGGAAGCGGAATTGCGCGCCAATCCTGAAAAGCGCGCAGATCGGTTGGTCGAGGACTGGCAGAAGCTGGCCAAGGCGCATCGCGCGTTCCGCCATGCCGGCGATGACGCGGGCGTACGTGCCATCGGCCAGGAAATGAGTGCCTGGGGCAAGAGCCTCGAACGCGATGCCCAGGCCGAGTCGCTGGTCAAAAAGCGGCTGCCGGAACTGGGAATGAGGGCCAGGGAAGGCGCTTCGATATCCCACAACGTGCAGGAATGGCTCGGCCTCTCGCGTAGCCGCGGGCTTGAGCGATAGACCTGCGCGAATGGATCAGGAAACCACCCGCGAAGTCGATACCAGCCTTGCCGCCCATGCGTTTGGCGAGCTGCGTGCAGAGATCAGCCTGCTGCGTCGCGCAGTCGAGCGGCTGACCGACGAGCGCACATCGCAGCCTGATTATGCGCCCAGCCTTGAGGAAATCTCTAAGCGGATGGAGAAGGTTGCGGCTTGGGCAGGGCGTATCGCCGAGCATCCCGCCATGCAGCTGACGCCTGAGAGTGTGGGCGGCAGGATCGCTGAGGCTGCGGCGGCCAGCCGGGAGCGTGACCAGCAGATGCTCCAGCGCGCTGCTGCTGGCATGGATGCGGCCACGGGCCGCATCGACGTGATGATCGCGCGGTCACGAGCGACGGCCGAGCAGAAACGGGAATTGTTGCACAACCGTATCGCATTTGCCGTCGCGGGCATGGTGACATTTGCGATTCTACCAGGGGCGATTGCACGGTCGCTCCCGGTTAGTTGGGCCGTGCCCGAGCGCATCGCTGCCCGCATGCTTGGAACCAATATGTGGAGCGCTGGTCAGAATATGATGGCCAAAGCCGATCCTGAACGTTGGGAGCAGATCGTCGCCCGCCAGCGCCAAAGCGCAGAATTACGACACGAAGAATGACGGCCTGATGCGCCAATTCTCGCCAGCCATTTAAAAGTTCTGGAAGTGTCGCGTGAGCAGTGTGAGAGATAGGGCATTCGGGTCATAAACCTCGCGCCTGTGGCGCGGTCGCGCTCTGCAGCTGTATCGCGGAGCGCGTTGGGCTCGACCTGACGGCCATGATCGCTGGCATGGAAAATCGAGTTCAGACAATCGTTCGAGAGATCATCTGATCCAGCAACGCGCCCCGCTGGAGTTGTTGACCGCGGAAAAACACGCTTCCGAATACTTCATCAATGAAACATTCGCTGCCGCGACTGAGCCTGACATGCACGCCGCGTTTTTGTGGTCGCTTCGCTGTCCACACCACGGCTGGTAACGTGGCGTGAATCTCAATCTCGACCTCTTCGAAATCGTCGATGTTGAGGGTTCCCACGGCATCTATAAATTGTGAAGCATAGACATTTTTATCGTAGAGTGGCTTCAGAGGGGTCGAAGCTATGGGGCCGCGGCTCCAAGTGTTGTCCCGACCACAGTTGCTACAGAGATGCTTTGTGTGTGGCGTTCTCCCAAACTCACCAATATCAAGATGTGGATATCCGCAATCTCGACAATTGATGCAGTCCATTTCCAGGCCGGTCTCTAGACCCATAATAAAATCGAAGGCGGTAGGCGGAGTGATATAAATCTTGTTGGATTCGGATCTCGAAAATAGATCATCAACCGGATCGTACATGACCGCCAAAGCGTCAACTATAGAGTCGATTGCTTCGGAATGTTCGGCAGATGACGAGGCCTTAACATGAAGCCTAGGCCGAAGGCTTTCTTTATGATCAGCGCTCGATACGGCCGCTGGAAGTAAACAATGAATCTCAACCTCGCGGTAATCTTCCAAGCAGAAACTAATAGGATTGACGACATAAGACATCGCTTGCGTGTGGTTCGAGCAATGAATAATCCCTGTGTTCCTGGCATTCGCAATGTCAGCTTTCGTGCCCCAGTGGTGTTGATGTGTACGGCACCACCAGCGCTTGGCGCCATTTCGCATTTTCCCCGCTTCGACTATGTCACAAGCCAGAATCTCATCTTCGCCCAGATCATTGGAAAGGCGTTGAAGGATCTCATCGGCAAATACGGCTACATTCCCGAGCGTGCGGCCGAGGGACCAGCAGATAGCTTCGCGGATTAAACCAGGTTGTCCAGTTGAGGGGCGTACCGACTGCTCGTAGCCCAGAAATTGGCGATTCGTCTTCGCGGGCGGTTCTGTGCCCATGCCCCATTCAAATGCCCAAAGCGCAACTCGACCGTCAGGTTCGGGAATCCGTTCTATGTCCATGATCAATTTACTTTTCAGGAGCGCTATTGGCTGGGTGTCTGACGTTCGCTCAGAAGCATGACGCCGCAGCGGCTATAACCTGCAACGTCCACCCACGAGTCTAGATGGTCCGGCGTTTGAACCAGGCGCGCCACCTTGGTTACGATCATACCGAGAATCTCTCGGATCTGCGCATCCGGGCACTCGTCGACGATGCTACGCATGGTTGAAATCCGGCGATAGGTGTCTTGCGGATCACCATAGACGTCACGACGGTCGGAAGTCACGTTTGCGTAAGCGGCGTCGAACTGCTCGAGCAGCGTTTGGGGTTGGGCCGAATCACCCATATTCCGCCTCCATCGGTAGAAAAGCCGCCTTTTGCAGGAGGGTGATCGCCACAATCAACGCATTCCGCATTCTGTCCCAGGCTAACCCGTCTGCCGAACCCGGCTTCAGCCACCTCGACAGAAAAAGGATTGTGGCGTGTCCGGCAGAAAGCCGCCCTGTTCGCGCATTGTGCGCAGCAGGCGCTTTGCCTCCCCACACTCAATTTTTCGTTGCTCAACGCACCATCGAAGCACCCGAATAGTGCCAAAGACTCGATGGGTACCTATGAGGCTGCTGGCGGCTGTCCGCGCTCTGCGGTCATCACAGCAAATATGATAATCGTCCCCTGCGGCAACCGCCATGCATTCGGTCTCACCCGCGCCTAGACGATGCGCGTCCAAGAGTTCCAGAAAGCGTTCCGCGTTCACGGAATCGTCGTCGAGGAAGTTGAGCAATCCCCGCTGCTGCAACTCAAGAGTTATGGCTGCGCAGGTCGGGCCCGACTCATCAACAACCACAGGCGGGAGCCACCATTCGATTCCCTCAAGCGAACAAATTAGCTCTAGGGCGCCCGCATGCGCCAAATTGATTACAGAGCAAGAGTCGAGGAGCGCCCTCAAGGCTCAACTGGCCTAACATTGGCAGCCAGTATTTCCCCGATCGTTACGCCGAGCCTATCGGCTGCCCAACCAATCGAGATCTCACCGAGGTTGATCTTGCTCGACAGATGTTCGGCCAGGTTTGCTGAAATCGGCGGGAACGATACTTCTGGACGAGCGGGAAGGCCTAACGATTCGGCTCGCTTCTCGGGCGAACCGAATTCCTTGCTCAACGTAGTCGCAAGGCTGTGCCCGACGCCGGCCGGGAGAAGGCGCAGATCCTCGCAACGTCGTGCTGCCACTTCGAAGCTGACTCCATAAAAACGAGCCAAGAGGAGTATTTCCATGTCGGTCAGATTGTTGGACTCAATCCCGAAATGGTCTCGAAATAGCTTCAGGGATTTTCCAACGCCCACATCCGGGAGCAGCAAGCACGAGGAAAATGCGTCGACGAACGACTCCTCTTGCGAGTGGCGACCAAACGAGCCGATGTCTGATGGCTCCTCAAACAACGCTCTATCGCCATTCTGATGATGAGCGACGATATGTCCCAACTCATGCCCAACTGTGAAAAGCATACGGCCAGCAAAGCGAGGTGAAACAAAAATGAAGCAATAGTTGCCGGCAACGAGAGAGACGCCCTCATAACGGGAATAATCTAGGCGACTGACAATGACGCCCTCGAGCGACCCCAGAACGAGAAACAGGTCGCTAGCCGGTTGCTCTTCGTGATCCTCAAACACCATCCGCCTGAACTGCTTCGCTAGCCGATCAGCCTCGGCATAGGTTCTCTCGCCCGCTCCGATTGCTTGAAGCCAACCCGGAAGCCCGGACCTAGGTGGTAAGATCTCCAGCGCCGCTTCAATGAACGACGCAACCTTCTCAACGGTAAGGTCGTAGGAGGCCTGTCCTTTCTTTGTATCGCGAAACAGGGGGCGCACCGAGGTGGCTTCGCTAGCCGGGCGCGCGCGGGCGAGGAGATGCAACGGAACGCGCAAGCCTGCGGCGATTGCCCGGACCTCAGATAGCGCGGCATTTTCGCCCGACAATATCGCCTCAACGCGCTCAAGAGGCAGCCTTGAACGGTTCGCGATCTCTTTTGGGCTAATTTTCAGCCCGCGAAGCGCATCGGCGACAGCAGTCACGTCACTTTGCCGCAGTTTTTATGCCGCGAAGCCAATCCATCAAACCGTGAACCTGATCCTCATTCAATCTGCGATGGCGACCGAGAATGTCGATGGCTCGGTTTCCTGGTCGCTCGAACATCTCAGAAAGCTTCCGCAATGAGCGTTCTCTCCCGAGTTCGATTTCTCTTGCGGTCTGCAGCGCAGCGGACTGATCACCCACGATATAGTTTCGAATACGCCGTTCAAAGGTGTCGGGTTTGTGATGATCCAACGGATGTTGGCGGCCTTGCGCGTCGACGATGATATTACCGCGAACGAAGCCATTCTCATCACGCCTGAGGCGATTTTGGGGGAAGCGTCCGTAAGCGGCTAACGCGTCGAGCTTCTCAGCAACGCGCATTCCCCCGATAACGTACTGCTGCACGTTCTCAGCCTTGCCAGACACAACAAACAGATAGTCGCCTGGATCGACAAATTGCCGAAGATTAGTCATGCATGCGCCCAAGGTCGGCGGATCGCCGAACAATGGGTCGTCGAGGTTGTTGTGCAGCCCTGGATCAGCGCCGGTGCCAGTGATGTAGATGTAACCCTTCACGCAACCTGCCCCTTCGTTCTCTTGGCCGCCTTAAGCGCTTTTATCGTCGTCACAAAGGGATTGCACACTACACGCCGGCGGCCCGCCGTGGAAAACTCGGTCCCGCAACTTTCGCATTGATGCTCGTTGTGGGGGCGGAAAGCGAAGTCGCCGCGATCAAAAAGCTCGGCCCCGCAAGACGGGCAAGATAGATGGACGACCTTCCCCTTAAGATAGGTAAGTGCATTTTGCGCCATGAAGGTGCGCAGATGCTTCTCGTCCAACTCAATGCCGTCAATTCTTACATTGCTGAAGGTGCCGTCGAGCTTCGGATTTACCCCTGGTTTTACCCAGCCGTGGACGTGGATGCCTTCTTGCTCGCTTCTATCGGAAGTCCACAGCAGTGCGGGATTGGATGCCCAAATTTGCAGCCCCCCGGGATAATCAGACTGCCCGATATCAATGCTGCCCTTGGCTCGCCGCATCTTTGCGGCCGGTGCGATCGCGTTCAAATGGTGATGCACCATCTCCAACGGATTGGAGACGCGCTTCTGCTCCTCGCGGAAAAGCCTATTACAACCGTGACACAGATGGACGCGATGCGGTTTCACAGCGAACCAATCGGAATCCAAGTGGGGCGTGCCGCAGTGGTGGCAAAATAGGCCAACAATATTCCTGCCAAGGAAACGACTAATGTAGTAAGCAACCGCTGTCTCAGCGGTGATGAGAACTCGCTCCTGATTGAAAAGGTCACGGTTTACTGCAAGCTCAACCGCGTCAAAAGTAGCGTCGATGTCCTTCTTTCCGCCTGGCCGCTGTCGAGCATGCACATGGATACCTCGGTCGGCGGGCTCGTCGGCGGTATTGTAAACTGGCTCGACTGCCCCCCAAAGCGCGACTCCACCCGGAAAGTCATCTGGATTCAGCCGGAAGCGCCGAAAGTCCGCGATCGTTTGATATGCACCTTCGCACCGGACCATTCGCCCGCCGAAACGCGCAGTTGCGGATGCATTGTGCGAGAAACACCAAAAGCGCGGTTTCCCGCCCCGAGGCTTCGGCACCGCATGGATATGGCAATCATCAGCAATAACGCTCGCCATCTAAGTATTGCCTCCCGGACAATAATCGGAATGTAGGAATCGTAAGTGCGGTTGTCGAGCGCAACGGTGCAGCCTGAATCGTTTCGTGGAAGTCGTGGCGACTTCTGAATGATGACGAGGTTCCCGCACGAGCTGGCCGGCCCAATGCCGGACAGGAGAGATGAGTTCGGGGTTGCGTTACTATTCGATTCTTGCCAGCCCTAAGGCTAACCGAAGCCGACCAAACCATTTCCTATCTCATTCGAACAGCGATCGTTCGCGAGGGCGACTTGGGCTTTAATGGCAAGGCGCTGAATATGAATATGCGATGGAAAGTAAGCGCTGACCCGCCGGGACCGACCGACACAACAGCACCGGATCGACCTCCATCGAGCTGGTCAGCGCGATCGGAACCGACCGATATCCTACCGACAGCCTGATACGCCTCCGATAGCTATTCAATCGTCAGAGGGGGGAATGGAGATCGCCAGCTTAAAGGTCGAGAATTTCAGAGGCGTGCAGAACGGTGTGATCCGTTTCTCGCCGCACACGGCGCTTGGTCATCCAACACGCGGGGCTTCGTTGCGCGTGCAGCGAAGCGCCGGCCGGCAACACAAAGGGTGGGGGGCGAGCAGCGGCCTAGACATAGTCCCGGGCTACAAATAGCTTTGCCCGCAATGGGGGAAGCAAATGATCGATGAAGCGCAGCCACTAAAGGCAGGTGGAATTACGATTTGGACCGAGGGCGACCTCCTGGTCCTTAAATACTCTGCTTGGTTTTATGGTTTTCTGGGCACTAAGCGTGTCCCGCGCGCAAACATCACTTCGGTTTCATGGAAGGAGCCAGGTGATTGGGTAGCGGGCTTTATGGTACTGGATATTCTGGGGGAACAACGCCCATCGCCCCACGCCAGCCCGAACGTCCAGAATCAGAATCGCCTTCAATATGATCGGGCTGATCGGGACAAATTTGCAGAACTTCGCGACTGGATTGAAGCTGGGCGAACAAGCAAGGCCGACCCTCCCTCTGTCGGCCTCTCCGTCGCGGACGAAATCGCTAAGCTCGGCGCGCTGCGGCAGCAGGGCTTATTAACGGACGAAGAGTTCTCCGCCCAAAAAGCAAAATTGTTGGGCTGACGTTGAACATTTTCAGCGAGCCCGTGTTCGAGGCCCGACCAAGCCTTTGCACAACAGACACCGCGCGATGCGATGCCAGCAGCGGGCTAATTCCCACCACCGGCCCAAAACCAATCGATAAAGATATCCAGCTTTCGGGGAAAGAATCGCAACCACCGCTTACTCTCCCCACGCCTTCGGCGGTTGCACTGTCACGGGCCGAACGTTCGCCGCCCGGATGTTCGCCACCTTACCGTCCGCGAGCTTTCCTTGCTGCTCCGATGTCTCGCGCGAAGCCGCGCCGTCGATGAGTCGCTTCTGCAAACGGACGATGTCGATGTCCCGCCAAACCACGTAGCCCATGCGCGCCGCGCAAAGGCTAACAAGTCCGCCGACCGCACCCGAGACCGCCCGGCGGCCCCACACCGACCAAAGCGCGGCGTCGGCCTTTCCGATCACCGTGAGCGTCACCAGCCCACCAAGCACGATTGCGATGATGCTTATTATCCAGCCGTACTCAGTGGTGACGCGGAGGATTGCCGCCGTGAGGCCCTGCCGCTCCCCGGGGTCGAGGCTCTTCCACTCCAAAGTCGGCATTCCGCGATTCAAGCGGACGAAGACCGCTGCGACCATGATCGAGAGCGCGGTAATCAGCGGCGTGAACGCATCGAACAGGCGCGCGAGCGGGACCGCCCAAGCGAAGAGCCCGGCCGCCAGCACGGTAACAACAATGGCAATCGTTCGGGCCATCAGGCCTTGATCTTTCCGTCCTTCACGAACCGAGAATATACCTCTTGGAGCTGATCCGCGACGTTGTCGAACTCCAACAGATTGCTGCCCTCGTGCGGCAAATTGAACGGCATCCGGGTCCGCAAGATGGCGTCGCCGTCAACGACCTTGCCGTCCTTACCCTCAATCTCGACCTTGGCGTCCGACGCATCGGCCAAGTCGTTTGCAATGGCCTGGAACTGCTCGCGCGACTTCTCCGTCCGGCGTCCCCGGACCTTCACCGACGCCTCTACCGCTAGATATTCCTCCGGACCGAGGCTTTCAACGAGCGAGGCCGTCTTCGTCTTGCCGAAGATCGCCTCCACGATCGGCACCGCCTGCTGCATTTCCGCGAACCTGTCGGCGATGCGCCGCGAGGTTTTCACCTCGCGCTCCTTCGGCTCGACCGGAACGGATATGGCCTGCGGGGCAGACTTACCCGTCACGCGCAGGTTGCGTATCTCACCAATGTCGCCAGCCGTCATCGTGTTGTCGAATTCAGCATTCAACGCGAACGAGAGCGAGGGATCGACCACAGCGCCGCCCTTCTTGAGAAGCCAGTCAAGATAGAGCCTGACGAGTTCAGGCGTCATGGAGTGCGTCTTCACGAACAGAACGTGGTTTCCGATGGCGATCCAGTAGGCGAGCCCGCGGATGAACTGCGACCCCGCAGGGGCTTCGCTCTCGTTGAGGTCGTAAACCGTTGCCGTGGTCAGGTCCGAAAGCTCGACCTCCGAGGGCTCCATCTTGAGCAGCGCCTGCAAGTCCTTCGCTTGCGCTAGACACATCTCGCCAAATACCGCGCTGGACAAGTCCGCTACCTTGTTCAGGAATATCTTGCGGCCATCGCCATCTGTCACGTCGAACACGCGATCCTCGGGCCTTGCCCACAAGGCGGCAGCCCCCTTTTGACTATTCAGCGCCTCCCGACAGAGGCCTTCCAGGGTCTGTCCCTTCAACTGCTTCGCATCTGCCTCGAAACGCCGATAGTGTACCATGTGATAGGCCGTGCTCATCATCCCCCCTGCGTCGCGATATTTCTGCGGGGGAACTGTATTGCGTCCGCCAGGGAAATTGCCAAGGAACTTAGAAGTCCGCTTCGCGCCGCTGGACTTTACACCGCGTAGGAACTCGCGTCCGCCACCTTCTTGCGGCACTCACCGCACAACCGATTGCCCACGCCGGTACTGTGGAAATCGCCGCGACATCACAGGCACGCGCGGCGCGTCGTGGTGCACGGGGTTGCCATCGAGGTCGCGGGAGGCTCGGCCGAATTTCAGGCGCGTCTCATCCGCCAGCAGGCGCTGCGCCTTGAGCTTGGCATAGCGCAGATGAGCCGGCAGCGGCGGGGTTTGTCCCTCGGCGGCTCTCGGCCCGCTCCCGCGCCTGGGCGAAGTCGCGGAGCGGCGTGTCGCTGGATAGCACCTCGCAAGCGCTTGCTCCGGCGTGCAGCCCCGCTGAGCGCACTTTTCATAATGCCAAAAACTAGATTGGCACGGTCAAATACCCGTTTGACAAAGACAACCATAATCGCCAAATCTTGTGTTGAGGGAGCCAAACGGCTATTTGGCTCCCTCAAATGGCAAACTGATAATGGAGAATACCATGCTCATGCTTACCAAAGACGATATTCGCAACCTTTCGCCATCGGCGCAAGAGGAGCTTAAGCAACTCTTGTTCGCCAAGCCGACAGTGGACGTGACGGGGCTGCCCGACGGCCTCACCGCCGACGACTTCGAGGATGTGGTCGATCTGAACGCGGACCAGATGGAGGACTTCATGGCGGGCTGTTCCGCCGAGACGATCGCTGGCCTGAAGATCATTGCCGAGAACGGCCCAGTCATCCACGCTAGCCAACTCGACGCCGCGGGCATCGATAACTACGGCCACTTCCAAGGTCGCGTGACCAAGCGGACGCGCACCATCACCGGCAATCGCAACGCGTACCTGTTCACGTGGGACGACTGGACGCAGCAGCCAGGCGGCGTCGGCCACTACGTTGTCACCCCGGCGACGTTCCGGTCGCTGCGCATTTACTTCAAGCTCGACTGATCGTCGAGCGCGCTGCCGACGCGAAGGGCGGTCCCGGCGGGCCGCCCTTTTTGTTGTGCGCTCCACACTTCGGTCCGATAACGCGGGCGGGGCATTGCAGCGGGGGATAGACTTGCGTCACCAACTGACCGGCAACGCTGGCCTGTACCACGTCGCCCGTGAGCTATCCCGACGCGGCTGGCACGTCATGCCTACCGTCCGCAATGCTCGAGGCGCTGACCTCTACGCCGCCAGCGACGACGAGGCGACGGTTCTGCCCATCCAGTCCAAGGCGCTGTCGAAGCGCGACCCGGTGCCGCTTGGTGGATCGCTTGACGCCCTCCGCTCGCCTTGGTGGATCGTCACCATCAGGGCGAACACGGCCGCGCCGACCTGCTACGTCCTCACGCTCGACGAGGTGAAGGCCCTTGCCCACCGCGGCGTCAGCCCGGCGACCGGCGCGGTCTCGTTCTGGTTGCAGCCCAAGTCCTACGCCCAGCCGAAATATGAGGAGGCGTGGCATCGACTGGGAGAACCGGGCGGAGCGAGCTGTAGATAACCCGTCCGATTACCCGGGCGTGGCGCGCGGCGACGCAAACGCAACATATCCTCACGGTTGCACACCCAGAGCTGAGCCTAGAGGAGAATCGGCTTCGGGCGGCCGTCGAGTGATCACCCGCCAGGAAATATGCAACTTATTGCGCAAACGCCCTCTCCGGCAGTGGCAATCGGTGGTTATGGTCGCGACTGCGCCCAAACCGGTTTTGAGCTAAACGAATGACCGCGTCTGGCGAAACGAAGCTGACGGCCGATCGGCGGGTGTGGGGGCGCAAAGCGGACCCGTCCCGTACCGCGCCGCTCTATAAAATCTCACGTCAGGTGTGGGGAAAAATGTGGGGTAGCCCCTGGTGGGATCGAGAAATTGATTGCAAAATCAATTCACTGTCTCGGGATCTGAGATCCCTCCCGCGTTTGCGAACTATCTCGGTTGTGTCCACGCACTACCCACAGGCCGTCGGCGAAGAAGCGTGCGTCACCGCGCTCGACATCGTCGTCCGCCGCTTCCGGCTCAAGACCGGAGCGTCGCCAACTTTCGAGCTGCTCTGGCGTGCGGACCCTTTCGAATGACGGCGAACTGTCGAATCGTCAGGAAGGCCCAAACTTCGGGCTGCGAAGCAGGCAAAACCGCATAGCTAACGCGCTGTGGGAACCGATGAGGGGGCGGTTTGAGCGGCATTTCAGTAAGTCACTGAAAGGCAACGGAATTTTTTGGTAGATTGGATGCCCCGTGAGGATTCGAACCTCAATTAACGGAGTCAGAGTCCGTAGTCTTACCTTTAGACGACAGGGCATCACGCGGTGTCGAAACCGCAGGGGGCGCGCAATAAGGCGGCTCCGCGGCGCTGTCAACGCCCGGAAAATCCCCGCTGCCTTGCTCCTTGCCCCAGTCTCCGCTAGCCTCGCTCGCAAGCACCGGCGGCAAAAAGCCGTGACGGAATAGAACATAAGCGAGTGATATTATGGGGGATGGCTCCGCCAACATGCCCCGCGGCCGTGCTCCCGGCAAAGCCCGGAAGCCCGCGCCGCCCCCGGAGCGGCCGATTCGCGGCCGCTGGCCCGAAGCGCGCCACTATGCCGCGCTCGATCTCGGCACCAACAACTGCCGCCTGCTCATTGCTCGCCCGCAGGGGTCGGGTTTCGCGGTGGTCGACGCCTTTTCGCGCATCGTCCGCCTCGGCGAGGGCCTCGCCACCAGCGGCAAGCTCTCCGATGCGGCGATCGAGCGCACCATCGCGGCGCTGCGCATCTGCGCGGAGAAACTGAAGCGCCGCCACGTCATCCTCGCCCGCTCGGTGGCGACCGAGGCCTGCCGCCAGGCCTCGAACGGTTCGGAATTCATCGAGCGCGTCTACCGCGAAACCGGCATCGCGCTCGACATCATCACGGCGGAGGAAGAGGCGCGGCTGGCGGTACTCGGCTGCCACGCGCTGCTCGAGCCCGGCGACGGCCCGGCTCTGGTGTTCGACATCGGCGGCGGCTCGACCGAGCTGGTGCTGGTCGATTCGCGCGGCGAAGTGCCCCGCATCCTCGACTGGCACAGCGCGCCCTGGGGCGTGGTCTCGCTTACCGAGGCATCGGGCGGCGCCGAGACTCCCGAGGAGCGCGCCGCGCTCTATGCCAGCATGCGCGCCCGCGTCGCCGAGAGCTTCTCCCCCTTCGCCCGGCGCCTGCGCACCCCGCGCGGCACGCGGCGGCTGCTCGGCACCTCGGGCACCGTCACCACGCTCGCCAGCGTCCATCTCGGGCTTGCCGCCTATGATCGCTCGGTGGTCGACGGGCTGATCGTCCCCGCCGCGGCGATGCGCGACGTCAGCCAGCGCATCGCGGGCATGAGCATGGGCGAACGCAGCCAGGTGCCGTGCATCGGCTCGGAGCGCGCCGACCTGGTCGTCGCCGGCTGCGCTATCCTCGAGACGATTCTCGATCTATGGCCCGCCGAGCGGCTGGGCATCGCCGACCGCGGCATCCGCGAAGGCATTCTTCGCCGCCTGATGAACGGGAGAGTTTTGTGAGCAGGGGTGGGGGCCGCGGCCATACCCGCGTGCTGACGGCACGCAAGCGCACCGCGCAGTCGACGCGCTGGCTCGAACGCCAGCTCAACGATCCGTACGTCAAGAAGGCCAAGGCCGAGGGCTATCGCAGCCGCGCGGCCTACAAGCTCACCGAGCTCGACGAGCGCTTCGGCTTTCTCAAGGGCAAGAAGCGCGTGCTCGATCTCGGCATCGCGCCTGGCGGCTGGACGCAGGTGGTGCGCCGCAAGCTGCCCAAGGCGGCGGTGGTCGGCATCGACCTGCTCCCGGTCGATCCGATCGACGGCGCGACGATCCTGATGATGGATTTCATGGACGATGCCGCGCCCGGCCGGCTGATCGAGGAACTGGGCGGCTCGCCCGACCTGATCATCTCGGACATGGCGGCCAACACCGTCGGCCACCCGCAGACGGACGCACTCAGGACCATGGGCCTGGTCGAGACCGCGCTCGATTTCGCGATCCAGGTGCTCGAGCCGGGCGGCGATTTCGTCGCCAAGGTGTTCGCCGGCGGCGCCGATTCGGCGCTGGTCGCCGAGATGAAGCGCAACTTCGCCACGGTGAAGCACGCCAAGCCGCCCGCCAGCCGCAAGGGATCGGTGGAGTGGTTCGTGGTGGCGCAGGGCTTCAAGGGTCGCGCCGCGCCGCCGCCTGCCGAGGCATGATCGTCGACCTGCTCTGGACGGCGGTGATCCTGCTGCTCGGGCTCAAGCTGATCGCCACCATGATCCTGCTCCCGCGCCCGCGCGCGGAGCGTCTGGCCGATCGGCAAGGAGTCTGGCTGTGGTGGGCGACCAAGATCACCCCGATCCTCGCCGTGCCCTGCATGATCGCGATCGCGTGGATCGAGAACGATCGCGGCGGGCTATGGGTCTATCCGCTGCTGATGGTCTTCGTGCTCGTCGCAGTGCCGGTGATGGTCTGGCGGCGGTTCGGGCGAACCGCGTAGCGCGCCTATTTCTCGCGCGCGTGCACGCCCCACACGATGGATTTCCAGCTGCGCCGGTTCACGACGCGCTGATAGAAAAGCATTGCGATCAGGGCACAGACCAGGCTGGCCATCGTCATCCCGAAGCCGAGCCAGCGGCTCGTCAGCCAGGCGATTGCCGAAAGCACGAGATACCCGACCAGCCACTTGCGCCATGCCTTGGCGATGGTAACGACGGGCGCTTGCGACATGGCGTGCAGCCTAGGCGTGAACGGGTCCAAGCAAAAGGGCCCCGGAATCGCTTCCGGAGCCCCTTGCTTGATTAGCGATTCGCCGGCGAATCAGCCGTCGTAGTCGCCGCCCAGATTCTGGTTGCGCGGCGGGGCTGCGGCGGTGAGGCGCAGCGCCTCGGCCGAAGCGGCGATCGAGCCGACCTCGTCCGGGGCCTCCTCGTCGTCGATCTGCACGCGCTGCAGGCTCGAGACCACCGATTCCTCGAGGTGAGTCGGGCGCACCGTCTCCTCGGCGATCTCGCGCAGCGCGACGACCGGGTTCTTGTCGCGGTCGCGATCGATGGTCAGATCGGCGCCGCCGGAGATCTGGCGGGCGCGCTGCGCAGCGAACAGCACGAGATCGAAACGGTTGGGAACCTTGTCGACGCAATCTTCGACAGTGACGCGCGCCATCTGTGCTTCCTTGAAAACGGAGTATCCGGGAAAGGCGGCGATCTAGGGTTGGCGCGCGGAAAAGTCAAGAAAATGGGAGGCGCCGTTCCCGGGCGAACCGAATCGCGCACGGCGCGTTGGGAACGCAGCCGCAACGATACGGCCGAACGATACGGATAGTCATGCAAGCCCCAGCCCCCCTCGCCGTCCCCCTTGCCGCCGCGCCGCCGGTCCCGCATCACCCCCGGATGCGCTTCAACCAGCCGAGCTTCACCGTCGACGGCAACCGGCTGACCCTGCTGCCCGACGGGCCCGAGCGGATGGCGGCGCTGCTCGACCTGATCAACCGCGCCGAGCGCTCGCTGCGCGTGCTCTATTACATCTATGTCGACGACGAGGCCGGCGCCGCCGTGCGCCAGGCATTGCTCGATGCCGCGGCGCGCGGCGTGACGGTCAGCCTGATCGTCGACGGGCTCGGCAGCGAGCATGCCCAGAGCCACCGCTTCTTCGATCCGCTGCGCGAGGCGGGAGTGGAGGTGTGCCGCTTCGTGCCGCGCTGGGGCCGGCGCTATCTGCTCAGGAACCACCAGAAGCTCGCGCTCGCCGACGAAGAGCGGGTGATCGTCGGCGGGTTCAACATCGAGGACAGCTATTTCGGCACGATCGCCGAGGAAGCCTGGCGCGACCTCGGCCTGCTCGTCGAGGGCCCGGCGGCGGGCCGGCTGGTCGGCTATTTCGATGCGCTGTCCAATTGGGCGAAGCGCCCCAAGCCGTCGCTGCGCAAGCTCGCGCGGACGCTGCGCACCTGGAGCGAGCCCGAAGGCGCCACCCGCTGGCTGCTCGGCGGGCCGATGCGGCGATTGTCGCCCTGGGCGCGCGAAGTGAAGCGCGACATGGAGCGCGCGCAGTCCATCGACATCATCGCCGCCTATTTCGCCCCCAACCCGGCGATGCTGCGCCGGCTCGATCGCGCCGGACAGCGCGGACGGGTTCGGTTGGTGCTGCCGTCCAAGCTCGATCACGGCGCCGCGATCTGGGCGGCGCGCTTCACCTATGCCGGGCTGCTGCGCAAGAAGGTGCAGATCTACGAATACCAGCCGACCAAGCTCCACGCGAAGCTGTTCCTGCTCGACGACGTCGTGAACATCGGCTCGGCCAATTTCGACATCCGCTCGATGTTCCTCAACCTCGAGCTGATGTTCCGCGTCGAGGACGCTGCCTTCGCCGCCTATGTCCGCGCCTTTGTCGACGGCGAAGTGGCGCGGTCCGAGCGGATCACGCCCGAGCTCTACAAGGCGCGCACCGGCGTCTGGACGCGGGTGAAGCAGGCGGCGGCCTATTTCGTGATGGCAGTGCTCGACTATAACGTCACGCGCCGGCTGAACTTCGGCCCGCGCGGCGGACGCAAGCAGGGCTGAGGGGATATCTTACCACCGTTATCCCGGCCTTGCGCCGGGATCCCGCTTCTTCTTTTCGGGAAACGGTAGCGGGACCCCGGCGCAAGGCCGGGGGTGACGGTCCAATATTTGCAACCTCGCGCCGCGCGACTTTGCAAACTCAATCCTTCACCGTCTCCATCGCCACATAGGTGGAGGTGCTGGCGACATGCGGCAGGCTCGAGATCTTCTCGCCCAGCACGATCCGGTAGCGGCGGATATCGGCGGTGCGCACCTTGAGCAGATAGTCGAAATTGCTCGCCAGCATGTGGCATTCCTCGACCTCGGCGATGCGCCGGACGGCGGCGTTGAACTCCTGCAGCGCCTTTTCCCGCGTGTCGGCCAGCTTCACTTCGGTGAAGGCGATATGGTCGAGCCCCATCCGCGCCGGATCGATGATCGCGCGGAAGCCGCGGATCACGCCCGAATCGGTCAACCGCTTGAGCCGCACCTGCGCCGGGGTCTTGGACAGGCCCACCTGTTTCGCCAGCTCGGTCACGGTCATCCGGCCATTTGCGACCAGAGCGTCCACGATCTTCCGATCGAACTCATCCAGTTCGACTGCCGGGGCATCCTTTTTCATGCATCCTGCCTAGCAGATGTCCATCAATATAGCCATATTGCCTGAGACGGACGCCCGATAAGTCGGATCGACTACCGGTCTGGGTGTATACCTGGCGTATGAACCCGTCCGCTCCGTTCGCCGCGTTCGCTCCGCCCGTTCGCCCGGCGACGCCGCTCCGCCAGGCTATCACCGCCGCCTATCGCCGTGACGAGCGCGCGGCGCTGGCCCCGCTGCTCGACGCCGCGACGCTCGACGACACCACTCGCGCTGCGATCCGCGAGACCGCGACTCGGCTGGTAACCGGCCTGCGCGCCCGGCGCCGCAGCGGTGCGGTCGAAGCGCTGGTCCAGGAATATGCGCTGTCGAGCGAGGAGGGCGTCGCGCTGATGTGCCTTGCCGAGGCGCTGTTGCGCATCCCCGACGACGCCACCCGCGACGCGCTGATCCGCGACAAGATCGCCGATGGCGACTGGCGCGCGCATCTCGGCGGCAAGCCGCTCTTCGTCAACGCCGCGACCTGGGCGCTGGTGGTAACGGGCAAGCTGGTGAGCACTGCCGACGACAAGGGCCTAGGCGCCGCCCTCATGCGCCTCGTCGCCCGCGCCGGCGAGCCGGTGATCCGCCGCGCGATCGACATCGCGATGCGGATGATGGGCGAGCAGTTCGTCACCGGCGAGACGATCGCCGAGGCGCTCAAGCGCGCCCGGCACGAGGAGGCCAAGGGCTTTCGCTACAGCTATGACATGCTCGGCGAGGCGGCGACCACCGGCGCCGATGCCGAGCGCTATTACCGCGATTACGAGAACGCGATCCACGCGATCGGCAAGGCCTCGGCCGGGCGCGGCATCTATGAAGGGCCGGGCATCTCGATCAAGCTCTCGGCGCTGCATCCGCGCTATGCCCGCTCGCAGGCGGACCGGGTGATGGGCGAGCTGCTGCCCCGGGTGAAGACGCTGGCGGCGCTTGCGCGCAGCTATGATATCGGGCTCAACATCGACGCCGAGGAAGCCGACCGGCTCGAGCTCTCGCTCGACCTGCTCGAGAGCCTGGCGCTCGATCCGGACCTGGTGGGCTGGGACGGGCTCGGCTTCGTCGTCCAGGCCTATGGCAAGCGCTGCCCGTTCGTGCTCGACTGGATCATCGATCTCGCCGAGCGCGCCGGTCGCCGGATCATGGTCCGGCTGGTCAAGGGCGCCTATTGGGATGCCGAGATCAAGCGCGCCCAGGTCGACGGGCTGGCCGACTTCCCGGTCTATACCCGCAAGCTCCACACCGACGTCTCGTACATCGCCTGCGCGCGGAAACTGCTCGCGGCTACCGACCGGGTGTTCCCGCAATTCGCCACGCACAATGCGCAGACGCTGGCGACGATCTACCAGCTCGCCGGGCCCGATTTCGCGGTCGGCAAGTACGAGTTTCAGTGCCTGCACGGCATGGGCGAGCCGCTCTACGAGCAGGTCGTCGGTGCGGACAAGCTGAACCGCCCGTGCCGCATCTATGCGCCGGTCGGCACGCACGAGACGCTGCTCGCCTATCTGGTGCGCCGCCTGCTCGAGAACGGCGCCAACTCGTCCTTCGTCAACCGCATCGCCGATCCCGAGGTCGCGATTGCCGAGCTGGTCGCCGATCCCGCCGAACAGGTCCGCGCGATGCCCGATCCGGGCGCGCCTCACGATCAGATCGCGCTGCCTGGCAGTCTCTATCCCGATCGCCGCAATTCGGACGGGTTCGATCTCAGCGACGAGAATGCGCTCGCCTCGCTGAGCGAAGCGCTGCGCAACAGTGCGACGATCGACCGGCGCGCCGCGCCTGCGGACGGGCAGGGCACGGAGCGCAAGGTCCTCAATCCTGCCGATCACCGCGACATTGTCGGCGTGGTGGTCGAGGCCTCGCCGGACGCGGCAGCCGCCGCCGTCGCCCGCGCCGCTGCGTCCGATTGGCACCGCACCCAGGTCGAGGAGCGCGCTGCGATGCTCGAGCGTGCTGCCAGCGCGATGCAGGCGCGCATGCCGCTGCTGCTCGGCCTGATCGTGCGCGAGGCCGGCAAGTCGCTGCCCAATGCCATCGCCGAAGTGCGCGAGGCGATCGACTTCCTGCGCTATTATGCTGGTCAGGCGCGCGTCAGCTTCGGCCCGGTCCAGGCGCCGCTCGGACCGGTGGTCTGCATCAGCCCGTGGAATTTCCCGCTCGCGATCTTCACCGGCCAGGTCGCCGCCGCGCTCGTCGCGGGCAATCCGGTGCTCGCCAAGCCCGCCGAGGAGACGCCGCTGATCGCCGCCCAGGCCGTGGCGCTGCTCCACGAGGCCGGCGTGCCGGCGGATGCGCTCCAGCTCGTCCCCGGCGACGGCAGGATCGGCGCGGCACTGGTCGGCGCGGCGGAGACGGCGGGGGTGATGTTCACCGGCTCCACCGATGTCGCGCGGCTGATCCAGCGCCAGCTCGCGTCGTGCCTCTCGCCCTCGGGCAAGCCCATCCCGCTGGTCGCCGAGACCGGCGGCCAGAATGCGATGATCGTCGATTCGTCCGCGCTCGCCGAGCAGGTGGTGGCGGACGTCATCGCCTCGGCGTTCGACAGCGCCGGCCAGCGCTGCTCGGCGCTGCGCATCCTCTGCCTGCAGGAGGAAGTCGCCGATCGCACGCTGGCGATGCTCAAGGGCGCGCTCAAGGAGCTGCGGATCGGCCGCACCGATGCGCTCGCGGTCGATACCGGCCCGGTGATCACCGCCGAGGCGCAGGGCAATATCGAGCGCTACATCGCGACGATGCGCGGCCGCGGCCACCGAATCGAGCAGCAGGAGCTGCCGGCGAGCGCCGCGCACGGCACCTTCGTCGCCCCGACGATCATCGAGATCGGCCATATCGCCGATGTCGAGCGCGAGGTGTTCGGCCCCGTGCTCCATGTGCTGCGCTACGCCCGCGAGGACCTGTCGGCGCTGGTCGATGCGATCAACGCCACCGGCTATGGCCTCACCTTCGGCTTGCACACCCGGCTCGACGCGACGATTGCCGAAGTGACCGCGCGAGTGAACGCCGGCAATCTCTATGTGAACCGCAACGTGATCGGCGCGATCGTCGGCGTGCAGCCTTTCGGCGGGCACGGGCTTTCGGGCACCGGGCCGAAGGCGGGCGGGCCGCTCTATCTCGGCCGCCTCGCCGAGGTGGCGCCCGCGGTGCTGGCAGCGGCGCCGTCGCCGCTGCTCGCCGAATTCATTGCCTGGCTCGAAGCCCAGGGCGAGGCCGAGGCGGCCGCCGCGGCGCGCGCCCAGGCCGCCCCGCTCGGCCTCGAGCGCGAGCTGCCTGGCCCGGTAGGCGAGCGCAACCTCTATGCGCTCCATCCGCGCGGCCGGGTGCTGCTTCGCCCCGAAACCCGTGCGGGCCTGTTCGCCCAGATCGCCGCGGTGCTGGCGACCGGCAATCGCGCGACGGTGGAGGGCATGGCGCTCCCCGCCGACCTGCCGCCGCACATCGCTGCGCTGTTCGTCCCCGATGCCGCCGAGCCCTTCGCCGCGGCGCTCGTCGAAGCCAGCGCACAGGTCGCTGCGCTGGCCGAGGAGATGGCGGCGCGCGAAGGCCCGATCGTCCCGGTGCTCGCCGCGGGCGCCACGGGCTATCCCGCCGCGATGCTGCTCGCCGAAGTCTCGGTCTCGATCAACACCACCGCTGCCGGCGGCAATGCGAGCCTGATGACGCTCGATTGACGCACTGCACAACAATAATCTTGCGCGGCCCCGGTCCGGCTTCTAGATGCAGTCCCGCATCAAGAGTCGGACCGAAGTTCGACGCCAACCTGCTCCCGAGCAAGGTGGCGCTCTCGCAAGAGGGGATGTGGCCGGACCGGCAAACAACGGGACCCCATGCCGCATTTTCGTCGATCCGATGCCTGGTGCCGAACCAAGCAAGGACCCGATCATGACGACCCAGCCCCAGCAATTCGCAAGCGACAATTATGCCGGCATCTGCCCGGAGGCGCTCGATGCGATGCTGGCGGCCAATGCCGGCTCGGCGGTCGCCTACGGCGATGACGAATGGACCCAGCGCGCCGCAGATGCCTTCCGCACGCTGTTCGACGCCGATGCCGAGATATTCTTTGTCTTCAACGGCACCGCCGCCAATTCGCTCGCGCTCGCCTCGCTCTGCCAATCCTATCACAGCGTGATCTGCGCGGCCTCGGCGCATGTCGAGACCGATGAGTGCGGCGCGCCCGAATTCTTCTCCAACGGCTCGAAGCTGCTCGTCGCCCAGACCGCCGATGGCAAACTGACTCCCGACGCGATCCGCGCGCTGGCAACCAGCCGCTCGGACATTCATTTTCCCAAGCCGCGCGTCGCCACGATCACCCAGCCTACCGAGACGGGGCAGGTCTATACGATCGACGAGATCCGCGCGATCTCGGCGGTCTGCCGCGAGCTCGGCCTCAAGCTCCACATGGACGGGGCGCGCTTCCCGCATGCCTGTGCCACGCTCGGCTGCACGCCTGGCGAGATGACCTGGGGCGCCGGCATCGACGTGCTCTGCTTCGGCGGCACCAAGAACGGCATGGCGGTGGGCGAGGCGATCCTGTTCTTCGATCGCGCGCTCGCCGAGGATTTCGACTATCGCTGCAAGCAGGCCGGGCAGCTCGCCTCCAAGATGCGCTTCCTGTCCGCGCCCTGGATCGGGCTGCTCGAGAGCGGCGCCTGGCTGCGCAATGCCGAGCATGGCAATGCCCTGGCGCGCGGGTTCGCGGCGCAGGTGGCGGACCTGCCCGGCGTGCGGCCGATCTTCCCGGTCGAATCGAACTCGGTCTTCCTCGAGGCGCCCGCCGCGGTGCTCGACCGGCTCGCGGCGCGCGGCTGGCGCTTCTATACCTTCATCGGCGGCGGTGCCCGCTTCATGTTCGCCTGGGACGCCCAGCCCGAGCGCGTCGCCCAGCTCGCGGCGGACCTGCGCGAGGCGGTCGGCGCGGAGACGGCGCAGGCCGCCTGATCGGCGCGGAGGCTTGCCACTCCGCCCGCCGCGCGGCATGGGATCGGCAAGCCAGTTTTAGCGTCAGGACCAAGCGCATGAAGGACAAACTCGTAGTGCTGATCGGCGGCGGCGGTTTCGTCGGCCGCTATGTCGCGCAGGAGCTGCTCGCCGCGGGCGCGCGGGTGCGCGTCGCCCAGCGCCGGCCGCGCGACGCCTGGTTCCTCAAGCCGCTGGGCGGCCTCGGCCAGACCCAGTTCGTCGCCGCCGACGTCACCCAGCCCGAGACGATCGCGGCGGCGGTCGCCGGTGCCGATGCGGTGGTCAACCTCGCCGGCGTGCTCAAGGGCGATTTCGACGCCGTGAATACCCAGGGCGCGCGCAATGTCGCCGCGGCTGCCCAGGCGGCCGGCGTCAAGGCGCTCGTCCATTTCTCCGCGCTCGGCGCCGACGCCGAATCGCCCTCCGCCTATGGCCGCTCCAAGGCGGCGGGCGAGGCAGCGGTCCGCCAGGCCTTCCCGGCGGCCACCATCCTGCGCCCCTCCTTTGTCTTCGGGCGCGAGGACCAGTTCACCAACCGCTTTGCCGCCCTGGTCGGCGCCGGTCCGGTCGTCCCGGTCGTCCGCGCCGAGGTCCGCTTCCAGCCGGTCTATGTCGTCGATGTCGCCAAGGCAGTCGTCGCCGCGCTCGCCGATCCCGAGGCGCATGCCGGCAAGGCCTATGCGCTCGCCGGGCCGGACACGCTGACCATGGCCGGCCTGTTCCAGTGGCTTGCCGCCGCGACCGGTCACAAGCCTGCCTTTGCCGAGCTGCCCGATCCGATCGGCGCGCTGATCGCGGCGCTGCCCGGCACGCCGATCACGCGCGACCAGTGGCGCATGCTCCAGGCCGACAATGTCGCGGGCGATGCTCCCGGCCTTGCCGCGCTCGGCGTGCGCGCGACTCCGCTCGCCGGCGTCGCGCCGGCATGGCTGGTCCGCTATCGCCGCCACGGCCGTTTCAGCAAGGTCGCTGCCTGAACCTGTCCGCGCCCCGGCGCATCGGAGCCTAGCCCAGCATGAGCGAAACCCTCGTCGCGATCCTCCTCGGCATTGTCGAGGGGATCACCGAATTCCTGCCCGTCTCCTCGACCGGGCATCTGATCCTCGCTTCCGAGCTGATGGGCTATGACGCCGCCACCTGGGCGATGTTCAACGTCGTCATCCAGCTCGGCGCGATCCTCGCGGTGGTGGTGCTCTATTGGCGCACCTTCTGGGCGGTGGCCGAGGGGCTCCTCAAGCGGAACCCGGTCTCGTGGCGCTTCCTGCGCAACCTGGTCGTCGCCTTCATCCCCGCCGCGGTGATCGGCCTGGCGCTGCACAAGCATATCGAGGCGCTGCTCGGCAAGCCGATGGTGGTCGCCTGGGCGCTGCTGCTCGGCGGCATCGCGATCCTGGTGATCGAGCGGCTGGTGAAGAGCGCGACGATCCACGGCATTGCCGAGATCCCGCTGGTCCGCGCGCTCGGCATCGGCTTCATCCAGTGCATCTCGATGATCCCGGGCGTCAGCCGCTCGGGCGCGACGATCATGGGCGCGCTCAGCCTGGGCGTCGAGCGCCGCACCGCGGCCGAGTTCAGCTTCTTCCTCGCCATCCCGACGATGCTCGGCGCGACCGTGCTCGAACTCGCCAAGAACCACGACTCGATCACCAGCGGCCGAGTCGGCTGGAGCGAGATCGGCATCGGCTTCGTCACCGCCTTCCTGGTCGCCATCGTGGTGATCAAGCTGTTCGTCGGCATCGTCTCCAAGCACGGCTTTGCGCCCTTCGCCTGGTATCGAATCATCGCCGGCGCCGGGGCAATTGCCTGGCTCTCCCTACGGTAAGGTCCGGATCGGCCGTAAATTGGCGCAATAATCTTTCAAATTGCTGCGGCCTAGGCCAGAAAATGCAATAAAGGTCAGCATTGCTGCCTTTTACCGACTCGCCAGCGGCGTTAGGCGCGCCCTATGGCGGAAACGATGCTCAAATTCGTTGGAACGGCGCAGGCTTATCCGGGCAAGCGCGAGGCTGAACTGCGTGCGGAGGATTTCCGCGAGATCGCGGATCGCTATGCGGTGCCTACGGCCGAGGAACAGGCGAGCCGCTGCTCGCAGTGCGGCGTGCCCTATTGCTCGGTGCATTGCCCGCTGCACAACCACATCCCCGACTGGCTGCGCCTGACGGCCGAAGGGCGGCTGCGCGAGGCCTATCAGCTGTCGAACAGCACCTCGACCATGCCCGAGATCTGCGGCCGCATCTGCCCGCAAGACCGGCTGTGCGAAGGCAATTGCGTCATCGAATTCTCCGGCCACGGCGCCGTCACCATCGGCTCGGTCGAGAAGTTCATCACCGATACGGCGTGGGAAGAAGGCTGGGTCGAGCCGGTCGCGGTCGGCCCTTCGCGCGGCCAGTCGGTCGGCATCGTCGGCGCGGGCCCGGCGGGGCTCGCCGCTGCCGAATATCTCCGCGAATATGGCTATGACGTGCACGTCTATGACCGGCACGACCGCGCCGGCGGACTGCTCACCTACGGCATTCCGGGTTTCAAGCTCGAGAAGCAGATCGTCATGCGGCGCATCGAGCGGCTCGAACAGGGCGGCATCGTCTTCCACATGGGCTTCGAGATCGGCCGCGATGCGAGCCTCGACGAGCTGCGCAAGCGCCACACCACGCTGCTGATCGCCACCGGCGTCTACAAGGCGCGCGGCATCCAGGCGCCGGGCGTCGGCGCGCAGGGGATCGTCGAGGCGCTCGACTATCTCACCGCGTCAAACCGCAAGGGCTTTGGCGACGCGGTGCCGGCATTCGACGACGGCACGCTCGATGCGAACGGCAAGCATGTCGTGGTGATCGGCGGCGGCGACACCGCGATGGACTGCGTGCGCACCGCCGTGCGCCAGGGTGCCGCCTCGGTGAAGTGCCTCTATCGCCGCGACCGCGCCAACATGCCCGGCTCGCAGCGCGAGACCGCCAATGCCGAGGAAGAGGGCGTCGAGTTCGTCTGGCTCTCGGCGCCGGAAGCGTTCGATTCCAAGGACAATGGGGGCACCGACAAGGTCAGCGGCGTGCGCGCCACGCGCATGCGCCTCGGCGCGCCCGATGCCTCGGGCCGCCGCGCGCCCGAACTCGATCCGGGCGGCGCCTTCCAGCTCCAGGCCGATCTCGTCATCAAGGCGCTTGGCTTCGAGCCAGAGGACCTGCCTCGCCTGTTCGGTGCCGAGGCGCTGGGCGTCACCCGCTGGGGCACGCTGCGCACCGACGGGCGCACGATGATGACCAGCCTCGACGGCGTTTTCGCAGCCGGCGATATTGTCCGCGGCGCGAGTCTCGTCGTCTGGGCGATTCGCGACGGCCGCGATGTTGCGGCGCATATGCATGCCTGGATGCGCGCCCGCGCCGATACGGCTCGGGCTGCTTGATAAGGTTGATGTCGATGAAGCCGTTCCTTGCTGCCCTTGCCCTTGGTGTCGCCGCGCTTTCTCCCGCCCAGGCCTTTGCCGGGGCGCCGATCGCCGCGCCGGTGGCCGATGGCGATGTCCAGAAGCTCGTCGCGCTGATGGCGCCGGAGGATTCGATCACGCGCCTTGCCGGCCGCGCCTTCGATACCGGCATGGATCAGGAAATCGCCGCCGACGCCAAGATGAAGGCGGTGTTCGATGCCAATCCGGGCCTGCGCGAGCAGGTCGGCGCGCGGCTGCGCACCGAATTCACCACGATCCTGGTCGGTGCGCTGCCCTCGCTGCGTGCCCAGCTCAGCGGCATCCTCCAGGCCGAGCTGACTCCGGCCGAAGTGACCGACACGCTCACCTTCTTCTCCAGCCCGACCGGCGCCAAGGTGCGCGCCTCGGTCTATGAATCGATGGGCGAGGCGCCGGGCCAGTCGCAGGCGGAGATGCAGCAGGCGGCGATCCAGGCGGTGATGAGCAAGATGACCGCGGAAGACTATCCCGCGCTGATGGCATTCGGTGGCAGCACCGCCGCGCAGAAGATGAACACGGTCAACCCCAAGATCCAGGCAGCGAGCCAGGCCTGGGCGGAGAAGCTCGTCGTCGCCAACAAGCCCCGGATGGAAGCGCTCGCCACCAAGCTGACTGCCGACTATCTCGCCGGCAAGCAGAAGGCCAACTGATGCGCACCGCGCTCGCCGTCTCGCTATGCCTGTTGCCGATGCCGGTGCTCGCCCAATCGGCACCGGCACCGGCGCCGATTGCCGTGATCCCGGCGGAGAATCTCGCGCTCGCGCGCCAGCTCGCCCAGGTCACCAACAGCGAGGCGATGACGGCGGCGCAGGTCACCCGCATGATCCGCGAGGCATTGCCGCCGATCTTCGCGTCCGATCCGGACATGCAGGCGCTGGAAAAGCAATATCCCGGCATCACCAAGCGGCTGCTCGATGCCGCCGAGCCGATGCTGCGCGAAGAGTCGATGCGCAGCCTGCCCAAGCTCTGGGACCGGCTGGCGGCGCTCTATGCGGCGCGGATGACGCCCGCCGAGCTTCGCGAAGTGATCGCCTTCTACAGCGGCGGCATCAAGGAACGCATGATGGCGGCGGCGACCAACGGCGCGCTCGATACCACGGGGCTGATCAAGGAGGCGATGGCATCGCCCGAGGGGACGATCAGCAAGGACAGCGTGATGTCGACGGTGACGCGCGGCGCGAAGGACGTGGTGGCGAACCTCTCCCCGGCGGACCGTGCGGCACTGGTCCGCTTCGGCGCGACGCCGGCCGGCCGCCATTACAACGCGCTGATGCCCGAAGCCGTCACGATCGCGACGGCATGGGCGAACGAGCCCAGCCCGGAGACGGACGCGAAGCTGATGAAATTGATGACCGGCATGATCGAGCAGGCCGGCAAGGAGTCGTCGAAGTGAACCAGACCGAACGCGAACGCCTTGCCCGCGAGGGCATGTACCGTCCCGAGTTCGAGGGCGATGCCTGCGGCGTCGGCATGGTCGCCGCGACCGACGGCCAGCCTTCGCGCCGCGTCGTCCAGTCGGCGATCGATGCGCTCAAGGCCGTGTGGCACCGCGGCGCGGTCGACGCCGATGGCAAGACCGGCGACGGCGCGGGCCTTCATGTCGACCTGCCCGTGCGCTTCTTCGATGACGCGATCGCCGCGGGCGGCCACCGGGTGCTGCCGAACCGGCTCGCCGTCGGCATGATCTTCCTGCCGCGCACCGATCTGGGCGCGCAAGAGGCCTGCCGCACGATCGTCGAGTCCGAGATCATCGAGGCTGGCTACACCATCTATGGCTGGCGCCAGGTGCCGGTCGACGTCTCGGTGATCGGCATGAAGGCGCAGGCGACGCGCCCCGAGATCGAGCAGATCATGATCGCCGGTCCGCTGCCCGGCACGATGGACGCCGCCGAGTTCGAGAAGGAGCTCTATCTCGTCCGCCGCCGGATCGAGAAGGCAGTGATCGCCGCGCAGATCAACGGCTTCTACATCTGCTCGCTGTCGACACGCTCGATCATCTACAAGGGCCTGTTCCTCGCGGAATCGCTGTCCGACTTCTATCCCGACCTCAAGGACGAGCGCTTCACCAGCCGCGTGGCGATCTTCCACCAGCGCTATTCGACCAACACCTTCCCGCAATGGTGGCTGGCGCAGCCGTTCCGCTGCCTCGCGCACAATGGCGAGATCAACACGATCCGCGGCAACAAGAACTGGATGCGCAGCCACGAGATCAAGATGGCGAGCATCGCGTTCGGCGAGCGCAGCGAGGACATCAAGCCGGTGATCCCCGCCGGCGCATCGGACACCGCCGCGCTGGACGCGGTGTTCGAGGCGATCTGCCGCTCGGGCCGCGATGCCCCCACCGCCAAGCTGATGCTGGTGCCCGAGGCGTGGGACGAGCACACCCCGGCCAAACATCTCGAGATGTACAAATATCTCGCCTCGGTGATGGAGCCGTGGGACGGCCCCGCCGCGCTGGCGATGACCGATGGCCGCTGGGCCGTCGCCGGCGTCGACCGCAACGCGCTGCGCCCGCTGCGCTACACCCGGACCAGCGACGGCCTGCTCATCGTCGGTTCCGAGACCGGCATGGTCCAGATCCCCGAATCGACCGTGCTCGCCAAGGGCCGGATGGGCCCGGGCCAGATGATCGCGGTCGACCTCGACGAGGGCGTGCTGCTCGGCGATTTCGAGATCAAGGACCGGATCGCCGGCGAGCATGACTATGCCGGGATGATCGGCGAGTTCGTGACGATCGCCGATCTCGCCGCGCCCGAAGCCGCGCCGCTGCATTTCGATCGCGCCGACCTCACTCGCCGCCAGGTCGCCGCGGGGCAGACGCTCGAGGACATGGAGCTGATCCTCGCGCCGATGGTCGAGACCGCCAAGGAAGCGATCGGCTCGATGGGCGACGATACGCCGCTCGCGGTGATCTCGGACAAGCCGCGCCTGATCAGCCAATTTTTCCGCCAGAACTTCAGCCAGGTCACCAACCCGCCGATCGACTCGCTGCGTGAGCGCCAAGTGATGACGCTCAAGACGCGCTTCGGGAACCTCGCCAACATCCTCGATGCCGATGGCGGCGGCTCGAAGGTGCTGGTGCTCGACAGCCCGGTGCTGACCAATGACGATTGGGAGCGGCTGCGCGCCTATTTCGGCGGCCAGTGCGCCGAGATCGACTGCACCTTCCCGGTCAGCGACAATCCCGACGACCTGCGCGAGGCGATCAAGCGCATCCGCTACGAGGCCGAGCAGGCGGTCCGCGCCGGCTGCACCGAGCTGTTCCTCACCGACGAGCATGTCTCGGCCGAGCGCGCCGCCATCGCCGGGGTCCTCGCCGCCGCGGCCGTGCACACGCATCTCGTCCGCCGGGGTCTCCGCTCCTACGCGTCGGTCAACGTCCGCAGCGCCGAATGTCTCGACACGCATTATTACGCGGTGCTGATCGGCGTCGGCGCGACCACGGTGAACGCCTATCTCACCGAGGCATCGATCGCCGATCGTCTCGGCCGCGGCCTGTTCGGCGAGATCAGCCTCGAGGAGTGCCTCAAGCGCCACCGCAAGGCGATCGACGAGGGCCTGCTCAAGATCATGTCGAAGATGGGGATCGCGGTGATCTCCTCCTATCGCGGCGGCTATAATTTCGAGGCGGTCGGCCTCAGCCGCGCGCTGGTCAACGACCTGTTCCCCGGCATGCCCGCCAAGATCTCGGGCGAAGGCTATGCCTCGCTCCACCTCTCGGCGATGATGCGGCATGCCAAGGCCTATGATCGCGGCGTCGCGACGCTGCCGATCGGCGGCTTCTATCGCCAGCGCCACGGCGGCGAGACGCATGCCTATTCGGCGCAGCTGATGCACCTGCTGCAGACCGCGGTGTCGACCGACAGCTACTCGTCCTACATGGCCTTCTCGCGCGGCGTGCGCGACATGCCGCCGGTCTATCTGCGCGACCTGCTCGAGTTCAACTTCCCGATCGAGGGCATCCAGATCGACCAGGTCGAGGCGATCACCGAGATCCGCAAGCGCTTCGTCACCCCCGGCATGTCGCTCGGCGCGCTGTCGCCCGAGGCGCACGAGACGCTGGCGATCGCGATGAACCGCATCGGCGCCAAGGCGGTGTCGGGCGAGGGCGGCGAGGACAAGCTGCGCTACACGCCCTATGAGAATGGCGACAACGCCAACTCGACGATCAAGCAGATCGCCTCGGGCCGCTTCGGCGTCACCGCCGAATATCTCAACGCCTGCGACGAGATCGAGATCAAGGTCGCGCAGGGCGCCAAGCCCGGCGAGGGCGGCCAGCTGCCCGGCTTCAAGGTCACCGAGTTCATCGCCAAGCTGCGCCACGCGACGCCCGGCGTCACGCTGATCAGCCCGCCGCCGCACCACGACATCTATTCGATCGAGGATCTGGCGCAGCTCATCTACGACTTGAAGATGATCAACCCGCGCGCGCGCGTCTGCGTCAAGCTGGTCAGCTCGGCCGGCATCGGCACGGTTGCCGCTGGCGTCGCCAAGGCGCATGCCGACGTGATCCTGATCGCCGGCCATGTCGGCGGCACCGGCGCTTCGCCGCAAACCTCGGTCAAGTACGCCGGCACGCCCTGGGAAATGGGCCTGACCGAAGTCAACCAGACGCTGACGCTCAACGGCCTGCGCGGCCGGGTCAAGCTGCGCACCGATGGCGGCCTCAAGACCGGGCGCGACATCGTCATCGCCGCGATCCTCGGTGCCGAGGAGTTCGGCATCGGCACGCTCAGCCTGGTCGCGATGGGCTGCATCATGGTCCGCCAGTGCCATTCGAACACCTGCCCGGTAGGCGTCTGCACCCAGGACGAGAAGCTGCGCCAGAAGTTCGTCGGTACGCCCGAAAAGGTCATCAACCTGATGACCTTCATCGCCGAGGAAGTCCGCGAGATCCTCGCGCGGCTCGGCTTCTCCAGCCTCGACGAGATCATCGGCCGCACCGAGCTGCTCCGCCAGGTCAGCCGCGGCGCCGAGCATCTCGACGATCTCGACTTGAACCCGATCCTCGCCAAGGTCGATGCCGACGATGCCGAGCGCCGCTTCAGCCTGTCGACCTTCCGCAACGAAGTGCCCGACAGCCTCGATGCGCAGATGATCAAGGATGCCGCCCCGGTCTTCGCGCGCCGCGAGAAGATGCAGCTGACCTACAATGTCCGCAACACCCACCGCGCGGTCGGCACCCGGCTCTCGTCCGAGATCACCCGCCTCTACGGCATGTCGACGCTGGCCGATGGCCATGTCCATGTCCGTCTGCGCGGCTCGGCCGGCCAGTCGCTCGGCGCCTTCCTGTGCAAGGGCGTCACGCTCGAGGTGTTCGGCGACAGCAACGACTATGTCGGCAAGGGCCTGTCGGGCGGCATCATCGTGGTGCGCCCGCTGGTCAGCTCGCCGATCGAAAGCTGGAAGAACACGATCATCGGCAACACCGTGCTCTACGGCGCGACCTCGGGCCGGCTGTTCGCCGCGGGCCAGGCGGGGGAGCGCTTCGCGGTGCGCAACTCGGGCGCCGAAGTGGTGGTCGAAGGCTGCGGCGCCAATGGCTGCGAGTATATGACCGGCGGCACCGCGGTGCTGCTCGGCCAGGTCGGCATGAACTTCGGCGCCGGCATGACCGGCGGCATGGCCTTTGTATATGACGAGGACGCCAGCTTCGAGGGCCGCGCCAACCCCGAGAGCATCGTCTGGCAGCGCCTGTCCTCCGCGCATTGGGAGGAAAAGCTGCGTGGCCTGGTCGAGGCGCATGTGCTTGCTACCGACAGCAAATGGGCCGCCGGCCTGCTCGAGGACTGGAACCGCGCGCTCGGCCATTTCTGGCAGGTCGTGCCTCGGGAAATGCTGACCCGCCTGCCGATGCCGCTCAACGACGACTCACCCGAGGCGGTGGCGGCTGAATAAGGTCCCGGCCCGCTACGTCCCGCTCCTCCTCTGGGAGTATCGGCGTGACTGGGGCGCGGCCGTGGCGGGGCTCGCCATCACCGCGCTGCTGGGCTGGTTCGCATGGGAACGGTTGCCCCGCGCCGGGCGCCCATCGACGGTGGTGACCGGGACTGTTCGCGATATGCGGCGCGGCTGGCAGCCCCAAAGCAAGTATCTCCTGGTGCGCAAGCCGCTCGCCGAGATCGACGTCACACTGCCCGGTGGCGGGACGGAGCTGCTGGCAGGCGATATCGGCCTGCTCGACCAGTGTCGGCGCGGCGGCCCGATCCGATTGCTGCGCCAGCAGACCAATAGCGGCTGGACGGACTGGGCCTTGATGGCGAACCCGTGCCCGCAGCGTGCGAACGGCTCGTCGCAACCGGACTCACCTGTCCGCAAGTCCTTGTGATATAAAGCCACGCAGATCCTGACCCCGACTCGGGAGAGTTCCATGCGTCTCGCTATCACCGCCGCCTTGTTCTGCGCCGCCGCCACCCCGGCCCTCGCCCAGCAGGCGCAGCCCCAGCCGACCACCCGCGACAAGGCCGAGGCGCTCGCCAAAGCGCTCAACAATCCGATGGTCCAAGAAGCCGGCGCCGCGATGCTGAGCAACCTCGCCGGCATCCTCCTCGATACCCGTGTCGGCCCCGCCGCCCATTATGTCGATCCGACGATCGGCGAGCAGGAAACGCTTCGCGACATCCAGCGCCGCAACGATCCCGAGTTCGAGAAGCGCTTCCACGATCAGGCCCGCCGCGCGGTCGCCACCGCCGGCAAGCTCACCCAGGACGGCATCGCGATGCAGGACTCGCTCGACCAGACCGCCGCGCGCCTGCGCGCCGCGCTGGCGCCGCTGCGTGGGATGCTCAACGCCAAATAAGCCTCAGCCGATGATCGTCGCGCTCACCCGCGGCGCCGGGGCGATGCCGAGCAGAAGGCCGAAGATTCCGAAGACCATCAGCTTGGCGACGCGCTCGCCCAGCTCCTCGTGTATGCCGGTCGCCTCGCGCTCGGCCGCTTCGGTGAGCAGCGCGCGGGCTTCCGCCGCATCGTCGCGCATCACCCGGATCGGGATGCCGCCCAGCGCCAGCGTCAACGGGCAGGCGGCGCGCGCATGCTCCAGATTGCCGGCATAGGCGAGCAGGCCATTCCACTCGAACAATGACAGGATCACCAGCGCCTGTGGCTGGCTATAGGCAATCGCGACCGTGTCGAAAGCATCGTCCCCCATGCGATGAGGCTCTCAAATGCACGGCTCGCCTGCAAGCGCTTTACGCGAGCGCATCCCGAGTCCTAAAGCGGGCCGATGTGGCAGCTCTATCAATTCCCGCTATGTCCCTTCTCGCGCAAGGTCCGGCTGCTGCTGGGCGAGAAGGGCGTCGGCTATGAGCCGGTGCGCGAATCGCCCTGGCTGCGGCGCGACGAGTTCCTCGATCTGAACCCCACCGGCCAAGTGCCGGTGATGGTCGATGACGAGCGCGGGGTCACGCTGATCGATTCCACGGTGATCTGCGAGTTCTTCGAGGAGACGGTGAACAAGGCGCCGATGCTCAACGGCACCGCCACCGATCGCGCCGAGATCCGCCGCCTGGCGATCTGGTTCGACACCAATTTCTATGCCGAGATCACCGCGCCCTTGCTCCACGAGCGCATGCTTAAGCGCGTCGTCTACAAGCAGTCGCCCGACGGCCAGGCGCTGCGCAACGCGATGAAGGCGGCGGTCAACCATCTCGATTATATCGATTATCTGCTCGATCACCGCACCTGGCTGGCCGGCCCGACGATGAGCCTCGCCGATCTTGCCGCCGCGGCGCAGATCTCGATCGCCGACTATCTCGGCGGCATCGACTGGAAGAGCCATGAGCAGGCCAAGGGCTGGTATATCCGCATGAAGAGCAGGCCCAGCTTCCGCCCTCTTTTGAGCGAGCGCATGGAAGGCATCCCGCCGCCCGCCGACTATGAGAAGCTCGACCTTTAGGGTGTCCTTCCCGTCACCCCGGCCTTGAGCCGGGGTCCCGCTACCTCGACCAGCGAGAAGAAGGCGGATTCGGCTCAAGGCCGGGATGACGAACTGGAAACGCGGGAGCCTCACGCCTTCTCATCGGTTCATCAGCCGAGGAGAAAGCGATGCTCGAACATCTTCCCCATTGGCTCGGCAAGGCGCTGAGCCCGCTGCGTGCCGGCGCGGACAAGCTGGTGATCGTCCGGCCCGAACTGGCTGGCGACGGCGTGATCCATCTCGCCAGCCCGGCCTTCGCCAATGGCGCGCGCCTGCCCGATCGCTTCACTGCGGACGGCGAGGGCGTTTCGCCGCCCTTGTTCTGGACCGGGGTGCCCGAGGGCACCGAGCGGCTGGTGTTGATCGTCGAGGATCCCGATGCGCCGACGCCCCAGCCCATGGTCCACGCGATCGTCTGGGGTCTGCCGCTCTCCGGCGATCTCAAGGAGGGCGATATCCGTCCAGACGAGGGCGAGGCGCTCGGCGAGGATGTCGGCCGCAACAGCCGCTTCGCCGAGGGCTGGCTGCCGCCCGATCCGCCCAACGGGCATGGCGAGCACAATTATGCCTTCCAGCTCTTCGCGCTGGGCGCCGGCCCCGAACCGGGCGAGAATCCCGGCCGCGGCGAAGTGCTGCGCGTCATGGAAGGGCGGGTGCTGGCAGCAGGGCTGCTCACTGGCACCTATTCGCGCGGCGAGGAAGCGCCGCTCGGGCCGGTCGGCGCGGGTGCGGTGGCCTGAGCTTGCACTGTAGGATTTTGCGTGTTGCTGTGGTGCGGCCGGGTCAAATGCCCGGCCGCTCTTTGCAGGGTTGATAATGCGTGCGGCTGGTCTCGCGGAACCAGGCCCGACGTCCAAAGCGAATTGCCTCGCGCGCGCACGCGCGTGAATGTCCTGGCTTTCGTGACTTTCCGGGCCCGGCTCAGCCGTTCACGATCGTCCCGCCATTGGGATGCAGCACCTGGCCCGACATGTAGCTGGCATCCTCGCAGGCCAGGAACAGGAAGGCCGGCGCCACCTCATTGGGCTGGCCCGGCCGGCCCATCGGCGTGTCCTCGCCGAAATGTTCGAGCTTCTCCCGCGACGCGCCGCCCGAGGGGTTGAGCGGCGTCCAGATCGGTCCCGGTGCCACCGCGTTGACGCGGATACCCTCGCCGACCAGATTCTCGGACAGGCTGCGGGTGAACGCCGTGATCGCGCCCTTGGTGCTCGAATAGTCGAGCAGTTCCTTCGAGCCCTGGTACATGGTGATCGAGGTGCAGTTGACGATCGCCGCGCCCTTTTTAAGGTGCGGGCGCGCGGCCTGGGTCAGGAAGAACATCCCGAAGATGTTGGTCTGGAAGGTGCGCCGCAGCTGTTCCTCGGTGATGTCGGTGATGTCCTTGTCGGGATGCTGCTCGCCGGCATTGTTCACCAGCACGTCGATCCGGCCGAACCTCTCGATAACCTGGGCGACTGCCTGGTCGCAGAAGCCCTTCTCCCCGATATCGCCGGCGATGGTCAGCGCCGCGCGGCCCTCGGCGCGGACGATCTCCGCGGTCTTCTCCGCGTCGTCATGCTCGCACAGATAGAGGATCGCCACATCGGCGCCCTCGCGCGCATAGAGCGCGGCGACGGCGCGGCCGATACCGCTGTCGGCGCCGGTGATCAGCGCGACCTTGCCCTGGAGGCGTCCGGAGCCGGGATAGCGCGGCTCCCATTCGGGCTTGGGCTCGAGCGCGCTCTCCTGTCCGGGCAGCGCGTCTTCGTGGATCATCTCGGCGGTTTCGCTCATCGGGGCATCCTCGTGGAATGCCTTGGGAAACCGGTGTGGCGGGCCGAGGTTCCGCCTTGTCGCGGCCGCCGCCGCCGGCTCGCAGGGGTTCAGCCGATGTGGCTGAAACCCTGCAGGCCGACCGTGGCGATCGTCATTGCGGTGAGCGTGAACGATGCCACACCGATCATCAGGCTACGGGTCATGCTTATCCTCTCCCTTCCGTCCGGTCCGCCGCCGATCATGCGACCGGAAGCGCCGACGCCGAGAAGAGCAGGATGCCATAGCTGAGAACGACTGCGCCGATGACGGCAACACTGTGCTGAAGCGAGCTGATACGTACGGCCATTTTAACTTACTCCCTGTGTGTTCGGCTTGCCGGACCATCCGGCCTGCCGATGCCAGATGATTTGCAGGGAGCGTGCCAGTTTTCTAAGTGCTTGATTTTACTAGAGGCGCGTTAGAAAGTTACACGCGGTTGGGAAATTTCACACCAAGCTATGGTGGATTTCACCAATCAAAGGCGGACAGTGACTGTCCGATTCCGGTCAGTCGACGCGGATGCAGTTCCGCCCGCCATTCTTGGCGGCATAGCAGAGCTGGTCGGCGCGGTGGAATACGGTGCCGAACACCTCGCCGGGCTCCGCGGCGCTCAGGCCGGCGGAGAAGGTGATCTCGCCGAGCGGCGCGTCGGTCTCGCGCAGGCGATAGCGCTTGGCGGAGACGGCGACGCGGGCGCGGTCGAGCACGTCGCGCGCCGCCTTCGGGGCGAGGCCGGTGAACAGCACGACGAATTCCTCGCCGCCATAGCGGGCGACGAGATGGCCCTTGCAGGTGTCCGACAGCGCTTCGCCGAGCGCCTTGAGCACGCGGTCGCCGACGACATGGCCGAACCGGTCGTTGACCGACTTGAAGTGATCGACGTCGCACACCGCCATGCAGATCTTTGCGCCGGCGGCGGCCTTGGCCGCATAGGCCTCCTCAAAGGCGCGGCGGTTGGGCAGCCCGGTCAGCGGGTCCTTGCGGGCATTGTCGCGCGCTTCCTCGAGCTTGGTGCGCAGCTCATTGGCTTCGCGATTGGCGCTTTCGAGCCGTTCCTCGGCGCTGCGGACGCGCTCGATCATCGTCGCGGTGATCCGGCCGATCTCGATGCCGTCGCCGCCCGAGCTCTGCATCGCCTGCGCGCTCGCCGCCAGGTCGCGGCCGAAATCCTTGGTCTCGGCGCGCATCGCGCTGACCATGTCCTGAAAGCCCTCGACCTGCATCTGCGTCGCGGCGACCAGGCCCTGGGCCTTCTCGATCGTCGCGCTGGGCGTGCCGGCGACGGGGGCGTCGCAGCCCAGCGTCTCGATGTCGCGCCGGGTCAGCCGGATGCCGCCATCGGTGAGCGTGTGGACGGCGCGGGCGAGCGGCCCGTCGGGATTGGCGAGCAGCTGATAGGCAAAGGCATAGTTGGCCGGATCGGGATCCAGCCGCTGATCGACCAGGAATTCACCGATGCGGTCGTACAGGTTGCGGGCGGCATCGCTGCCGCTTGTCGCCCGGACGGCCTTGGCCGCGACCATGTGCCTCAATGCCTCACCAGAAGTTCGTCCCACGGCAATAGGCTGCCGTGCGGCGGCAAATTACCGTCGAACTGCTAACATAGGATGAGCAAAATCGGCGCGGTCACCATTATTGCACCCGTATTTCAACGGGTGTGGGCCGCCCGATACTTCTGCACGGCTTCGAGCGACAGGCGAATATGGTCGGCCGGGCTCATGTTCGAATGGACGAACAGCACCTTGCCGTTCGGCGCGATCACATAGGAGGTGCGGCTGGTGATCTTGGTCACCGTGCCGTCGGGCTTGGTGAGCGCGACATCATACTTCTTGATGATGTCCGGGCTTGCCGCGGCGACGGCGAACTTGCCCGCGCACTTCTCGGCCGAGAAGGCTTCGAGCTTGTCGATATTGCCCGCGGTCATGCCGATCACGCTGGCGCCGGCCTTCTGGAAATCGGGCAGCGCCTCGGCGAACGCATGCGCCTCGGCATTGCAGCCATCGGTGAAGGCGGCGGGGAAGAAATAGAGGACGACCGGGCCCTTCTTGAGCGCGGTCTTGAGGTTCACCGTGAAGGGCTTGCCGGCCATCGCGCCGGGCGCGGTGAAGTCGGGCGCGCGCACCCCGGTGTTGAGCGATGCCGTGGCCGGCACGGCAAGCGTCAGGGCAGCAGCGGCGATCAGCAATTTGCGCATGGCGATCCTCCTTCTTCCTTCAGTCCCGCCGGCTAGCGCGTGAATGCGATGCCGATCCGGGCGTGGGTGTCGTTCTTGCGATAGTCGTCCAGGGCTTCACCATAGCCGGTAAAGACCTGGCCGAAGAGATAGAAACCGACGCCCTTGGCAACCCGGGCGAGCGGATAGGAAACGAACAGCTCGGCCGCGCCCTTGCGCGTCTCGACATTGCCCCGCCCGGTGAGCGAGAGCTTCAGCCCGTCCTGCTGGCCGATCGCCGCGGTGAGCGAGGTATAGCCGAAATAGTCCTTCACATCGGGCGCGCTGCGGATCTGGCCGACATAGAACCAGGCCTGGGGCGCGATATCGAGATGCCAGTCGCCGCCCAGGTCGAAGCTTTTCTCGGCGCGCAGGAACACGCGGTTGAGATCGACCGAATCGAGCTCGCCCCGCCCGTTCGAATCATGCCGATAGCCGATCGCAACCTTGGTCGTGTCGTTGAACGGGATGTCGGCGTAGATCTCGGGGCTGTAGTTGGTCGAGCGGAACGGCCCCGACGGCTGGTTCAGCGCCCAGAACATCGTCTGGGTGTAGGCGAAGCGCAGATTGCCGAGCTTGAGCGGGGCATTCTCGGCAAAGGGGCGGAAGGCGAAGCTCACCTGCAGCTTGCCGCCCGAATCCTTGAGCCCGAACGCGCCATAGACCGGCTCGTGCGGCTCGAAGCGGTCGACGAACGCCGAGGAGCTGCCGGTCGAACTCTGCACCACCGTCTCGCCCTCGGGAATCTCGGCGGCCGCATGCTGCTCGGCGGGCGGCACCGCGCGGCCGGCAACGCTGACCGGCACGTAACGTGCCTTGGCGAAGCCGTGCGGCGCCACGGTTGCCAGCGGCCCCGGCGCGCGCTCGAGCACCAGCCGGGTGCCGTCGATCGCGGTGATCTCGATCTGGCGCGGACCGGCGTCGGTCACCGCCACATCGCCCTCGTTGATCAGGAACACCTCCACGCCGCGCAGCGCCTCGGTCTCGGAGGCGGGCTGGGCGGGCACGGCGCGCAGGCTCTGAGCCGCGGCGGGCGTGGCGCAAAGCAGCGCGGCAGGGATCAGCAGGCGGCGCATGGGCATCGGCGGGTTGAGTGGCAGGGGTTTGTGACCTTGGCGAGTCAAAATCGGAGCGCTAGGGCATCCCCATGCCAGTGACCGCCGCCGATATCGCCCTTGCCGAACGCCTTGCCGATGCGGCGGGCGCGGCGATCCTCCCCTATTTCCGCGCCGAGCACGGCGTCGAAGCCAAGGACGACCAGTCCCCGGTCACCCTTGCCGACCGCGCCGCCGAGGAGGCGATGCGCAAGCTGATCATCGCCGAGCGGCCGATGGACGGCATCCAGGGCGAGGAGTTCGGGGTGCGCGAGGGGACGAGCGGTCGCGTCTGGGTGCTCGATCCGATCGACGGCACGCGCGCCTTCATCGCCGGCCGCCCGATCTTCGGCACGCTGATCGCGCTGATCGAGGAAGGATGGCCGCTGCTCGGCATCATCGACCAGCCGGTGACCAAGGAGCGCTGGCTCGGCGTGATGGGCCGCCCGACGCTGTTCAACGGCAAGCCGGCCGAGACGCGCCGCTGCCGCGACCTCAAGGACGCGATCCTCGCCACGACCTCGCCCGCCCTGTTCGGCGACGACCAGCTCCATGCCTTCGAGCATCTCGACGCCGCGGTGATGAGCGTGGTGCTCGGCGGCGACTGCTATAATTATGGCTGCGTCGCCAGCGGCTGGATGGACGTGGTGGTCGAGGCCGGGCTCAAGCTCCACGACTTCGCGGCGCTGGTGCCGATCGTCGAGGGCGCGGGCGGGCGGATGTGCGACTGGCAGGGCGATCCGCTCCACGCCGGCAGCAACGGCGAAGTCGTGGCGGCGGGCGACCCGGCGCGGATCGACGACATCCTCGAGGCGCTGGCCTGCCGCGGGGATCACCAACACGGACATTGAGCGCGCGACTCGAAAGGTCACGAAGGCCGCACCAATGGCGATTTTTCCGGCGCCTATTTTCCCGGTTTTCCCGCGATAACGCAAGTTTCTTGCGCGCGGCTTTTCCTATATTTCCAACAGTTTAAAGAGCGGCCGGATGCCGATCCGGCCGTGGCAGCCAAGCAGGCGAAATCCTACATTGCAAGCCTTGGCGTGCATTGGCAGGCGCCGGGTTCAGGCTCGCTGCCAGCGCCCGCGATCCGTTCCCTGCTGCTTCCCGCAGGGCTGCGTGGGTGCTGCGTGATCTAGCGGACGGCCTCGGCCGCAGCGTCGATCGTTTCGCGCGCATGCGATTCGTTGCCCTGCAAGCGCTCCCGATAGCGCTTCAGCCGAACCTGCAAGGCATTGTGACGCGCTTTGAGCAGCGCCTCGGCAGTATGGCGGAATGGCAATGCCGTGCCCTGCAGGGCCCGAGCCGACAGGTCGTTGCTCATCCGGAGGGTCTCGCCGCTTATTATGTTGTTGACGCAGAGCACGGCGCCGCTGGTCGCGTTCGAGGTACGCAGGATATTGCCGGAGACGGCGTTGCTCCGGCGCAGGACATTGCCGGATTGACGATTGGCCTCGCGCAGCCGCGCGAGCGTCTCGTCATAGTCGGCGCGGCTGTTGACGTTGACGAAGCTGCCGCCGCCGGCATCGGAGACTGCCTTCAGCGCTGCCGCTTCGCTCGATGGCAAGCCGAAGCCGATGATGTTGACGACTGCCCGGGTCTTGCCGCTGTTGATCCTTCGCGCGGTCGCCACCGGATCGCCTCCGCACGTCTCCTCGCCGTCGGAGACGACATAGATGACCTGTTCTCCTGCGGTGGACGAGCGGGCGAGCAGCGCCTCCGCTCTTGCCAGGCCAGCGGCGAGCGGCGTCCAGCCCACCGCCCGAATCCGCGAGACCGCGGCACCAAGCTGCGTGCGATCGTTCGACATGGGAGCCAGAAGATCGACGCCCGCGCAGGACCTGGCCTTGCCCGCCGCGCTGTTGTCGCCCTGCTGCCCGAAGACGAGCAGCGACGCCTCCACGGACGACGGCAGCCCATCGACGAAGCGCGTGGCGGCCTCGCGGGCGAGCGCGAGCTTGGTCTGTCCGCCGATCCGGCCCGCCATCGAGCCCGAGCCGTCGATCGCCACGACGACCCGAACCGGCGGAACGCGGGGCCCGATTCCGTCGCTCTTCCGTGGCTCCAACTCCGGCCGGTCCAGCCCGACTTCCTGGAAGCAGCGATCCGGATTTTCGGTGACGAACCGGCCGACATAGGCGCGCGCCTGCGCGGCCTCGCCGGCGTTGACGTTCTCCAGCGCCGCCGCCGCGTCCTTGGTGCCGTTCTGGGGGCCGCCGCATCCGCTTACGGCCATTGCCAGGAGACCGTAAACGCAGCCACGAGCGATCTCCCTGCACCGATCCACGGCTCAATCCTTCTTGCGGAACGCCTTGCGCTGGTCGTGGCGCTCGTCCTTCGATCGCTTGCCGCTCTCCGACTTGGCGGTGGTGCCCTTGCCGACATCGTCGCGCGGGCGGCCCTTGGTGTCGCGCTGGGCGGCGGCGCGGGCGCCTTCGAGGACCGGGCCGCAGGCCGCCGCCTTGGCATCGCCGACATCGACAAAGGCGATGATCGCCGCGAACGGGCTGGCGAAGACGCCGAGGCCGAGGCCCACGCCGGCGCGGGCGACCAGCTCGGGCGAGATCACGTCGATGCCCGGCCTGGCGAAATAGCCGTTCACGCCTACCGGCGACTGCGCCGAGAACAGGCTGAACTTCTTGGCGTCGGCGCGGAAGGCGAGGTCGATCGATTCGTTGCGGAAGCTGAAGCCGCCGCGGCCGAGCATCACGTTCTTCTGCGTGTCGATCAGGATCGGGTCCGCCGCCGCCACGCCGTTGCGCACGGTGAAACCGATCAGCCCGCAATTGATCTGCACCGGCTCCTTCAGCTTCTTCTCGAACATCTTCTGGACGAAGGTGCCGAGATCGAGCTCGGCGAGCTGGACGTTGCGCGTCCAGAAGGTGCCGCGCGGCAGGATGATCGCGATGCGGCCGTTCGAATGGGCGAGCGATTCGCGCACGCTGTCGCCGCTGCCGGTCATCTGCACGCGCGCCTTGATCGTGCCGCTGGTGCCGCTCTGCTCGACGCCCCAGCCGGCGAGCAGCGTTCCCATCGGCGTGGGCGAGAGGCGGATGTCGTAATCGGTGAAGACCGGCTGCTTGCGCGCGTTGATCGTGATGTCCGAGCTTACCGTGCCGCGCGCCATGCTGAAGTTGAGCGGGCTGAGCTTGAGCAGCATGTTGTCGAGATCGAGCCCGAGCTCGATGTTCGAGACGGGCAGGCTGGGCGCGCGGACGTTGCGCACCGTCCAGTGGACCTTGGCGTCGAAATTGCGCAGCGCATCGACGCGCAGCTTGGCGTCGGGCAGGAGGCGCGGGGTGCCGGCGACCTGGGTCACCGCGCCGGCCGCGCCCTTGGCCGCCAGGGTGTTGGGATTGTAGCCGATGAACGGGCCGGCATCGACGATGTCGAGCGTGTCGGTGGCGAGCTGGGCGGTGACGAGCAGGCGCGGGCGCGTCATCTTCACCGCCATCTTGCCGGCGATGTCCGAATCGCCGAACCGGCCCTTCAGCCCGGTGAAGCGCCATTCGTCGCCCGCCTTGGTCAGCGCCGAGCGGATCCGGTAGGTGCGGGTATCGGGCACGGCGATGCCGGCGAGCAGGAAGATGTCGGCAAGGTTCTGGCCGCGCATGTCCATGTGCAGGTCGGCGCCCTCGATCTCGGTGGCGCCGGGCAGCGTGCCCGAGACATCGACCTGGGTGCGCACGCCCTCGGCATGGAGGCGGAGCTGGTTCTTGCCGCCGGTCACGGTGGCGTTGGGCGTGAGCAGCGCGCCGTTCAGGGTGAAGCGGGTGCCGCGCGCGGTGCCGCCGCCGTCGAAGCGGATCGTCGAGGCGAACTGGGTGTCCTTCGCTTCGACCGTGTGGATGCGGATGCCCGCCTCGATCTGCATGCGCGGATCGACATAGCGGATCATCGTGCCCTGGAGCAGTGCGCGGCGGATGACCGGCAGGTCGAGCGGCTCGCCCTTTTCCTCGCTGAACGTCCAGGTGTTGCGCTTGCCGGCCTTGTCCCATTGCAGGTCGACCTGGCCGTTCTCGAGGCTGAGCCAGTTGACCCGCCGCTTGCCGGTGATCAGCGACCAGGTCGAGATGCGCGAATCGATGCGGCGCGCCTCGAAGAAATTGCCCTTGCCGGCCCATTCGGGGTTGGCGATGTGGATCTTCTCGGCGACGAACTTGACGTTGAGCGGATTGAAATAGAGCTGGAAGTCGCCCTCCACCTTCACTTCGCGGTGCGTCTGGCCGGCGACGATGCGCTCGAAGGTATGGCGCAGGAAGCGGCCCTTGGTGACGAACAGGATCGTCCAGGCCAGCACCAGCAGGCCGAGGATCGTCGCGACGACGGCGATGACGCTGGCCAGCGGGGTGCCGAGCGCGCGCAGCGGCCGGGCCGGGGCGTCGGCCGGCGGTGCCGAATCGGCGGCGACAATGGGGGCTTCGCGATCGGCCATCGGATAGAAAAGTCCCGCGGGCCGAATGAGTTCCGCGGCGAGCGCAGACTCCGGTTGCACCGCCCCACGCTTTGGGCTAGGGGCCCCGCTTTCCGCGATCGAGGAATACGCCGGCTGTATGGGCTGCCGCGCGCATTCGCAATCGTCGAACCATAAGGAGACGAAAATGCCCAAGCTCAAGACGAAGAGCGGCGTCAAGAAGCGCTTCAAGCTCACCGCCACTGGCAAGGTGAAGCACGGAGTCGCCGGCAAGCGCCACCGCCTGATTTCGCATAACGCGAAGTACATCCGCCAGAACCGCGGCACCTCCGTGCTCGCCGACGCCGATACCGCCCGCGTTATCGCGTGGGCGCCGTACGGCCTGAAGTAAGGAGGGCCTAGAAAATGGCACGAGTTAAGCGTGGTGTAACCACCAAGGCCAAGCACAAGAACATTCTTGAGCAGGCAAAGGGCTATCGCGGTCGTCGCAAGAACACGATCCGCATCGCCCGTCAGGCCGTCGAGAAGGCCGGCCAGTATGCGTATCGCGACCGCAAGGTTAAGAAGCGGACCTTCCGCGGTCTGTGGATCCAGCGCATCAACGCCGGTGTCCGCGCCGAGGGCCTGACCTATTCGCAGTTCATGCACGGGCTGAAGCTCGCCGGCATCGAGCTGGACCGGAAGGTCCTGGCCGATATCGCGATGCACGAAGGCGAAGCCTTTACCGCCATCATCGCCCAGGCGAAGGCGGCCCTGCCCCAGGCCGCCTGAGGCAAGCAACCGGATAGAAAGGGGCCGTGGATCATCGATCCGCGGCCCCTTTTCTTTTGCCCCGGCATCGGCCTATCCCCCGTTCCAAGGGGGAATCATGATTGTCGGTATCGATCTTGGCACGACCAACAGTGCCATCGCCTGTTTTCGCGACGGTGCGCCGCAGCTCATCCCCAACGCGCTTGGCGACCTGCTGACCCCTTCGGCGGTCAGCCTCGGCAAGGACGGATCGCTGCTCGTCGGCCTGGCCGCGCGCGACCGCCAGTCGACGCATCCGGATCTGACCGCCACCGCGTTCAAGCGCCACATGGGCACGCGCAAGCGCTACACGCTCGGCCGGCGCGCCTATGGCGCCGAGGATCTCTCCGCGCTGGTGCTCGCCAGCCTCAAGGCCGATGCCGAGCGCTTTACCGGCGAAACGGTGACCGGCGCGGTGATCACTGTGCCCGCCTATTTCAACGATCAGCAACGCAAGGCGACTCGCCGCGCGGGCGAGCTGGCTGGGCTCAAGGTAGAGCGGCTGGTCAACGAGCCGACGGCGGCGGCGCTCGCCTATGGCATCCATGAGCGTGGCGACCGCGAACCCTTCCTGGTCTTCGACCTGGGCGGCGGCACGTTCGACGTATCGATCGTCGAAGTGTTCGACGGGGTTGTCGAGGTGCGCGCCTCCGCCGGCGACAACCGGCTGGGCGGGGAGGACTTCAACGACATGGTCGCCAAGCTCGCCCGTGCGGCGATCGACCCCGAGGGAACGCTGGTCGCGCGCGGCAAGGAATCGCTGTTCCACGAAGTGCTCCGCGCCGCTGCCGAGCGCACCCGCCGCGCGCTGAGCGAAGCCGAAGACGCGCTGTTCGAGATCGTGTGGGAAGGCAAGGCGTATAGCCACCGCATCACCGCCGCCGAATTCGAGGCCGCCGCCGATCCGCTGATCCAGCGGCTGCGCGATCCGGTGCTGCGCTCGATGCGCGACAGCAACATCGCGGTCGGCGGGCTAAGCGAAGTGGTGCTGGTGGGCGGCGCGACGCGGATGCCGGTCGTGCGCCGGGCGGTCACCCGGATGTTCGGCCGCTTCCCCAATCACAGCCTCCACCCCGATCACGCGGTCGCGCTCGGCGCGGCGGTGCAGGCCGGCCTCAAGGCGCGCGATGCGGCGCTGGAGGAGATCCGCCTCACCGATGTCTGCCCCTTCACTTTGGGCGTCGACACCGCGATGCGCGATCCGACCGGGCGGCTGGTGTTCGGCGTGTTCGCGCCGATCATCGAGCGCAACACCGTGGTGCCCGCCAGCCGCGTGCACCGCTTCCAGACGCTCGCCGAGAACCAGAAGCAGGTCGAGTTCAACATCTATCAGGGCGAGGCGCGCGCGGTCGCCGACAACGTCCATCTCGGCCAGGCCGTGGTGCCGGTGCCGCCGCGCCCAGCGGGCGAAGTCGTGGTCGATGTGCGCTTCAGCTATGACGCGAGCGGGCTGCTCGAAATCGATGTCAGCGTGCCGCTGAGCGGATTGCAGCGGCAATGGGTGATCAGCAGCGGCGACGGCGGCGACTCGCCCGAGGAAGTCGCTGCCCGCCGCGCCGCGCTTGCCGAGCTCAAGATCCATCCGCGCGATCAGGCCTCCAACGCCGCGACGCTGGCGCGCGCCGAGCGATGTTACGAGAATTTCATCGGCGAGCGGCGGCAGCATATCGCCGAGATGATCCTGACGTTCGAGGCGGTGCTCGCGCGGCAGGAGCCGCATTCGATCGACGACATGCGCGCGCAGGTCGAAGCGGCGCTCGACCAGATCGAAGGCGAGCGCTTCCTGTGAGCGGATCGCCCTGGGCGCTGCTGGGGATCGCCAGCACGACCGACGCGCTCGCGATTCGCCGGGCCTATGCGCGCACGCTGAAGACGATCGATGTCGATAGCGACCCCGCGGCGTTCATCGCGCTGCGGAACGCGCTCCACGCGGCGCAGATGCATGCCGCGCAGGCGGCGGCGCAGGTGCAGCAGCCTGTCCTCGCCGACGGGCCGTGCGAGCTTGCGCCCGAGGCGGAGTCTGCGCCTGAGGACGAGGCGATTGCGGCCGAGCGCCCGGCCTGGGTCGACGATATCGAGGCGATCCAGGCGCTGATCTATGGCGACCAGCCGCGCGAGGCGATCTTCGCCGAAGTCGGCACGCGCGCAGAGCGGCTGTTGAATGGCCCCGAGATGGCGGAGATCCAGCACGCCGCGCAGATCGAGCAATGGGCGGCGCAGGTGATCCTTTCGGGCATTCCGCGTAGCAACGGGCTGCTGCTTCCCGCGCTCCAGCGCTTCGGCTGGCGCCAGCGCGCCGAGCAATGGGATTACCACCCAGCGATTCGCGCGATCGTCGATCGCTATATCGATTGCCAGTATCTCAACGATCTGCGCGACGGCAGGAGCCCGAACGCCGCGGTTTTCCGCCGCATCTATGAAGGCGCCAAGCCGCGCAGTGGGCAGCTCGCCGCTGCCGAGGAATTCCTCAATATGGTCCGCCGCGATTTCTCGACGCTGCCGCACGAGTTCCCGGCCGACTCGCTCGCCGCCTGGGACAAGGCGATCGCGCGGCGCAACAACCGGCTGATCGCCAGATGGGGCCGTGCCCGCAACGCCTTCTGGGTGAAGTTCGTGCGCTTCGCGCGGCGCTACAAGCTGAACTATATTGGCGGCGGGCTGGCCATCGCGGTCGCGATCCTGCTGGGCCTCGGTGCTATCGTTGCCACCAATGGCTTTGCGTTGATCTTCATCCTCGCCGGGCTGGCCAGCAGCCGCAGGAAGTAGCGCCAGAAACAGGGCGGTGCACGCTCGGCCATTGCGCCGGGCGCGGCCTTTTGCTTTGGGGCAGTGCATGAGCACTGATCTCGACCAGCTCCGCGCCGATTTGCTCGGCTCCATCGACGCCGCCGCCGGCCTCGACGCGCTCGAAGCGCTTCGCGTGCATGCGCTCGGCAAGCAGGGGGCGATCACCGGCCTGCTCAAGACGCTGGGCGGGATGAGCCCCGAGGCGCGCCAGGTCGAAGGGCCGCGCATCCACGCGCTGCGCGAGGCGGTGACCGAGGCGCTCGCCACCCGCAAGGCGGGGCTGGAGAAGGCGGCGCTCGATGCGCGGCTGGCCAGCGAGACGCTCGACATGACGCTACCGGTCGACGGCGTGCCCGCGGGCTCGGTGCACCCGGTCAGCCAGGTGATGGACGAGCTGGCGGAGATCTTCGCCGATCTCGGCTTCGCGGTCGCCACCGGGCCGGAGATCGAGGACGACTGGCACAATTTCACTGCGCTCAACATCCCCGAGACGCACCCGGCGCGAGCGATGCACGACACCTTCTATTTCCCTCCCGAAGCCGATGGCAGCCAGAAATACCTGCTGCGCACGCATACGTCCCCCGTGCAGATCCGCACGATGATGCAGGGCACGCCGCCGATCCGGATCATCGCGCCGGGCCGCGTCTATCGCTCGGACTCGGATGCGACGCACACGCCGATGTTCCACCAGATCGAGGGGCTGGTGATCGACAAGGGGATCACGCTCGGCCATCTCAAGTGGACGCTCGAGACCTTCCTCAAGGCGTTCTTCGAGCGCGACGATATCGTGCTGCGGCTGCGCCCGAGCTATTTCCCGTTCACCGAGCCGGGCGCCGAGGTCGATGTCGGCTTCACCTGGCAGAACGGCAAGCGCGTGATCGGCGGCGATCCGCGCAAGTCGGACAATGGCGGCTGGATGGAAGTGCTCGGCTCCGGGATGGTCCACCGCAAGGTGATCGAGAGCTGCGGCCTCGACCCGAACGAGTGGCAGGGCTTCGCCTTCGGCACCGGCGTCGACCGGCTGGCGATGCTCAAATATGGGATGGACGACTTGCGCGCCTTTTTCGACGGCGATCTGCGCTGGCTCAAGCATTATGGCTTCTCGGCGCTCGAAATGCCCACGCTGAGCGGGGGAGTGGGCGCATGAAGTTCACCCTGAGCTGGCTCAAGGAGCATCTCGACACCACTGCCTCGGTCACCGACATCGAGGAGGCGCTGACCCGCGTCGGCCTCGAAGTGGAGGGCGTGGAGAATCCGGGCGAGAAGCTGAACGGCTTCCGCGTCGCCAGGGTGCTGACCGCCGAGCGGCATCCGCAGGCGGACAAGCTGCAGGTGCTGACGGTGGATACCGGCGAGCAGGTGCTGACCGTGGTCTGCGGCGCCCCCAATGCGCGCGCGGGACTCGTCGGCGTGCTTGGCACGCCCGGCGCGGTGGTGCCGGCCAATGGCATGCAGCTCAAGGTCGCCGCGGTGCGCGGGGTCGAGTCGAACGGCATGATGTGCTCGACGCGCGAGCTGGAGCTGGGCGACGATCATGACGGCATCATCGAGCTGCCGGCGGATGCGCCGGTCGGCACTGCGTTTGCCGATTATGCCGATCTCAACGACCCGGTGTTCGACGTCTCGATCACCCCGAACCGCCAGGACTGCATGGGCGTGCGCGGCATCGCGCGCGACCTCGCCGCGGCGGGCCTGGGCACGCTCAAGGCGCTGAACGCAGATCCGGTCGCAGGCGAAGGCGCGGGGCCCGACGTGAGGATCGAGGCGCCCGAGGGCTGCCCGGCTTATTACGGCCAGACGGTCAGCGGCGTCACCAACGGTGCCTCGCCCGAGTGGATGCAGCGCCGGCTGAAGGCGATCGGCCAGCGGCCGATCTCGGCGCTGGTCGACATCACCAACTATGTGATGATCGACCTCGGCCGTCCGCTCCACGTCTACGACAAGGCCAAGCTCAGCGGCGCGCTGGTCGCGCGCAAGGCGAAGGCCGGCGAGCAGGTGCTGGCGCTCAACGAGAAGACCTACACGCTCGACGAGAGCATCACCGTGATCGCCGACGACAGCGGCGTGCACGATATCGGCGGCATCATGGGCGGCGAGGACACCGGCGTGTCCGAGACCACCACCGATGTCGTGATCGAATGCGCCTATTTCGATCCGGAGCATATCGCCCGGGCCGGGCAGAAGCTCAACCTGACCAGCGATGCGCGCACCCGCTTCGAGCGCGGCGTCGATCCGGCCTTCCTCGAGGACGGCATCGCGATCGCGACGCGGCTGGTGCTCGCGCTGTGCGGCGGCAAGGCAAGCGAGGTGACGCGCGTCGGCACGCTGCCGCAGGTCGGCGCGACGGTCGGCTATGATCCCAGGCTGGCCGAGACGCTGGGCGGCCTCGCCGTGCCGGCTGCGCGCCAGGTCGAGATCCTCGAGAGCCTGGGCTTCACCGTCCAGCCGCTCGACGGCAATGGCGATCCGGTCGAGCTGGCCAGCGGCTTCGAGGCCTTCCGCATCACCGCGCCGAGCTGGCGCCGCGATATCGACGGTCCGGCCGACATCGTCGAGGAAGTGATCCGCATCGAGGGCATCGACAATGTCCCCTCGACGCCGCTCTCGCGCGTGCCCGGGGTCGCCAAGCCGACCGCGACGCCCGAGCAGAAGCTGGAACGCAAGCTGCGCCGCAACGCCGCCGCCCGCGGTCTCAACGAAGCAGTGACCTGGAGCTTCGTTTCCGACGCCGAGGCCGCGCCCTTTGGCGGCGGCGCGTGGACGCTCGCCAATCCGATCAGCGAGGACATGAAGGTGATGCGCCCTTCGTTGCTGCCGGGCCTGCTCGGCGCTGCCGAGCGCAACCTCAAGCGCGGCGCGACCTCGGTGCGGCTGTTCGAACTCGGCCGGCGCTATCTGGCGGAGGGTGAGCGCGTGACGCTCGGCGTGCTGCTAGCGGGCGCGAAGACGCCGCGCGGCTGGCAGGGCGGCAAGCCCCAGGCCTTCACCGCGTTCGACGCCAAGGCCGAGGCGCTGGCACTGCTCGAGGCTGCCGGCGCGCCGGTGGCGAACCTGCAGGTGATGGGCGAGGCCGGCGACGTCTGGCATCCGGGCCAGTCGGCGACTTTGCGGCTCGGGCCGAAGACGGTGCTTGCGGCCTTCGGCATGCTGCACCCGAGCGTGCTCAAGGCGTTCGACCTCGATGGCGATGTCGCCGCGGTCGAGCTCTATCTCGATGCGCTGCCGGCTAAGCGCGGCGGGACCGGCTTCATGCGCACGGCGTACACGCCGCCGGCGCTGCAGGCGGTGACGCGCGATTTCGCCTTCCTGGTGCCGGCCGAACTCGCGGCGGGCGACCTGGTCCGCACCGTGAAGGGCGCGGACAAGGCGACGATCGTCGACGCGCGGCTGTTCGACGTCTTCACCGGCACCGGCGTGCCCGAAGGGCAGAAGAGCCTCGCCATCGAAGTCACCCTCCAGCCGGGCGAGAAGAGCTTCACCGACGAGGAACTGAAGGCGGTGGCGGACAAGGTTGTCGCCGCGGCGGCGAAGCTGGGGGCGGTGCTGCGGGGCTGATGGCAATGGATACCCGGACGTTCGAGCGGATGCGGCGAACGCTGGGTATCTTCGCGACCGAGTGCAAGGGCATCGCGGAGACGGACGAGATCCATCCGGTCCGCGTTCTCGATGCGATGCATCCGCCGGCGGTTGCCCGCAAGGGCCTGCAAATGGCGGTCAGCGACATCGTCGAGGAGCTGTCCAGCGTGTCGCGCGACCATGTCGCGCGGCTCGATGCGCGCCTGGCCGAATGCGACGCGATGACCCTGAGCGAGGCGCGGCTGCTTTTCTCGCGCAGGCTCCGGAAGGTCCGCAAGCGCGGCGTCATCGCGAACGAGGACGACTATTATCTCGTCCGCAACGCCATCGATTTCGCCGAGGAAGACGAGCGGGATGCGTTGTGGGTGCTACTCGCCGACTTCGAGGGACGCGGCTGAGATTCGGCGCTGCCGCCAGGTCCAGGCCATCAACCCGAACCCGCCGAGCAGGCCGCCGGCATAGCTCGCACTGTGCGCCCACAGGTCGGCGAGGAAGGCGACATGCTTTTCCCGGGGCACGGCCTCCGCAAGCCAGCCGACAAGCCAGACCCAGTCCATCGCGGCACCGATCGCCCCGGCGATTCCCGCCAGCAGCGCCAGTATGCCACAGCCGAGCATCAGCAACAGGATCGGCCGGCGCAACTCGGCGAGCCCCAGCTTGGGCGCGCGCCCGAACCGTGCCGCCACGGCCAGTCCGATGCCCAGCGGCAGCCCGACCCACCAGGTGGCGATCACGCCCCAGCCCAGTGCCAGCAGAAAGGGCGAGCCGGTCGGGAAGATCGGCGGGTGGCCGATGGTGAAATATTCGACGCAGAGATGCGCGGTCACCTGATCGTGCAGCACGCCATACATAATCGCCGACAACACGGCGAAGCCGATGATTTTCGCGCTTTCCATGCCGGCGTTCAATCCAGCGGCGCGAAGGTAGCGAACATGTCCTGCGCCTCGGGCAACTCCGACAGAGGGACATAGTCGCACACCGCGGCATATTCCTCCCACATGGCGAGGATCTCGGGGTTCTCGTGCGCAGTGGCGACGGCGCCTTCCTTCCACTCGAACGCCTCGATGATCGTGCCGTCCTTGCCGCGCATGATCAGCGCCGGGCGATCGGTGGCGAGGCCGAGGCGGCGCAGAAATGGCACGTGATCGCGGGCCAGCGTTTCCAGCGCAGCTGCCTTGCCCGGCTTGGGCCGGTAGGCAACGATGACCATGTCCCCCATCGCTCTGCTCCTTCGCGCGCTTGACGGCACCGCGCCGCCCGGCAAGGAGCGAGCAAACAGCAGGAGACTCGCGATGGCAACCGCACTCATCACCGGCGCGACCGCGGGGATCGGCGAGGCATGCGTCCATGCCTTTGCCGATGCGGGGTGGAACGTCGTCGCCACCGGTCGGCGCGAGGAGCGGCTGGCGAAGCTCGTGCGCGACAATGTCCACACGCTCGCCTTCGACATCCGCGACGAGGCGGCGCGCGACGCCGCGCTCGAGTCGCTGCCCGAGGGCTTTCGCGACATCGATCTGCTGGTGAACAATGCCGGGCTGGCGCTCGGCCTGGAGCCGGCGCAGCAGGCCTCGCTCGCCAACTGGAAGACGATGATCGACACCAATGTCGTGTCGCTCGTCTCGATCACGCACAAGCTGCTGCCCCAGCTGATCGCGCGCAAGGGCGCGATCGTGAACCTGTCGTCGGTGGCGGCGAACTATCCCTATCCGGGCGGCAACGTCTATGCCGCGACCAAGGCGTTCGTCCGCCAGTTCAGCCTCGACCTGCGCGCCGATCTGCATGGCACCGGGGTGCGCGTCACCTCGATCGAGCCGGGCATGGTCGAGACCGAGTTCACGCTGGTGCGCACCGGCAGCCAGGAGACCTCGGACAAGCTCTATGGCGGGGTGAACCCGATGACCGGCGAGGACATCGCCGAGACGATCCTGTGGGTGGCGACGCTGCCGCCGCACCTCAACATCAATGCGCTGGAGCTGATGCCGGTCAACCAGAGCTGGCAGGGTTTCGCCGTACATCGCGAAGGGTGAGGACAGCATGGCCGAGCAGCACTGGATCGAGATCGCGTCGGATGGGCTGCGCGCGGCGATCAATCCGTTCGGGGCCGAGCTTTCGTCGCTGAAGGACGGCGAGGGCCGCGAGTTGATGACCGATGCGGACCCCGCCTTCTGGACCGGGCGGGCGCCGCTGCTGTTCCCGATCGTCGGCAAGCTGAACGGCGACGCCTACCGCGTCGACGGGAAGCGCTACCCGCTCCCCCAGCACGGCTTCGCGCGCAAGCAGATGTTCCTGCTGACCGAGAAGCTCGAGGATCGCGCGCGCTTCCTGCTGACCGACAATGAAGCGACGCGCGCCGTCTATCCCTTCGCCTTCGCGCTGGAGGCGGCGTTCGTGTTGCAGGGCGCGACGCTGGTGATGACGATCACCGTCACCAATCGCGGCACCACCGACATGCCGGCGAGCTTCGGCTTCCACCCGGCCTTTGCCTGGCCGCTGCCCTATGGCGCGCCGCGCGAAGCGCACCGGATCGAATTCGCGCATGACGAGCCGGCATCGCTGGCGGCGATCATCCCGGGCGGGACGATCGGCGAGGAACGCTGGCCGAGCCCGCTCGAGGGGCGGATCCTGAAATTGGCGGATGCGGATTTCGCGCGGGACGCGCTGGTCTGGGACGAGCTGGTCAGCCAGTCGCTCGTCTACGGGCCCGAACAGGGCGCGCAGCTGCTCGTCGAATTCCCCGACACGCCGATGCTCGGCATCTGGACCAAGCCCGGTGCGCGCTTCCTGTGCATCGAGCCTTGGCACGGCATCGCAGACCCGCACGGCTTCACCGGCGAGATCTGGGACAAGCCCGGCATCCTCCGCTTTGCGCCGGGCGAGGCGCGCAACTTCTCGATGCGAGTGACATTGCGCACCTAAGGGTCTAGGGGCGCGCGCATGACTTCCCCCAGTGACCGTCGCACCTTTGCGATCATTTCCCATCCTGACGCCGGCAAGACGACGCTGACCGAGAAGCTGCTGCTGTTCGGCGGCGCGATCCATTTGGCCGGCGAAGTGAAGGCGCGCGGCGCCGCACGGCGCGCGCGCTCGGACTGGATGAAGATCGAGCAGCAGCGCGGCATCTCGGTCACCTCGTCGGTGATGACCTTCGAGCGGAACGGCGTGACCTTCAACCTGCTCGACACGCCGGGCCACGAGGATTTCAGCGAGGATACCTATCGCACGCTCACCGCGGTCGACTCGGCGGTGATGGTGATCGACGTCGCCAAGGGCATCGAGAGCCAGACGCGGAAATTGTTCGAGGTCTGTCGCCTCCGCAACGTGCCGATCATCACCTTCGTCAACAAGGTCGACCGCGAAGGCCGGCACGTGTTCGAGACGCTCGACGAGATCGCCGACCTGCTCGCGCTCGACGTGTGCCCGATGACTTGGCCGGTCGGCATGGGCGGGACGTTCGAGGGGATCTTCGACCTTGCCACCAACCGCCTGCTGCTGCCCGAGGGCGACAGCCGCGAGTTCCACGGCAAGGTCGTGCAGACGTCGGGCCTCGACGATCCGCAGCTCGACGCGATCCTCTCGGCGGAAAACCTCGCCAAGCTGCGCGAGGATGTCGAACTCGCCCAGGTCGGCTATCCGGCGTTCGACGGCGAGGCCTATCGGAGTGGCGACCTGACCCCGGTCTATTTCGGATCGGCGCTCAAGGAATTCGGCGTCGATTCGCTGATCGAGGCGATCGCGACGCATGCGCCGCCGCCGCACGCGCTGCCCGCCGAGCCGGCGCCGGTCTCCCCCGATGCGGGGCAGGTGACGGGCTTCGTGTTCAAGGTCCAGGCGAACATGGACCCCAACCACCGCGACCGGATCGCGTTCATGCGGCTGGTCTCGGGCACCTTCAAGCGCGGCATGAAGCTGACGCCAAGCGGGCATGGCAAGCCGATCGCGATCCACTCGCCGATCCTGTTCTTCGCGCGCGAACGCGAGCTGGCGGACGAGGCGTTCCCGGGCGACATCATCGGCATTCCGAACCACGGCGTGCTGCGCGTCGGCGATACGCTCTCCGAAAAGGCCGATGTGCGCTTCACCGGGCTGCCCAATTTCGCGCCCGAAATCCTGCGCCGCGTGGTGCTCAAGGATCCGACCAAGACCAAGCAGCTGCGCAAGGCGCTGGACGACATGGCCGAGGAAGGCGTGACTCAGGTCTTCTATCCGGAGATCGGATCGAACTGGGTGATCGGCGTGGTCGGCCAGCTGCAGCTCGACGTGCTGCTCAGCCGGCTCGATGCCGAGTACAAGGTCGCGGCGGGGCTGGAAGTGGCGCCGTTCGAGACGGCGCGCTGGATCTCGGCCGAGGATCCCAAGGACCTGACCGAGTTCATGTCGCTCAACCGCGGCGCGATGGCCAAGGACCGCGACGGCAACCCGGTGTTCATGGCCAAGTCCAACTGGGAAGTTGGCTATATCGCCGATCGCTATTCCAAGGTGAAGTTCGCGGCGACGCGCGAGCGCTAGGGTGCGGGCGCCTGCGCGATGCGCGAGCGATAGGCGCGGCCGGCGCGCAGGCGCAGCACGGTGTATTGCCCGCCGAACAGCGCGAGCTTGGAGGCGATAGCCCAGATCGCAAAGCACAAGGCGGCGCGCTTCGGCGCGAGCGTGGCGACCAGCACGATGTTGAGCAGCGCAGTGCCCAGCGTCAGCGCCGCCCAGCCCCAGCCGACCCGGTCGAAGGTCGATTGCGGGAGCAGCTCGCGGGCGATCTCGGGCACATAGCGCGTCACCCAGCCGCGCGGCAGCATCGTCGTGCCGATCGCGGCATAGATGATGCTCGGCTTGAGCAGCATGAAGCGCGCGTCATGGGTGAAGAAGGTCATCGTGCCGAGCGCCGCGGTGAGCGCGACGCCCATCAGCAGCAGCACCGGGACCGGCTGGCGGCGCAATACGTGCACCGCGACCTGGAGCACGCCGATCGCCAGCCCGATGGCCGCGGCGAGCTGGGCCGAGCCGGTGGCGAGGTAGAGGAAATAGAAGGCGAGCGTGCCGGCCAGGTCCTCGAGGATGGGTCGTGCCGATGCCAGGAAATATCGCATGCGCCGGCCCCCTTCCGGGAAGCCTTATGCCATGCGGTCGGCCGCTATCCCAAGCGAAGTTCGCGGGCGGTTCAGGGAAGGTGCCGGGCGGGTACATCCCCGCCCGGCGGCCCCGTAGAGCGATCCCTCGGAACCCCTGCATCATCGCGCAATTGCCGGTCCGGCGCGATTCCGGAATCCGCCGACTCGGCAAAATACCTAGTCGATCCAACCCTTTCGCACATGCTTCGCGGCGAGCAGCGCGAGGATGCCGGCAAGCACGTAGAAGCCCAGGCAGAACACCGCGCCATAGCGCAGCGCATCGGCGCCGTAGCTTGCCTTCAGCTCCTCCGACAGGAAGCCCATCAGCAGCGGGCCGACGCCAAGCCCGATCAGGTTGTTGATCATCAGGAAGCTGCCCGAGGCCGTGGCGCGCATCTGCTGCGGCACCATGTGCTGCACGGCGGTGGTCACCGGGCCGAGCCACAGGATGTTGAGCCCGTTCGGAATCAGCAGCAACGGCCAGGCGATCCACGGGTTCGAGGTGAGCAGGCCGATCGCGAAGGTCGGCGCGGTGATCAGCCAGGCGATGGCGGGCAGCCGCGCATACCAGGCGCGGTCGGCCTTGCCGAGCCGATCGGCGAACCAGCCGCCGGCGAACACGCCCACGGTGCCGCCGATCAGCAGCAGCGAGGCCATGAACTGGCCAGTCGTCACCAGGCCGAAGCCGAAATTGCCCATCAGCACCAGCGGCGTCCACAGCGCCAGGCCATAGCCGCAGAGCGAACTGCACGAGGCGCCGAAGGCGAGCAGCCAGAAGCCGGGCTTGCGCATCAGGATGCCGAATACCGGGCTGACGCGGGCATCGCTCCCGGCCATGGGCGCACGCGGCACGTCGCGGACGACCCAGCGGAAGATCGGCGCGATCAGGATGCCGAGCACGCCCATCGTGATGAACGCCGCCCGCCAGTCGACCAGCGCCGCGATGATCGCGCCGACCAGCGTGCCGAGCGCGAGGCCGACCGGGATGCCGAGCGAATAGATGGCGAGCGCGCGGGCGCGGCGCTCGGGCGGGAAATAATCGGCGATCAGCGCATAGGAGGGCGCGACGCCGCCTGCCTCGCCGATGCCGACGCCGAGGCGGAACAGGAAGAGCTGCCAATAGCCCGTGGCGATGCCGCATAGGCCAGTGAACAGGCTCCACACCGCCAGCGAGCCGGCGATCACGCCCGAGCGGCTCGTGCGATCGGCCAGATAGGCGAGCGGCACGCCCAGCACCGAATAGAGGATCGCGAAGGCGAGGCCGCCGATCGCGCCGAACTCGGTGCGGCTGAGGTGCAGGTCCTCCATGATCGGCTTGGCGAGGATGCCGAGGATCTGCCGGTCGAGGAAGTTGAACGTGTAGACGAGCAACAGCATCGCCAGCACGAGGCCGGGAGCGCGGGAACGGCTGGCGGGGTTTGCGGCGGGGGCGTTCATGACCATACCTCGACATCAAAAGAGCCGGACGTCAAGGGACGCCCGGCTCCGGAACTTAGGTGCAGTGCACCATACTCAGAATTTGAGGCTGAACGACCCGAAGATCTGCCGCGGGTTGCCGTAAAAGGCAGTCGCGACGCCTTCCTTGCCCAGCGTCGGCGTGTAGCCGCCCGCCGGGGTGAGGATCGGCACGCCGGCGATCGTCGAGTTGATATATTGATAGCCGGCGGTCTTGTAGTGCTCGTTGGTCAGGTTCTTGCCGTGGATGCCGATCGAGTAGCGGCCATGCCCGAAGCTGTAGACCAGGTGCGCATCGAGCAGCGTATAGCCCGGCTGGTCGAGGAACGGGCTGGCCGTCTCGAACTGGTGGGTCAGGCTGCGGTACGACAGCGTGGTTGTCGCCGAGAGATCGCCCCCGGCGACGGGCAGCGCGCCGCCCAGCGTGCCGGCCAGCGTCCAGTCCGGCGTGTTCTGGAAGACGCGGACCGCCGAGACGTCGACGCCCGTCGGGCCGATGAACTTCTTGTACTTGGCGTCGATATAGCCGAGCGCGCCGGTGAAATAGATCCGCGAGCCCGCGCCGGCGAAGCCGCGCGCCAGCGTGGCGGTGGTCTCGAGCTCGACGCCCTTGATCTTGGCCTTGGCCGCGTTGGTGGTGATGCCGCAGAAGCTCTGGACGTTGTTGATCACGCAGCCGACCGAGCCCGGGATCTGGACGTTGGAATAGTCCGAATAGAAGCCGTCGAGCGCCCAGGTCAGGCGACGGTCGAAGGCGGCGCCCTTCCAGCCGATCTCATAGCTCTTCACCGTCTCCGGATCGAAGGAGAGGTAGTTGTAGATGTCCTGATAGCCGATGCCCGGCACGCCGTCGGTATTGGGTGCCGAGGTGCCCGAGCCGCGCGGATCGAAGCCGCCGCCCTTGAAGCCTTCCGAATAGGACGCGTAGACCATGTGATCCGCGCTCGGCTTGAAGCTGATCGTCGCGCGCGGGGTGAAGCGCTTGAAGTTGGCGGTGCCGCGGAAATCGGTGGAAGGCGCGCCGACGGGGATCGGCGTGCCGCCGAAGTCCGGGGTCAGCCCGAGATAGCTCGCCTTGAAGACATAGCTCTTGCGCTGGTCCCAGGTGTAGCGGCCGCCGACCGTCAGGCTCAGCTGCGGCGTGACGTCGTAGGTGAAGTCGCCATAGATCGAGCTGGTCTCGGTGCGCACGTCGCCGGCGGTATAGGCGTTGAACCCCGCCAGCGTGGTCGAGAGCAGCACGCCGAACCCGGTCGTCGCCTTCGCGCCCAGATAATAATAGCCGATGATGCCGTTCAGCTTGTCGCTGTGGATCAGCGCCTGGAATTCCTGGCTGGTCTGGTTGTTCTTGTAATAGGCCGGCACGTCGACATCGACCGACGGCGTCGAATCGAAGTCGATCGGGGTGTAGGAGGTGTCCTCGCGATAGGCGCTGATGCTGCGCAGCGTGATCCAGTCGGCCACTTCGGCATTGATCGTCATCGAGATGCCGCCCGCCTCGACATCGTTCTTCGGGTTCGCGAGCCCGGCATTGGTGTCATAGACGTTGGGCAGCGACGGCGAGCCGGTGAGCAGGCCGGCGAACAGCCGGTGGCCGTTGCGCGCGTTCGACTTGTCATGCGTGTAGTCGCCGGTGATGCGCACCGACATGCGGCTGTCGGGCGTCTCGAACTCGAGCGTGCCGCGCGCCGCCCACACATTCTTGTTGTAGTTGTCGATGTGGAGATTCTTGTTCTCGCCGAAGCCGTCGCGGGTCAGCCGGGCGCCGGAGACGCCGATCTTGAACATCGAGCCGATCGGCGTGGACGCGCTGACGATCAGGTCGACCTGGTTGTACGAGCCGTAATTGCCCTTGATCGTCGCGGTGGGGACGTCGTCGAGCTTCTTGGTGACGTACTTCACCGCGCCGCCGATCGTGTTGCGGCCATAGAGCGTGCCCTGGGGGCCGCGCAGCACCTCGATCCGGTCGACGTCATAGATGTCGAGCACCGAGGCCTGGGGCCGGTTGAGGTACACATCGTCGAGATAGATGCCGATGCCGGCCTCGAAGCCGGGGACCGGATCCTGCTGGCCGACGCCGCGGATGAAGGCCGCGAGCGTCGAGTTGGTGCCGCGCGCGTCCTTGAGCGTGGTGTTGGGCGAGGCGATCTGCAGGTCGGTCAGGTCGACCGCGCCGGCCTGGTCGAGCTGGGCCGAGGTGAGCGCGGTGACCGCGGTCGGCACGTCGAGCAGCTTTTCCTCGCGGCGGCGCGCGGTGACGACGATCTCGCCATTGTCGCCCGGCGCGGCTTCATCGGCGGCCGGGGCGGCTGCCGGCGTATCCTGGGCGAAGGCTGGAGCGGCGGTCAGTGCGGCGAGCGCAGCGCCCGCGAACAGAATCGTGCGGGCAGAGTTCAGGCGTGTCATCGAATTTCCTCCCCTCCATCGAACCCGTCTTGGACGCGGGTTGCGTGTGGTCGCCCAACGCTATACTGAAACCTGAACCGGGTTTCAACTTGGATCGACAGGGGAAGATGCAATGGCTAGGGTGCGTGGCATGGGAGCCACAGCCTCGGACCTGCAGGGCGGCGAAGCGGCCAGCGCGGGCAAGGAACCGCGCACGGCACGCGGGCGGCGCACGCTGCGCCTGATCCTCGATGCCGCGGCCGAGGAATTCGGCGCCAAGGGGTTCCACGAAGGCTCGATCAGCGGGATCACCCGGCGCGCCGGCGTCGCGCTCGGCAGCTTCTACACCTATTTCGATTCGAAGGACGACGTGTTCCGCGCGCTGGTGCGCGACATGAGCGATCAGGTGCGCGAGCATGTCGCCCCGGCGATCAAGGGCGCCACCGGCGGCCAGATCGCGGCGGAGCAGGCGGCGCTGCTCGCGTTCATCCGCTTCGCGCGCGAGCACAAGGAGATCTACCGGATTATCGACGAGGCCGAGTTCGTCGATCCCGAGAGCTTCCGCATGCATTATGCGACCACGGCGGAGCGCATCGCCCGGCGCCTCCAGGCCGCGGCGGCGCGCGGCGAGGTGCGCGAGGATGTCGGCGAGGTCCATGCCTGGGCGATCATGGGGATGAACGTGTTCCTCGGCCTGCGCTACAGCGTGTGGCAGGAGGATGTGGACCCCGAGGCGATTGCCGACATCGTGGCGACGATGCTTGCGCGCGGGATCGGCACCGGGAAATAGGGGCGTGAAATAGGGCCGCGCCATTGCGGCGGCGGCCCTGCTGCCGCATCTAGGCGGCATGGATTTCAGCGACTGGCATGCGGCGCGGGCAAGGGCGCTGTTCACGGTGCTCGCCGAGCGCCACGCGCTGCGCACGCGCGGCGCCGATGCCGGGCCCGACTATCTAGAGCTCGAGCTGCCCGTCCAATATGGCCTTCGCATCGCGCTGAAGCTGGTCTGGGCACGCGACCTGCTGCTGATCCGCAGCGCGCTGTTCACCGCCGAATTCCATCTCGACGCCGATGCCGAGGCGGAGGCGAAATTCATCGAGACGCTGGAAGGGCTGGTGACCGGCGAGATCCGGCTGCACCTGTTCTACTGGCCGCGCGCCAGGCGGCCGTACAAGACGCTGCTCCAGCGCGCCGAGGGACCGGGCGAGGACGCGACGTGGAGGACGGTCTACACCTGGTTCCGCTGGCTGCCCTGGTCGCCGATCGCGCGCGAGGACGTGTTCGTCAACGCACCCGCCGCGCATCTGCGTGTGGTCGGGCACGCGTAACTACTAGCTCCTCCCGAGCAAGGTCGGGGAGGAATTGATTCAGGCTCCCCCGAGCTTGTCGCGCAGCGCCGCCAGGCCGCCGAACGGGCCGCTTTCCTCGGCGAGGCGCTTGGCCTCCTCCTCGCTGATCACGCCGGCGTCGCGCAGCGCAGCCTCGGCATTGGCGCTGCGCGGATAGGGGTCGAGCGCCAGCGCCAGCGTTTCCGCCGCGGCCTCGCCCAGGTCGATCGCGCCGCCCGAATAGAAGACGATGTCGCACTCGTCCTCGCTCAGCTCCATTTCGTCGTCGCCGCCGTTGCCCTCGGTCTCCGGCAGGAAGCGAATCGCGAAATCCTCCTCGATCTTCGCCGGCACCGGCTCGTCGGTGATGATGCAGGCCTGGGTGACGCGCGCGGAGAGATGGCCGGTGGCGACGATGCCCTGGGCGTCGCGGCGGATGCGGTAGGTCGCCGCGAGGCTGTCGATCGCCTTGAGCCCGAAGCGCGCGGCCAGCGCAGTGCGCTCGGCCGGCTCGGCCTTGACCTGGACGTCGCTTTCGCCGGCGCCGATCGTGTCGAGCCGCTGCGGGCGCATGAATTCGGTCTGGATCATGCAAGGTCTCCGGCGAGCAGCGTGGCGACGGGCGTATCGGCCAGCGCCGCGTGGAATGTGCGCAGCGCCGTCTCGACATGGGCGAGCGCCTCGGGTGCCGGCGCCGCGCCGCGATAGAGGTTGCGGACCAGGGCCTCGCCGAGATCGCCCCCCGCCAGCGCCTCGCGGTACGCGCCGAGCCGGCCGCCTAGCATCCCCATCATCTTGCCGACATGCTTGCCGACGACGATGTCGCCGATGCCGATCTGGCGCAGCTGCCCGTCCATGTCGTGGATGAACACCTCGGTGAGCTGGGTGCTGAAGGGGATCGCTTCCTCCGCCTGCTCGAGCCGCAGCAGGACGAGGCTCATCACTGCCGCGATCATGTCGAACCGGCCGTCGATCGTGTCGGGCACCTGGCCCTTCTCGTACCAATGGGTCTCGCGGCCGCGTGCGACGATCGCGGCGTAGAGCGTGGGGGCGGTGCCGCGGTCGGGCGCCTGGAAGAGCCGCTTGAGCAAGCGCATGTGCCGGGTTGGTCCTGCATTCTGGGGTCGCGACCTTGTTTGGCCGCATTTTGCCGCATATTGAGGCGAACGGCCCGCGATGCAATGCGCTGGCTGGTATGCGTTTGCCTGGAGACTAGAATGTCGATTCCCGCCCGTGCGCTTGGCGCCGCCCTGCTGGCAGCCGCGCTTGGCACCACCGCCTGCGTGCCGGTGCGCACGCACCAGGGCTATATCATCGACAAGGAGCTGGTCGATTCGGTGCAGCCGGGCATCGATACCCGCGAATCGGTGCTGCAGACGCTGGGCCGCCCGACCTTCACCAGCCAGTTCAACGAAGGCGAGTGGTATTATATCTCGCGCCAGAGCTCGAACCTTGGCTACCAGTCGCTCAAGCCCAAGGACCAGACCACGCTGCGCGTCCGCTTCGATGCCAAGGGCAATGTCGTCGCGGTCGACCGGATGGGCAAGGAGCTGATCGCGTCGGTCGATCCGTACGGCAAGACGACGCCGACGCTCGGCCACAAGCGCAGCTTCTTCGAGGACCTGTTCGGCAATATCGGCACGGTCGGCGCGCCGGGCACCGGCGGTCCGGGCGGCGGTGCCGGTGGCGGCAACGGCCCCTAGTCCCTGGCGGGCCTGAAACCGGGCCTGCTTTGATGCTAAAAGTCTGATGTCAAAGGCTTCGGCCGCGCCGCTTGCGAGACGGCGCGGCCGGTGCCGCTTGGCACGGTCCCGAAAGGGGTAGAAGGGACCGACAAAGGGAACGCGCGACCTAGTGTTTCGCTCCCTCAACAGTCCCCATTTTGACGGCTATCGAATGGTGAACAGCACCTGGTCGATCACCTTGCCTTCGAGGTCGATCAGGGCGAGGCGATGCTTGCCCGGCGGGGCGAGGATCAGCGGGTGCGAATCGGCGGTGCCGAGGTCGCGCTTGTCGAGCAGCAGCCGGTGGCCAAGCGCCTGGCCCGACACCGAAATCGCCAGCCGCTGATTGTCGACCGGGATGTCCGGGTCGAGCGCATAGACGCTGCCGCCCACCGGATTGGTGATGCGCGGCCGGCGCGATTCGGGCGGGGCATAGGCGACCCGGTCGAAGCCGGTGCCCTTCAGGAAATATTCGCGGCGCGGCTGCTCGATGCCACCGGCGAAGCGGATCTGGCGCGCCTCGATTCCCTCCGGCCGCGGCGGCGCCTTGCCGGGATCGGCCTCGTTAAGCGCCAGCATCACGTCGCGCCACACCGGCGCCGCGCCGCTGGTGCCCGAGACCGCGCGCATCGGATCGCCTTCGAGATTGCCCACCCACACGCCCACGGTGAAGCGATCGGTGAAGCCGACGCACCAATTGTCGCGCATCGCCTTGGAGGTGCCGGTCTTCACGCCGGCCCAGAACGGCAGGCGCAGCGCCGAATCGATCCCGAAAGTGCCGGCGCGGGCATTGGGATCGGCGAGCATGTCGGCGACGATCCAGGCGGCCTGGGGCGTCGTGGTGCGGCGCAGCGGCTCGGTCCTGGCGTCCATGGTGAGGCGGAGCGGCGACCAGCGGCCTTCGAGCGCGAGGCTGCGATAGGCGGCGACCTGCTCCATCAGCGTGACTTCCGCCGATCCGAGCGCAAGCGAATAGCCATAATATTGGCCGTCCTCGACCAGCCCGCGATAGCCGGTATCCCATAGGCGGTCCCGGAAGGAATCGACCCCGGTGAGCAGCAGCGTGCGCACCGCCGGCACGTTGAGCGATCCCGCCAGCGCGATCCGCGCCGAGACCGGGCCCTTGAACGCCTTGTCGTAATTCTGCGGGACATAGAGGCCCGAGGCGGTGTCGAGCTGGACGGGCGAATCGTCGAGGATCGAAGCGGCTGTAAGATAGCCCTTCTCGATCGCCTCGGCATAGAGAAACGGCTTCAGCGTCGATCCCGCCTGGCGATAGGAGGACGCGCCATCGACCGCGGGCGCGGTGCTCTCGCCGCCGATGCCGCCGACATAGGCGAGCACGTCGCCCGATGCATTGTCGACCACCACCACCGCGCCGTCGCGCGCGCGCGATCCGCCGAGCCCCTGGAGCTGGCGCTTCAGGGCGGTGATCGCCGTGCGCTGGATGCTGGCATCGAGCGTGGTGACGATCCGCGCGCCGGGCCGGGTCAGCAATTCGGCGGAGAGATGCGGTGCGAGGCCGGGGTCGAGCGCGAGGCTGCGCGCCGGGCCGAGCATCGACGCGGCGGCGCCGGCGAAGCGCATGCAATCCTGCTCCCGGGCAAGCGCACAGGCGCGGCGCGCGACCTCGGACGGGTTGGCCTGGGGATTGGGCAGCAGCGCGGCGAGCAGCAGCGCGTCGTCGCGGGTCAGCGTCGCCGGAGTCTTGCCGAACAGCCCGAGCGCCGCGGCGCCGATGCCCTGCGCCTCGCCGCGAAAGCCGGCGAGGTTGAGATAGGCCTCGAGGATCTCGTCCTTGCTCCAGCGCGATTCGAGGCTCCACGCCGCGCGCATCTGGCGCAATTTGTCGCGGATGCCGCGGCTGCCGGGAGCGGAGAGATCGGGCGCGAGATAGGCGGCGACCTGCATCGACAGGGTGGATGCGCCGCGGCCGCGCTTGCCCTCGATCCGGTCGCGCGCGGCGCCGCTCAGCGCCATCCAGTCGACCCCGCCATGCTCGCGGAAGCGGCGATCCTCGGCGGCGACCAGGATGTCGCGCGCGACCGGGGAGACGTCCTTGAGCGGGGTCCAGGCAAGGCGGCGGGCCTGATAGTCGATGCGGCTAGAATCGATCAGCACGCCGTGCCGGTCGTAGAGCCAGGCCTCGGACGGATGCCAGCCGGCGCGGACCGAGGCATAGTCGGCGAGCGCGGGCGGGCGCGTCACCCACCAGCCGCTGGCAGTGAACGCGAAGACCAGCGTCAGCGCCGTGCCGACCACCCGCGACGGGGTGAGGACGCCGCGCCAGCCCTTGTCCCGCCACGCCGCCCGCTCCCGGCCAAGCCAGGCGCGCGCCGCCTCGGGCGCATCGTCGATACGCTTCGTCCAGCGGCGGGCGAAGGCGAGGAGGCGGTCGAGCGCTTCCTTCGCCGTCACCGCTGCGCCACGGCCATCACGGCATTGGGCAGCTGCGCGCGGATCTCCGGCGCGTACATCGCCTCGACGCGGGTGGCAGGCAGGTTGAACTTGCCCGCCGCATCGAGCCGCATCACGTACGACACCGTGAAGCTGCCGCGTGGCACCCAGCCGTAAAAGGCGCGCCAGCTGTCGTTGCCGCGCTCGACATAGCTGGGCGAGACGCCCTCGCTGCTGTCCGCCTTGGCCGCAAGCATCTCGGACTGGCCGCCCAGGTTGCCGACGATCGTCGCGCCCGCCGGGATCGGATCATTGACCACCACCCAGTTGCGCTCGGCCGAAGCCTCGACGCTGATCGTCACCTTGACGACGTCGCCGCGCGACCAGCTGCCGGGCACCGCCTGTTTCACCGCCTCGACCTTCTTGGTCATCTTGTAGCCGGCCATCAGCGGCTGGGTGAGCGGCACCGCCGCCTTGACCCGCACGAACGCCCAGGGGCCGCTGCCGCCGGCCTGGTTCATCACCAGCGGCGTGGCCTGTGCCGGCAGCGGGAAGCTGAACTGGCGTTGCGGCTCGGCCAGCGGCCAGGTCAGGCTGAGCGGCGTGGCGCTGCCGAAGCTGGCGGTAGTGACGCCCGCGATCGATTCGGCCGGGTAGACGCTCATGAAGCGCCGCGCGAGGATCGTGCCCCAGGCGTTCGACGTGGTCGTGTCCCAATGGCCGCGCTGCTGGCGCGCGGCGATGCCGACCATCAGCTTGGCCGAGTCATTCTCCCAGCCGGGGCGGCCGAGCGTGGCGAGCAGCAGCTTGATCGCGGCCTCGTCGTCCGACGACATCAGCCACCAGGCCATGCGGCCCTTGTCCGACAGGTCGACGCGCGTGCCCTCATAGACGAGGCGGCTGCGCAGGATCTTCTCGGCATCGATGCGCAGCTGCTGGCCATTGGCGAGCCCCGGCACCTTGCCGAGCGCCACGGCATAGTCCGCGAGCGACGACGTGGGCATCTCGCCCGGCGCCATGCCGATCTGGCCGAGCATCGCGGAGGTCGCCGCGCCCTGGCGTGCCAGCGCCGTGAAGGCGGCGACGCGCTGCAGGCGGACGTCGCCATAGTCTTCATGGCGAAGCCGCCCGTCGAGCACGGCCTTCATCGCATCGAGCATCTTGGCCTTGGGCCCTTCGGGCAGCGGCAACCCCGCCTCGGCGCTGGCCGAGAGGATATAGGCGGTCAGCGCTTCCGATCCGGGCCAGTCGCCCGGCCAATAGCGCAGCAGCCCCTCGCCATCCTGATAGGCGGGGATGTCGCTGGCGATCAGGTTCCACATACCCGTGTCGCCCAGCGCGATCGCGCGCGAGGTGCGCTGCTCAAGGCAGTTGTACGGATAGGCGGACATATAGTCGCGCACGCCCGAGAGCGGCGGCGCGAGCGTGTCGGTGAGCGTCACGTCGACCGAGCCGAAGCCGGGCAGCGCGCCGGCAGGCGGGGCGATGGCGAACTGGGTGCCGGTGCCGACGCGGGCGAGCGTCGCCGCCCAGGTCTCGACCGGCACGGCGGGCGCGACGACCTGCGCCACCGTCACCCGGTCGGCCGACTTGCCGTCAGCGGTCTTGGCCGAGACCGTCCAGCTCAGCTTGCCGTCCTTGGGCGGCGCGGTGAGGTTCCACACCACCGGTGCGGCGCCGCCGGCCGGGATGTCGACGGTCAGCGGCTTGCCGGTGGCATAGGCCGGACTCAGCGCGACGGTTGCCGTCACCTTCATCGGCTTGTTCGAGCCGTTCCTGAGCGTGAACATCGCGCCATATTGGTCGCCGGTGCGCACCAGCTGCGGCACGCCGGGATAGATGGTCAGGTCCTGCGACGAGCGGATGCTCGCCATGCCGGTGCCGAACAGCTGCGGGCCGGAGGTGGCGACCGCGACGAGCTTGAACGAGGTCAGCGCATCGTTGAGTACCACCGGCACCCTGGCGTGGCCGTTCGCGTCGAGATCGACCTTGCCCTTCCACAGCAGCACCGGCTGGAAATTCTCGCGGTTGAGCCCGGAGAGATCGCCGCCGCCACCGCCGCCGCCGGCTTCCACGGCCTTCTTGCCATAGTGCCGCTTGCCGACCACTTGGGTCTGCGCGGTCGAGGTGAGCACCGAGATCGGGCGGTCGCCCATCATCGCGTCGAGCAGGTTCCAGCTGTCGTTGGGCGAAAGCTGGAGCAGCGCCTCGTCGACCGCGACGAACGCGACGTCGGCGCTGGCGGCGGGCTTGCCGTCGGGACTCTTCACCGTGACGTCCACGTTCGCGGTGTCGCGCGCGGCATAGCTCGCCTTGTCGGCCTTCACCGCGACGTCGAGCTTATGGCCTTCCCAGCCGACCTTCACCTTGGCGATGCCGAGGCGATAGGCGGGCTTGGCGAGATCGACGAGCGCGGTCGGCTCGCCGCCGTCCTTCGACCAGGGGCCGCCCCAGTCGCGCGCGATGCTCGAGCGCCAGTTCTGCCAGCCCGAGACACGCCCGCGCACCGCCATCACCGATACGAACACGTCGGGCGCATAGTCCGCCGGCATCGGCACTTCGATCACCGGATCCTTGCCGGTCAGCCCGACGACGAAGCTCGACAGCACGCCCTCGCGCTCGACCGTGACCAGCGCGGTCGCGTCGCGGAAGGGCATGCGGACCTGGAACTTGGCGGTCTCGCCGGCCTTGTACTCCAGCTTCTCGGGGATGACGTCCATGCGGTCGCCATTGTCGCCGCCGAACCACCAGTCGTCGTCGCCGACCAGCCAGGTCGACTTGGTCGCGCGCGCGACATTGCCGTTCGCGTCCTTGGTCGTCGCCACCGCATAGACTTCGCCCGATACGCCGGGGCTGAGCTGGCACGTCGCCAGGCCCTGGGCATCGGTGGTCGCCGAGCAGGTTGCGCTCAGCTTGGTCGTCTTCATCTGGTTGTCGTACGCGTAGAAGCCGCCGATCAGCCGGCGCCGCGCAGTCAGGATCTCGCGGCTGTAGAGCTCGACCGAGATCGCCTGGTTGGCGAGCGGCTTGCCCGCGGTATCGAGCGCGACGAAGCGCAGGCGCAGGTCGTCCTGCTTCATCAGCCAGCCATCGGTCTTGACGCCGAGCTGCACCGCCGAGGTGAAGATCGGGATGCGCCGCGACGAGGTCAGCACCTGGCCGTTGGCGTCCTGGTAATCCATCTCGACCAGCATGTTGGTGTTCTGGTCGAGCGTCTGCGGCACCTCGGCGTTGATCCGGCTGGTGCCGTCCGCGCCCAGATTGGCGGGGAGCGTCTGGGTCGGCGGCAGCTGGACCTGCTCGTCCTCGCCCTCGCCGTTCATCGCCTTGGTGCCCTCGGTCATCGCGCGGCCGCCGAAGGTGTAACCGTCATAGCCGTCGGGCGTCGGGAAATCGCCGAAATAGCCGATCCGCGTCTCGACCGGCAGGTTGGCCGCGCCGCCGCCGGAGAGATAGCCGACGAACAGGTCGAGCGGCAGCGTCGCCGGGCGCACCGCGGCGTCCTTGGGACCTGCGACCGAGGCCTTCATCGTCGGCAGCTTGTATTCGTCCACCTTGAACGACTGGCCGGTATAGTGCGTCTCCTCGCCGCCGGTGGCGTTCTTGGTGATCAGCTGGACGTCGTAATCGCCCATCTTCGCGCCCTGCGGCGCGGTCCATTCGGTCTCGCCGGTGCCGTTCGCATCGATGCTGAGCGGAATGTCGTACTGGGTGTCCGAGCCGCGATGGCTGAGCCGCAGCGTGCCGGTGAAGGCGCCCGACGCACCGAAGCCGGTGGCGACCGGCTGGCGGACGATATGCTTCATGTGGATCGTCTCGCCCTGGCGGACGAGCGAGCGGTCGAACACGGTGTGGAAGATCTGCTCGGGGGCCGACCAGCCATAGTTGAGGTCGAAGTCGAACGGGCGGATGCCCTCGCCCCACTGGGTGAGCGTGAAGCTGAAATCGTCGGCCTTGCGCGCCGAGACCATCAGCGGGCTGGCATTGCCGCTGTCGCAGTTCGAATAGGTCTCGGGCTCGGGCAGCCCGGCCGGCACGCCGAGCCGGCCCGAGGCGTCGGTCTTGCCCTTGGCGAGCAGCTGGCCGGTGCAGCTGTCGGTGATGCGCACGTCGGCGTCGCCCACGCCCTGGCCGCTGTCGAGCGCGGTCACCCAGACCAGCGACTGGTCGCGGCCCCATTTGAAATGGACGCTCATGTTGGTGACGAGCGCGCCGGCGGCGACGTAGCGCGGCGCCTTGCGGCCGAGCAGCGCCTCGCCCAGCCGCGGGCTGGCGAGCTCGACGATGTAGAAGCCGGGCTGGCCGAGCGGGATGCCGACCACCTCGAAATCCTTGCCCTTGCCGGGCAGGCCGAGCTTGAGCGGCTTGCCTGTGGCCGCGGTGAGCAGCGGCTTGGCGCCGGTCTGGTTGATCCGCACGGTTTCCTTGCCGCGCGTCACTTCGTCGGACTTGTCCTCGGCCGCATCGCCGAGCGCGCGGAACCACTTGGCGATCTCGCCGTCGCCGCCCTCGACCTTCAGGCTCTGGCCGTTGACTGCCATCTGCGTGCCCTGGAGATCGGGCTCGACGTTGCGGACGGTGACCGGGAGGACGCCGCCTTCCTTGGCCTCGAGGATACCGAAATTGCCGGCGAACTTCACCAGCGGCGGCGGCGCATCGAACTTCACGTCGAGCGGAAAGCGCTCGGCATTGGCGAGGCTGCGGCCGCTTTCGTCCTTCACATCGGCGGGGAAGACGACCTTGGCCGTCGTCTCGGCCGGCAGCGGCGCCTTGAACTTCAGGTCGGCGACCATCGCCTTGTTCTTGTCGTCGTCGGTGAAGATCGGCGCCAGCTCCTTGCCGTCCGCCGTCTTGATGCGCACCGCCTGCGCCGTTGCCTTGGGAACCGGCGCGGAGAAGCGCACCCAGGCGTCCTCCACTGGGCTGCAGCCGGCCTGCGGATTGACGCGCGAGCATTCGAAGCGCGCGCTGAATTCCTTGCGCACGGTGAAATCGAAGCGCTGATCGGTGCCCGCGGCGCGACCCGAGGGGCTCTTGATGTCCTTGCCCCACACCAGCGCCATGTCATGCCCCGGCGGCAGCGGGCGGCGGCACTTCAGTGCGACGACGCTGGCGAGCGACTTGGCGCGGTCCTCGGCCTTTTCGGGCAGCGCCTGCGGCAGGCCGGCATCGTTGAGGAAGCTCTGCACTTCCCAGCGATCGGTGCCGAGATCGGCGAGCAGCTTGGGCGCGACGTCGCCGGCGAGCACGTCGACCGGGATCTTCTCGCCCAGGCCGTCGACCGAGCAATAGGCATTGGCGGCGACCGAGGCGGGATCGGGCGCAAGGTTCGCCGCGACGACGAAGACCTGGTCCTCCTCGATCTCGCTGCCATAGCGGCTGGGCAGCACCGCGCGGGCGATCGGGCCGCCCGAATCGACGGTGAATTCCTTCTGCCCCTCCACGGCATAGCCCGACAGGCTCTTCAGCCCGTCGCGCAGCGTGAACTTGCAGGTGACGCCGCCGGGAAGCGCGGTGGCGAATTCATGGACATAGGTCTGCTGGTCGACCCAGCGGCCCTGCCCGCCGGTGGGGCAATCGACCTTGAAGGGCGATTCGGCGCGCGGATCGCCGAGCGGGACCATCGCGACGTTGAAGCGGGCGGTAAAGCGCTCGATCGCGCCGTCGCCGACACCGGGCGTCGCCATCTCGACCTGGGGGCTGTTGTTGCCGAAGGCGGCGACCGCGCCGATCGGCGCCAGGACCAGAGCCAATACGCCAAGACGGGCAACAAGCTTCATGGTCAACCTCCCCACAGGCAGCGGCGCGCACGATAGCCGGGCCCCGGTACGAGTCCAGCAACGAATTAACCGCCTCCGATTCGGAGTTAAATACGCGATCCCGCTTGATCGTTCCGAGAGCGGCACGGTTTAATTCCCGCTCCGAATCGGAGGGACTGCGGTGCCGGCTGGGGAGGCGCTGATCGCTGCGATGGACGCAGTCGCACGCGAGACGACGCTGTTCGCCGCGCTGTGGTTCGTCGTCGGCGGGCTCGACGACCTGCTGGTCGACCTGATCTATCTCGCGCGCCGACTGGGCGGGCGGCGGCCGAAGCTGCTGGCGCTCGAAGGGCCGGTGCCTGCCGGCCGGATCGCGGTGTTCGTGCCCGCCTGGGACGAGTCCGCCGTGATCGGCAGGATGCTGCGCGCCGCGCTCGCCCGCTTCGATCATCCCGACTACCGCATCTATGTCGGCGCCTATCCCAACGACCCTGCGACGATCGCCGCGGTGGCGGACGTGGCGCTGGACGACGCGCGGGTGCGGCTGGTGATCGGCCCGCGTCCGGGCGGCACGACCAAGGCCGATTGCCTCAACACGCTGTGGCGCGCGCTGCTGCGCGACGAGGCGGCGGAGGGCTTCACGGCAAGCGCCGTGGCGCTGCACGATGCCGAGGACGTGGTGCACCCGCTCGAGCTGCGCGTCTATGCGCGCCATCTCGCGAAGGTGGCGGCGGTGCAGCTGCCGGTGCTGCCGCTCGCGCATGTCCATTCGCGCTTTTTCGCCGGCCATTATCTCGACGAGTTCGCCGAGACGCATGGCCGCTCGCTCGTCGTGCGGCAGGCAGTGCGGGCTGCCCTGCCCTTTGCCGGCGTCGGCTGCGCGATCCGGCGGGACGTGCTGGGCCGGCTGGCGGCGACGCGCGGCGGCGCGCCCTTCGACCCGGACAGCCTGGTGGAGGATTACGAGCTCGGCCTCGCGATCGCGGCGCTTGGCGCGCCGGCGCGGCTGGTGCGCGTCGCGGAGGCGCCCGGCGGCCCGCCGGTCGCGGTGCGCGCCTATTTCCCCGATACGATCGAGGCGGCGGTGCGCCAGAAGGCGCGCTGGATGATCGGCATCGCGCTGGCCGGCTGGGACCGGACCGGCTGGGGCGGCTGGCGGCAGATCGGCGACAACTGGATGCGGATGCGCGATCGCCGCGTTACGCTCGAGATACCGGTGCTGGCGCTAGCCTATCTCGCGATCCTGCTCTGGGCGCTGTCGTTCGGCGCGCACCTTCTCACCGGCCGCGCCGCGCCGGACATGCCCCTGCTGCTGCGCGTGCTGCTCCTCGCCAATCTCGGGCTGCTGTCGTGGCGGCTCGCAGTGCGCGCGGCATTCGTTGGCGGAGCCTATGGCTGGCGCGAGGCGCTCTGGTCGGTGCCGCGCATCTTCTCGAGCAATGCCGTGGCGCTGCTCGCCGCGCGCCGGGCGCTGTTCGACTATGTCCGCATGCTCGGCGGCGGCGCGCCGCGCTGGGACAAGACCGCGCACCAGTTTCCCGATCTCAGCCCGGCCGACGCGTCTTGAAGGGGCGGGGCCGCCCGCTGCGCTTCCTCGGGATGGTGATGCTCGCCTGGATCGGCGCGCGCGTCGCGATGCTCTGGCCGCAAACCGGTTCGCTGCCCGCAGCGATCCGCGCGGCGCTGCCGCTTGCGCACGCCGCGCCGGTGGTGCGGGCGCCGGTCCTGCCCGCGCCGTGGCAAGCCAAGCGGCGGATTCCGACGGGGCTCCCGCCGCTCCCCGCCTTCCGCGCCCCGCTCGGCGAAGGCGATCCCCGGGTGCAGCTCGCGCTGATGGGGCTGATGCAATATGGCGCGCCGGGGAGCGGGCCTGCCGGGATACCCCCGACGGCGCTCACCCAATTGCCGCCGATGGCGATGCCCGCGCCCGAAAGGCTCGATCCGCTGCCCGATCGCTGGTCGCTGAGCGGCTGGGTGGTCGTCCGCGCCGGAGGCGCCGGGCTGGCGGCGGCGCCGGGCGGGCAACTCGGCGGCGGCCAGGCGGGCGCGCGGCTCGCCTGGCTGCTCGCGCCGCGCCAGCGCCTCGCCGCCTATGGCCGCGTCACTGCGCCGCTCCAGGGCAAGGGCCGCGAGGCGGCGCTCGGGCTCGAATGGCAGCCGACCCGCGCGCCGGTGCGGCTGATCGCCGAGCGGCGCTTCGGGCTCGACGGCAATCCGGGCGGCACCGGGCTCGGGATGATCGCGGGCATCGACACCGAAGCGCGCGGCTTCCGGCTGGAGGCGTACGGCCAGGTGGGCGCGGTGCTCCGGCGGCGCGCCGATCCCTATGCCGATGGCGCGGCGCGCGGCGTTCGCATGCTGGGAGACGGGCCGGCCCGGATCGGCCTGGGTGCCGGCGCCTGGGGTGCGGCGCAGCGCGAGGCGCAGCGGCTCGATATCGGCCCCTCGGCGACGCTGGTGGTGCGCAATCTGCGCTTCGCGCTCGACTGGCGCCAGCGCGTCGCCGGCGAGGCGAGGCCGGGGTCCGGCCTCGCGCTCACCCTGGGCGCCGATTTCTGAGGCTTACTTCCCCTGCGAGCGCCAGCGCCGGATCGTGCGCTCGAGGATCTGCTCCTCGCCGCCGGTATCGCGCCACAGCTCGGAGAACAGCGGGTCGTCCGAAGCCGGGCGCTTGTTGTCCTCGAGATTGTCGAACAGCAGGCGGATCGGCGTCGCGACGCCTTCGCCCACTGCGATGCATTCGCGGTTCCTGAGCGCCGGGATCGAATCGAGGAAGCCGCGCGCGCCTTCGGGCATCGCCGCCTTGACGAAGGCCTGGTCGCGCTCGTTGTTCAGGCGCATCGACAGGATCGTGCCGCACTGGGAGAGCACGCCTTCGGCCAGGTCCGACGGGCGCTGCGTGATCAGGCCCAGCGAGACGCCGTATTTGCGGCCTTCCTTGGCGATCCGGCTGAGGATCTTGCCCACGGAGGAGTTGTCGGCGTTGCGCTCGTTGGGAACGTAGCGGTGCGCTTCCTCGCAGACGAGCAGGATCGGGCGCTTGCTCTCGCCGCGCGACCAGATCGCATAGTCGAACACCATGCGCGACAGGACGGCCACGACCACCGAGGTGATCTCGCTCGGCACGCCGGAGACGTCGATGATCGAGATCGGCTTGCCGTCGCCCGGCAGGCGGAAGACGCGCGAGAGAAAGCTCGCCATCGTGTCCGCCACCAGCATGCCCGAGAACATGAAGGCGTAGCGCGGGTCGCCCTTGATCTCGTCGATCTTGCCGCGGATGCGCAGATAGGGCGCGGTGTCGGTCGCCTTGTCCATCTTGCCCATTTCCAGCTGCAGGATCTGGGTCAGGTCGCTCAGCAGATAGGGGATCGGCGCATCGACGGTGAGCTTGCCGATCTCCGCCGCGAGCCGGTTCTTGCCCTTGGCGAGCAGGATGCACTTGGCGAGGATGTCCGCATCCACCTGCCGGTCCGAGCCGGCGGTGTTGAGGAACACTTCGCAATGCTCCTCGAAGTTCATCAGCCAGTACGGCATCTGCAGGTTGCTGACGTCGTAGAGCGCGCCGGTGGACTTGAACGCGCTGGCATATTCGCCGTGCGGATCGACCATCACGACATGGCCCTGCGGCGCCAGCTCGCAGATCCGGTGGAGGATCAGCGCGGCCGCGGTCGACTTGCCGGTACCGGTCGAGCCGAGCAGCGCGAAATGCTTGCCGAGCATCGCATCGACATAGAGCGCGGCGCGGATATCCTTGGTCGGATAGACATTGCCGATCTCGATATGCGCGCGGTCCTCGGCGGCGTAGATCTGCTTGAGATCCGCGGTCGAGACCGGGAACACCGGCGCGCCCGGCGTCGGATAGCGCGTCACGCCGCGGCGGAACTTGTAGAGCTTGCCGGTCAGCCGCTCCTCGTCGCCTTCGCCGAGAAAGTCGATATAGGCGGCGATATGCTCGCCCTGGAGCTTGAGCGAGCGGACATTGGCGATCAGCCAGGTCGCGCCGACGCGCACCTTCACCTGGCTGCCGACGCCGCCGGCATTGGCGACGGTGGGATCGCCGCTGGCGGAAAGCGCGTTCAGCGCGGCCGGATCGATCAGCACCTGGCTCGACGAGCCGGCGATCTCCAGCACCACGCCGATCGGCTCGATCGGCGCGCGCGAGGGCAGGCCCTCGGTGGATGAAACTGACGGCGCCGCGCCTTCGAACCCGCGCGCACCAAATTGGCCGTCCATCGGCTGCTCCCCGTTACCGCTCACAACTATGCGTCGGGGGAAGTAAAGATTGGGTGAGTTTGGAAGCTTTTAGAATCGTTTCCAAAGTGCCCCGGCGCCCCATCCAAATAGGATCGACAGGGCCACCGCGATAATTCCGTAGAGCACCGAATAGTGTTCTGCCGAATGGGCGACGAAGCGTTCGAAGCCCGATTTGCGGATCTCGATGCCGCGCACCGCGGCGGCGAGCACGCGGCCGTCGCGGATCAGGAAGGTCTCGGCGGTGAACTTGCCCACCGGCACGCGCGCCGGGATGACGAGCCGGGCGCGGTAGAGCACGCCGTCGGTGATCTCCACCGTGCCGGGCGACTGGTAATAGAGCCCGGCGCGCGCGCGCAGGTCCTCCAGCCCCTGGTCGAAGCGGGTCTGCACCTCGGGCGCGGCACCGGATGCGGGGGAGAGCTGCAGGCTGTCGACGCCGAGCTCGTAGATCGCGCGGGTGCGCTCGTCGACGATCTTCTCGATCGGGCGCGACGAGGCGATCGCATAGAAGCTCGGCGCCGAGCGATAGCGCATCCGCTCGGCATTCACCCAGATGCCGGCGACCTTCTCCTTCTCGCGCACCTGCACCGATTGGGTGGGGCCCTTCACCACCACCACGATGTCTGCGGGCTTGTCGCGGTTCGGCTCGCGGCTGCCGGGATAGAGGATCGCGCCGAACAGCAGCAGCTCGGCGCCGGTGAACGAATAGGCGATCTCGATGTCGCGCTGCGAGACGTCCGGCACGAGCGTCGGCTTGGCCTGGCCCATCAGCAGTGGGGCCAGCAGGATCAGCGGCGCCTTTCTGAGCGCGGTGCCGCCCTTCCGCGCAGCGGAGACCCAGACAAACAGCTTCTTCACAGCAGCTCGACCGAATAGATCTCGTCGGGCTGCCAGGCGAGGCCGAGCAGCATGCGGATGGCGACGAGCAGCACGATCACCGCGAGGATCAGCCGGAGATATTCGGCCTTCACCTTCATCGCGAAGCGCGCGCCCATCTGCGCGCCGACCACCGAGCCGAGCAGCAGCAGCGCGGCGAGGACGATGTCGACGGCCTTGGTGGTGGTGGCGTGGACCATCGTCGCCGCGGCGGTGACGAACAGGATCTGGAACAGCGAGGTGCCGACCACCACCTGCGTGCCCATGCCGAGCAGGTAGAGCATCGCCGGCACCAGGATGAACCCGCCGCCGACGCCGAGCAGCACGGTGAGGATGCCGGTGAACATGCCGAGTAGCAGCGGCGCGAGCGGCGAGATGTAGAGGCCCGAGGAATAGAAGCGCCAGCGGAGCGGCAGCATCGCCACCAGCGGGTGGTGGCGCCTTTTTCGAGGACGCGGCGGGCGGGCGCCGCGGGTGGTGCGGATCGCCTGCACCGATTCATGGAGCATCAGCCCGCCGATCGAGCCGAGCATCACCACATAGAGCACGCCGATCACCACATCGATCTGGCCGCTCTTCTGGAGCAGGGTGAACAGCATCGCGCCCAGGATGCTGCCGATCACGCCGCCGACGACGAGGACCACGCCCATGTGCACGTCCACCCCGCCACGGCGGAAATGGGCGATCACGCCCGAGACGCTGGCACCGGTCACCTGGCTCGCGGCGGAGGCGGCGGCGACGGTGGGCGGGATGCCGTAGAAGATCAGCAGCGGCGTGGTCAGAAACCCGCCGCCGACCCCGAACATGCCCGAGAGCAGCCCGACGCCGAAGCCCAGCGCCACGATGACGAGCGCGTTGACCGACAGGTTGGCGATCGGGAGGTAAAGGTCCATTTCGCCGCAGCGATACCGCGTTTGCGGTGCAGTGCAAAAGGGGACTGCGCAATTCCTCCCTCGCGAAGCGGCGAAGGGGACCGCGGCGCGCCGCGTCGAGGTGGAGAGGCGCGCCGGCCCCTCCACCACCGCCTTTGGCCATGGCCCCCCCTCCCCGAGACGAGCTCGGGGATATCAATCCTCGGCGCCCTTCACCGCGCCCTGCCTCGCCGGCACGCGCCCGCTTGCAATGTAGGATTTCGCCTGCTTCGCTCGCGGTGCCGGGTCACGATCCGGCCGCTCTTTGCTTTGTTGGAAATATAGGATCCTTGCCGCGCAAGGATGTTGCGAGATGCGGCGCGTTTGCGGGAACTGTGTCAACGCAAGCGCCGGCCGAAACCGCTCGAGGCGCGTACTTCGTGAACTTTGGCGAGTCGCGCCTGCCGGCGCTGTAGGAAACGAGGGGCCGGCATTCGCGGAATGCCGAGCCGCCTCAGTCCTCCGCGTCCTTCACCGCGCCATGGCCCACCGGCACGGCGAGCAGCCGGTTGAGCTGCGCCTTGAACTCTCCAAGGTCGCCGCCGGTCAGCTGCTGGGTACTGGTGAACGACACCGAGCGCGGGTTCACCGCGACGCCGTTCTTGTAGAGCTCGTAATGGAGGTGCGGGCCAGTCGACAGGCCTTCATTGCCCACCGCGCCGATCCGCTGGCCGCGGCGCACGCGCTCGCCGACGCGCACATAGATGCGGCTCAGATGGCCATAGCCGGTGCCGTAGATGCCGCCATGGTTGATGCGGATCAGATTGCCATAGCCGCTCGCGCGCCCGGCGGTCTGGACGACGCCGTCGCTCGCGGCGAACACCGGCGAGCCCCAGGGCGCGGCGATGTCGATGCCCTTGTGCATGCGGACATAGCCGAGGATCGGGTGGCGGCGCATGCCGAAGCCCGAGGAGAAGCGGCCATTTGCCGGCATCGCCATCGATCCGGTCGAGCCGCCCTTGCCGCCGCCGTCGAACCAGCTGGTCTTGCCGCCCTGCTCGAACGGCGCGAGCTGCACCTTGTTCGCGCAACCGGTGACGCCCGCGTACATCAGGTTGCCCATCTGCACTTCGCCGGTCTCGGCGCGGGCCTGGCCGACGATGATGTCGAACTTGCAGTCCGAGCCGAGCCGCGACACGGCGGTGCGCGTCGCCAGCGTCTTGATATAGCTCTCCACCGCCTTGGCCGGAGCACCCGCGGCGCGGGCCGCGCGGTAGAGCGACGAGCCGATCGTGCCCTGGATGCGCAGTGGCGTCCGGTCGATCGCGATCGGGATCTGCTTGAGGCTGAGCGCGCCGCCATTGCGCGCGACCTCGAGCTTCAGGTCGAAGCGGGCGCGCATCGCCAGCTTCTCGAGCGGGCGCGGCTGCGACTTGTCGACGCGGCGGCCGAGCGTCAGGTCGAGCATCGTGCCGGGCTGGAGGTCGCCGCTCGCCACCGCCTTGGTGACCAGCTGGTCGACCAGGTTGGCGTCGGTCTTGCCGACGCCCGAGCGCAGCAGCGAGCCGAGCAGCGAGCCGGTATATTTGGTGTCGAGCTCGACGAGCGGCCGCTCCGGCGTGTCGGTCAGCGGCGTGACGAGGCTGGTCGCGGCGACATGGACGCCGGTGGCCGAGCCCATGCCGATCGGCTTGATCGCCTGCGCCTGGCTGGCATCCCATTCGGCGCCGGCGAGCGGGGCGGGGACTTCGCCATAGATCGGGTTCTCGAAGCCGGGTGCGAGCACCAGCGCGGCGGCAATCAGGCCGACACAGGTCGCGGCGCCGCGATACCAGGTCAGCGAGCCGATGCGCGAGCCCAGGTCGGGGGCGAATTCGAAGTCGGGGAAACGCTCGTTGAAGCGTGCGACGAAGCCGCGCGCCGGCGCCTTGGCGCGCGCAGATGCGCCGCCGCCAGCCAGGCCTTCTCCATGGTCACTACGCAAATACAAGGCGCAACGCCCCCCAAAAGGTCGTCGATGTCGTGCCGTAAACCCCCGGCTAACGACGAGATCACTGTGGAAGGCAGGACTTAAAGTCAAATTAAGTACCCTGTTCGGGGCCGACTCGTGCGGCGAGTTGTGCCACGCTGCGGATGAAGCGAAGCTTTCAGCATATTCGCTAGTCTTTCCAACATGGTTAAGGCGAAAGTCCAACCCGGGGGAGTTGCTTAAGGGGCGACTCGGAACGATCTTGGCAGGTGCAATGAGTCGTTTCGCGCGTTCCGAGATCACCGCCGTGCTGGGCCCCACCAACACCGGCAAGACGCATCTGGCAGTCGAGCGGATGGCGGGTCATGCCAGCGGCATGATCGGTTTCCCGCTGCGATTGCTGGCGCGCGAGGTCTATGATCGCGTCGTCCGGATGAAGGGTCGGGCGGACGAAGTCGCGCTGATCACCGGCGAGGAGAAGATCCTGCCGCCCAAGGCGCGCTGGTTCCTGTGCACTGCCGAATCGATGCCGCTGGAGCGCGACGTCGCGTTCGTCGGATTGGACGAAGCGCAGTTGGGCGCCGATCCCGAGCGCGGCCATGTCTTCACCGATCGGCTGCTGCGCGCCCGCGGCCGCGAGGAGACGATGATCCTCGGTTCGGATTCGCTGAAACCCATGCTCAAGGCGCTGGTCCCCGAGGCCGAAGTGATCGGCCGGCCGCGCTTCTCGACGCTCTCCTATGCCGGCGCCAAGAAGCTCTCGCGGCTCCCCCGGCGCAGCGCGATCGTCGCGTTCAGTGCCGAGGAAGTCTACGCCGTGGCCGAGGCGCTTCGAAGGCTCCGCGGCGGCGCGGCGGTGGTGATGGGCGCGCTGAGCCCGCGCACCCGCAACGCCCAGGTCGAGATGTTCCAGGCCGGCGAGGTCGACTATCTCGTCGCGACCGATGCGATCGGCATGGGGCTCAACATGGACGTCCACCATGTCGCCTTCGCCTCGCTCAACAAGTTCGACGGGCGCCGCCAGCGGCGGCTGACCGTGGCCGAGATGGCGCAGATCGCCGGCCGTGCCGGGCGCCACCAGAAGGACGGCAGCTTCGGCGCGCTGCACGAGCAGGGTCCCAACGCCTTCACGCCCGAGGAAGTGCTGGCGATCGAGGCGCACCGGGTGCCGCCGCTCGAGAAGCTCTACTGGCGCGAGGGCGAGCCGCGTTTCGACAGCGTCAAGGCGCTGATCGCCAGCCTCGAGGCCAAGCCGCACCACGAGGTGCTGCGTGCCGCACCCGAAGCGATCGACCTCGCGGTGCTCAAGCGGCTGTCGGAGGAGGATTGGGTGCGCCAGCGGGTGCGCTCGCCAGCGATGGTCCAGCGGCTCTGGGCCGCCTGCGGCCTGCCCGATTTCCGCAAGCTCGGCGCCGAGCCGCACAGCCGCTTCGTTGGCCGCCTGTTCGGCCACCTCTCCGAAGCGCGCGGACACGTGCCGCACCAATGGTTCGCCGACGAGATCCAGCGGCTCGACAATATGGGCGGCGATGTCGAGACGCTCGCCGGCCGGATCGCCGCGGCGCGCAGCTGGGCCTATATCGCTCACCGCGCCGATTGGCTGGAGGACCCGGTCCACTGGGCCGAGCGGACGCGCGCGATCGAGGAGAAGCTGTCCGACGCGCTCCACGCCAGCCTCACCCAGCGCTTCGTCGACAAGCGCACCACCGTGCTGCTCCGCCAGATCGGCGCCGATGCCTCGAACCTGCCGGTAACGATCGGGCTCGAGGGCGAAGTCAGTGTCGAGGAGCATCCGCTCGGCACGCTGCAGGGCTTCCGCTTCACCGTCGCTCCCGATGCGCGGGCGGCGGACAAGCGCATGCTGCTCGCGGCGGCGGAGAAAAGGCTCGGCAGCGAGTATCGCAAGCGCGGTGCGGCGCTGGTGGAGGCGTCCGATGAGGAGATCCGCCTTATTTCCCGACGAACGCCGGGTAACCTCGAGTGGAAGGGCGTCGAGGTCGCCGCTCTTGAGCCCGGCCCCAATATCGCCCGCCCGCGCATCCGCCTCGATCGCGCGCTCGACGTCCTCGACCAATCCGCCAAGGCCGCCGTCCAGGCCCGGCTCGAGCGCTGGTTCGCCGATCAGATCGCCCGGCACCTGCCCGTGCTCGGCAAGCTCGACGCAGCGACGCGCGATCCCCAGGCCGGCTCGCCGCTGCGTGCGCTCGCCAATGCGCTGCTCGAAGCCGGCGGGCTGCTGCCGCGCCGTGCTGCCGCGACGCTGGTCGAGGCGCTCGATCCGCCCGCCCGCCAGCGGCTCCGCAAGATCGGCGTGACCATCGGCACGCTCGACATCTTCGCGCCCGCCCTGCTCAAGCCCGCCGCTGCGCGCTGGCGGCGCGAGCTGATGGGGCTGGCCGATGCGCCCGGCGAAGGCGCGAGCGTGCTCGCCCGGGGTGCGCCCGGCGCCGATCTGCCGCACGGCTATCGTCCGCTCGGTGCCCAGGCGGTGCGCGTCGATCTGGTCGAGCGGATCGCCCGCGCCGCGCACGACGCGCGCCAGGGGCGGAAGCCCTTCGCCCCCGATCCCGCGCTCGCCACCTCGATGGGGCTCACTCCCGCGACGCTGGCCCGGCTGATGGCCCAGCTCGGCTTCCGCACCGCCCGTTCCGCCGAGGGCCAGCCGCCGCGCTGGATCTGGCAGGGCCTGGTCGCCGCGCCCACGCCCAAGGCGCCGCCGCGCGACAATGCCTTCGCCGTGCTCGCGGAGCTCAAGCATGGCTGAGGGCGCGGCAATGCGGATCGACCGGTTCCTGTGGTGGTCGCGCTTGGCCTCCACGCGCTCGGCAGCGCAGGCGATCGCCGAGAAGGGCACGCTGCGCATCGACGGGCGCCGCATCGAGCGGAGCTCGGCATCGGTGCGGGTCGGGTGCGTCGTCGCCTTCCCGCTCTATGGCAAGGTGCGCGTCGTCCGGGTCGAGCAACTCCCTGTCAGGCGGGGCCCGCCGGCAGAGGGAAGGGCCTGTTATCAGGACCTCAGCGTCGCTGAGAACGTCTCGCAGGAAGCGCCAACTGATTGACGTCTGGAATCGACGGGCATAGCAGAACCGACAGTTCGTCGTTCCAAGGGGCCAGTTTCCATGACCTATGTCGTCACCGACGCCTGCATCCGGTGCAAGTACATGGACTGCGTCGAAGTCTGTCCGGTCGACTGCTTCTACGAGGGCGAGAACATGCTCGTCATCAACCCGAACGAGTGCATCGACTGCGGCGTCTGCGAGCCCGAATGCCCGGCCGAGGCGATCCTGCCCGACACCGAGAACGGCCTGGAAAAGTGGCTGGAGCTCAACCGCACCTATTCGGAGAGCTGGCCCAACATCACCCAGAAGGGCGACGTGCCGGCCGATGCCGATGCGATGAAGGACGTCGAGGGCAAGTTCGAGCAGTTCTTCTCGGCCGAGCCCGGATCGGGCAGTTAGGCTTACCCGATTTGGCGGTTAATCCCGCGAAATCCACATAAACCTGCGAGAAACCGCATTTTGGCGGGGTCGAACGGTGACGTTTGGCTGGTAATTTTATTGCAAGCGTGTTAAATGGGGCGCGACGGAGGAAGACTCACCTCCGCCCGGAGAAACAAAAAGAAGTCGCCCCGACCAGCCCGCCCTGCACTCCCGCCGGGGTGGACACCGCACCCGTTGGGGCCGGTTACACGAAAGGTTCCTCGCACATGGCTGCCAAGGCGCTGTCCTTTGATGTCGGCGATTATGTCGTTTACCCCAAGCACGGCGTTGGCCGTGTTATCGAGCTCCAGAAATCTGAAATCGCGGGGATGCAGCTCGAGCTTTACGTGCTGCGTTTCGAAAAGGAGAAGATGACCCTCCGCGTTCCGACCAACAAGGCGGAAAGCGTGGGCATGCGCAAGCTGTCGAGCGACAAGACGCTCAGGGAAGCGCTCGATACGCTCAAGGGCAAGCCCAAGGTCAAGCGCACCATGTGGTCGCGCCGCGCCCAGGAATATGAAGCGAAGATCAATTCGGGCGACCTCGTGTCGATCGCCGAAGTGGTCCGCGACCTGTTCCGTGCCGACGACCAGCCCGAGCAGAGCTATTCGGAGCGCCAGATCTTCGAAGCGGCCGCAAGCCGCCTCGCCCGCGAGCTCGCGGCGATGGAAGAGATCGACGAGCCGGCCGCGCTCGAGAAGATCCTCGACATCCTGCGCAAGGCAGCGGTGACCTGGAACAAGGACAAGGTTCCGGCCTGATCTCGATCAGCAACGGAAACCTGAGGAGGGGCGGCCTTGAAAACCGCCCCTTTTCCTTGTCCGCACGTTGGTGTATTGTGCCTACAACACACATAGTTCGGGAGGAAACGACATGCGCGCATTGTTCGCCCTGGCCCTGGTGCCGCTGATGGCGACCACCGGCTGCCACGCCAGCTGGGAGAAGGAAGGCAAGGCGGTTCCGCCGAGCGGCACCGGCGTCAGCCGCAGCTTCGCCGCCAGCGGCTTCACCAAGGTCGACCTGCGCGGCCCCGACGATGTCGACGTGAAGAACGGCGCCCAGTTCGCCGTCACCGCCGAGGGCGACGCGGCCACGCTCGACAAGCTCGAGATCCAGGTGGTCGACGGCACGCTGCGTGTCGGCCGCAAGGACCAGCATGGCTGGTCCTCGTCGAGCGACCGGGGCGTGAAGGTCCATGTCACGCTGCCTACGCTCAACGGCGCGACGATCGGCGGCTCGGGCGATCTCAGCGTCGACAAGGCGCAGGGCGATTTCAGCGGCGCGGTCGCCGGCTCCGGCAATCTCAGCATCGCCGCGCTCACCGCCAGCAATGCCGATCTCTCGATCGCCGGCTCGGGCGACATCAAGGTCGCCGGCAGCGGCGGCGCACTCAAGGTGTCGATCGCCGGGTCGGGCGATGTCGATGCCAGCAAATACAGCGCGGCGGGCGGCAGCGTCTCGATCGCGGGCTCGGGCAGCCTCAACGGCGTGATGAAGGGCGATGTCTCGGTGTCGCTGATCGGCTCGGGCGACGTGACGCTCACCGGCGGCGCGAAATGCGCGGTCACTTCGCTGGGCTCGGGCGAGGCGCATTGCTCCTGAGCTTGCCCAGGCGCTGAAACCGGGCGAGGGTGGGCCGATGCACCGGCTTGCCCTCGCTCCGCTCTTCCTGCTCCTCGGTGCCGCCGCGCCGGGGGACGAGCGCGTGGTGATGGTCACCGGCTTCGACCGGCTGCGCATCGACGGGCCCTTCGCGGTCGAGGTCGTGCCCGGTTCGCCCGGCGTGACGATCAGCGGCCCGCGCGCCGCGCTCGACCAGGTGGCGGTGCGCGTCGATGCCGGCACGCTCATCCTCAATTCCGGGCTGTCGAGCTGGGAATCCACGGCCGGCAAGGCGGCGAGCGCGGCGCATATCCGCGTCAGCGTGCCAGGGCTGCGCGTGGTGCAGACCAATGGCGGCACCACGCTCCGCATCGCCGAGATGCGCGGCACTCGTCTCGACGTTGCGCAGAACGGCAGCGGACGGATCGATATCGGCACGGTCGACGCGCAGGACATCAGCCTCACGCTGGCTGGTGCCGGCACGATGGCGCTCGCCGGTACTGCGCTGCACACGCGCGTGCGGCTCTACGGATCGAGCAGCCTCGATGCGAGCGGCTTCACCAGCGCGGACGCGGTGCTGGTCTCGGGCAGCAGCGGCGAGCTGGTGATCAACGTGCGCTACAACAGCCAGGTCAGCGCCACTTCGAGCGGCGCAGTGCGGGTGATCGGCAACGGCAAATGCGCGGTGACCGGGGCCGGGCCGGTGGAATGCGCCAATATCGAGGGGCGCCCGGCGGACTAGGCGTTTCCTACAGCGTGCGCTGCGCCGATTTGCCAAAGGTCACGAAGGCCGCACCAATGGCGAAAATTCGCGACGCCATTTCCTGCAAAATCGCCGTATTTCGCAACATTCTTTCGCGCGCGCGATCCTATCTTTCCTACAGGTCAAAGAGCGGCCGGGTTCGGGCCCGGCTGCACGAGCCAAGCAGGCAAAATCCTACATTGCAAGCGCGGTCAGGCGGCGAGCGGAAAGCGCAGCAGCCGGTCCTCGAGCGCGACCAGCGCCTGGGCCTGGCTGCCGACGGCGCGGACGATCTCGGGGTGGTGCGCGTCGAGCCCGCCGGTGAGTGCGCCGAAGGCGGGCAGGATCAGCTTGGTCGGCGAGGCGACGAAGCAGCGCCGCGCGACCTGGCGCCCGCGGATGCGCAAGCGCAGCTTGGGATGGAAATGCCCCGACAGCTCGGGCCGCGAGTCGCCGGGCTCGGCCTCGTGGCGCAGGACCAGGCCATCGACTTCGGCTTCCTCGAGGATCGTGCCGCCGCAATGATCGACCAGCAGGCTGTCATGATTGCCGGTGATCCAGCGCCAGTCGAGCCGGGTGGTGAGGCCGGTCAGCAAGGCGCGGGCATCCGCCGGCAACCGCTCGCAGCCCGCCGAATCGTGGAAGCTGTCGCCCAGGCACCAGAGCTCGCGCGCGCCGGTGCGCGCCGCCAGCGCCTCGACCGCGTGCAGCGTCGCGATCGAATCATAGGGCGGCAGCATCTGGCCGCGCTGGGCGAACCAGCTGCCCTTCTCGAAATGCAGGTCGGCGACGAGCAGGGCATTTCGCGCCGGCCAGTAGAGCGCGCCCTCGGGCAGCGCCTTGAAATCATGGCCGGCGAACGAAAGGAGAACCATGAACCCGCTATCGTCCGCCGCGCCGCGCGCGTCAACAGCGCAGCATCGGCACCTTGCGGCCCTGATAGGTGATCGTGCCGTGATCCTGGTCGGTGCGCGCGATCGTGTAGCTGCGGGTCAGCGGCGGATCGACCTTGGCGGCATTCTCGCTGGCGGCGGCGTCATAGCGCTCGCGGATCGTCTCGGTCACCGTGTCGCCGGCCAGCGCCCAGCTGCCCATCTCGCCGCTATTGTCGAGGCTGCCGTCCGCCGCATAATGCGCGATGAAGTCGCTCGCGCAGCTCGACTCGAACGACCAGCTGCCGGCCAGCCAGTCCTTGAGCGGCGCATTGGCCGCAGCCGGCGCAGGCGCCACGGGCGCGCTTGCCTGGGCCTTCTGCGCGACCTTGGGCGCATCGGGCTTGCACGCGGCGAGCGCCGCGCAGCCGAGCGCAATGGCGATGATGTGAGCCCCCCTTCGCATGGCCCGAATCTACCGCAAGCGGCCGATTCGGGCCAGCGCGATCAGGCCGGCACCTTTGCCATCTCGCCGATCTTCGCGAGGATCCGCACCCAGGAGCGGATGCCCTTGTGGAAGCTCTTGAGGTCGTATTTCTCGTTGGGCGAATGGATGTTGTCGTCGGTCAGCGCGAAGCCGACCAGCACCGTGTCCATGCCGAGGATCTTCGAGATCGACGTGACCACGGGGATGCCGCCGCCGCAGCCGATCAGCGCTGCCTTGCCCCATTCGGCGTCGAGCGCCGCACGGGTCGCCTCGAGCGGCGGGCTGTCGCTGGAGACGGTCACCGCCGGGCTGCCCGGGCCGCGGCCGGTGAACTCCACCGTGCAATCGGCGGGCAGGCGGCTGCGGATATGGTCCTCGAACGAGGCCCAGACCTTTGCCGGGTCCTGGGTGCCGACCAAGCGGAAGCTCACCTTGGCGTGTGCTTCGGCCGGGATCACGGTCTTGAAGCCCTCGCCGGTATAGCCGCCCCAGATGCCGTTGATCTCGGCGGTCGGCCGCGCCCAGGCCTGCTCGAGCACGTCATAGCCCTTCTCGCCGGCGGGCACGCTGAGGCCGATCTCGCCAAGGAATTCCGCGCCGTCGAAGCCGAGCGCATCCCAGCTCTCGCGCACGGCCGGGGCCAGCTCGGGCACGCCGTCATAGAAGCCGGCGAGCGTCACGCGGCCGTCGGCGTCCTTGAGATCGCCGAGGATGTCGCAGAGCAGCTGGATCGGGTTGCGTGCCGGACCGCCATAGAGGCCCGAATGCAAGTCGCGCGAGGCGGCGCGGATCGTCACCTGGCCGGCGGCCATGCCGCGCAGGCCAATGGTGAGGCCCGGCGTCTCGGTGTCCCACATCAGCGTGTCGCAGATCAGGGCGAAATCGGCCTTCAGCTCCTCGGCATTGGCATGGAGGAAGGGCTCGAGGCTCTTGGAGCCCGATTCTTCCTCGCCTTCGAACAGGATCGTGACGCGGCAAGGGAGCCGGCCCTCGGCTTCCTTCCAGGCGCGGCATGCCTCGACAAAGGTGCGCAGCTGGCCCTTGTCGTCCGAGGCGCCGCGACCGACGATCTGCTTCGCCCCGTCGGCGCGCGCCTCGATCACCGGGTCGAAGGGATCGCGGGTCCACAGGTTGAGCGGATCGACCGGCTGCACGTCGTAATGGCCGTAGAACAGGATGTGCGGGGCGTTTTCGCCTTCCGGGCCGTCATGATACGCGACGACCATGGGATGGCCGGGCGTCGGGGCGACGCGGGCGGTGAAGCCGAGGCCGTTCAGCTCGTCGGACAGCAGCTGCGCGGCGTGCTGGCACTGGTCGGCATAGGCTGGATCGGTCGAGACCGAGGGCACGCGCATCAGCGCGAAGAGTCGGTCCAGGCTGTCGTCGAGATGCGCCTCGACATAGTCGAGCGCCTTGGTGGAGTCGGTCATGGCGACGGGCTACGCCTGTGGGCGCGGCGGGGCAAGCCGGGTGCTCTTTCTAACTCCCCTCCCTTGCAGGGAGGGGAATGGTGCTAGGCCCCGCCGATCCAGGTCGCGGCGACCTGGCCCGCGTCGTCGAGCAGCACCAGGTCCGCGGCGTAGCCCGGCGCGATCCGGCCATGCGTGCCGGCAAGGCCGATCAGCGCGGCGGGGCTCTCGCTCGCCATTGCCAGCGCCGTGGCGAGATCGGTGCCGAGCAGCTCGACGGTGTTGCGCACCGCCTGCGCCATGTCGAGATGCGAGCCGGCGAGCGTGCCGTCGGCGCCGCGGCAGACGCCGCCCTTCACCGTGATCCGCTTGCCCTGGAGCACGAACTCGCTCGCGTCCGAACCGACCGAGGGCATCGCATCGGTGACCAGCATGAAGCCGCTTGGCCGTTTGCAGCGTAGCGCCAGGCGAAGCGTCGCCGGGTTCACATGATGGCCGTCGACGATGATGCCGCAGACCAGCGCGTCCGAATCGAGGCTGGCGCCGACCATGCCGGGCTCGCGCGAGCCGAGCGGCGACATCGCGTTGAACAGATGGGTGACCCCGCGCATGCCCGCCGCCACCGCGGCCTTGGCCTGCTCGTAGCGCGCATTGGTGTGCCCGGCCGCCACGACCACGCCGGCGGCGACGAGCTGCTCGATATCGGCGAGGGTCACGCGCTCGGGCGCGAGCGTCACCAGCGTGCGGCCGCGCCTGAGGCCGGTCAGCGCGGCGATGCCCTCGGCATCGAGCGGGCGGATCTTGTCGGCGGAGTGGATGCCCTTGCGATCGACGTTGAGGAACGGCCCCTCGATATGGATGCCGAGCACGCCGGGCACGCCCGCCTCGATCGCGGCATCGACCGCGGCGACCGCGCGGCGGATCACCTCGAGATCGTCGCTGATCAGCGTCGGCAGGAAGCCGGTGGTGCCGAAGCGGCGATGCGCGGCGCCGATTGCGGCGATGCCCGCCACCGTCGGTTCGTCGTTGAACAGCACGCCGCCGCCGCCATTGACCTGGGTGTCGAGGAAGCCTGGCGCGAGCGTGCCGGCAAGGCGCTGTGTCTTGGCCTCGGCGGGAACCGCCTGGGCGGGCACCACGCCGAAGATGCGAGCGCCGTCGATCAGCACGGCGACGCCGGTTTGCAGCGCGCCGTCGACCAGCGCGCGAGTCGGGATCAGCGCCTGCATCAGATCGTCTCGGTCACCTTGGCGAGCGACGGCGGCCGGTCGGGATCGAAGCCACGCGCGATCGAGAGCGCGTTGGCGGCGCGGTAGAAGGCCTGGATCTGCAGGATCGGCTCGATCGCCGGGCCCGCGGCAGGGTGCGGCAGGTGGATCGCGCCGGGCACCGCGCCGCCGCTGACCAGCACTTCGCCGCCGCGCGCGAGCACGTCCGAGACGAGATCGTCGACGCCGTCGGCGGTGGCATCGTCCTGGCGGAAGACGAGCAGCGGGAAGCCGGGGCCGACCAGCGCCATCGGTCCGTGGCGGACCTCGGCGGCGCTGAACGCCTCGGCATGGAGGCCGCAGGTCTCCTTGAACTTGAGCGCGGCTTCCTGCGCCACGCCGAAGCCGATGCCGCGGCCGATCACATAGAGCCCGCGCGCATCGTGCAGCCGCTCGACCAGCGGCGACCAGTCGGCGTCCCAGGCTTGCTCGAGCAGGTCGGGCAGCGCGGCGAGGCCGGCCTTGAGCGATTCGTCATCGGCCCATTCGCCGACCAGATGGAGCTGGGCGGCGAGCGCGGCGATGTACGACTTGGTCGCGGCGACGCTGATCTCGGGGCCGGCGCGGAGCGGGACGCGCGTGTCCGATTCGGTGGCGAGCGGCGAATCCTCGACATTGACCATCGCCACGGTGCGCGCGCCGCTCTCCTTGGCCGCGCGCATCGCCGCCAGGATGTCGGGGCTCTTGCCCGATTGCGAGATGCCGAGCGCGAGCATGTCCGAATAGTCGGTCTCGACGCCGTAGACCGAGGCGATCGAGGGCGAGACCGAGGTGGTCAGCAGCCCCAGCCGGGTCTCGATCAGGTAGCGGCCGAAGGTGGCGGCATGGTCCGAGCTGCCGCGCGCGCAGGTGAGCACGCCGCGCGGGCGGCGGGCGCGCAGCTCGGCGCCCAATTCGCGGACCACTTGGCGATTGGCATCGAGCTGGCGGCGCACCACGGCGCCGGCCTCGCCGGCCTCGGCGAACATGCGGGTCGATTCGGGGTTGGTCATCCGGTCAGCCCCGCGTGTCGAGTTCGGCGACGAAGTCATAGGCGTCGCCGCGATACCAGCTGGTCGTCGCTTCGATCACCCGGCCATCGGCGAGGAAGCCGCGGCGCTCGATATAGAGCACCGGCGCGCCGACCTCGACGCCGAGCAGCGCGGCGCGCTCGGCGTCGCACAGCGCCGCGCGCAGCCGCTGGAGCGCGCGCACCGGGCGATTGCCGGTCGATTCGAGCGCGGCATAGAGCGACGAATCGACCATATCGAGGCTCGGCAGCCCGAAGCCCGGGATGATCGCGAATTCGAGCGCCATCGGCACGTCGTCGGCATAGCGGATGCGGTGGAAGCGATAGACCGCGGTGCCCGGGCTGAGCCCGAAGGTCAGCGATTCCTCGCCGGTCACCGCGCCCGCCTCGCGAATCAGCCATTCGCTGCGCACCGTGCGGCCGCGCGAGGCCATGTCCTCGGAGAAGGAGGAGAGCTTGGCGAACTGCTTCTCGACGCGGCCGGCGACGAAGGTGCCGGCGCCGTGGCGGCGGACGAGCAGCCCGTCGTCGACCAGCTTGTCGATCGCCTTGCGCAGCGTGATCCGCGAGACCGAGAGATCGGCGGCGAGATCGCGCTCGGCGGGGAGCGCTTCGTTGGGCTTGAGCAGATTGTCGCGCAGCGCCTCGCGCAACGCGTTCTCGAGCTGCCGGTAAAGCGGCCCCCTGCCTGCTCCTTCGAGCGGCCTCATCTTTTGCGCCAGCAGCGGCATCGGTTCCCCTAATCGGTCGGCTGTGTGCCTGATGCAACACTAATACCAATAACAGACCACATGCTAGCGAAAAATTACACCGGTCTGTAACTCAGGTGTAAGAATCCGTCTTGACGACCCCTGCACAGTGAGGAATGGTACAGGTATTGGTATGCGACTGGTATTCCAGCGCCATACCACAACGAATCATAAGTACGTTCAGAACCATCTGACCAAGGGGATGAGACATGGGGATCCGGGGATTTCTTATCGGCACGGCCAGTGCCATGGCGCTGCTCAGCGGCGCCGCGCATGCTCAAGACACCGCGCCCGCAGCGCAGGATGACGGCGAGATCGTCGTCACCGGCTTCCGCGCCTCGCTCGCCCAGTCGATCGAAGCCAAGCGCAAGGCCGATGCGATCATCGATTCGATCTCGGCCGAGGATGTCGGCAAGTTCCCCAACACCAATGTCGCCGAAGCGCTGACGCTGGTCCCGGGCGTCACCGTCGACCGCCAGTTCGGCCAGGGCGAGAAGGTCTCGATCCTCGGCACCGACCCGGCGCTCAACCGCACGCTGCTCAACGGCCAGACCGTCGCCTCGGCCGACTGGTTCATCCTCGACAATCCGGGCCGCACCTTCAACTACGCGCTGCTCGCGCCGCAGCTCGTCAACCGCGTCGACGTCTACAAGTCGCCCGAGCCGCGCATCGACGAAGGCTCGATCGGCGGCACCGTCAACGTGCTGACCCGCAAGCCGCTCGAGCTGAAGCCGCTCGTCGTCGCCGGCTCGCTCGGCTATCTCTACAACGACCGCTCGAAGAAGGGCGACGTGCAGGGCGCGGCGCTGGTCAGCTGGCACAATGACAGCAAGACCTTCGGCATCCTCGCCTCGTTCCAGCGCGCCAAGGACCGGCTGCGCCGCGACGGCCTGGAGAGCTACGGCACGATCACTGCCGACTTCTGGGCGGGCAACAACGATGCCGGCGCGGCCAATTCGAGCCTGTTGCCGACGGCCAACGGCACCGTGCCCGCGGCGTGCACGGGCACCTGCGCGACCACGCTGACCGCGAACCCGAAGGCGAAGTTCCCGAACGCGTTCGGCACCTCCTATTTCGCCCAAGACCGCGAGCGGCTGACCTATTCGGCGACCGCGCAGTGGAAGCCGGTCGACCAGCTGACGATCACCGCCGACTGGCTGCGCATCGACGCGACCTACGACAATCTCAACCAGTCGATGTACGCCTTCCCGGGCAATGTCTGGAACAGCGCGACCGGGCTCAACAGCCTGACCGTCGAGAACGGCATCGTGAAGAAGGCGAGCTTCACCAACGCGCTTTCGGTGCTCGACGCGCAGTACCGCGTCGCCGAGATGCACTCGCAGACCTTCCACGGCCAGGTCGGCTGGGACGACGTCCATTGGGACCTCAATGTCGAGGGCGGCGTCTCCGACGCCGACGGCGGCACCAAGAAGCAGGTGTTCCTCGAGTTCCTCAACAAGGCGAACTACACCGTCGACATCAGCGGCGCGCCCGACAAGCCCGGCACGATCAGCTACACCACCAACGTGCTCGGCAACCCGGCCGCCTTCGTCACCGACACCGGCTGGAGCGGCAACCTGGTCGACAAGCCGACCACCGACAAGGAGCGCTACGGCCAGGCGGATCTCGGCCTGAAGTTCGACGGCCCGCTGAAGCGCATCCAGATCGGCTACAAGTACCGCAAGCACGAGACCGCGCAGGAATATGCCGGCATCGCGCTCGCCAACCTCGCCGTGCCGGCCTCGCAGTTCGACACCAGCACCGTTGCCAGCAACTATCTGTCGGGCTTCAACGGCATCAACGACCAGATGGCCGGCCGCTTCATCATCAACGGCGACTCGATGGTGAACTATGTGCAGAGCCGTCCGGGCCTGCCGACGCCGTCGATCTTCGCGGCGAACGAGTTCACCGCGGGCAACTGGGACATCCAGGAGCAGATCCACGCGGCCTATGCCCAGGCGAACTTCGAGAGCGGCCCGGTGCGCGGCAATCTCGGCGTGCGCTACGTCCACACCGCAACCGACAGCGCGGGCTATGTCTGCAAGGCGGGCGCGACCTGCGCGGCGGCGACCGACTGGACCTGGCAGACGACCAAGACCCATTACAGCAACTGGCTGCCCAGCCTGAACCTGATCGCCAACCTGCAGCAGGACCTGGTGTTCCGTTTCGCCGCGGCCAAGGTCATCGCCCGTCCGAACTATGCCGACGAGACCAACTATTTCTGGCTCTCCGACCAGATCGGCAGCGGCGGCGGCGGCAACCCCAACCTGAAGCCGTACAAGTCGAACAACTTCAACGCGTCGCTCGAATGGTACCTGGCGCCGCACTCGATCCTGTCGGGCGAAGTGTTCTACAAGGACATCGGCAACTACATCCTGACCAAGACCGTGGCGGAGCAGCACTTCAACACGGCGCAGGGCAAGGTGACGACCTACAACATCGCCCGTCCGTTCAACGCCGGCTCGGCCAAGGTGAAGGGCTTTGCTGTCGCCTATCAGCAGAGCCTGCCGCTCGGCTTCGGCATCCTGGCCAACTATACCTATTCGGACGGCCACGGAGAGAATGACGCCGACCTGCCGTACAATTCGCGGCACCAGGCCAGCCTGAGCCCGTTCTTCGAGAGCGGCCCGGTGGCGCTGCGCGCGACCTATACCTGGCGCTCGAAGTACTTCACCGGCATCGACCGCGGTGACCAGATGTATGTCCGCGACTCCGCCAATGTGGACGTCTCGGCGACCTGGAACTTCACCAAGGAAGTCGGCCTCACGCTCTCGGGCATGAACCTCACCGACAGCCAGTATTACGCGTACGCCAACACGCAGCAGCTGCCGCGCGGCGTGTACAAGAACGGCCGCAAGCTGCTCGCGACCGTGAATGTGAACTTCTGATCTCCAACCTGGTGTAGTGCACTGGGGCGGCGGATGGACGAGCGATCGCACCACCCGCCGCCCCTTTTTCTTTGCGGTACGCCGCGATTGAGCGCCGGGCGAAACCGCCTAAGCTCGCCCGATCCAAGCCGGGAGCCTTGCGCGTGATTTCCTTCCGTCCCGCCCTGACCTTCATCGCCGCGCTCTACGCCGCGACCCCTGCCGCCGCGCAGCAGCTGCCGCGGCTGCTGCCCGTTCCGGCCGAGATGGCGCCCGTGCCGGGGCGTTTCGCGCTCACCGCGGCGACCGCGCTGGTCGTGCCCGCGCGCGACGCCGGTGCGCGCGCCGCGGCCGATCGGCTGGCCGAGCTGCTCAAGCTTTCGCGCGGCCTCACGCTGCGCACCGCCGTGGCCTCGCCGCACCCGGCGATCCGCTTCCTCCGCGCCCGGACCGGCAAGGCCGAGAGCTATGTGCTCGCGATCGACGGCAAGGGCGCGACGATCACCGCCGGCGACGATGCAGGGCTGCTCTACGGCGCGGTCACGCTGTGGCAGGCGCTGACCCAGCAGGGCGGCAAGGGCGCAGTGACGATTCCCGGCCTCAGCATCCACGACGCGCCGCGCTTCGCCTGGCGCGGCCTGATGCTCGACAGCGCCCGCCACTTCCAGTCGCCCGCCTATGTCCGCCAGCTGATCGACTGGATGGCGGTGAACAAGCTCAACACGCTCCACTGGCACCTGGTCGACGACCAGGGCTGGCGGATCGAGATCCCGAAATATCCCAGGCTCACCAGCATCTCGGCCTGGCGCATTCCCGCCAGCGCGCCGGGCGCGCCACAGCTGCCGCGGACCGGCGGCTTCTACACCCAGGCCGAGATCCGCGCGATCGTCGCCTATGCCGGCAAGCGCGGCATCACCATCGTCCCCGAGATCGAGATGCCGGGGCACGCGCTGGCCGCGATCCGCGCCTATCCCGAGCTGGGCATGGGCGTGCCGATTCCGCCGGGCACCGAGAGCGACTGGGGCGTCTTCCCCTGGCTCTACAATACCGACGACACGACCTTCGCCTTCCTCGAGGACGTGCTCACCGAGGTGATGGCGCTGTTCCCGTCGCGCTATATCCATGTCGGCGGCGACGAGGCGGTGAAGGACCAGTGGAAGGGCTCGCCCGCGATCCAGGCCAGGATGAAGGCGCTGGGGATCAAGGACGAGACCGCGCTGCAGGCCTGGTTCGTCCACCGCATCGCCGGCTTCCTCGAGGCGCATCACCGCAAGCTGATCGGCTGGGACGAGATCCTGGAGGGCGACGTTCCGGCCGACGCGACGATCACCTCGTGGCGCGGCATCGAGGGCGCGATCACCGCGGCCAAGGCCGGGCACGACGCGGTGCTGAGCCCGTCGCCGACGCTCTACATCAACCAGCGCCAGGGCACCGGCCCGAATGAGCCGCCGGGCCGCGGCGACGTGGTCGACCTCAGGACCGTCTATGCCTTCGATCCGGCGCCCCGCGAGATCCCGGCCGAGCAGCAGCACCATATCCTGGGGCTGCAGGCCAATCTGTGGACCGAGCATGTCCGCACCGAGGCGCGGGCCACCTGGCATTTCTTCCCGCGTGCCAGCGCCGTCGCCGAGATCGGCTGGTCGAAGCCGGAAGGGCGCGACTTTGCCGACTTCATCGACCGGCTGGTGCTGCAGATGGACCGGATGAAGCCGCTCGGCATGAACCCGGCGACCACCGCCTTCGCGGTGCGCCCCGCGCTCGACTACAAGGCGGGCGAGAAGACCGTCTCGGTCAGCCTCGCCAACCAGTCGGGCCTGCCGATCCGCTACACCACCGACGGCACGCCGGTGACGGCGCGGGCGCCGCTCTATGCCGGGCCGCTGGCGCTGCCGCTGCCGACGCGGCTGCGCGCCGCAAGCTTCCACGGCAGCGAGGCGCTGGGCGGCGCGATCGACCAGCCGTTCGATGCGCGCAGCGTGCGCACCCGCGGCGACGAGGACATGAAGACCTGCTCCAACCGCGTCGTGCTGGCGCTGGAGGACGATTATCCCGCCGCCGGCAAGCGCGCGGTGTTCCGCACCGACATCTTCGCGCCCTGCTGGCAATGGGAGGCTGCGCCGATCGGCGGGGCCAAGGCGATCGCGCTGACCGTCGGCCAGATTCCGTTCAACTTCCAGATCGGCAAGGACATCGAGAGCATCCATTTCCGCACCCCCGCCACGCCCGCCGGCGAGTTCGAGATACGTGCCGGCAGCTGCCAGGGCCCGCTGATCGCGACGCTGCCGCTGGCGCCGGCGGTGACCAATCCGGGGCTGACCCGCCTGCTCGCGCCGCTGCCGCTGCGCCCGGGCAATGAGAGCCTGTGCATCAGCTACACCGCCAAGGGCGTCTCGCCGATGTGGGCGCTCGAGTCGGTGGAGCTCGTCCAGTGAGCGACGCCGTGACCCTGCTTGCCCCGTTTGCCGGCTGGCTCGCGCCGCTGGAGGAGGTGCCCGACGCGGTGTTCGCCGAGCGGATGATGGGCGACGGCTTCGCGATCGACCCGACCGAAGGCGTGCTGCGCGCGCCGGCGGCGGGCGAGGTGATCAACGTGCCCGCGAGCGCGCATGCGGTGACGCTGCGGCTGGAGAACGGCGCCGAGCTGCTCCTCCATATCGGGCTGGAGACGGTGGCGCTGGCCGGCAAGGGGTTCGCGGCCAGGGTGGCGGCGGGCGACCGGGTGCAGGCGGGCGACGTGCTGATCGCCTTCGACCTCGATGCGGTGGCGACCGCGGCCAGGGCCCTGATCACTCCGGTCATTGTTGCTAGCCAAGGTTACACCCTGGAGCTCGAATCGCTGGGCCGTCTGATCGCGGCCGGGACGGTTGTCGGGCAGGTTCTGCGCAGCGACCGGGCAGGTGCGGACATCGTGCACGCGGATGTTGGCGCCGAGCGCCGCGTGCGCGTCACCGCGGCCAACGGCATCCACGCCCGGCCGGCGGCGCGCATCGCAGCGGCGCTCAAGCCCTTCCTCGCCGAAGTGACGCTCCACGCCGCCGAGCGCAGCGCCAATGCGCGCAGCACGATCGCGCTGCTCGGGCTCGGCGCCGGCAAGGACGACGAGGTGCGCATCGTCGCGCGCGGCGGCGACGCGCAGGCCGCGGTCGATGCGGTGGCGGCGCTGATCCTCGCCAATTTCCACGAGACCGCGCACGCATCGGCGCCCAAGGTGTCCGGAGCCGCCAGCGGGCCGGTGCGCGCCGCGCCCGGGCTCGCCATCGGCCAGGCCTTCCAGCTCAGGAGCGCCGATCTCGACGTGCCGGCGGACGGCGCCGGGATCGCCGCGGAACAGGCCGCGCTGGCCAAGGCGCTCGCCGCCACCGCCACCGCGCTGGACGGCGCGCACGGCACCGCCGCCGAGATCGCCGAGGCGCACCGCGCGCTGCTCGCCGATCCGGAGCTCGCCGCCACCGCCGCGCGCCATGTCGCCGAGGGGCGCAGCGCCGCTTTCGCCTGGCGCGCCGCGACCGCCGAGGCGGCAGGCGCGCTGCGCGCCACCGGCGACGCGCTGCTGATCGAGCGCATCGCCGACCTCACCGACCTCGAGCGCCAGGTGATCGCCCGGCTGCTCGGCCAGGCCGCGCCCGCCGCGCCCGCGCTGCCCAGGGGAGCGATCCTGCTCGCCGAGGACCTGCTGCCCTCGCAATTCCTCGCGCTCGACACCGCGAAGCTGGCGGGCATCGCCACCGCGCAGGGCGGGCCGACCTCGCATGTCGCGATCCTCGCCGCCTCGGCGGGGGTGCCGATGCTGGTCGCCGCGGGCGCACAGCTGCTGGGCATCGCCGACGGCACGCCGGTGATCCTCGACGCCGACGCCGCGACCCTGTCGGTCGATCCGGACGCCGATGCGCTGGCCGAGGCGAGCGCGCGGCTCTCCGCCCAGCGCGCCCGCCGCGACCACGAGCTTGCCACCGCGCATGCGCCCGCGCAAACGTCGGACGGCGTTCGGATCGAAGTCTTCGCCAATCTCGGCTCGGTCGGCGATGCCGCTGCCGCGGTGCGCGCCGGGGCCGAGGGCTGCGGGCTGTTGCGCACCGAATTCCTGTTCCTCGAGCGCGCGACCGCGCCGAGCGAGGAGGAGCAGCGCGAGACCTATTCGGCGATCGCCGCGACGCTGGGCGAGCGCCCGCTGATCGTCCGCACGCTCGATATCGGCGGCGACAAGCCGGTGCCCTATCTGCCGATGGCGGCGGAGGAGAACCCGGCGCTCGGCCTGCGCGGCGTGCGGCTGACGCTCGCCCGGCCCGACCTGATGCGCATCCAGTTGCGCGCGATCCTGCGCGCGGTGCCCGCCGGGCAGTGCCGGATCATGCTGCCGATGGTCGCGGATTTGAGCGACTATCGCCCGGTCCGCGCGCTTCTGGACGAAGTGCGCGCCGAACTTGGCATGGCCGATGTCATTCCGCTCGGCGTGATGATCGAGACGCCGGCCGCCGCGATGCTCGCGGGCCAGATCGCGCAGGAAGCCGACTTCCTCTCGATCGGGACCAACGACCTGACCCAGTACACGCTCGCCGCCGATCGCGGGAACGCTGCGGTGTCGCAGCGGATCGACGCGATGCACCCGGCGGTGCTGCGCCTCGTCCGCGAAGTGGGGCGCGGTGCCGCCGCGGCGGGCCGCATGGCCGGGATGTGCGGCGGGCTCGCTTCCGATCCGCTCGCCGCGCCGATCCTGGTCGGGCTCGGCATCACCGAGCTGAGTGCCACCCCGGCGCAGGTGCCGGGGGTGAAGGCCGCGGTCGCGCGGTTCGACAGGGCCGCCTGCATCGCGCTCGCCGAAAAGGCCTGCGCCGCCACTTCCGCGGCGGAAGTCCGCGCCCTCGCACTGGAAGCGTCCGCATGACCTTCAGCCCTACCGCCCTGCTCTCCAAGGCGCAGCCGCTCGGCCGCGCGCTGATGCTGCCGATCGCGGTGCTGCCGATCGCGGCGCTGCTGCTCCGCCTCGGCCAGGCGGACATGCTCAACATCCCGTTCATCGCCGCGGCGGGCGATGCGATCTTCTCCAATCTCGGCCTACTGTTCGCCGCCGGCGTCGCGGTCGGGCTCGCCAAGGAAAATCACGGCGCGGCGTCGCTCGCCGGCGTGGTCACCTATCTGGTCGCGACCGAGGGCGCCAAGGTGCTGCTCCATCTGCCGCCGGACCTCGTCTCGGCGACCGCGCTCGAGCAGGCGGCATACCGGGCGAAGGAGATTTCGAAGCTCAGCGTGCCGGTCGGCATCTCGTCGGGCATCGTCGCGGGCATGCTCTACAATCGCTTCCACGCGATCCGGCTGCCCGACTATCTCTCCTTCTTCGGCGGCCGGCGCTTCGTGCCGATCGTCTCCGGGCTCGCCGGCCTGGTCTTCGCCGCCGCCTTCGGGCTCGGCTTTCCCTGGATCGAGGCGGGGATCGATTCGCTCAGCCACTGGGTGCTCGGTGCCGGCTCGCTCGGGCTGTTCCTCTACGGGCTGCTCAATCGGCTGCTGCTGATCACCGGGCTGCACCACATCCTCAACAACATCGCCTGGTTCCTACTCGGCGACTTCCACGGCGCGACCGGCGACATAAAGCGCTTCTTCGCCGGCGATCCCACCGCAGGATCGTTCATGGCCGGCTTCTTCCCGGTGATGATGTTCGGCCTGCCCGCGGCCTGCCTGGCGATGTACCGCAACGCCCTGCCCGAGCGGCGCAAGGCCGTCGGCGGCCTGTTGCTCAGCCTCGCGCTGACCTCGCTGCTCACCGGCGTGACCGAGCCGATCGAGTTCAGCTTCATCTTCCTCGCGCCGGTGCTCTACCTGATCCACGCGGTGCTGACCGGCGTGGCGATGGTGGTGATGGACCTGCTCGGGGTGAAGCTGGGCTTCGGCTTCTCGGCCGGCCTGTTCGACTATGTGCTCAACTATGGCCTCGCGACGCGGCCGCTGCTGCTGTTCCCGGTCGGGATCGCCTATGCCGCGATCTATTACTTCACCTTCAGCTGGTGCATCCGCCGCTTCGACCTGAAGACGCCCGGGCGCGAGCCGATCGAGGAAGCCGCCGCCGAGGAAGTCGCCGGCGACCGCGGCACCGCGATCGCGCTGGCGCTGGGCGGGGCGGCGAACATCCGCTCGGTCGATGCCTGCACCACGCGGCTGCGGCTGGTGCTGGTCGACAACGCCATTGCCGATGAGTCGCGGCTGAAAGCGCTCGGTGCGCGCGGCGTGGTGAAGTTGCGCGATGGCGGGCTGCAGGTGGTGCTGGGGCCGATCGCCGACCAGGTCGCCGCCGAGGTGCGCGCCGCAGTGGGCGCAGGCGTGACGGCGCCGGTGGCGGTGGCCGCCGCGCCCGTGGCGGCGTCGCACGGCGATGCCAGCGGCATCCGCGCGGCGCTCGGCACGGCAAAGGTCCGCGCCGTCGCCGCCAATGCCACGCGGGTGCTGATCGATGTCGAGGATCCGGCGGCGCTGGACCTGGCACGCCTCCCCGTGCGCGCGGCAAGCCTTTCCGGCAATCGGCTGCACCTGATCGTCGGCGCCGGAGCCGAGGCGCTGGGCGCGCAGCTGAAGCGCGAGCTGCTGGGGTAAATGCGGAGAGCCGGCGCCGCCTCTTTCCCTATCCCCGGGGGGGAGCGGGAGACTAGCTCGCGACGTCTCCTGCAACCGCCTGGGCGGGCGCCGGTTCGCTCGGCGCGGGCGCGCTCCACGAGCCATGCTGCGGCGCGATCACCGGCGTGTCGTCCTCGGGCAATGCGGCGTCCTCCACCGGCGCTGGTGCGGCGTCCTCGATCCGGGCGGCGCGCTGATAGTCGGCGGGCTCGGCGGGGCGGGCGATGGTGAGCGCGCGCGGCGGGCTCGGATTCTCCGGATAGATCGGCGGCGGCGCGGCGGCGCGGCTCAGCGGATAATAGCCGGCGCTGTCGGCCGTTGCGGCCGCCCCGCCCCGCCCGGGCGGCGGCGTCTGCTTGTAGAAGTCGAACGCGCCCGACTGGGCGTAGGTGCCGAGACTCATGCCGGCCAGCCCGCCGCCGAGGACGGCGACCCCGGCGCAGATCAGCACTCCCTTTTGCAACGCAGTCGCCATGGGAACCTCCGCACGGCAGAACCGCCGGCGCGCCCTTGCTGTTCCTCGGGATTTCCTTGCGCCCAAAGCGGGATTGCCCCCGATGGCCGGCATGGGGGCGCTCCCCTAGCGCTGGGACATGCAAATCCGCGCGCTCCTGGCCCTGCCGCTAGCCCTTGTCGCCCTGCCGGCCGCGGCCCAGCAGGACGCGCCGCCGGACATGCAGGAGGCCCAGCCCGACGCGCCGGCCGCGCCGCCGCACAAGGGCTTCTTCGCGCGGCTGAAGGACGAGGAGGACGGCAAGTTCGACTTCTCCGACATTCTCGCCAAGGGCGGCTTCCTGCCGATGCCGATCCTCATCACCGAGCCGGCGGTGGATGGCGGGTTCGGGCTGGCCGCGGCGTTCTTCAAGAAGGATCCCGAGCATCCGCGCCAGATCACCAAGACCGCGGTGGCGGCGTTCAAGACCGGCAACGGCTCCTATGGCTATGGCGCCTTCCGCGCCGGATATCTGTTCGGCGGGCGGCTCGACTACAAGGTCGGCGTGGGGCGGGGGAAGATCACGCTGGCCACCTATCCGGGCTTCGCGCCCGGCGGCGTCGAATACACCAACCATTATGACTATGGCGTGCTCGGCTCGGCTATGTGGCACTTCGAGGATGCGCGCTTCTCGGCCGGGCCGCTGCTCGACTTCCGCAAGCTGCGCTCGCAGCTCGACCTCGGCAACGCGCCGCAGCTTCCCGACAAGTTCGCCGGCGATTTCAGCCGCACGCTGCATACCGGCGCGCTCGGCTTCGGCTTCCACTTCGACGATCGCGACAACCCGATCACGCCGACGCGCGGCACCAACGCCTATATGCAGGCCAAATTCAACCGCGGCGCCTTTGGCAGCGACCGCGATTATACCTTGTACGCGATCGAGAGCTACTCGTTCGACCGGATCGCGCCGCGATGGCGGATCGGCCAGAAGCTCGAGATGAAGGCGATCCGCGGCGACTTCCCCGCCTATTTCGCGCCGTCGATCGATCTGCGCGGGGTGCAGGCGGGGCGCTATCAGGGGATGAACATGGCGAGCTCCGAGCTCGAGCTGAGCTGGCAGGCGAGCCCGCGCTGGTCGCTGCTTGGCTTTGGCGGGGTGGGTGAGACCGATGGCGGCGACCGCCGCGTCTACAAGGACAGCGGCGCGATCTTCGCCGGCGGGGTCGGCTTCCGCTACCGGATCGCGCGCAAGCTCGGCATGGATGCCGGGGTCGACTTCGCCTATGGCCCGGGCGGCTTCGTCTTCTACCTGCAGTTCGGCCATGCCTGGTCGTTCGGCATGGACTGAGCGGGCGGTTCACCCCCGCTCTCGTCGCAGTCGCGACACGGCTCGGCGAGCCTTACGCACTTCTACGGAATGCGCCGGCGCCCCCAGATTCCTAGATTCGCGTGGATCGACGGGGTGAGGTGCATGACCGACAATCGCTATTACGCACAGCGCGCTTCCGAGGCGCGCGATGCCGCGCTGAAGGCCAAGGGCATGGCGAGCTTCCGGGCGCATATGGGCATGGCGCAGGAATATGAGCGCCGCGCCCGCGGCTTCGAAGCCCGCCACGCCGACAAGGTCGTGCTCGACTGAATTCGGCGAAATGCGGGGAAGAGGCGCACCCGGAGGGTGCGGCGTCGAACCTTCCAGGGCCCGCAAGCGCGAACGCGCGCCCGATCGTATGCGAGATTCTTCTGACGAAAATGGCGCACCCGACAGGATTCGAACCTGTGGCCTCTGCCTTCGGAGGGCAGCGCTCTATCCAGCTGAGCTACGGGTGCCTGGAAATGGGCGCCTAGCAAAGCCTTTGCCGCTGCGCCAGTGCCTTCAGTTCGCCTTTGCCCGCTTCGGCGGCGGGGTCTTGGGCTTGTAGGGGCAGAGATCCTCCACCACGCATCGCCAGCATTCGGGGGTGCGCGCCTTGCAGGTGTAGCGGCCGTGCAGGATCAGCCAGTGGTGTGCGTGGAGGCGGAAGGGCTGGGGGACGACCTTCTCCAGCTTCTTCTCGACCGCAAGCACCGTCTTGCCCGGGGCGAGCTTGGTGCGGTTGCCGACGCGGAAGATGTGCGTGTCGACCGCGAAGGTCTCCGCGCCGAACGCGACGTTCATCACCACGTTCGCGGTCTTGCGCCCGACGCCGGGCAGCGCCTCTAGCGCGTCGCGGTCGTTCGGGACCTCGCCGCCATGATCGCGGAGCAGCGCCTCGGACAGCGCGATGACGTTCTTCGCCTTGGTGTTGAACAGCCCGATCGTCTTGATGTGCTGCTTGAGCCCGTCCTCGCCGAGCGCAACCATCTTCGCCGGCGTGTCGACCTCGCGGAACAGCGCGCGCGTCGCCTTGTTCACGCCTGCATCGGTAGCCTGGGCGGAGAGCACCACCGCGACGAGCAGCGTATAGTCGTTGACCGATTCGAGCTCGGTCTCGGGATGGGGATTGTCCGCCGCGAGCCTGGAGAAGAACTCGAAGACGTCGTCCTTCTTCATCAGCCGCCCAGCACCTGGTCCATCGTGTAGCGCCCGGCCGGCTTGCCCGCGAGCCACAGCGCCGCGCGCACCGCACCGCGGGCGAAGATCGCGCGGTCGTCGGCGCGGTGGATGAGCTCGATCCGCTCGCCGGCGGTGGCGAAGACGACGCTGTGGTCGCCGACCACCGAGCCGCCGCGCAGGCTCGCCAGCCCGATCGTGCCGGACATGCGCGCGCCGGTCAGCCCGGCGCGGTCGGTCACTTCGGCCTCGGCGAGCGTCGTGCCCATGCCGGCGGCGGCGGCCTGGCCGAGCATCAGCGCGGTGCCCGAGGGCGCATCGACCTTGTGGCGGTGATGCATCTCGAGGATCTCGATGTCCCAGTCCGGTCCGAGCTGCTGCGCCGCCTCGCGGACCAGCCGCTGGAGCAGCCCGATGCCGAGCGAGGTGTTGCCGGTCTGGAGCACCGCGATCTCGGCGGCGGCCTGGTCGATCAGCGCGTGCTGCTGGGGCGAGAGCCCGGTGGTGCCGACGACGATCGGCTTGCCGGCGGCGCGGGCGGCGGCGAGATGCGCCTCGAGCGCCTGGGGGGCGGAGAAGTCGATCAGCACATCGGCGCCGGCGGCGATGCTGGCGGGATCGTCCTTGGCGTCGGCGCCGCCCGCGACCCGCGCGTTCATCTCGGGCGCCACCGCCGCGATCGCCTGCCCCATGCGGCCGAGGCTGCCGTAAATGCCGATGCTGGTCATGTCCGCTCCTCTGGCACAGGCCGGGGCCCGCGCGACAGGGTTATTTCGCGTCCGTATCCGCCTTGTTGGGCTTCTTGCCCAGCGGAATGGTGGCGGTGACGAACAGAGCGGGCACGCTTACCCCCGGCGCGATGCTGCGCTGGACGCCCTCAACCGTGCCCTTGCCGCCGCCGGGCAGCCGGAAATCGGGGCGCAGCGGCTTCTCCGCCCAGCGCGCCTCGTCGAGCGTCGGCAGGCGCATGCCATTGGGGTTGCCGCACACGGTGATCGTCTCGCCGCCCGGCCGGCACGGGCGCTTGGGCACCATCGCCGCGTCGCCCGCCTCGTCGGGGCTGGGAAAGACCGGCGCGCGGTCCGGCACGGCGACAGCGACGAGGAGGGCGGCGAGCATGGACGGCAGGTAACGCGCGATTTGCGGCGAAGACGTGGCCGGATGCGCGGTGCCAAGCTCGGGCTCATACTTTCTGTTTACCGAGATAATATTATCTTTGGCGAATGAGGACGGAGAGTCGACTTTCCCCAGTCACGGTTCTTCTGGCGGCTAGTCTGGTAGGAGCCGTCGCGGGTGTAGGCTCGCTTGCAGCCTCCGACCAAGGTCGCGCGATGATTGCGGCCAAAGGTAATGACCTGTCGATTTCACTCGGCTGGAAGCGGAAGCGCGAGCCGGTGGCGGGGGATTATTGGCACGGCTGTGACGACGCGCGTGACGCGGGCACGGCTCCGATCTACCGCGGCGAACCGGGATATCGCCCGGAAATGGATGGTGACGAGGACGGCATCGCCTGCGAGCCGATACGATAGCGCGAGTAGCCGATTGGCGGAGCCGCTCGCGTACGCCTATCCTGGACGCATGAGCCACACCCGCAACATCGTCATCCTCACCGGCGCCGGACTTTCGGCGGAGAGCGGCATCGCCACCTTTCGCGGCCCGGGCGGATTGTGGGAGGGGCACCGGGTCGAGGACGTCTGCACGCCCGAGGCGCTCGCCCGCGATCCCGAGCTGGTCCACCGCTTCTATGATGCGCGGCGCGCCAGGCTGGCCGAGGTAGCGCCCAATGCCGCGCATGTCGCGCTGGCGAGGCTCGACGCCGAATGGCCGGGGCAGCTGCTGATCGTCACCCAGAATGTCGACGACCTGCATGAGCGCGCCGGGGCGAACCGCCTGCTCCACATGCATGGCGAGCTCAAGTCGGCGCTGTGCGCGGCGTGCGGCGACAGCGCGGAATGGGAAGACAGCCTGCCGCCCGAGATCGAGTGCCCGAATTGCGGCACCCCGGCGCTCAGGCCCGACATCGTGTTCTTCGGCGAGATGCCGTACCACATGGAAGTGATCGAAACGGCGCTGTCGGACGCCGACCTGTTCGTCTCGATCGGCACCTCGGGCGCGGTCTATCCGGCGGCGGGGTTCGTCCAGACCGCGCGCCATCACGGCGCGCAGACGCTCGAGCTGAACCTCGATCCGAGCGCCGGGAGCAGCTTGTTCGGGGAAAGCCGGCTGGGGCCGGCGGGGACGCTGGTGCCGGAATGGGTGGCGGAGATGCTCGATCGGGGCTAGGCAGGCGGCGTCGAAAAGGACCTGAGCGGCATCGGTAAGCCCGCTCCCTCGCATGAGGCTCCGTGTCGCTCCCAAGCGAACCCGCGACAAGCAACCGGCGCCTGCCGCCGGGGCTTGGCGCATGCTCGTGTCTCGCCCCCGATGGCGGCGCCCCAATTGGGAGCACGCACATGCCGATCATCACCACGAACACCGATATCGTCACCCAGATCAACCTGTCACCGTGCCCGAGGGCGGGCAGGACGCGCTGATCGCCTATCTGCGCGAGGCCGCCGAGGTGGCACGGGAGGTCGAGGGCTGGCTGTCCGCGAGCCTGCATGCCAGCCTCGATGGCACGCGCGTCGTCAACTATGCCCAGAGCGCCGACGCCGATGCGGCGCAGCGCGTGTTCGCGCATCTCAAGGCGAAAGGGATGATCGATGGCAACAAGCGCTACGGCGAAGCGCATCCCGGGCTCTACCGGGTCGCCTTCACCTTGGAGAAATAGAGGGGAGACCTAGCTGGCGTCAGGCCGCCGCGCTCTCGTCCCCGCCGGCATGCTTGTCGACGATCCCGGCGCGCTCGCGGCGGTCGACGCTCAGCTCGAACACGTCGTGGCGCGCCTGGGCGCCGTCGACGTCCATCGTCGCGAGGCCGCGGCCGACTTCGTCGAGGTCGAGCTCCGCGATCAGGATCTCGGGCGCGGTGCCGGCCTGGGCGATGACGACGCCGTCGGGGGCGATGATCGCGCTGTGGCCGTGCTGGATCTGGCCCTCGGGCAGGCGATCGAGCAGCTTGCGCGCCGATCCGTCGCCGCCGGCCTGCTCATAGCCGGCGATCACTTCCTGCTTGTACTGGATCGTGCCCGCCGCGAGCACGAAGGCGCGGCCCTCATAGGCATAGTGCGCAGAGGCGAGCATCGCGATGTCGCCGACCTCGCTCCAGGCGGCGACATGCACCGTCTCGCCCTCGTGATGCATCGCCGCGCGGGCGAGCGGCATCCAATGCTCGGTCGAGGCGAGCTGGCCGAGCTTGCCCCATTTGGCGGCATGCACGCCGAGCGTCGAGCCGTCGCCCTGGCCGAGCATCAGCTTCTCGGCGGGCGAGAGCACCAGCTTGCGGTGGCGCAGCACCGGCGCCTTGGGGCTGAACAGGAACTGGGTGGCGTAGAGGCTGTTGCGGACGCGCTCATAGCCGCCGATCGAAATGGCGACGCCGGCGATGTCCACCGTCCATTGCAGCGGCTGGAAGCGCGGGTCCTCGCCGCGGATCGCCTGGTCGAGGAGCAGGCCGTGCAGCTCGCGCGTGCCGGGATGGTCCCAGAGCCGGGCCGGCGCGATATGCTCGAGCCAGACGGGATAGCCGCCGAGGAAACCCTCGCCGAACGCGATGACGCGCGCGCCCTTCTCGATCGCCTCGCGCGCCCGGGCGATGGCCTTGTCCAGCCCCGCCGCGAGCGCGAGCGGAACCGGTGCGTCCTGAACGATGGCAGTCTTCAGCTTTTGCGTCACTCGACCCAGTCCAACCCGATCTCACGATAAAGCGAACGGTCTTCCTGCCATTCGGGCCTTACCTTCACGTGAAGATAGAGATGGACCTTTACACCCATGAGACGGGAAAGCTCGGCGCGGGCGCGGGCGCCGATCTCCTTGATGCGGCTGCCGCCCTTGCCGAGCACGATCGCGCGCTGGGTCTCGCGCTCGACCAGGATCTGCTGGTGGATCTCGACCGACCCGTCCTCGCGCTCCTTGTACTGCTCGGTCTCGACCGCGCTCGAATAGGGCAGCTCCTTGTGGAGCTGGAGATAGATCTGCTCGCGCGTCACTTCAGCGGAGATCATCCGGTCGGTCGCGTCGGAAACCTGGTCCTCGGGGAAGTGCCAGGGGCTCTCGGGCATCGCGGCGGCGAGGACCGACTTCAGCTCGGGCACGCCGTCGCCGGTCTGCGCCGAGACGAAATAGGTCTCGTCGAAGGGCAGCAGCTCGTTGAGTTTGGCCGCATGGCCGAGCAGCCTGGGCTTGTCGGCGATGTCGACCTTGTTGAGGATCAGGATCTTGCGCTCGCGCCGGCTCTTCAGGCTCTCGATCACGGTCTGCACCTTGGTGCCGATGCCGCCCTTGCCATCGACCACCAGCGCGATCACGTCCGCACCCTCGGCGCCTTCCCAGGCCGCGGCGACCATCGCGCGGTCGAGCCGGCGCTCGGGGGTGAAGATGCCCGGGGTATCGACCAGGATCAGCTGCGCGTCGCCGTCGAGCGCGATGCCCATCACCCGGGCGCGCGTGGTCTGCGCCTTGGGGCTGACGATCGCGACCTTCTGGCCGACCAGCGCATTGACCAGCGTCGACTTGCCCGCGTTCGGGGCACCGACGATCGCGACGACGCCGCAGCGCTGGGGAGTGGGGGTGGTTTGATTCTCTGAAGTCATTCGGCCCCCTACACCGTTCGCCCTGAGCTTGTCGAAGGGCGGTTCTCCACCTGGCGATTGCGTGCGAGTTCGGAAATCCGCGCCCAGTCTCCGGCGATCAGCGCTTCCTTCTTGGCGCGGCTCCAGCCCTTGATCTGTCGCTCGGCGGCAAGCGCCTCGTAGCGGGTAGCGAACGCTTCGCACCAGACCAGTTCGACCGGCCGGCGTGTATGGGTATAGCCAGGCAGTGTCCCGCGCTGGTGTTGGGCGAGCCTGACGTCGAGGTCTTCGGTGTGTCCGATGTAGTAGCTGCCGTCGTTGCAGCGGAGCATATAGGTGTAGAAGCTCACCGGTCCGCGCTTGTGGCCCGGCGCCCTTCGACAAGCTCAGGGCGAACGGAGGGAAGGACCGTCCTCATTTTTTGAGTTTTTCCAGCAGCGCCGCCGCGGCCGCGGTCTCGGCTTCCTGCTTGCTCGTGCCTTCCGCGCTCGCCTCGGCGAAGGTGCCGATCGCCACCTTCACGGTGAAGCGCGGCGCGTGGTTGGGGCCCGAGCGGTCGGTTACTTCATATTCGGGCGGGCGGCGATTGTTCGCGGCGGCCCATTCCTGCAGCGCCGACTTGGGGTGGCGCGGCGCGCTGGCGTGCGCGTCGATATGCCTGGCCCAGGCCTTGCGCACGAAATCGCGCGCGGGGACGAGGCCGAATTCGAGATAGAGCGCGCCGATCAGCGCCTCCATCGCGTCGCCCAGCACATTGTCGCTGTCCGCCGCGCCGTCGCCGCGCGCCTGCTTGCCGAGGCGGAGCAGCGGCGCCACGCCGAGTTCGCGCGCGACATCGGCGCACATCGCGCCGGTCACCAGCGCGTTGAGCCGGCGCGACAGCGCGCCCTCGGGCTCGCCGGGGAAGCGCTCGTACAGCCATTCGGCGATGGCGAGGCCGAGCACGCGGTCGCCGAGGAATTCCAGCCGCTCGTAATTCTCCGCCGCCTGGCTGCCATGCGTCAGCGCGCGGGCATAGGGCGCCAGGTCAGAAGGGCGCTGGCCGAAAGTCTTCGCGATCCAATCCCCCAGGTCGGGAGTGCTCAAAAGCCCTCCCCCATGCGGCTCCAGCGGGCGGCGGTGAACCAGGTCCAGGGCAACAGCCAGGCGGCGCTGCCGTCGGTCGACCAGAAGCTCAGCACGGCCTTGCCCTCGATATTCTCCATCGGGACATAGGAGATGCCCTGGCCCTCGGGCGGCTGCGAGAAGCGGCTGTCGGTCGAGTTGTCGCGATTGTCGCCCATCAGGAACACATGGCCGGCGGGGACGTGATAGACTTCGGTATTGTCCTGCGGCGTCAGCCCCTGGTCGAGCACATTGTAGCTCTTGCCATTGGGCAGCGTCTCGCGGAACTGCGGCATCTTGCACACCGGATTGCCCTTGGCGTCGACCGCCTGGAACAGCGTCGGGCATTCGTGCACGTTCGGCGTGATCGGCAGCTCGAGGTCGCCGATGCGCTGCTTGGGGATCGCCTTGCCGTTGAGCATCAGCTGGCCGTTGACCATCTGGATGCTGTCGCCCGGCAGGCCGATCACGCGCTTGATCCAGTCCTCGCCGTCATGCCCCGGCGCCTTGAACACCACCACGTCGCCGCGCGTCGGGGTGCCCGCGAAGATCCGCCCCGGGATCAGCGGCACGCTCCACGGCAGCGAGTGCCTGGAATAGCCGTAGTTCCACTTGGTGATGAACAGATAGTCGCCCACCAGCAGCCGCGGCATCATCGATTCCGACGGGATCGAGAAGGGCGAGAAGATGAAGCTGCGCACGATGAAGACGATCAGCGCCAGCTTGACGAGGAAGACGCCGAGCTCCTTCCACTCGTTCTTGGGCTTTTCCTCCACGGCAGCGGGAGCCGGGGTGGCGGGCGTGTCGAGGGACTCGGCGGGCGTGTTTTCCATGGGGTGCTGCTCTGCTTGGGGCGGGCGGTGAGGTCAAGCCGATGAATGGAGTGGCGGCGGCGAGTTTGGGACGATAGGGGCCTAGCTGTTCCAAAGGAGATGAACATGGCCTTGCCAGACTGGTCCGCCGTAAAGTCGCTCGAAGCGGTGACGCTGACCGAGCTGTTCGCGCGCGATTCCGATCGGGTCGCCAAGCTCTCGGCCGATGTCGCGGGCATCCACTTCGACTGGTCGAAGACGCACCTCACGCCCGAGCTGATCGCCGCCTTCTCCAAGATCGCCGCGGACATGGGCCTGGTCGCCAAGCGCGACGCGCTGTTCGCCGGCGAGAAGATCAACGTCACCGAGGGCCGCGCGGTCGAGCATACCGCCGAGCGCGGCGAGGGTTCGCCCGAGAGCGTCAGCCGCGCGCAATCCTATCACGCCCGCATGCGCGCGCTGATCGACGCGATCGAGGCGGAGGCGTTCGGCCCGATTCGCAGCATCATCCATATCGGCATCGGCGGCTCGGCGCTGGGCCCGGACCTGCTCGTCGACGCGCTCGGCCGCGACGCCGACCGCTACGAGGTCGCGGTGGTCTCGAACGTCGACGGCGTCGCGCTCGAGACGGCACTCGACCGCTTCGATCCGGCGACGACGCTCATTGCAATCGCCTCCAAGACCTTCACCACCACCGAGACGATGCTCAATGCTGAGAGCGCGATCTCCTGGCTGATGCAGGGCGGCGTCGCCGATCCGTACGGCCAGCTCGTCGCGCTCACCGCGGCGCCCGAAAAGGCGATCGCGTTCGGCATCGACGAGACGCGTGTGCTGCCGTTCAACGAGAGCGTCGGCGGGCGCTATTCGCTGTGGTCGTCGATCGGCTTCCCCGCGGCGCTGGCGCTCGGCTGGGACGCGTTCGAGGAGCTGCTCGAAGGCGCCGCCGAGATGGACCGGCATTTCCGCCTCGCCCCGTTCGAGGCGAACGCACCGGTGCTCGCTGCGTTCGCCGACCTCTACTACACCCAGGTCCGCGGCTGCGAGACGCGCGCGACCTTCGCCTATGACGAGCGGCTCGGCCTGCTGCCCAGCTACCTCCAGCAGCTCGAGATGGAATCGAACGGCAAGCGGGTGACCGCGGAAGGGCAGCCGGTGGCCTACCCGACCGCGCCGATCACCTGGGGCGGCGTCGGCACCGACGCGCAGCACGCGGTGTTCCAGCTGCTCCACCAGGGCACGCGGCTGGTGCCGCTCGAGTTCATCGGGTCGATCGAGCCGGGCGATGGCCTCGCCGAGGAGCATCACCGCCAGCTGCTGCTCAACATGTTCGCCCAGGGCGCCGCGCTGATGGCCGGCCGCAAGAGCGACGACCTGGCGCGCGACTATCCGGGCGACCGCCCCTCGGCGACGCTGCTGCTCGACACCGTCGATCCGCGCACGCTCGGCGCGATCCTGGCGTTCTACGAGCAGCGCACCTTCGTGAACGGCGTGCTGCTGGGTATCAATTCGTTCGACCAGTTCGGCGTAGAGCTCGGCAAGGAAATGGCCAAGGCGGCGGGCGCGGGCGGCGAGACATTCGACGCCTCGACCAACGACCTGATCGCCCGGGCGTTCGGCGCATGAGCGGCGACGACGACTATGTCTATGACGAGGCGAGCGGCGAGTGGATCCCCGCCTCGGAGGCCGCGGCCAAGGCGGACGCGGGCGTCGAGGTACGCGATTCGGTCGGCAACCTCCTCCAGGACGGCGACCAGGTCACGCTGATCAAGGACCTGACCGTGAAGGGCGCGGGGCAGACGCTCAAGCGCGGCACGCTGATCAAGTCGATCCGCCTGACCGGCGACGCGCAGGAGATCGACTGCAAGTATGAGGGCATCAAGGGCCTGGTGCTGCGCGCCGAGTTCGTGCGGAAGCGCTGACTCCATTCCTAGACGTCACCCCGTGAAAGGGGGCCAGTTCCCGGACCATCCTGTCTCAAGGCGGTTGTGCGCCGCCGAGCGCGTTGGAGATGGGTCCCCGCTTTCGAGGGGGATGACGACAGGGCCGGAGTCTTCCCGCATTGGCATCTCGGGCGGCGCCCCCTATCTCCCGGCCTCGAAACGAGCGGAGGATTGCCGGTGGCCGAGTATGACTATGACCTTTTCGTCATCGGTGCAGGCTCGGGCGGCACGCGCGCCTCGCGCGTTGCCGCGGCCTATGGCGCCAAGGTCGCGGTCGCCGAGGAATATCGCATCGGCGGCACCTGCGTCATCCGCGGCTGCGTGCCGAAGAAGCTGCTCGTCTATGGCGCGCATTTCGCCGAGGACCTGAAGGACGCGCGCCGCTTCGGCTGGAACGTGCCTGAATGCGATTTCGACTGGGCGGTGCTGCGCGACAATGTCCTGGCCGATGTCGACCGGCTGAACGGGCTCTACACCCAGACGCTGCACAACAACGGCGTCGAGACGTTCATCGAGCGCGCCACCGTCACCGGCCCGCATGAAGTGACGCTCGCCAGCGGCAAGACGATCAGCGCCAAATATATCCTGATCGCCAGCGGCGCGCACCCGCATGTCCCCGATTTCCCGGGCAGCGAGCTCGGCATCACCTCGAACGAGGTCTTCCATCTCGACACGCTGCCCAAGCGCGTGCTGATCGCGGGCGGCGGCTATATCGCCAACGAGTTCGCCGGCATCTTCAACGAGTTCGGCAGCCACGTCACGATGGTCAACCGCACCGACGTGATCCTGCGCGGCTATGATCACTCGATGCGCGACCGGCTGCTCCAGATCTCGCTGATGAAGGGCATCGATTTCCGCTTCCACGCCGAGTTCAACTCGATCGAGCAGAATGCGGACGGCAGCTTCAAGGTGTCGCTGACCAAGCACGAGCCGTTCGACGTCGATTGCGTGGTCTTCGCCACCGGCCGCGTGCCCAACACCAAGGGGCTGGGGCTCGAGGAAGTCGGCGTCCAGATCGACAGCAAGGGCGCGGTGCAGGTCGATGCCGACAACAAGTCCTCGGTCGATTCGATCTACGCGGTGGGCGACGTCACCAACCGCGTGCAGCTCACCCCCGTCGCGATCCGCGAGGGCCAGGCCTTTGCCGACACGATCTTCGGCGGCAAGCCGCACCAGGTCGATTACAACTGCATCCCGAGCGCGGTGTTCAGCCACCCGCCGCTCGCCGCCGTCGGCATGACCGAGAGCGAGGCGCGCAACAAGCTGGGCTCGGTCGCGGTCTACACCGCTGACTTCCGCGCGATGAAGAACGTGCTGGCCGACCGCAACGAGCGCGCGCTCTACAAGATGGTCTGCGACGGGATGACCGGAAAGGTCGTCGGCCTCCACATGATCGGCCCGGACGCGCCCGAGATCATGCAGGCGGCGGCAGTCGCAGTGAAGGCCGGGCTGACCAAGGACGCCTTCGACCAGACCGTGGCGCTCCACCCGACGATGTCGGAAGAGCTGGTGCTGATGAAATAACCAAATCCTCCCCCAGCTTGTCTGGAGGAGGGGGACCGCCGCCGAAGGCGGTGGTGGAGGGGCGCGGCGGGCTACCGCCGCGTGTCCGCGGCGGCCCCTCCACCCCGACGCTACGCGTCGCGGTCCCCCTCCCCGAGTGAGCTCGGGGGGGAATAGGCTCTGGCAAACCGCACCGCCGCGAACCTTGCCAAACTGGGTCCCAGCGCCAGCACCGCGAGGAAACGCAGCGCCTGCATCGCCATCACGAAGGGCTGGTCGACCGGCACCGAGGTCGCGATGATCGCCACCGAGTCGAGCCCGCCCGGGCTGACCGCGAGATAGGCGCTCACCGGATCGATCCCGGTCAGCTTCGCGAGCAGCAGCGACAGCATCGCGGAAAAGCCGATCAGCGCGCCCGTCGCCAGCAGCACCCGCGGCAGCGCCCTGGCGGCCAGCGCCAGCGTCTCGCGGGTGAAGGCGAGGCCGATCCGCCAGCGGACCAGCGCATAGGCGACCGCCAGCAGCGGTTCGGGCAGGGTCATGCGCAGCACGCCGAGCGCATGGAGCGTGATCCCCGCCGCCATCGGCAGCAGCAGCGCGCCGCCCGGAATGCGCAGCCTGAGGCCGACGAACGCGCCGGCCGCCGCTACCGCCAGCGTCGCGAGCGACGGGACCAGCGGCGCGGGCGCCAGCATCGTCACCAGCCAGTCGCCGCTGCGATGCGCGCCGAGCGCCGCCGCCAGGATCGAGGCGACCGCCGCCACGCACACCACCCGGGTATAGGTCATGAACGCCACCAGCCGCGCATCGGCGCCGAACGCATCGGCCATCACCACCATTGCCGAGGCGGCGCCCGGCATCGATCCCCAGATCGCGGTGCTGCCCGGCAGCACCCGCCAGCGGCTGAGCAGATAGCCGAGCAGGCTGCTCGCGCCCAAGGTCGCGGCGGTCACCCCGACGAAGATCGGCCACTGCGTCACCACCCGCGAGAAGGTGCTGATGTCGAGCGTGCCGGCGATCAGGCAGCCGATCAGCGCCTGGGCGCCGACGAAGCAGGGTCGGGGCAGGCTGAGCCCGGCGCCGCGGGCCGAGAAGAGGATCGCGGCGAGCATCGGCCCGAGCAGCAGCCCGGCGGACAGTCCGGTCGCTTCCATCAGCACGGTGCCCACCGCCGAGGCGGCGAGCAGCGCCAGCCACAGCCCGGCGGTGCGCGCGCTCAACTGTCGTGCGCGAGGATCGTGTCCGCCTCGTCCAGCGGCACCGTGCCGGCGCGGCGCGCGAGCCAGGTCGCCGCGGCGATGTCCCAGGTGACGTTGCCGACGGTGCGCATGATGTCCGGCAGCGTCTCGACCGCGACGAGCAGCCCGAGCGGGCTCACCGGCGCGCCGATCGTCGCCGCCACCGGGGCGATCGCGCTGACATAGCTGACCGTGCCGGGCAGGCTGACCGAGCCGAGCGAGGTCAGCGTCGCCACCACCACGCCCACCGCCAGCGTCGCCGGGCTGAGCGGCACGCCGAACCATTCGGCGACATAGATGGCCACCGCGAAGTTCATCGCCGGGCCGGTCGCGCGGAAGATCGCCACCGCCAGCGGCAGCGTCACGCCCGACACCGCCACCGGCACGCCGAGCTTGCCCGAACCCTCGATCATCACCGGCAAGGTCGCCAGCGAGCTCTGCGTGCTGAGCGCCACCGCCTGGCTGGGCAGCGCGGCGCGGACATATTTGCCCAGCCCCACGCGCCCGCCGAACACCGCGACCGGATAGGCGAAGATCGTCACCGCCAGGCCGACGCCGGCGACGGTGAGGATATAGTGGATCAGCGCGCCGAACGCGCCGGTGCCGGCCTTGGCGCCGACGACGAGCGCGAGCGCGAACACGCCGAGCGGCCCGACCCACAGCACCCAGTCGATCACCACCAGCATCACGTCGCGCAGCGCCTTGAAGAAGTCGGTGAGCAGCCGTTGGGCCTCGCCGCCCACCCGCGTCATCGCGAAGGCGAAGATCAGCGAGAAGATGATCAGCGACAGGAAGGCGTTCTCGGCGGCGGCCTTGACGATGTTCGACGGCACGATCGCGGCGAGGAACTCGCCGATCGGCGGCACCGGGCCGATCTTCTCGGCGCCGGCAAGAGCGGCGCGCAGCGCATCGGCCGATTCGCGCGGCAGCGGCGCGATATGGAGGAAGAGCGGGGTCAGGATCGCCGCGGCGGCGGCGGAGAAGACCAGCACCACCACATAGAGCGCGATGGCGCGCGCGGCCAGGCGGCCGGCCTGCGCGGCCTCGGCGGTCGCGGCGACGCCGGTGATCAGCAGCGCCACGACCAGCGGCACGATCGTCATCTGCAGCCCGTTGAGCCAGGCCTGGCCGACCGGCTGCGCCCAATCGGCCGCGGTCGTCGCGGCGGCCGGGGCGAATGCGGCGAGCACCGCGCCGAGGATCAGCCCGGCAATCAACGACAATAGAATACGGGTTGGTTGCGACATGCTCGCCCTTTGAGAATTTCCGCGCTAATCCAGTGGCGGTTGAGGACCTGCAAGGTCGCGAGAAAACGGCACATGGCAAGAAAATATTTCGGCACGGACGGAATCCGGGGCGCCACCAACCTGTCCCCGATGACAGCGGCGATGGCGATGAAGGTCGGCATGGCGGCCGGCGCGCATTTCCAGCGGGGCGATCATCGCCACCGCGTGGTGATCGGCAAGGACACGCGGCTTTCGGGCTATATGCTTGAGAATGCGCTGGTCGCGGGCTTCACCTCGGTGGGGATGGACGTGGTGCTGGTGGGTCCCATGCCCACGCCGGCGGTGGCGATGCTCACCCATTCGATGCGCGCCGACATGGGCGTGATGATCTCGGCCAGCCACAACCCCTATGCCGATAACGGCATCAAGCTGTTCGGCCCCGACGGCTTCAAGCTCTCCGACGAGGACGAGCTGGCGATCGAGGCGCTGATCGACGGCGAGGTGCCGCTGGCGCCCTCCGCCGAGATCGGCCGGGCGCGCCGCGTCGAGGATGCGCGCGGTCGCTACATCCACTTCGCCAAGTCGACTTTCCCCGAGGACCTGACGCTCGACGGGCTCAAGATCGTGATCGATTGCGCCAATGGCGCCGCCTATCAGGTCGCCCCCTCGGCGCTGTGGGAGCTCGGCGCCGAGGTGATCGCGATCGGCGTCACCCCCAACGGCAAGAACATCAACGACGGCGTCGGCTCCACCGCGCCCGAGACCCTGTGCGAGACGGTGGTCGCCAGCGGCGCACATATCGGCATCGCCCTCGACGGCGATGCGGACCGGCTGATCGTCGTCGACGAGCAGGGCAAGGTGGTCGACGGCGACCAGCTGATGGCGACGATCGCCGGCGGCTGGGCGCGCCAGGGCCGGCTCGCCGGCGGCGGCCTGGTCGCCACCGTCATGTCGAACCTCGGGCTCGAGCGGCATCTCTCGGCGCAGGGCCTCGGGCTGATCCGCACCGCGGTGGGCGATCGCTACGTGCTCGAGAAGATGCGCTCGTCGGGCTATAATGTCGGCGGCGAGCAGTCCGGCCACATCATCCTGTCGGACTATGCCACTACCGGCGACGGGCTGGTCGCCGCGCTCCAGGTGCTCGCCGAGCTGGTCCGCGCCGGCGCGCCGGCCAGCGAAGTGCTCCACCGCTTCGATCCGCTGCCGCAACTGCTCAAGAACGTCCGCTTCAAGGGCGGCAAGCCGCTCGAGGACCCGCGCGTCAAGCAGGTGATCGCCGCGGCCGAGGCCGAGCTCGACGGCAAGGGCCGCCTGGTCATCCGCGCCTCGGGCACCGAGCCGGTGATTCGGGTGATGGCCGAGGGCGACGACCGCGACCAGGTCGAGGCGGTGGTCGACCGGATCTGCGACGTAGTGCGCGAGGCGGCGGCCTGAACGCGCCTCCCGCGCGGGCGGGAGGCGCGCAGCACCGCGTCAGGCCGCGGGCGCCGGGCCGGTACCCCGCCGCAACGTGTTCACGGTGACGTGCGGAAAGGTGATCACGTTCACTTCGCTCGTGCCCGGGAGCGTGACCGGGATCGTCAGCATGATCGTCTGCGAATATTGCAGCTGGTCGAAATTCCCCGAGCCATCGTCCTCGATCCAATAGGTCGCGGCATAATTTGCCACTTCGGCATGCTTCTGTTCGAAGCTGATATTGGCAGTCGTGCCGCCGCCGATATTGGTATCGACGTCGAACTGGAGGAACTGGGTGACGTTGCTCTGGGCGAGCGCGTCGACCAGCGCCTGGTTCGGGTTCAGCGTATAGGCCGGCACCGGGTTCTCGACCGACTGGGTGCCGTAAAAGGCCTGGATCGCCGCCGCGACGGGTGCCGGGATCATATTGCCCGGCACGTCCTGCGGCAGCACCACCGCCGCGGGGATTGTGGGCGCCCCGCTCTGCAGCTTGGGCGTCACGATCTCGAGCGGGGGGCCGTCGGTCTGCAGCAGCGGCTCGGTCACGAACGCCACATTGCCGGCCGCCAGCACCGAATTGCCGTGCGGCACCGAGATCTGCTTGAAGATGTTGTTGGGCTCGGGCGGCGGTGCGCTGCCGAAGCTGGTGGTGCCGATCGCATTGCCATCGTCGTCGCCATAGGGGCCGACCAGTTGCGCCGCCGGGCTCAGGAAGCCCCAGATGCCGTTCTCGAAATGGACGATCGTGTCCTTGGCCGGGCCATCCGCGACATAGACGCGCTGCTCGTAGAGAAGCGCGTTGGAGACCTGGGTGCCGGTGCCGCCACGGTTGGCCGCGGTGCCGTGGATCGGCGAGAAGGTGATCTCCTCGTAATAGGTCAGGTTCTTGAGGATGAAGCCGAGCGGGCCGCTGATGGCGCCCGGATCGTTCTGCGGCAGCGGCATCAGATTGTAGGAATAGGGATTCTCCGGCCCGCCCTTGCCGGGGGTCAGGTCCTTGTTGGTCCAGGTGCCGATCAGATAGGAGAGCGGCCCCACTTCCGCCGGCTGGTCCACCGCCGGCGGATTGGACTGGGCCGGCTCGTTGATCAGCGGCAGGCTGAGGTCGGGCGGTGTGATCGGCGCATCGGCAAGGATCACCTGCCCCTGCTGCCCGCCGCCGACGCGAATGCGGTTCGATGTAGGTGTCGTCGCCATTTCATTTCCCCCAAGTGGAAGTGCAGCAGTCATCACCCCGCATGCCACGCGGCAAAGCCACGCAGCACGTTGGTCCGGCTTACGGAAATGCGACCTGCTTCTCGGATTTTCCCGTAGCGGTTGAACATCGGATGCTGCGATGGACGCAATAAGGATTGCGCCGAAAGAACCGCATCGGCACAGATTCCCGGAGGATATTCTGCTAGGGCGGAGAAGCCATGCTCGAGATGCGCCCCGATTGCGAACGCTGCGGCACCGACCTGGCGCCCGATGAGGGCGGCGCGTTCATCTGCTCGTTCGAATGCACCTACTGCGCCGACTGCGCCGATGCCCTCGACGAACGCTGCCCCAATTGCGGCGGCGAGCTGCTCGATCGCCCGGCACGCGTCGGCAAGGCGCTGGCGAACAACCCGGCGAGCACGGAGCGCCGGTTCAAGGGATGACCGACATGACCGCGCGCATCCTCATCATCGCGGGTTCGGACTCCGGCGGCGGCGCCGGCATCCAGGCGGACATCAAGACCGTCACCATGCTCGGCGGCCATGCGATGACCGCGATCACGGCGATCACTGCGCAGAACACGCTCGGCGTCAGCGGCGTCCACCCGGTGCCGACCGAGATGGTGCTCGCGCAGATCGATGCGTGCGTCACCGATATCGGCGTCGATGCGGTCAAGATCGGCATGATCGGTTCGGCGCGCACGGCGGTCGCGGTGGCGGAGAAGCTGGCCGAGCTGCCCGGCATCCCGGTGGTGTTCGATCCGGTGATGGTCGCCTCGAGCGGCGCGACGCTCGCCGATGACGCGACGATCGGCGCCTTCCGCCAATTGATGGACCGCGCCACCGTGGTCACGCCCAATTTGCCCGAGCTGGCGGCGCTCGGCGGCGATGCGGCGGCCCTGGTCGCGGCGCACCGCTGCGCGGTGCTGGTCAAGGGCGGGCATGCCGAAGGCGCAGTGGTCACCGATCGGCTGTGGTCCGCCGATCCCGAGGATCCGCCCGAGATCGAGTGGAGCAGCCCGCGCATCGACACCGATTCGACGCACGGCACCGGCTGCACGCTCGCCACCGCGATCGCCTGCGGGCTCGCGGTCGAGTGGGATCTGCCCGAGGCGGTGCGCCGCGCCCGCCGCTTCGTCCGGCTGGCGATGCGCGAGGCGCCGGGGCTGGGGCGCGGGCACGGCCCGATGGGGCACCAGGCGGTGCGGCTCGACCTCAACATGAGCTTCTTCGAGCCGATGCTGAACCAGGTGACCGTCCCCGCCACCGACCTTGCCGCGAGCGAGCGCTTCTACCGGCTGCTCGGCATGCGCCAGGTCGTCCGCGCGTCCCCGCGCTATGCCCGGTTCGAGACCGAGGGCGGCGCCACCTTCTCGATCGCCACCGATCCCGGCTACACCGCGCCGGTCGTCTATCTCGAATGCGGCGATCTCGACGTCACCGTCGCCTATCTCCAGCAGCAGGGCGTGCTGTTCGAGCAGGAGCCCAGGGACGAGACCTGGGGCTGGCGCGAGGCGCGGCTGCGCGATCCGGCGGGCAATGCGGTTCGTCTCTATCAGGCTGGCGAGATGCGCCGCTATCCGCCATGGCGGGTCGGTGATGCCTGATCTCAAGTTCGAGCGGAAATACGGGAAGCTGCACGGCGGGCCGGTGGCGGGGGTGGACGAGGCCGGGCGCGGCCCGCTCGCCGGGCCGGTGGTCGCGGCCGCGGTGATACTCGATCCCAAGTGCATCCCCGAGGGCATCGACGATTCCAAGGCGCTCACCGCGCCCAAGCGCGAGCGGCTCTCCGCCGCGATCCTCGGCTGCGCCAAGGTCGGCATCGGCATCGCCTCGGTTGAGGAGATCGACCAGCTCAACATCTTCTGGGCGACGATGCTGGCGATGACGCGCGCGGTCGCCGCGCTCGAGTTCGCCCCCGCCTTCGTGCTGGTCGACGGCAATCGCTGCCCGGACTGGGCGCACCGGAGCCACGCCGTGGTCGGCGGCGACGCGCTCTGCCTGTCGATCGCCGCCGCCTCGATCGTCGCCAAGCATCACCGCGACGCGATGATGATCGCGCTCGATGCGCTCCACCCCGGCTATGGCTGGGCGAGCAACAAGGGCTATGGCGCCAGGATCCACCAGGAGGCGCTGCGCACGCTCGGCCCGACGCCGCACCACCGCAAGAGCTTCGCCCCCGTCGCGCAGGCGCATTTCGATTTCGGCCCGCAGATCGCCGCCGAATGAAGGCTGCCCTCGCGGTGTCGCTCCTCGCGGCGCTTACGGCCTGCACCGATAGCGCGACCGGCGAAGGCGGAGGGTGTGGCGGGCCGCCGACAGGCTGGCACAGCCCGAGCGACGGGATTGGCGACCTCAGACCCTTCGATACCGTGCGCGTGCGTGGAGATGGGGTCATGGCCTGGAACGGCGAGCCAGTTCCCGCCGCGATGCTAGAGGACAATCTGCGTCGTACCGCCACGGAGGCTCCCACCCCGATGGTCCTGTTTTCATTCGAGGCTGGGGCCCAGTGCCCGGCGGTCCGCAGTGCGCGCCGCATTCTGCGCGCCTCCGCGGTGTGCAGGGCTGGATTATGTGGCGAGGGTACCGGCTGGCGCCACTATGCCGGCGGCAAGATCGTCTTCTGACGCCGTCACCCGGCAAAAATTGCCGCCTTCGCCGCCGCGGCGGTCGCGCGCCTCCTAAAATGGTGAACAAAGCCATTTCCGGAGCGCGCCCATGTCCTATCTGCCCAATGCCGACGAGCAGGGGTTCGTCCCCGATGCCGGGCCGGCCGTCGCGGATCCGATGGCGAGCCGCTTCTTCCCGGTGCTCTCCAGCCTGGTCGACCGGCTGGGCGACGGGCTCGATCATCCCGACGTCTGGCCGCTGCTCGCCGATGCGGCCGGCAACGACGATGTCGTCGAGCTGCGCGACCTGATCGAGATCCTCGAGCCCGGCCAGGCCGCGCCGGTCTCCAAGATCCTCAACCTGCTCGGCGGCATGCTCCATGCGCTGTCGGTCAACCGCGAGCGCGGGCTCGCCTTCCTTGCCGCCATGGCGGCGCAGCACGCGCATTGCCCGCAGATCGCCGGCGCGATCTTCTTCGTCGAGCGCCACGGCACCGCGAAGTCGGCCGACCTCTCGAGCCGCTTCTGCGACGCGCCCTTCGTCAAGTTCGAGACGCTGATGGACGGCACCGTCGCGCCGTGCTGCTCGATCTGGACGCAGCAGCGGCTCGGCCAGCTCGACGGCAGCACCGCCGACCAGATCTGGAACAGCGACGCCGCCCAGGCGATGCGCGCCAGCATCCTCGACGGCTCCTATCGCTTCTGCAACAAGCAGCGCTGCACCTTCATCAACGAGGATGCGCTGCCGCTGCGCGACGACGTCACCGATCCGGCGATGCGCGCGGTGATCGATGGCGGCATCACCGAGATGGCGCAGGGCCCGCGCTGGCTGTTCCTCGCGCACGACGTGACCTGCAACCTCGCCTGTCCGTCGTGCCGCGACGGCATCCTGGCGGCGGACGAGGCGCAGGAGCTGCGCTTCGACAAGATCGAGCAGCAGGTGTTCCGCCCGATGCTCGAGGGAGAGGGCAAGGGCGTGCTGATCTCGCTCTCGGGCCAAGGCGATCCCTGGTCGAGCCCGCATTACCGCTCGATCCTGCGCTACATGGCCGATCACGAACTCGACGTGGAGCTCGAGCTGCACACCAACGCGCTGCTGATGGGCGAGGGGCGCTGGGCGCAATATGCCGGGCTCGATCGCTACCGCGCGATGGTCAACGTCTCGATCGATGCCTGCACGCCCTGGGTCTATGAGCATGTCCGCCGCCCGGGAAAATGGGACAAGCTCCACGCCAACCTGCAGTTCATCGCCGCCAAGCGCGCGCGCGGCGAGTTCCGCGAGTTCCATCTCAACGCCACCGTCCAGCTCGACAATTTCCACGAGATGCCGGCGCTGATGCGCCTGGCGCAGGACCTCGGCGCCGACACGATGCGGCTCTACATGATCCAGAACACCGGCGGGCATCTCGCGCCGCAATTCGCGCGCTGCAATGTCGGCGATCCGGCGCATCCGCTGCACCAGGCCTTTCTCGAGACGCTGCGTGACCCGATCCTCGGCAGCGGAATCGCGCATCTCTACGACGTCGCGAGCTGGCGCACCCGCGCGCTCGAGGCCGAGCTGCCGTCCGATTCGCTCCGCGCCGATTTCTCCCGCGAGGCGCTCGGCGACGCGATTCGCGCGGCGGGCAGCGACGCCCAGCGCCGCGCCGCGCTGTGCGTCGCCGGCCGAATCAGGTTTCCCGAGGATCACAGCCTGCTCCAGATGGAGGCGCAGGCGCTCTACGAGCTCGGCTTCAACCGCCAGGCGCGCTACCGGCTGAACGAAAGCGTTGCGCTGGGCGGGGAGGCGATCGCGCTCGGCTGAGCCGGGCGACTATGAGTCTTTTTCGCCACACCCCATATCTTGTGCCTGTGGATAAGTCTCCGACTCAGCATGTGGATAAGTTTCCGACCCGTTCCACAAGTTAACGGAATCGCAGGCTTTTTCGTTAACCAATCTCTGCTTGACGGAAGGTCGTTCCACGACAGAAACCGCCTCTCCAACAAGGGGAAAGAGGTTAATGGGGGTTCTCGAGAAGGGCAGGCTGAAGCCGGCAACGGTACGCAGCTGGGTAGACGTGCTGCCGTACGATACGATCCTGCAGCAGGATTGCATCGAGGCGATGCGCGCGCTGCCGGCCAAGTCGATCGACTGCATCTTCGCCGATCCACCTTACAATCTCCAGCTCGGCGGCGACCTCAATCGTCCGGACGGCAGCGCCGTCGACGCGGTCACCGATGACTGGGACAAGTTCGACAGCCTGGCCGCCTATGACGCGTTCACGCGCGAATGGCTGGCCGAGGCGCGCCGCATCCTCAAGGACGACGGCACGATCTGGGTGATCGGCAGCTATCACAACATCTTCAAGGTCGGCTCGGCGATCCAGGACCTCGGCTTCTGGATCCTCAACGACATCATCTGGCGCAAGGCCAACCCGATGCCCAATTTCAAGGGCACGCGCTTCACCAACGCGCATGAGACGCTGATCTGGGCGAGCACCGGCGAGAAGGCGAAATACACCTTCAACTATCGCTCGATGAAGACGCTCAACGACGAGATCCAGATGCGCTCGGATTGGGAATTCCCGATCTGCGGCGGCCAGGAGCGGCTCAAGAAGGGCGGCACCAAGGTCCACCCGACGCAGAAGCCAGAGGCGCTGCTCTACCGTATCATGCTCGCCTGCACCAAGCCGGGCGACGTCGTGCTCGACCCGTTCTTCGGCACCGGCACCACCGGCGCGGTCGCCAAGCGGCTCGGCCGGCGCTGGATCGGCATCGAGCGCGAGAGCGCCTATGTCGAGGCGGCGCAGGAGCGCATCGAGGCGGCGCTGCCGCTCGACGAATCGGCGCTGAAGACGATGCAGGCGCCCAAGAGCCAGCCGCGCGTCGCCTTCGGCCAGCTGGTCGAGAATGGTTATCTCAAGCCCGGTACCGTGCTGACCGACGGCAAGCGCCGCTGGAAGGCGACGGTCGGCGCCGACGGCTCGCTGAGCTGCGAGGGCCAGGCCGGCTCGATCCACAAGCTCGGCGCGACGCTGCAGAACGCGCCGTCGTGCAATGGCTGGACCTTCTGGAACTACGAAGCCGCCGACGGCCTCAAGCCGATCGACGCGCTGCGGCAGAATTACCTGCTGGCGACGCAGCCGTAATGGAACCTGAGCCCTCCCCCTCGGGGGGAGGGGTTTGGGGTGGGGCAGTGTCTCACCGAGACCTTCGCCCGCGGACAGCCCCCACCCCAACCCCTCCCCTGAAGGGGAGGGGTTATGCACTTTCCGCTTCCAATGTAGGATTTCGTCTGAGACGGTTTCCCGCATGGCCAGCCGCTCTCTCCGTACCCCGTCGCCGCGCACCCGCCTTGCCGCGGCAGGAAGTCTCGTGCGCGTGAATGTCGCGGCTTTTGTGACTTTCCGCGCCATATGACCCTCGATCTTCCCCGCACCGCGCGGCTCTATCTCCGCCCCGTCCAGCTCGCCGATTCGCCGGTGAACCGCGACGGCGAACTCGTCCGCCTTGCCGGCGGGCTCAGCTGGTGCTCGGCGTTCGAGCTGATCGCCCGCGACGGCGGCAAGCGCGTCTTCCTGCGCACCATTCCCGTCGCCGACCTACCCGACGATCCGCGCATCGCCGCGCTGCTCCAGCGCATCACCGGCCCCCGTGCGCCGCTCCGCCTCGGCGCGCGGGTGGTGCGGCTCGACCAGCCCCAGGTGATGGCGATCCTCAACCGCACGCCGGACAGCTTCTCCGATGCCGGCACGCATATGGACGATGTCGATGCGGCGGCGAGCGCGGGCGTCGACATGGCGGTGGCGGGCGCGGCGATCCTCGATATCGGCGGCGAGTCGACGCGGCCGGGCGCGGCCGAGGTCTGGGAAGGCGAGGAGATCGAGCGCACCGTGCCCGTGATCCGCAAGCTCGCGGCCGGGGGTGCGGCGATCTCGATCGACACGCGCCGCGCTTCGGTGATGAGCGCCGCGCTCGCCGCGGGCGCGCACATCGTCAACGATGTCGCGGCGCTGCTCTACGATCCGCGCGCGCTCGAAGTGGTGGTGCAGGCGGGCTGCCCGGTGGTGCTGATGCATTCGCCCGAGCCGCAAAAGGGCCCGCATGGCGGCGAGGGTTACGCCGACGTGCTGCTCGACGTCTATGACTGGCTCGAGGCGCGCGTCGACGCGGTCGCCGCCGCGGGGGTCGATCGCGGCAAGATCCTGGTCGATCCGGGCATCGGCTTCGGCAAGACGCTGCAGGACAATCTCGCGCTGATCAACGGGCTCGCGCTGTTCCACGGGATCGGCTGCGGGTTGCTGCTCGGCGCCAGCCGCAAGCGGATGATCGGCGCGCTCTCCAACGAGGCGCCGGCAGACCAGCGGCTCGGCGGCAGCCTCGCGCTTGCGCTCAAGGGCGCCGATGCCGGGGCCCAGCTGATCCGGGTGCACGACGTCGCCGAGACGGTGCAGGCGCTTCGCGTGTGGCGCGGCCTGCGCGATGCGGCGCTCATCGCAGGCTAAGGAACCGCCCTGCAAACCGGGCCGTTCGCAGGTTTGAAGGAGATTTCGATGCGTGCTCTCGTCCTCACTGCCCTGCTGGCCCTGTCGGCGCCTGCCCTTGCCCAGGAGCCGGGCCCGCAGGATGCGCGCGACACGGTGAGTGCCTATTATGCCGCGATCGAGCGCGGCGACTTCCGCACTGCCTATGGCCTGTGGGATCGCGGCGGCCAGGCGAGCGGCAAGAGCTATGCGAGCTTCCGCCAGGGCTTCGCCGCCACGGCGCACAGCCGGGTCGAGACGCGCACGCCGCGCAACGGCGATGCCGGGATGAGCCAGCGCTGGATCGAGGTGCCGGTCGATGTCTACGCCACGCTCAAGAACGGCAAGCGCCAGCATTTCCGCGGCGCGTACACGCTCCACCGCGTCGTTGCCGGGGTGAGCAGCAACCCGGCCGACAGCAACTGGCATTTGTCCAAGGCGAAGCTGGTGGCGGTCCGCTAGGAACCCTAGAGCCAGCCGGCGGCTTCCAGCGGCGCGATCTGGGCGCGCGCGACCGGCGCTTCGATCCCGCCGGCCAGCTGGAGCCGGACATTGCGGCCGTCGCGCCGCGCGCCCTGCACCGCCGCGCGCGCCACCCACCAGCTGCGGTGGACCAGCGCGCCGGGCATGCCGTCGAGCTCGGCGACGGCGTCGCGCATGCGCATCAGCAGGAGGGTCGAGCCCTGGGGGGTGTGGACGCGGACATAATGGTCCTCCATCTCGAGCGCGATCGGCGCGGCGCGCAGATGCGCCGGCAGTCGCTCGACCAGCCGCGGCAGACCGGGTTCGCCGGGCTCGGCCGCCGGTGTTGGCGGGGCGACGCGGCGCTGCTGGACGAACCAGAACAGGGCGCAGACCAGCGCGCCGAGGATGAGGACGTTGAAATACTGCGCCAGCGCCTGGTCCAGCGTCGGCCAGCTCGGCCGGTGCCAGGCGAAATTGGCGATCCAGGTCACTGCCGTCATCGGCACGGTGACGATCAGGCAGGCCACGGCCCAGAGCGCCGGCTCGGGGAATTCAAGCCTCGGGGCAAGCGCGCGGGCGGCGACCATGGCGGGGAAATAGAGGAAATAGCCGGCATAGCTCATCGCCAGCCAGTAGATCAGCCGGAGCCCGAAACTGGCCTCGAAGCTGCCGAACGGCCCGACCAGCGCCAGCACGATCCCCACGCCGAAGATGATCGCGCAGCCGATCAGGATTCGCCGTGCACTGCCCAAAAGTCCCTCCCGTTCGCGCTTCGCCAAATGGCAGCGCCTCGGGCGCCGCGCCCGCCGGCGAAGCGAAATGCCTGCCCACGTAGCCGCGATTGCGGGCGTTTCGCCAGCCGGCAATCTGCCCCTGCCAATAAAGGTGGGAGGCAGGAAATGGCCGTTATCGCTCAGCAAGAAGTCGCAATCGATCTGCCGCGGATGGCGAAGGGCGCGCTGCTCTTCGGCGCCACCCTGCTTGCCGGCGCCACGACGATCGCGGTCGCCCGGGCGCTGACCGGCATGACGCCGTCGACCTATGAGGCCAGGCAGGCCGCGATCCTGATCCACCTCGCCAGCGTGTTGCCGGCGATCCCGCTCGGGCTGTGGGTGCTGCTGGCCCGCAAGGGCGATGCGCGGCACAAGCGGCTCGGCCGGATCTGGGCGGTGCTGATGCTGACCGCGGCAACCTTGGCGATCTTCATCCGCACGATCAACCACGGCCAGTTCAGCTGGATCCACCTGTTCGTGCCGGTGGTGTTCCTGGCGCTGTTCCGCGCCATCCGCGCCGCGCGCCGGGGCAACATCGCCCAGCACAAGCGGCTGCTCTGGACGCTCTATTCGGCCGGGCTGCTGCTGCCGGGGATGTTCGCCTTCCTCCCCGGCCGGCTGCTCTGGCACTGGCTGATGCTGTGAAGGCTCAGGGCAGGATGCCGCGGGCGATCAGCCCGGTGGCGATCAGCCCGAGCGCGACGCGGACGAGGTGGAGCTTGCCCCACCGGCTCAGCAGCGCCCGCGTCTCGGCGCTGCCCTGGGCGGCGGCCTTGAGCTTGGTGTTGACGCCCCAGACGGCGGCAAAGGTGTAGGGGATGTTGAGCAGCAGGACCACGCCGCCGGCGAGCCAGAACCAGTTGCTCTGGTAGCGCCACCAGGCCAGCGCGCCGAGCACGCCGCCGAGGATCGCCAGCGCGACCTGCATGATCGTGCCGCGGGCATAGGCCGGCTTCCACTCGGCCAGCGCCGCGCCGTCGTCGAGCGTCATCCGGGCGGGGTGCTCGGCAAAGGCGACGTAGAAGGCCGCGCCAGCGAACAGCGCGGCGCAGATCAGTGCAGTGAGTGCCAGCATGTCGTCGCGCCTCCCCCTTGGTCGGCGCGACTATAGCTCAGGCGGCGCTCTGGTCGATCCCCAGCTCGCCGAGCTTGCGGTAGAGCGTCGAGCGGCCGATCCCGAGCCGGCGGGCGACCTCGGTCATCCGGCCGCGATAATGGCCGATGGCGAGGCGGATGACATCGGCCTCGATCTCGTCGAGCGCCCGCAGGTTGCCGTCGGGGCGGAACAGCGTGACGCCGCCATTGTTCGCGCCGGCCACCGCCGCGCCGTTGCCGGCCGGGCGGCCGGCGGCGAGCTGGGCGATCTGCGGGAAGTCGGCCCGGGTCAGCCCGTCGCCGTCGCAGAGCACCGCGGCGCGGAACAGCGCGTTCTGGAGCTGGCGGACATTGCCCGGCCAGTCATAGGAGCCGAGCAGCGCCAGCGCATCGTCGGTGATGCCCAGCTCGCGCAGCCCCGGCTGCTCGGCGACGCGGGCCAGCAGGTGGCGGGCGAGCGCCGGGATGTCGCCGGTGCGCTCGCGCAAGGGGGGGATCGTCACCTGGACGACGTTGAGGCGGTAATAGAGGTCCTCGCGGAAGCGCCCGGCCTCCACTTCGGCCTGGAGCGTCTTGTTGGTCGCGGCGATGACGCGGACGTCGACTTCGCGGGCATGGCGCGCGCCGAGCGGCTGGATCTCGCCCGATTGCAGCACGCGCAGCAGCTTGACCTGCGCGTCGAGCGGCATCTCGCCGACTTCGTCGAGGAAGATCGTGCCGCCATCGGCATCGGCGAAGCGGCCGATCTTGCGCTCGAACGCGCCAGTGAAGGCGCCCTTCTCGTGCCCGAACAGCTCGCTCTCGACCAAGTTGGCGGGGATCGCCCCGCAATTGATCGAGACCATGTCCTTCTTGTTGCGTGGGCTAGCGGCGTGCACCGCCTCGGCGACGACTTCCTTGCCGACGCCGCTCTCTCCTTCGATCAGCACGGGCACGCGGGCGCGTGCGGCCTTGGCGGCGATCGCCAGCGCGGCGCGGAACTGCGGGGCGGAGCCGATGATCTCGTCGAACGCCAGCGGCGCGGAAAGCTTCTCGGTGAGCGGGCGCAGCTCGCCCGCAGTCTTGCCGCCTACTGCGGCCTCGAGCGCGGCGAGCAGGCGCTCGGAGGCGAGCGGCTTGACCAGGAAATCGGTCGCGCCGGCGCGCATCGCGGCGACGGCATTGGCGACCGAGCCGTTGGCGGTGAGCATCAGGATCGGCAGCTGCGGGCGGCGGGCGCGCAGCTCGCCGATCAGCGCCGCCGCATCGGCATCGGGCGAGGCGTGGTCGAGGATGACCGCGTCGAGCGCCATCCCGTCGGGCGTGCCGAGCGTGGCGATGCCGGTCTCGGCCTCGCCCGCGAAGATGGTCCGCCAGCCGCGGCGTGCGGCGATGGCCGCGACGAGGCGGCGCTGTGCCGGCTCGTCGTCGATCAGCATCAGGAGGCGCTGGCCGTTGCGCGTCATCGCTTCCGTGTCCCTATTGTCCCGTTTCAGGGCGTCACTCATAGAACGGATGGGTAAAGGCGGGCTTAAGCGTGCCGTAGCGGCACGAGGGTTGAGCGGGTGGAGGCCCGGGGCTAAGGTCCGCGCAAATACCGGCTCAAGGGGAGAGACGAATGGCCGACAGCGCCGATAGCGCCGAACAGATCAAGGCGCACGAGCAGACCTGGATCGGGTTCAAGGCGATGATGATGTGGGGCACCGTGGGTGCCGCGCTGGTTGCGGCCCTCGTCGTCTTCCTGATCTCCGCCAAGTGAAGATCGCGGTACTGAAGGAGACCGCCGCCGGCGAGCGGCGCGTTTCGGCGACTCCGGAAACGGTGAAGAAGTTCGTCGGCCTCGGCGCCACGGTGGCGGTCGAGAGCGGGGCGGGCGAGACCGCGTCGATCGCCGACCAGGCCTATGCCGATGCCGGCGCGACCGTTGGCACCGCCGCCGCGACGCTGCAGGATGCGGACATCGTGCTCGGCGTGCAGGGCCCCGATCCGGCGGCGCTGACGGGGGCCAGGCCCGGCGCCTGGATCGTCGCGGGGCTCAATCCGTTCGGGGAGCGCGCCCGAGTCGATGCCTATGCAAGCGCCGGCTTCGAGGCGCTGGCGATGGAGTTCATGCCGCGCATCACCCGGGCGCAGTCGATGGACATCCTGTCCTCGCAGTCGAACCTCGCCGGCTACAAGGCGGTGCTCGACGCGGCGGCCGAATATGGCCGCGCCTTCCCGATGATGATGACCGCGGCAGGCACCGTCAGCGCCGCCAAGGCCTTCGTGATGGGCGTCGGCGTCGCCGGGCTGCAGGCGATCGCGACCGCGCGCCGCCTCGGCGCCCAGGTCTCGGCGACCGACGTGCGCGCCGCGACCAAGGAGCAGATCCTCTCGCTCGGCGCCAAGCCGATCTTCGTCGAGGCGGTGAAGGGCATCGAGGGCGAAGGCACCGGCGGCTACGCCACCGAGATGAGCGACGAGTACAAGGCGGCGCAGGCCGAGCTCGTCTCTTCGCACATCGCCAAGCAGGATATCGTGATCACCACCGCGCTGATCCCGGGCCGGCCCGCACCGCGCCTGATCAGCGACGCGCAGATCGCCAGCATGAAGCCGGGCAGCGTGATCGTCGATCTCGCGGTCGAGGCGGGCGGCAATGTCGAGGGCGCGGTTGCCGGCGAGGTCGTGACGATCCACGGCGTGAAGATCGTCGGGCACCGGAACGTGCCCTCGCGCCTCGCCGCGGACAGCTCGGCGCTGTTCGCCCGCAACCTGTTCAACTTCCTCTCCGCCTTCTGGGACAAGGAGCAGGGCAAGCCGGTGCTCGACGAGGAGATCGGCAACGCGATCCGCCTGACCCAGGGCGGCAAGGTGGTGCACGAGAGGCTGCTATGATCCTCCCCGGAACGGGGAGGGGGACCGCCGAAGGCGGTGGAGGGGGCTTTCCGCATATGCTGCGCCCGGAAACTGCCCGCGCTCGCCAGCAGCGGCGCGAGATGAGCTATCCCGAAGTGCTGTTGTGGCAGCGGCTGCGCAGCAGGAACTCCGGGCTGCACTTCCGCAACAAGCACGCCATCGGGCCCTATGTCGTCGATTTCTACTATGCACCGCTCCGGCTGGTGATCGAGGTCGATGGCCAGATTCACGCGACTGCTGCGGCGATCGCGCAGGATCGGGAGCGCGACGCGTTCCTCGCGTTGAACCGCTACCGGGTCGTGCGCATCCCGGCCGCCGATATTCTGCGGGACGCGGATGCTGCCGCGGCCTCGATCGTCTCGCTTGTGGCGAGCCCCCTCCACCATCCTTCGGATGGTCCCCCTCCCCGTGCCGGGGAGGATCAGGAGTAAATCATGGACTTCATCTCGATCCTGTCGATCTTCGTGCTGGCGTGCTTCGTCGGCTATTACGTGGTCTGGTCGGTCACGCCGGCGCTGCACACGCCGCTGATGGCGGTGACCAACGCCATTTCCTCGGTGATCATCGTCGGCGCGCTGATCGCCTCGGCTGCATCGGGCGCGGAGATCGCCAAGTGGCTCGGCCTCGTCGCCGTGGCGCTGGCCAGCGTGAACATCTTCGGCGGCTTCGCCGTCACCGAGCGCATGCTCGCCATGTACAAGAAGAAGGGTTGATCCGATGCACGAGGGGGCACCAATCAATCCCTGGGTGGCGCTGGCCTATCTGGTCGCCGGCATCTGCTTCATCCTCGCGCTGCGCGGGCTCTCGAGCCCGGCGAGCAGCCGGCGCGGCAACCGGCTCGGCATGTTCGGCATGGCGATCGCGGTGGTCACCACGCTGCTGACGCACGTTCCGAAGGCGATGGTTCACGTCATGTGCGTCGATTGCACGGTGCGTGCGCGCCTGGGTATCGACTACATCGCCATCGCCGAGATTGCTGGCGCGATCCTGATAGGCGCAGCCATCGGTCTCACCACTGCACGGCGCATTCCGATGACCGCGATGCCGCAGCTCGTCGCCGCCTTCCACTCGCTGGTCGGCCTGGCGGCGGTGCTCGTCGCGGCGGCGGCGTTCCTCAATCCGGCCGCCTTCGGCATCCTGGGTGCCGACGGCGAGATCCTCAGCGTCAGCCGGATCGAGATGGGCCTCGGCATCGCGATCGGCGCGATCACCTTCTCGGGATCGGTGATCGCCTTCCTCAAATTGAACGGCAACATGAGCGGCAAGCCGATCCTGCTGCCCGGCCGCCACGTCATCAACCTGGGCGTGCTCGCCGGCATCCTCGGCCTGATCGCCTATTTCGTCACCGACCAGAGCCCCTGGGTGTTCTGGACCGTCACCGCGCTCAGCTTCGCCATCGGCTTCCTGCTGATCGTGCCGATCGGCGGCGCCGACATGCCGGTGGTCGTCTCGATGCTCAACAGCTATTCGGGTTGGGCCGCGGCGGCGATGGGCTTCACGCTGCACAATTCGGCGATGATCATCACCGGCGCGCTGGTCGGCTCGTCGGGCGCGATCCTCAGCTACATCATGTGCCGCGCGATGAACCGCAGCTTCATCAGCGTGATCGCCGGCGGCTTCGGCGCGGTGGCGGATGCGGGCGGCGGCGGTGCCGCGATCGACCGGCCGTGGAAGCGCGGCTCGGCCGAGGACGCGGCCTTCCTGATGCAGCAGGCCGAGCAGGTCATCATCGTGCCGGGATACGGCATGGCGGTCGCCCAGGCGCAGCACGCGCTGCGCGAAATGGGCGACAAGCTCAAGGAGCACGGCGTCCGCGTGAAATATGCGATCCACCCGGTCGCCGGGCGCATGCCGGGCCATATGAACGTGCTGCTCGCCGAGGCGAACGTGCCCTATGACGAGGTCTTCGAGCTCGAGGACATCAACAGCGAGTTCGCCCAGACCGACGTCGCCTTCGTGATCGGCGCCAACGACGTCACCAACCCCGCCGCCAAGACCGACAAGTCGTCGCCGATCTACGGCATGCCCGTGCTCGATGTCGAAAAGGCCAAAACGGTGCTGTTCATCAAGCGCTCGATGGGCGGCGTGGGCTATGCGGGCGTGGACAACGAGCTATTCTACCGCGACAACACGATGATGCTGCTGGCCGATGCGAAGAAGATGGTCGAGGAGATCGTCAAGAATCTCGACTGAAGCTTCGAGGGGCCGGCGAACTGGGGGGAACATATGGCAAGCGTGGGATCGATCTTGGGTGGTGCGTTCGGGCTGCTGCGTGAGCGGCCCGTGTCGGTGGTGATCTGGGCGGTGACCTACACCGTGGGCTCGATCGTGCTGTCGCTCGGCCTGACGCTGGCGATGTTCGGCGCGATGACACCCGATCCCCAGACCGCGATGCAGCCCGGCGCGATGTTCGGCTCGATGTTCGGCCTGGTCCTGCTCGTCTACCTCGCCATCATGTTCCTCTGGGTCGTGGTGACGACCGCGGCGTTCCGCGCGATGCTGCGGCCCGAGGACGGCGGCTTCGCCTTCATGCGGCTGGGCATGGACGAGCTGCGCATGTTCGGGCTCCTGCTCCTCATCGTGATCGTCGGCGCGCTGGCGATGCTGGTCTGCGAGCTGCTGCTGATGCTCGTGGTGATGATCATCGGGCTGGTGCTCGGGCAGAGCCTCTTCACCGGCATCCTCACCTTCCTGCTCTTCCTCGGCTTCATCGGTGCGGTGATCTGGGTCTATGTGCGCATCTCGCTGCTCATGCCGCTCAGCTTCTATCGCGGCCGGATCTCGGTGGACGGCGCCTGGGCGCTCACCCGCGGCCGGTTCTGGACGCTGTTCGGCGCCTATTTCCTGGTCGCGCTGATCTTCTTCATCGTCGGCGGCGTGTTCCTGTGGAGCATGATGGGCGGCTATGTCGTCGCGATGATGCAGGCGCATGGCGATCCGGCGCAGGTGCAGGCGCTGAGCGAATCGTTCGCCGCCCAGCAATTCGCCACGCCGATCGTCACCCGCATCCTCTACTGGGTGGTCGGCGGCCTGTTCGCCGCCGCCTGGCTGGCGCTTGGGCCGGGCACGATCGCCAGCGCCACGCGCGAGCTTCTCGATGTCGGCGGGGACGACGAAGCTTCGGTATTTGCAGCCGAATCCGACGAATCCTTCGTGGACTGATCCGGAACGGATGGGCAATGAATCCATTGCCCATCCGGGTCGCGCCATAAGCTCCATAATGGAGCGGATCGAGCAATCCGTTTCGGAGGCCGGGCCTCTCCGAAGCATCGAGCGACCTCGCAAAGGTGATGGCGAACCTGTCAGTGGCCCCCTTATCCGGCGATCCCTTCGCGCAGGCGGTCAATGCGCTGTTGATCGCCGGCGCGGCGAGCACCGATGTGATCGATGCGCTCACCGCCGCGGGGATCCGCACGCGGGCGATGGTCGATTGCGCGGGCGCCGCGGCCGAGCTCGATGAACCGCGGCTCGACCTGATCCTGCTCGACGCGCGCAGCGTCGCCGAGGCGGCATGCGTGCCGCTGATCGACCGGCTGGCGGCGCGGGACGGCGCCGACGGCACGGCGCTGGTCGCGATCCTCGCGGCCGGCCAGATCGATCTCGCCGCGCCGCTGCTCGGCCTGCCGGGCACCCAGCTGCTCTGCGATCCCGCGCCGGCGGAGCTGCTCGCCGCGCTGGTGCTCGTCCGTGCCGAGAGCGAGGCGCCGTCGCGGCTGCGGGTGCACGACGTCACCCGTGATTCGGAGGCCACGCGCCTGCGCCGCCTCAACGAGGAAGTCGCGCGCATCGCCGACGCGCTTACCCGCCTCACCCGCGGCGAGCTGGCCGAGGATGAGGCGTTCGAGCGCTATACGGGCCTGCGCGAGCCCGAGATGGGCTATCGCGGGCCGGAGGGGCCGCCGCCGGACATCGACGCGTCGGAAATCCGCGCGGTGATTCGCGCGCGCCGGCTGCGCAGCCAGTATTTCGCGCCGGAGCTGTTCGCCGATCCCGCCTGGGACATGCTGCTCGACTTGTTCGCCGCCAGCCTCGAGCGGCGCCGCGTCTCGGTCTCCAGCCTGTGCATCGCCGCTGCGGTGCCGCCGACCACGGCGCTGCGCTGGATCGGCACGATGCACGACGCCGGGCTGTTCGGCCGCGAGGCGGACCCGGGCGACCGCCGCCGCGCCTATATCGTGCTCAGCGAAAAGGCGCTGCAGGGCATGCGGGGCTATATCGCCGCGCTGCGCCGCGTCGGGCTCAGCCTGGTATAGGGCTTGCCCCGGCGCCCCGGCTTTGGCATCGGGCGCAGACCGGCATCGCGCCCGGGCGCTTAGCTCAGTTGGTAGAGCATCTCGTTTACACCGAGAGGGTCGGCGGTTCGAGCCCGTCAGCGCCCACCATATCCGGCCTCAGCCCTTGGCGCGATCGACCAGCAGCTTGTCGATCTTGCGCCCGTCCATGTCGACGATCTCGAAGCGCCAGCCCTGCTCGACAAAGCTGTCGCCTTCATTGGGCAGGCGCTTGAGCACCGCCAGCGCCAGCCCGGCGACGGTGGCATAGTCGCGGTCCTCGTCGAGATCGAGGCCGAGCCGGTCGGCGAGCAGGTCCGCCGGCATCTGGCCCGAGACGAGCAGCGAGCCGTCCTCGCGCGTCACGATATTGGGATTGTCGCCCGGATCGACGTCCGATGCCAGCTCGCCGGCGATCGCAGCGAGCAGATTGGCGGGCGTGACGATACCTTCGAAATGGCCGTACTCGTCGTGCACCAGCCCCATCGGCACTTCCGCGCGGCGCAGCGCCCCGAGCGCGTCCATCGCATCGACCGTGTCGGGGAGGATCGGCGCCTCGCGCATCAGCTTGCGGAGGTCGAGCGCCTCGCCGCGGAACAGCGCCGCGGCGATATCGCGGGCCTGGACCACGCCGATCACCGTGTCGACCGAGCCCTCGGCCACCGGCAGGCGCGTGTGCGGCGTCAGCAGCAGCGCCTCGCGGATGCCGTCGGCGTCGAGATTGACATCGACCCAGTCGACATCGGTGCGCGGCGTCATCACTTCGCGCACCGGCCGGTCGGCCAGGCGCACCACGCTCGAGATGATCGAGCGCTCATGCTCCTCGATCACGCCTGACTTGCTGGCCTCGGCCACGATCAGGTGGAGCTCCTCCGCCGTGACCCGGTTCTCCGATTCGCGGTTGAGCCCGACCAGGCGGAAGACGAGCGCGCTGGTCGAATCGAGCAGCCAGACGATCGGGGCGGTGGCGCGGCTCAGCCACAGCATCGGCACCGCCATCGCCACGGCGATCGGCTCGGGCGAGCGCAACGCGAACTGCTTGGGCACCAACTCGCCGATGACCAGCGAGAAGAAGGTGGTGACGCCGATCACGATCGCGATCCCCAGCGTGTGCGCCAGCTCTGCGTGCACGCCGAGCAGCTGGATGCGCTGCGCGGTCGGCTCGCCGAGGCTCGCGCCCGAATAGGCGCCCGCGACGATGCCGATCAGCGTGATGCCGATCTGCACGGTGGAGAGGAACTTGCCGGGATCGGCGGCGAGCTGGATCGCGGTGCGCGCGCCGGCACCGCGCTTGCCGAGGCGGGCGATGGCCTCCAGCCGCGCAGTGCGCGACGAGACGATCGCCAGTTCGGACATCGAAAAGAGGGCGTTGAGAACGATCAGCGCGAAGATGATCGCCACGTCTATCCAGGGGAAAGGCGCTAACATGATGTTCGGCCCTCATATCCGCAGGAAGGCCCGCCCGGCAACCGGAGTTGCGTTTGTGCAACGAAAGCGGGGCTAAACGCGCCGTTCGCGGAAGAAATCGCGCAGGATCTCGCCGGCTTCCGCCTCGCCGATGCCGGGATAGAGCTCGGGGCGGTGGTGACAGGTCGGCTGGCTGAAGAATCGCGGCCCATGCTCCACCGCGCCGCCCTTGGGATCGCCTGCGCCATAATAGACGCGGGCGATTCGGGCGTGGCTGATCGCGCCGGCGCACATCGCGCAGGGCTCCAGCGTCACCCACAGGTCGCAATCCTCGAGCCGCTCGCGGCCAAGTGCCTGGGCGGCGGCGCGAATCACCCGCATCTCGGCATGGGCGGTGGGATCGTGGAGCGCGCGCGGGGCATTGGCCGCGCTCGCGATCACTTCTCCCTTGCGGATCAGCACTGCCCCTACCGGCACTTCGCCTGCCGCCGCCGCGGCGCGAGCAGCTTCCAGCGCCAGGCGCATCGGTTCGGGGAGCGGGAACATGAAAGGGAGGTAGCCTGCGCCACCCGCTGCGTCGATGGGGATGGGCTAGGCGGCAGCCGGCTCATGGGGCGTGCCACGCGAATCGCGCAGCACGCTCCACAGCGCGAACGCCGCGCCGGGGAGGAACCCCAGCACGGTCAGTCCGCAGGCAATCCAGAAATCGCGCCCCGGCCCGCGTGCCAGGTATACGCCGAGCGGCGGCAGCAGCACTGCCGCGATCACGGGGCCGGGGGGCGCAGCCATTATTTTGCGGCAGGCGTCGGCGTCGGAGTCGCGCCGGCCTGCTTCACTTCGATCGTGGGCAAGGTCACTGTCGTGTTCTTCATCTCTACCGTCGGGACAGCAACGGTCGTGTTGGTCGATCCGATCCCTACGGTTCCCGTTTCGGCCTTGAATTTGGGCATCTGGCCGCCCTTCGCGTCGAAGGTAATGGTAGGCATGGTAGCGCCCTGCTGCTGTTCGATGCGCAGCATGCCGACCGACATGAGCACCACGACGGCCAGCGCGACAAGACCTATGAGCACGAGAATTCCACGCATCGCTTCATCTCCCCAATTTGAATCGGTTGCGTAATCAACGCCGCATCAACCATGGTGGTTGCGTGGGCACAAGGCGTTTCTTGGGGCGAATCGGTTGACGCCCCGTCCCATTACGGCTATCCGCGCCACCTTTCCGGCCCCAGTTTGCTGAGGCTCAAACCAGGATACCAAGCGATGTCGCGCATTTGCGAGCTGACCGGCAAGGGCCGGCAGGTGGGTAACAACGTTTCCCACGCCAACAACAAGACCAAGCGCACGTTTCTGCCGAACCTGCAGAACGTCACGCTGATCTCGGACGTGCTGGGCCGTAGCGTGCGCCTGCGCGTCTCGACCCACGGCCTGCGTTCGGTCGAGCACAATGGCGGCCTGGACAACTGGCTGCTCAAGACCAGCGAGGACGACCTGTCGCTCCGCGCCCGTCGCCTGAAGCGCGAAGTGCGCAAGGCGTCGACCGAGAAGACCGCGGCCTAACAGCCACGCCGTCGACGGCTCAATGCGAGCCCGTCTTCCCAAGCGGAGGGCGGGCTTTTCGCATGTGTGCCGTCCGGCCAGGGCTGGTGGCTTGCGCGGGATTTCAGATATCGGCTAGCTTAGGTGCATTGATCATGTCCGAAAGGAAGTATCGATGCGTCGTGTCCTGTTGTCCTTGACGTTGCTCGCGGCCGGTCTTGTGTCGGCGCCTGCCTTTGCCCAGATCAATTCAGGCACGCAAATGCGCGACCTCGATCGGCGGATCGAGCCGCGTGACGGCGAGATCTATGCACGCGACTGGCGCACCTATCACAACTATGATTTCGACCGGCTCGAGCGCGGGCAATCGACCTATTTCGCCAACCGCTATTATCGCGACAGCCGCTACTATCAGCCGCGCACGCTGACGGCGGACGACCGCGTCTATCGCGGCAGCGACCGCCGCTATTATTGCCGCCGGGAAGACGGCACCACCGGGCTGATCGCGATTCGCGGCAGCACGCTGGACACGGGGCTGCGCAAGGGCGGCTCGGGCCTGCTCGGAGAGCTTGGCGGGATGGGCGACGCCATCGCCCGGGGCCGGGTGACCTGCCGCTAGGGTTCAGCGCTTCGCGAACTCGATCCGGAACTTGAGCAGCAGCGACCATTCCCAGAATTGCTGGTTGTCGTCCGATGCGATCCACAGGATCGTGTCCTTGCCCTCGCGGGTCACTGCCAGCGCTTCGTAATTGTCGTGGAGCAGCGGCGGGGCGAGCGCCGCGATCTCGATGCCGCGCACCACGGCGCCGGGGCGGATCGCGCGCGGATCGACCAGCGTCAGCCTGGCGGTGAACAGGCCGGACACCGAGAAGCGCCGGTTGAGCACGATCAGCCGTCCGTCGGGCAGCTGCACCGCGTCGCTCGGGTCATAGCGCTCGTCGGGGGGCATGTAGACGAAGCGGATCGGCGTGCTGCCGGGCGCGGTCGGGTCGCCGGGGAACAGCAGCGCCTCGCGCCCGATCCGGCTTCCCTTGGGCCGCGACGTCTCGCTGAGCACGATGAACTGGCCATCGGCCAGGCGCACCATCGATTCGGGCCCGCCATTTTCTGACCAGCCCTGCATTGCCGGCGGGCGCGCGCTGCGTTCGGCGCGCGTCAGGTCCGCGTCATAGCGCCAAATGGCATTGTAGCGCTCGAATCCGACCCATGTCTGCCCCGTCGCGGCATCGGTGGTCAGTGATTCCGAATCGCGGTCCGACTTGAGCCAGCCGGTGCCCGGACCATCGGGCAGGTCGCCAAAGGCAAGCGCGCGCGGCGTCCAGTCGGCGCCCATGCGAAAACGGATGAAATTGCCGCCGTCGCTCAGCAAGGTGAAGCGGTCGCCTTCGACCTGCATCGACGAGAAGCCGCCAAAGGCCAGGTCGGGGCCCTTCAGCCGGATCCCGCCGAGATAAGTGAGCGCGCCGACCCGCGTTCGCGTCGGGTCGTGCCAGTCGATCGGCACGCGCTCGACGGTCATCCGCGGCACCTTGCCCAGCAGGTCGCGCCCGACATGCCCCGAGGAGGGCAGCATCAGGATCAGGAGAAGCGAGAAAAGGGCGGTCGCGACGCGGAACAACATCGCTCTGCTCATAGCGGCTCGGCGGCGAAGGACCAGCGCCGGGAAGATGAACGCCAGATGACCAGCCCGTTCAGAAGAAAATAAAGGGAACTTGGTAGAGTCGGGCGTGTTGTTAGCAGCACAAGTTTACCCTCGCGTAGCGTATCGAGGGCTGAGGGCCGCCCGGTTGGGCGGCCCTCATCGCATCAGTACATGTGCTGGCCGCCGTTGATCGACAGCGTCGATCCGGTGACGAAGCCGGCCTCGTCCGAGCAGAGGAAGGCCACGCCGCGCGCGATCTCGTGCGCCTGGCCCAGCCGGCCGACGGGGATCTTGGCGACGATCTTCTCGAGCACTTCGGGCGGCACCGCGGCGACCATGTCGGTATCGATATAGCCGGGCGCGATCGCATTGACCGTCACGCCGAAGCGCGCGCCTTCCTGCGACAGCGCCTTGGTGAAGCCGTGGATGCCCGACTTGGCGGCGGCATAGTTGACCTGGCCATATTGGCCGGCCTGGCCGTTGATCGAGCCGATATTGACGATCCGGCCCCATTTGCGGTCGCGCATGCCGGGAAACACCGCATGCGCCATGTTGAAGCAGCCGCCCAGGTTGATGCGGATCACGTCTTCCCACATCTCGCGGCTCATCTTGAGGATGGTGCCGTCGCGGGTGATGCCGGCATTGTTGATCACCACGTCGACTGGGCCCAGCTCGGCCTCGACCTTGGCGACGCCTTCGTGGCAGGCGTCGTAATCGCCCACGTCCCATTTGTACGACGCGATGCCGGTGCGATCGGTGAAGGCCTTGGCCTTCTCGTCATTGCCGGCATAATTGGCCGCGACGACCATCCCGGCATCCTGGAGCGCAAGGCTGATCGCCTCGCCGATACCGCGGGTTCCTCCCGTCACGATCGCTACGCGTGCCATCCTCTCTCTCCTCTTTTGTACCGTCGCGAAAACGCTAGGCAGGCTGGGTCCAGCCCGCAAGCTCCTCGCGCAAAATTGTCCGCAGCATCGCGATGCCGCCCTCGCTGTCATTCAGGCAAGGCAGATAGGCGAAATCGGTTCCGCCCGCGGCGTGAAAGCTTTCGCGCCCGCGGATCGCCAGCTCCTCCAGCGTCTCCAGGCAATCGGCCGAGAAGCCGGGCGCGACGATCGCTATCTTCTTGATGCCCCTGGCCGGCAGCGCGGCGAGCGTCGCGTCGGTGGCGGGCTCGAGCCATTTGGCGCGGCCGAAGCGCGACTGGAAGGTGGTGATCAGCTCGCGGTCGCCCAGGGTATCCTTGAGCGCCTCGCCCAGCAGCCGCGCGGTCTTCTGGCAGTGGCAGTGATAGGGGTCGCCGAGCGTCAGCGTCCGCTCGGGCATGCCGTGGAAGCTCGCCAGGATCGCGTCGGGCGCGAAGTCGAGGGCGGCCAGGCTCGCCTCCACCGATGCCTTGAGCGCGGCGATATAGGCGGGATGGTCGTGATAGGGCGGCAGCGTGCGGATCGCCGGCTGCCAGCGCATCTTCGCCAGCGCGGCGAAGGCGGCATCGTTGGCGGTCGCGGTCGTCGCCGCGCAATATTGCGGATAGAGCGGCGCGATCAGGATGCGCTGGCAGCCGCGCGCCTTGAGCACTTCGATGCGCTCGGCGATCGCCGGCTGGCCGTAGCGCATCGCATGATCGACGATCACTTCCGGCCCGAATGCATCCTCGAGCACGGTCGCCTGCGCCCGGGTGATCGCGGCGAGCGGCGATCCGTCCTCGCGCCAGACCTGGCGATAGGCATGCGCCGATTTCTTGGGCCGGGTGCGCAGGATCACCCCGCGCAGGATCGGCTGCCAGATCAGCGGCGGGATCTCCACCACGCGGCGATCGGATAGGAACTCGCCCAGATAGCGCCGCACCGAGGCGGCATCGGGTGCGCTCGGCGTCCCGAGGTTGACCAGCAGCACGCCGATCTTCGCGGGCGGGATCGGCGGGTGCCGCTCGGGCCAGATCATTCGGCGTCCGAGAGCAAGGGCAGCACGCGGAAGCGCACGCCGCTCGCCGATTGCAGCGCATTGGCGATGGCCGGCGCCACCGGCGGCACGGCGAGCTCGCTCACTCCGCCCGGATCGGCGCCGTTGCGCAGGATCTCCACCGTGATGTCGGGCGCGTCGGCCAGGGTCGGCAGGCCGAGCTCGGAAAGCTCGCGCACGTCGGCCACATTCTCAGTGAAGCCGGTCGATCCCGCGATCGCCGCCGCCATGCCGAAGATCAGCCCGCCCTCGATCTGCTGCTTCACCAGGTCCGGATTGACCACCCGCCCGCAATCGACCGCGGCGACCAGCCGCTCGACCACGACCTTGCGCCCGTCGAGCCGCGCCTCGGCCATCACGGCGATATAGGAGCCGCGGAACGCGTGGCAGGCGATGCCCTGGCCGCCGCCCGGCTGCCCGCCCTGCCAGCCGCCCAGCTGCGCCGCGGTCTGCAGGCATCGTGCGAGGCGCGTCTCGCCGCCCAGCATCGCCATGCGGAAGGAGACCGCGTCCTGTTCGGCGACATGCGCCAGCTCGTCGAGGAAGCTCTCGACGAAGAAGCAGGTGTAGCTGTGCGCGCCCGAGCGCCAATAGCCGGTCGGCACCCCGATCGACGCGGGGTGATGGTCCACCGCGTAATTGGGAATGCCATAGACGGGCTGCGCGCCCTCCACTGCGGAAGGATCGCCCTTGCCCGGCAGCGCGAGCGAGGCCTGCACCACCGGATCGCTGCCGAGCAGCCGCGTCGCCAGCTCGCGCCCGGTCTCGGGTGCGGCGATCTTGGCGAGCAGGCCGGTGACCTGGCCGCCCTGGTTGAGCTTGCCGGTCAGGCGTCCGATCGCGGGCGGGCGGTAGCGGTCGTGGCGGAAATCCTCGCCGCGCGGCCAGGTGAGCTGCACCGGCCGGCCGATCTTCTGGGTGAGCAGCGCGGCCTGCGCCGCCACCTCGTGCTCGAGCTTGGCGCCGAACGAGCCGCCGGCCATCGTCGCGTGCACCGTCACCGCGCTCTCGCCGATGCCCGTCGCCCGCGCCGCCGCCGCCCGCGCCAGCCCCGGCGCCTGGGTCGGCAGCCATAGCGAGAGATGGCCGTCGGCGTAATTGGCGGTGCAGGTCATCGGCTCGAGCGCGGCGTGGAGCGCGACGTCGACGCGATATTCGGCGTTGACCACCTTGGCGCCGCGGAAGTCCGCCGCCAGGTCGCCCGCCGCGTGGAGCCGCGCGCCGTCCGCATCGAACGCGGCGTTCAGCGCGTCGGCGATCGAATCATTGTTGATCACGTCCTCGGGCGTCTTGAAGCGCGGGCGCATCGCGTCGATCGCCTTTTCCGCCGCCCAGCCATTGTTGGCGACGGTCGCGACCCACTGGTCGGTCGTCACCACCGCGAGCATGCCCGGCACCTTGTTGGCCGCCGCCCGGTCGAGCTTGACCAGCGCGGTCTCGCCGATCGGGCCCATCCGGATCGAGGCGAACACCATGTTCGGCAGCCGCACGTCGGCGGCGAAGTCGAGGCTGCCGTCGACCTTGGCCGGCGCATCGAGCCGGGGCAAAGGCTGGCCGTAGAGCCGGTTGGTCTCGCCAGTGCGCAGCGGCACGTCGCCCGGCACGCTCTCGTCGGCCGCTTCCGCCGCCAGCGCGCCGAAGCCGAGCTTGGAATTGCCGTGGAACACCTGGCCGCCGGCGGTGTCGCAGCTCTGCCACTCGGTGTTCCAGCGCCGCGCCGCCGCCTTGCACAGCAGCACGCGCGCGGTGGCGCCGGCGTGGCGCAGCTGGTCCTCGAAGCTGCGGATCGAGGTCGAGCAGCCGGTCAGCATCAGCCCGGTGCGCGCGGCATGGGTGCGGCGCAGCTGCTCGGGCAGGCCGCCCAGCGCGAGCTCGAACAATTCCTCGGCGGCGAGCGGATTGGCATAGAGCGGGTTGAGCGGCGCCGGCTCGACTCCGACCAGCTTCCAGTCGGCGCCCAGCTCGTCGGCGATGATCTGGGGCAGCGCGGTGAACACGCCCTGGCCCTCCTCGCATTGCGGCACCGCGACCGAGACATGCCCATCCGCGCCGATCTTCATCCAGGCGCCGAAGATGCTCTCGCCCGGCGCCGCAGTGAGGTTGGGCAGATAGGTGCGCGGCCACACGCCCCAGGCGACCACCAGCCCGACGCCGACGCCGCCGCCAATCAGCAGCGTGCGCCGATCGAGCTTGCGGAGCGTGCCGAAATCGACCTTCATCCCGCTGGCTCTATCCTGCGCGCCCGGGGCTGTCACCCCGCCGGCCAATCCCGACGCCGTCGCTCCGGCCTCGTGCCGGTGTCCGCTGCGCCGCACCGGCTATCCTAGAACCTCTGGCCCGGCGCCTGCCTCCCGGTGGACCCCGGCACACGTCCGGGGTGACGAAATGGGTCATTCGCCGCGAGCCTCTTGGGTTTGCAACGAGCGTGTTCTATCGGGGCCTTACACCCTGGAGGGACATACGTGCTGCTTGCCACCCTAGCCGCCGCCGCGGCCGATCATATCCATTTCGCCGATCTCGGCCTCAACAAGGTCGCGCTCGACCTCGGCTTCTTCCAGGTCAAATGGTATTCGCTGGCCTATATCGCCGGCATCCTGATCGGCTGGTGGTACCTGATCAAGCTGCTGCGCCAGCCCGGCGCGCCGATGGGCCGCCAGCATGCCGACGACCTCGTCTTCTACGCCACGCTCGGGATCATCCTCGGCGGCCGGCTCGGCTACGTCATCTTCTATGCGCCGGAGATGTTCCTCAGTCCGGTGCGCATCCTCATGCTGTGGGACGGCGGCATGTCGTTCCATGGCGGCGTCCTCGGCACCACGCTGGCGATCATCCTGATGTGCCGCCGCCACGGGCTCAACTGGCTGCGCGTCCATGATTATGTCGCCTGCTGCGCGCCCTTCGGCCTGTTCTTCGGCCGCCTCGCCAATTTCGTGAACGGCGAGCTCTGGGGCAAGCCGGCGGACCTGCCCTGGGCGATCGTGTTCCCGCATGCCGGCGACGTGGCGCGCCATCCGAGCCAGCTCTACGAGGCGGGGCTCGAGGGCCTGGTCCTCTTCGCCATCCTGTGGTTCGCCTTCTGGCGCACCAAGGCGCGCTACGCGCCCGGCAAGCTCACCGGCATCTTCCTGCTCGGCTATGGCTGCTTCCGCTTCTTCGTCGAATATTTCCGCGAGCCCGATGCCCAGTTCGGCGGCACCTTCTTCGCCAACGTCATCCATATGGGCCAGGTGCTGTGCCTGCCGATGATCCTGGGCGGCATCTATCTGATCGCGACCGCCAACAAACGCCGCGAGCGCGTCGAGCCGATCGCCGGCGCGGAGAGTGTCGCCTGAGCAGCGACAATCCCCTCGACGCGCCCGCTTCGGAGCGCAGCGCCAACGCCGCCGAACCGCTGCTCGCCGAACGGCTCGCCCGCGCCATCACCCTGGCCGGGCCGATGCCGCTCTCGCAGTTCATGGGCGCCGCCAACGCGCATTATTACGCGACGCGCGACCCGCTCGGCGCGCGCGGCGATTTCACCACCGCGCCCGAAGTCAGCCAGATGTTCGGCGAGCTGATCGGGCTGTGGGTGGCGGACCTGTGGCAGCGCGCCGGCCAGCCGCCCGCGCGCTATGTCGAGCTCGGGCCGGGCCGCGGAACGCTTGCCGCGGACGCGCTGCGGGCGATGGCGAAGGTCGGGCTCGTGCCGCCGGTCGACCTGGTCGAGACCAGCCCGATCCTGCGCGCCGCCCAGGCGAGCCAGGTGCCGAACGCCGAATTCCACCTCGATCTCGTCGGCCTGCCCGAGGATGCGCCGCTGATCTTCGTCGCCAACGAGTTCTTCGATGCGCTGCCGATCCGCCAGCTGATCGCCACGCAGGAAGGCTGGCGCGAGCGGCTGGTCGCCTGCCAGGACACGCTGTTCCTGCCGATCGCCGGCGATCGCAGCTTCGACATGATCATCCCGCGCGCCTTCAAGGATGCCGAGCCCGGTGCGATCCTCGAGACCTCACCCGCCAGCGTCGCGGTGCTGCGCCAGCTCGCCAAGCGGCTCGAGGAGCAGGGCGGTGCCGCGCTGATCCTCGATTATGGCTATTCGGGCCCGGCGATCGGCGACACGCTTCAGGCCGTGAAGGGCCACGAATATGCCAACCCCTTCGATACGCCGGGCGAGGCGGACCTCACCGCGCATGTCGACTTCGCGACGCTGCGCGAGGCGGCGGAAGCCGAGGGGCTGGTCGCCCATGGACCGGTGACGCAGGGTGAGTTCCTCACGCGGCTCGGCATCACCGAGCGCACCGCCAGTCTTTCCCTGGCGTCGCCCGAGCGCGCCGGCCAGCTCGCCACCGATCGCGACCGGCTCGTCGATCCCGAGCAGATGGGCGAGCTGTTCAAGGTGATCGCGTTCACGGCGCCCGGCTGGCCGGTGCCCGCGGGGTTCGAGTGATGCGCTATCGTGACGCCACCCCGGCCGACATCCCGGCGATCGACGCGCTGTTTCGTGCCAGCTTCGTCGCGACTTTCGGCCATCTCTACACGCCGGAGAACCTCGCCGCCTTCCTCGACAAGTTCACGCCTGCGGCCTGGGCCGGGGAATTCGCCGAGCCGGACCTGAAGTTCCGCCTCGCCGAGGACGAAGCGGGCCTGGCCGGCTTCGCCAAGGTGAGCGACCTCACGCTCCCCGCCGAGACGGCTGCGCGCACCTATGAGCTGCGCCAGCTCTATCTCGACGAGCGCGCCAAGGGCAGCGGCGCCGCGCAGATGCTGATCGACTGGGCGCTCGACCAGGGTCGCGCCCGCGGTGCCGAGGAGATGTGGCTCTCGGTCTATATCGACAACCACCGGGCGAAGCGCTTCTACGAAAGGAACGGCTTCGAGGATCAGGGCCCCTATATCTTCATGGTCGGCGACCATGCGGACGAGGACCGGCTGATGCGGTGCAGGCTGTGAACGAAGTCGAGGCCTTCCAGGCCCGCGCGCTGGGCGGTGTCGCGCACGGCTTTCTCGGGCGCCGCGGCGGGGTGTCGATTGGCGACATGGCCAGCCTCAACGTCGGCATGGGCTCCACCGACGATCCCGCGCTGATCGCCGAGAATCGCCGCCGCGCGGTCGGGGCGGTGCTGCCCGGCGCCCAGCTGGTCACGCTCTATCAGGTCCATTCGGCCGATTGCGTCGCAGTGATCGAGCCGTTCGAGCACCGGTTGCGGCCACATGCCGATGCGCTGGTCACCGATCGCCCGGGCCTCGCGCTCGGTATCCTCACCGCCGATTGCGCGCCGGTGCTGTTCGCCGACCGCGAGGCCGGCGTCGTCGGCGCCGCGCATGCCGGCTGGAAGGGCGCGATCGGCGGCGTCACCGATTCGACGCTTGCCGCGATGGAATCGCTCGGTGCCCGGCGCGAGCGGATCGTTGCCGCGGTCGGCCCGTGCATCGCCCGCGCCTCCTACGAAGTCGATGCCGGCTTCCTCGCGCGCTTCGCCGAGGCCGATCCGGAGAATGAGCGCTTCTTCACCGAAGGCCGCCGCGACGATCACTGGCAGTTCGATCTCGAAGCCTATGTCGCGCACCGGCTCGCTTCGGCGGGCCTGCGCACCGTCGAGATGCTCGGGCAGGATACCTATGCCCAGGCCGAGCACTTCTACTCCTATCGGCGCAGCACGCACCGCAAGGAGCCCGATTACGGCCGGCAGATCAGCATTATCGGGCTGACGTAAGGGCGATCCCCGATCGTCACCGCGGCACAAGGCCGGGGTGAAGGGCGGGCGCGCCGAACCGTCGGCACGTCCCTTCCAATGTTGGATTTTCCATGTTTTCCTCGAAAGCATGGGCCATCGACTCGCCGCCATCCCGCCCGCGCCGTTCCGGCGCCACCCCGCGCCGCACCCACAAGGGCGCACTTCCGGCCTCGCGCGCGTGAATGTCGCGGCTTTTGTGACTTTCCGCGGGTTTGGGGCTCCCCAACCCCCACCGAATCGTTACAGTTGATACGAAATAGACCCGTCCCGGAGAGCCAAGATGACCGACGAAACCGAAGCCGAGCTGACCGGCGCCACCCCGCGCCGCCGCCCCAAGGCGAATGTCGACACGGTGGGGACGCGCAAGCTCAAGCCCAGCACGATGATGATGGGGCATGGCTATGACCCGGTGCTCTCCGAAGGCTCGCTGAAGCCGCCGATCTTCCTCACCTCGACCTTCGTCTTTCCCAATGCCGCGGCCGGCAAGCGCCATTTCGAGGGCGTCACCGGCAAGCGTCCGGGTGGCGCCGACGGGCTGGTCTATTCGCGCTTCAACGGCCCGAACCAGGAGATCCTCGAGGATCGCCTGGGCATCTGGGAAGGCGCCGAGGACGCGCTGGCCTTCTCCTCGGGCATGTCGGCGATCGCCACCTTGTTCCTGTCGATGGTCAAGCCGGGCGACACGATCGTCCATTCGGGCCCGCTCTATGCGGCGACCGAGACGCTGATCGCCCGCATCCTCGGCCGCTTCGGCGTCCACTGGCTCGACTTCCCGGCGGGTGCCACGCGCGAGGAGATCGACGCGGTGCTGAGCAAGGCCGCCAGCGGCAATGTCGCGCTGATCTATCTGGAAAGCCCGGCCAACCCGACCAACGCGCTGGTCGATGTCGAGGCCGTCGCCGCCAGCCGCGACGCGATCTTCAAGGGCGCCAACAAGCCGCCGATCGCGATCGACAACACATTCCTCGGGCCGCTCTGGGCCCAGCCGCTCAAGCAGGGCGCGGACATCGTCGTCTATTCGCTGACCAAATATGCCGGCGGCCATTCTGACCTGGTCGCGGGCGGCGTGCTCGGCTCGAAGGAGCACATCAACACGATCCGGCTGATGCGCAACACGATCGGCACGATCTGCGATCCCAACACCGCCTGGATGCTGCTGCGCAGCCTCGAGACGCTCGAGCTGCGCATGAGCCGCGCCGGCGAGAATGCCGTCAAGGTCTGCGAGTTCCTGCGCACGCATCCCAAGGTCGAGCATGTCGGCTATCTCGGCTTCCTCGAGGAAGGCTCGCGCCAGGCCGACATCTACAACCGCCACTGCACCGGCGCCGGCTCGACCTTCTCGCTCTACCTCAAGGGCGGCGAGAAGGAGGCGTTTGCGTTCCTGGATAGCCTCAAGATCGCCAAGCTCGCGGTGTCGCTCGGCGGCACCGAGACGCTCGCCAGCCACCCGGCCGGCATGACGCACCTGTCGGTGCCCGACGCCCGCAAGCAGGCGCTCGGCATCACCGACAATCTCGTCCGCATCTCGATCGGCGTCGAGGATGCCGACGACCTGATCGCCGATTTCGAGGAGGCGCTGAAGGCGGTCTAGCGCCGCGCGATCGCCGCCTGGAGCAGATCGGCCATGGTCCGGTGGTCCTTGAGCGACGGGTGCCAGTTGCAGCCCGTCATCTCGAGCGCCGGCACCTTCACTGCAGTCACCCCGGTTGCCGCGGCGACCGCGGCGACATCGGCGTGGAAATTCTCCGCCCCCATCAGCAGGATGCGGGCTCCCGGATTGCTGCGCTGGCGCGCTTTGACAAAGTCGATGTAGCGGGCCCGATAGTCCGCCCGCAGCGCCGCTTCGTCCGCCCAGGCCTCACCGGGATGGACCGGCGTCGAGAAGTCGTTGGTGCCCAGGTTGATGACGATCACCCCCGGCTTCCAGCCGTCCGCCCTGGCCGGTGCCGGTTCGCCGGGAATGGCGCGGGGGTAGAGCAAGGGCAGGTTCTCGGCCGGGAACTTGCCGGCATAGTTGCGGACCACGCCATAGCCCGAATAGGCGATGACCCGGTAATCGGCGTCCAGCCGCCGCGCCAGCACCGGCCCGAAGGCCAGGCTGGTATCGGTGGTGTCGTGCACCTGCTGCGCCTTGCAGTCGCGGGTCGGCGAGGTGTCGCCATAGCCGACGGTATGCGAGTCGCCGATGAACTCGATTTGCAGCTTCCGGGCCGGGGCCGGCAGCGGCCTGCCATGGGTGGTGAAGCCCAGGAAGCTGCTGCTCCCCGCCTGGCTCTCGGTGATCTTGTCGAGGCGGACGGCGTGCACGCCCGGCTTGAGCCCCGCCACCTTCACCACCGACTCGCCCGGCGTGACGATCGTCTGGAACGGCTTGCCGTCGACGCTGATCCGCAGGAAATCGCTGCCGTTCCTGAGGTGGACGGTGACATCGGTCCCGCGGAACCGCCCCTCGACATAGGCGCCCGGCCAGCCGAAGCGCAGCGCACCCCCCTCGCTCACGAAGCGGCCGCCGGTGTGCACGGCAAGCAGCTTGCCTTCGGGAGCCGGCGCTGCGGACAGGGCGAAGGGCGCGAGCAGCGCGAGGGCAGCGAGTCTCATCGCCGCGAGCCTATCCCCGGCTTGGCGCCGCGTCAGCCCCAGAGATGGTCGCGATAGGCGTCGAAGCAGCGCGCGCCGCAGCGCAGCCGGATCAGCGCGCCCTCGGCCATCGCGGTGGCGCGGCGCGGATCCTCCTCGACCGCCGGGCGGATAGCCTCGCGGTTCCAGTCCTCGCTGTGCTTCACGTCGAGCACCGCGTGCAGTGTGAAATAGCGCGCCTCCTTCGGTGTCAGCCCGACGCGCTTGAGACCCTCGGCGACCAGGCCGGCGCGCCACGGCGCGGTCAGCTCGATCACGCCGAGGGCACCCACCGAGTGCCAGGCATAGCGTCGATTGCTCGCCATCGCGGTCATCGCATTGGCGAGCGCCAGGCTTTCCCACACCGTGTTCTCGATCACCGGCTCGACTTCGAGCGTCTCGACCAGCGCATCGAGCATCGGCCCGTGCATGCCCTTGGCGGTGCCATGGCCCATCTCGTCCCAATAGTTGCGGGCGAGCTCGAGCTTGGGCCGCACCGGCAGCTTGACCTGGGTCATCGCGACGAGGTCGTCGAACCCCGCCTCGCCGGCGGCTTCCTGCTCGAAGAACCATCGAAGCTGGTCCCGGTCGGCTTCTTCGGCCAGCCAGGGAAAGAGCGGGTCGCCTTCGCCGGGGCCGGTGCCCTTCAGCCCTTCGAACCAGGCGATGAAGCCCTCGACATCGGTCGGTGCCTGCGCCGCCTCGTCCGCAACCTCGGCGCGCAATTCCTCCAGGAAATCGCCCTCGAGCCGCTGCATCCTGACGTCGCGCTCATAGGTCTTCTGCCAGTCGGCGCTGGGGAATCCGGGCGCCAGCCGTTCGCGGTTCCAGTGCGCCAATCCGCGCTGGAAGCTGTCCTTCAGAAATTGCGAGCCGAGGTCGTTCGCGAAATCGCGCGGGCGGGTTGCCATGTCTTTGAATCTCTCCTGGGATGCCGTGAAAAACCGGCAGACGGGGACTCAAGTTCCGGCAACTAACTTGGATCAGGCAATTTTCATCGCACCAGCGGCGCGTCCATGGCTTCGTCGAGCTGGCGCAGATCGCCGCCGCGCGTCTCCCGGCCGAACCAGGCGACGAGCGCCAGCGCGGCCACCATCGGCACCATGATCGCGCCCGCGAGCACGCCGATCGAGGGCACCAGCTTGGCGATGAACAGCGCCTGCGCGATCACCCCGCCCGCCTTGGTGCACGCCGCCACCCAGCCCGTCGCCCGGCCGCGCACCCGCAGCGGAAAGCTCTCGGCCGTGTAAGGCAGGAGGATCGCGATGATCCCATTGATCCCGATGATCAGCAGCGCCACCGGCAGCACCGGGCTGCCCCCGCCGAACAGCTCCATCCGCAGCACCCCGCCCAGGCCCAGCAGGGTCACCGCGATCGAGGCGCCGAGCGCCCATTTGGTGCTCCACAGGCTGTAGAGCAGCGCGCCGACGAAGATGGTGGGGAAGGCGATCAGCGCGCTTTCGGCGAGCAGCCGGCTCGCCACTTCCATCGAATAGCCTTCGCTGACGAAATGGTTGGGCAGCCACAGCAGCAGTCCGAAATTGATCAGCCCCCAGGTGATGCCGGTGAGCGAAAGCGCCGCCAGCTTGCCATAGAGGTGAATGCCCTTGAGCGCGCCCTTGCCCGGGCTCGCCGTCGCAGGCGCGGGGGCCTTGCGCGCCACCGCGCCGAACCGCGCCATCACGGCCTGCGCCTCGACCAGGCGGCCGCGGGCGAGCAGGAACTTGGCGCTCTCCGGGATCAGCGCGCCGAGCAGCACCAGCGTCAGCCCGGTCGGCAGGTTGAGCAGCCAGAGGATGCGCCAGCTATAGTCGGGCACCAGCAGCGTCGAGGCGCCGCTCGCCACGAAATAGCCGCCGCCCGCGCCCAGCCCGCCGACCAGCACCAGGCTCCAGCCGCGGTGCCGGTTGGGCATCATCTCGGCGAGCAGCGCATAGGTGACCGGCAGCATGCCGCCGGCGGCGGCGCCCATCATGAAGCACATGCCGATGTTCCAGGCGAGGCTGGGCATCGCGCCGCAGATCGAAGTGCCGACGAACATCACTGCCGAGAGCAGGATCGTCGCCTTGCGCCCATAGATGTCGGCGAGCACGCCCCACACCACCGATCCGGTGACCGTGCCGATCAGCGCGAAGAAGGGGACGAGGCTCACCGTCTCCTTGGGCACCATATATTCGCCGACCATGCCGGGCACGGTGAAGCCCAGCGAGGCCGGCTTCATCGTGTCGATGACCAGTGCGACGACGAGCACTGCCATCAGCCGCCAATGCGCCGGCCCGAGCGGCGCATCCTCGGGCGCGGCGACTTCGATGCCCGCTCCGGCGGCGCGCTGCGCGGCGATCCCGCGCGGGAGCAGGCCGTACGCCGCGATCAGGCAGCCGCCGATGATCAGCCCCATTCCGCCGACCATGTCCCAGCCCATCGGCATGCCGGCGAGCATGAAATGCATGCTGCGCCCCATCAGGAACATCGGGATGTGGAGCAGCACGCCCGCGGTCACCATCGCGCAGCCGAGCGCAAAGGCCCAGACTGCCTGCCGATCGGATAGACTGTTCTGCATCGCCGCTCCCCTTGGCCGCACAGCGTCGCACGAAGCGGCCGGGGAGGAAAGCGGCGCTGGCGCGGGCCGGCGCGCCATGCTCTAACCTCGCCTCATGCTCGCCCCGTTCCGCACCGGCCTTGCCGCGCTCGCCGCCCTGTCGCTCACCACCGCGCCGATCGCCGCGGCGCAAACCGGCAACCCGCCGATCGCGGCGCAAGCGGGCAGGCCGCCGGTCGCCGCCCGGCAGGGCGAGGCGGTGCCGCCGCCCTGGTTCGACGCGCCGCGGATCGGCACCGGCGGCGAGGGCCATACCTTTCCGGGCGCCGTGGCGCCGTTCGGCATGATCCAGCTCAGCCCGGATACCGATACCGGCTGCAAGATCCGCGAATGCTACAGCCACGCCGCCGGCTACCGCTATGAGGACCCGACCATCCAGGGCTTCTCGATGACCCATTTCTCGGGCGCGGGGCATTCGGATCTGGGCGATTTCCTTATGATGCCGGTGGCGGGCGACGCGGTGCCGCTCGAGCCCGGCGACCCGAAGCAGCCGGGCTCGGGCTATCGCTCGCGCTTCAGCCATGATCGCGAGCTGGCGACCCCTGGCTATTATCGGGTGATGCTCGACGATCCCGGCATCCTGGCCGAGATGACCGCGGGCACCCGCGTCGGCGTCCAGCGCTACAGCTATCCCGCGGGCAAGGCCGCGCATCTCGTGCTCGACCTGCGCAGCTCGCTCTACAATTATCCGGGCAAGACGCTCTGGTCCTCGGTGCGCCTGCGCGCCGACGGCACGATCACCGGCGCACGCGAGACGCGCGGCTGGGCGCCGGCGCGCAAGCTGTTCTTCGCGATCCGTCCGTCCGCGCCGCTTACCGGCCATGCCTTCCTCAACAAGGAAGAGAAGGTGGAGTACAGGGGCTTCCAGGGCCCCAGCCGCGGCGCCGACGATACCGCGCAGCTCGCCGGCCGCGCGCTGGTGGCGCAGCTCGATTTCGGCGCGCTCGACAAGCCGCTGGAAGTGAAGGTCGCGATCTCCTCGGTCGACGAGGATGGCGCGATCGCCAATCTCGACAGCGAGCCCGGCGGCTTCAAGGAAGTCCATGCCAGATCGACCACGGCCTGGTCCGATGCCCTGGGCGCGATCCGGGCCGAGGGCAGCCCGGCGATGGTCAAGACGTTCTACGGCGCGCTCTACCACAGCATGATCGCGCCCAGCGTCTTCTCCGACGCCGACGGCCGCTGGCGGGGTCCGGACGATCAGGTCCACGCCGCCAAGGGCTTCACCTTCCACTCGACCTTTTCGCTATGGGACACGTTCCGCGCCGAGCATCCCCTGCTCCTGCTCACCCAGAGCGAGAAGAAGAACGCGGACTTCGTCAATTCGCTGATCGCCAGCCAGCAGGTCAGCCCGTTCGGCATCCTGCCAGTCTGGCAGTTCCAGGGGCGCGAGACCTGGACGATGATCGGCTATCACGCCGTGCCGGTGATCGCCGACGCGTACCTCAAGGGCATTCGCGGCTTCGATCCGGATGCGGCGCTCGACGCCGCGGTGAAGAGCGCGACCTATGGCCCCTATGGCGGCCTCGATCACTATATGAAGCTCGGCTACGTCCCGATCGACAAGGAGCCGGAAGCCGCCTCCAAGACGGTCGAATATGCCTATGACGACTGGACCATCGCGCGCATGGCACGGGCGATGGGCAAGCCGGACGTCGCCGCCGCCTTCGACAAGCGTGCCGGCAACTGGCGCAACAGCTTCGACGCGAAGACCGGCTTCCTGCGCGCCCGCAAGTCCGATGGCAGCTACCGCATGCCGTTCGATCCCACCGCGATCAACTATGGCTCGGACTATACCGAGGGCAATGCCTGGCAATATTCCTGGTTCGTGCCGCAGGACCAGGCCGGCATGTTCGCGCTGCTCGGCGGCGACGCCGCGGCGGTCAGGAAGCTCGACGCGATGTTCGACTTCGACAATTCCAAGCTCGACTACAGCCATGCCGAGGACATTGCCGGGCTGATCGGCCAGTACATCCATGGCAACGAGCCGAGCCACCACGTCGCCTATCTCTACAGCTATGCCGGCCAGCCCTGGCGTACCCAGGAGCGCCTGAAGCAGATCGTCGAGAGCCAGTACAAGCCGACCCCGGACGGCCTCTCGGGCAATGACGATCTCGGCCAGATGTCGGCTTGGCTCGTCTTCACCTCGCTGGGCTTCTACCCAGTCGCGCCGGGCTCCAACCAATATGTCATCGGCCGGCCGTTCCTCGACCGCGCGACGCTGGCCCTGCCAAACGGCAAGCGCTTCACGATCGTCGCGGATGGGCTGTCGGACGCGAACAAATATATCGGCAAGGTCATGCTGAACGGCAAGCCGCTGGCGCGCGGCTATCTGGAGCATCGCGAGATCGTCGCCGGCGGCGAGCTCCGCTTCACGATGCAGGCGACGCCCAACAAGAGCTGGGCGGCGGACAAGGCGGCGCGGCCCTATTCGATGAGCACCGCGCGCTAGGCCCCGCGCCGCACCGCGTCGATGAAGGCGCGCACCGCCGGCGCCATGTGGCGCTGTTGCGGGTAGCAGAGATAGTGGCCCGGGAACGGCGCTGACCATTGCTCGAGCAGCGGCACCAGCCGCCCGGCCTCGATATGACCGCGCACCTTGGGCTCGATCGCGAAGGCGATGCCGACGCCCTGCAGCGCGGCGTCGATGCATGCCTGCTTGTCGTCGAGGATCAGCGGTCCGTCGACGGCGACCTGGAACCAGCCATTTTCCCAGAACTCCCAATGATAGGGCGTCGCCTCGCCCGGCCAGCGCCAGCGGATGCAGCGATGGCGCAGCAGCGCGCGCGGATGCTCGGGTGCGCCATGCGCCGCGACATAGTCGGGCGTCGCCACGGCGAGCTGGCGCATCTCCTTGCCGAGCGCCAGCGCGACCATGTCGCGCTCGACCAGCTCGCCGATGCGGATCGCCACGTCATAGCCGCCCGCCACCATGTCGATCACGGTATCGTCGAGCGAGATGTCGAGCACGACTTCGGGATAGTCCCGCGCAAAGCGGGCGAGGATCGGCTGCACGTGCAGCTCGCCCGCGAAGCGCGAGGCGTGGATGCGGACGCGCCCGGCGACCCCTTCCCGACCGGCGCGTGCCTGCTGCATCGCCTCGCCGAGCTCGGCCAGCGCAGGTTCGATGCGCGCGAGCAGCGCGGCACCTGCCTCGGTGAGCGAGACGCTGCGTGTCGTGCGGTTGAGCAGCCGCGCGCCGAGCCGCTCCTCGAGCCCGCGGACCAACTGGCTCAGCGCCGAGGGCGAGACGCCCAGCGCGGTGGCGGCGCGGCTGAAGCTCAGCAGCTGCGCGACCGCAACGAAGCCGCGAAGCTGCTGATAGTCGGCGGACAATAGAGTCGATTCCATCGGCACTGTTTAGCAGCGCTAACAAGTGCATGGCAAAATGCGGTTATTATCCTCGCCGCAGCAAGTGCCCATCTCCTGCCGCGAAGGAGATCACAGTATGAAGACCTGGTTCATCACCGGCATCTCGCGCGGGCTCGGCCTGGCGCTGGCACAGGCGGCGCTGGCGCGCGGCGACACCGTCATCGGCACCGCGCGCGGGGAGGCGCCCGCGTTCGCGCCCGGTACCGGCACGCTCCACGTGCTGCCGCTCGACATGACCGATGCCGAAGCGATCGGATCGACGGTCGCGCAGGCGTTCGCGCTGGCGGGGCGGATCGATGTGATCGTCAACAATGCCGGCTATGGCCTGCTCGGCGCGATCGAGCAGGCGAGCGATGCCGATGTCGCCCGGCTGTTCGACGTCGATCTGTTCGGGCCCTTCCGCCTGATCCGCGCGGCGCTGCCGCATCTGCGCGCGCAGGGGAGCGGGCATATCGTCAACATCACCTCGATCGCCGGCCGGGCGCCGGGCGCCGGCTCGGGCCTCTATGCCGCCGCCAAATATGCGCTCGAAGGCCTGTCGGCAGCGCTCGCCCAGGAAGTCGCGCCGCTCGGCGTGCATGTCACCGCCGTGGCGCCCGGCGCATTCCGCACCGATTTCCTGTCGGACCATTCGATCCGCAAGAGCGGCGCGGACGATGCCTATGCCGCGTCGGTCGGGCGCTCCTCGGCGGCATTCGGGTCGATGGCGGGCAGGCAGCTCGGCGATCCCCGCCACGCCGCCGCAGCGATCCTCGCGCTCGCCGATTCGTCCAACCCGCCGCTCCACCTGCTGCTCGGCAGCGACGCGCTGCGCCGCGCCCGCGAGAAGCTCGATGCGGTGATCGACGAGATCGATCGCTGGGAGAATGTCACCCGCAGCACCGATTTCGCCGCGTGACGGCTCAGCCGTCGCCGACGCGCTCGATATCGGCGCCTACGGCCTGCAGCTTCTCCTCGAGCCGCTCATAGCCGCGGTCGAGGTGATAGACGCGCTGCACCTGGGTCTCGCCCTCGGCGACCAGGCCGGCGAGGATCAGGCTCATCGAGGCGCGCAGGTCGGTCGCCATCACCGGCGCGCCGACGAGCTTGGAAGGACCGTGCACCACCGCGGTGCGTCCGCGCACGTCGATATGCGCGCCCATGCGAGCCAGCTCGGGCACGTGCATGTAGCGGTTCTCGAAGATCGTCTCGGTGAACACGCTGGCGCCCTCGGCGACCAGCTGCATCGCCATGAACTGCGCCTGCATGTCGGTGGCGAAGCCCGGGAAGGGTGCGGTCGACAGCGTCAGCGGCTTGAGCGGGCCATTGGCGGCGACGCGGATGCCGGCCTTGGTCTCCTCGACGGTCACGCCGGCCTGGATCAGCGCGTCGAGCGTCGCGCGCATGTCGTCCGCCACCGCGCCGACCAGCTCGACATCGCCGCCGGTGATCGCCGCGGCGCAGGCATAGCTGCCCGCCTCGATCCGGTCGGGCATCACGGCATAGGTCGCGCCGTGCAGGCGGTCGACGCCCTCGATCTCCAGCCGTTCGGTGCCGATGCCGTGGATGTGCGCGCCCATCGCGACGAGCAGGTTGCACAGGTCGACGATCTCGGGCTCGCGTGCGGCATTGTCGAGCACGGTCGTGCCTCGGGCCGTGGCCGCCGCCATCAGCGCATTCTCGGTCGCGCCGACCGAGACGACCGGGAAGCTGTAGCGCCCGCCCGCGATGCGTCCGCCGGGCGCGGTCGCCTTCACATAGCCTGCGGCCAGTTCAATCTCGGCGCCCATCGCCTCGAGCGCCTTCAGGTGCAGGTCGATCGGGCGGTTGCCGATCGCGCAGCCGCCGGGCAGCGACACGGTCGCCTCGCCGGCGCGGCCGAGCAGCGGCCCGAGCACCAGGATCGAGGCGCGCATCTTGCGGACGATGTCATAGGGGGCGACCGTCGAGCTCAGCTTGCCTGCGCGCACCGTCATCACCCGGCCGAAATCGGTCGGCCGCGTGCCTTCGATCGCAGTGGAGGCGCCGAGCTCGTTGAGAAGGTGCCCGAAGCTGTCAACATCGGCCAGGCGGGGCAGGTTGCGCAGCGTCAGCGGCTCGTCGGTGAGCAGCGCGCAGGGCATCAGCGTGAGGGCGGCGTTCTTGGCCCCCGAAACGGGGATCTTGCCGGAAAGGCGGTTGCCGCCGCGAATGAGAATACGGTCCATGCCGGGCTTCTAATGCCTCTCCCGCCACGCGCAAGACCGGTGCGAAAGTGTCTGGCTTGATCGACTTTAATGCATTGATTCAATTGCACTGCTTTGCATCGACAAGTGGGGGGAAGCCATCGCGTGTCCGGCAGTTGCTTTGCGGAAAGGTTGAGCGAACTGATCGACCTGACTTCGGTCGAACAGAATGCGCTCGAAAAATTGGAGGAACGCCAGCGGCACGTGCGCCGCGGGGCGGTGTTGCAGCGCGAGAATGAGGGCTGCAACGAGCTCTACATCCTGCGCAAGGGCATGATGATGAGCTATGTGCTGCTCGATGACGGCAGCCGGCAGATCCTGCGCTTCCTCTTCCCGGGCGACATGCTCGGCGTCTCCAGCGCGGTCTATCAGGAAGCGACCGAGACGTTGGCGGCGCTGTCCGACTGCGTGGTCTGCCCGTTCGATCGCGCCGCGCTCTCCGATCTGATGCTCGCGCATCCGCGGCTCGCGGCGATGGTGCTGGTCCATTCGCAGATCGAGCGGGTGGCGCTCACCGATCGCCTCGCCGCGCTCGGCCGTACCAGCGCCAAGGCGCGCGTCGCCGCGTTGCTGATCGAGCTGCGCAATCGCCTGCGCGCCACTGACAAGGGCCTCACCAATGCGTTCACGCTGGGGCTGACGCAGGAGGAAGTGGGCGACGCGACCGGACTGACCGCGGTGCACGTCAACCGCATGCTGCGCCAGCTCGAGGAAGAGGGGCTGATCGCGCGCGAGGCGGGCCGCGTGACGCTGCGCGACGAGCGCGCGCTCGCCCGCGCGGCGAACTACGTCAACCGCTATGAAGGGCTCGATCTCAGCTGGCTTCCCAAGGCGAGCTGAGCGGCGCTTCGTTCCGACGATTTTCGAAGAGAGGCGGGCCGGACGTCTGCGGTGACAAGTCGCGCCGTCCGGCCCAGTGTTCCTACCCAAACCCCCCGGTTCCAGGAACTGCGGGCGTTTTACCGGCTCGGCGGGAGGCTGTGGCGCCCGGAAAAGCGCCTACTCGGGATCGTACGGAGGCAGGAGCGTAACGAAAATGCGTCATCCCGGCGCAGGCCGGGATCTCAGGCGATGGCGCGGGACAGGAGCCTCACGCGATCCCGGCTTGCGCCGGGATGACGGGCTTGGGCGCTCACGCCTTCTCCAGCGTGCACTGCAGCGGGTGCTGGTTCTGCTGCGCGAACTCGATCACCTGCGCCACCTTGGTCTCGGCGACCTCGTAGCTGAACACGCCGCACACGCCCACGCCGCGCTGGTGAACGTGGAGCATCACGCGCGTCGCCTCTTCCATGTTCATCCGGAAGAAGCGCTGCAGGCAGAGCACGACGAACTCCATCGGCGTATAGTCGTCGTTGAGCATCAGCACGCGGTAGGGCGTGGGCTTCTTGGTGCGCGTGCGGGTGCGCGTGGCAAGGCCGATGTTCGGGCCATTGCCGCGATCGTCGTCATTGCCGTCCTCGGCCATGCGGATATCGAATTTCACGGGATCAATCACGCTGCGGAAAATATGGGTTCGCATCGCCAAGGGCAAGGCCGGGGTTGTTGCGTAAACCCCGATTGCGACCCGACAAAAGGAAAGGGCGGCGCTCCGCGAGGAGGCGCCGCCCTGATCTTGTGCTTCCGAAAGGCCGGAAGCGACGCGCTTACGCGGCGGTCTTCACCTTCTCGGCGGCGACGGCAACGCGGTTCGAGATCGGCTGCGCAGCGTCGCTGGCGAGCTTGATCAGCGCCTCGGTGTTCTTCGAAGCCTCGGCAACGTACGAGTCGAACGAGGTGCGGAAGAAATCGCTCTGCAGCTTGAAGAAGTCCGCCGGCGACTTGACCGACGAGAAGCTCTTCAGCGCGGCAGTCGCGGTCTCGAAGCTCTTGCGGCTATATTCGGCGGCATCCTGGCCCAGGCCTTCGAAGCCCTTGGCGGCGATGCGGCCGGACTCGACCAGCGCCTCGACATTGCCCTTGGCGAAGTCATTGGCTTCTTCGACCAGCTTGGTCGACTTCTCGACGGCGGCCTTGGTGCGGTCGTTCCACTCGGCGAACAGAGCCTGGGCCTTGCCGGTGGCGTTCTCGATCGTGCTCATCTTGACACTTTCCTTCACTGCCGGCGCGGCGACGATCTCTTCGACGGCTTCCGCGGCGGTGGTTGCGGTTTCCGCGACGGCCTCGACAATCGGCGCGCTCACGGTCTGGACGGTTTCGGTCACTTCCTGCGTTGCTGCCGCAAGGACAGGTGCCGGCTCGGCAACGGGCGCTTCGACGATCGTCTCGGCGGCCTTTACCGGCGCGGGCTTCTCAGCCTTGGGCGCAGCAAGTTTCGGCGCGGGCTTGGCGCGCGCCGCAGGCTTCGGAGCGGCGGGCTTGCCCGTGCCGGTCTTCGGTCCCTTGGTGGCCATTGATATGCCTTCCCTAAAGCTATTGCTGCGATGCAGCATGTAGGCTTTCCTGCACTGCGATGCAAGTGGATTTTGTGCACTGCACAAAACCCGATTACCCTAGGGAATAAGCTGATTTATCAACGCATCCGGACATAGCTGCCGGGTGCATCCTCGAGGGGCTTGAGCTTGCCCTTGCCGGGGATGCGGGCGCCCTTGGCCGGCACTTTTGCTGCATCGATTCCGTCGATCCAGCCGATCCAGTCCGGCCACCAGCTGCCCTTGGTTTCCCTGGCGCCGGCGACGAATTCGGCGAGCGATCCCGCCTTCTTCTCGTTGGTCCAATATTGGTATTTCTGCGCCGAGGGCGGGTTGACCACACCGGCGATATGCCCCGATCCGGCGAGCACGAACCGGAGCGGGCCCGTGAAATAGTCGGTGATCTTCCAGACGCTCTCGGCCGGCGCGATATGGTCCTCGCGCCCAGCCTGGACATAGGTGGGCGTCGTCACGCTGGAGAGGTCCAGCGGGGTGCCGTTGATCGCCAGCGCGCCGGCCTGCACCAGCTTGTTGTCGCGGTAGAGGTCGGTCAGGTAGCTCATGTGCCAGCGCGCCGGCAGGTTGGTCACGTCCGAGTTCCAGTGGAGCAGGTCGAACGGAGCATAGTCCTTGCCCATCAGGTAATTGTTGGTGACGTAGCTCCAGATCAGGTCGCGTCCGCGCAGCAGGTTGAACGTCGCTGCCATGTAGCGCCCGTCGAGGAAGCCCTCGGTGCCCAGGCTCCGGATCATCGCCAGCTGCTCGTCGTCGACGAACATGCTGAGCTCGCCGGCCTCGGAGAAATCGACCTGCGCGGTGAAGAAGGTCGCGCTCTTCACCTTCTCGGGTGTCCCGCGCGCGTGCAGCACCGCCAGCGTCGCGGCGAGCGTGGTGCCGGCCACACAATAGCCGATCGCGTGCACGCCCTCGACGCCGAGCAGCGCGCGCACCGTGTCGATCGCATCGATCTGGCCGTCCTCGACGAAATCGTCCCACACCACGTCCTTCATCGTCGCATCGGCGGATTTCCACGAGACGACGAACACGGTCAGCCCTTGCTCCACCGCCCAGCGGATGAAGCTCTTCTCGGGGTTGAGGTCGAGGATGTAGAAGCGGTTGATCCAGGGCGGGAAGATGAGCAGCGGCGTCGCGTACACTTCCGTCGCGCCCTCGGCCGGGGCGTACTGGATCAGCTCGTACAGCGGCGTCCGCTTGACGACCTTGCCCGGCGTCATCGCCAGGTTGCGGCCGAGCTCGTACACGCCTTCGGCGGTCTGGGTCATCTGGCCCTTGGCCAGGTCGCCCATCATGTTCTGCAGGCCCTTGAGCAGGCTCTCGCCCTTGGTCTCGACGATCTTCTCGAGCACTTCGGGGTTGGTCGCGGGGAAGTTGGTCGGGCTCACGGCGTCGAGGAAGCCCTTGGTCGCGAAGCGGACCTGCTCCTTCTGCTTGGGATCGATGCCCTCCATCGCGTCGACGCCGCGCAGCATGTGATCGGCGATCACCAGATAGCTTTGCCGCAGGAAGTCGAACACCGGCTCCTCGCGCCATTGCGGCGCCTTGAAGCGCTTGTCGCGTGCCTGCTCGGCGCTTTCCTCGAAAGGCTCGGCATGCTGGGGATCGAGGAAGCGCTGCCACAGCTTCATCGTGTCGGCCCAGAAATCGGTGCTCGCCTTCACGGCCGCGCCGGGATCGAACATCGCCGGAAAGGAGGGGGCGCCGAAGGGCGTGGCGGCGGGCAGCTGCTCCATCAGGTCGAAGCCCTGCTCGAGCATCATCTGCTGCGCACGGCCGAGCACCCAGGTCCAATGCTGCAGGTCCTGCAGGTCGGGAATTGATGGGTTGGTCGTTTCGGCCATGCTCATCCTCTTCAAGCGCCGCTTTAGCGCACCACAGGCAAGACGTCATTCCCGCAAGCGCGAACATGGCGTAGGAGCATGGCACGGCACAAGATCGTGTCGCGCTCCAACCCCTGAGAGATGAGGAAATGTCCGAAGAATTCTACCGCATGAAGCGTCTGCCCCCGTACGTCATCGCCGAAGTGAATGCGATGCGGGCAGCGGCGCGTGCGGCAGGAGAGGACATCATCGACCTCGGCATGGGCAATCCGGACCTGCCGCCGCCGCCCCACGTGATCGAAAAGCTGGTCGAGGTCGCGCAGAAGCCCGATGCGCATGGCTATTCCCAGTCCAAGGGCATTCCCGGCCTGCGCCGCGCCCAGGCGAATTATTATGCCCGCCGCTTCGGCGTCGACATCGATCCCGAGACCGAAGTCGTGGTGACGATGGGCTCGAAGGAAGGCCTTGCCAGCCTCGCCACCGCGATCACCGCGCCGGGCGACGTCGTGCTGGCGCCCAACCCGAGCTACCCGATCCATACCTTCGGCTTCATCCTCGCCGGCGCGACGATCCGCGCGGTGCCGACCACGCCGGACGAGCATTATTTCGAGAGCCTCGAGCGCGCGATCGACTTCACCGTGCCGCGCCCGTCGATCCTGGTGGTCAACTATCCGTCGAACCCGACGGCCGAGACGGTCGACCTCGCTTTCTACGAGCGTCTCGTCGCTTGGGCGAAGGAGAACAAGGTCTGGATCATCTCCGACCTCGCCTATTCGGAGCTCTATTTCGACGGCAAGCCGACCGTCTCGATCCTGCAGGTCAAGGGCGCCAAGGACGTCGCGATCGAGTTCACTTCGCTCTCCAAGACCTATTCGATGGCCGGCTGGCGGATGGGCTTCGCAGTCGGCAACAAGACGCTGATCGCGGCGATGACGCGGGTGAAGTCGTATCTCGACTACGGCGCCTTCACCCCGATCCAGGCCGCCGCCTGCGCCGCATTGAACGGCCCGCAGGACATCGTCGAGGCCAACCGCCAGCTCTATCACAAGCGCCGCGACGTGCTGGTCGAGAGCTTTGCCCGCGCCGGCTGGGAGATCCCGTCGCCGCCCGCCAGCATGTTTGCCTGGGCGCCGCTGCCGCCCGCGCTCGCGCACCTCGGCAGCCTTGAGTTTTCCAAGCAGCTGCTCACCCATGCCAAGGTCGCAGTCGCGCCCGGCGTCGGCTACGGCGAGAATGGCGAGGGCTTTGTCCGCATCGCGATGGTCGAGAACGAGCAGCGCCTGCGCCAGGCCGCGCGCAACGTGAAGCAATATCTCAAGTCGATGGGCGTCAACACTGCGGCAAAGGCGGGCTGAGCCGCGCCCGTGCCGCATATCGATCCGCTCTATTCGCTGGCCGGCGTGCTGGTCGGCCTGCTCGTCGGGCTGACCGGCGTCGGCGGCGGCTCGCTGATGACGCCGCTGTTGGTGCTTGCCTTCGGCTTCCATCCGGCGACCGCGGTCGGCACCGACCTGCTCTACGCCTCCGCCACCAAGACCGCGGGCACCGCGGTGCATGGCTGGCGCGGGTCGGTCGACTGGCGCGTGGTGCGGCGGCTGGCGACCGGCAGCGTGCCGGCGACGATCGCGACGCTCGGCTGGCTCGCCTGGACGCATGGCAAGCCCGGGGCCTCGGCCCAGCTGATCTCGCTGATCCTCGGCGTCACGCTGATCCTCACCGCGATCGCCATCCTGTTCCGCGCTCGCATCGTCGCGGCGCTCGGCCCGCGCTTCGCCGATGTCGAGCCGGGGCGGATCGGCTGGGCCACGGTGCTGCTCGGCGCGGTGCTCGGCACGCTCGTCTCGCTCACCTCGGTAGGAGCCGGCGCGCTCGGCATGACCGCGCTGCTCGTCCTCTATCCCAAGGCGCCGGTCGCCCGGCTGGTCGGGTCGGACATCGCCCATGCCGTGCCGCTCACCTTCATCGCCGGCCTCGGCCATTGGGTGCTGGGCTCGGTCGACCTGAACCTGTTGCTCGCCCTGCTGCTGGGCTCGGTCCCCGGCATCGTGATCGGCAGCCTGATCGCCACGCGCGTGTCGGACAAGGTGCTGGTCCCGATCCTCGCGACCGTGCTGGCGATCGTCGGCGCGCGGCTGCTGTTCTAGTTGACGCGCGCGGACCGCCGCGCCAACCGGACGCCATGCGCCCCGGCTTCCCCTTCTCCACTCGCTTCCGCGTCCGCTATTCCGAGATCGACGGGCAGAAGATCGTCTTCAACTCGCGCTATCTCGAATATGCCGACGTCACGCTCAGCGAGTTCTGGCGCTGGGCCGCGCTGGACGATATCGGCCCGGACTGGCTCGACGCCGAGTTCAACGTCGTCCGCGCGGGCGTGGACTATAAGAAGCCGTTCGTGTTCGACGACATGGTCGAGGGGTTCGCCCGGGTCGAGCGCGTCGGCAATTCGAGCATGACGATGCGCATCGACCTCTGCCACGCGGAGACCGGCGAACTGCACACCGAGATCGAGATGGTCAGCGTCCATGTCGACCTGGCGACGCGCAAGTCGAAGCCGATCCCGGAGAATGTGCGGGAGCGGTTGGAGGGGCTGGGCGGCTGACCTTCAATCCTCCCCCGCCAGGGGGAGGTGGCATGCGCAGCATGACGGAGGGGGCGGTAAGCAATCAGCTCGCGATCGATTCCCGCCGCGCCGTCGCAATCGCCATGATCTGCCGCACCACGCCTTCCAGATCGGTCAGGACCGCCTCCGCCGGATAGCGCAACACCCGTACGCCTTGATCGGAAAGCCAGGTATCCCGAACCGCATCGCGCTCCGGCCGATCCCCGCGCGCATGGGCTTCCCCGTCAACCTCAATCGCCAGCCGGGCGCGTGCACAGTAGAAATCGAGAACATATCTTCCGGCCGGATGCTGCCTGCGGAAGTGCAGTCCGCGCTCGTTGCGACGCAGCGCAAGCCAAAGGCCGATTTCAGGAGGCGTCATTTGCTGGCGAAGGCGTTTCGCATTTCGCCGGCTATCGGCCGCACCATCTAGGCGCATCGCCATCCTCCCCCTCCGTCGCCTTCGGCGCCACCTCCCCCTGGCGGGGGAGGATAAAGAGGATCACTCCGCCGCCTTCACCTCGACCGCATCCTCGCCCGCCACATCCTCCGGCAGCGCCCAGAGCAGGTCGCCCTTGCCCAGCACGCGCCCATCATGGCTCAGCACCTGCACCGCCTGGATCGGTCGCCCGTCGCGCGCGTCGACCAGTACCGGATAGGCCGGTACGCCGGTCTCCCAGCGCTCGCCCCATTGGCGCAGCGAGATCATCACCGGCAGCAGCGCATAGCCCTTGTCGGTCAGGCGATATTCGATCTTGCGGCGATCGTCGGCGCAGGGCTGGCGGGCGAGGATGCCCTTGTCGACCAGCCGGGCGAGCCGGTTCGCCAGGATGTTGCGCGCGATTCCCAGCTCGGACTGGAACTCCTCGAAGTGATGCAAGCCGTTGAACGAGCCGCGCAGAATCAGGAACGACCAGCGCTCGCCCATCGCTTCCAGCGCCGCCGGCAGGCTGCAATCGTTCGCCAGTTGGCGCAGCGTTTCTCGAATGGCACCACCCATGACTTGTCACCTTATCCCAAAAGCCGACGCTACGGAATGGCGTAACTTCTTGCATTGCAGCAATAGTTTCTGGTTGCAACTTACCTTGATGTCAATTAAACAATGAGTCGCAGCGCGAGTTGCACGTTTTCAGATCCCCAGGAGGATTTCCCATGACCCGCTTTTTCGCCGCAGCGGCTGCGGCCACGCTGGCCTTCGTCCCCGCCGCCGGCATCGCGCAGGGTACCCCGAATGGCTATGCCGCCACCCCGGTGACTGCGCCTGCCAAGGCCAGCTTCGTCACCCGTTCGACGCTGTGGAAGTGCAATGCCGGCACCTGCATCGCCCCGGCGAACGGCAGCACCCGTGACGCCATCGCCTGCGAGCTGGTTGCTCGCGAAGTCGGCAAGCTCTCGGCCTTCCGCGCCAACGGCGCCGATTTCGACGCCGCCGCGCTCGAGAAGTGCAACACCAAGGCCCACTGAGCCGTATGGCGCCAGCGCCACACCAGCCAGTAAAGCAATTGGAGCGCGGTCCGGAAAACCCGGATCGCGCTCTATTTTATTGCAAAGCAACAGCGCCGGGGCCCATCTAGGTCCCGTGCTGCGCCAATATGAACTTGTTGACCGGGTCCTGAGCTACGACCCCGATGCCGATGAAGCGATGCTCAACCGCGCCTATGTCTTCTCGGTCAACGCGCATGGCAGCCAGAAGCGCGCGAGCGGCGATCCCTATTTCAGCCACCCGATCGAAGTGGCCGGCATCCTCACCGACCTCCACCTCGATGACGAGACGATCGTCACCGCGATCCTCCACGACACGGTGGAAGACACGGTCGCAACGCCCGAGGACATCCAGCGCCTGTTCGGCGACAATGTCGCGCGCATGGTCGACGGCGTCACCAAGCTCTCCAAGATCGAGGCGCAGACCGAGAGCGAGCGCGCCGCCGAGAATCTCCGCAAGTTCCTGCTCGCCATGTCGGACGATGTCCGCGTGCTGCTCGTCAAGCTGGCCGACCGGCTGCACAACATGCGCACGCTGGTCCACATCAAGAACCCGGACAAGCGCAAGCGCATCGCCCGCGAGACGATGGAGATCTACGCGCCGCTCGCCGAGCGGATCGGCATGTACGAGTTCATGAAGGAGATGCAGAGCCTCGCCTTCAAGGAACTCGAGCCCGAAGCCTATGAATCGATCAACCGCCGGCTCGACAGCCTCAAGGTCGAGGGCGAGGACCGCATCGCCAAGATCGCCTCGGGCCTGAAGCTGCTATTGTCGCGCGGCGGCATCGATGCCGAGATCACCGGCCGCGAGAAGCATCCCTATTCGATCTGGAAGAAGATGTCGGAGCGGCACGTGTCGCTCGAGCAGCTTTCGGACATCATGGCCTTCCGCGCGATCGTCGACACCGAGGAGGAGTGCTACCGCGCGCTCGGCGTGATCCACCGCCGCTGGCCGATGGTGCCGGGCCGGTTCAAGGACTACATCTCGACGCCGAAGCGCAACGGCTATCGCTCGCTCCACACCAGCATCATCCATGCCGGCGACACGCGTATCGAGATCCAGATCCGCACGCGCGACATGCACGCCCAGGCCGAGTTCGGCCTTGCCGCGCACTGGGCGTACAAGCAGAGCAACGTCCGCCCCGATACCCAGGTCAGCTGGATCAAGGACCTCATCGAGATCCTGGAGCATGCCGAGAGCCCCGAGGAGCTGCTCGAGCATACCCGCATGGCGATGTACCAGGACCGGATCTTCGCCTTCACGCCCAAGGGCGAGCTGATCCAGCTGCCCAAGGGCGCAACGCCGATCGATTTCGCCTATGCGGTCCATTCGAACCTGGGCGACCAGGCGGTGGGCGCCAAGGTCAATGGCCGCGTCGTGCCGCTGCGCACCGAGATCGAGCAGGGCGATCAGGTCCAGATCCTCCGTTCCAAGGCGCAGGAGCCCCAGGCCAACTGGCTGAACTTCGCGATCACCGGCAAGGCGCGCGCCGCGATCCGCCGCCATATCCGCCACAAGGAGCGCGAGGAGACGATCGCGCTCGGCCGCAAGCTCTATGACGAGATCGTGCTGCGCCTGCCGACGCCGCCGGGCGAAAGCGCGCTCAAGGATGCGCTCAAGCGCCTCAAGCTCCAGGACGATGCCGCGCTGATGGAGGCGATCGCCCGCCGCCAGTTCACCGATGGCCAGGTGATGGAAGCGCTGATGCCCGGCTCGACCGAGGGGGAGGACGCGCATGACCTGCCGCCGCAGCAGCACGCGATCGAGATCAAGGGGCTCACCCCGGGCATGGCGTTCCATTTCTCGCCCGATTGCCGTCCGGTGCCGGGGGACCGCATCGTCGGCATCCGCCGGCCCGGCGAGCCGATCGAAGTCCACCGCATCGATTGCCCGAGCCTGGCCGACACCACCGAGGAGGACTGGGTCGATCTCAGCTGGGGCGACAAGGCGGAGGGCGGCATCGCCCAGATCGAGATCACGCTGAAGAACGAGCCCGGCGCGCTCGGCGCGATCGCCACGCTGATCGGCCAGCACAAGGCCAACATCCTCGGCCTGCGGATGGATAATCGCGACACGACCTTCCACACCAACACGATGGACCTGGAAGTGCGCAATGCGGCGCATCTGGTGCGGTTGCTCGCGGCGTTGCGGGCGGCGGATGCAGTGAGTTCGGCGGAGCGGCTCTAGGCGCGCCGGTAGCTCGCCGCGCACTATCTAAGTACTCGGAAACGGCAGGTCTCCTGTCGCGCGAGCACTAGGCGCCGCGCGCTGCGCAAAGCCGCGCTGTGGTCATTAAATAAAACAACTTCATTATTAAGATTGATCTATATGATAAATTAGATCAGTCATTGCGCGGGCGGCATGAGCGCGCGCGGCCGGCAAGAGCCGGCGCATCCGCAGTGGTGCCCGCCAACAAGCGAAGAAGGCGATGAGGGCAGTGGCCTGTGCCGCACCGGGTTTCATCGACCGCAGTTGGAGCATGCAAAACAAGACGAGGAGAGAGATGTGAAAAGCCAGTATATCTATGGCCTTGCGCTGCTGTCGGCGGCTGCGGCCGGCGCGACCGCGTGGCAGGCCGGCAGCCAGCAGGCGCAGGAAGGTGGGGCGGTGCGGGTCCCGCTCGCCATGCAGGCCGGATCGGCGCCTGCCGCCGGCCCGTCGGTCCAGACCCTCGACGTCGTCGCGACCGATTACCAGGCGGTCGCCAAGACCTTCCTTACCAAGGTCCACAACGCTTTCATCAAGACCAGCGCCACGCCCAATTCGGACGTGATGATGTACGCCAACGTCCTCAACTACCAGGCGGGGTCGGACAGCTACGCCAAGGGCAGCGATGTCGCCTATCTGTGGACCGAGGACAATATGGTCCGCGCGCTCTATTGGGGCGCCCGCCTCGATTCGGCGACCTACAAGCCGTTGCTGCTCACCGCCGTCGACCAGCTCGACTGGTACTGGAACCCGAACTGCGCCGGCAGCGCCCCGGGCGCCACCCCCGGCGGCTATGGCGTGCGCCACGGCCAGCCCTGTTATTATGACGACAATGCGCTGCTCGGCGGCAACATGCTCAACGTCTATCTTGACGTGTCGCTCACCCAGTCAGTGTCGGACAACGCCTTCCAGGCGCTGAACTATGTCGACAACAACCAGAACAGCCATAACGGCGTGTCGCAGAAGCCGGGCGATCCCGACTGGTCCTCGGCCTTCTACATGAGCCCGGTCACCCGCGTCGGCGCGGCTTATGCCCGCTGGTCGGCGCGCTTCCCGAACAAGCCGATCGCGCCCACGCGCCTCACCTGGGCGACCGACATGTTCAACCAGGTCAACCTCACCAGCATGGACCTGCTCGCGCCCTCGGGCCTGTTCCGCGGCGGCGCCACCTGCACCACGGCGGGCCAGCCCTTTGTCTGCGATTCGGGCAATTCGGGCGTGCTCGCCGGCAATTCCACCGGTGTCGCCGCGCTGGCGCTGGCAATCCACAAGAACAACCCGAGCGAGACCGCCAAGCTCGCCTATGCCCAGACGCTGATGAACACCGTGCTGGCCCATAGCGCCTGGTTCCCCAGCGGCGGCGGCATCAAGCAGAACGCGCCGACCGGCGGCTATGCGACGATCGACCTGCTCTGCCAGATCTACCTGCAGGACGGCAATGTCGCCTGGTACAATGCCGCCAAGGGGCTGGTCGACTTCCTGATCACCTCGAACAAGGATCGCTATGGCTGGTATGCCAATGGCGTGCCGGGCGACGGCGATACCGGCGAGACCGATGACGACCCCAGTGCCGTCGCTGGCACCTGGGCGGAGGTCCGCACCGGCGCCACGCGCCCGGCGGACGACAAGACGCGGCTGATCACCCAGGCCGCAGCGGCCGCGGCGCTCGCCGAATTCGCCTATATCGACCGGGTGAAGAACGGCGGCTGAGCCCCGCTCGGCATAAAAAGGGGGCGAACCGGACGGGCTTGGGATCCGTCCGGCTCGCCCCCAGCCCGCTCCGACCAAGGAAAGCGGGCCTTCCCGAGGGGGAAACTAGTTCGCCGCCCTGGTCGCCTGGTCCATCAGCGCCTTGGCCGCCTTGATCCCGTCGGCCTCGCTGGTCTTGCCCTGCTGGATCTCGTCGGCGATCTCGAGCACGCGCCCGGCGATCACCGTGCCGTGATCGGCTTCCTCGGTGATGCGGATGCCGCCCTTTGCCGCTGCGATCCGATCCCATTCGGCGCGGATCGCGGCCCAATATCCCTTGGTCGCGGCCCAATAGTCGTCCGCCGCCTTCACGTCGAAGCCGCTGAACCGGGTGTAGCTGTTGAGCACATATTCCTGGACGACCGGCGTGTCGGTGCCGTCCATCTTCAGATTGTCCTGCCAGTGGATCCAGCCCGCCGGCGAGAGCGCGTGGCGGTTGACCCCCAGATAGCGGTCGTAGACGGGCCCGCGCACCGCGTCGCGCCGGGCGAGCGGCCGCCAGCTGCGGTTCGATTCCCAGCGGCGGATGCCGCCGACCTCGCTCCACTTGCCCCAGCCGCCATAGCGTGGGCTGTCATCGACCTGGTAGACCGTCTGCGACCACACGCCCTTGCGCTCGGCGGCGGGCACCTCGGCCCAGGTCCAGGCATCGCGGTCCGCATAGACCAGCACCCGGGCCGGCTCATATTGCCAGTCCTGGCGCCAGTGCTTGATCACCATCTTCTTGCCGTCGCCCATGTCGACCACCAGGAGATGCTGCAGCCGGATCGTCCGGCCAGTGTCCTCGATCACCCGCACGACTTCGTCGCCGCCGGAGATCTTGGCCGGGATCGGGGTATAGTCGGCGCGCCAGGCGGTGCTCTCCTGCATGTCGAACCTGACCTTGAAGGTGCCGGCCATGCCGAGGATGTCGGCGCGGTCGGCCTCGAAGCCGGATTTCACCGCGGCCGCCGGTGCCGCCTGGGCGAGTGCGGGCATGGGGGCCAGCAGCGCCAGCGCGATCGGGAATAGAAGCTTCATGATCCTGTTCCTCGGAAGCGGTCAGAAACGATAGCTGATCGAGGCCGAGGCGTTGCGGCCCGGCTGGGTATAGGCATCCTTGACGGTCGAGGTGTCGGCCAGGCCGCGCACGTCGTTCCACCAGGCGTATTTCGCGTCGAACAGGTTGAACACGCCGGCGCGCAGCGTCAGCCCTTCGGTCACCCGGAAGAAGGCAGTGGCGTCTAGGATGGTGAAGGCGCCCGGGCGGAAGCAGGCGCCGCTGCACACGCCGGTGGTCGCCTCCAGCGCCTTCTGCGCGCTGTGCGTCGCGGTGACGTCGCCGCCGAAGCGCCCGTCCTTGTCGCGATAGCCCAGGCCGATCACCACCTTGAGCGGATCGACGGTCGAGAGCGGCAGCCGCGAGCCGTCGGGCTCGATCTGGTCGCCCTGGGCATAGGCGATCGCCAGCGTGCCGGTCAGGCCGTTGGCTGCCTGCGCCACGAAGCGCGCTTCGGCACCCTTCACCTTCACCTTGTCGATGTTGATGAACTGGTAGATCGCCGGATCGGCGGGGGTGAAGCCGCCGCTGGTCACTTCCTGCGAGATGAAGTCGTCGTAATTGGCGATGAAGCCGGTCACGTCGAGGCTCACCGGCCCGCTGTTCAGGCGGAAGCCGCCTTCCCAGCTCTCGCTGGTCTCGGGGCGCAGGTTCGGGTTGGGTTGCGAGGTATAGCCGAAGGCGAGGTTGGAGAAGAACTGGTTCACCTGGCTCGGCTCGGGCGCCTTGAAGCCCTGGGCATAATTGGCGAACAGCCGCACCGCGTCGCCCAGCCGCACCACCGCGCCGAGCTTGGGCGAGACGCGCGATCCGGACTGCGCCGCGCCGGCAAAGGCCGGGAGCAGCGGGTCCTTTTCGGGCGACAGGTCATAGGCGTCGAAGCGCAGCGCCGGGTAGAGCGTCACCGGCCCGAGCGTGATCTCGTCGGCCACGAAAGCGCCGGCCAGCGTGTAGTTGGTCTCGGGGAAGGCACGAGTCGGGAAGGTCTCGCCCGCCGGCGGCACCACGCCGTCGCGCAGCCCTTCCTGGTGCGTCTTGCTGATGTCGCCGCCGAACACCACGCGGTGCGCCGCCGCCCCCGTCTCGAAGCGCATGCCGACTTCGGCCGACGCGCCGAGCACGCGGTTCTCGAAGGTGTTGAGCCGCTCGCGATCGGCGGCGGGCGTGCGGTCCTCATCGGTGAACTGGCGGTTCTCGCCGTCCTGCCAATAGGCGCTCAGCCGCGCATGATCGAACAGCCCGGTGCCGGTCCAGAACCAGTCGCCGGCGATGCGCCCGCGCCTGGTGGTGTCGCGCGCCTGGAGCAGGTCCACGGTCGAGCTCAGCCCGGTCAGCACGTTGGTGAAGACCCGACTATCCTGATATTCGCCGGTGATGCGGAAGCGGTTCGAGGCGTCGGGCTCGTAGACCAGCCGGCCCAACACCGCGTTGCTGTGGCCGTCCTGCGGATTGGGCTCGGTGCGCGCCGCGCCGCTGCCGCCCACGATGCCCTGGTTGTCGAGCTCGTGGAAGTCGCGGCGCGTATAGGAGAGCATCGCGGAGAGGTCGCCGAAGCGCGCCGCGGCGATGCCGGTCTCGGCGAACTCGTTGTCGGCCGAGCTGTAGGAGGCGCGGGCCAGCCCCGCATAGTCCTTGCCGCGCAGGATGTCCGAAGGGTCGCTGGTGGTGAAGCTGATCGCGCCGGCGAGCCCGTCGCTGCCGTACAGCGCCGAGGCCGGGCCGCGCAGGATCTCGACCGACTTGACCAGACCGACATCGACATAGTCGCGCCCGGCGGACTGCGCGCCGAAGGTGAAGCCGTCGGGCACGCGCACGCCGTCCACCTGGATCAGCACGCGGTTGCCGCCGATGCCGCGGACGATGAAGCCTTCATTGCCCGCACGCCCGGTGACGCCGAGCGCCGCGCCGAAGCGCGTCGGGCCACGCGGCACGCTGATGCCGGGCTCGTAGCGCACCAGGTCCTTGATGTCGGTGACCAGTTGGTCGGCCATCTTCCTGTCGTCGATGACGCTGACCGTAGCGGGCACGTCCTTGACGTCGGTCGGGATGCGGGTCGCGGTGACGGTGATCGTCGAGCCCGGCTCGCCGGGCTTCTGGTCCTGCTTGTCCTGCGCCAGCGCCGGCATTCCCGCTGCCAGCGCCCAAAGGCTGATCCCCACCCCAATCATCCGACGCATGCCCTGAAGTCCTTTATGCTAATGCAAGTGATTCGCAATCGCGGATTAGGCCTCGGACCCGAGCAGCGTCAACCCCGTAACGAAGGGAAGGGCTGGCTTGCTGGCGGCGAACGACATGCTCTCTTGCCCGTCATCCCCGCGAAGGCGGGGATCCGGGGTTAGTCGAGCATCGCCTTGTGACTCTGGATTCCCGCCTCCGCGGGGATGACGAATTTGATGTGGTTGACGGGTCTACCGAGCCAGCTTGACTTACTCTGCACTGCAGAGTTAATACTCTGCCACACAGAGTAAAGGACTCGCTCCGATGAAGACCCTTGCCGCCTTCGCCGCCCTCAGTCTGCTCCCCCTCGCCGCGCCGGCCGTTGCGCAACAGGCGCCTGCCGCGCCGCAGGCCACGCCCGGGCTCCAGGGCGTGCCCGTCCATGACGACGGCCTGGTCGCCACCTGGTATCCGCCGGCGAGCGGCAAGCGCGGACCCGCGATCCTGGTGCTCGGCGGCTCCGAAGGCGGGGAGGGGGTCAGCAAGGCGCTCGGTCGCAAGTTCGCCGAGGCCGGCTATGGCGTGCTCGCGCTCGCCTATTTCCGCACGCCCGGCCTGCCCGAGCAGCTCCAGGAGATCCGCCTCGAATATTTCCGCGCCGCCACCGACTGGCTGGCGCGCCAGCCGCTCGTCGATGCGAAGAAGATCGGAATCTGGGGCGCCTCCAAGGGCGGCGAGGCAGTGCTGCTGATCGCGTCGCACGATCCGCGCTTCCATGCCGTCGTCGCCGCGGTGCCCAGCTCGGTGGTGTGGCAGGGCATCAACTACACGAATTTCATGGACAACAAGTCGAGCTTCAGCCTGGATGGCAAGCCGATGGCCTATGTTCCCTATGACAACAGCACCGGCTTCAAGAGCGTGCTCGATCTCTATCAGCGCAGCCTGGCCAAGGCCGCGGCCTATCCCGATGCGGTGATCCCGGTCGAGCGGATCGCCGGCCCGGTGCTGCTGATCTCGGGAGCGGACGATGCAATGTGGCCCTCGGGTCCGATGTCGAAGCAGGTGATCGAGCGGCTCGATGCGAAGCACTTCCGTTTCGCGCACCGCCAGCTCGATTATCCGAACGCCGGCCATTCGATTGCCTTCCCCGATGCGCCGACCAAGCCGACCGGCGACACGCCGATGATGCAAATGGGCGGCACCGACGCAGGCAACGCCGCCGCACGCATTGACGCCTGGAAGCAGACGCTCGCCTTCTTCGCCGACACGCTGGGAGCCCCCGCCAAGTGACCGAGATCCGCCCCGAGGACGCCGCAGCGGCGCTGCGCTCGATCGACAGTGCCCGGCAGCACGGGGCGGCGCTGCGCCGCTATGCCGGCACCGCCAGCACGGTGATGGTCTGGGGCGTGATCTGGCTGGTGTGCAACCTGCTCAGCCAGTTCTTCCCCTGGGGGCCGAAGAGCTGGCTGATCGGCACCCCGCTCGGCGTGCTATGGTCGATCCTCCATCCGCTGCCGCGCCGCGAAGGCGCGGGGATCGACCTGCGCGCATCGCTGTCGATCTTCGCCGGCTTCGGCATCCTGTGGCTGATGATGCTGATCGCCCGCCCGCAGCTCGACGCCCGTAGCGTCAACGCGCTGATCTCGCTGCTCGTCGCGCTCGCCTATCTGATCACCGGCATCTGGGCGGGGATGCGGCTGGCGCTGGTCGGGACGGCGCTGGTGCTGGCGGTCTGCCTCGGTTGGTTCGTCTTCCCGGCCTGGCTGTTCCTCTGGGTCGGGATCGGCGGTGGCGGCGCACTGATCCTCGGCGGCATGTGGCTGCGCCGCGCATGACGCTGCCCAACGAGATCATCCACCAGACCACAAGGCTGCGCATCCTCGCCGCGCTCGACGCCGAGCCCAAGGGCACACAGCTCGAATTCGCGCGGCTCAAGGCAATCTCCCAGGCGACCGACGGCAATCTCGGCGCGCATCTCGCGACGCTGGAGAAGGCCGGATATATCGCGATCGAGAAGCAGCCGGTGGGCAAGCGCACCCGCACGCTCGTCTCGATCACCGCGGAGGGCCGCCGCGCCTTTGCCGAGCATCTGATCTTCCTGCGGGACATCGTCGATCGCGCGGGGGGATAACGCCCGTCTCGACGGCGGCGCGTCACCTCGCTAGAGCGTCCGGTCATGCAAAAGCGTCCGCAACTTTCCGTCGTCATCCCCTGCTACAATGAAGAGGCATGCCTCGAGGCGCTGCACGGCCGCGTCTCCGGCGCCGCACGCGCCGCGGTGGGCGACGATTACGAGATCGTGCTGATCAACGACGGCTCGCGCGACAGGAGCTGGGAAGTGATGCAGCGCATCTCGGCCAGCGATCCCAAGCTGATCGCGATCAACCTGTCGCGCAACCACGGCCACCAGCTCGCGCTCACCGCCGGGCTGGACCTGTGCGCGGGCGAGGAGATCCTGATCATCGACGCCGATCTGCAGGATCCGCCCGAGCTGCTGACCGACATGCGCGCCGCGATGCGCTCGCAGGGCGCCGACGTCGTCTATGCGGTGCGCCGCAAGCGCGATGGCGAGACGATTTTCAAGAAGATCACCGCTGCCTTCTTCTACCGCATGCTCGATCGGATCACCGACACGCCGATCCCGCTCGACACCGGCGACTTCCGCCTGATGACGAGGCGGGCGCTCGACGCGTTCCTGTCGCTGCCCGAGCAGGCACGCTTCATCCGCGGCATGGTCGCCTGGGTCGGCTTCAAGCAGGTGCCCTTCCCCTATGACCGCCACGAGCGGCTGGCCGGCGAGAGCAAATATCCGCTCGGCAAGATGATTCGCTTCGCGCTCGACGCGATCACCGGCTTCTCGACCGCGCCCTTGCGCTTCGCCAGCCATGTCGGCCTGTTGCTCACCGCCGCCTCGGCGCTGCTGGTGCTCTACATCGTCGCCGGCTTCCTGATGGGCGCCGCGATCCCGGGCTGGACCTCGCTGATGCTCGTCGTGGTCGTGCTCGGCGCGGTGCAGATGTTCGTGCTCGGCATGATCGGCGAATATCTCGGCCGGCTCTATGTCGAATCGAAGCGCCGCCCGCTTTACATCGTGGCGGACGTCGCCGGCCCGGTGCAGGGCCACGCGTCGCTCGGCTATCGCTATGCCGATTCGGGCGAAGTCAGCGTCTCGCCGGTGACGCCGCGCGAGAGCTGACCGCTCAGCCCTTCGGCTGCGCCAGCACGATGATCGACAGGCCCGGCGGCATCGGCAGCCGGCCGAGCAAATGCCGCTCCACCCCGAACACCGCTTCGAAGGCGGTGTTGAGCGCCTTGGGCGGGGGCGAATCGTCGCTGTCGTCCTTGCCGGTCAGCTTGCCGAGCAGCCGCGCCGCCACGGCGACCGGAAACAGCAGCGAGTTGAACCAGCGCAGCTTCTGCCAGCCGAGCCCCGCCTTTTGCAGCGCGGCGATCAGCGTGCCCTTGGAATAGCGGCGCTTGTGGTGGTTCACCACGTCGTGCGCGCTCCACATCCATTGGTGCGCCGGCACGGTGATCAGGATCTTGCCGCCGGGCTTGAGCACGCGCGCGATCGCCTTCAGCGCCGCGACATCGTCCTCGACATGCTCGATCACGTCGAGCACCGCGACCATGTCGTAGCTGGCGTCCGCCACGCCGGCGAGCTCGGGCAGCGGCGAAGAGCCGACCTGCTTGCCCAGCCGCTCGCTGGCCTTGGCGGCGGCGGTCTCGTCGATCTCGATCGCGTCGATCTCGCCGAACTGGGCGAGCATGGGCAGGTTGTGGCCGGTGCCGCAGCCGATCTCGAGGATGCGCGCGCCCTCGGGCACCGCGCCATAGCGCTTGAGATAGTCCGAAAGGATCTCGCGGCGCGCGCGATACCACCAGTGGGTGGTGTCATGCGCGGCCATGCGCTCGTAGACGATGCGGTCCATCTTATTTGAATACCAGAAAGCGGTTGAGCGCGAAGGTGACGATCGGCGTGACGAAGATCACCGGGATCAGCGGCACCCAGGTCGGCTCGTGGAGCGGCCCGGTGCACAGCCAGGTGAAGAAGGCATTCATCGCCAGGCCGACCGACTGGACCGCGACGAACTTCGACTGGGTGCCCATGCCGCCATCGGCGTCATGCCCCTTGAAGCTCCAGCGGCTGTGGAAGACATAGCCGAACACGACCGCGACCAGGAACCCGGCCACCGAGGCGAGCACCGGCGGAATCGCATAAGTGGCGAGCGGCCAGTAGACGACCGAATAGACGAAGGTCGACGCCAGGCCGACGATGCCGAAGCGCACCAGCTGCCCGAGCATCCCGTTCGTCCACATCGCTTCAAATCGCTTGAGTACAGCCGTCACTATCGCTTGCCCAGGAACCGAAGGCGGCCCTAATGCCTGCATTGATGCGAGGGAAGCGATTTTGAAGCTGGATGCACCGGGCGGGTTCCGCCTCGACCAGGAGCTGGACCGTCACTGGCTGCGCTGGATGGCCCTGTTCTGGCTGATCGTCACTGCCTGGTTCCTCTTTGACCGCCAGGGCAACATCTACTGGCTGATGCTCGGCGATACCGACGACAATATGCGCCTGATGCAGGTGCGCGCCTGGATGGCGGGGCAGGGCTGGTACGATCTCCGGCAATATCGCCTCGATCCCGCGCTCGGCGGCTTCGACATCCACTGGTCGCGCCTGGTCGACTTGCCGATCGCCGGGCTGATCCTCGCCTTCAAGCCGTTCGTCGGCCCGGTGATCGCGGAGAAGTGGGCATGCGGCCTGGCGCCGCTGCTGCCGCTGGCGCTCGCCATGGCCGGGCTGTCGCTCGCCGTGCGCCGGCTGGTCGCGCCCTGGGCCTGGCCGGTCGCGCTGGTCGTGCTGATGGGCTGCACCTCGACCATGTCGATGTACGCGCCCGAGCGCATCGACCATCATGGCTGGCAGCTCGCCTTCCTCGCGCTCACCGTCGCCGGCCTTGCCGACCCGAGGCGCGCGCGGGGCGGCGCCACCGTCGGGATCTCCAGCGCGCTCTCGCTCACCATCGGGCTCGAGATGCTGCCCTATTGCGCGATGGCCGGCGCGATCATCGCGCTGCGCTGGATCTGGGACCGCGAGGACGTCCACCGCATGCAGGTCTATGGCCTGACGCTCGGCGGCGGCTCGGCGCTCGGCTTCGCGCTGTTCGCCTCGAACGCGAATCAAGTATTGCGCTGCGACGCGCTGACGCCGGTCTGGCTGAGCGTGATGATCGCGGCGGGCGCGCTGCTGTTCGGCCTGTCGCTGCTCAACCCCGCCAATCGCTGGGTCCGCCTCGGCCTCGCCGCGCTGGCGGGCGCGCTGATCGTCGTCGGCTTCGCGGCACTCTTCCCGCAATGCCTCGGCCGCCCCGAGCAAGTCTCGGACGAGCTCGCCAACACCTGGCTCAACAATGTCCGCGAGGCTCGGCCGATCTACAAGCACGCCTTCAAGACCGCCTTCCCGATGGCGGTGCTGCCGGTGATCGGCGTGCTCGGCGCGCTGTTCGCCACCTGGCGCGCGCGGCGCAGCGACAAGCTGGTCGGCTGGGCGGCGGTTGCGCTGTTCACGCTCTTCGCCAGCGCGATGCTGCTCTGGCAGGTCCGCGCGGCCCCGGCGGCGCAGCTGCTCGCGGTGCCCGGCTCGGTCGCGCTGCTGGTCGTCGCGGTGCCCTGGTTCCTGGGCATCCGCGAGCCCTTCGCGCGCTGGATCGGCGCGGTGCCCGCGCGCATCCTCGGCATCTTCCTGCGCATCTTCGGCACGGTCGGCGCCTTCCTGCTGCTCTCCGGGCTCTGGGCCGGGCTCGCCATCCCCTTCCTGCCGGCGGGCAGCAACAGCGCGCCCGCCAAGCCGGGCAAGCCCGCCCCGCCGGACAAGGTCACCGCCGCCAACAATGCCTGCGCGCGGATGAGCAACCTGCGCGTGCTCAACGACTTGCCCGCCGCCACGCTGTTCACCCATGTCGACCTTGGGCCGCGGCTGATCACCGTGACGCACCACAGCGCGATCGCCGGCCCCTATCACCGCAACGGCCGCGCGATTCTCGACGTGCACCACGCCTTCACCTGGGCGACGCCGAACTTCCGCCCGATCGCGGCCGCGCATCATGCGCAATATCTGCTGATCTGCCCGGACATGTCCGAGACGACGCTCTACCGCGCCCGCGGGCCGAACGGCTTCTACGCGCAGTTGATCAAGGGCCAGGTGCCGGCCTGGCTCGAGCCGGTGACCCTGCGTGAGGTCCAGCCGGGCAAGCCGCTGCCGTTCAAGCTGTGGCGCATCCGCTATGACCTGCCGGATGTGCCGGTGAAGGTCGAGGCGGCGGCGAAGCCTGCGAAATAGCTTTCCCCGGCGAAGGCCGGGCCCCAGACCAATCAGTGCGCGGCGAAGACGCGCCAGGGCGCGTGACTTTCGAGGACGGGCCCCGGCCTTCGCCGGGGTAAGAAGTATTGCCCGTGGCGGACGTCAGTGTCCCGCCACCGCCCGCCCGGCGACCAGCGCCGCGCTGATCCCGTCGATCACGAACTGCACCGCGAGCGCGCCGAGCAGCACGCCGAGCAGCCGCGACACCACCGCCTCGATCTTGGCGCCGACCACGCGCATCAGCGGCCCCGCCGCGAGCAGCGCCAGCAGCGTCAGCAGCAGGATCGCGGCCATTGCCCCGAGCACCACGACGGTGCGCTCGATCCCGTTGTTCTGCGACATCAGCAGCATCGTCGAGGCGATCGAACCGGGGCCTGCGATCATCGGCATCGCCATCGGGAAGATCGAGATGTCGGCCGGCTCGCTCGCCTTCACCTTCTCGGCCCGGTCCTCGCGCCGTTCGGTGCGCTTCTCGAACACCATCTCGAGCGCGATCAGGAACAGCATGATGCCGCCGGCGATCTTGAACGCGTTGAGGCTGATGCCGAGCGCGCGCAGCAGCGCCTCGCCGAACAGCGCGAAGCCGAACAGGATGCACGCTGCGACCAGCACCGCGCGCACCGCCATCGCCCGGCGATGCGTCGCGCTGGTGCCGGCGGTCAGCCCGGCGAAGATCGGCGCGCAGCCCGGCGGATCGATCACCACGAAGAAGGTGATGAAAGTGGAGACGAACAGCTCTATCATTGGGCGGGCGCCGCGATCTTGTCGTTCAGCACCGGCGCGGCTTGCTTGCCGTTCCAGACCATGACCTCGAAGGTGCGTGCGCCGTCAGGTGTCACTTGCCAGTGCCAGGCGATCGTTCCGTCAGGCGATTCACCGTCGCCGACCTTCGCGTCGGCCGGTGCGGAAGTCGAGGAGACGATCGCCTCCATCGGCGCGCAGGACGCACGCTTGGTCACGGGCTCGGCCGGCTGCGGCCGTGCCGCCGTCAGCGCGTCGCCGCCATCGACGATCCACTTCCAGCTGCCATCCGCTTCCTTGCGCCACACGGTGCTGAAATAGCCAACCGTCCCGTCGGGCAGCTTCCACCCGCCGGTATTCACCGCCAGCTTGCCGTCGCACGAGACATAGCTCTTGGTCGGCCACCACCCCACCGACCTGGGCGGATCCTTGCGATCCTTGAGCCAGTCCTGCGCCTTCACCGGCTGCGGCACGAACATCGTCGCATCGCTCGCGGCGAACGCGCGGAACGCCGTCCACTGCCCCTTGGCCTGCGCCGCCGCGTTGAACGCGCGCTCGGCATCCACCGCGCTCTGCGGCGCTGCCGCCTGCAGGACCAGGGCAGCCAGGATCATATCGTTCCCTTCTCCAGCGGAATGCCGGCATTGCGGTGCGCGGCGACCAGCGTGTTGCGCAGCAGGCAGGCGATCGTCATCGGGCCGACGCCGCCCGGCACCGGGGTGATCGCGCCGGCCACGCTCGCCGCGCTGTCGAAATCGACGTCGCCGACCAGCCCGTCATCGGTGCGGTTGATGCCGACGTCGATCACCGTCGCGCCCTGCTTCAGCCACTCGCCCTTGACGAAATGCGCGCGGCCCACCGCCGCGACGACGATATCGGCATGCTTCAGATAATGCGGCAGGTTGCGCGTGCGCGAATGCACCAGCGTCACCGTCGCGCTGGCGCGGGTGAGCAGCGCCGCCATCGGCTTGCCGACGATGTTCGAGCGGCCGATCACCACCGCGTCGAGCCCCGAGAGATCGCCGAGTCGGTCCTCGAGCAGCATCAGGCAGCCGAGCGGAGTGCAGGGCACGAAGCCGTCGAGCCCGGTGGCGAGGCGCCCGGCATTGACCGGGTGGAAGCCGTCGACGTCCTTGTCCGGGTCGATCCGGGTGAGCACTGCCTGCTCGTCGATATGCCGGGGGAGCGGCAGCTGGACGAGGATGCCGTCCACTTCCGGATCATTATTGAGCTTGTCGACCAGCGCGATCAGCGTCGCCTGCGTGGTGTCGGCGCCGAGCTTGTGCTCGAAGCTCTCCATGCCCGCCTCGCGCGTCATCTTGCCCTTGGAGCGGACATAGACCGCGGACGCCGGATCCTCGCCGACCAGCACCACCGCGAGCCCGGGCGCGCGGCCCGTGGCCTGCTGGAAAGCGGGAACCAGTTCGCCCACGCGGGCACGCAGCCCTGCGGCGAAAGCCTTGCCATCGATGATCTCAGCCGTCATGCGCCCCGCCATAGAGCCTGTGCGCGATCTCTGCCAGCGCTGCGGAATCGCCTTCGATACGAAGCCGTTTCAACCGGGCGGTATCGCCCGCGATCAGCGCCACCGAACGCCTGGGCACGCCGAAGGCGGCGGCGACCAGCGGCACCAATGCCGCATTGGCGGCGCCTTCCACCGGCGGTGCGGCGAGCCGGGCGGCGAAATGGTCCGCGGTGCCGGCGGCAAAGGCCTCGCGCGACGCGCGCGGCGTCACGCGGACGGCGATCTCGATCCCGTCCGCGCGTTCCCGCCAGGCCGGCACGCTCAGTAGGTCGCGGCGGCGAGCTGGGCGCTGATCGTCGGCAGCACGAAATGGGTGATCACGTAGATGATCAGCAGCGCGACCAGCGGGCTCAGGTCGAGCGCGCCGAAATCGGGCATGATCTTGCGGATCGGGCGATAGATCGGCCGGGTGATCGCCTCGAGCGCGTTCCACACCGCGCGCACATATTCGTTGAACAGGTTGATCACGTTGAAGCCGATCAGCCAGGTCATGATCGCATGGATCAGGATGATCATGCTCAGCACCCAGAGCAGGAAGCCGATGATGTCGACGATCATGAGGAGGAAGGGGATCAATGCGCTCTCCGAGGGTTCTTGGACCCGAGATTAGGGAATGCAGTGCCCGGCAACAAGCCCGGCGCCTGAAGCTACACCAATCCTTGCGGCGGATCGCCGGGCAGATGGCCCGAACGCATCACCGCCATCGCCTCGACGATCCGCCGCGCCAGGCCGGTCGCCTCGTCCTGGTGGCGATATTCCAGCGCGACCAGCGCCTGCTCGAGGATCGAATCGACCTCGCCAATCCCCAGCGTACCCTTCTTCTCGAGCGCGTCGATCAGTGTCTTCACCAGCGTGAGCGCGCTGAGTGCCAGCGCCCTGCTCTCCGCTTCATAATGTCCGGGCTCGTGCATTTCGTCCTCCTCACTCGTGCCTTGGCGCGCCGGGCGGCTTGCAATGTAGGATTTCGCCTGCTGGGCTCGTGCGGCTCGGTCCTGGCCGCGCCGCTCCTTGAGAATGTTGGAAATATAGGATCCCGCGCCCGCAAGGAAGTTGCGAGATGCGGCGCGTTCGCGGGAATAGAGTCAACCCAAGCGCCGCGGAAACCGGCTCTTGGCGTGTGCTTCGTGGACTTTGCCGAGTCGCGAAGCCCGGCGCTGTTGGATCAGGCGTGGACGAGCGTGCCTGCGCCGCGCCGCGTGAAGATCTCGAGCAGCATCGCATGCGGGATGCGCCCGTCGAGGATCACTGCCGCGTCGACACCCTGCTCGACGGCGTGAACGCAGGTATCGACCTTGGGGATCATCCCGCCCTTGATCGTGCCGTCGGCCTTGAGCTCGGCGATCTTGGCCGGGTTGAGGTCGGTCACCAGCGCGCCCGACTTGTCGAGCACCCCGGCGACGTCGGTCAGCAGGAAGAAGCGCGAGGCGCCGCTCGCCGCCGCGATCGCGCCGGCCATGGTATCGGCGTTGATGTTGTAGGTGTGGCCGTCCGCGCCCAGCGCGATCGGCGCGACCACGGGAATGAAGTCCTGCGCCGCCAGCGAATGCAGGATCGCCGGGTTCACGCCCACCGGCTCGCCGACAAAGCCCAGGTCGACATGGCGCTCGATGCCCTGGAGCGGATCGGCCGCGCGCCCGGTCACCTTCTCGGCGGTGACCAGCCCGGCGTCCTTGCCGGAGATGCCCACGGCCCGGCCGCCCGCCGCGCCGATCCAGCTGACGATCTCCTTGTTGATCGATCCGGCCAGGACCATCTCGGCGATTTTCGCGGTCTCGGCGTCGGTGACGCGCAGGCCGCCGACGAAGCTCGATTCGACGCCCAGCCGCTTGAGCATCGCGCCGATCTGCGGACCCCCGCCATGGACGACGATCGGATTGATGCCCACCGCCTTGAGCAGCACCACGTCCTCGGCGAAGTCGCGCTGCAGCTCGGGATCGCCCATCGCGTGGCCGCCATATTTCACCACGAAGGTCGCGCCGGCGTAGCGCTGCAGATAGGGCAGCGCCTCGGTGAGCGTTTCGGCCTTGGCAAGCAGCGCGGGATCGGGGGCGTTGGTCATGTCGGCCCCATAGGGCCGGTGGCCCGCTCCCGCAACTTTCGCCTCAGCGAAACACTGCGGTGGCGCGGAAGGTGGTCAGCCAGTTGGTCGAGCCGCGGCATTCGCTCATCGCGCGCGCTTCGGTCAGGCGGAAGCGGGTGCCGTCCCAGACATAGGTCTGCGCCTCGCCGCAATCGCCGATGCCGCGCCCCTTGTCGTAGGTCGCCAGCTCGCCCTTGTCGAAGCTCGCATTGACCAGCATTCCGTCATTGCCGTCGTCGAACCGGGCGCGGACCGCCTTGCCACCCGCGAGCACGAAGGCGACGGTGCTGAAATTATAGGCGCCGGCGCCGCACGGGATCAGCGCCAGCGTCTTGCCGCCGCCCAGCGCATGGGTCTCGACATCGGGCACGGTCTCGGCGCCGTCATAGAGCCCGTCGCAGTCGCTCTGCTTCTCGAGGGCAGCGCGCATCGCCTTGGGGACGCTGGCGGCGGTGCCCGAGGGGCGGATCGCAGCGATCTTCTCGGGCGCGGCTGCCGCGGGCACCGTTCCGGCGGGCCTGGTACCCTTGGCCACCGCCGCCGTCACCGTGCCGGCGCGGCCCTGATTGGCGTCGATATGGCGCAGCGATGCAGAGGAGCCGGCGAGCGAGATGCGCGCGGCGACACCGCTGCCGTCGAGGAGCGCGAGTTGCTTGCCGTTGGGCATGGCGGCGGCGATCTTCGCGGCGTCCGCACCCTTGAAGGTCACGTTTTCCGCGTCCGCGGCGCCGGTGGCGATCACGGCATCGTCGATCTTGAGCACAGCCTTGCCGCTCAGCTTGCGCGGTGCCCAGACTTCGACGGTGAAGCCGCCCGCCGGGCCGGCATCGCGGCTGAGCGACATGCCGGCGTCCCAGGCCGAATCGTCCTCGGGCACTGGCTGGTCGCCCGGCTGGAGCGAGGTCATCTCGCAGCCGTGCAGATTGTCGCAGGCGACCACCCAGTCGCCATAGAGTTTCTCGGGGCCGTCTTGTGCGGCCTGGGCGACGAGAAGGAAGGCGAGCAGCAGCATGCGGCAAGCCTAGCCGATCCGAATCCGAATCGATAGGAGCGGCGCAAAGGAGATGGCGTGATGAAGACGGCTGGCGTGATCGGTGCGGGGCAGATGGGTGCGGGGATTGCGCAGGTTTCGGCCCAGGCGGGCTACGCCGTGCTGCTTTCGGACGTCGACCAGGCGCGTGCCGAGGCGGGCAAGGCGGGCATCGCCAAGCAGCTGGCCCGCGCGGTCGAGAAGGAGAAGATCGCCGCCGCCGACGCCGAAGCGGCGCTCGGCCGCATCACCTGCGTCGGCGGCACCGATGCGTTTGCGCCCTGCGACCTGGTGATCGAGGCGGCGACCGAGCGGGAAGCGATCAAGCGCCAGATCTTCGAGAGCGTCGGCAAGGTGCTCGGCGCCGACGCGATCCTGGCGAGCAACACCTCGTCGATCCCGATCACTCGCCTGGCCCAGGCCGCGCCGGATCCCGCTCGCTTCGTCGGGGTGCACTTCTTCAATCCGGTGCCGGTGATGGGCCTGATCGAGCTGATCCGCGGCCTTGCCACGTCGGACGCCACGGTGGCTACGGTCGAGAAATTCGGCCAGTCGCTCGGCAAGCGCATCGTCCACGCCAATGATGCGCCCGGCTTCATCGTCAACCGGGTGCTGATGCCGATGCTCAACGAGGCCTGCTTCGCGCTGGGCGAGGGCGTGGCGACGATCCCGGACATCGACGCCGCTTGCCAGCTCGGCCTCAACCATCCGATGGGGCCGTTCACGCTGGCCGACTTCATCGGGCTCGATACCTGCCTCGAGATCACCCGCGTGCTGTTCGAGGGCACCGGCGATCCCAAGTTCCGCCCCGCGCCGTTGCTGGTGAAATATGTCGAGGCCGGCTGGTATGGCCGCAAGACCAAGCGCGGCTTCTACGACTATACCGGCGCCGAGCCCGTGCCGACGCGCTGAGGGGTCAGACCTTGGCCGCCAGCTCCGCCTGGCGGTCGAGCGCCCATTTGGCGAGCGTGTCGAACGGAATGGCGGTGAGGAAGGCGATGCCCGCCCGGCCGTCGCGCACCCAGCGCACCACGCCGCGATGCGGATCGAGCCCGCGGACGCTGACGGTGACGTCGTCGCCTTCGCGAAGGAAGTCTGCCTCGATCTTCACCCCGCCCTGCGACACGTCGACGAGCGGGACGTTCACCCGCATGCCCTCGGCGACCAGGCCTACCGGGCAGGCGACGCGCAGCCGCGGCATCCGCTGGGTGAGGCCCGGGTCGCCATGGATGGGCGCGTGGAGCACTTCGAGCACGTCGATCTTCTCGTCGAACTGGACGCCGACCATGCCGTCCGCCGCCCAGGCGATGCGGCCCGCGATGTGGTTGCCCGAGCGGATCTCCACCGTCACCGGCTCGTCGGGCGGCAAGCTGGTATGGAGCTTGCCCATCAGCCCGCCCGGCGAGATGTTGCGGATCAGGCACAGCGCCTCATAGTCGCTCCAGCGCAGCATCGCGGAGCGGTAGACCGAGATCTTCGAACGATCGTCGCTGCGGCGTTCCATAGTCGGCACTTCGGGCTGGAAGGAGATTTCGGTGCGGATGTCGTCCTCCGACGGTTCGTTTTTGGTGACCCGCCGCAGATATGCGTCCGTCTCGTTTCCCGGGCGTTTCGAAGGAGCGACCAGGCGCGGCAAATGTGCGGCGCGCCGGGTGGCGGGCGACCGGTCGGCGGCACCGACCGGCTGGAAGGCGAGGGCGAGGCACTCCTGCACGCGGCAGAGCGCTTCCTCGCCGGGGGTCGGCGGCGGTCGTCGCAGGATGCGAAGCGGACGAGCGTCCGGTCCGGTGGCGATGAAATTGGTCACGCGTCACTCCGGTTGCTGAACCTGGAGAACGCACATCTGCCCCGCTGGTACGAAGCTGGATGGCGCGCGACCCGCTCTCCATCTGATGGTGATTGTTATAGCAGGTCCGGCGCGCCCCCCGGCGCAGCGTCGGTCCAGCCGATTTGAACCGATTCTATCCGCGCCGCGTATCCAAAAAGTTAACGCGGCTCAGGGCAGCAACAATCCCGCCAGCGCCGCGCTCATCAGGTTCGCCAGGCTGCCGGCGAGCAGCGCGCGCAGGCCGAGCCTGGCGATCATCGGCCGCTGGTTGGGCGCGAGGCTGCCGGTCGCCGCCATCTGGATCGCGATCGAGCTGAAATTGGCAAAGCCACACAGCGCGAAGGTGATGATCGCGCGGGTGCGCGGCGCGAGGTCCGCCATGCCGCCCAGCTGGATGAACGCGACGAACTCGTTGAGCACGACCTTGGTGCCGAACAGTCCGCCGGCCGCCGTCGCCTCGTGCCAGGAGATGCCGAGCAGGTACATCACCGGCGCGAAGATCGTGCCGATGATCTTCTGGAAGCTGAGATCCTGGAGGAACCCGGCCCAGGCGGCATGACCGCTCAGCTCGTAAACCCAGTTGCCGGCACCGGCGAGCAGCCCGTTGGCGAGCGCGACCAGCGCGACAAAGGCGAGGACCATCGCGCCGACGGCGACGGCGATCTTCACGCCGGTCGACGCGCCCGACGCGGCGGCCATGATCAGATTGGCGGCGCGCTCTTCCTCGACATCATGCTCGGCGATCTTGATCGCCTCGTCCTCGGCATCGTCGCCGAGCGGCAGCTCGCCCTGCTTCGCCGGTGTGTCGGGCATGATGATCTTGGCCATCAGCAGGCCGCCCGGCGCGGCCATGAACGAGGCGGCGAGCAGGTGCGGCAGCGCGCTCGGGCCGAGCAGGCTGGCATAGGCGGCGAGGATCGTGCCGGCGACGCCCGACATGCCGACGGTCATCACCGCGAACAGCTGCGGCGGGGTGAGCCGCGCGAGATAGGGACGGATGACGAGCGGCGATTCGCTCTGGCCGACGAAGATGTTCGCGGCCGCGCAGAGCGATTCGACCTTGGTGGTGCCGACGACCTTCTCGATCGTGCCGCCGATCCAGCGGATCACGAACTGCATGATGCCGAGGTGATAGAGGATCGAGACGAGCGCGGCGAAGAAGATGATCACCGGCAGCGCCGCGATCGCGAAGCTGTTGCCGCCGAGCTCGGGCTTGGCGAGCGGGCCGAACAGGAAGCTGGTGCCCGCGCCGGCATAGCCGAGCAGCGCCGAGACGCCGTTCGACAGGCCGTGCAGCGCCGCCTGGCCCCAGCTCGTGCGCAGCACCAGCGCAGCGATTCCCGCCTGGAGGACGAAGGCCGCGCCGACGACGCGCAGATTGATCGCACGCTTGTTCGACGAGAACAGGAAGGCGATCGCCAGGATCGCAACCACGCCGAAGATGCCGATCGGAAACTGATTCAACTGCCCATACCCCCAAGGCAAACGCCCAAGCCTCTCAGCATACACGCTCGAAACCGCAAGGCCAGAGGCAGCCGACTCCGTTCCCCGCAGAAGCCCCGCGCGGCGGAAAGTCACAAAGGCCCCGACGTCTCGCGCACGATCGCCCGCCCACGCACGCGCGGGCGAACGCTTCGCGGGCCCGACCGGCAGGGACAGCCGGGCAGGGGATGGCAGGACAGGGTTTCGCGAAGCTTCAAGGGCGCTATAGAACAAATGAAGAACAATGTCAAGCCGGAATTGCCCTGGCCGGGCGCAGGGCTTGCAGCACGGGCATTTCTCGCTAGCGTCCGCGGATGGACACCATTCGCATCCCGCGTTCGCTCTTTTTCCTGTCGATCTTCTATGGCGGCATGGTCTGCATTGCCGGCGTGCTCGGCAACAAGCAGGTCGCGCTCGGGCCGATCTCCGAGATCGGCACCTGGGTGGGCGTCGGCCCGCTCGCCGTCGAAGCCGGCATCTTCGCCTTCCTGCTGCTCGTCTCGGTCTCGAGCGCCGTCGCCGAGCTGCACGGGCCCGACACGGCGCGCCGGCTGGTGCTGTTCGGCTTCGTGCCGCTGGTTACCTCGGTGCTGCTCTCCTTCCTCGTGCTGCAGCTGCCGGCCTCGCCGAGCATGGCGCCGGACCGGCTCCAGGCCTTCGACCTGATGATGAGCGGCACGCCGCGCATCTGGCTGGGCGGCATCATCGCCTATGGCATCTCGCAGATCCTCAATGTCACCATCTTCTCGGCGCTGAAGAGCGGCGGCGGGCGACTGCTGTGGCTGCGCGCCGCGATCTCCTCGGTGCTCAGCCAGATCGCCGACACGCTGATCTTCGTCACCGTCGCCTTTTACGGCGTGTTCCCGATCGGCGAGCTGCTGGTCGGCCAGATGCTGAGCAAGGTGGTGCTGAGCATCGTGCTGGTGCCGGCGGCGATCTACCTGTTCGTCGCGCTGGGCCGGGCACTGGACGGGCGGCGCGGACTGAATTGAACTGTCTCTTAATCCTCTCCCGGAGGGAGAGGGGGACCGCCGCCGAAGGCGGTGGGGGAGAGGGAACGCCACGGGCTGTGTCGCTTGCGGCAAGCCCCCTCCACCAGCTTGCTGGTCCCCCTCCCCCTCCGGGGGAGGATTTTTTTGGGTTAGGGCGCCACTCTTAGCGGCTGGGCTTCGCAGAGGATCAGGGCGAACCAGTCATTCTCGTCGGTCCATTCGCGGATCGGGGTCCAGCCGCCGGCGCGCAGCAGCATGCGGGCGCCGTTGCGGCCATACTTGTGGCTGTTCTCGGTGTGGATCGTCTCGCCGGCCGCCATCTCGAAGCTGCGCCCGTCGACGATGAACTCCATGTCGCGCACCGCCTCGAGATGCATCTCGATCCGCGCGGCATCGTCGTTCCAGACCGCGACGTGGCGGAACGCCTCGACCGGGATCGAGCCGTCGAGCTCGCGGTTGATCCGCTCGAGCAGGTTGAGGTTGAACGCCGCGGTGATGCCCTGGGCATCGTCATAGGCGGGCACGAGTATGTCGGGTGACTTGACCCGGTCCATCCCGATCAGCAGCCGCGCGCCCTCGCCCAGCCAGTCGCGCATCGCCCGCAGCAGGTTGACCGCGTGGAAGGCCTGCATGTTGCCGATCGTCGAGCCGGGGAAGAAGCCGAGCTTGGGCATGCCGGCCACCTGCTCGGGCAGCGGCACCGGGCGGAGGAAATTGGCCTCGACCGGATAGACCGGCAGCCCCGGAAAGGCCTGGCCGAGCTCGGCGGCGGACTGGCGGAGGAAATCGCCGGAGATGTCGATCGGCACATAGGCGGCGGGATCGATGGCGCCGAGCAGCAGCGGCGTCTTGACCGAGGAGCCCGAGCCGAACTCGACCACCGCCGCGCCGCGGGCGGCCAGCGCGCCGAGCTCGGGGCCGGTCCGGCGGAGCAGTTCGGTCTCGGTGCGGGTGGGGTAATATTCGGGGAGCTGGGTGATCTCCTCGAACAGCTCGGAGCCGCGGCGATCGTAGAACCAGCGGGCGGGGATGGCGCGGGGCCGCGCGGCGAGGCCGCTCAGCACATCGGCGCGGAAATGCGGATCGGCAAGGCTGGCCTGGCCGTCTTCGAGTTCCTGTTTCAGCATGCTTGGCCGGCCTTTCTGAGAGCTTCGTCATCCCGGCGAAAGCCGGGAGCCAGAGCCCCAAACGACATCGCCTGTGGCTCCTGGGCCCCGGCTTTCGCCGGGGTGAGGGAAAAGGGGGTGACGAAGGGGGTCATAGATCCTTCGCCAGGCGCACGCCGGTGAATTGCCAGCGCTGGTGCGGATAGAAGAAGTTGCGGTAGCTGGCCCGGCTGTGGCCCCGCGGCGTGGCGCAGGAGCTGCCGCGCAGCACGAACTGCCCGCTCATGAACTTGCCGTTATATTCGCCGACCGCGCCCTCGGCCGCCTTGAAGCCGGGATAGGGGCGGAAGGCGCTGCCGGTCCATTCCCAGACATCGCCGAAGAAGGCCGGGCCCTCCGCCGAGGGCCGCGGCTCGACCGGGCCGGCGGCGTCGAGCTGGTTGCCGCCATTCGCGTCGAAGGCTGCAGCGGCGGCTTCCCATTCGAACTCGGTGGGCAGGCGCGCGCCGGCCCAGCTGGCATAGGCATCGGCTTCGAACAGGCTGACATGGGTGACCGCCGCGGCGGGATCGACCGGGCGGCGGCCGTCGAGCCCGAAGCGCGTCCAGGCGCCGCGCTCCTGGCGCCAGTAGAGCGGCGCCTCGATCCCCTCGGACCGCACCCAGGCCCAGCCGTCCGACAGCCAGTGGCGCGGCTCCCGGTAGCCGCCATCGGCAATGAAGGCCGCCCATTCGCCATTGGTGACGGTGCGGTCGGCGATGGCATGCGGGGTGAGCAGCGCCTGGTGGCGGGGGCCTTCGCAGTCGAAGAAGAAGCCGTCGTTCAACCGATTGGTTGAGCGATTCGTTGAATCGGTTGACTCGCCAACGTGCACGAGCCCCGTCGCTCCCGTGATCCAGCCGATCGGGCCGGGCATCGCGACGGGGACCTTGGGCGCGCCCTGCCATACCGCCGGCTCGAGCGGGTTGACCGAGAAATGGTGGAGGATGTCGGTGAGGAGGAGCTCCTGGTGCTGCTCCTCATGGTTGCAGCCGAGCAGGACGAGGCTGCGGGCGGCGTCGGGCAGGTCGGGCAGCGCATCGACCAGCGCGGCGGTGACATGCGCGCGATAGGCGAGGATCTCGGCCAGGCTGGGGCGCGCGAGCATGCCGCGGCGCGCGCGCGCATGGCGCTGGCCCTCGGCCTCGTAATAGCTGTTGAACAGGAACGGCCAGCGCTCGTCGAACCGCGCATAGTCCGGGACATGGTCGCGCAGTACGAAGGTCTCGAAGAACCAGGTGGTGTGGGCGAGGTGCCATTTCGCCGGCGAGGCGTCGTCCATCGACTGGATCGTGGCATCGGCATCGGAGAGCGGGCGGACCAGCGCTTCGCTGAGCGCGCGGGTGCGCGCGAAGGTCGCGGCAAGCGCGCTGGAAGCCGGAGCGGATCCCGTTTCCGTTCGCATTATGTTCTCCTAGCCCCGCGCGCGATCGCCGTCAACCGAGGAGATATAGGTGTCCGAAATGCCCCCGGTAGACGTGAAACGCCAAGGCGGCCGCATTGTTCAGCGCATGCGCGAACAAGCGAGCGAAAACAGCGGGTTCAGCGCGAGGCGCCGGGGACCCAGAGCACGTCGCCTGCTTCGTTCTGGTTCACCGCGCGGGCGGCGACGAACAGCAGGTCGGACAGGCGGTTGAGATAGGCGAGCGGTTGCGGGCCGGCCCCGGCGGCGACCGCCATGCGCTCGGCCCGGCGGGTGACGGCGCGGGCGAGATGGAGCTGCGGCGCGCCGGGGGCGCCGGCCGGGAGCACGAAGCTGGTCAGCGGCTCGAGCGCCGAGTTGATATGGTCGATCCGCTCCTCGAGCCAGGCGACCTGGGGCGCGGTGATGCGCAGCGCGCCCTCGATCCCCTCGGGCGTGGCGAGATCGGCGCCGAGGTCGAACAGGTCGTTCTGGATATGCGCGAGCATGCCGCCGAAGGCGTGCGGCCCGAGCGTCGCGCGCGCGACGCCGATCGCGCAGTTCGCCTCGTCGACATCGCCGATCGCGGCCATCAGGGGGCTCGCCTTGGAGACGCGCGAGCCGTCGACCAGGCCGGTGGTGCCGTTGTCGCCGGTGCGGGTGTAGATCTTGTTGAGCTTGACCATGGTGCGGGGACTCTACGCTTGCGAGGCTGGCTACTCAAATCCTCCCCGAGCTTGTCTCGGGGAGGGGGACCATTCGCGCAGCGAATGGTGGAGGGGCCGGCGCGGGTGCGCCGGTGCCCGGCGCGCCCCTCCACCACCGGCTGCGCCGGCGGTCCCCCTCCCCCAGCAAGCTGGGGGAGGAATTGGCGATCAGGCGTGGCGCGAGCGCAGGAGGAGCAGGCCGAAGCCGATGAAGATCGTGCCGGTCAGCCGGTTGAACCCCTTCTTGAGCGCGGGCTTGGCCAGGTGCCGGGCGAGGCCGCGGCCGCCCAGCGCATAGACCATGTACCAGAAGCATTCGATCACCGCGAAGGTGAGCACGAGGATCGCGAATTGCGGCGGCTTGGGCGCGGCGGCGCTGACGAATTGCGGGAAGAAGGCGGCGGCGAAGAGCAGGGCCTTGGGATTGGAGATGCTGATCGCATAGCCGGCGCGGAACAGCTGGGCGGGGGTGAGGCGCCGGTCGAGCGCCTGGTCGTCGCCCGGGTCGAGCGGGGTGGGGTCGGCGCGCCAGGCCTTGATGCCGAGCCAGACGAGATAGGCGGTGCCGAGCCAGCGCAGCACTTCGAACGCGCCGGGGATGGCAAGCAGCAGCGCGGTGAGCCCGGCGGCGGAGGCCGCGAGGATCGTCACCAGCCCGGCCAGGCAGCCCGCCATTGCCAGCACCGTGCGCCGCACGCCGAAATCGACGCTGCGCGACAGGATGTGGAGCATGTTGGGGCCGGGGGTTCCCGAGAGCAGGAACACGGCGGCGACGAACAGCCACCAGGTCTGGAGCGTCATTGCGGGTGCCTTGGCGGGAGCGCGGGAGGGCTCAGCCCTTGGCCGAGACCATCACCAGGATGAGCGCGATGATGCCGATCGCGATCGCCTGGAACAGGATGCGCTGCTGCATCAGCTTTTGCGACTTGAGCGCGCGCGGGCTGGGCCCGTCGCCCTGGCTCTCCAGCTCCTGGCTGGTGGTGCCCGCCATGTTTACCAGCCCTTTGATCAGGATGAACAGCGTGGCGCCCATGGCAGCGAGCAGGAGGAAGGCGAGGAAGATCATGCGCCGACCCTAAACCTGCGCGGGCGCGATGCCAACCGGCAGTTGTCCTGCGCGCAACTGGGCGGCGAGCGCGGGTCCGTCGGCACCGGCGAGGCGCATCGCCTCGAGGCTGGGCGCGCCGTGGCGCTTGGCGAGGCGCTGGCCGTCGGGGCCGAGGAGGAGCGGGTGGTGGCGATAGTCGGGCGTCGGCAGGCCGAGCAGCGCCTGGAGCAGCCGGTGGACATGGGTGGCGGCGAACAGGTCGACGCCGCGGACGACATGGCTGATGCCCTGCGCGGCGTCGTCGATAGTGACGGCGAGGTGGTAGCTGGCGGGTGCGTCCTTGCGGGCGAGGACGACGTCGCCGGCGGAGGCGGGATCGGCGCGGACGCGGCCGGCGAAGGCGTCGTGCCAGGACAATAATTCCTCCCCGAGCTTGCCTCGGGGAGGGGGACCGCCGGCGAAGCCGGTGGTGCAGGGGCGCGGCGGTTCACCGCCGCGTGCCGCGGCGGCCCCTCCACCATCGCTTCGCGATGGTCCCCCTCCCCCAGCGAGCTGGGGGAGGAATTGGATGGCCCGCGCCACATCCAGCCGCCAGCAATGCGGCTTGCTCGGGTCCGGCGCGGCGAGCCCGCGGCAGGTGCCCGGATAGAGCGCGCCCTCGGGGCCGTGCGGGGCCGAGGCGCTGGCGGCAATGTCGGCGCGGGTGCAGAAACAGGGGTAGAGCAGGCCCATCGCACGCAGGCGGGCGAGCGCATCCTCGTACAGGCCGAGGCGCTGCGACTGGAAGGTCACCGGCCCGTCCCAGGCGAGGCCCAGCCATTCGAGATCGCGCAGGATCGCCGCGACATGCTCGGGGCGCGAGCGGGTGCCGTCGATATCCTCGATGCGCAAAGTGAAGGTGCCCCCGGCCGCCCGGGCGAAGTCGTGCGCCTGGATCGCGGACCAGGCATGGCCGAGGTGGAGGCGCCCCGTCGGGCTCGGCGCAAATCTCGTGTGGACAACCATCAGAACGGCCCTTGACCGCGAGTCGCGGGATATGGTGTCATCACTGCGTCACTCTTCTCGGCGAGATGCGTGCCACCACGATTTGGGCGAGGGAGCGCATGTATCATCCCGATCTGATCCGACATCCGGACGGCTGCCCTGCCCTTGTGCTCAACGCCGATTACACCCCGCTCAGTTACTATCCGCTGAGCGTGTGGCCCTGGCAGACGGCGGTCAAGGCGCTGTTCCTCGACCGGGTGGACGTCGTCTCCTATTACGAACGCGAAGTGCGAAGTCCCAGCGCGAGGCTGAAGCTTCCTTCGGTCATCGCGCTCAAACAATATGTCAAACCTTCGCAATTCCCCGCCTTCACGCGCTTCAACCTGTTCCTTCGCGACAAATTCTCCTGCCAATATTGCGGGACGCATCGCGACCTCACCTTCGACCATGTCATTCCCCGTGCCCAGGGCGGACGCACCACCTGGGAGAATGTCGCCACTGCCTGCGCGCCGTGCAACCTCAAGAAGGGCGGGCGCACCCCCCAGCAAGCCGCGATGCCGCTCCACATCCAGCCGATCCGGCCGACGAGCTGGCACCTGCAGGAGCATGGCAAGCGCTTCCCGCCCAATTATCTCCACGAAACCTGGCGCGACTGGCTCTACTGGGACGTCGAGCTGCTGGCGTAGGCGGCCGGGTACCCTCTTCCCCGTCACCCCGGACTTGTTCCGGGGGCCACCAAGCCGCGCGCGATGCCGGTAGAACCGCTTGCCCTTGACTTGCCTCCCGGTGAGCCCCGGCACAAGGCCGGGGTGACGATCGGGATTGGCGGCGCTAGCTTCCCCGTAACGACCTGATTCTCGGGGAACAAGCATGAGCGGTTTCACCATCGACCGGCGCACGGCGCTGGCTCTCTCGCTGGGCGGCGCCTCCGCGCTGGCCTTTCCGCGGCTCGCCTTCGCCGCCGAGCTCGACGAAGCCGCGATCGATGCGATCGTGACGCCGTTCCTGACCGCGTTCGAGACGCCGGGGCTGGCGGTGGCGATCGTGCGGCCGGGGGCGCCGGCGTTCGTCAAGGGCTATGGCGTGCGCACGCTCGGCAAGCCCGCGCCGGTCGACGTCCACACCCGCTTCGGCATCGCCTCGCATTCCAAGGCCTTCACCGCCGCCGCGCTGGCGCTGCTCGTCGACGGCGGCAAGCTCGGCTGGGAAGACCCGGTGGTGAAGCACCTGCCCGAATTCCGCATGTCCGATCCCGCGATCACCCAGATGATGACGGTGCGCGACCTGCTGGTGCATCGCTCGGGGCTGCCCCTGGGCGCCGGCGACCTGATGTTCTTCCCGGCCGGCAGCCATGTCGCCGCCGATGCGCTCAAGGCGCTGCCCTATCTCAAGCCCGCGCGCGGCTTCCGGGCGGGCTATGACTATGACAACATCCTCTACATCGTCGCCGGGCTGCTGATCGAGCGCGTCTCGGGCATGCCCTGGACGCAGTTCATCGCGACGCGGCTGTTCGCGCCGCTCGGGATGGACGATGCGGTGGCGTCGCGCAGCCTGCTCAAGACCGACAATGTCGCCGGTCGGCACGCGCGGCTGGGGCCGCCGGTGCGCGGCATCGGCAAGCTCGAGGTCGTGCAGCCCGACGAAGGCCCGATGGTCGACGCCGCGGGCGGGATCAATGCGAGCATCAGCGACATGGCCAAGTGGCTGCAGGCGCAGCTGGCGCAGGGCGCGCTGCCGGGCGGCAAGCAGCTCTGGTCGAAGGACCAGGCGCGCGAGATGTGGAAGCCGCAGACGATCACCGCATCGAGCGACGGGCCGAGCGCGGACAATCCGGCGCGGCCGATCCTCCAGGCCTATGCGCTCGGCTGGTTCGTGCAGGATTATCGCGGGCTCAGGATGATCCAGCACAGCGGCGGGCTTTCGGGGCAGGTGACCTACACCGGATTGCTGCCGGGGCGCGGGATCGGCGTGTCGGTGCTGAGCAATGTCGAGGAGCCGGTCTCCTCGGCGATCCGCAACGCGATCCTCGACCGGCTGATCGACGCGCCGGCGTTCGACTGGGTCGGCAGCTATCGCACGCGGATGAAGGCGGGCGCCGACGACGCGCTGGCCAGCGTAGAGGGCGGGGTCGACAAGGCGCCGGCGGGCACGCCGTCGCTGCCGCTCGCCGCCTATGCCGGGCGCTACCGCGATCCCTGGTACGGCGATGTCGTGGTCAGCGAGAAGGGCGGCAAGCTGTGGATCGACTTCACCCCGACGCCGGTGTTCAAGAGCGTGCTCGATCCCTGGGGGCCGGACGCGTTCCGCACGCGCTTCGCCAAGGATGCCGGCGAGGACGCGGTGGTGCGCTTCGAGGTGAAGGGCGGCAAGGTGGCGGGGATGACGATGAAGCCGCTCTCGCCGCTCGCCGACTTCAGCTACGACTATCAGCACCTCGCCTTCGTGCCGGTGCCGTAATCAACTGTATTATTGTAGTAATACAGATGCTGCGCTAGAAGGACGCCATGCGAGCGGCAGAATCGACTCATGGCTGACGGCGGCGATCCAAAGAACGTCCGCTTTCCGCTGCGCCGGTCGAGCGACGATTTCGAAACGACACCAGCGCCGGCGCCGAAGCCCGAGCCGCGCGCGTGGCGGCCGCCCTCGATCGATGCGCTGGGCGAGGCGCTGCGCAAGGTAAGGCCGCAAAAGCAGGAGCCGCTCGAGCTTTCGGGAGGGATGCCGCCGCCCGAGTTCGCGCCGCGCCGGGCCGCACCCCCGCCGCCCGCGCCGCCGCCACCGCCGATCCAGCCGGGCCATGGCGAGCCGCTGCCCGCCGGCGGCTACACCAGCAACGTGCCGGTGGTGCTCAGGAAGCGGAACTGGCTGCGCTATTTCAGCTGGGCGATTGCCGGCTTCATCCTGCTGTTCATCCTCGCGGTCGGCTGGCTGGCGCTGACCGCGCCGCTCTCCAAGTCGCTGCAGCCGCCGGCGCCGCCCTCGATCACGTTGCTGTCGGCCGAGGGCAAGCCGATCGCGCGGCGCGGCGCGGTGATCGCCGAGCCGGTCGACGCGACCAAATTGCCCAAGCATGTCCGCGACGCGTTCGTCGGGATCGAGGACCGGCGCTTCTACAGCCATTGGGGCGTCGATCCGCGCGGCATCATGCGCGCCTTCGTCCACAATGTCAGCTCGAGCGGCGGGTCGCAGGGCGGCAGCACGATCACCCAGCAGCTCGCCAAGAACGCCTTTCTCAACTCGCAGCGCACCTTCGGGCGCAAGGCGCAGGAAGTGCTGATCGCCTTCTGGCTGGAAGCCTGGCTGAGCAAGGAGGAGATCCTCTCGCGCTATCTCTCCAACGTCTATTTCGGCGACAATGTGTACGGCCTGCGCGCAGCGGCGCGGCACTATTTCAGCACCGAGCCCGAGGATCTGTCGCTGAGCCAGGCGACGCTGCTGGCGGGGCTGGTGCAGGCGCCGAGCCGGCTGGCGCCGACGGGCAATTTGAAGGGCGCGCGCGAGCGGCAGAAGCTGGTGATCGGCGCGATGGTCGATGCCGGGCTGATCAGCAAGGCGCGCGGCGACGCGATCCGCCCGGCGGTGCTCCATGTCAGCAAGTCGAGCGAGGACCTGCCCAACGGCACCTATTTCGCCGACTGGGTGCTGCCCCAGGCGCGCGACCGCGCGGGCGGCGTCGGCACCGAGCAGACGGTGGAGACGACGCTCGAGCTGAGCGCGCAGCAGGCCGCCGAGCGCGCGGTGCGCAGCGCCGGGCTCAAGAAGTCGCAGATCGCGATCGTCGCGATGCATCCCGACGGCCGGGTGGTCGCGATGGTCGGCGGCAAGAGCTATGGCGAGAGCCCGTTCAACCGCGCCACCCAGGCGCGGCGCCAGCCGGGATCGACCTTCAAGCTGTTCGTCTATCTCGCGGCGCTGCGCGCGGGGATGACGCCGGACACGATGGTCGACGACACGCCGGTGCAGATCGGCGACTGGAAGCCCGAGAATTCGCATGGCAGCTATGCCGGGCGGATCACGCTGCGCCAGGCCTTTGCCAAATCGTCCAATGTCGTAGCGGCCCGGCTGACCCAGAAGGTCGGCGTGCGCGCAGTGACCCAGGCGGCGCGCGACCTCGGCATCTCGACGCCGATCGGCGACGACGCCTCGATCGCGCTCGGCACCTCGACCGTGTCGCTGCTCGAGCTGACCGCGGCCTATGCGGCGGTGGCGAACGGCTCCTATCCGGTGCGGCCGCAGGGGCTTTCCGACGACGAGGCGGCGAGCGACTGGCTGGCGAAGCGGCTGGGCGCGCCCGAGCGGTTCAACGGGCGCCAGCTCGACGATCTGCGCAGCCTGCTCGGCACCGTGGTGGAGGACGGCACCGGGCGCGGCGCGGCGCTGCCGATCCCGACCTATGGCAAGACCGGCACGACGCAGGACAATCGCGACGCGCTGTTCATCGGCTATGCGGGCGGGATCGTCTGCGGCGTGTGGCTGGGCAATGACGACAATTCGCCCAATCCGGGCCTGTCGGGCAGCGGATTGCCGGCACGGGTGTGGCGCGACTTCATGACCCGCGCGCTCGACCTGCACATCCCGCCGCCCGAGCCGACGGTGGAGCCCGACGGCAATGACGTGACGCTCGACGACGTGATCAACGGCGTCGGCGACTTCATCCAGGGCAGCGGCATCGAGACGCAGGTCGTGCCGCAGGGCGTCGATCCCGACGAGCAGGGCGAAGCGCCGGTCGACCGGCCGGGCGACCGCCGCCAGCGCCGCGAGCAGGCGCCCGACGGGCCGGTCGATCGCTTCCGGCCGGATGACCGGCGCGGCGAGGAGCGGTGAACATTTAAATCCTCCCCCAGCTTGTCTGGGGGAGGGGGACCGCCGCCGAAGGCGGTGGTGGAGGGGCGCGCCGGGCTACCGGCGCGATGCGCCGGCCCCTCCACCATTGCTTCGCAATGGTCCCCCTCCCCGAGGCAAGCTCGGGGAGGATTTTAAGGTGACATGTTGACGCCGCCAGCGCCCCCCAGCATGGACCTTCCCCATGCGCTTCTTCTCCGACAACGCCGCCGCCGTCTGCCCCGAAGTGCTCGCTGCGCTGGGCAAGGTGAACCAGCTCGACACTGCCTATGACGGCGACCGATGGTCGAAGTCGCTCGACGGCGCCTTCTCGGACCTGTTCGGCACCGAGGTGCGCGCGTTGTGGGTGCCGACCGGCACTGCGGCGAACAGCCTGGCGCTGGCCGCGCTCTGCCCGCCCTATGGCGGCGTGGTCTGCCACCGCGACGCGCACATCAATGTCGACGAATGCGGCGCGCCCGAATTCTACACGCACGGCGCCAAGCTGCTGGCCGGCGAGGGCGCAGGCTCGAAGCTGACGCCGGACGCGATCCGCGCGGTGATCGATCCGATCCGCCCCGACGTCCACCAGGTCCAGCCGCACGCGATCTCGATCACCAATGCCACCGAATATGGGCTGGCCTATACGCCCGACGAAGTCGCGGCGATCGGGGCGCTGGCGAAGGAGCGCAAGCTCGGTCTGCATATGGACGGCGCGCGCTTCGCCAACGCTGTCGCGCATCTTGGCTGCCATCCGGGCGAGGTGACCTGGCGCGCGGGCGTCGATGCGCTGAGCTTCGGCTTCGTCAAGAATGGCGGGATGAGCGCCGAGATGCTGGTGTTCTTCAAGCCCGAGCTCGCCGAGGCGACGCTGTATCGCCGCAAGCGCGCCGGGCTGCTCTTCTCCAAGGGGCGCTATCTCGCCGCGCAGGTGCTGGCGATGCTCGAGGGCGATCTGTGGCTCCGCAACGGCCGCGCGGCCAATGCCGGCGCGGCGCTGCTCGCCCGGGCGGCGGGGGACCGGCTGGTGCATGCCGTGGAGGCCAATGAAGTGTTCCTCAAGGTGAGCGCCGCGGAAGCCGCGTCGCTGCGCGCGCTCGGCTTCGACTTCTACGACTGGGGCGTCGGCGAGGCGCGGCTGGTGATCAGCTGGGACCAGGCCGAGGACGCGATCCGGCCGCTGGCGGAGGCGATCGCGGGGTTGTGAGGGGGATGCCATCCATGATCCTCCCCGGGACGGGGAGGGGGACCGCCGCCGAAGGCGGTGGTGGAGGGGGCTCTCCTCATCGGATTCGCGTGCGGCACTCCCCCTCCACCACGCCGCTTCGCGCCGTGGTCCCCCTCCCCGTCCCGGGGAGGATCTAGATGGCCGAACCCGCCCCCCAGTCCACCCGCCTGACCGTCCTCGTCCCCTTCGCGATCGTCACGTTGATCTGGGGATCGACCTGGATCGTGATCCGCGACCAGCTCTCGGTGGTGCCGCCGAGCTGGTCGGTCACCTATCGCTTCACCGTCGCCGGGGCGACGATGCTGGCCTGGGCGATGCTGCGCGGCGACGGGCTCCGGCTCGACCTGCGCGGGCTGCGCTTCGCGGTGCTGCTCGGGCTGGCGCAGTTCGTGCTCAACTTCAACTTCGTCTACCGCGCCGAGCAGCACATCACCTCGGGCGTGGTCGCGGTGGTCTATGCGCTGCTGCTGGTGCCCAATGCCGTGCTGGCGCGCGCCTTTCTCGGCCAGAAGATGGGGCGGCAGCTGGTCCTGGGATCGGCGATCGCGATGGCCGGCGTGGCGCTGCTGTTCGTCCATGAGGCGCGGCTGAGCCCGGTCGGGCCGCACGCGGCGCTGCTCGGGATCGGCATCGCGCTGGCCGGGGTGATGAGCGCCTCGGTCGCCAACGTCATGCAGGCGACGCAGACGGCCAAGGCCTATCCGATGGCGACGACGCTCGGCTGGGCGATGCTGTGCGGGGCGGCGATCGATGCGGCATTCGCCTTCGCCACGGTCGGCGCGCCGGTGTTCGATCCGCGGCCGAGCTATGGGCTGGGCATCCTCTATCTCGGGGTGCTGGGATCGGCGGTGACGTTCAGCATCTATTTCCAGCTGATCCGCACGATCGGGCCGGCCAAGGCCGCCTATACCAGCGTGCTGATCCCGGTGATCGCGATGCTCTTCTCGACGCTGTTCGAAGGCTATCGCTGGTCGGTGCTGGCGGGTGCCGGCGCGGTGCTGGTGGTCGCCGGGCTGGTGGTGGCGCTCAAGGCGCGCAGGCCGAACCGGTAATCGGGGTAGCGCGGGCGCCAGCCGAGCACCCGCTTCGCCTTGCCGTTCGCGACGCGGCGGTTCTCGGCATAGAAGGCGCGGGCCTGGGGGCTGAGATCGGCCTGGTCGAGCGCGACCAGCGGCGGGACCGGCAGGCCCAATAGCGCGCAGCCATGGGCGATGACGTCGCGCTGCGCGGCGGGCAGGTCGTCGGCGAGGTTGTAGGCGCCGGGCGGACCGTCGAACCCGGCGACAATCCCTTCGACAATGTCGTCGACATGGACGCGGCTGAACACCTGGCCGGGCAGCTCGATGCGCGTCGCGGCGCCGACGCGGATGCGGTCGAGCGGCGAGCGGCCGGGGCCGTAGATGCCGGGCAGGCGGAAGACGCGCGCGCTCGGCAGCGCCAGCCAGGCGGCGTCGGCCTGCGCGCGGGCGGTGCGGCGGCCGGTGCCCGTGGCGGCGGTCTCGTCGACCCAGGCGCCGCCGGTGTCGCCATAGACCCCGGTCGAGGAGAGATAGCCGAGCCACGCGCCCGAGGCGGCGAGCTCGGGGGCGTAGGCCGCGAGCACGGGGTCGCCGGTTTCGCCGGGCGGGACGGTGGAGAGGATGTGGGTGGCGTTGGCGATGTCGGACTTGCGGCCGGCGAAGGTGTCGCGGGTGACGGTGGCGATGTCGGCCCGGCCCGCGAGCCGCGCGATCAGGCGAGCGGCGGTGTAGCCGGGGCCGAAGATCAGGAGGCGCATGACTCAATTCCTCTCCCGGAGGGAGAGGGGGACCGCGACGCGCAGCGTCGTGGTGGAGAGGGAAAGCCGCAGGCGGTGTCGTGTGGGGCAGGCCCCCTCCACCATGCTGCGCATGGTCCCCCTCCCCCTCCGGGGGAGGATTGATGCGCTACTCCGCCCCATGGCCTCCGAACTGCACCCCGAAGAAATCGCCCTTGTTCCAGCGCGGGCGCTCGGGGCCGTCGGTGAGCGCGCGGGCGACGGCGTAGTTCACGCGCATGTATTTCGCGGCCGAATCCCAGTCGAAGGGCAGGTCGATCTGGTCCGAGGGCTTGTGGTAATTGTCGGCGAGGAACTTCTTCTGCGCCTCGGCGCCGGCGCCGCCCGGGCCGGTATCGAGCGAGACCGCGGGGATGCCGGCCTTGACGAAGCTGTAATGGTCCGAGCGGACGAAGAACATCTCCTCGGGCGCGGGATCGGGGACGACCTTCAGCCCCTCGCCCGCCGCCGCCTGCGCGATCACCGGGCCGAGGCTGGAGCGCTCGCCGCCCAATGCGACGAGGTCCTCGAGCCGGTAGGTGAGGATCGGCATGTCCATGTTGACGTCGGCGACGAGCTTGTTCTTCGCCACCGGCGGATAATGCGCGAAATAGTCGGAGCCGATCAGCCCCTTCTCCTCCGCCGCAAGCGCGACGAACAACATCGAGCGCTTCGGCTTCTCGCCCGAGGCGACGAACTTGCGCGCGACCTCGAGCATCGTCGAGACGCCGATCGCATTGTCCATCGCGCCGTTATAGATGCGGTCGCCGTTCACCGCGTCGCCCACGCCGACATGATCGAGATGCGCGGAAAGCACGACATACTCGCCCTTGAGCAACGGATCGGTGCCGGGGATCATGCCGACGACGTTGCGGGTGGCGAGCGTCACCAGCCGCGTCTTGCTGGCGACCTTGAGCGTGCCGGGCAGCGCGCCGGTGGGCACGCGGCTGCCCTTGCGCTGGGCGATCAGCACGTCCGACCATTTGACCTTGGCGCCCTGGAACAGCTTGTCGGCGCCGGCCGAGCCGACATAGCCGACCGGCGGCGCGCCCGCCGCGGTGGCGAAGACGGTGCCGTCGGGCTGCGCCCAGCCGTCGCGCGGATAGTCGTAATAGGCGGCGATCGCCTCGAACGGGATCTGCTCGCGCTGCGCCAGCGATTCGAGCATGATCACCGCGACCGCGCCCTTCTTCTGCGCGATCAGCGCCTTCTGCTCGTCGTCGCCGAAATGCGCCTCGACCGCGTTGGGCAGCCCCTTGGGCACGCCGGGGAGGATCGCGACGATCTTCCCCTTCACGTCGAGCCCCTTGTAGTCGTCGCGCTTGCCCTCGGGATAGACGATCCCGTAGCCGGCGAAGACCATGCCGCCCTCGGCATGGAAATCGGGCGTGGCGGGGGCGGGGGTGTTGATGAAATCGATGCCGAACTGGAGCGGGATCTCGGTGCTGCCGCGCACCAGCGTCCACTTGGCCTTCTCCGCCGGCTTGTAGTTGACCAGCCGGAAGGGCTGGAACCAGCTGCCGTTCGCGCCGGGCTCGAGCCCGAGGCGGAGCATCTCCGCCGCTACATATTCCGCCGCCACGTCATAGTCGCGCGTCCCCGCCTCGCGCCCGCGCAGGGCATCGGAGGCGAGGAACTGGACATGCGCCTTGAGCGCCGCCTGCTCGGGCGGGAGCGGCGCCGTCTGGGCTTGGGCCAGCGGCGCGGCGAGCAGCGCGGCCGCGGCGAGAAGGCGGCGAAGGGTCACTTGGCTGCAGGACCCTGGGCCATCGGCCCCTTGTACAGCGTGCCGAAGAAGTCGCCCTTGTTCCACACCGGCTTGTCCTCGGCATCGGCGATGGCGCGCGCGATCGCATAGTTGAGGGTGACGAAGCGCAGGCCCTGCTTCCAGTCGATCAGCTCGACCTGGTCGGAGGGCTGATGGTAATGCTTGTCGAGGAATTCCTTGGTCGCCGCCGCACCCGGGCCGCCTGGCCCGAGATCGAGCGAGACCGCGGGGATGCCCGCCTTGACGAAGCTGTAATGGTCCGAGCGGACGAACGAGGCTTCCTCGGGCGTGGGATCGGGGACGAGCTTGACGCCCTGCTCCGCCGCCGCCGCCTCGACCAGCGTGCCGACCGTGCTGCGATCGGCGCCGTACGCGACGAGATCGACGAAGTCATAGGTCAGGATCGGCATGTCGAGATTGACGTCGGCGACGATCGAGCCCTTGGGCACGGTGGGGTTGGCGGCGAAATATTCGGAGCCGACCAGGCCCTTTTCCTCCGCCGTCACCGCGACGAACAGGATCGAGCGGCGCGGCGCCTTGCCCGATGCCTGGAAGCGCCGGGCGACCTCGAGCATCGAGGCGGTGCCGACGGCATTGTCCATCGCGCCGTTGTAGATGGTGTCGCCCTTCGCATCGGGCCGGCCGACGCCGACATGATCGAGATGCGCGGAGATCACGACATATTCGCCCGCCTTGTCGGTGCCCGGCAGCATGCCGGCGACATTGTTGCTGGTGAGCGTGCGGATCGCGGTGTTGGCGGTGCCGGTGGCGACCACACCCAGGGCTCCGGTCGGCAGCTTCCTGTCCGCCTTGTCGGCAGCGAGCACCGCGTCCCACTGGATCTTCGCGCCGGCGAACAGCTTGGCGGCGCCGTCGAACCCGAGATAGGTGAAGGGCGGGGCGCCGGCGCCGGCATCGGAGCCCTGCCAGGTCATCGCCTCGCTCTGCGCGAAGCCGACGCTGGCTGCGAACGGGAAGATCGCGTGGCGGGCATTGCCCTCGATCAGGATCACGCCGACCGCGCCGTGCAGCGCCGCGGTGCGCGCCTGGATATCGGGCTGGCTGAGATGCGCGCGCACGTCGCTGGGCGCCGAATGCGGCGAATCGCGCAGCACCGCGACGATCGCGCCCTTGGTCTTGAGCCCCTTATACTCCTCCTCGCTGCCATAGCCGGCGAAGACCACCGGGCCCGAGACCGCGACCTTGGGGTTCGACGGCACCGCGCGCGCGACATAGTCCTTGCCCCAGACCAGCGGTGTCTCGACGCCGTTCCGGGTGAGCGAGAGCGTGCCGTGATCGGCCGACTTGTAGGCGACCAGCGGCACCGGCTGGAGCCAGCTGCCGTTGACGCCGGCGGGCTTCAACCCGGCGGCGAGCATCTGCGCGGCGACATATTGCTCGGCGATGGTCAGCTCGGGGCTGCCGGTGTCACGGCCCTTCATCGCATCGGAGGCGAGGAACTGGACATGCGCCTTGAGCGCGGCTGCGTCCTGGCTGAGGTCCTGGGCGAAGGCGGGCGTGGCGGCGAGCAGGGTCGCCGCGAGGAGGAGTGCGCGCTTCATCTTACTTGGCTCCCGGGCCGTTATAGGTGAGGCCGAAGAAATCGCCCTTGTTCCAGACCGGCTTCTGGTCGCCATCGGCGATCTCGCGGGCGATCCGGTAGTTCACATCGACGAAGCGCACGCCCGATTCCCAGTCGATCGCCGGCAGCTGGCCGACCTCGTCCGAGGGCTGGTGATAATGGTTCTTCATGAAGTCATCGATCGCCGCGCGGCCCGGGCCGCCGGCACCCGGCCACAGGAAGACCGAGGGCACGCCCTTGCGGACGAAATTATAGTGGTCCGAGCGGACGAAGATGTTCTCGCCGGGCAGCGGATCGTCCGACAGCGGCACGCCGATCGCCTTGCCGGCGCGCTCGACGATCGGGCCGAGCGTCGAGTGGCTGGCGCCGTACACGACGATGTCCTGGAACTTGTAGGTGATGATCGGCATGTCGAGATTGACGTCCGCCACGATCGCCTCGGCGGGCACGGTCGGGTGGTTGGCGAAATAGTCCGATCCGATCAGGCCCTTCTCCTCGGCGGTGACCGCGAGGAACAGGATGGTGCGGCGCGGCTTGGTGCCGGCGGTCTTGAAGCGCTTGGCCTCCTCGATCAGCGAGGCGATGCCGACCGCATCGTCGAGCGCGCCATTGTTGATCGTGTCGCCGGTCTTGTCCGGACGGCCGACGCCGATGTGATCGAGATGCGCCGAGAGGACGACGATTTCCTTGGCGAGCACCGGGTCGCTGCCCGGGATGATGCCGGCGACATTGTAGCTCTGCACCGGAGTGAGCGCGGTCTTGGCGGCGACGGTGACGGTGACCGGCAGCGCCTCGGCCTTGAACACCGCGTCGGGCGCCTCGGCGGCCTTGGCGATATCGGCCCATTTCTGCTTCGCGCCGGCGAACAGCTTCTCGGCGCCGGCGAGGCTGACCGTGCCGGCAGCCGGGGTGCCCGGCGCGGCGATATGGCCGGTGCCGTCCGGATTGCCCCAGGTGAAGCGCGGGCGCGTCACGGCATTGGCGTAGAAGCTGAACGGGCGCTGCTTCGAGGTGCGCGGCGATTCGAGCGTGATCGTGGCGACCGCGCCGTGCCTGGCGGCGATCTCCGACTTGGCGGCGGGATTGGAGAAGTGCGCGCTCACCTCGCCCGGGAAGCTCTCGGGCGCGCCGCCGAAATAGGCGACGATCTTCCCCTTCACATTGACGCCCTTATAGTCGTCGCGCCCCTGGCCGACGATGCCGTAGCCGACGAACACCACCGGCGCGGTGACGGTGTAATTGGGCGTCTCGGGATTGGCCGAGGAGACGAAGTCCTTGCCGAATTCGAGCGCGACCGGGGCAGCGCCCTTGCGGGTGATCGCCATCGTGCCGGGGCCGTCGAGCTTGGCGCTGACCAGCGGCACGCTCTGCAGATAGCCGCCGTCGTCGCCGGCAGGCTTGAGGCCCGCGGCATAGAATTGCGACGCGACATATTGCGCGGCGATGTTGAACTCCGGGCTGCCGGCCTCGCGACCGCGCATCGCGTCCGAGGCGAGGAACATCACATGGCTCTTGAGCGCGGCCTGGTCGGCGGGGAGCGGCGCGGTGACGACGGCGTTGCGCTCGGCGGCGGTCGGCGTGGGGGCGGGCGCGGGGGCCGTCTGGGCGTGCGCGGGCAGCGCCAGCATCAGCGCGAGGGCGAGCGGCGTGGTGGTGCGGAGCATGGGGGAAACCTCTTGGGGGAATTCGGGTTATCGCTTCGGTAGCACGGCTTGGCGCAGGCGCAAGCCGGCAGATTTTCAAGGTGGCGGGCCGCGCGCTTGCCCCTATATCCGAGGCATCATGGCAGACGCTCTCAACGCACCGCAGACTCCGCACATCACACGCCGCGAGGACTATCGCGCGCCCGACTGGATGATCCCCGAGATCGCGCTCGATTTCGCGCTCGACCCGGCGGCGACGAAGGTGCGCGCGACGCTGAAAGTGGAGCGCAACGGCGCGCATGACCGCCCGCTCGTGCTGAACGGCGACGGGCTCGCGGCCGAGAGCGTGACGGTGGACGGTGCCGAGGCGCAGGGCTGGCGGATGGACGGGCCGGACCTGGTCATCCCGCTCACCGGCGATGCGCACGAGATCGAGACGGTGGTGACGATCGCGCCGGAGCGCAACACGCAGCTCCAGGGGCTCTATGCCAGCTCGGGCATGCTCTGCACCCAGTGCGAGGCCGAGGGCTTTCGCCGCATCACCTTCTTCCCCGACCGGCCCGACGTGCTCTCCAAGTACAAGGTGCGGATGAGCGGCGACAAGGCGCGCTTCCCGGTGTTGCTGGCGAACGGCGATCCGATCGCGCAGGGCGAGGGCGAGGACGGCACGCACTGGGCCGAGTGGCACGATCCGTTCCTCAAGCCGAGCTACCTGTTCGCGCTGGTCGCGGGCGATCTGGTCGCCAACCGCGGCACCTTCACCACGATGAGCGGGCGCGGCGTCGATCTCGGCATCTGGGTGCGCGCGGGCGATCTGCCCAAGACCGATCATGCGCTGCACGCGCTCAAGCTGTCGATGGCGTGGGACGAGACCGTCTATGGCCGCGAGTACGACCTCGACGTGTTCAACATCGTCGCGGTGGACGACTTCAACTTCGGCGCGATGGAGAACAAGGGGCTGAACGTCTTCAACAGCCGCTACATCCTTGCCGACCCCGATACCGCCACCGATTATGATTACGACGCGATCGCCGCGGTGGTCGCGCACGAATATTTCCACAACTGGTCGGGCAACCGCGTGACCTGCCGCGACTGGTTCCAGCTGAGCCTGAAGGAAGGCTTCACCGTCTTCCGCGACCAGAGCTTCTCGGGCGACCAGGGCAGCAAGGCGGTCAAGCGGATCGAGGATGTGCGCGGCCTGCGCGCGAGCCAGTTCCCCGAGGATGCCGGCCCGCTCGCCCATCCGGTGCGCCCCGACGAATATATCGAGATCTCGAACTTCTACACGGCGACGATCTACAACAAGGGCGCCGAAGTGATCCGGATGATGTCGACCATCCTCGGCCCGCAGAAATTCCGCGCCGCGACCGACCTCTATTTCGACCGGTTCGACGGCACCGCCGCGACCTGCGAGGATTTCGTCCAGTGCATGGAGGAAGCCGGCGGGGTGGACCTGACGCAGTTCCGCCGCTGGTACAGCCAGGCGGGCACGCCGCGCGTCACGGCCAACCTCAGCCAGGAGGGCGGCCGCGCCCGCCTCAAGCTCGCGCAGACCGTGCCGCCGACGCCGGGCCAGCCGGTCAAGGAGCCGATGGTGCTGCCGCTCAAGCTCAAGCTGTTCGGCAGCTATACCGGGCGGCCGATGTGCGAGGAGCAGCTGGTGCTGCTCAAGGACGCCGCGCAGGAAATGCTGTTCGAGAACCTGTCCGAGCCGCCGGTGCTCTCGATCAACCGCGGCTTCTCGTCGCCGGTGATCGTCGAGACCAACCGCACCGCGAAGGACCTCGCCTTCCTCTCGGCGCATGACGACGATCCCTTCGCCCGCTACGAGGCGATGCAGCAGCTGATGCTCGACACGCTCGTCGCCGCGGTGGCGAGCGGCAAGGGCGACCACGCCGCGGTGATCGAGGCGGTGCGCGGCACGCTGGGCGACGCGGCGCTCGACAAGGCGTTCGTCGCCGAGGCGGTGCTGCTCCCGTCGGACAGCTTTGTCGGCGACCAGATGGGCGTGGTCGATCCCGACGCGATCTTCGCCGCACGCGAAGCCCTGCGCGCGGAGCTGGGCAAGGCGCTCGAGACCGAATGGCGCGCGGCCTATGACGGCGCGCAGGCCAATCGCTTCGAATATTCGCCGGCGGCCAAGGGCGCGCGGCGGCTCAAGAACGTTGCGCTCGGCTATATCGCGGCGAGCGGGGCCGGCGATGCCGCTGCGCTCGCCTTCGACCAGTTCGAGGCGGCGGACAACATGACCGATCGCCAGGGCGCGCTGAGCACGCTGGTCAACGGCGCCTCGGACAAGCGCGAGGCGGCGCTGGCGGCCTTTTACGCGCGCTACCAGGGCAATGCGCTGGTGCTCGACAAATGGTTCCAGACCCAGGCGCTGTCGTCGCGCGACGATGCGGCGCAGGCGGTGGAGAAGCTGGCGGCGCACAAGGACTTCACGCTCGCCAATCCGAACCGCGCGCGTGCGCTGATCGGCGCGTTCAGCGTCAACCAGCGCGCGTTCCACGATGCGTCGGGCCGCGGCTATCGCTTCGTCGCCGACCAGTTGATCGCGCTGGACCGCCTCAATCCGCAGACCGCCGCCAAGCTGGTGCCGCCGCTCGGCCGGTGGAAGCGCTTCGACGCGGGCCGCGCGGCCAAGATGCGCGCCGAGCTCGAGCGGATCGTCGCGACGCCGGGGCTGAGCAAGGACATGTTCGAGCAGGCCAGCAAGTCGCTGGATTAATTCCTTAATCCTCTCCCGGAGGGAGAGGGGGACCGCCGCCGAAGGCGGTGGTGGAGAGGGAATGCGGCAGGCGGCGCCGCTCGTGGCAGGCCCCCTCCACCGCTTCGCGGTCCCCCTCCCCCTCCGGGGGAGGATTTGGTTTGGCTTTGATCGCAAGGCGCAGGAAGTAGCAGGGGGGCGATCGGCCCATATCGGCAGGGTAAGGAGAACCACCATGACCCTGTCGACCAAGACTTGTCCCTCGCCCGTCGGCGCCCTCACGCTCGTGGCCAGTGAGAAAGGCCTTGTCGCGATCCTGTGGGAGAAGGATTCGCCCGACCGCGTGAAGCTCGGCGACGTCGCCGAGGACGCGGATCATCCGATCCTGGCGCAGGCCGAGGCGCAGCTCGGCGAGTATTTTGCCGGCACGCGAACCCGCTTCGACCTGCCGCTCGATTTCCGCGGCACCGATTTCCAGAAGTCGGTCTGGGCCGAGCTGCTCGCCATCCCGTTCGGCGAGACGCGGTCCTATGGCGAGATCGCGATGAAGCTCGGCCGCCCCAAGGCCTCGCGCGCGGTGGGCGCCGCCAATGGCCGCAACCCGATCTCGATCGTCGCGCCGTGCCACCGGGTGATCGGATCGACAGGCAAGCTCACCGGCTTTGCCGGCGGGCTCGAGGCCAAGGCGTATCTGCTGGGGCTGGAGCGGGGCTGACTTACAAGCCCCTCCCCCTTGGGGGAGGGGCTTTACAGAGTTATGCCATCACGTTCCGGCCGCGCGTCACCACCGCGGTGTGGCCCACGCTGGCCCTGGTGGTGCGCTGGGTGATCGTGTCCATCATCACCCAGTCGTTGCTCGCCTTTTCGGGAGTGAGCGTCAGCGCCATATAGCCGCGGCGGCTGGTGTCGCACCATTTCAGCTCGGGGTTGGTCGCGACCAGCGCGGCGGCGATCACCTTGGGATCGGTGCCGGTGCTGCCCTCATAGCCCGGCGAGGTGACGCTGTGCCCGGCGAACTCGACGCCGGCGGGCTTGCCGTCCTGGCCCAGGTCGAACGCCCAAGCATTGTGGCTGTCGCCGCAGAGCACGAGCAGGTTGGCGCCCGCCGCCTGGGCGGACTTGAGGAAGCGCGCACGCGCCGCCGGGAAGCCGCCCCAATTGTCGAGGTCCGCCGGGATGCCGAGCTTGCTCGCCATCACCCCGGCGCGGACATAGGCCTGGGCGTTGGGCAGCGCATCGGGCTTGATCCAGTCGAGCGCCTGCTCGGGCATGCGCTGCTTGCCCATGATCGTGCCGAAGCCGACCACCTGCCACTTCTGGCCTGCGCGCACCGACTTCCTGAGCGCATGGCCGAGCCACGCCTCCTGCTCGGTGCCTAGCATCGTGCGCGCCGGATCCTGGAGCTCGCCGTCGCGGAACGCGATCAGCGCCTTTTGCGCATCGGCTGACTTGAGCAGCGGGCCGAGCTCGGGCTCGTCGCTGCGATAGAGGAGGCGGCTCTCGGTGCGGAACAGCGTGGCGAGGCCGCCGATGTCGTAGCTGCCCCACGGTGTTTCGGAGACCGGCATCCATTCCTTGAAGGCCTGGAGCGCGGCCGCCTTGCGGTCGTTCCAGTCGGCCTCGCCCGGCTGGTTGTTCTGCGCGCTCATCTCGCGGCTGTTGTTGGCCGATTCGTGATCGTCCATCTGGATGAGCATTGGCTTCAATCGGTGCAGCTCCTGCAGGTCCGGGTCGCTGCGATAGCTGCCATAGCGCAGGCGGTAGTCCGCCAGGTGGATCATCTCGGTCGCCGGCTCGGGCCAGCGACCATCGACCGCGCCGCCGGCGGGCGCATAGCCGCCCTTGGCATATTCGTAGAGATAGTCGCCGAGATGGACCCACAGGTCGATGTCCGGGCGCGTCGCGGCATGGCCATAGGCGTTGAAATAGCCATAGGGCATGTTCGAGCAGGAGAAGATCGCGATGCCGAACCGGGCGGTGTTGCCGCTCGGCAGCGTCCTGGTCTGGCCGGTGGGCGAGAAGCTGCCGTCGGGCGCCACGAAGCGATAGAAATAGCGCGTGCCCGGCTCGAGATTCTCGACGGTGATCTTGACGGTGTGATCGCGCCATGGCCCGGTGATCTGCTCGCCGCCCGAGACGATCTTCGCGAAATCCGCCGTCCTCGAGATCTCGGCCTTCACCTTCACCGGGCCGCCGCTGGCCGGGACGTAGCGCGTCCACAGCAGCATCGTGTCCGGCCCCGGCTCGCCGCTGGCGACCGAATGGGTGAAGCCGCGGGCCAGCGCCTGGGCTAAGGCGAAACCCGGAATGGCGAGCGCGCCAAGGCCCAGCGTACCGGTGAGCAGGAGCGAGCGGCGATCGAGGCGCAGTGTCATTTTGAAGCGTTCCCAAGCTATTTCACCGCAAGGCTTGCCGCCCGCTCGTGTCGAGTTCGTGACAGCATGCGCGGCGGACGCTAAGCACGCGTCCAGTCGCACGCAACAAGGCCGTAACCAACCAGATGCCGCATCACCTTCCGCCCGGGGCTTCGCGCTCCTGATGGCAAGCAAGTCCGAAGTGCTGGGGAGCCGGACGACTCGCCTGACCGACCTTACCGCGACGATCGCCGCGCTGCCGCGCTGGTCGATCCTGCTGTTCGCCGCGATTGCGGTGCGTGCGCTGACCTTTGGCAATCCCGTCGTCCATGTCGATGAGGAGTTCTACTTCGTCACCGCGCAGCAGATGCTGCACGGCGCGGTGCCGTTCGTCGACGTGTGGGACCGCAAGCCCGTGGGGCTGTTCCTGATCTACCTGCTGCCCGCAGCATTCGGCGTGCCGGCGGGGATCTGGGTGTACCAGGCGATGGCGCTCGCCGCGGTGGTCGGCACCGCGCTGCTGATCGCGCGGCTCGCCGAAAAGGCGGGCTGGGGAAGCGGCTCCCTGGTCTCGGCGCTGCTCTATCTCTTCATGATCAACTTCGCCGATGGCCAGGGCGGCCAGGCGCCGGTGTTCTACAACCTGCTGATGGCCTGGGCCTTCCTGCTCGTCGTGCCCAGGCCCGGGGACGAGAGCGGCGACCGCCGCCGGATCCATCGCGGCACGCTCGCGATGCTGATCGTCGGCGTGGCGATGCAGGTGAAATATTCGGTGGTGTTCGAGGCGATGTTCCTCGGCCTGTGGCTGATGTGGCGCGAGATCAAGCTCGGCACCAGCATGGCGCATGTGATCCGACGCGGCTGCCTGTGGGCTTCGGCGGTGTGGCTGCCGACCTTCATCGCCTGGGCGACCTTCATCCTGATCGGGCACGGCGATGCCTGGTTCTATGCCAATTTCGGCTCGATCGTCGATCGGCTGAGCGATCCGCCCGCGGTGCTGCTGCGCGCCTTCCTGAAGATCGCGCTCATCCTCGGCGTGCTGCTGATCGTCTCCGGCCTGTCGCGCCACGTGCCGGTGAAGGACGAGAGCGAGCATCCGGTGCGCGCGCTGCTGTTCGGCTGGCTGATCGCCGCGGTGATCGGGCTGCTCGTTTTCGGCAGCTGGTTCAACCACTATGCGCTGCCGGTGCTGGTGCCCGCCAGCCTGTGCTGCGCCGGCTATCTCGGCGGCACTGCGTTCGGCCGGAAATGGCTGGCCCCGGCGATGCTGCTCGCGGCCTGTTTCGGCGGCGAATATACCGCGTGGAGCGCCAAGTGGCACCGCGGCAATGCCGACCAGCTCGAGGCGCTGGCCGACGGCATCGGCCATGGCAGCGGCTGCATGTACATCTATTCGGGTAATGCGATCCTCTACAGCTACACCCAGCGCTGCGCGCTGACGCCGTGGATCTTCCCCAGCCACTTGTCGCGCGAGCGCGAGAATGGGGCGCTGGGGGTCGACCAGCTCGAGGAGATCAACCGCATCTTCGCGCAGCGGCCGGAGATCGTGGTGATGCGCCCGACCTATTTCGGCGAGCGCATGGCCGCGCACCGACTGGCGGTGCAGCGGATGGCAGCGATGGGCTATCGCCTGCGCGGGCGCTGGCCGCTCGGCGACCTGCTCATCTCGGTCTACGAGCTGCCGGCGGCCCGCAATGCCGCGCCGCCGCGCTTGGCTTCCAGCAAGCCCTCATAATAGGCCATCAGCTCGGCGGCGTGATCGGCGTCGCTGCGGACCTTGCCCGCGGCGACGCGGGCGGCGTTGCGCAGCAGGGTCGGCTCGCGGGTGAACATGCGGCGGATCGCGTCGGCCGCCGAATAGGCGTCGCGCGCGCGATAGGTCTCGGCGAACAGCGGATCGGCGATCTCGGCGAACCCGCCCTCGTCGGGCCCGATCAGCGGCAGGCCCGAGGCGAGCGCTTCGGAGGCGACCAGTCCGAACGGCTCGGCATCGGAGCCGTGGATCAGCGCATCGCAGCTCGCCATGATCCGCGAGAAGCGGACCCGGTCATAGACGGGCCGGAAGATCTTGATGTGCGGGCTGCCGGCGATGCGCTGCTCGAGCTGGCGGCGCTGCGGCCCGTCGCCGATCAGCATCAGGCCGACGGGCAGGTCGTTCGCCGCCGCCTCGACCGCGTCGATCACCAGCGGCCAGCGCTTTTCCTTGTGATGCCGCCCCAGGCCGAGCAGCAGATGCCCCTCGGGCGGCAGGCCGAGCTGCGCCAGCAGCGCCACGCGCAGCTTCTCGTCGCGCAGTTCGGGCGAGAACCATTGCCGCTCGATGCCCAGCGGCATCGACGCATCGACATGCATGCCGCGGCGGCGGAAGCGCTTGGCGAGCGCCGGCCCGTTGGTGACGAAAGCGTCGTAATGCCGCAGGAAGCGGTTCATGTAGCGCGTGTACCAGTCGAACGCCTGCTCGACCTGGATCGGCGTCGCGACGCTGTCGAGCCAGCGCTGCGGATAGGCGCCGATCTGGTCGCCATGCGCGAAGAACACCTTCACGGCGTCTCCCTGCCACTGCGCCACTGTCCAGGCCGGGCGCCAGGGCGAGCTGGTCTCGACGATGTCGGGCTTGAGCTCGTCGAGCAGCGCCCAGATCGGCTCGTCGAGCACGAAGATGCCGTAGTTGCGATCGAGGATCAGCGGCGGCGCCTTGAGCCAGATGATCCGGCCGCCACCCGGCCGCTCCTCCACGCTCGTCTCGAGCGCGGGGGCGATCACGGTCAGCTCATGGCCCATATCGGCCATGATCCCCATCTTGCGATCGAGATAGGTGCGCACCCCGCCGCCGGTGGGCGAGTAGAACTCGTTGACGTCGACGATGCGCATGGCGCGCGCTCCCCTCAGTCCTCGAGCGGCCCGAAGCCGCCCAGGCCGCGCAGATATTGGGCCTTGATCGTGATCTGTCCACCACCCGGGCCGACATTGACCAGCGCCTGGCGCACCTTGGGCCGGCTGCGGCCGAGCTTCTGGTTGCTCGGGAAGCCGGCGCCGTCCTCCCAGAAGTTGAACTTGTTCTTGCCGTCGCGGTCATGCGTGAACAGCACCGCCCAGGTGCCGGGGCTGGGTGCGCGGATGCACAGGCGCACCGGGCCGGAGGCGGGCACGGTCGCCCAGATCCGGCGGAACGGCTTGTTCTCGCGCTTGAGCGAGGTGTCGTCGCGCAGGAAGTCCTGCTCGTTGGGCGGATAGAGTTCGAGCTTCAGCCGGCCGATCCGGTCCTTGAGCCCGGTGACGTTGACATAGAGCGACACGCCGGCGCGGGTGGCGCAATTGCCGTCGACGGGATCCTGCTGGGCGGCGGCGGGGTTCGCCACGAAGGCGAGCGCGGCGGCGGTGCCGATGATGAGCGGACGGATCATGGCTGCTTGTTCCTCGTGAGCAGGGCCTGGACGCTGAAGACCCCAATCAGCGCGACGTGGGTGAGAAGAGTGAGGCCGGCGATCAGCGCCATCAGCTCGGACATCGCCGAGCCCTGGCCGATCACCACCCCGGTGATCGCGGCGAAGGCGGCTTCCTTGCTCGGCACCAGCGGCAGGCGCCAGACAAGCAGGCGGCCCGCGGCCATCATCAGCCACACGCCGATCGAGACGCCCGGCATCGCCAGGTGCCAGGCGATCGAGACGAGCAGCGAGCCGGTGACGATGCGGACGCAGTGGACCAGGAACACCCACCACAGCTCGCGCCGCGGCAGCGAGAAGACGCGCTTCGAGAAGATCAGGAACGGCACCGACATCAGCACCAGCACGCCGACCGAGCCGATCACCGCCAGCTTGTAGTGCGGCGGCACCAGCCCGAGATAGAGCGGCAGGCCGACGAGCATCATGATCAGCGTGATCGCGTTGCCGGCGATCGCCGAGAGGATCATCACGTCCTTCACCGCGCCGAACGGAGCGGCGACCATCTGGGTGCGCTGGCGCGCCCAGGCATAGAAATAGGCCTCGCCCGAATAGCCGAACAGCACTTCGTTCGAGATGCGCTTCTTGTGGAGCGCGGCCAGCCCGGCGAGCGGGATGTGCCACAGGCGCTTGAAGATGACATAGTCGAAGGTCGGCGGGCCGACATAATAGAGCGCGAAGACGATGTAGAAGAGCGGGTTGGTCGGCACGTTGCGGTACAGGCCGGCAAGCCCCGAGCCGAACAGCTCGCGGCCGAGCGCCACGATCATCAGCAGGGTCAGCGCACCGCCGACGATCGCCGGCCAGCGGCGCTTGATCTTCTCGACGGGTTCGAGACCCGCAAGGTCGGGCGCGCCCGGCAGGGGGACGGCTTCGACAACGCTCGTGTTCACCGAAGCCTCCAGACTTGGTTCGTTCACTGATTCAGTTTCCGCGGCCCGGAGATTCGGGCAGATTCAGCACTTTACCTGCGTCTTGCGGCGGTCAGCCCCCCAGATCACGCCAACGCGAAAATGGCTGGTGGCAGCAGAATGCGGTTTATTGCGGGGGCGATTTGGGCTTAAGAGTGGCAATCCGCAAGGCCTATGTTGCACCGCACCCATATCAAAACCGCACAACACATCCTCACCTATGCCCAGCGTCTGCAGGGCGGTGGGGTGGAGCGCGCGATGCTGCGCATGGCCGCCGGATGGCTGGGCGGAGGGCGGCGCGTGACGCTGGTGCTGGGCAGCCGCGAGGGGCCGCTGGCTGCCGAGATCCCAGAGGGGATCGAACTGATCGAGCTCGGCGATGCGCGTTATTCGGCGCTGCTCGGCCTCGCGACGCAGATGCGCGAGGTGCGCCCTGATCTGATCTTCTGCGCGGGCAATCATTATAGCGGCGTGGCGGCGGTGACGCGGTTGCGGCTGGGGAGGAACTGCCCGCCGATCGTTGCCAAGGTCTCCAACGCGCTGGTCCGCCCCGAGCTCTCGCCGGGCGCGGCCTGGCGCTACCGGCGCTGGCTGCGGCTGCATCCGTGGTTCCTCGACCAGGTCGTCGCGATGACGCCGGCGATGGCGGCCGAGGCAGTGGCCGAGATGGGCATGCCGGCCGAGCGGGTCAGCGTGATCGCCAATCCGCCCGCCGCGGCGATCGCCGGCGCGGCGCCGGTGGCGGTGCCCGACGGGCGCTACCTGATCGGCGTCGGCCGGCTCGAGCCGCAGAAGCGCTGGGACCGGCTGCTGGCGGCGCTGCCGCGGCTGGCCGACCCGGAGATCAAGCTGCTGCTGCTCGGCGAGGGCAGCGCGCGCGGCGCGCTCGAGGCGCAGGTCGCGGCGCTCGGACTCGGCGCGCGCGTGACGATGCCCGGCCATGCCGGCGATCCGCTGCCGGCATTGCGCGCCGCCGCGGTGGCGGTGCTGACCTCGGACTATGAAGGCGTGCCCGGCGTGCTGCGCGAGGCGCTGTCGGTAGGGACGCCGGTGGTCTCGACCGAATCGAGCGTGGCGGTGCGCGAGATCGTCCACGCCCCCGAACTGGGGACGGTGATCGGCCGCGAGGATGCCGACGGGCTGGTCGCCGCGCTCGACCAGTGGCTGGCACCGGACGCGGTGCGGCCCGCGCCGGTGGCGGCGGCGGGCGATCCGATCGCGGAATATCTCGCGCTGTTCGACCGGGTGGTCAGTACCCATCGCCAATAGCCGGATGACGATCTAGAGCCGCAACCTCGCCCCCAGCCACAGCGTCCGCGGCATCGCGCGCTCGATCACGCCGGGGCCGCTGACTCCTGCCTGCACTTCGGCATCGAAGATATTCTCCGCCCGGGCCTGCAGCGCCAGGCCGCGGGTGATCGGCAGCGCAGCGGTGGCGTCGAGCGTGAAGGCGCCCTTCAAGGTCCGCATATTCTGGTCGTCCTCGAATTGCGGCCCGGCATAGCGCGCGGTGAGCGAGGCGCCGGCATCGGCGTGCGCCCAGCCGAGCGTCGCGCTGGCCTGGTGCCTGGCGGTCTGGGCCGGGCGCAGGCCGTCGAGCGACGCGGCCGCGCCCGACGCGGAGACGCGCGAATCGGTAAAGGCGTAGGACGCAGCGAGGCTGAGGTCGCCCGCGGTCCAACGGCTGTCGAACTCGACACCCTTGGCGGTCACCGCGTCGATATTCTGGCGCTGGCGATAGAATCCCGCCGCCGAGACCACGCCGACGCCGGGGAAGGTGCCCGGCCCCTGTGCGATCGTGACGTTGACGATCGCATCGGTCAGCCGGTTCCAATAGCCGGTGGCGCGAAAGGTGAGGCTCGGGGTTGGGCGCCAGTCCGCGCCGATCTCGGCGCCGCTCAATCGCTCGGGATCGAGCGCGGCGTTGGCGGCGGTGGCGTCGGCGCCGACGCGGAAGGGACGGTAGAGCTCGTTGAGCGTCGGCAGGCGCCAGCCGCGATAGGCCGCGGTGCGCAGCGTCACCGTGCCAAGCCGGTAGGCGGCGCCGGCGCGGCCGGTGGCTTCCCAGCCGTGGCGGTCGGGGAAGCGGCTGTCGGTCAGCGTCGCGCCACCGGCGAGCGGGGCCTCGAGCAGCGCGCCGTTGGTGATGTCCCAATGGTCGAGCCGGCCGCCGGCACTGAGCGTCAGCGGGCCGCTCTCGTAGCTGGCATCGGCGAACCCGCCGAGCGTCAGGCTCTCGCCGCCGGCGACGCGGCGGCGGGTCGGGGCGCCGGCGACATAGGTGAACAGCTCCTCGGTGCGGCCTGAGACGCGGCGCAGGTCGCTGCCCAGGCGCAGCGTAACGCCGCCGCCGATGGGCGGCGCGATCTCGAGCCGCGCGCCGATGCCGGTGGCGGGCACGGCGTACTGGTTGAGCGTCGGGGTGACGGTGGTGCGCGTATCGTTGATGCTGGCGAAGCCCGAGGCGAAGCCGCGCGTCTGCAGATAGGCGAGCGCCGACCAGCCCCAGGCGCTGCGGCCGACCAGGCGCAGGCTCGCATCGGCGCCTTCGCTCTTCACCCGGGTGAAGTCGACGCCGCGGTCGCGGTGATCGGTGAAGGCGGAGAGATTGGCCTGGAGCTCGGTGTTGCCGCCGAGATCGGTGACGGCGCGCAGCGCGACGGCGGCCTGTTCGTAGGGCGCGGGGCGATCGACGGGGCCGCGGTCGCCCGCGACGATCGGGGTGAAGCCGTCTCCGCGCGCATATTGGCCGGCCAGGGTGACGAAGCCGCGGCCGAGAGTGGCGGCGCCGACGCCGGACAGGTCGACGCTGTCGCGGCTGCCATAGAGCGCGTCGAGGGCGAGGCTGCCGAGCTGCGCCGGGCTGCCGCTCTCCAGCTCGATCGTGCCGGCGAGCGCGCCCGGCCCGGCATAGCCGCTGCCGCCGCCGCGAGTGATCCGGGCTCCGGCGAGGCGGGCGGGGAGATAGGCGGGGAAGGCGACCCAGCCGCCGAACGGATCGGCCTGGGGCACGCCGTCGAGCAGCAGCAGCGCGCGGCTCGAGGCATTGCCGCCGAGCCCGCGCAGCGTGATCCCCTGCGAGGTGGGATGGGCCGAGCGCGAATCGGAGCGGCGGAACTGGGCGAGCCCGGCTGCATCGCGCAGCGCGTCTTCCAGCCGGCCGCTGGCGGTGCCGGCAATGCGGTCGCGGTCGATCGTCACCACGTCATAGGCCGCATCTCCGGGCGGTGCCTCGAGCCCGCGGCCGGTGACGACGATCTCGTTGGGGTCGCGCTGGCCGTCCTGATCCTGCGCGAAGGCGGGAAGAGGAAGCAGGATGGCGGCCGCCCAAATAAGGCCCCTCCCCTTCAGCGGAGGGGTTTGGGGTGGGGCGAGAGTCTCACCAAGACCGAAGCTCGCGGACAGCCCCCACCCCAACCCCTCCCCTGAAGGGGAGGGGCTTAGAAGGGGCAGCCTCACTTGGGCGCCACGGCGTCTGGATGGGCGGCGGCGAAGGCGGGCAGCGCGGTGCAGGCGGCGTCGATCGCGACCAGCCGCGGATAGGCGTCGAGCGGGGTGTCGAAACGGCGGGCGTTGTACATCTGGGGCACCAGGAAGAGGTCTGCGATGCCGGGGGCATCGCCGCCGAGGAAGGGAGCATCCCCGGCCATCGCCTCCAACGCGGCAAAGCCTTCCGCGATCCAGTGGTGCGTCCAGTCGTTCCGCCCGGCCTCGTCGACGCCCATGTCCTTGAGGCGGCGCATCACGCGCAGGTTGTTGAGCGGATGGATGTCCGCTGCGACGACCAGCGCGCGGGCGATCGCGGCGGCGCGGGCGTGCGCGTCGGTCGGGATCAGCCGCGGCTCGGGATAGCGCGAATCGAGCCATTCGACGATCGCGAGGCTCTGGGTAAGCACTCCCTCGCCGGTGTCGAGCGCGGGCACCAGGCCCTGCGGGTTGCGGGCGAGATGCTCTGGCGAGCGCTGCTGGTTCTCGAGCAGCATCACGTCGCGCCGTTCATAGGCGAGGCCCTTCAGGTTGAGCGCGATGCGCACCCGATAGGCGGCCGAGGAGCGGAAATAGTCGTAGAGGATCATGGCTGGGCGCCGGGCGGCATCTCGACGGGGACGATGTCGACATCCTCGTGGGTCTTGCGGTGGCGGATGCGCCAGCTCAGCCGCGGGCTCGGCTCGGTGGAGGCACGGGCGGCGCGCTCGGCCTCGCTCTCCAGCGCGACCTTGATCATCGCCACGATCGGATCGGCAAGCGCCAGCCCGAGCACGCCGAACAGCGTGGAGGCGAGGATCTGCGAGGAGAGCGTGAGCGCTGGCGGCATGTCCACCGTCCGCCTCGCGACCATCGGGATCACGACATAGCCGTCGAAATTCTGCACGGCGAAATAGATGATGATCGCCCAGATGCCGGTGTCGTTGCCCGCGCTGAAGCCGACGGTGACCATCATCACGCCCGAGATGAAGGCGCCGATATTGGGGATGAAGGCGAGCACGCCGGTGATGATGCCCAGTAGCAGCGCCATCGGCACGCCGACCAGCCACAGGAAGAAGGCGGTGACCACGCCTTCGAAGAGCATGCCGAACAGGCGGCCGGCGAGCAGGCGGCGCATCGTCGTCGCCATCCGGCCGATGGTGACGGCGAACTGGTCGCGCGCATCGCGCGGGATCATCCATTGCAGCCCGCGCTCGTAGATGCGCGGCTCGAGCGCCACGAACAGCCCGATGATGACGATCATCAGCAGCGACGAGACCGCGCCGAACACCGATCCCACCGCAGAGGTGAGCTTGCCGACGCTGCCCACTGCCTGCTGGACGAGCCCGGCCAGGTCCGATCGGCCGGGCATCAGCCCGAGATCGGAGACCCATTGCGCGACCTTGTTGGCCTGGACCTCGAGCGTGGTGCGCAGCTGCTCGGCCTGGGCGGAGATCTGCACGCCGGTCAGGTAGAAGATGCCGCCGAAGAAGGCGATCACCAGCAGAATGACTATGACGATCCGGATCGTCCGCGGGATCGGCAGGATCCGCCCGAGCAGGCGCGCGCCGCCATCGAGCATCGAGGCGAAGACGAGCCCGCCGAAGATGATCAGCAGCGGCTGGATCAGCAGGACGACGAGCGCCACCGCGATCGCCATGCCGAACCAGACGCTCGCCTTTTTCAGCTCGGCGCGCACCACGGGATCGCGCAGCTCGTTGGGGCCGGGCTCCTGGACGACATGGACATTGTCGGAGGCGAGCGGATCGCTCATTGGCTGTCCCGTGCTGGATGGAGCGAGGTGCCGGCGCGGCCGGGGCGGAAGGAGCGCGGCCAGGTCAGCGGGTTCCAGCTCGCGCTGCCGTCGAGGCTGAAGGTGATGAACTCGGCGCGCCCGCCGATATTCTCCCAGGGCACCGGGCCGCCGAGCCCGTTCTGGCTGAGCGGGAAGCGGCTGTCGGCCGAATTGTCGCGATTGTCGCCCATCAGGAACACGCGGTCCCTGGGCACGCGGATCTCGGGATAATTGTCGCCGCGCCCGGGGCGGAAGCCGAGGTCGATCGTATCGTAGGAGCGGCCGTTGGGCAGCGTCTCGCGGAAGATCGGCAGGCGGCAATATTGCTTGCCGTCGCGGGTGACGAGCGCATCGGGATAATGGTCGGCGTCGCAGCGGGTATTGGCGTCGACCGGGATGTAGCGGTCCTCCATCGCGCGGCGCGGGATCGCCTTGCCGTTCAGATAGACGATGCCGCCGCGCACGCCGATCGTATCGCCGGGCAGGCCGATCACGCGCTTGATATAGTCGGTGTTGGTGCCCGGCGGGGTGACGATTACCACGTCGCCGCGCTCGGGCAGGCGGCCAAGGATGCGGCCCTGCAGATGCGGCAGCACGTGGAAGGTGGGCGTGACCCAGCTATAGCCATAGGGATATTTGGTGACGACCAGCCGATCGCCGACCTGCAGCCCGGGCAGCATCGATTCGCTGGGGATGAAGAAGGGCTTGGCGATCAGGCTGTGGAAGCCGAGCACCGCGACCACGAGCCACAGGATGCCGCGCGCCTCCGCCCACCAGTCGGTGCGCGGGCGGTCCGTCGACTCCTCGTAGGTTTCGTGTCCGAGTGCCAACTCGTCCGCCGCCATCAATCTTCCTTCACCGCCTCGATCATCACCATGGCGAACGCCCAGGGAAGATCGTCCGTCAGCGTCAGATGCACCTTCGCGACGTGACCCGCGGGGGTGATGGCGTCAAGCCTCGCCTTCGCGCCGCCGGTGAGTGCCAGAGTAGGTGCCCCGGACGGCGCATTGACGACGCCGATGTCCTTCATGAACACGCCGCGCCTGAACCCGGTTCCCACCGCCTTGGAGAAGGCTTCCTTGGCGGCGAAGCGCTTGGCGAGCGTGGCGGCATAATTGTGCGGGCGGCGCCGGGCCTTGGCGAGCTCGAGATCGGTGAACACGCGCTGCTCGAAGCGTGTCCCGAAACGGTCCAGCGAGTTCTGGATCCGATCGATATTGCAGAGGTCGGAGCCGAGGCCGAGGATCATGACAAAGATCCTCCCCGGCACGGGGAGGGGGACCATTCGCGCGGCGAATGGTGGAGGGGGGGCGCCGCGTGCGAAGCCGAGGTGAAGAGCCCCCTCCACCACCAGCTACGCTGGCGGTCCCCCTCCCCGTGCCGGGGAGGATCGAACGCGCCCATCACCGTGCCGCGTCCATCAGCGCGCGCATGCGCTGGATCACTGGGGCGAGGCCGTCGAAGATCGCCTCGCCGATCAGGAAATGGCCGATGTTCAACTCCATGATCTGCGGGATCGCCGCGATCGGAATGACATTGTCGAAGGTCAGGCCATGCCCGGCATGCGGCTCGAGCCCGGCCTTCACCGCCAGCGCGGCGGCGTCGGCGATGCGGCGCAGCTCGGCCTCGCGTTCGCCCTCGGCCAGCTCGCAATAGCGCCCGGTGTGGAGCTCGACGACGGGCGCGCCGAGGCGCAGCGCCGCGTCGATCTGGCGCGCGTCGGGCTCGATGAACAGCGACACGCGGCTGCCATTGGCGCGCAGCTGCTCGACCATCGGCGCGAGGTGGTTATGCAGCCCGGCGGCGTCGAGCCCGCCCTCGGTGGTGCGCTCCTCGCGCTTCTCGGGGACGATGCACACCGCGTGCGGGCGGTGCCGGAGCGCGATCGCCAGCATTTCCTGCGTCGCCGCCATCTCGAGGTTGAGCGGGACGGTCAATTGGTCGACCAGCCGGGCGATGTCGTCGTCGGTGATGTGGCGGCGATCCTCGCGCAGATGCGCGGTGATGCCGTCGGCACCCGCCTCGACTGCGCGCAGCGCGGCGCGCACCGGATCGGGATAGCCCGAGCCGCGCGCGTTGCGCACGGTGGCGACGTGATCGATGTTGACCCCGAGGCGGAGCTTGCCGGTCACCTTTGGCGCCTCCTTATGCCGTGATCGCCCGGCTGCCCGGCTTGATCGCGGGGATCGCGGCGAGCTCGGGGGGCAGCTGGTCGGCCGGATAGGCGGGCACGTCCATCTTGAGCAGCGAGACGAGCGGCACGCCGACGTCCGCCGTGCCGTTCGAGCGATCGACGATGCAGGCCGCGCCGAGCAGGTTGCCCGGATGCTTGCGGATCGCGGCGATGCATTCGCGCGACGAAAGCCCGGTGGTGACGATGTCCTCGACCATCACGATGCGGGCGCCTTCGGGGATCTCGAAGCCGCGGCGCAGCTGGAATTCGCCCTCCTCGCGCTCGACGAACACGGCCTTGCAGCCGAGCGCGCGCGCCGTTTCATAACCCGGAATGATCCCGCCGATTGCCGGCGACACCACCATGTCGACCTCCCCGAACGACTCGCGGATCAGCTTTCCTAGTGCACTGCACACACGCTCGGTGCGGGCAGGGTCCTCAAAGATTCGCATCTTTTGCAGGAAGATAGGAGAGCGCAGGCCCGAAGAGAGAATAAAATGGCCTTCGAGCAACGCACCTGCAGCACGAAACTCATCCAGAACTGCGTTGCCTTCCAATGCTCGCTCCAATCATCGCCGGGACTTGGATTTCCCTTAGGACCAGCTCCCAGCCGCCGCAACGGGCGATCAAAAAGGGTTGAGAATGGATGCACGGCTCGTATACGCCAGTTGCACTGGGGGTAATCCTTTCCCAGCCCGGGGCTCTTGCGGAACAGGGTGAAGATAGACGATGCGCATGCTTGGGTTGACTTCGATCCTCCTGGCGGCGGGGATGGCGTTCGCCACGCCCGCTTCGGCCCAGGAGCCAGCGAACATTGCGGCGCCTGCCGCCACTAGCGCCGCTCCGGCGCCGGCCGCGACGCCGGCAGTCGCCGATCCCACGCTCGATGCCACGGGCAAGCCGTTGACCAAGGCGGCGCCCGGCATCGGCCAGCCGACCGCCGATGCGTGGTGGCTGCAGCCGCAGGTGACGCCGAATGGGCGCGAGGCGCACAAGTTCCACAACATGATCCTGGTGCCGCTGATCACCGCGATCTCGGTGTTCGTGCTGATCCTGCTGCTCTGGGTGATCTTCCGCTATCGCCGCGCCGCCAATCCGGTGCCGTCCAAGACCAGCCACAACACCGCGATCGAAGTGGTGTGGACGCTGGTGCCGGTGCTGATCCTGGTCGCGATCGCGGTCCCCTCGATCCAGCTGCTCGCCGCGCAGTTCAAGCCGGCGCCCAAGGATGCCATCACGCTGAAGGCGATCGGCAACCAGTGGTTCTGGAGCTACGAATATCCGGACAATGGCGGCATCCAGCTGACCGCCAACATGCTCAAGGAGCAGAGCCAGGTCCCGGCCGGCCAGCGCTACCGCACCGATGCCGACGGCCCGCGCCTGCTCGCGACCGACACGCGCGTCGTGCTGCCGGTCGGCGTGCCGATCCGCCTGATCACCACCGCGCAGGACGTGATCCACAGCTGGGCGGTCCCCGCCTTCTGGATCAAGCTCGACGCGGTGCCGGGCAAGCTCAACGAGACCAGCTTCGTCATCGAGAAGCCGGGCCTCTATTTCGGCCAGTGCTCCGAACTGTGCGGCGCGCGCCACGCCTATATGCCGATCGCGGTGGAAGCCGTGTCGCCGGCCGAGTTCGCCGTGTGGGTGAAGTCGAAGGGCGGCACGATGCCGAGCGCGGCAGCCGCCGCTCCGGCCGCCGCCGAGGGCAACAGCGCTGCGCCGGCCGCCACCAACGACTCCGCGCCGGCCGACGAGGTCGCCGCGATCAACAATGCCGCTGCCGGCAAGAGCACGGGCCACTGAAATGACCGATATCGCCCTCCAAGCGCATGATCACGATCATGCCCATGATCATCACGATGCCGATCACAAGCCGGGCTTCTTCGCCCGCTGGTTCATGTCGACGAACCACAAGGACATCGGCACCCTCTACCTGATCTTCGCGATCGTCGCCGGCATCATCGGCGGCGGCATCTCGGGCCTGATGCGCGCCGAGCTGATGCATCCGGGGATCCAGTATCTGCCGACCTGGCTGGGCATGCTGCACGGCGGCGAGCATAGCTTCGACGACGCGATGCACTTCTGGAACGTGCTGATCACCGCGCACGGCCTGATCATGGTGTTCTTCATGGTCATGCCGGCGATGATCGGCGGCTTCGGCAACTGGTTCGTGCCGATCATGATCGGTGCGCCGGACATGGCGTTCCCGCGGATGAACAACATCTCGTTCTGGCTGCTGATCCCGGCCTTCCTGCTGCTCCTCGCCTCGCCGTTCGTCGGCATCGGCGCGGGCACGGGCTGGACGGTCTATGCCCCGCTCTCCACCTATGGCGAGCCCGGACCGTCGGTCGACATGGCGATCCTGTCGCTCCACTTGGCCGGCGCCAGCTCGATCCTGGGCGCGATCAACTTCATCACCACCATCTTCAACATGCGCGCCCCGGGCATGACCCTGCACAAGATGCCGCTGTTCGTGTGGTCGGTGCTGATCACTGCCTTCCTGCTGCTGCTGGCGCTGCCGGTGCTCGCCGCGGCGATCACCATGCTGCTGACCGACCGCAACTTCGGCACCGCCTTCTACGATCCGCAGTACGGCGGCGATCCGATCCTCTACCAGCACCTGTTCTGGTTCTTCGGTCACCCCGAAGTGTACATCATGATCCTGCCGGGCTTCGGCATCGTCAGCCAGATCATCGCCACGTTCAGCCGCAAGCCGGTGTTCGGCTATCTCGGCATGGCGTACGCGATGGTCGCGATCGGCCTGGTCGGCTTCGTCGTGTGGGCGCACCACATGTTCACCACCGGCATGTCGGTGACGATCAAGATGTACTTCACCGCGGCGACCATGGTGATCGCGGTGCCGACCGGCGTGAAGATCTTCTCGTGGATCGCCACGATGTGGGGCGGCTCGATCAGCTTCAAGACTCCGATGGTCTGGGCGATCGGCTTCATCTTCATGTTCACCGTCGGCGGCGTGACCGGCGTCGTCCTCGCGAACGGTGGCGTCGACGACTATATGCAGGACACCTATTACGTCGTCGCGCACTTCCACTATGTGCTGTCGCTCGGCGCGGTGTTCTCGCTGTTCGCCGGCTTCTACTACTGGTTCCCGAAGATGTCGGGCCGGATGTACAACGAGCTGCTCGGCCAGCTGCACTTCTGGGTGTTCTTCATCGGCGTGAACGTGATGTTCTTCCCGATGCACTTCCTCGGCCTGCAGGGCATGCCGCGCCGCTATCCCGATTATCCCGATGCCTATGCGCATTGGAACATGGTCGCGACCGTGGGCTACATGATCATGGCCTCGTCGATGGCGATCTTCTTCGTCAACGTCATCATGTCGCTGCTCGCCGGCAAGAAGGCTGAGGGCAACCCGTGGGGCGAAGGCGCGACGACGCTGGAATGGACGCTGTCCAGCCCGCCGCCTTTCCACCAGTTCGAGACGCTGCCGGTCATCGAGGACGGGCATCACTGAGCTGGGCCTGACAGGCTGAATAACGAAGCGCCCCGGGAGGAAACTTCCGGGGCGTTTTCGTTTGGGCGGCATGCGGTCCTCAGGCGTTGCGAAAGAGCAGCGCGATCAGCACGGCGGCGGCTGCGAGCATGCCGCCGCCGGTAGCCGCCATCTCCCAGCGCTGCTGATCAAGGCCGACGAAGAGATTGGCCGTGCCCCAGATCAGCAGCGGCAAGGCGAGCGCGCCGATTGCGGCGAGCATGCCGGCGCGCAGCTCCGACAGCATCTGCCAGATCTGGGCGATATCCCTGCGCATCGAATAGCTGGCGAAGCCGCTTCGCCAAATCACCAGGCCAACGATGGAGGCGAAGCCAAACACCGCCGAGACGGCAAGCAGGGTGTAGAAAAACAATTCGCGCATGGGCTGCCTCCCCGAGGACAGAAGCTATCTCGCCCCTGAGCCTGTGGCAAAGCGTCCACTTCCCCCGGCGCGCCCGCGCGACTATAGCCCCTGCACGATCATGAGCACCACCGCAGCCGCCGTAACCCTGCCCGCCGAATGGCGCGATTTCCTGGCGCTGACCAAGCCGCGGGTGATGACGCTCGTCGTCTTCACCGGGCTGTGCGGTATGCTGGCTGCGCCGGTGCCGATCCACCCGGTGCTCGGCTTCACCGCGATCCTGTGCATCGCGCTCGGCGCGGGCGCGGCGGGGGCGCTCAACCAATGGTACGAGGCCGATCTCGACGCCAAGATGAAGCGCACGCAGAAGCGGCCGCTGCCGGCCGGGCGGATGGACAAGCAGTCGGCGCTGCATTTCGGCGTCGGGCTGGCCTGTTTCAGCCTCGCCCTGATGTATTTCGCGATCAACCTGGTCGCGACGCTGATCCTCGCCGCGTCGATCCTGTTCTACGTCTTCGTCTACACGATCTGGCTCAAGCGCCGGACGCCGCAGAACATCGTGATCGGCGGCGCGGCGGGCGCCTTCCCGCCGATGATCGGCTGGGCGGCGGCGACGGGCGACGTGACCACGCTGCCGATCCTGCTGTTCGGGCTGATCTTCCTGTGGACGCCGCCGCATTTCTGGGCGCTCGCGCTGTTCGTGAAGACCGATTACGCCAATGCCGGGGTGCCGATGCTGCCGGTGGTGGCGGGCGAGCGCTCCACCCGCATCCAGATCGGGCTCTACACGCTGCCGATGATCGTCTGCGCCGCCGCGCCCTGGCCGCTCGGGCTGGCGGGGCCGATCTACGGGATTGTCGCCGCAGTGCTCTCCGGCCTGTTCCTCGCCATGGCGGTGCAGGTGGCGATCCGCCGCTCGGAGCCCGACGACAACATGGCGCCCGAGAAGCGGCTGTTCAAATTCTCGATCCTCTATCTCTTCATTGTGTTCGGCGCGCTTGTCGTCGACAGGTGGTTCGCATGACCGATGACTTGATCCAGGCGCCGCCGCCGGCCGCCGACGAAACCGAAGTGATCCGCGCCCGCCAGCGCAGCCGCGCCACCGTGATGGCGGTGCTGCTCGGGCTGTTCGTCGTGCTCGTCTTCGCCATCTCGATCGTGAAGATCCAGCTGGGCCACGGGGGATGATCCGCATCGATCGCAACCTCAGGGTGGCGATCCTCGCCGGCATCGGCGTGTGCTCGATGACCGGGCTCGGCTTCGCCGCCGTGCCGCTCTACCGGATGTTCTGCGAATCGACCGGCCTCAACGGCACCACCGGCCGCGGCACCGGTGCGCCCGGCGCGGTCGGCGAGCGCAAGGTGACGGTGGCGTTCGACACCAATGTCGGCAAGGGCATCCCCTGGAAGTTCCAGCCCGAGCGCCGCGCCGACACGATCGACATCGGCGGGCGCGACATGGCGTTCTTCACCGCCACCAACACTGCCGACCACGAGACCAGCGGCACCGCGACCTTCAACGTCACGCCGGTGTTCGTCGGCAAGTATTTCAAGAAGATCCAGTGCTTCTGCTTCACCGAGCAGACGCTGAAGCCGGGCGAGACGGTGCGCATGCCGGTGATCTTCTATGTCGATCCCGAGATCCTGAAGGATCCCGATGCGCGCGACGTGCAGGAGATCACACTGTCCTACACCTTCTACCCGGCCGAATCGCCGGCGGTGAAGGAGGCGGCGGCCAAGGCGCATTGAAGCCGGAACCACGCGCGCGCGAGGATTGTTGCGGGATGCGATTTCGCACCGTAAAGCTTGCTGCAAAATAGGAGCAGGGAAGTTCGATGGCCGGGGCAAAGAATCACCAGTACCACATCCTTCCACCCAGCATCTGGCCGCTGTTCGGCGCCTTTTCGGCGCTGGTGCTCGCTTCGGGCGGCATCATGGTGATGCACAAATATCCGAGCGCCTATCTGGTCTTCTTCGCCGGCGTCGCGCTGGTGGCGATCACGATGTTCGGCTGGTGGAGCAAGGTGATCCAGGAAGCGCATGCCGGCGATCACACGCCGATCGTGCAGCTCCACCTGCGCTACGGCATGATCCTGTTCATCGCCTCGGAGGTGATGTTCTTCGTCGGCTGGTTCTGGGCCTGGTTCGATTTCTCGCTCTTCCCCTCGCACGTCGAGGCGGTTGGCGGGCAGTGGCCGCCCAAGGGCATGGAAGTGCTCGACGCGTGGAAGTTCCCGCTGCTCAACACGCTGATCCTGCTCTGCTCGGGCTGCACCGTGACCTGGGCGCACCACGCGCTGATCCACAATGAGCGCGGCGGCGCGCTGAAGGGGCTGTGGGGCCTCATCGGCGTCGGCGAGAATGACAGCCTGAAGAAGGGCCTGTGGTGCACGATCATCCTGGGCCTGACCTTCAGCTGCTTCCAGGCCTATGAGTATAGCGAGGCGCCGTTCCCGTTCGCGGCGGCGTCGACCGGCGGCTCGAGCTATGGCGGCGCCTTCTTCATGGCGACCGGTTTCCACGGCTTCCACGTGATCATCGGCACGATCTTCCTGATCGTGAACCTGGTCCGCGCCTACAAGGGCGACTTCACTCCGAAGCAGCATTTCGGCTTCGAGGCGGCCGCCTGGTACTGGCACTTCGTCGACGTGGTGTGGCTGTTCCTCTTCGCCTCCATCTATGTCTGGGGCGGCTGGGGCGCGCCGGTCCACGCCGGCTGAGCGCGGACGGACGACATTTTTCGGGGGAGGCGGGCCGGGCTCGCCTCCCCCTTTGCTTTTGAGGGCCCATGCCGCGCTTTCCCCTGATCCCCACGCTCGTCGTCGGCCTCGCCATCGCGGCGATGATCGGGCTCGGCATCTGGCAGCTCCAGCGCCGCGGCGAGAAGCTGGCGGCGCTCCAGCTCTATGCGGCGAACCTCGGCAAGCCGGAAATGGCCTTTCCGCGCCTGCCGGTGGGGGATGACAATCTCTTCCGCCGCGCCGATGCCTATTGCCTCCGCGTGATCGGCTGGCAGAGCCAGGGCGGGCGCTCGGTCAAGGGCACCAACGGCTATCGCCACCTTGCCCAGTGCAGCACCGGCGCGGAAGGCCCGGTGCTGCTGGTCGACATGGGCGTCGCGCCCGATCCCAAGGTCCAGCCCGCCTGGAAGGGCGGAAAGGTGACCGGCACGATCACCCACGCCCCCGATCATCGCCCGCTGCTCGCCGGCCTGTTCGACAGCGCGCCCAAGCATCTGATGCTGATCTCGGAAGCCGCGGCGCCCGGGCTGGAGCCGACCGCCAGGCCCGACCTGTCGAGCGTGCCCAACAATCATCTCTCCTATGCGGTGCAGTGGTTCCTGTTCGCGCTCGTCGCGGCGGTGATCTACGTGCTGGCGCTCAAGCTGCGCCAGAAGCCGAAGGCCGCCTAAAGTTCGGCTTTCTTGCCCCGCGGGTCCGCGCCCGCTAGGCCCCGCCCTCATGCGATACCAGAGCACCCGAGGCAGTGCGCCACTGCTTGGCTTCCGTGACGTGACGCTTGCCGGGCTGGCGAGCGACGGCGGATTGTACGTCCCGACCAGCTGGCCCAGCTTCAGTCGCGAGGACATCGAAGCGCTGAAGGGCCTCTCCTATGTCGAGACCGCGGTGCGCGTGATGGCGCCGTTCACCGGCGAGGACCTGAGCGAAGCGGAGCTGCGCGACCTGTGCACCCAGGCCTATGGCCGCTTCTCGCAGGCCGCGGTGACGCCGCTGGTCCAGCTCGACCATCGCCACTTCCTGCTCGAGCTGTTCCACGGCCCGACGCTGGCCTTCAAGGACGTCGCGCTCCAGCTGCTCGGCCTGCTGTTCGAGAAGTTCCTGACCGGCAGCAGCGAGCCGCTGACCATCGTCGGCGCGACCTCGGGCGACACCGGCAGCGCCGCGATCGACGCAGTCGCCGGGCGGCACGGCGTCGACATCTTCATGCTCCACCCCAAGGGCCGCGTGTCCGACGTGCAGCGCCGCCAGATGACCACGGTGCTGGCGCCCAACGTCCACAACATCGCGATCGAAGGCAGCTTCGACGATGCCCAGGCGATGGTGAAGGCGCTGTTCAACGACGCGGCCTTCTCCGGCCGTTTCCGCCTCAGCGCGGTCAACTCGATCAACTGGGCGCGGCTGATGGCGCAGGTGGTCTATTATTTCTACGCTGCGGTCCGCCTCGGCGCGCCGGCGCAGAAGGTTGCCTTCGCAGTGCCGACGGGCAATTTCGGCGATGTCTTCGCCGGCTATGTCGCAGCGAAGATGGGGCTGCCGATCGAGCGGCTGGTGGTGGCCACCAACGTCAACGATATCCTCCACCGCGCGCTGTCGAACGGCGATTATTCGGCGGGCACCGTGACGCCAACCGCGGCGCCGAGCATGGACATCCAGGTCAGCTCGAATTTCGAGCGGCTGCTCGCCGATCTCGCCGGCGGCAGCGTCGCCGAGCAGATGGCGGGGTTCGAATCGACCAAGGCGATGCGCCTCACCAATGCCCAGCAGCAGGGCGCCGCGCAGATCTTCGCCAGCGACCGGATCACTCCCGACGAGATGAACGAGACGATGCGCTGGGCCTCGGCCGAGGCCGCGCAGGTGATCGATCCGCACACCGCGATCGGCCTCGCCGCCGCGCGCCGCGCCGACCTCCCCGCCGATGTGCCGGTGGTGACGCTGGCGACCGCGCACCCGGCCAAGTTCGCCGACGCCGTCGAGCGCGCCACCGGCATGCGCCCGGCGCTGCCCGCGCGGGTGGGCGACCTGTTCGACCGGCAGGAGCGCTACGACGTGCTGCCGGGCACGCTCGATGCGGTGCGCGACTACATCGCCGGTATCGCCAAGCCGCGCTCCTAAATCCTCCCCCAGAGGGGGAGGGGGACCAGCCGCAGGCTGGTGGAGGGGGCTTGCCACAAGCGACACCGCCTGCCGCATTCCCTCTCCACCACCGGCTGCGCCGGCGGTCCCCCTCTCCCTCCGGGAGAGGAATTGGGAGGGATGACGGCGGTGGGGCGGAGCTCTAAGAGACCTCGATGGACCTCATCACTCTCACCGGCGAGCCCTGGGCCGATTACGGGCTGGTCGACAGCGGCCATGGCCGCAAGCTCGAGCGCTACGGCAAATATCGCTTCATTCGCCCCGAGCCCCAGGCGATGTGGGCGCCCGCGTCCGAGACCTGGGACGCGCATGGCGAGTTCGTGCCCGGCGCGGACGAGGATGGCGGCGGGCGCTGGAACTTCACCAAGCCGGTGCCGAAGGAAGGCTGGCCGCTCGCTTGGGAGGAAGTGCGCTTCACCGCGCAGAACACGCCCTTTCGCCATCTCGCCTTCTTCCCCGACATGTCGCCGGTCTGGCACTGGATGCGGTCGCAGATCGCCGGGATGGACGCGCCCGAATGCATGAACCTGTTCGGGTACACGGGCGTCGGCTCGCTCGCGCTGGCCGCCAAGGGCGCCAAGGTCACGCATGTCGATGCCTCGAAGAAATCGGTCGCCGAGGGCAAGGCCAATGCCGCGCTGTCGGGCATGGAAGACCTGCCGATCCGCTGGATGATCGACGATGCTGCGAAGTTCACCGCGCGCGAGGTGCGGCGCGGGCGGCGCTATGACGGGATCATCCTCGATCCGCCGAAATGGGGCCGCGGGCCGAACGGCGAAGTGTGGAAGCTCGAGGAAGGGCTGCCCGGGCTGATCGCCGAGGCCACCCAGCTGCTCGACCAGGATTCGCGCTTCCTGTTCCTCACCGTCTATGCCGTGCGCATGTCGGCGCTGGCGATCGGCGAGTTGCTGCGCCAGCATGTCGGGCACCTCGGCGGCAAGGTGGAATGCGGCGAGCTGGCGGTGCGCGAGGAAGCGCGCGGGCTCGAGCTGCCGACCGCGATCTTCGCGCGGTGGAGCCGCGGCTGATGGGTCTCTCGGTATTCCTGGCGACCGCGGTTGCGGACACGGTCGAAGGGCGCCGCCCGGGCGGGCGCCATGCGATGCTGATCTATGTCTCCGCCGAGAGCTTCGAGGAGGCCCAGGCCAAGGCCGCCGGCGTCGCGCTCGGCACCGGCTGGATGCTGGTGCGGCTGGAGAAGGGCATGGAAGTCGCCGATCCGGTGGCGAACGACGATCCCGTGCTGCGCGCCGCCGCCGCGGATGCGCTGGCGGAAGGCTCGGCGATGGTCATCTATGGCGACGAGCTGCCGCCCGAGGCGTGACCCTCCTGTTTCCCGGCGAAAGCCGAGGCCCAGGGCTTCTCTATCGTCTCGCTTGTGATCCTGGACCCCGGCTTTCGCCGGGGAACGGCAGGGCTTGCAATGTAGGATTTCGCCTGCTGCACTCACGGAGCCGGCCTCACCGCCCGGCCGCTCTTTGGCTTGTTGGAAAGATAGGATCACGCGCCCGCAAGAATGTTGCGAGATAGCGCGCGTTTGCGGGAACTGTGTCAACATAAGCGCCGCGAAAACGCGTCCTTGGCGTGAACTTCGCGGACTTTGCCGAGTCGTCGCGCGCTGCGTTGTAGGAGCCGCTAGTTCCGCCCCATCCGCATCGCCGCGCCCGCCACGAACGGACAACCGGCGACCAGCAACAGGCTCACCGCGCCGAGCAGCTTGAGCGCGCCGGGCTCGCCCGCGGTGGCACCGAAGATCAGCAGCGGCACCGCGAAGGGCAGCATCACAAGCCCGGCCAGCGCCCCGGCGCCGCGCAGCCCCGCGACCAGCGCGGCGGTGGCGACACCCAGCGCCGCCAGGCCGGGCGTGCCGATCAGCAGCGCGAGCAGCAGCGGCGCCAGCGCCTCGCCGGGCAGCTGGAGCAGGCCCGCGGCGATCATCGTCGCCGCGAGCAGGGCGGGCGCGAAGCCGAGCCAGTGGCCGGCGATCTTGGCGGCGGCGATGCCGGCGTCGGGTAGCCGACGCACTGCGAGCTGGTCGAGTATCCCGCGCTCGAGATCAGGCGTCACCAGCCGCTCGACCGGGAGCAGCGCCGCAAGCAGCGCCGCTGCCCAGATCACCCCCGGCGCGATGCGGGCGAGCAGCCTGCCGTCCGGCCCGACCGCGAAGGGGAAGAGGATCGCGACGAGCAGGAAGAACACGACAGGCAGCGCCACGCCACCGGTGCTCCAGGCGCGGCGCAACTCGCGCCAGACGATCGCGGCATAGGCGCTCACAGCGCCACCGTGCGCGCATCGGGGAGGGCAATCGGTTGATGCGTCGCCACCAGCGCGATGCCGCCGCCGGAGCGGTGCCCGGCGATCAGCACTTCGAGCCGCGCGACCGAGGCGGCGTCGAGGCCGTTTGCCGGTTCGTCGAGCAGCCAGATCGCGGCGCCGCTTGCCACCACTCGCGCCAGCGCGGCGCGGCGGCGCTGGCCGGTCGAGAGCATGCGGACCGGCACCTGCGCCAGCGGGGCGAGGTCGAGCGCGGCGAGCGCGTCGGGCACGCGCTCGCCCCGTCCGTCCAGCTGCGCCCAGAAGCGCAGGGCGGCGGCGAGCGGCAGCTCGGGATCGAGCGCGGGCGCCTCGGCCATCAGCGCGCGGGCGCCGTCGCAGGCCACGCTGCCGGCAGCCGGCGCGAGCAGCCCGGCGGCGATGCGGATCAGGCTCGACTTGCCGACGCCGTTCGGGCCGGTGACCAGCGCCGCCTCGCCGGCCGCGAGCGCCAGGTCGAGCCCCTCGAACAGCAGCCGTCCGCCGCGCAGGCACGCGACGCCGCGCAGGGCCAGGCTGGTCACTCCGCGCTGTCCTCCAGCGCGTGCATGTCGTCGTCGGAGAGCCCGAAATGATGCCCGACCTCGTGCACCACGACATGGGTGATCAGCGCCTCGAGCTTGACGCCGGTGTGCACCCATTCGTCGAGCAGCGGCCGGCGATAGAGGTGGATCTCGTCGGGCATCGAGACGCCGTCCCAGGCCGATTTCTCGCCCACCGGCCGGCCGCGATAGAGGCCGGTCAGGTCGAACGGATCCTCGATGCCCATCGCGTCCAGCGTCTCGTCATCGGCGAAATCCTCGACCACCAGCACGATGTCGGCGAGGTAGTTCTGGAACGGCGCGGGGATGCGCGCCAGTGCGGCGCGGGCGAGGCGTTCGATCGCTGCGGCGTCTGGGGCTTGCCCGGTCATGCCCACCGGCATAGTCCGGGTGGCAGAGCTACGGCAAGGAGGCAGGGATGGTGGCGCGGTTGACGGACGGACTTCGCGAGGAATCGCTCGCGGCCTTGCCCGCCTGGACCTGGGAGCCGAACCGCGATGCGATCACGCGCCGCTTCGAGTTCAAGGACTTCAACCAAGCCTTCGGCTTCATGACCCGCGTCGCGCTGATCGCCGAGAAGGCCGATCATCACCCCGAATGGTCGAACGTGTGGAACAAGGTCGATATTCTGCTGACCACGCACGATGCCGGCGGCCTCTCCACCCGCGACATCCAGATGGCGCAGGCGATCGAGGGCTTGCTCTGACTATTTGAACGCCCGGCCCTGGAGCTTGCGCAGCGTGCCGGGCAGCCAGCGCTGCATGAACCACAGCCGGTGCGCGGTCTTGCCGACGCGGGTGTGCACGTCGCGGCGGATGTCGAGCATGTGGCGGACGGTCTTCACCACTTCCTCGACCGGGGTGATCTCCAGCCCCGCGGCGCGCACCGATTCGCGCACGTTGCGGTTCGAATCCTGGGTGACATGGTCGAGCAGGGGCGTGTCGATGAAGCTCGGCATCAGCGAGCCGACATAGATGCCCTCGCGCTTCCATTCGGCGTTCAGCGATTCGGCAAAGCCGCGCATCGCGAACTTGCCGGCGCTGTAGACCGACATGCCGGCATTGCCCGAGATGCCCGCCGCCGAGCTGGTGATGATCATCGCCGAACCCGGAGTCGCCTTGAGCAGGTCGTGCGCGGCGCGCGCGCCATAGACGGCGCCGTTGATGTTGATCGACAGCCCGCGCTCGACATCCTCGTCGGACATGGTCTCGAGCTGGCCGCCCACGGCGACGCCGGCATTGTTGAACAGGAAATCGAGCCGGCCGCCGCTCTTGCCCGCAAAGGCGGCAAGCGCCTCCCTCCAGGCATCGCGGTCGCGCACGTCCATCTGATAGGTCTCGGCTGCGGGAATGGCGGCCTTCGCCTCGGCGAGCGCCTTGGCGTTGATATCGGCGAGCCCGACCAGCCAGCCGTCCGCGGCCAGGCTCCTGGCGACTGCGAGCCCGATGCCCGATCCGCCGCCGGTGATGAATGCCGCCTTGGCCATTCGGCCTCTCCCTGTTTTGACCTTTGCGACTTCATCCCGCACAAACGCATGCGATGCCAGAGCAAAGCCGCTCCGTTACCTTCAAAAATGTCAGCAAGGTCTGGCCGGGGGGCATCAAGGCCGTCGACGGGGTGTCGCTGGAAGTCGCCGCGGGCAGCTTTGTCGCGCTGGTTGGCGCCTCGGGATCGGGCAAGTCGACGCTGCTCAAGATGGTCAACCGGCTGATCGATCCGAGCGAAGGCGAAGTGCTGGTCGGCGGCGCGCCGGTGGGCGCCGGGCCTGCGCCCGAACTGCGGCGCCGGATCGGCTATGTCTTCCAGAATGTCGGACTGTTCCCGCACATGCGCGTCGGCGAGAATGTCGCGATCGGGCTGAAGCTGGCAGGCGAGAAGGATAGCGCCAGGCGGGTCGCTGAGTTGCTCGAGCTCGTCGAGCTTTCGCCCGAGATGGCGGCGCGGATGCCCGATGCGCTGTCCGGCGGGCAGCGCCAGCGGGTGGGCGTGGCGCGGGCGCTCGCGACGGGGCCGGGGATCCTGCTGATGGACGAGCCGTTCGGCGCGCTCGATCCGGTGACGCGCGACGGCCTGGGCAGGGCGATCCGCGCGCTGCACGACCGGATGGGGCTGACCACCATCCTGGTGACGCACGACATGGCCGAGGCGCTGCTGCTCGCGGACCGAGTGCTGGTGATGGAGCAGGGCCGGATCGTCGCCGATGCGACGCCGCGCGACCTGCTCGCCGGAAAGGGCGGCGCGGCGGCGGACGCGCTGGTCGCGGTGCCGCGTGACCAGGCGCACCGGCTGGCGGCGCTCGAGAAATGAGCGCGCTCGACCGAGTGCCCGAGCTGCTTGCCCAGCATCTGCTGCTCGCCTTCGCCGCGCTGCTGCTCGGCCTGGTGATCGCGCTGCCGCTCGCGGTATTCTCGGCGCGCAACCGGGTGGTGGGTCGGATAGCGCTGGGCTTTGCCAGCCTGGTGCAGACGATCCCGAGCCTGGCGCTGCTCGCGCTTTTCTACCCGATCCTGCTCTCGCTTTCCGGGCTCGGCGTGCCCGCGCTCGGCTTCCTGCCGTCGCTGCTGGCGCTGTCGCTCTACGCGCTGCTGCCGATCCTCAGGAACGGAGTGACCGGGCTCGCGACGATCGATCCCGCGGTGATCGAGGCGGCGGACGGGGTGGGGATGACTGCATGGCAGAAGCTGCACCTGGTCGAGGCGCCGCTGGTGCTGCCGGTGCTGATGGCCGGCATCCGCACCGCCGCGGTGTGGACGATCGGCGCGGCGACGCTCTCCACCACCGTCGGCCAGCCGAGCCTGGGCGACCTGATCTTTGCGGGGCTGCAGACGCAGAACTGGTCTCTGGTGCTGACCGGTTGCGTCGCTGCGGCCGCGTTGGCGCTGGCGGTGGACGGGCTGCTCGGGCTGGCCGAGCACGGCATCGCCAGGCGGAAGCCGGTGCTGGTCTGGACAAGCCTCGGCGCCTTGCTGGTCGCGCTCGCCGTCGCCTTGGTCCCGGCGCTGCCCTCGGCGCGCGGCACGGTCACCATCGGCGCGAAGGGCTTTTCCGAGCAATATATCCTCGCCCGGCTGATCGGGCATCGGCTGGAAGCTGCGGGCTACACGGTCCGCTACCGCGAGGGACTCGGCTCGGCGGTGGCGTTCAGCGCACTCTCGGGCGGTGATATCGATGTCTATGTCGATTATTCGGGCACGATCTGGACCAACCAGATGCAGCGCCGCGACGTGCCGCCGCGCGACGCGATCGTCGCCGGCGTGGCGCAATGGGCCCGCGACCGGCACAAGGTGACGCTGCTCGGTTCGCTCGGCTTCGAGAATGCCTATGCCTTCGCGATGCGCGGTGACGACGCGAAGAAGCGCGGCATCACCAGCATCGCCGACCTGGCGCCGATCGCGGGCAGCCTCAACCTCGCCACCGATGTCGAGTTTCTCGAGCGCCCCGAATGGGCGGCGGTGAAGAAGGCGTACGGCCTGAGCTTCAGGTCCGCGCATCCCTACCAGCCGACTTTCATGTACCGCGCGCTCGCCAGCGGCGCGGCGGACGTGATCCCGGCCTTCTCCTCGGACGGGCGGATCGCGGCGGACCGGCTGACGGTGCTCGCCGACCCCAAGGGCGCGATCCCTGGCTATGACGCGATCCTGCTGCTCGCCCCGCGCCGCGCCAATGACCTGCGCTTCCAGGCGGCGCTCAAGCCGCTGATCGGTGCGATCGACGTTGGCCGGATGCGCGAGGCCAACTACCTGGTGGACCGGGACAGTAACAAGGCAAGTCCCGAACAGGCCGCACGCTGGCTGGAGCGTGGACTCGCGCGATGAACTTCTGTTATCGCTACCAACAGATATAAAAGAGGAGAGTGAAATGCGGGCTGGCCTGAAGCTGTTGCTGTCGACCACCATGTTCTGCGTCGCATCGCCGGCTCTTGCGCAGCATGCGCCGACAGCGCTGTCGGATTCGGCCGTAGCGCATCCGGAAAAATGGCCGACCGCCGGCTCGCAGGGCCTGATCGATCCGGCGACCGAGAAGTTCGTCACCGATCTGATGGCGCAGATGACGCTGGAGGAGAAGGTCGGCCAGATGATCCAGGCCGATATCGGCGCGATCAAGCCCCAGGAACTGCGCCAATATCCGCTCGGCTCGATCCTCGCGGGAGGCAGCTCACCGCCGCTGGGCGCGCCCGATCGCTCGCCGCAAATGCCCTGGGTCGAGACTGCCCGCGCCTTCCGCACGGTGGCGATGGAGCCGCGCGGCAAGCACGCGCCGATCCCGCTGCTCTTCGGCATCGACGCAGTGCACGGCAACAGCAATGTCATCGGCGCGACGATCTTCCCGCACAATATTGGCCTGGGCGCGATGCACGATCCGGCGCTGATGCGCCGCATCGGCAAGGCGACCGCCGAGGAAACCGCCGCGACAGGGCCCGAATGGGCGTTCGGCCCGACGCTAACCGTGCCGCAGGACGAGCGCTGGGGTCGCGCCTATGAGGGTTATTCGGAGGATCCCGCGTTGGTCCGCTCCTATGCCGGCGAGATGGTGCGCGGGCTCCAAGGCGAGCCGGGCACCACGGACCGGATCCAGAAGGGCTATGTCGCGGCATCGGCCAAGCATTTCCTCGGCGATGGCGGGACGTTCGAAGGCGTCGACCAGGGCGATGCGCGGATTGGCGAGGACGAACTGATCCGGATCCACGCCCAGGGCTATGTTCCCGCGATCGAAGCGGGCACGCTCACCGTGATGGCGAGCTTCTCGAGCTGGAACGGCGTGAAGATGCACGGCAACAAGTCGCTGCTCACCGATGTGCTCAAGGGCCGGATGGGCTTCCAGGGCTTTGTCGTCGGCGACTGGAACGGGCATGGCCAGGTGCCCGGCTGCACCACCACCGATTGCGCGGCGACCTTCAATGCCGGGCTCGACATGGCGATGGCACCCGATGGCTGGAAGGGCCTGTTCGAGAGCACCGTAGCGCATGTGAAGGACGGCACGCTGCCGATGGCCCGCGTCGACGACGCCGTGCGCCGCATCCTGCGGGTGAAGGCGAAGCTCGGCCTGTTCGATCCGGCGCGCCCGCTCGAGGGCAAGGCTGGCGTGCTGGGCAGCCCCGAGCACCGCGCGATCGCGCGCGAGGCGGTGGCGAAATCGCTGGTGCTGCTCAAGAATCAGGGCGTGCTGCCGATCAAGGCCTCTGCAAACGTGCTTGTCGCGGGGCCGGGGGCGGACTCGATGGGGCAGCAGACCGGCGGCTGGACGCTGAGTTGGCAGGGCGACGGCAATGCCAATAGCGACTTCCCGAACGGCCAGACGATCTATTCGGGCATCGCCGAGGCCGTGAAGGCCGGCGGCGGCATTGCGACGCTCTCTGCGGACGGCAGCTTCTCGGCCAGGCCCGATGTCGCGATCGTCGTGTTCGGCGAGCAGCCCTATGCCGAGATGCGCGGCGATATCCACACGCTCGAGTTCCAGCCGGGCGACAAGCAGGCGCTGGCGCTGCTCAAAAAGCTGAAGGCCGCTGGCGTGCCCACCGTCTCGGTTTTCCTCTCGGGCCGTCCGCTCTGGGTAAACCCCGAGATCAACGCATCCGATGCATTCGTCGCTGCCTGGCTGCCGGGCAGCGAGGGCGCGGGCGTGGCCGATGTGCTGATCGGGGACAAGGCCGGCAAGCCGCGCAAGGACTTCACCGGCGCGCTTTCGTTCAGCTGGCCCAAGACGGCGGGCCAGTTCACCCTCAACAAGGGCGAGGCGGGCTATGATCCGCTGTTCGCACTCGGCTACGGCCTAAGCTACGCCAGGCCCGGCAAGGTCGGCGCGCTCAGCGAAGTTGCGGGATTCGATGCCTCGGCGATGAACACCAGCGTCTATTTCGCAAAGGGCGTTGCCGCCGCGCCGTTCAGCTTTGCGACCGACAGCAAGGTGGCGCGCGCGCCGATCGACGGGCCGCAGACGCAGGAAGGCGCGCAGCAGCTCAGCTGGCCTGCCGGACCGGCGACGGTGCGGATCGGTGGCAAGCCGATCGACCTCAGCCGCGAATCGAATGGCGACCTGTCGCTGGCGATCACCTATCGCCTCGATCGTGCGGCGACGGGACCGGTGACGCTCGGCATGGGCGAGGGCCATGGGCTCGACGCGACCAGCCTGTTCACCGGCGAGACCGGAAAATGGCGCACGGTGAACATCCTGCTCAAATGCTATCAGGACAAGGGCGCGGCGATGACCGCAATCTCTGCGCCGCTGGTGATTAGCGCTTCCGGGCCGCTGGTGTTCAGCCTGTCCGACGCGCGGATCGTCTCCGATCCGGCCAACTCGATCTGCCCCGGCGCCAAGTGACGGACGGCGGCGGCGGGCCGATCGAGACGGTCGCGATCGCCCGCGGCCCCTATCGCGCCGAGCTGATCACGCTCGGCGCGGCGCTGCGCGTGCTGCAGGTGCCGGATCACCGGGGCCATATCGCGAATGTGGTGCTCGGCTTCGCCGATCTCGAAGACTATCGCGGGCCGCCGCGCTTCTATGGCGCGGTGACCGGGCGCTATGCCAACCGGATCGGCGGCGCGCGTTTCACGCTCGATGGGGTCGAGCACATGCTCGCGGCGAATGACGGGGCGAACAGCCTGCATTCCGGGCCGCTCGGGCTCGACCAGCAGCCCTGGGATGTGGTGGCGCTGAGCGACGCATCGGTCACCTTCCGCCATGTCAGCCCGGCCGGGCATAACGGCTTTCCGGGCACGCTGACGGTGGAGGCGCGCTATACGATTGACGAGGACGGCCTCGCCATCCGGCTGACCGCGACCACCGACGCGCCGACGGTGGTGAACCTCACCAGCCACGCCTATTTCAACCTGGCCGGGGAGGCGAGCGGGGCGACGATCCTCGAGCATGTGCTGCGTATTCCGGCGAGCCGCATTACCCCCGTCGATGGTCAGCTGATCCCGACGGGAGTCTTTGCAGATCTCGCGGATACGCCCTTTGACCTTCGCAGCGCGCGGCGGATCGGCGCGGCGATCGACTCGGAGGACGCGCAGCTCCGCATCGGTCAGGGCTATGACCATAATTTCGTGATCGACGGCGCGGACGGTACGTTGCGCGCTGTGGCGACGCTGTTCGATCCGGCATCGGGCCGCGTGCTCGATCTCCATTCGAGCGAGCCGGGGCTGCAGCTCTATTCGGGCAATCATCTTGCCGGCGGCGCGCCGGGCACGAGCGGGCGGGTGTACAATGCACGTGACGGGCTGTGCCTCGAGCCGCAGAAATTCCCGGACAGCCCGAACCAGCCGGGCTTCCCTTCGGCGCGGCTCGATCCGGGTCAGGTCTATCGCCACGACATCGCTTTCCGGTTTCGGACGGCGGAAGGGGTGGACGAGGCTTTCGCGAGCTGAAAAGGAAAGACCGGGCACTACGCCCGGCCTTTCCTCAGTTTCGTCTGGCTTCGCGCGTTACAGCACAACCTTGCCATCGACGCGGCGCGGGATGCCGGCATCGCCGTCGCGCAGATCTGCCGGGAGCAGCGCTGCCGGCAGGTCCTGATAGGCGACCGGGCGCAGGAACCGGTCGATCGCGAGCGTGCCGACCGAGGTGCTGCGGCCATCCGCGGTCGACGGATAGGGCCCGCCATGGACCTGCGCGTCGGTCACTTCGACGCCGGTCGGCCAGCCATTGGCCAGGATGCGGCCGGCGAGGCGCTCGAGGATCGGCAGCAGCTTCTCTGCGACGTCGGTATCGGCATCGTCGAGGTGCAGCGTCGCGGTGAGCTGGCCCTCGAGCAGCGACACGACCTTGAGCAGCTCCTCGACGTTCGCGCAGCGCACCAGCAGCGACGCGGCGCCGAACACTTCCTCGGCATGGCTCGGATCGGCGATGAAGTCTGCGCCGGTCATCTCGAACAGCGCCGCGCGGCCGCAGCTGGCCGAACCTTCCTGGCCCTGCGCGACCTGTTTCAGGCCAGGTGCCGAGGCCCAGCGGGCGACGCCGCTCTCATAGGCCTTGAGAATACCGGGGGTGAGCATGGTCTGCGCGGCCGCGCCAGAAACCGCCTCGGTGGCGGCGGCGAGGAAGCGGTCGAGCGCCGGGCTTTCCAGCGCGAGGACCAAGCCGGGATTGGTGCAGAACTGGCCGGCGCCCATGGTCAGCGAGCCGATATAGGCCTTGCCCAGCGCCTCTGCGCGCGCTTCGAGCGCGGCGGGGAGCAGAAACACCGGGTTGATGCTGCTCATCTCGGCATAGACGGGGATCGGCACCGGGCGGCTCGCGGCGAGCTTCATCAGTGCCGTGCCGCCGCCGCGCGAGCCGGTGAAGCCGACTGCCTTGACGATGGGGTGGCTGACCAGCGCCGAGCCGACTTCGTTGCCCGCGCCGTTGATCAACGAGAACACGCCTTCGGGCATGCCGGTCTTGGCGACCGCGCGCTGGATCGCGCCGGCGACGAGCTCCGACGTGCCGGGATGCGCCGAATGGCCCTTCACGATCACCGGGCAGCCCGCGGCCAGCGCCGAGGCGGTGTCGCCGCCTGCCACCGAGAAGGCGAGCGGGAAGTTCGAGGCGCCGAAGACGACGACCGGGCCCAGCGGAATCATGCGCAGGCGCAGGTCCGGCTTGGGGGCGGGCTGGCGATCGGGGATCGCGTGGTCGATGCGCGCACGCAGATATTCGCCGAGGCGCAGCTCCTTGGCGAACAGGCGCAGCTGGCCCGAGGTGCGGCCGCGTTCGCCGGTGAGGCGGGCATGCGGCAGGCCGCTTTCCTGCATCGCGCGCTCGGTGAGCGTCTCGCCCAGCGCGTCGATCTCGTCCGCGATCGCTTCGAGGAAGGCGGCCCGCTGTTCGCGCGGCAGGCCGGAATAGATCGGGAAGGCGGCTTCGGCGGCAGCGGTTGCAGCCTCGACATCATCCTTGGTCGCCATGCTGAAGCTCGGTTCCAGCGGCGTGCCGGTCGAGGCAGCGACGGCCTGGAAGCCGGGACCGTCGCGGCGGACGCGCTTCGATGCAATGAACAATTCGCCGGTCAGCGCCATGCCTGCTCTCCTGTGTCGCGGTGTAAAGTTAGCGGTAACATTGCCCGAGGGGCACTTAGGCAGCGCCATAGCAAATTGCAATCGGGCGCGCCCTTGAAGTTGCGGTTCGCAGTGATCGAAACCGCGTTGCGGTTCAGCAGGAGATCCGGCGGCGCTGGGTCTCGCCCGAGGCGGGCCTGCGCGCTTCCATCGTATCCTGGTAACCGCGCTCGACGAGTCGGGCCATCGCATCATGGGCGCGTTCGGCATCCTGCGCCTCGATCGCCTCGAGCACCGCGAGGTGGACCGGCAGCGCGTCATGCGGCGCGGGGAGATGCTGCTGCTTGAACGCGGTGGTCAGCTCGATCGCCGCAGCCACGCCGCTGGTCAGCGAGATGATGAAATCGTTGCCCGAAGCCTCGAGCAGCGCCGAGTGGAACGATTCGTCGCAGCAGCGGCCCTCTTCCGAATCGAAGCCGTGCTTGCCGACGCCAGCCAGGCCCTGCTGCATGCGGGCAAGCTGCTCGGGCGAGCGGCGTTGCGCGGCGAGGCGGGCAGCGTCGGGCTCGACGATGCGGCGTAGCTCGAACAGGCTCTCGATCAATGCGTCATCGGGTTCGCCGGCAAAAATCCAGCTCAGCACGTCGGGATCGAGCAGATGCCATTCGCGGCGCGGACTGACCTGCGTGCCGATCTTGGGGCGCGAATGGACCAGGCCCTTGGCGGCGAGGATCCGGATCGCTTCGCGATAGGCGGTGCGGGAAACCTTGAACTGCTCGCTCGCGGCGATTTCGCCCTCGAGTATCTCGCCGGGGCCGACTTCGCCCGAGACTATGCGGATGCCGAGCGTACGCGCCACCGTGCCATGGAGGCGCAGCGAGCGGGGCCGCGGTTTGCGCGTGCGGGGCTTTTTCTCTGTGCGCGGGATCGACGCTTGGGGCTGCCTGCTGGGCATGGCCCTGCCTAAGCGCTTTGGCTGCCACTGCCAAGCCTGCGCGAATCGCAGGAGGGACAGGAATTTTTAGGCGTGCAAAACCGCCGATTGGCGAGGCGGCTCGCTGAAATAGCAGTTATATAAGCGAGTTAGCGAGGTGGCGGAGACGGAGGGATTCGAACCCTCGATACGGTTTCCCGTATGACGCTTTAGCAAAGCGTTGGTTTCAGCCACTCACCCACGTCTCCGGATCACGGCTAGAGGGAAGGCCCTATAGCAGGGGTTTCGGAGCAATCAACGCCCAGCTTGACGCGAAATCGACTCAATTTGCCGCTCGTTCATTGCCGGGACAGTCGCGGCGCCTATAGACGGGCTATCTGCTGGGCTGGGGTATTTCGACGATGCGCGTGCGTGATCTGATGCTGGTAGCGGCCGCGGCCGCGCTCGGAATGGGTGCGCTGCCCGCCGCGGCGCAGCAGCAGATGACCACCGTCGACCCCAACACGGCGATCGATTCGGACCTCAACACGCCCCCGCCGGCGCAGGACCCCTATGCCGCCCCCGCACGGCCGCAGGACCAGCCCCAGGACCAGCCGCAGAACGTCCCGCCCGCGCAGCCCTACCCCGCGCAACAGGCCCCCGCCGGCCAGCCGCCCTACAACCCCAATCTCAGCCCGCGCCAGCAGGCCACCACCTACCAGCGCGACGAGCTGGTCGGCGCCGCCGAGGGCGTGTTCGGCAAGGGCGCCTCGGGCCTCGCCAAGCTCATCGAGGACATCCTCAAGGACCAGGGCCAGCCCAACGGCTATATCGCCGGCAGCGAAGCCTCGGGCGCGATCGGCGTCGGACTGCGCTACGGCTCCGGCATGCTGTTCCACAAGGTCGAGGGCGAGCGGAAGGTCTACTGGACCGGCCCGTCGATCGGCTTCGACCTGGGCGGCGACGCCAACAAGGTGTTCGTGCTGGTCTACAACCTCTACGACAGCCAGGAGCTCTACAAGCGCTTCCCGCAGGGCGAGGGCCATGCCTATTTCGTCGGCGGCCTCTCGGCATCGTACCTGCGCCGCGGCGACGTCGTGCTGATCCCGGTGCGCCTCGGCGTCGGCTGGCGGCTCGGCGTCAACGCCGGCTACATGAAGTTCAGCGAAAAGAAGAAGTGGATGCCATTCTGAGCGGCGTGACCGGATGACGACGACGGAGTTCGTCGGGCTGGCGCTGATCGGCGTGGCGGCATTCCATCTGGTCCCGGCGATCGCGACCGGCACGATCCCGAGCAACTGGCCCGTCCGGCCGCTCACCGGCGAAGCCAAGCCGACGCAATATCGGATCACCTTCGGCGTGTTCGCCGTGGCGGGCCTGCTGGGCATCGCACTGCTGCTGGCAAGCCTCGCGCATCGGCTGCTTGACTAGACAACGAACCATATAGGCACTTTCTGCTTGACATCGTCACGCTGATGTGGCACAAGTAGAGCACGCTGAAGAATTGCGAGTCGGGCCGGGGCGGCAACGCCTTCCGGCCCTTTTTCTTGTCGGGAGAGGAGCCGTGAAGAGGGAACAGCAGCGCCGGGTGCGCTGGAACAAGGTGCGGCGTGCCGCCTTTCTCGATCACCTGGCGGGCACCTGCAACGTGACCGAGGCGGCGGCGCTGGCGGGGATGTCCTCGCCGCACGTCTATCATCTGCGGCGAACCGACGAGCGCTTTGCCGAGGAATGGCACAAGGCGCTGCTCGTCGGGTACCAGATGCTCGAGACCGAGCTGCTCGGCCATGTGCTGGCAGGCGGCGGCGACACGATCGAGCGCGTGGACGGCCGCAAGGTCGACGTCGACAAGGCGATGCGGCTGCTCGCCCTGCACCGCAACAGCATGAACGGCAAATGGAAGGGCGCCCCGGCGACGCTCAAGCGCGCGCGGCCCGAGGATACCGATGCGGCGATCCTCAAGAAGCTGGCGATGATGGACCGGGCCCGGGCGCGCGCGGCGGAGGAGAAGGGTGCCCAGTAACGCGGCGCTCGAGGCGCTGATGGCCTGCCCGCCCGCGGAGCGCGCCAAGGCGCTCCGCAGTTTGAGCGAGCCGCAGAAGCGCGAGTTCGGCGAGCGCTGGTGGCAATGGGCGCATGCGGGCCAGTTCGAGCCGGAGGGCGACTGGCAGATCTGGCTGATCCGCGCGGGGCGCGGCTTCGGCAAGACCCGCGCCGGCGCCGAATGGGTGCATGCGCGGGCGCGCGCGCACCCCGATGCGCGGATCGCGCTGGTCGGCGCCACCGTCGACGATGTCCGCCGCGTGATGATCGAGGGGACGAGCGGGCTGCTGGCGGCGGCGCGGCGCGACGAGGCCCTGACCTGGCTGCGCAGCGCCGGCGAGCTGGTGTTCCCGAGCGGCGCGCGGGCGCAGATCTTCTCGGCCGCGGTGCCCGACGGGCTGCGCGGCCCCGAGCACCAGTTCGCCTGGTGCGACGAGCTGGCGAAATGGGGCGGCGGCGGCGAGGCGGCATGGGACAATCTGATGCTCGGCATGCGGCTGGGCGACGCGCCGCAGATCCTGGTGACGACGACGCCGCGCCCGGTGAAGCTGATGCGCAAGATCATGGCGCTGCCCGGCGTCCGCGAGACCTGCGGGCAGACCGCCGGCAATCCGTGGCTGCCCGCGAGCTTCGTCGAGGCGATGACCGCGAATTATGGCGGCACCCGGCTGGGCCGCCAGGAGCTGGGCGGCGAGATGATCGACGAGGTGCAGGGGGCATTGTGGACGCGTGCGCTGATCGAGGCGTGCCGGATCGGTGAGGTGCCCGAGCTGGGCCGCATCGTGATCGGGGTCGATCCGCCGGCGGGCGTCGGCGGTGATGCCTGCGGGATCGTCGCGGCGGCGCTGGGGCGCGACGGCAAGGGCTATGTGCTCGAGGATGCCAGCGTGCAGGGCGCGACTCCCGAGGGCTGGGCCCGCGCGGTCGCCGCATGCGCCGCGCGCCACGGCGCCGACCGGGTGGTGGCGGAGAAGAACCAGGGCGGCGCGATGGTGAAGAGCGTGCTGCTCGGCGCCGACACCGGCCTGCCGGTGCGGCTGGTCCATGCCAGCCACGGCAAGGCGGCGCGCGCCGAGCCGGTGAGCCTGCTCTACGAGGCGGGCAAGGTCCGCCACGCCGGCACCTTCCCCGCGCTCGAGGACGAGCTGTGCGGGCTGGTGCTCGGCGGCGGCTATGAGGGGCCGGGCCGCTCGCCGGACCGCGCGGACGCGCTGGTCTGGGCGCTGACCGAGCTGATGCTGCGGCCGCGGGGGAAGGCGGCGGTGCGGGGATTGTGAGGGAGTGTATCGAGGGGATAGCCCGTTCTTCGTCATCCGCGCCTTCGCGGGGATGACGGGAGGTCGGCGATAGGCATCCTGATGCCCCTCCCTAGAAGGAAGGGGCCAGGGGCGGGTTAGTGCCGGGCGAGGCTCGATGCCTCGGCCGGCACTTCTGCCGAGACTGCATTGCAGACGCGCTGACGCGCGCACCCACCCCCCGACCCCTCCCTTCCAGGGAGGGGAGTTTTAGAGGACGGGAGAACTGAAATGACGGGACCGATCTGGGCCCGGCAGGCGATCGCGCTTGCCGGGGTGCTGGGCTTGGGCGGCTGCGCGATCGGCGGGGCGGCGCTGGTCGAGGCGGGGAGCGTGGCGCTGGTGGCGCGCTTCGATGCCGATGGCGACGGGGCGCTCGATGCCGGGGAAGTGGCGGCGCTGGTTGCCGCTGCCGTGCCGGGCAAGGGCGCCGAGCTGGAGGCGCTGCGGGCCGGCGTCGCGGCGGGATATTGGACGCGCGATTGCAACCGCGACGGGCGGCTGACGCGCGCGGAGCTGGCCCAAGCAAAGTGCGGGTGATGCACGCCTTTTCCCCGGCGAAGGCCGGGGCCCAGCCTTGAGGTTTCTACGCTGAGTCCGGGCCCCGGCCTTCGCCGGGGAAAAGCTCTGTCGAACGGCGAACGTCCGAAAAAATCGGGAGAAGGGCATGAAATGGTTCGGGCGGAAGTCCGCGCGCGAAGGCGCGCGGCCGGCCTTGTCGCGGGCGGGAAGCCTGGCCGGCAGCGCGGGCGAATGGCCGCGCAGCTATGAGGCGCAGGTGCGCGAGGCCTATTGCCACAATCCGGTGGCGCAGCGCGCGGTGAAGCTGGTCGCCGAGGGCGCGGGCAGCGCCGGGCTGAAGGCGAGCGATCCGGCGCTGCTCGCGCTGGTGACCGCGCGCAGCGGCGGGCAGCCGCTGCTCGAGACGCTGGCGGCGCAATTGCTGCTGCACGGCAATTGCTATGCGCAGATCCTGAGCGACGATGCCGGCACGGTGCGCGCGCTCTATGCGCTCAGGCCCGAGCGGGTGACCGTCGAGCCCGATGCACGGGGCTGGCCGGTCGCGTACCGCTACAAGGTCGGCGAGACGGTCGCGCGGCTGGCGGCGGAGGATGCGGCGGGGCGCCCGGCGGTGGTGCATGTCCGCGCCTTCTCGCCGATCGACGACCATTATGGGCTGGGCTGCCTGGGCGCGGCGGCGGGGCCGGTGGCGATCCACAATGCCGCGGCGCGCTGGAACAAGGCGCTGCTCGACAACGCCGCCAGGCCCTCGGGCGCGCTGGTCCATGACCCGGGCGACGGCAGCGTGCTGGCGCCCGACCAGTTCGCGCGGCTCAAGGCGGAAATGGAGGCAGGGTTCGCCGGCGCGGCCAATGCCGGGCGGCCGATGCTGCTCGAGGGCGGGCTCAAATGGCAGGCGATGAGCCTGACGCCGGCGGACATGGACTTCGTCGGGCTCAAGGCCGCGGCGGCGCGCGAGATCGCGCTGGCCTTCGGCGTGCCGGCGATGCTGCTCGGGCTGCCGGGGGATGCGGCCTATGCCAATTACCGCGAGGCCAATCGCGCGCTGTGGCGGCTGGCGATCCTGCCGCTCGCCGACAAGATATTGAGCGCGCTGGCCGAAGGGCTGGCGGGCTGGTTTCCGGACGCGTCGCTCGCGGTCGATCTCGACCGGGTGACGGCGCTGGCCGAGGACCGCGAGCGGCTGTGGGCGCAGGTCAATGCGGCCGGCTTCCTGAGCGATGACGAGAAACGCGAAATGCTGGGTGTGCGCCTTGATGGTCCGCCTTCGGCGGATGGCGGCACCAGTCCGCTCCCCGACCCCGCCTCCCCGACATGATGCCGATGGGAGGCGGGGTGGGGGAGCGGGCCGGCACCGAAAGGAATCGAGAATGAGTAACAGTGACATGCTCGCGCAGCTTATCGCGCAGGCGGAAACCAAGGGCGCCGAGCTGGTGACGCTGCGCGCGATCGCCGAGGAGGCGGGGCAGCTGAGCGCGCAGCGCGCGCTGGCGCGGCTCGGGCTCGAGGATGCCGGCGCGGCCAAGGACATGGCCGAGCTGCGCGAGCTGCTGGGGGCGTGGCGCGACGCCAAGCGCTCGGCGCTCAAGGCGGCGTTCCAATGGGTGGGGCGGATGACGGCGGCGCTGGTGCTGGTCGGGCTGGCGGTGAAGCTGGGCTTTCCCGGGTGGCTCAAGTGATCCTTCGACAAGCCCAGGACGGGGCGGTCCGCTTCGCAGGCTATGCCGCGGTGTTCGACGCAGTCGATCGCGGCGGCGATGTCGTGCGGCGCGGGGCCTTTGTCGGCGCCGGCAAGGTGCCGCTGCTCTGGCAGCACCAGGGCAAGCCGGTCGGCGAGATCGAGACGATCGGCGAGGATGCGCGCGGGCTGCGCGTGATCGGGCGGGTGGATGCGCCGGGGCTGGCCGAACGGCTGCGCGCGGGCGCGGTGACCGGGCTGAGCTTCGGCTACCGCGTGAAGGCGGCGCGGCGCGGCAGCGTGCGCGAGATCACCGCGCTCGACCTGGTCGAGGTCAGCCTGGTGGCGAGCCCGATGCAGCCGCTGGCGCGGGTGCACGCGCTGGACTGACGGCTTTTGGCTTTGGCGATTCTGGACCCGGCGGGCTTCCCGTCCGGGCTTTTTGACGTGCCCATTTTTTGACAGGGACGGGAGACGAGGATGATCGAAGTGAAGGCAGATGCGCTCGAGGCGAGCTTCGAGGCAGTGGAACGCAGCGGCCTGCCGCCCGAGCGGCCGATGCTGGAGGGCGCGCGTCCGGTATCCGGGGCGGCGTTCGAGAATTTCCTGCGTTCGGGCGGCGGGATCGAGGCCAAGGCGATCAGCGGGACGAGCGACGCCGCGGGCGGCTATGCGGTGCCCGACGAGCTCGACGCGCGGATCGACGCGACGCTGAAGAGCGTGTCGCCGATCCGCGGCATCGCCAGCGTGGTGACGGTGGGGTCGAGCGGCTATCGCAAGCTGGTGGCGAGCGGCGGCTTCGAGAGCGGCTGGGCGGCGGAGACCGCGGCGCGCGACGAGACCGACACGCCGGTGTTCAACGAAGTCGCGCCGCCGATGGGCGACCTCTATGCCAATCCGGCGGCGAGCCAGGCGATGCTCGACGATGCCGGCTTCGACGTCGAGACCTGGCTGAGCGACGAGATCGCGCGCGAGTTCGCGGCGGCGGAGGGGGCGGCGTTCGTCGGGGGCAACGGAGTCAACAAGCCCAAGGGGTTCCTGTCGGCGCCCAATGCGGCGACGGGCGACGGGGCGCGGCCGTTCGGCACGCTGCAGTACATCGTCAGCGGCGCGGTGGGGGCGTTCGCGGCGAACCCCGAGGAGAAGCTGATCGACCTGGTCCAGGCGCTGCGCGCGCCCTATCGCCAGGGGGCGAGCTGGGTGATGAACTCGGCGACGCTCGCCAGGGTGCGCAAGTTCAAGACGAGCGACGGCGCGCTGCTGTGGCAGCCGGGGCTGGCGGCGGGGCAGCCGGCGACGCTGCTGGGCTATCCGGTGGTCGAGGCCGAGGACATGCCCGACATCGCGGCGAACAGCCTGTCGATCGCGTTCGGCAACTTCCAGGCGGGCTATCTGATCGCCGAGCGCGGGGAGACGCAGATCCTGCGCGATCCCTACAGCAACAAGCCGTTCGTCCATTTCTACGCGACCAAGCGCGTCGGCGGGATGGTGAGCAATTCGGAGGCGATCAAGCTGCTCAAGTTCGCGGCCTGATCGACTTCGGGGGCCGTTCGGGGAGGGCGGCCCCAACTCTTTTCATGCGGAGGGCGACATGGAGTTTCCGCCTTTTCCGGGCGCGGCGATCGAGGCCGCGCGCGAGGCCGTGAAGGCGCATCTGCGCATCGCGGGGGACGGCGAGGATGCGCTGATCGAGGGGCTGGCGGCGAGCGCGCTGGCGCTGGCCGAGCGGTTCACCGGGAGCGCGCTGATCGCGCGGGATTTCGTCGAGACGGTCGAGAGCAAGGGTCGCTGGACGGCGCTGACCGCGGCGCCGGTGCAGTCGATCGACGCGGGGATCGACGTGGTGATCGACATCGACGCCCAGGGCATGGGCTGGGTGCGCGCGCGGGGGCGGGTGACCGTCGACTATCGCGCGGGGGCGGCGGCGGGCTGGGGCGAGCTGCCGCCGCCGATCGCGACGGGCGTGGTGCTGCTCGTCGCGCATCTGTTCGACCACCGCGAGGCCGGCGCGGCGCCGCCGGCGGCGGTGAGCGCGCTGTGGCGGCCGTGGCGCCGCACGCGGCTCGCGGCATGAGGGACGTGATACGGCGCGTCGCCGATGCGGTGCGCGCGGTGGTGCCCGATGCGCGGGTCGAGGAGCGCGCCGACGGCGTGGTGATCGAGGGGCGGGGTCTGCGCGAACGGCTGCGCTGGATCGGAGGGCTGCTCAGATGAGCGTGCAGGAAGTGCTGCAGGCGGCGCTGGTCGAGGCGCTGGCCGGGCTCGCGGTGACCGCGGTGTTCGACGCGCCGCCGGTGCGCGCCGCGCGCCCATATGCGCTGGTCGAGGAGGCGTGGCTGGCGGACTGGGGCACCAAGGACATGGCCGGGCGCGAGGGGCGGTTCGCCGTCACCCTGTTCGACGCAGGCGAGCGGCCGGCGCGGCTGCGTGCGCTCTGCGGCGAGGTCGAGGCGGCGATCGAGGCGATGCCGCGGGCGATCGGCGAGGGCTGGGCGATCGCCAGCCTGGTGCTGCTGCGCAGCCGCATCGCCCGCGAGGGCGAGGGCCGCTGGACGGCGACGAGCGAATTTCGCGTGCGGATGCTCCGCAGCGAGCTTTGAGGAGAGAGCGAGATGGCAGCGGAAAAGGGCAGCGCGTTCCTGCTCAAGGTGGGGAACGGCGCGGCGCCGGTGGTGTACGCCACCGTGGCGGGGCTGCGAACGACGCAGATGAGCGTCAATGGCGAGATGGTGGCGATCACCACCAAGGACTCCGGCGGCTGGCGCGAGCTGCTGTCGGGGGCGGGGGTGCGCTCGGTGAGCGTCTCCGGCGCCGGCGTGTTCACCGGATCGGCGGCGGAGGCGCGGCTGAAGAGCAACGCGCTCGCCGGCGTGCTCGACGACTACCGGCTGAGCTTCGAGAGCGGCGAGACGGTGACCGGGCGCTTCCTGGTCACGCGGCTCGACTATGCCGGCGATTTCAACGGCGAGCGCAGCTACACGCTGAGCCTGGAGAGCTCCGGCCCGGTGGTGTCGGCATGAGCGGCGCGGCGAACCCGGAACGGGGCGAGGCGGCGCTGGTGCTGGACGGCATCCCGCATGTGCTGCGGCCGAGCTTCGAGGCGCTGGTGGCGGCGGAGGCCGAGCTGGGCCCGCTGTTCGCGCTGGTCGAGCGCGCCGCATCCGGCAAGCTCGGCATCGCGGAGATCGCCGCGCTGTTCTGGCATTGCCTGAAGGAGGCGCCGGCGCTCGACCGGGCGGCGTTCGGCGAGGCGCTGGTCGCGGCCGGGCTCAAGGCGATCACCCCGGCGCTGCGCGTGCTGATCGGGCAGATCCTGGCCGGGCGATGATCCTGTTCGCCGACAATGCGCGGCGGCTGGCCGGCGCGGCGGGCGTGATGTTCGGCTGGGCGCCCGGCGCCTTCTGGGCGGCGACCCCGGCCGAGCTCGGCGCGCTGCTCGACGCGATCCGCGGCGAGGCGGAACTGCCGCCCGACGCGGACACCTTCGCAAGGCTCAAGGAGCAATTTCCCGATGGATGAGGAAGAGATCGAGCGGCTGGTGGTGAGCGTGCGCGCCGATACGCGCGCCTTTGCCCGCGATGTCGAGGAGATGCGCCAGGGGCTGGAAGGGCCGCTGGGCGCCGGTGCCGAGCGCGCCGGACGGGCGATCGAGAATGCACTGCTGCGCGCGGTGCGCACCGGCAAGTTCGGCTTCGACGACCTGAAGCGCGTCGCATTGAGCGCGCTGGACGAGATCGCGCGATCGGCGCTGCGCGACGGAATCGCTTCGTTCGGCGGCGGCGGTGGTGGGGGCGGATCGGGCAGCGGCGGCCTGCTCGCCTCGCTGAGCAGCCTGGCGCTGTCGCTGTTCGGATCGCCCGGCCGCGCGACCGGCGGCCCGGTGAGCCCCGGGCGCCCCTATATGGTGGGCGAGCGCGGGCCCGAGCTGTTCGTGCCGACGAGCGCGGGCAGCGTGGCGGCACCGGTTGCCGGCGGCGCGCGCGAGGTACGCGTGGCGATCACGGTGAACGCCGCGGCGGACACCGCGCCGCGGGCGCTGGCGCAATCGAGCCGGCAGGTGGCGCGGGCAGTGAAAGCGGCGCTGGTGGCGGTGGAGTGAGGCCATCTGCGGCGATTGCGCCAGAGTGGTTCAGAAAGTCGGACCCAGCCGTTGTGCAGCCGGAACAACTATGCACGGTGTCGGCATGAGCAAGGAAAAGAAAGACAGCGATACCGAAAGCGCACGCGACTGGTTTCGGCGGTCTCGTGCGCCGATTACCCGCGCGCATGTCTTGTGGTTGCTGATGGGCATCGGCGGCTTCCTTCTCGGCACCGTCGTGCAACTGATGCCGGCGCGATACCCGGAGCTGACGCACCTGCTGGAACAATGTGACAAGCTGCCCGATGCTTGTCGCGCGGCGGTGCTTGCCTTCGACGTTCAAGGGCATAGGGAAAGCGCGCTTACGTATCCGACGATTTTCGGTGACCTGCTTCGCTCGCTAAGTGCGGCGGTAGTCATCTCGATCCTGATCACCCTGACGGTTGAATCGCGCAGCCGGAGGGAATTCGACGAGCTGCTGACGGCAAAGACCCGCGAACTCGGGATGAGCGTGTTCCACGGGATGTTCAACCGCGATCATCCCGTGGCGCTGCTGGATGCAGTCAAGCAGCAGATCCTCGAACGCTCCCTGATCCGCGACCATCTGGATGTGAGCTACACGTTCAGCGAAGTCGAAGCGGAGCCGGCGCCGGGTTACCCGAAAGAGAAGTTCATAAAGGTGGACGTGTTGCTTTCGTCCGAGACGACCAACGTCTCGACATTGCATGGCGATGCCGGGCGGGCGGATGCGCCGCTGGCTATGCTGCTCCCCAATCCGCAGATTCCGGATCTGAAGCAGCTGGTCCGCGTCCACCGCTTCGTCGTGAACGGTACGGACGTGCCCAAAGAGGCGTTGGAGACGGCGAACGACCAGCTGCAGGCCGCCCTGGCCGACGATGGCAACATCCAGGGCCGCGCGAGCTTCGGCGACCGTTCCATCGAGCCCGGGGAGTCCGTTGCCATCAGCGCGAGCTACACGATGGTCAAGGAGCTGGAGGACACCGAGGTGTTCCGCTCGCTCCAGATATGCCGATCCCTGTCGCTCACGGTGGTTGATAACACTGCCTTGAACCTCCACATACAGGCTCGAGGTATCCATCCGGGTACGTTGACCCAGATCAGCACAGGCAACTCGACGAAGCAGTGGCGAATTTCGAATATCGTGTTGCCGCAGCAGGGCATTATGCTCTTCTGGAAGCGCCAGCGCACGGCTAACGGGAAGAAGTAACCACTTTTTTTCGCGTTTTTGCTTTGTGGAACGGGTCAATCCCGCTAAGGGTTGATTAATGGGCCGGCGGTATCATCGGCCCAGTAAAGGAGACGATCATGACCGTGTTTTCCATCTGCCGTGGTGACGGCGGGTCTGCGTTCTAGACCGTCTCCCATCGGAAAAGCAGAGCGGCGTCGAACCTTAGCGGTTCGGCGCCGCTCTGCTTTTCCGGCCTGGTCATCTTGGCGGGGCGTAGCGCCGGCTGCCTGATCCAGGGACCAATACGGCTCGATTTGTCGGCTGATTTCGGCAGCCTCGGTACCGCCCTGCCTCAACCTCGAAGATCAACATCGCCCGTTGGCGCTTCGATGCACGCCGCAGGCAGATCGAGCGCGCGATCATCGGCCCGGCACGAACGCGGCGACGATGAAGGACAGCACGGCGATGAAGGCCAGCATCCTGACCAGATCCATCCTTCGAACGAGCGGGCCGATTTCCGGATCCTGCCGCAGAGGATGGAACGCCCTGGCGCCGGAGCCCCGGCCAGGGCGGGTGCGCGTGATTTTTTCGACCGCGGGAAAGGACAGCGGATGCCGTGCCGTCGCCAGCGCACGGATACGCTCGCTCAGCCGGACGACCACCAACCAGCAGATCATGAACCCTATCAGGGAGATGATTCCCCCGATCGACAGCGTGCCGGAGTGCATGCCGGCGGTGTGTCGGCACCCGCGCCAATTGTAAAATGCCGGCACCGCCGGTGCCGCCGGGATCACGAATTCAGGAGGATCAACATGGGCTGGTGGCTTGCCGATGCGCGCCGCGGGCAGGCCGAAGGCGTGCTCTCGCGCTTCGATCCCGCGTTCTGGACGGTCAATTTCCCGCGGCCGATGATGGCGGCGGTGACCACGACGGCGCCCGATGCGCTGCGGGTGGATGCGGTCTTCTATCGCCAGGACGATCTGGCCGGGCTGATCTGGGACGCCGAGGACCGGCACGATCATGCGCTGCTGCACTACGAGACCGCGCGCGATTTCCGCACCTGCCGGCTCGACTTTCGCTGGCGCTCGGCGGGGGTGAAGCCGCTCGATGCAGTCAACGGCCCGGTGCTGACGATCGAGGGACGCGATGCCGCGGGCATGCCGCGCGCCTGGTATGTGCGGCTGTGGAACTATGCCGAGGGGACGGCCGAGGACGCGCGGGTGTCGATCGACTTCGCGACGGTGCAGGGCGGCTTCCTGCTGCCGGACGAGGCGGATCCGGTGTGGGCGGGCGATGTCGACCGGATGTTCGTGTCGCTGGTCGCGCCGGACTATAGCGGCGCCGATGCCGATCTCGCGGCGCCGGCCGAGGGCTGGGTCGCGCTCAGCGAGATCGCCTGCACGGGATCGGGCTCGGTGCTGGCGGTGGGCGACGTGATCGTCCCCGAGCACGGGCTGCGCATCGCCAACGGCTATGACGACAACTACCACCTGACGCCCGAGCGGCTGCTGCGCAACATCGTCCAGCTCGGCTGGCGCGGGCCGCTGCTCCATTATGTCGGGATGAGCCATTATTTCCGGCTCGAGGCGCATTCGGGTGGCCACTATGTCGGCCTGGGCGCGACCGCGCTGAACGTCGCGTGCCGGGCCTGGCACGCCGATCTCGCGCGGCGCGCCAAGGCGCTGGACTATGACCTGATCCTGTCGCTTTCCTATGAGCTGCTCGACCAGCATGTCTGGGGCGACTGGAAGCAGCGCGCGGCAGACGGATCGCCGGCGCTGACCGGCTGGGATCCGCCCTCGACGCTGCTCTCGCCCGCGCAGGACGGGGCGATGGCCTATCTGCGCGCGGTGGCGCGCGAATTCGCCGGGATCGCCCGCGATGCCGGGCACCGCGTGCGCTTCCAGATCGGCGAGCCCTGGTGGTGGACCCTGCCCGACGGCGGCCTGTGCATCCACGATGCCGCGGCCGAGGCGGCGCTGGCGGGGGCGGGCGATGTGCCGGCGGCGGCGGGGGCGCTGCTCGCGGGGTCGACGCTGGCGCTGCGCGATGCGGTGCGGGCGGTGGATGCGGAGGCGCAGGTGCTGCTGCTCGTCTATGCGCCGACCGCGCTGGCGAGCCCGGCGGCGAACCTGCCGGTCGGCTGGGCGGCGCCGGCCTTCGATGTGCTCCAGCTCGAGGATTATGCCTGGGCGGCGGCGGGCCAGGATGCGGCGAGCGCGCGCGGGATCGCGGCGATCGAGGCGCGGCTCGGCTATCCGGCGGCGGACCAGCAGTATCTCGCCGGCTTCGTGCTGAGGCCCGAGGATCGTCGGCAATGGGCCCATGTCGAGGCGGCGGCGATGCGGGCACGGCGGCGCGGGGTGGCGCAGGTCTTCGTCTGGGCGCTGCCCCAGATACTGCGCGACGGCTTCGTGCATTTCGAGGTTCGAAATTCGGGGGAGGAAGCGATGGACGCGTTCGATGACGTGCTGTTCCCGATCGCGCTGGGGCGCGAGGCGGAAGTGGCGCCGGAGGTCTCGACATCGATCGTGACCAGTGCGGGCGGGCAGGAGAAGCGCAACGCCGAATGGGCCGAGGCGCGGACCAGCTATGATGTCGGCCCCGGCATCCGCTCCGAGGCGGACATTGCCGAGCTGCTCGGCTTCTTTCGGGCGCGGATGGGGCCGGCGCGGGGCTTCCGGCTGTGCGACCCGTTCGACTGCGTCGCGATCGACGAATGGATCGGGGTGGGCGACGGCAGCACGGCAAGCTTCCAGCTGGTGCGGCGCTATGGCGAGGTGGTGCGGCGGATCACCCGGCCGGTCGCCGCGACGGTGCAGGTCACGATCGACGGGGCGGGGACCGAGGATTTCACGCTGGGCGAAGGCGGGGTGGTGACGCTCGGGCTGGCGCCGGCGGCGGACGCGATCGTCTGTGCGAGCTTCGGGTTCGACGTGCCGGTGCGCTTCGCCGAGGACCGGCTGCGGGTGAGCCGCGCGACCTTCCTGGCCGGGGCGCTCGCCTCGGTGCCGCTGGTCGAGATCCGCGAATGAGCTGGCTGGAGGGGGAGCTCACGACGCTGGCGCTGTGCTGGCGGATCGAGCGGCGCGACGGCGTGACGATCGGGCTGACCGCGCATGACCGGGATATCGTCTGGGACGGGCTGGTCCACCACGCGGCGCCGGGGATGCTGCCGAGCGCGATCACGCGCGGGGCGGGGCTCGATCCGGCGAGCATGGACGTGACCGGCGCGCTGACCAGCGCGGCGATCGGCGAGGCGGACCTGCTTGCCGGCCGCTGGGACGGCGCGCGGGTGGCGATCTTCGCGTGCGACTGGACCGATCCGGGGTCGCAGGTGGCGCTGGGCGAGGGGACGATCGGCGCGGTCGAGACCAGGAGCGGCATGCTCACCGCCGAGCTGCGCGGGGCGATGGCGGCACTCGAGCGGCCGGTGGTCGAGGCGACCTCGCCCGAATGCCGTGCCGATCTGGGCGACAAGCGCTGCCGGGTGGCGATGGCGGGGCGGCGGCGGTTCGCGGTGGTGACGGCGATCGCCGATACGCTGCTGACGCTCGATGCCGCCGAGCCCGCGGCCAATTGCTACGGCCAGGGGCGGCTGCGCTGGATCGGCGGGGCGAATTCGGGGCTGGAGGGGGCGATCCTCAGCTCCGACGGCGCGACCGTGACGCTGCGCCGGCCGCCGCCGGTCGATGCGCCGGGACGGGTGCTGCTGATCGAGGGCTGCGACCGGACGCTGGCGACCTGTGCGGGCCGCTTCGGCAACGCGCTCAATTTTCGCGGGGAGCCCTATCTGCCGGGGATCGACCTGCTGACCCGCTATCCGGGCGGATGAGCGCGGCGGTGGTCGCCCGGGCGCGGGCGGCGATCGGGGTGCGCTTCCGGGCGCGGGGGCGCACGCTGGAGGGCGGGCTCGACTGTGTCGGGCTGGCGGGATGGGCGCACGGCGTGGCGGTGCCTGGCGGCTATGCGATGCGCAGCCTCGATATCGCGCGGGTGCGCGTCGCGGCGGAAGCCGCGGGGCTGGCCGCGGGCGAGGGGCGGCGCGCGGGCGACCTGGTGCTGCTCGCGAGCGGGCCCGGGCAGCTGCATCTCGGCATCGATAGCGGCAGCGGGCTGATCCATGCGGACGCGATGCTGCGCCGCGTGGTCGAGCGGCCCGATCCGCTGCCCTGGCCGGTGATCGGCCGCTGGCGACGAAGGGAGGAGTAAAAATGGCAACCGTGGTGCTCACCGTGGCCGGCGGGATCGTGGGCGGCCCGGTGGGCGCGGCGATCGGCTCGATGGTCGGCAACTATATCGACCATAATATCCTGTTCAAACCCAAGGGGCGCGAAGGGCCGCGGCTCAGCGACCTCAAGCTGCAGACCTCGTCCTACGGCACGCAGATCCCCAAGCTGTTCGGCACGATGCGCGTCGCGGGATCGGTGATCTGGGCGACCGACCTGGCCGAGCACCGCACGCGCGAATCGGGCGGCAAGGGCCAGGCGAGCACGACGACCTACAGCTACAGCGCGAGCCTGGCGGTGGCGCTTTCGGCGCGGCCGATCCTGGGCGTCGGGCGGATCTGGGCGGACGGGCAGCTGCTGCGCGGCGCGGCGGGGGATTTCAAGGCGCGCACCGGCTTCCGGCTGTACCTCGGCAGCGAGGACCAGCCGGCCGACCCGCTGATCGTGGCGGCGGAGGGAGCAGGGCAGGCGCCGGCGCATCGCGGCATCGCCTATGCGGTGTTCGAGGACCTCGAACTGGGCCCCTGGGGCAATAGAATCCCATCGCTGACCTTCGAAGTGGAGGCCGATGCCGCGCCGGTGGCGGCGGGCGATATCGCCCTGGCGCTGGGGGCGGTGGCGCAGAGCGATGCCAGCGTCGCGCTGGCGGGGTTCGCGGCGCAGGGATCGAGCCTGGCGGCCGTCGCCGGCGCGCTGGCCGATGCGGCGGGCGGCTGGTTCGGCGAGGGGCCGGCACTGCGCTGCGGCGCGGGCGAGGCGGTTGTAGTCGCCGACGCAGGCACCGGCGGGCAAGGCCGCGCCAACCGGGCGATCGCGGCGGCGACCGGCGTGCCGCAGACGCTGACGCTCAGCCACTACGACCCGGCGCGCGACTATCAGATCGGCGTGCAGCGCGCCGGGCGCCAGGGCGTCGGGCTGCGCGAGGCACAGATCGAGCTGCCCGCGGCAATCGACGCCGGCGCGGCGCGAACGCTGGCGGAGGCGGCGCTGCTGCGCGCCGATACCGAGCGGATGCGGCAGACGGTGGCGCTGGGCTGGGACGCGCTTGCGATCCAGCCGGGCGCGCGCGTCCGGATCGCGGGAACGCCGGGCGTCTGGCGCGTCGATGCCTGGAAGCTCGAAAACATGACGGTGACGTTCGATTGCGTGGCGCTGGCGCGCGAAGTCGCGCCGATCGCGGCCAGCAGCGGCCGCGCGCGCGCCGCCGACGACACTGCGATCGGGCGCACGCTGGTGCACGCCTTCGAGCTGCCGCCGATCGACGACAGCGCCTCGACGCTGCCGCGGCTCGCGGTGGCGGCGGCGGGCACCGCGCCGGGCTGGCGCCGCGCGGCATTGCTGCTCAGCACCGACAATGGCGCCGCCTGGCAGGGTATCGGCGGCACCCGTGGCGTCGCGGTGCTCGGCACGGTGACTGTGCCGCCCGGCTCGGCTTCACCCTGGATCGAGGATCGCAGGAACAGCGTGGAGATCGTGCTCGCGCACGCTGCAATGCAGCTCGACCCTGCCGATATCGCCGCGCGCGACCGCGGGGCCAACCTGGCAATGCTTGGCGACGAGCTGATCCAGTTCGCGGATGCACAATCGCTCGGCGGGGCGCGCTGGCGGCTGTCCGGACTATGGCGCGGGCGGCGCGGAACCGAGCGCTTCATCGGCAGCCAGCAGCCCGGCGATCGTTTCGTGCTGGTCGACGCCGACGCATTGCTGCTGGTGGATCTGCCCGCCGCTTCGATCGGAGGCGTCGCGCAGGTGCTGGCCGAAGGAGCCGGCGATGCCGGGGCAGCCGCCGAGGCGCAGGCGGCGCTCAGCGGGATATCGCTGCTCCCGCTCGCGCCGGTGCACGTCAATGCGAGACCGCTTCCCGATGGCGGCGTGCAAGTGCGATGGATTCGCCGCAGCCGCTCCGACTGGGATTGGCGCGATGCCGTCGATGTCGCGCCCGAGCCGGGCGGGGAGCGCTATCGAATCGCGGTCTTGCCGGAAGCCGGCTCCGGCTGGACGGCGGATACGGCAGCGGCGGAGGCCACGCTGAGTGCCGCGATCCGCTCGGGCCCGCTCGGGATCGCGGTGCGCCAGCTCGGCGCCGCCGGCCTGTCACCCGCCGCAACGCTGATGCTGGAGTGAAGGGAAGACGCATGATCGAGACGACCGACCGATTCGCCCTGCCGCTGCTTGCCGCCGGGCAGGCGCAGAAGGAAATGCACCATAACGAAGCGATCCTTCGGCTCGACCTGCTGACCCAGGCCGCGGCCGAGGCAGCCGGCATCGACGTGCCGCCCGAGGATCCCGAGCTCGGCCAATGCTGGATCATCGGCGATGCGCCCGAAGGCGAGTGGACCGGCCACGCCCGGGAAGTCGCCGGCTGGACCGAAGGGGGATGGCGGTTCCTTGTGCCGCGCGAAGGCATGCGCCTGTGGCTCGGCGAGGCGACCGGATTCGCACTTTTCGCAAGCGGCGGCTGGCGCAGTGGCGAACTGCATGGACGGGTGCTGGTGGACGGCGATCAGATTATCGGTCCGCGCGGTGCCGCGATTGCGGAACCTGTTGGCGGCACGGTGGTTGATGCGGAAGCGAGAGCCGCAATTTCTGCGGTGCTCGTTGCCATGCGCGTGCATGGTCTGATCGAACACGGCGGACTGTGACGTTCATGCAACAGTGCCCGGATTTGTGCGCTTGCGCAGAAACTTTCGTTTCGGTACTGAGTTTTTTGCTGTCCGTAGTGACAACTTGAAAGGGGATTATGATGCGGAAGCTTGCCGTTACTCTGGCACTTGCGACCACCGCGCTGAGCACGCCCGCCCTCGCCCGCGATGACGCGTGGTATGTGGGTGTCGAAGGCGGCGCCATGCTGGTCGAAGACATCAAGTTCGACGTTGGTACCGCCACGCAGGCGGTGAACGTTGATCACAACAAGGGCGGTTGGGATGCTGACGCCGTGGTCGGTTACGACTTCGGTCCGTTCCGTGCGGAAGCCGAGGTTGGCTATCGCCAGTCGTCGGTGACCAGCCTGACCACTGCAGTCTCGCTGCCGTACCGCAATGCGGCCGGCCTGGCGCTGAATGCTCCGGCTCGCCCGTATGACTATGCCGGTGGCCGTTCGTCGGCGCTGAGCTTCATGGTCAACGGCCTGCTCGACTTCGGTGACGACAATGGCGTTCAGGGCTTTGTCGGCGGCGGCGTCGGCGTTGCGCGCGTCAAGGAAAAGATCGCGCTGAACACCTTCTCGGACACCGTGGACGATTCGGACACGGTCTTCGCATGGCAGGCGATTGCGGGCATTCGTGCGCCGCTGTCGGACTCGGTCGACGTCTCGCTGAAGTATCGCTTCTTCAACGCCGACAATGTGAAGCTGACCGACATCTCGGGTCGTCAGTGGGAAGGTCGTTACCGCTCGCACTCGATCATGGGCGGCCTGATCTTCAACTTCGGTGCACCGGCGCCGGCTCCCACGCCGACCCCGACCCCCGAGGTCACCCCGACCCCGACCTGGACGCCGACTCCGGAGCCGACTCCGACGCCGACCGTCGTCTGCACCCCGGGACCGTACATCGTGTTCTTCGACTGGGATAAGTCGGACATCACGCCGGAAGCCGCGAGCATCCTCGACAACGCCATCAGCAACTATCAGAACTGCGGTAACGCGCAGGTGATGCTTGCCGGCCACGCCGACCGCTCGGGCTCGGCCAGCTACAACGTTGGCCTCTCGCAGCGTCGTGCCGACTCGGTGAAGGCTTACCTGACCTCGCGTGGCATCGGTGCCGGTGCGATCTCGACCGAAGCCTTCGGTGAGAGCAAGCCGCGCGTCGAAACCGCCGACGGTGTTCGCGAGCTGCAGAACCGCCGCGTGGAAGTCACCTACGGTCCGGGTTCGGGCTACTAAGCCAGACCCGTCCGGAAGGACTGAGAATTGGGGAGGTCGGGAAACCGGCCTCCCTTTTTCTTTGCGGGCGCAGTCTGGTTTGCGTCGCCAAAGCTACCGGGTTGCATTTCGGCTCACCGGATCGCCGGCTGAGATTGATGCCGTACGCGCGCGGCGATGCATTGCATCGCTTGGGATTCTGCTGCATCCAGGCAACGTACTCGTTAAAGCGTATTGTTTTGCAGCCGTTGGATGTTGCGTGCGTTATAATAGTATGTCGGCAAGGATGGCATCGATGACCCATGCGCAGCGAAATGCGGAGATTCTCAGGCTTCTTGAGGAGCAGACGAATCGCGGGCTTAAGTCCAAGGCTGCAGCACGTGCGACTCTGATCCGCGAAGGCATCTACACCGAGAAGGGCAAGCTCAGCGCCGAATTCGGCGGCAAGCGCAAAAAGGCTGCCGTCGCCGCTTGAGCCGGCTCGCTACGTCATTTGTATTGGGATATCATGGGTGCGACCATGAAACCGCTATTGAGGCGGTCAGCGGCGATATTTCGCTGCTTCAGAGCAAACGCGACTATGATTGGCTCGGGCCAGGCGCTTATTTCTGGGAATCAGACCCAACACGCGCTTTCGAGTGGGCGCAGTGGAAAGTCGAACGCGGCGAATATGCACGCCCTGCTGTTGTCGGGGCAGTTATCGACCTTCGGCACTGCCTGGACCTTGTGTCACGCGAGGATCTTCGCCTCGTAGAGGCCGCCTATACATCGTTTCAGCGACTGCAAGAGCGCGCTGGACTGCCGATGCCGGAAAACAAGAGCGTGAAAGGCCAGCCCGACGCGGATCGCGTGTTACGATACCTGGATTGCGCAGTCTTGCGCCACCTGCACAGCATCCTCGACGACCAGCCGCCGGAGGCGCGACTTATTGAACCGTTCGACACGGTGCGGGGCATGTTCACCGAGGGCGGGCATCTCTATCCTGGGAGCGGGATCAGCAAGAAAAGCCACGTACAGATTGCGGTGCGCAATGACGATTGCATCAAGGGGCTCTTTCATCCGCGTCAGCCCTCGGGCCCACATGTGGCGGTGCGCTGACCGGCCATCTCATTCGACTGCCGACCCCAGCCACTCCGGAATCAGCGCATCGCCCAGCGCCTCGACGCGGCGGAGCTCCACCATCAGGCCGAGTTCCGGATAGCTCGCACGGGTGCGCTCGCCCGCTTCGCCGAGCGGCGCGACCACCAGCCGGCGGTTGACCTTGGCGCGATAATGCATGCGCGCCGTGTTCTCCTGGCCGACATAACAGCCCTTGGCGAAACTGACTCCATTCAGTTCGGCAGCGTTGCATTCAAGCCACAGCGTCTTGTCCTGGCCCAGCTCCTCGACGCCTTCGGTGACGCCCAGACGCAGGCGATGCTCCCGCCATCCGGTTGCCGCTTCGCCTGACGCGAGGCCGAGCCAGCGATGGCCGAGCGCGGCGAGGCGCGGGTCGGGCACGCCCTGCGCGGACTCGCGCGCCCAGTGCACGCCGCCTTCCGCCGGCTCGATCGTGATTGCGCGCCGCAGCCGGTAGATGCCCAGCCGCCGCGCCAGCGCCTCCCGCTGCGCCGCCTCGCACTCGACCAGGATTGCGTCGCCTTCCGCCCAGAGCAGAAAATCGAACAGCGCCTTGCCCTGCGGGGTGAGCAGCGCGGCCCATTGCGGCGTATCGGGCGCGACGGTCGCCATGTCCTGCGTCACCAGCCCCTGCAGGAAGCCGCGGACATCGTCGCCGGCGATGCGGATCAGGGCGCGGTCGTCCAGCCAGGTGCCGGAAACGCCAATACTGGTATCGGTCATTCCGAACAGGTAGGGGGTGGGCGGGGGCGACGGAAGAGGCGCGAACATGAATGTCGATCTGAAGCTCAAGGGCGGGCGCGTGCATCTGCCCTCCGGTCCGGTGGAAGCCGATATCGGCGTGTCGAACGGCCGCATCGTCGCGATCGGCGGGGTGCTGGATGCGGGCGAGACGATCGACTGCACCGGGCTCGACGTGCTGCCCGGGGTGATCGACAGCCAGGTGCATTTCCGCGAGCCGGGGCTCGAGGCCAAGGAAGACCTGGAGAGCGGCGCGCGCGCGGCGGTGCTCGGCGGTGTCACCGCGGTGTTCGAGATGCCCAACACCAAGCCCAATACCGATTCGGCCGAGGCGGTGCAGGACAAGCTCGCGCGCGCCAAGGACCGGATGTGGTGCGACCACGCCTTTTATGTCGGCGCGACCAACAACAATGCCGAGCATCTCGCCGAGCTCGAGCGGCTGCCGGGCACCGCGGGCATCAAGATCTTCATGGGCGCCTCGACCGGCGACCTGCTCGTCTCCGACGATGCCAATCTTGCACGCGTGCTCGCCTCGGGCCATCGCCGCGTCGCGATCCATGCCGAGGACGAGTTCCGCATGCAGGATCGCCTCGGCGAGCGCGTGCCCGGCGACCCCTCGAGCCATCCGGTGTGGCGCGACGACGAGAGCGCGATGCTGGCGACGCGACGCATCCTTGGCCTGGCGCGCGCGGCGCGGCGGCGCATCCATGTCCTCCATGTGACGACGCCGGCGGAACTCGAGCTGCTCGGCCAGAACAAGGACATCGCTACCTGCGAAGTCACCCCGCAACACCTGACGCTGGCGGGCGAAGAGGCCTATCCGACGATCGGCACCTTCGCGCAGATGAACCCGCCGATCCGCTCGGGCGCGCACCGCGCCGGGCTGTGGCACTGGCTCAACCAGGGCGTGCCCGATGTGCTCGGCTCGGATCACGCGCCGCATACGCGCGAGGAAAAGGCAAAGCCCTATCCCGACAGCCCCAGCGGCATGCCCGGCGTGCAGACGCTGCTGCCGCTGATGCTCAACCATGTCGCCGAGGGGCGGACGACGCTGCAGCGCGTGATCGACCTGACCAGCGCGGGGCCGCAGCGGATCTTCGGCATCGTCGGCAAGGGCCGCATCGCCGTCGGCTATGACGCGGATTTCACCGTGGTCGACCTGAAGGCGCGCTGGACGGTGGAGGAGAGCTGGCTCGCCTCGCGCTGCGGCTGGTCGCCGTTCACCGACATGCAGCTCACCGGCAAGCCCGTCGGCACGATCGTACGCGGCAACCGGGTGATGTGGGAGGCCGAGCTCGCCAACCGGGCGGTCGGCCAGCCGATCCGCTTCGAGGCGGTCGAGTTCGGGTGAGGACGGTCTCGCGTACCGATCGTGCTTCGCGGCTGATCAAGGCGCCGGCCAGCCGTGTCTATCGCGCCTTCATCGATCCCGAGGCGCTGATACGCTGGTTGCCCCCCGAGGGGATGACCGGCGAGATGCTGGCGTTCGATGCGCGGCCGGGCGGCGGCTACCGGATGGCGCTCCATTATGCCGACGACACCCCGGGCAAGACCGGCGAGCATAGCGATGTCGTCGAGACGCGCTTCGTCGCGCTCAACCCGGGCAGGGGCATCGTCCAGACGGCGGTGTTCGAGTCGGAGGATCCGGCCTTTGCCGGCACGATGCGGATGAGCTGGAGCCTGGAGCCGGCCGAGGGCGGCACCCGCGTCGCGATCACCTGCGAGGACGTGCCCCAGGGCATCCGCAAGCAGGATCATCTGGCCGGGCTGAAGTCGTCGCTCGCCAATCTCGCGGCGTTCGTCGGCGGGTAGGGCGGGACAGTCAGGCCGGTATCGCGGCGGCCCAGGCGGCGGCTTCGTCCTCGCGCCGGGCATGGACCAGCGGCGGCTCGGCGGTCGCCGCGGCCGGATCGACCTCGATCGTCGCGTCGTAGAGGAAGGTCGCGTTGCCGTGGAGGGTGACCATCCCTGCGGCATCGGCCTCGCCGATCACCAGCCCGCCCCTGTTGAATACCTTCATCGCGGTGCCGAAGGGGATGCGCCCGGTGCGGCCGGCGGCATAGACCGAGGAGGCCATCGCGCTGCCGCAACTGTCGGTCAGGCCGACGCCGCGCTCATAGGTGCGCACGAACAGGTCCTTGCCGCGCAGCTCGACGAAGGAGACGTTCGCGCGCGCCGGGATCAGCGCCGGTCCCGCTTCGCACCAGTCGCCGAGCGCGACCAGCTCGGCTTCGTCGACCTTGTCCACGAACGTCACCAGATGCGGGTTGGGGATCGCGACCGCGGTGAAGCTGCGCGTGCTCGGCAGGCCCGGGATCGGTTCGTCGATCACCTTCTCGGCGGCAACGCGCAGCCCGACATCGCCGGTGCGCGTCGAGGCCGGGCCGGCGGTCTCGCGGATCGTCACCACGCCGGGCGCCAGCGGCGCGGCGCGCGCCACCTCGGCGCCGCTCGTCTTCAGCCGCACCCGCGCCGTATCGATCCCGAGCAGCTCGAACCCCAGCCGTGCGACGCAGCGCAGCCCGTTGAGGCAGGTCTCGGCTTCCGAACCGTCCGAATTGAACATGCGCATGCCGAATGCGTGCGTCTCGTTGCCGGCGGTGAGCAGCAACAGCCCGTCGCCGCCCACCGGCCCGTCGCGGTCGGCGAGTGCGCGCGCAACGCCCGCCCAGTCCGCATCGGACAGGTCGAGCGCACGCGCATCGATCAGCGGGAAGTCGTTCCCCGAGCCATGGCACTTGATGAAGGCGAGCCGCATGCCGCCCCTCTAGGGCTCCCGCGGCCCGCTGGCTAGCCGGCGACTGCCTCGCGCGGCACCGGGCCGCCCATCGCATCGACCATCGCCTTGTCGCGGGTGATGATCGCCGCGAAGCTCGGTCGCGCATGCATTTTCGCCACCCAGTCGGCGAGCCGCGGATAGGTGGCGGGATCCACCGTCACGCCGATGCAGCCGAGCGTCGCGAGCGGGCTCGCCACGGCGATGTCGGCCAGCGTCAGCCGGTCATCGACCAGGAAACCGCTCTCCGGGATGGCGCCTTCCAGATAGGCCAGGATCGGCGGCATCAGGTCCCGCTCGGCGGCGTCGGCGGCGGCATGGTCGCACTCCATCTTGAGCACGCGCGGGCGCACGAAGCGCTGCCCGAAGATCGCGCCGCCCGCAGCCATCATCAGCGTGTCCGCGAGCTCGTCGAACCAGATCGTCCGTGCCCGGGCGCGCGGCTCGGCGGGGATCAGGCTCGGCTCGGGATATTTGGCATCGAGATAGGCGACGATCGCCGAGCTGTCCGAGATCAGGAAGTCGCCATCCTTGAACCCGGGCATCTTGCCGAACGGGCTGGCAGCCATGAATTCCGGCCCGCCGCGGCCCATGCCGGCAGCCTGCAATTCCAGCTCCAGCCCTTTTTCGGCGCCGAACACCATGACCTTGCGCACATAGGGCGAAAGCGTCGAACCAAACACGATCATGCCAACCTCTCCTCGGCTTTGGCATAGGCTATCCGATCGGTTGCAATGAGCAACCGGCTTCTGCGCGGCAGGTGCGTTCCCTGGCGTGGAGGTTTCCCGCGCCGGACGCTGCTGCGGCCTTTTATCGTGCTGCGGCGCACCTCCATTCTGGATCAAGACGCACCCGGTGTCGAATCGCGGATGACCCGTTTTGGCGGAGACAGGGTGAAGGCGGGCTTTACCAGCGCTGCTTCATTTCAACCCGTAAAAGTCCGCGACCCGGTCGAGCGCGAAGCACAGCACCAGCTTGCCTGCCCGGCTCGGCCAGCCCAGCGCCTTTTCCGCCGGGCCCAGCCCCTCGCCGGCGCAGACCACGCGCCACAATATGTCGGTCAGGCCCGGCCCGGCCGCCGCCGTCGCCCCGTCGAAGCGGCGCCGCGCCGCGAGCTGCGCGAGCGTCGGGTCGAGCCGCTCGGGCGCAGTGCCGCGCGCCACCGGCATCGCATCCCAGCGCATCGTCACTCGCGGCCCGAGCGCCGCCATCTCATAGTCGGCGCGCAGCCGCTCGCCCGCCTCGAGCTGGCGCAGGCTGACATGGCCCCGCGCCGCCAGCCAGGCCATCGGCGATTCGGCCTGGTTCACCGTGACGCGGCGCCGCGCGCCGCGCTCTTCAATCGTCCGTTCGATCAGCTCACGCATCATCGATCTCCTTTTGTTCCGATTCGCAAGCCTTGCCATGAGGGCACGATTGTAGGAAAGGAGGAAACCGATTTGGTTATTGAAGGTGCGATCGATGATCACTGCCATCCGCGAGGTGCGCCGCGCCAAGGGGCTGACGCTCGAGGAAGTGGCCGCGCGCTGCGAGCCGCCCACCACCGCGCAGACGATCGGCCGGCTCGAGATGGGCACGCGCACGGTTTCGGTCGGCTGGCTCAACCGGATCGCCGCCGCGCTCGGCGTCGACTCGGCCGATCTGGTGAAGCTGCCCGAGCGGCCGGAGATTCCCGTGGCGGCGCTGCTCGACGGCAGCGGAGCGCAGGCCCCACGCAGGACTGCCACGGTGGTGCCGCCGCACGCCGAGCCCGGGCTGGTCGCACTCGCCGTAACGGCCGGGATCGGCGACTATCGCGCCGGGGACGAGATCTGGTGCCGCACCCTCGCGTCCGAAGGCTATGCGGGGGCGCTCAACCGCGACGTGCTGGTGCCGCGCCCGGCTGGGCGCTTCCTGTTCGGACGGCTGATCGGGCGCGAGGGCGACCGGCTGCACCTGCTTCCGCTCGGTGCCGGCGCGCGCCAGCAGGTCGTGGCCGATCCGCCCTGGATCGCGGTGGCGATCCGCCTCGTCCGCGCGCTCTGAAACCCCTTCTGAATCACCTTGCGGAGCGCCGCGGACAGGCGCACTCTCCGGTCAAAAGCAGGAGGGGTACAGCATGCTGAAACTGGGGCTGGCGGCGGCTGCCGCACTCGTGATCGCGGCACCCGCGATGGCGGACGATTGGGATTTCGTGCTGATCAACAGCAGCGGCAAGGCGATCAAGACGGTCGAGATCGCGCCGACGGGCACCACCACCTGGCAGCCCAACAAGGTCGATCCCGAATTCAAGAAGGAAGACACGGTGGTGAAGCCCGGCGGGCGGATGACCGTGCATTTCGACAAGGGCAGCGGCTGCAAGTACGACGTGAAGCTCAACTTCGCCGACAACAGCAACGCGGTTTGGACGGCGATCAACGTCTGCGACAATTCGTTCGTCACGGTGAAGTACAGCGCGGCCGGCGCACCGGTCTTCACGGCGAACTGACCGCGTGCGGGCCGGGCGCCCGGCGCCCGGCCTCACCGCGCTAGAGCTTCCCGAACACCGCCTCGAATCCGGCGATGTCATGCTTCGCCAGGAAGCCTGCCTGCTCGATCCAGCGGTCGCGGTGGATGCGGCCCTGGAAATCGCCGAGCTTGGCGTCGAGCGCATCGGCCTCTTCGGGGGTCAGTGCCGCCAGCTGGGCGAAGCTGGTGATCCCCACGCTGTTGAGCTTCTCGGCAAGGCGCGGGCCGACGCCCTTCATCCGGGTGAGCTCGTCCGTTGCGGGCGCTGCCGGTGCGGGCGCTACGGGCGCTGGTTCGACGTGCGCCGGCTCGGCGAGGTCCGAAGCCAGCGAAGCGGGCGACGCATCTAGCGGCGCGGCAGCGGCGATCGGCTCATCGGCAAGCGGTTCGGGCGCCGGGGCTTCCTCCACGGTCGGTGCGGGCGGCATCGGTGCGATCTCGGCGATGGGTGCCGCAACCGGCTGCGGCGCGGGTTCGGCAACCGGCACAGGAGCCGGCGCTTCGGCCACGGGCTCGGGAGCGGGGGCCTCGACCGGCGCCGGCGGTGCGATCACCGGCTCGGCAAGCGGTGGAGGCGCGGGCGCGACGGGCGGGGTGATCGAGCGCGCGGGCGGCTCGGCGAACTGCTCCTCGTTATACTCCTCGATTTCCTCGCGCGCATCGCGGCGGCGGGCGGCAAGGCGGGCGCCCCACCACAGGATCAGCAGCGCGAAGACGATTCCCGCCGCGATCAGCGCGAACGGGAGCGTCAGCCAGATTGGCGCACCGTGAAAGAGCGGTCCGGTGGTATTCATCTGCGCCTGTCCCCGTCATGCAGTTGGCGATTCCCGGCAACTGCATAACGTGGTGCGGCGCAGCGCGACAAGCTAATCGCTCGACCCCTTGGCCGAGTGTCCCGAATCGGCAAGCTTCACCAGGCGCCCGAACTCGCTGCGCCAGTAATTGTCGGAGGCAGGCGCCAGCGCGCCGATCTGCCGGTAGCTGTAGCTGCCCAGGTACTTGTCGCCGCGCAGATGCTGGCCGAACGCGGCGACCGAGGTGACGAAGGCCATGTCCCCGCGCGGCGCAGTGGCGCTCTGCATCAGGCTCGCCGGCACCGCGCGCTCGATCAGCTTCGAGGTCTCGCTGCCCGGCGTCTTGTAGCGCAGCTTGACGAAAGCCATCTCGCCGCCCGCGTTCGCCGGAGCCGCGGGCCTGTTGGCAACGTAGCGCCGGTCGGGTGTCCAGCCCGCCGCATTGGCCGGCACGACCTCGTAGAGCGCGGTCACCTGATGCCCGGCGCCGATATCGCCGGCGTCGACCGTGTCGTTGTTGAAATCCTCCTCGGCCAGCGCGCGGTTCTCATAGCCGATCAGGCGGTACTGCTTGACCTGCGCCGGGTTGAACTCGACCTGGACCTTCACGTCCTTGGCGATCGTGAACAGCGTGGCGGAGAGCTCGTCGTCGAGCACCTTGGTCGCCTCCATCGCACTGTCGATATAGGCATAGTTGCCGTTGCCGACATCGGCGATGCGCTCCATCATCGCGTCGTTGTAATTGCCCTCGCCGAAACCGAGCGTGGTCAGCGTGATGCCGTCGTCGCGGTTCTTCCTGACCAGCGCCTCCAGCGCCTTGTTGTCGCTGATCCCGACGTTGAAGTCGCCGTCGGTGGCGAGGAAGATGCGGTTGATCCCGCCCTGCAGATAGTTGGCGCGCGCCACCGAATAGGCGAGCTTGATGCCGTCGCCGCCCGCGGTCGAACCGCCGGCCGAGAGGCAGTCGAGCGCCGCCTTCACATATTCCTTGCTGCTGGTCGGCTCGAGCACCACGCCGGCCGCGCCGGCATAGACGACGATCGACACGCGGTCGCGGGGCGTCAGCCGGTCGGCGAGCTGGGTCAGCGCCTTCTTGACCAGCGGCAGCTTGTCCTCGTCCTCCATCGATCCCGAGACGTCGACCAGGAACACCAGGTTCGCCGGCGGCCGGCCCTTGGCGTCGACGTCATAGCCGCGCAGCCCGATGCGCAGCAGCCGCGTCTCGGCGTTCCACGGCGTCGTCGCCACGTCGGTGGTCACGCTGAACGGCACGTCGCGCGAGGTCGGGCGCGGATAGTCGTAGCGGAAATAGTTGATCATCTCCTCGGTGCGCACCGCGCTCGCCGGCACGTCCTGGCCGCGGGTCAGGAAGCGGCGGACATTGGCATAGGCGCCGGTGTCGACATCGACCGAGAAGGTGGAGACGGGCTGCTGCGCGACCGACTGGATCGACGCGACTTCCTTGCCGTCATAGCGCTCGGTGTTGCCCGGCGCGCCATAGGGTGCAGTGCGGCTGCCGGTGACCTGCACGCCGGCGACGCGGCTGAGCGCCTGCGCGCTCGGTTGGCTGGGAAGCGCACCGATATCCTGCGCGGCGATCCCGTCGACGACGACCGGGGCGGGGGGCGCCGGCGGTGCCGGCATCGGCATCGGCTCGGGCGTCGGCATCATGATCGGCGAGGGCGTCGTCGCATAGACCGGCGCGGGGTGGCGGCGATGGCGGTCCTGCCCCGGCTGCACGCAGCGCACCGGCGAGCGCCGGTCCTGCGGTGCGGCGACCGGCCCGGCCTTGGGCAGGGGCGGCGGCGCGGCGGAGGTGGTGAGCAGGGCGGAACAACCGATCAGCAAGGCGGCACGCGACATGGCAACTCTCCCCTTCAGAGTGCGGCGCGCGAGTCGCTGCGCGCCTCTTCTCCCGTTGTTGCGCTCCCGAGATGAGCGCCAGATGAATGAATGATATATTATATCGAAACATAAAAAAGCGGAAAATACGTAGGTCGATCGTCACGAAGCGTTCGGAGCTTCCTAAGCAGCATGAAACGGTGCCGAATCTAGACCTTTGGCGGGGAGCTGCGAGAACGAGTTGCTGAAGCGAATTCCGCCAGGACAAGTGAAGCTTGGGATGTTCATCCATGGGTTCGAGGGCTCGTGGCTGACGCATCCCTTCTGGCGTTCGCGGTTCCTGCTCGAGCGCGCTTCCGATCTGGCGCTGCTCCATGCGAGCGAAGTGCCCGCGGTGATCATCGATGTCTCGCGCGGCCTCGCGCCCGATGCGCCCGCCGAGACCGCGCCGCACCCCGTTGCCATCCGCGCGCCCGTCTCCGCGGAGCACCCCACGCCCGATGCGGCGCCGTCGCCCTGGACGGCCGAGGGCTCGCCCGATGCCCAGAAGGCGGATCGCGAGGCCGCCCGCCGCACGATCGCCGAGGCGCGGCTCGTCGTTCAGGGAATCTACGAGAATGCCGGCAAGGGCCTGCCGATCGACGCAGACGAGGCCGGTCCGGTCGTCGCCGAGATCGCCGACTGCGTCGCGCGCAACCCGGCGATGTTCATCGACATGGCGCGGCTCAAGTCGAAGGACGAATATACCTATCTCCACTCGGTGTCGGTCTGCGGACTGATGGTCAACCTGGCGCGCGAGATCGGGCTCGACGAAGCGAAGGTGCGCGCGATGGGGCTGGCCGGCCTGCTCCACGATGTCGGCAAGATGAGCGTGCCCGCCGAGGTGCTCAACAAGCCCGGCCGGCTGAACGAGGACGAGTTCGCGCTGATCCGGCAGCATCCCGAGAACGGGCATGTGATGCTCTATGGCGGCAAGGGCGTGAACCAGGAGGCGCTCGATGTCTGCCTGATGCATCACGAGAAGATGGACGGCACCGGCTATCCCTTCGGGCTGGAGGGCAGGGCGATCAGCCTGGCGGCACGGATGGGCGCGATCTGCGACGTCTATGACGCGCTCACCTCGGACCGGATCTACAAGGAGCGCTGGACGCCGCTGCGCGCGGTGACCGAGATGCACAGCTGGACCGGCCATTTCGATCCCGCGCTGCTCTTCGCCTTCTGCCACAGCATCGGCGTCGCGCCGACGGGGATGCTGGTGCGGTTGCGCTCGGGCCGGCTCGGCGTGGTCCTGCCCGACGGCACGCACGGCACGCGCAGCAAGATCCGCGCCTTCCACTCGATCCAGACGCACCGCTCGGTTCCGCTCGAGGACCTGTTCAAGGGCGTGAGCGACGTGGTGACCGGCTTCGAGAACCCCGCCGATTGGGGCTTCACCCAATGGGACGCGGCGGTGCGCAAGCTGATCGAGGGGCATCCGGTGGCGCCGGACGCGCCGGCCCGCCACTAGCCCTCGCGGGCGACCTCGCGCCAGCCGATGTCGCGGCGGCAAAAGCCGGTCGGGAAGTCGATCGCATCCACCGCCTCGTACGCGGCGGCCTGCGCCGCGCGCACCGTATCGCCCAGCGCCGTCACGTTGAGCACGCGCCCGCCGCTCGACACCAGCGTGTCGCCGTCCATCCGCGTGCCTGCATGGAACACCTTGGCGCCGGTCGCCTCGGCCGCATCGATGCCGCGGATCGCGCCGCCGGTCTCGGGCGTGCCGGGATAGCCGTTGGCGGCCATCACCACGGTGAGCGCGGTCTTGTCCGCGAACACCGGCGCCGGCTGGCTCGCCAGCTCGCCCTTCGCCACGGCGAGCATCAGCGCGAGCAGGTCGCCCTCGAAGCGCAGCATCAGCACCTGGCATTCGGGATCGCCGAAGCGCGCGTTGTACTCGATCAGCTTGGGGCCGGCCGGCGTCAGCATCAGCCCGGCATAGAGCACGCCCGAATAGGGGGCGCCCATCCGCGCCAGCGCCTCGATCGTCGGGCGGACGATCTCGTCGATCGCCTGGGCCTCGAGTTCGGGGGTGAGCACCGGCGCGGGGCTATAGGCGCCCATGCCGCCGGTATTGGGCCCGGTATCGCCGTCGCCGACGCGCTTGTGGTCCTGCGCCGATCCGAACGCGACGAACGCCTCGCCATCGGTCAGCACGAACAGGCTGGCTTCCTCGCCCTCGAGGAATTCCTCGATCACCACGCTCGCGCCGGGCTCGGCGAAGATCGCGCGCACCGCGCCCTCGGCCTCCTCATGGGTGAAGGCGACGGTGACGCCCTTGCCTGCGGCCAGGCCATCGGCCTTGATCACCACCGGCAGCCCGAAATCCTCGAGGCTGGCGAGCGCGCCGTCGCGGCTCTCGCAGCGCACATAGCCCGCGGTCGGGATCTTCTCGCGCGCGCACAGGTCCTTGGTGAAGCCCTTCGATCCTTCGAGCTGGGCCGGCAGCTTGTTCGGCCCGAACACGGCGATACCCATGGTGCGGAGGTTGTCGCCCAGCCCGGCGACCAGCGGCGCTTCGGGCCCGATCACGACGAAGCCGATCGAGTGGCGCAGGCAGAAATCGATGATCGCGCGGTGGTCGCCCACGGCGATGTCCACGATTTCGGCATGCTCGGCTATTCCCGGATTGCCCGGCGCGGCGTAGAGCCGTTCGAGCAGCGGCGATTGTGCGAGCTTCCATGCCAGAGCATGTTCGCGGCCGCCCGAGCCAAGCAATAGGACATTCATGAGCGACCCCTTCTCCGATACGCCAGCGCGGCTCGTAGCCGAGCCGGTGCCGGGCGACAACGCACCGGCGCTGTCGGTCAGCGAATTATCGCTGGCGCTCAAGCGCATGGTCGAGGGCGAGTTCGGCCATGTCCGCCTGCGCGGCGAGATCTCGGGTTGGAAGCGCGCGGCATCGGGCCATGCCTATCTGGCGCTTAAGGACGCCGACGCGGTGATCGACGGGGTGATCTGGCGCGGTGCCGCCAGTGCGATCCCGTTCGCGCCGCAGGACGGGCTGGAGGTGATCGTCACCGGCAAGCTGACCATCTATCCGGGCCGCAGCAAATATCAGATCGTCATCGAGCGGATGGAACTCGCCGGCGAAGGCGCGCTGATGGCGCTGTTCGAGAAATTGAAGGCCAAGCTGGCCGGCGAAGGCCTGTTCGATCGCGAGCGCAAGCAACCCTTGCCCTATATGCCGCGCACGATCGGCGTGATCACCTCGCCCACCGGCGCGGTGATCCGCGACATTCTCCACCGCCTCGCCGATCGCTTCCCGAGCCATGTGCTGGTCTGGCCGGTCAAGGTGCAGGGCGACGGAGCGGCGCAGGAAGTGGCGAACGCGATCCGCGGCTTCGACGCACTGGGGGAGGGCAGCGCGGTGCCGCGCCCCGACCTGCTGATCGTCGCGCGCGGCGGCGGCTCGATCGAGGATCTCTGGGCGTTCAACGAGGAAGCCGTGGTCCGCGCCGTTGCCGCCTGCCGCATCCCGGTGATCTCCGCCGTCGGCCACGAGACCGATACGAGTCTCTGCGACTATGCCGCCGACCTGCGCGCGCCGACCCCCACTGCCGCCGCCGAGATCGCGGTGCCCGTGCTGGCGGACGTGCGCCACACCGTCGCGACGCTCGCGCACCGCACCGAGCGCTGCGTGCGCCGCTATCATGAGCGCGCCGGCGAGCGGCTGGCGGCGCTGGTCCGCGTGCTGCCCAGGCGCGACGCGCTGCTCGGCCCCCAGCGCCAGAAGATGGACGATCTCGGCGGCCGGCTCGATCGCGCGCTCGAACGCCGCGTCACGCTCGCGCGCGGCGTGCTCGATCGCTCTGCCGGTGCGCTGCGCCCGGCGATGCTCGACCAGCGCCTCGCTTCCGCGCGCCAGAAGCTCGACGGGATCGGCCGCCACCTCGATCTCGTCCACCCCAACCGTCCGCTCGAAAAGGGCTATGCCTGGGTCGAGGCGCGCGGGACGAAGAAGGTGATCGGCACCGCCGAGGCGGCGCGCGCCGCGGGTGCCGTGACGCTCCACTTCATCGACGGCGCGGTCGATGCCCGCCTTGAGCGCCCGGCCGGCAAATCCTATGATGCGCCCAAGCCCGAACAGCCCAGCCTGTTATGAGGAAGTCCATGTCGAGGATGCCGCGCCCATGCTGATGTCGAACCCCGTCGCCCGCGCCGCGCGCCTGCATTTCATGGCGAACGGCTTCCGCGTGCTGACGCCCGGCGATCATGTCGTCTGCGCGGTCACCGGCGAGAAGGTGCCGCTCGAGCGGCTGCGCTACTGGAGCGTCGCGCGGCAGGAGCCCTATGCCTCCGCCGAGGTCGCCATGCAGGCGATGCGCGGCTGATGGGACTCGCTGCCCGGCTGCCCGCCTCGATCCTCGGCTTCCTCCTGCTCGCCAGCCCGTTGCTGCCCGCTGCCGCGCCCACGCTGGCGCCGGCGCAGGCGGCGCCGATCCCCACCGCCCCCAACGTCGCCGGCCCCTTCCTCTTCCAGGGCCAGTTCATCCAGGGCGGCGCGGTGATCGGCACCGCGCCCAAGGGCACGAGCATGCTCGTGCTCGACGGCGAGTCCGTGCCGCTCACCTCCGATCGGCGCTTCCTGATCGCCTTCGATCGCGATCACGGCCCCGCGGCGACGCTGGTCGCCACGCTCGACAACGGCACCCAGGCCCGCCAGCAACTGGTGATCGCCCCGCGTGCCTGGGACATCTCCCGGCTCGACACGCTGCCCAAATATCCGGTGCCGCGCCCCGAGTTCGATCGCCTGCGCCCCGCCGAGCTCGCCCAGATCAATGCTGCGCGGAAATTGCAGACTGATGCGGCAGGTTGGCGGCAGATGCCGTTTTTCTGGCCGGTTGTCGGGCGGATTTCCACGCTTTTCGGCTCGCAGCGCATCTATCGCGGCGAGCCCGGATCCTATCATTCGGGGATCGACATCGCCCGGCCCAGCGGCACGGTGGTGCTGGCGCCGGCGGACGGGGTGGTGATCCTCGCCGCGGCCCGGCCCTTCACGCTCGAGGGCAATCTGCTGATGATCGATCACGGCATGGGATTGAACAGCGCTTTCATGCACTTGTCGCGGATCGACGTGAAGCTCGGAGAGCATGTGCGGCGCGGCCAGCCGATCGGCGCGGTGGGCATGACCGGGCGCGCGACCGGGCCGCATCTGCACTGGAGTCTCAAGTGGCGCGACGCGCGGATCGATCCGTTGCTCGTCGCGGGGTCGATGCCGGTTGCCGATTGAGGCGCAAATGTGTCGCGCTGCAACATAAAGAAACAGGAATAGTCGCTGCCACGCAATAAAATGCGTGCCGATGTGGCATTTTCGCTACAGTGAGTTTGAAAGCGCGCGCAGCATCCGGATCGCAGTTTACAGCGCAAATGCTGCGGCCCACGATCCCCCCAAGCTTTGCTGCCATGATACGTGAGTTGCACACGAATGGGCAGGGAAGCGGGGAGACAACCCGGTAGCGTGCGAAAGTAACGCTTCCGGAACAATGAGGGATCACCATGAAGAACACGCAGATCAACCTGCGCGGAGGCACTGCGGTGTCCGCGCTGGTTTTGGCGGGTATGCTTTTCGCCACTCCGGCTATGGCGCAGGATACCACGTCCGGCACTGCCGCAACGCCGTCCACCCCGGCTACCACCGATCAGCAGACCTCCGACGATTCGAACTCGATCGTCGTCACCGGCTCGCTGTTCCGCCGCACCGACACCGAGACCACCTCGCCGGTCACCGTGCTGAGCAGCGAAGACCTGCAGAGCAAGGGCATCACCAACACCGCCGATGCGATCCGCTCGATCTCGGCGGACAATTCGGGCTCGATCCCGACCGCGTTCGCCGCGGGCTTCGGCTCGGGCTCGGCCGCCGTCTCGCTGCGCGGCCTGACGGTCAACTCGACGCTGGTGCTGATCGACGGCATCCGCACCACCAACTATCCCTATGCCGATGACGGCCAGCGCGCGTTCGTCGACCTCAACTCGATCCAGCGCTCGACGATCGACCGCATCGAAGTCCTGAAGGACGGCGCCTCGTCGACCTATGGCGCGGACGCGATCGGCGGCGTGGTCAACATCATCACGCGCAAGGAAATCAAGGGCATCGAAGGCACCGCCGAAGGCGGCGTCTCGCGCTACGGCGATGGCGGCGAGCAGCGCCTCAGCCTCACCGCCGGCTTCGGCGACCTCGCCGAGAAGGGCTTCAACTTCTACGTCAGCGGCGAGTACGAGCATGACTCGCTGATCTCGGTCGCCGACCGCGGCTTCCCCTACAACACCGAGGACCTGTCCTCGATCGGCGGCGACAACCTGAACTTCGGCTCGCCGCTGTTCGGTGCGTTCGGCGGCCGCAACGCGGGCATCACCGCAGTCGTCCGTCCGGCGCGCGAGACCACCGCGGGCAACATCTTCTCGGGCCAGTACATCCCCGATCCGGCGACCGGCGCCGATCAGCTGCCCTTCGCCACGCGCATCCTGAGCCCGAACGGCCAGTGCACGGGCACGCAGATCACGCACACCGACGGCACCGGCAGCTATTGCGAGTGGAACTACGCGCCGTACAACACGATCCAGCCCGAGCAGACCCGCTACGGCGGCACCGCGAAGCTGACCGCGAACATCGGCAGCAACGCGCAGGCCTACCTGACCGGCACCTATTACTACAGCAAGGTCTTCTCGACCGCGAACTCGTTCACCGCGCGCCAGCGCAACCCGATCAACACGACCAACATCGTGCTGCCGGCGCTGCTCTCCAACGGCTCGGTCAACCCGTACAACCCCTATGCCGTCGCCGGCTGCGTCGAAGCGGTGACCTGCGTCGATGCGCAGCTTGCCTATAATTTCGGCGACATCCCGAACACCGCGACGACGATCAACAAGCTCTATCGCATCGCGGGCGGCATCAACGGCTCGTTCGGTGACGGCTGGACCTATTCGTTCGACGCGACCTACGCGAAGAGCGACCTGGACGGCATCAACCAGGGCTATATCAACATCGCGGGCCTCGAGAACGCGATCAACAACGGCACCTACAACTTCCTCAACCCCTCGCTGAACACCCAGGCGGTGCGCGATCAGGTTTCGCCGATGGCGGAGACCAAGGCCAATTCGAGCCTGTTGATGGCGCAGGGCGTGGTCACCAAGGATCTGTTCCAGCTTCCGGGCGGCGCGCTGCAGCTCGGCGTCGGCGGGTCGATCCGTCGCGAGACGCTCGACAATCCGAATGCCAATGCCAACCAGGCGTTCCTCGGCCTCAACGCGGTCACCGCGTCGGGCAAGCGGACGATCACGGCGGCCTTCTTCGAGTTCAATGCACCGATCCTGAAGAGCCTCGAGATCAACGGTTCGGGCCGCTACGATCACTATTCGGAAGGGTTCAACAACTTCTCGCCGAAGGTCGGCATCAAGTTCAAGCCGATCCCGCAGCTGGCAGTCCGCGGTACCTATTCGCGCGGCTTCCGTGCGCCGAGCTTCGCCGAGTCGTTCAACGGCGCGGTGATCGGCTACACCAGCGCGACCCCGCCGGCGGATGTCGTCGCCGAGCATGGCAACAACGCCTATGTCCAGTCCTACTCGCTGGGCTTCAACAGCGCGTCGAACCCGAACCTGAAGCCTGAAAAGTCGCGCAGCTTCACCGCCGGTGCGATCTTCGAGCCGGTCCGCTGGCTGAGCTTCACGGTCGACTATTACAACATCAAGAAGACCGACGTGATCGCCGGCGGCCCGCTCGCGGGCGAAGCCATCGACGATTACTACAGCGGCACCCCGCTGCCGGCGGGCTATTCGGTCGTCCTCGACGATCCGGATCCGCAGCACCCGACGGCGCGCCGCAAGGTGCTGATCGTGAACTCGCCTTATGCCAACGCGTCGGCGCTGCTCACCTCGGGCCTCGATGTCTCGGCCACCGCGAAGTTCAACATCTCGCCGGGCTTCAAGTGGACGAGCTCGGTCGAGGCGACCGAGATCTTCGAGTACAACTTCAAGCCGTCCGACACCTCGCCCTATGATCACTATGTCGGCACCCAGGCGCCGTACGTGACCTCATCGGGTGCGGGCACGCCGCGCTGGCGCGGTAACTGGTCGAACAGCTTCGAGATCGGCGATCTCACGCTCACCGGCACGGCCTATTACACCAGCGGCTACAAGTCGGTGGCGGAAGACCAGGTCGGCCACGGCGCGACGACCTGCGCCGACAACCTCTATGGCGGCAGCGATCCGAACTTCGGCTGCTACGCCAAGCACTTCATCACGTTCGACCTGGTCGGCCAGTACAAGGTCAACAGCCAGTTCACTTTCTACGCGAACGTGATCAACCTGTTCGATGCCAGCGCGCCGCTCAACCCGGCCAACTATGCCGGCATCAACTACAACCCGACCTACACCCAGCCGGGCATCGTCGGTCGCTTCTTCCGCGCGGGCGCGAACTTCAAGTTCTAAGCCCTGCGGAGACGCAAACGAAAAGGGGCGGCCTTCCTCCGGGAAGGCCGCCCTTCTTCTTGTCCGCGCCCTGAAGCGGGTCAGGCCACCGTGAGCGCCAGCGCGCCGTCGCCTTCGTCGATCTTCACCGTCGACCCGTCCTTCACCGCACCGCGCAGGATCAGGTCCGCCAGCGGATCCTGGAGGTAACGCTGCACCGCGCGTTTCAGCGGCCGCGCGCCATAGACCGGGTCATAGCCCACCCGGCCCAGCCAGGCGCGCGCGGCGTCGGTCAGGTCGAGCTGGATCTTGCGGTCCTTCAGCAGCTTGGACACGCGGCCGACCTGGATGTCGACGATCGGCGCCATGTGCTCCGCGGCCAGCCGGTGGAACAGGATGATCTCGTCGAGCCGGTTGAGGAATTCCGGGCGGAAATGCGCGCGGACGATTTCCATCACCTGCGGCTCGACGCTGTCGACGCTCTGCCCCTCGCCGAGATTGGTGAGGAACTGGCTGCCCAGGTTCGAGGTCAGGATCACGATCGTGTTCGAGAAGTCGACCGTGCGCCCCTGGCCATCGGTAAGACGGCCATCGTCGAGCACCTGGAGCAGCACGTTGAACACGTCGCCATGCGCCTTCTCGACTTCGTCGAACAGCACGACCTGATAGGGCCGCCGCCGCACCGCCTCGGTCAGCACGCCGCCTTCCTCATAGCCGACATAACCGGGAGGGGCGCCGAGCAGCCGCGCGACCGAGTGCTTCTCCATGAACTCGCTCATGTCGATGCGCACCATCGCGTTGGAATCGTCGAACAGGAACTCGGCCAGCGCCTTGGTCAGCTCGGTCTTGCCGACGCCGGTCGGTCCCAGGAACAGGAACGAGCCCAGCGGCCGGTTCGGATCCTGCAGGCCCGCGCGCGAACGCCGCACCGCGGTCGACACGGCCTTCACTGCATCGGCCTGGCCGATCACCCGCTTGCCGAGCACTTCTTCCATGGCGAGCAGCTTCTCGCGCTCGCCCTCGAGCATCTTGTCGACCGGAATGCCCGTCCAGCGCGCGACCACCGCGGCGATGTCCTCGCTGGTCACTTCCTCGCGCAGCATCGCGCCCTTGGTGGTCGACTGCGCTTCTTCCAGCTGCTTGGTCAGCGCCGGGATCGTGCCGTAGCTGAGCTCGCTCATCTTCGCGAGGTCGCCGCCGCGCTGCGCCTGTTCGAGCTCGATCTTGGCCGCTTCCAGCTGCTCCTTGAGCCTGGATTCGCCCGCGATCTTGTCCTTCTCCGCCTGCCAGCGGCCGGTCAGTTCGGCGGACTGCTGCTCGAGATTGGCGAGGTCCTCTTCTAGGTTCGCCAGCCGGTCGCGCGAAGCTTCGTCGGTTTCTTTCTTCAGCGCCTCGCGCTCGATCTTGAGCTGGATGATGCGGCGATCGAGATTCTCGATCTCCTCGGGCTTGGACTCGACCTCCATGCGGATGCGCGAGGCCGCCTCGTCCATCAGGTCGATCGCCTTGTCGGGCAGGAAGCGGTCGGTGATGTAGCGGTTGGAGAGCGTCGCCGCCGAAACCAGCGCGGCATCGGTGATGCGCACGCCGTGGTGCAGCTCGTACTTCTCCTTCAGCCCGCGCAGGATCGAGATCGTGTCCTCGACCGTCGGCTCGCCGACGAACACCGGCTGGAACCGCCGCTGCAGCGCCGGGTCCTTCTCGACGTATTTGCGATACTCGTCGAGCGTCGTCGCGCCGATGCAGTGGAGCTCGCCGCGCGCCAGCGCGGGCTTGAGCAGGTTGCCGGCGTCCATCGCGCCCTCGGTCTTCCCGGCGCCGATCAGCTGGTGCATCTCGTCGATGAACAGGATGATGTCGCCTTCGCCGGCCTTCACTTCGTCGAGCACGCCCTTGAGCCGCTCCTCGAACTCGCCGCGATATTTCGCGCCGGCGATCAGCGAGCCCATGTCGAGCGACATCAAGGTACGGTTCTTGAGATTGTCGGGCACGTCGCCATTGGCGATGCGCAGCGCCAGCCCTTCCGCGATCGCGGTCTTGCCGACGCCGGGCTCGCCGATCAGCACCGGATTGTTCTTGGTGCGCCGCGCCAGGATCTGGATCGTGCGGCGGATCTCTTCGTCGCGGCCGATCACCGGATCGAGCTTGCCGGCCCGCGCCGCCTCGGTCAGGTCGCGCGCGAACTTCTTGAGCGCGTCATACCGGTCCTCGGCGCCGGCGGTGTCGGCGGTGCGCCCGCCGCGCAGCTGGTTGATCGCCGCGTTGAGCGCCTCGGGCTTGGCGCCCGCCGCCTGCAGCGCCTTGCCCGCCGCGGTGTTGAGGCTGAGTGCCAGCGCGACGAGCAGCCGCTCGACAGCGACGAAGCTGTCGCCCGCCTTGCCCGCGATCTGCTCGGCCTGGTCGAGCACGCGCACCGTGTCGTTGTCGAGCCCCGGCGTCTGCTGCGCGCCGCCGCCCGAGACGGCGGGAATCTTCGACAGCGCCAGGTCGGTCTCGCTCAGCGCGCGCTTGGCATCGCCGCCCGCCTTCTGGATCAGGCCGCTTGCCATGCCCTGCTCGTCTTCGAGCAGCGCCTTCAGGATATGCTCGGGCGAAATCCGCTGATGGCTCATCCGGATCGCGACGGTCTGCGCCGACTGGAGGAAACCCTTGGCGCGGTCGGTGAATTTCTCGAGGTTCATGCTCGTCCCTGTTGCTTCTTGTCCGCGAGATAGTGTTGCAATAAAGCAACACAAGGGGCGGGTGTCACGCTTTCCCGCCAAATGTAGTGCCGCGCGCGGCCGCGCCAAGCGGCACATTCCCCGCCAATCGTTGCGTGTCCGCAACCTGTAACGTCAGGGTCGCGCAACTGCCATCGCCGCTACGCGATGCTGCAACGCACAAATCCTAGCGCCTGCCGGGTCCGGGCATGATGCCCGTGCGAAATCCCTGGGGGAACAGGCCCAATGCGCACGCTTTCCATTCTGCTCGCCGGCACCTCGCTGCTGGCCTCCGGCACCGCCTTTGCGCAGGACGCGCAGTCGGTCGCCCCGGTTCCTGCCGCCGACGAAGGTTCGGACCAGACGCAGATCGTCGTGATCGGCCGCGGCGAGACCCGCCAGGTCCAGCAGCTTTCCGCCAACGACATCGCCGAGCTCGCCGCCGGCACCAGCCCCTTGAAGGCGATCGAGAAGCTGCCCAGCGTCAACTTCACTGCCGCCGATCCCTTCGGCGCCTATGAATGGGCCGAGCGCATCTCGATCCGCGGCTTCAACCAGAACCAGCTCGGCTTCACGCTCGACGGCATCCCGCTCGGCGACGCGTCGTACGGCAACGTCAACGGCCTCCACATCAGCCGCGCGATCACCAGCGAGAATGTCGGCGAAGTCCGCGTCTCGCAGGGCGCCGGCGCGATCGGCACCCAGGCGACCAACAATCTCGGCGGCACGCTGGAATTCTTCTCGCGCGATCCCTCGGACAAGTTCGGCGTCCATGCCGAGGGCACCTATGGCAGCGAGAACACCAAGCGCATCTTCGGCCGCATCGAGACCGGCGACATCGGCGGCGGCGTCAAGGCCTATGCGTCCTACGTCTATTCGGATCTCGACAAGTGGAAGGGCTGGGGCTCGCAGCGCACCAACCAGGCCAATGCCAAGCTGGTGGCGCCGGTCGCCAACGGCGTCCGCCTCGTCGGCACGCTCAGCTACTCGGATCGCCGCGAGAACGACTATCAGGACCTGTCGCTCGGCATGATCGCCCGGCTGGGCTACAAGTGGGACAACATCTCGAACGACTATGCGCTGGCGGTGCGCGTCGCCGATGTCGCCAACAATATCGACAATGTGAACAACACCACCGGCGCGCCGGGTGCCGACGGCCTGTCGGACATCACCGGCCTGCCGCCGAGCAATGCCGCCGCGGGCAAGGTCTTCCCGGCGCCGATCGCGAGCGTGGACGATGCCTATTACGACGCCGCGGGCCTGCGCCGCGACTGGCTGGGTTCGTTCGGGGTCGAGGGCGATACCGGCGCGATCCGCTTCGCGCTCAAGGGCTATTACCACAACAACCACGGCCAGGGCCTGTGGTACACGCCGTACGTCCCAAGCCCGGGCGCCGGCGCCTCGCCGATCTCGATCCGCACCACCGAGTATGACATCGATCGCAAGGGCGTGTTCGGCCACGCGACCGGCAAGCTCGGCGAGCATAACGAGCTGACCGTCGGCGGCTGGTACGAGAAGAACGACTTCCAGCAGGCCCGCCGCTTCTACGCGCTGTCGAGCCGCACCACGGTGACGCGCGACAGCCTCGATTTCCAGGCCGATCCCTTCGCCACCCAGTGGGACTATGACTACACCACCGACACCTTCCAGTATTACGTCCAGGACAAGCTGAGCTTCGGCGGCCTCACGCTGAACCTTGGCTGGAAGGGCTTCAGCGTGAAGAACGCGGCCGATCCCAACGTCGCCGGCAGCCTTGCCTCGGGTGAGATCAAGGTGACCGACTGGTTCCAGCCGACCGCGGGCTTCAACTATCGCCTGGGCGGCGGTGCCGAGCTGTTCGGCGGCTTCAGCCAGGTGACCCGCGCCTTTGTCGCCTCGGCGACCACCGGCCCGTTCGCCACCACCCAGGCCGGCTTCAACGCGCTGCTCTCGGGCGCGACCAAGCTCAAGCCGGAGCAGTCGGACACCTATGAGCTCGGCGGCCGCCTGCACTCGGGCCCGTTCACCGGCTCGCTGGCGGGCTATTACGTCAACTTCCGCAACCGCCTGCTCGGCGTGACGACCGGCGCCGGCATCGTCGGCAATCCGGTCACGCTGCAGAATGTCGGCGACGTCCGCTCGCTCGGCTTCGAAGCGACCGGCGATCTGCGCCTGGGCAGCGGCTTCGGCGCCTTCGTGTCGTACAGCTACAATGACTCGACCTATCGCGACGACGTCCGCAACGCCGCCGGCACGCTGCTCGCCGCGACCAAGGGCAAGACCGCGGTCGATGCCCCCAAGCACCTGCTCAAGGGCGAGCTGACCTATGACATGGGCGGCTTCAACGCGCGGCTCGGCGCCAACTACATGAGCCGTCGCTACTTCACCTACACCAACGACCAGTCGGTCGACGGCCGGGTGCTGGTCGATGCCACGCTCGGCTACAAGTTCGATCTCGGTGACCACGCGCTTGAGATCCAGGCCAATGCGACCAACCTGTTCGACAAGAAGTACATCTCGACGATCGGCACCAACGGCTTCGGCAATTCTGGCGATAACCAGACGCTGATGGTCGGCGCGCCGCAGCAGTTCTTCGTGACGCTGAAGGCCGGGTTCTAAGGCTTCCCTCTCCCGGACAGCACAGGGAGGGAAGGGAAAGGCCGGGGCGCGAGCTCCGGCCTTTTCCGTTGGCGGCGCGGTTGCTAGCTGGCGGCCAAGGAGAAAGGCATGCTGCTGGCGTTGGTGCTGTTGGCGCAAGCCATCGGCTTTGTCGGCAACGAAGCAATATCGCGCCGACACGTCCTGAACGGGTCGCTATTGCTTCGGTGCCGGCGCAGGCGCGACCTTGATCGTCAGTGCCGGGGCAGGGGCCGGTGCCGGCGCGCCGGCCGGGCGCGGCGCCTTGGGCGCATCCTTGGCGAAGCGCAGGCCGAAGCTGTTGCCTTCGTACCAGCGCGGTTCCTGGTCGGCATCGGCGATCTCGCGCGCGATCAGATAGTTGATCTTGGCGAACTTGGCCCCCGCCTGCCAGTCGAAGGGCTGCTTCAGATCGTCCGAGACCTTGTGGTAGTTGGTCGCCAGGAAGTCGCGGAACGCCTTCTCGCCGCCATTCTTGAAGCCGGTGACGAGGAACACCGAGGGCACGCCCGCCTTGACGAAGCTGTAATGGTCCGAGCGCAGGAACAGCTGCTCCTCGGGCATCGGGTCGGGCGACAGCGTCACGCCCATCTTCGCCGCCGCGCGCGCGACGATCGGCCCCAGCGTCGAATGCTCGGCGCCGAACGCGACGACGTCCTGGAAGTCGTAGAGCAGGATCGGCATGTCGAGATTGACGTCCGCCACCACCTTGCCGCTGCCCGTGACCGGATAGCGCGCCAGGAATTCGGAGCCGATCAGCCCGTCCTCCTCGGCGGTCAGCGCGACGAACAGGATCGATCGCCGCGGCCGCTTGCCGCTCTGGGTGAAGGCGCGTGCCGCCTCGAGCATGCTCGCCACGCCCGCGGCATTGTCCATCGCGCCGTTGAAGATCTTGTCCTCGCCGTCCGCGCCCGGATCGGTGCCGAGATGGTCGAGATGCGCGGAGAGCACGACATATTCATTGGCGAGCTTGGGGTCCGATCCCGGCAGCACGCCGATCACATTCTCGCTCTTCTTCAGCGTGACGATGCTGGTCCGCTCCAGCGTCACCTTCTGCTTGAGCGCGAAGCTGCCCGGCATCGATCCCGGCGTGGTCGTTGCGGTGTAGAGTTGCGCCGCGCTCATCGGCGCGCCCTTGAACAGCGCGTCGGCGGCGCCGCCCTTCACATAGGCGCCGATCTTGAGCCCGGGATTCTCACCCTTGGGAAAGCCGTCCGGGCTCAGCCAGTTGGTCTGCGGCATCTGGAAGTAATTGACCGCCTGTGCCCAGGGGAAGGCGCCCTTCAGATCGGCCGGGGTGATCAGGTAGAGCATGCCCAGCGCGCCGTGCTTGCCGGCCACCGCAGCCCTGTCTAGCTTGCCGGGCAGCGTGTTCGGCGGCGTGGCGAGCAGCGTGACGACGAACTTGCCGGTCACGTCGAGCCCGGCATAGTCCTCGTCGCGGCCATAGCCGACGAACACCGCGTCGGCGCTGAGCGTCTGGGTGGTGTCGCCATAGACCGGGCTCGGCCCGAGCAGCACATCGGCGCCGGCCGGGTATTTCCGGGTGCCGATGGTGACCGAGGGCGGCTTGGCGGCGTCGAGCAGATATTCGGCGATGTTCACCGGCTGGTACCAGCCCTGGCTGCCGCCTGGCTTGAAGCCCATCGCATCGAAGCGGCTGGAGACGTAGCGCGCTGCGATCTCGAAGCCCTCGGTGCCGTTGTCGCGCCCGCCGAGCAAGTCGTCGGCGAGGAACTCGACCGTCGCGCGCACTTCGTTCGGGCTGAATACGGGTTCGCCCGGTGCCGCACTCTGCGCCAGGGCCGCCACCGGCGCGAGACAAAGCGAAAGTGCGAGCAGAAGCGGCGTGCGGCGCATGGAATGTCCCCGAAATGGCCCAGTTTTCCGCAGGCTAGAGCAATTGGTATCGCGCGCAACTGACTTGCGGAGGTCATACACCGCGTTATGCTCCGGCCATCACGCCATTCGGGGAATCACGAGATGAAATCGTTCATGATGCTTTGCGGCGCGGCCAGCTGCGCGCTTGCCATCGGTGCTGCGGCGCCCGCGCTGGCGCAGCAGGCGCCCGCCACTGCCGCCGCACCCGTGCCGACCGCCAAGCCGGTGCCCGTCGCCGAGCTCGTGAAGCGCGTCGACATCCCGTACGAGGCGTTCACGCTCAAGAACGGCCTGCGCGTGCTGGTCCATACCGATCGCAAGGCGCCGATCGTCGCGGTCTCGACCTGGTACGATGTCGGCTCGAAGCACGAGCCCGCCGGCAAGACCGGCTTCGCGCACCTGTTCGAGCATCTGATGTTCAACGGCTCGGAAAACGCGCCCGGCGATTTCTTCGAGCCGCTCAAGCAGGTCGGCGCCACCGATTTCAACGGCACCACCAGCTTCGACCGCACCAATTATTTCGAGACCGTGCCCCGCCCGGCGCTGGAGCGCGCGCTGTTCCTCGAGAGCGACCGCATGGGCTATCTCACCGGTGCGATCACGCAGGACGTGCTCGACGAGCAGCGCGGCGTCGTCCAGAACGAGAAGCGCCAGGGCGACAACCAGCCCTATGGCCTGGTCTATTACACGATCCTCGAGCAGCTGCTCGGCAGCACGCCCTATGGCCATAACGTCATCGGCTCGATGGCCGATCTCGACAAGGCGAGCCTCGACGACGTCAAGAACTGGTTCCGCTCGCACTACGGCCCGAACAACGCGATCCTCGTCCTCGCCGGCGATATCGACGCGGCGACGGCCAAGCCGCTCGTCGAGAAGTATTTCGGTGGCATCCCGGCCGGCCCGAAGAGCGTGCTGCCCAAGGTGACGATCCCCACGCTGCCGGCCGCCAAGACGGTGACGATCAAGGACAGCGTCGCCGCCACGCTGATCGTGCGCAGCTGGGCAGTGCCGGGCCTCAACGACAAGGACGCGACTCCGCTCGACGTCTTCGCCTCGGTGCTCGGCGGCCTCGCCAGCTCGCGGCTCGACAATGCGCTGATCCGCAAGGAAAAGACCGCCGTGCAGGTCTCGGCCGGCATCCAGTCGATGGCGCAGATCGGCATCTTCTCGATCCAGGCGGTGGTCAAGCCGGGCACCGATCCGGCGATCGTCTCCAAGCAGCTCGACGACGTGCTCGCCGATCTGCTCAAGAACGGCCCGACCGCGGACGAAGTGACGCGCGTCGCCACCACCAAGGTCTCGGGCCGCATCTCGGGTCTCGAATCGGTCGGCGGCTTCGGCGGCAAGGCCGTCGCACTTGCCTCGGGCGAGCTCTACTCGGGCGATCCGCTGTTCTTCAAGAAGGAGCTGGAAGCGACCGCCAAGGTCACGCCGGCGCAGGTGACGGCAGCCGCCAACAAGTGGCTCAACCGCCCGGCGCTCACCGTGATGGTCGTCCCGGGCCAGCGCGACGCCTATCAGGAAGCGACTCCGGTCGCCAAGGCGCCGGCGGAAGGTCCCAAGGCCGAGCCGGTCAAGGGCACCCGCGGCGCGCTGCCGGCGGTCGCCCCCATCGGCGACCTCGTCTTCCCGAAGGTCGAGCGCACGCGGCTCTCGAACGGGATCGAGCTGGTCTATGCCAATCGCACCGCCGTGCCGGTCACCCAGGTGTCGATGAGCTTCGATGCCGGTGTCGCCGCCGATCCCTCGGCCAAACTCGGCACCCAGCGGCTGACGCTGGGCATGATGGACGAAGGCACCACCAGCCTCGATTCGACGGCCTTTGCCGAAGCGCGCGAGCGTCTCGGCGCGAACATCGATTCGGGCAGCTCGGCCGATCGCACCTATCTCAGCGTCGATGCGCCGAGCCCGAACCTCGCCGGCGCGCTCGATCTGTTCGCCGATGTCGTCGAGCACCCGGCCTTCGCCCCGGCCGAGCTGGAGCGCGTCCGCGGCCAGACGCTCGCCGGCATCGCGCAGGAGCTGACCAGCCCGCAGGCGCTGTCCAGTCGCATGGTCCCGCGCGTGCTTTACGGCGCCGGCAGCCCCTATGCGAAGCTCGGCGCCGGCTCGGGCGATCCGGCCGTGGTCAAGACGATCACCCGCGACGATCTCGTCGCCTGGCACAAGGCATGGATCCGGCCGGACAAGGCCAAGATCTTCGTGGTCAGCGATCGTCCGCTCGCCGAGATCAAGGCCGCGCTCGAGGCGCGCTTCGGCGGCTGGAAGGGCGAGGGTGCCGCCGGCACCAAGAGCTTCGCCGTCGCCGCCCAGTCGGCCACGCCGAAGATCTACCTGATCGATCGCCCCAATTCGCCCCAGTCGCTGATCGTCGCGGCGCAGATCACCCCGGTCGATCCCTTCTCGGACACGCTGGCGGTGGCCACCGCCAACCAGGCGCTCGGCTCGGGCTTCCTCTCGCGGATCAACATGGATCTGCGCGAGGCGAAGCACTGGTCCTATGGCGCGGGCGGCGGCTATAATTTCATGGAGCACACCGTGCCCTACACGATCAGCGCCCCGGTCCAGGCCGACAAGACCGGCGACTCGATCAAGGCGATCCAGCAGCAGGTGAAGGACTTCCTCACCACCCGCGGCGTCACCAACGAGGAGCTGACTCGCGAGGTCAACGGCTCGACTCGCGAGCTGCCCGGCAAGTACGAAACTTCCGACGCCGTGCTGAATGCGATGCAGCAGAACGACATCCGGCGCCGGCCGGACGATTATTACAGCACCATCGCGCAAAAATATCGCGCGCTCACCGTACCCCAGCTTGACGCTGCGGCACGCGCGGCTCTCGACCCGAACAAGTTCGTTTTCGTGGTCGTCGGCGACGCCGCGAAGGTCCGGCCGCAGCTTGACAGCATCGGCCTGCCCGTCGAGGTGGTCCCCGCAGCGTCGCTGGCGAGCACCTCGCCCGCGGCCAACTAATCAGGAGAGTTCTCATGGCGAATGTGGACGGCAGCTGGAACACGGTCGTGAAGTCGCCGCTGGGTGACCAGGAAGCGGTGTTCACCGTGGCGAGCAACGGCGACACCTTCACCGGCACCTTTGCCGGCGCGATGGGCAATGCCGAAGCCAAGGACGGCAAGGTCAGCGGCGACACGCTGACCTGGTCGATGGACGTCTCGGTCCCCATGCCGATGACGCTGACCGGCGAAGCGACGGTGGACGGCGACACGCTCACCGGCACCGTGACGGCAGGTGCCTTCGGCGCCTTCCCGCTCACCGGCACGCGCGCCTAAGCACGCAGCCGACAGGCTAACGAAGCGCCCGTCCCGCACTGCGCGGGGCGGGCGCTTTGCGTTTGGGCAAAGCCTTTAGCCCCTCCCCCGAGGGGGAGGGGCTAAACGTTAGAAAAGCGCGGAAGCGAGGCGGGTCTGGGGTGAGTCCCGCCCCGCTTCCGCAAGGCACGGCGCCGGCGGGAAACGGCGCCGCACCTTCCGAGACCGGCCCGCCGCGAGAGCAGCCAGAGCAGTCGGTGAACCGGTCGCAGCACGGCGTCACCGGAGCCGACGTCCAGCGTCTCGCATGCCGCGCAGCAGCGGTGATGGGGCGGGCGAGGAGAAACCGTGCAGATGGGGCTGTTGCCGCGCCGTTGCTCCGCTATGGCGTGAACCACAGTTCATAAAGGGGATTACATGGCGGGCGGTCTGGTTGCGTTGCTGGATGATGTCGCCGCGCTCGCCAAGCTGGCGGCGGCCTCGCTCGACGATGTCGCGGGTGCCGCGGGCCGCGCCGGCGCCAAGGCCGCGGGCGTGGTGATCGACGATACCGCGGTCACGCCGCGCTACGTCGTCGGGCTCACGCCCGATCGCGAACTGCCGATCATCTGGAAGATCACGCTCGGCTCGCTGCGCAACAAGCTGCTCTTCATCCTGCCGATCGCGCTGTTGCTCAGCGCCTTCGCGCCCTGGGCGGTCACTCCGATCCTGATGCTCGGCGGCTCCTATCTCTGCTTCGAGGCGGTCGAGAAGATCGTCGAGGCGCTCACCGGCCATCATGCCGAGGAGGAGATCGCCGAGATCGACACCCCGGTCGAGCTCGAGAAGCGCCAGGTCACCGGCGCGATTCGCACCGATTTCATCCTCTCGGCCGAGATCATGGCGATAGCACTGGCCGAGCTGCCCGGCGTCTCGCTGGCGATGCGCGCCGCGGCGCTGGCGGCCGTGGCGGTAGCGATCACCATCGGCGTCTACGGCGTCGTCGCGCTGATCGTGAAGATGGACGATATCGGCCTGCACCTGAGCAAGAAGCCTTCCGCCGGCACGCGGCGGCTCGGGCTCGGGCTGGTCCATGCGATGCCGGTACTGCTCCAGGCGCTGTCGCATATCGGCGTGGCGGCGATGGTCTGGGTCGGCGGCGGCATCCTGCTGCACGGGCTCGAGGCGTTCGGCCTCGGCGCGATCCCGCACTTCGTCCACCATCTCGGCGAGCAGGCGGCGCACGCCGTGCCGGTGGCGGGCGGCTTGGTCGAATGGCTGGTCGGCGCGATCGGCTCGGCGATCCTGGGGTTCATCGTCGGCGGCGTTATCGTCGGCGCGTTCCACCTGGTGCCGAAGAAGACGCACTGAGCCGCTAGGGGCAGCGCGCCGCGCGCCTGAGCTGGATGTTGTCGGCGCCGATCTTCGCTTCGCGTTGGTCGTCCCGCGTCTCGACCACGGCCTTGCCGGCAAAGGTTGCGGGGATGCTGCCGTTTGCGTCGTGTATCTCTTTGCGATGTACGGGTGCCACCAGCTCGATCAGCACGAGCGCCTGCAGGTCGCGCATATGCGCGCGCCCGATCCAGGTCACGCCCTGGCTGGCCTCGCCTTCGAAACTGCCATTGGGCGTGAGGCTCGAGCCGGCCTTGATCCGCCAGCCCTCGGGGATGCGGCATACTGCCTTAAACCGCACGCCCCAGGTCTCGATCGCAAAGGCGCTGATCCGTTCGTCCGGCCCCAGTGGGATCGAGACCGAAGCGAGATAGGTGACCGGATGATCGCGCTCGATCGGCGCGGTGAGCAGCAATGCAGGCAGGAGCAGCGGGAGCATCGCCCGACTATCCGCCGGGGCTATGCATTTCGCAACGGCTCAGCCGCGCTTCACTCGCGTCACATGCCCCATTTTGCGCCCCGGCCGGGCATCGCCCTTGCCGTAGAGGTGAAGGTGCACGCCCGGCTCGGCGAGCAGCTCGGCCCAGCGGTCCGCCTGGTCGCCGATCAAATTCTCCATCTCGACCTGCGTGCCGGTCAGCGAAGTCGAGCCGAGCGGCAGGCCGCAGATCGCGCGGATATGGTTCTCGAACTGCGAGCACTCGGCGCCTTCGATCGTCCAGTGCCCCGAATTGTGCACGCGCGGCGCCATCTCGTTGAACACCGGGCCGTCCTCGGTCGCGAAGAACTCGAGCGTCAGCACGCCGACATGGCCGAGCGCTTCGGCGACGCGGCCGGCCAGCGCCGCCGCCTCGGTCCAGTGGCGCGCGATCTCGGCGGGGGCGGGCAGGCTCGACTTGTCGAGGATGCCGTCCTTGTGCTCGTTCCAGGGCGGCGGATAGCTCGCCAGGCCGCCATCGACCCCGCGCACCGTGATGATCGAGAATTCGTGGCTGAACGTCACGAAGCCTTCGAGGATCGCCGGCCGCTCGCCGATCTCTTCCCAGGCGCTCGCCGCTTCCGCCGCGTCGCGGATCCGCACCTGGCCCTTGCCGTCATAGCCCAGCCGCAGCGTCTTCAGGATCGACGGCGCGCCGATCTCGGCGATCGCGGCATCGAGCTGCTCGCGCGTCTCGACCAGCGCCCAGGGCGCGGTCTTGCCGCCCAGCGCCGCGACGAACGCCTTCTCGCGCGCCCGGTCCTGCGCGATCGACAGGCTCTGCGCGCCGGGGCGCACCGGCACCTTGCCGGCGAGGAACTCGACCGGCCCGATCGCGATATTCTCGAACTCATAGGTCACGACGTCGCACTGCGATGCCATCTCATCGAGGACGATGCGGCTGTGATAGTCGGCGCGGGTGTAGCTGGAGGCGGTCTGCGCGGCGACGCTCTCTTCGTCGGGCGCCAGCACGTGCGTGCGGTAGCCGAGCTGGGCCGCGGCCACCGCGAGCATACGGCCGAGCTGGCCGCCGCCCAAAATGCCGATCGTCGATCCGGGAGGAAGCGCGCCGCTCATTCGGGGTCGGTCGCCACGCCGTCGGTCTGCGCCGCGCGCCACGCCTGGAGGCGCTCGCTCAAGGCTTCGTCCGAAATTGCCAGGATCGCGGCGGCGAGCAGCCCGGCATTGATCGCGCCCGCCTTGCCGATCGCCAGCGTGCCGACGGGAATGCCGCCGGGCATCTGGGCAATCGAGAGCAGGCTGTCCATGCCCTTCAGCGCCTTGGACTCCACCGGCACGCCGAGCACCGGCAGATGCGTCATCGAAGCGGCCATGCCCGGCAGGTGCGCCGCGCCGCCGGCCCCGGCGATCACCACCTTGAGCCCGCGCTTCGCTGCGCCGGTTGCGTAATCATAGAGCCGCTGCGGAGTGCGATGCGCGCTGACCACCTTGGTCTCGTGCGCCACGCCAAGCTGGTCCAGGACCTTGGCGGCATGGTGCATCGTCTCCCAATCGGAGGTGCTGCCCATGATGATGCCGACCAGAGGTGCCACGTATCGCCCCGCGCTGTTGGAAGCGCGGTTCCTAGAGAGGCAGGGCGGGGAGGGCAACGGTCTTGTAAAATCCTCCCCCAGCTTGCTGGGGGAGGGGGACCGCCGCCGAAGGCGGTGGGGGAGGGGCGCGCCGGGCACCGGCGCACCCGCGCCTGCCCCTCCACCATTCGCTATGCGAATGGTCCCCCTCCCCGAGGCAAGCTCGGGGAGGAATTGGCGTTACCGCTCGCTCAGATAATAGCGATCCAGCGCGTTCAGCTGGTCGTCCAGCTCATAGACGATCGGCTGGCCGGTCGGGATCTCCAGGCTGACGATCTCGTCATCGGGAATCCCCGAGAGGTGCTTGACCAGCGCGCGCAGCGAATTGCCGTGCGCCGCGATCAGCACGCGCTTGCCGGCCTTGAGCTCCGGCGCGATCGTCGCTTCCCAATAGGGCAGCACGCGCGCGATCGTGTCCTTGAGCGATTCGGTCTGCGGGATCGCCACGCCGTGATAGCGCTCGTCCTTGGCGAGGTCCCAGGGCGAGCCTTCCTCGGGGAGCGGCGGCGGCACGTCGAAGCTGCGGCGCCAGATCTTCACCTGCTCGTCACCGTGCAGCGCCGCGGTCTCGGCCTTGTTGAGCCCGGTCAGCCCGCCATAATGCCGCTCGTTCAATTTCCAGCTCTTCTCCTCGGGCAGCCACAGCCGGCCCATCGATTCGAGCGCCAGGTGCAGCGTCTTGATCGCGCGGCTCTGGAAGCTGGTGAAGCACAGGTCGAAGTCGAGCCCCTTGTCCTTCATCAGCGTGCCCGCGTCGCGCGCTTCCTGCACGCCCTGCTCGGTGAGGTCGACGTCCCACCAGCCGGTGAAGCGGTTCTCGAGGTTCCAGGCCGACTGGCCGTGGCGGATCAGGACGAGCGTGGGCATGTGAACTCCTTGCAACCGGGCGGTGCCGTCCTTAGCGGGATGAGCGGCGGGGACAAGGAGAAGCGCGCATGGCGATCGTTCGGCAGACTCTGGTGTATCAAGGCCCCGGCGGCCCGTTCGAAGGCGTGATCGCCTATGAGGACGAAGTGACGACGCTGCGCCCCGGCGTGCTCGTCCTGCCCAATGTGCTGGGGCAGAAGGAAGCCGACAACGTCCATGCCGAGAACCTCGCCAAGCTCGGCTATGTCGCGCTCGCCGCAGACATCTATGGCCAGGGTAAGCGCACCCAGCACGGCCCCGATGCCGGCGTCTACATGACCGAGCTCAACGCCGACCGTCCGCTGCTGCGCGATCGGCTGGCGGCGTCGCTCGACGCGCTCAAGGGCTTCGACCGAGTCGACCCCGCCAGGGTCGCTGCGATCGGCTTCTGCTTCGGCGGCAAATGCGTGCTCGACATGGCGCGCGCCGGGCTGCCGATCCTCGGCGGCGTCTCGTTCCACGGCGTCTATGACCGCCCCGACTATGCCAATGCCGATCCGATCGCGGCCAAGCTGCTTGTCTGCCATGGCTGGGAAGATCCGATCGCCCCGCCCGAAAAGACCGTCGCGCTCGCGCAGGAGCTGACCGAATCGGGCGCCGACTGGCAGATCCACGCCTATGGCCATGCCGGCCACGCCTTCACCGACCAGGACCGCAAGACTTCCACCATTCCGGGGGTAGTCTACGAGCCCAAGGCGGACCGCCGCAGCTGGCAGGCGATGACCAATTTCCTCGAGGAGGTCTTCGCCTGAGGGGGACGGGCGATTCGTCCGAACAAGGTTAACGAATCGTCACCCCACCAGCCCCGGATTCATCCGTAAGGTGCGACTACCATAAGGGTCAGCGCCGAATATTCGTGGTCCTCGGCCCGGTTCATAAACCCCTCACGACAGCAGCCGGGTGGCTGCAGAAGCAGGGGATTGCAGACCATGTCGAAGACCACGATCGCGCTCGAAGCCGCCGTTGCCATCGTTATCGAGAACACGCCGAAGGATGCGCCGCAGACCAACCGCCAGCGCGTCAACGTCGATCGTGCCTTCGCTCAGATCCTCAAGCTCATCGCCCCGCGCATCCGCCACTTCGCCCGCCAGTACGGCCTCACGGCGCACTGGGAAGATGCCGAGCAGGTCTGCGCCATCGCCGTGCACCGCGCGATCGAGGGCTACGACCCGACCAAGGCGCAGTTCACCACTTTCGTGAACTGGCAGATCCGCGGCGAGCTGCAGAGCCTGCGCTTCCGCCTGATGACCGACCAGCGCTCGTCGGCGAAGAAGGTCGCCGCCACCACGGTCTCGCTCTCCGCCCTGGTCACCTCGCCGGACGGCGACGAGATGTCGCCGGAAGCGATGATCGAGGACGAATATGCCCTGGGCCGCACCGAGGCCGGCGCGTCCGACTATCTCGCCGAGGGTGCTGTCTCGCAGCTCATCGACGCCTATGTCGACCAGCTCCGCAAGGTCGGCATCGAGGCGCTTCGCCGCCGCCCGCGCAACAAGGACGCCGCGCCGCGCCAGGCCGGCCCGCGCTTCAAGACGATCGACCCGGTCGAGCTCGAGAAGCTCGAGGCCAAGCTGGAGCGTGATCGCGAGATCGTCGAGCGCCGCATCTTCGAGACCGCCACGCTCGACGAGATCTCGCACGACACCGGCGTCACCAAGGAGCGCATCCGCCAGATCACCAAGCAGGCGACCAAGCTGCTGACCGAAATCGCCGGCGAACAGCCGCGCTTCGAAGTGATGGCCGACGATGCCCGCCGCGCGATGCCGCCGGCGCGCCCGCGTCGCCCCGCCGCCGCCAAGCCGGCCGTGTCGCTGCTCCCGGATCCCAACGCCCTGCACAACCGCCTCTCGCACATCGAGGCGATCGAAGCCGAGACCCGCGCCTATATCGTGCCGGCCCAGCCGGTGCTGCACGCGACGATGCACTGATCGTCGGACGCGGGAAGGCTCAGAGCACCCGCGACATGAACCGGCTGAACGGGTCTGCGCGATAGTCGCCGAACGGCCCGCAATCCGTGAAACCGAACTGGCGGTACAGCGCATGGGCGGGTTCGAAGCTCGGACCCGATCCCGTCTCCAGGCTCACCCGCTTGTAGCCGCGCGACCGCGCCGTCGATAGCACGTGCCCGACCAGCGCCGCCCCGGTGCCCCGGCGCAGATGCTCCGAAGCGGTGCGCATCGACTTGATCTCGCCATGCTCCGGATCGAGCTGGCGCAGCGCTCCGCAGCCGAGCAGGTCCTCGCCGTCCCACACGGTCCAGAAGGTCACATCATCTGCGGCAAGGCCGGAGAGGTCGAGGAAATGGGTGCTGTCCTTCGGCGAATTGGCCAGCATACCGGCAAAATGCTGCTCGAGCAGCGACCGGACCCGACCATCGTCGAGCCCGCCCTCGCGGATTTCCATCTTCGACCCCCCTTTGTTGTTTTCTTCTCTCAGATCTCGTCGATAAATCCTGCCAAAGTCTCGAGGCACGAATGGGCGAGCGTCTTGCAGCGCGCCGGCGACCAGGCGAACTCGGCGTCCGCATTGGCCTCGTGATCCTTGAACGGCATCTCCAGCGTCATCGAGACCGCGCCGAAGCGCTCGGCGAGTTGGTTGGTCGACATCGACAGGTTCGCCTGGCCCGGCGCCGACTTCTCATAGCCCAGGTCGAGCTGGAAGTCGGGCGTCGCCTTGGCGAGGCGGCGGACATATTCGTAGAATTTCTCGCCATGTTCGTCGGTCCACGACGCGATGCCCTCATATCCCGCGAGGAAATTGGCCGGGATCGCCTCGTCGCCGTGAATGTCCATCGCGAAGTCGCAGCCGGTCTCGTCCATCGCCGCCTTGACGAGGAACACCTCGGGGCTCTTCTCCATCGTCGGCGCATGCCATTCGCGGTTGAGGTTGATCCCCGCCGCATTGGTGCGCAGATGGCCGCGGCGCGAGCCGTCCGGGTTCATGTTCGGCACGATGTGGAACACGGCCTTCTCGCGCAGCGCGAGCGCGGTCTGGTTGGTCGGATCGGTGAGGAACTCGAGCGCGCCTTCCATCCACCATTCGGCCATCGTCTCGCCGGGATGCTGGCGGGCATAGAGCCACACGGTCTTGGGGCCGGTGCCGAGCGTCAGCAGGTCCATCGGCTGGCCGTCGAGCGTCTTGCCGAGCTCGCGGTGGGTCACGCCCGGCATCAGCGCCATGGTGCTGACCAGGTCGTGGTGCCGCTCCATCGAATAGGGCGCGAAATAGGCGAACCAGGCAAGATCGGTGTCGAACGTCTTGCTGAAGGTCAGCACGCCGTCGGCATAGCTGGTCTCGGCGGTGCGCCACGCCTCGCGGTCGGTCGACCAGCGCGCCTTGTAGCCCGGCCAGCCGAACGCATAGGCGGCCCCGCCCGCATTGGTGATGCGGAAGGTCAGCGTGCGCCCCTTCGCGCCGGCGACGCGGAAGTGGAACCATTGGTAGAAGTCGGACAGGTGATCGGTGACGATCTCGAGGTCGACGCGGTCGCCCTCGATGCCGAGGACGCGGATGTTGCCGGAATCGAAGCCGGAGTTGATCTGGATGCTCATTTCACCGTGATAGTGATGCCGGACTCGCCGGGGAAGTCCTTGAACAGCGCCTTTGCCATGCGCGGCGCGGCGATGCTCGGCTGATCGGGGTCGGTGCCGCCCACGCTGTCGCTCTGCGCGCGGCCTTCCCACACCGTGGTATTGTCGCTGCGGCGGCGCAGCTGGACCCACAGCTCGCTGGTGTAGAGCGTGCGCACCTTGCCGCCGATGCCGAAGCTGACATCGCCGCCCACGCCGACGCCGCCCCTGCGGCCGCCGCTATAGCTGCCGCCGCCGACGCCGATGGAGACGGGCGGCGGCTCCTTGAAGGCGCCCTTGCTCGTCCGGCGGAACGCGACCGCGGCGATATAGCCCGACGGCGTGTTGCTCACCGACTGGACATAGCCCAGCCGCTCCAGCTCGGCGCGCACCGCATCCGAATAGGCCTGGTATTCGGGCCCGAACGAATCGGTGTTCGCCATCGGCTCGATCGCTACCGTTGTGCGCTCCAGCGGCGCGCCCAGGTGATAGCGCGTGACGTCGATCGGCTGGGGGCGATAGGTGGGCGCGCACGCCCCCAGGGCGACGAGCAGGGCGATGCTGAGCGGCTTCTTCACGCGAGGAACTCCTGTTTCGCGAACGGAACGTCTCTGTCTGCCTTCCAACACGGAGTCCGTCGAGTGGTTCCGCAGGATTGGCTCCGGGGACAGACTCTGGGTTGACTTGGGAGGCATCGGCCACTAGGCGAGCCCCTCTTTTCCGGCATTCCCTATTTGAGAAGCGAATCGGTCATGAAGATCGTGAATTCATTGAAGTCGCTCAAGGATCGGCATCGCGACAACCGCGTGATCCGTCGTCGTGGGCGCATCTACGTCATCAACAAGACCCAGAAGCGGTTCAAGGCCCGCCAGGGCTGATCCTGCGCGTGCAGGCGCCGTCGGCCGTCATTTTCGACGTCGGCAACGTCCTCTACGACTGGAATCCGCGGTACTTGTACGAGCGCCTGATCGGTGACGATCGGGCGCTCGACGCGTTTCTGGGCGAAGTCGCCACCAAGGCGTGGCATTTCCAGCACGATGCCGGCCGGCCCTTTGCCGAGACCTCGGCCGAGCTCGCTGCCGCACACCCCGAGTTCGCCGACATGATCGCGCTCTGGGGCCCGCGCTTCGACGAGCAGATCCCGCATGCGCTGCCGGGCATGCCCCAGCTGGTCGCCGATCTCGACGAATCCGGCGTGCCGCTGTTCGCTATCACCAATTTCTCGGGCGAGTTCTGGCCGCCCTTCCGCAACCGCGAATCGGCGCTGTTCGATCGCTTCCGCGATGTCGTCGTCTCGGGCGACGAGAAGCTGGTGAAGCCCGATCCCGCGATCTACGCGCTGGCGCTTGCCCGATTCGGGCTGGAAGGCCCCGACGCAGTGTTCGTCGACGATCGCGAGGACAATGTCGCCGCCGCGAAGGATGCGGGGCTGCGCGGGCTGCTTTTCACCGATGCGGACAAGCTGCGCACGGATTTGCAGGCGCTCGGGCTGCTCTGATTACTTCGTCACCCCGGCCTTGTGCCGGGGGCCACCGCGCGGCGAATGCAGCGGTAAGAGGCTCGAAATACCGGACGCGCGATACCGTGGACCCCGGCACAAGGCCGGGGTGACGGTTAGAATTGCACCCGCAGCTGCATCAAATCGCGTCCGGGCCTTCCTTGCCCGGGTGGTTCTTCAGCTCGTCGCCCACCAGCGTCACCACGTGCAGCACGTTGGTCGAGCCCGGCGTCTTGAACGGCACGCCGGCGCACAGCACCACGCGGTCGCCCGAAGCGGCGATGTTGTGGCGCAGCGCCATCCGCTTCGACTTGGCGACCATCTCCTCGAACGAATCGACGTCGCGGGTGTGCACCGCGTGCACGCCCCACAGCAGGCCGAGCCGGCGCGCGGTCTCGATATGCGGGGTCAGCACCAGGATCGGCACTGCCGGCCGCTCGCGCGCGATGCGGCGCGCGGTCGAGCCCGAGCTGGTGAAGCAGGCGATGCCCGAGGCCGAAACCGTCTTGGCGATGTTCTTAGCCGCCTCGGCCAGCGCGTCGGCGGTGGTCGGATCGGGGCGCGTCACGGTGAAGTGGACGCGGTCGCCATGCGCGGGGTCGCGCTCCACGGCATCCGCGATCGAGTTCATCATCGCCACCGATTCGATCGGCCACTTGCCCGCGGCGCTCTCGGCCGAAAGCATGATCGCATCGGCACCGTCATAGACCGCGGTGGCGACGTCCGAGACTTCGGCGCGCGTCGGCGACGGCGTCTCGATCATCGATTCGAGCATCTGGGTGGCGACGATCACCGGGCGGCCCATGCGGCGCGCCGTCTCGACGATGCGCTTCTGCAGCGGCGGCACCGTCTGTGGCGGCAGCTCGACGCCCAGATCGCCGCGCGCGACCATCACGCCGTCGCACTGCTCGACGATTTCGTCGAGCCGGGCGATTGCCGAGGGCTTCTCGATCTTGGCGAGTAGCGCCGCCTTGCCGCCGATCAGCCGGCGCGCCTCCATCAGGTCCTCGGGGCGCTGCACGAAGCTCAGCGCGATCCAGTCCGCGCCCTGCTCGACCGCGAAGGCCAGGTCGCTGCGGTCCTTCTCGGTCAGCGCGGCCATCGGCAGCACCATGTCGGGCACGTTCAGGCCCTTGTTGTTCGACAGCGTGCCGCCGACCTCGACGATCGTCGTCATCCGGTCGGGCGCGACCGAAACGAGACGCAGCACCAGCTTGCCGTCGTCGAGCAGCAGCCGCGCGCCTTCGTGCGCCGCCTCGAAGATCTCGCGGTGGGGCAGTTCGACGCGGGTCGAATCGCCCGGGGTCTTGTCGCGGTCGAGGATGAACTCATGGCCGGTGACCAGCTGCACCTTGCCGTCGGCGAACTTGCCGACGCGCAGCTTCGGCCCTTGCAGGTCGGCCAGGATCGTGGTCGGCCGGCCGTATTTCTTCTCCATGCCGCGAATCGCTTCGAACAGCGGCACCTTCGATGCCTGGTCGCCATGGCTCATGTTGATGCGGAACGCGTCGGCGCCCGCTTCATAGAGCTTGGCGATCATCTCGGGCGTGGCGCTCGCCGGGCCGAGCGTGGCGAGGATGCGCACCTTGCGCGTGCGGGGGCTGATGGCCTTCGTCATTTGTCTTATCCTCGGCTTGTGCCCCGGTGCCTCTAGCCTCATATCCCAGAGGATCAACCGTGGAGGTGTGATAAATGGACGATCTCGATAAGCTGGATGACGCTGCAGCAGCCAAGGCGTTCCGCAGCCTCGTCCGCCATCTCCGCAAACGCACCGACGCGCAGAACATCGACCTGATGGGCCTTGCGGGCTTTTGCCGCAACTGCCTGGCCGACTGGATCGTCGAGGCCGACCCCACGCTCGACCGCGAAGAAGCGCGGCGGATCATCTACGACATGCCCTTCTCGCAGTGGAAGGAGAAGCACCAGGCCGAGGCGACGCCCGAGCAGATCACCCGCATGGAGCAGAGCCTCGCGCGCAACCACACGATCAACGACGAGCTGGACGACGAGCTCGACGACAGCTTCCCGGCGAGCGACCCGCCGTCGATCACCCAGCCGGGGGGGTGAGGATCGCGGGCGCGGGCTTTGCCTTCAGCGCCTTCGCCACTGCCTTGCGCCAGATGTCATAGCCCGCCCGCGTCATGTGCAGTCCGTCCTCGCGGAACAGCTCGGGGCGCGGCTTGCCGTCCGGCCCCAGCATCGCCGGCACGATATCGACATAGGTCAGCGCCGGATCGGTCGCGACATAGCCCAGCACCAGCGCATTGGTCGCGCGGATCTGCTCGATCAGCTTCCAGCGCGACAGGCTCGGCTTGATCGAGATGAACAGGATGCGCGTCCGGGGCAGCTTGGCGTGCACCTTGCTCACCAGCATCTGGAAATCGCCGGCCACCTGCTCGGGGCTGTGCCCGGCCTCCAGGTCATTGTCGCCGGCGTAGAAGACGATCGTCTTCGGCGCGTAGGGGATCACGATCCGGTCGAGATAGCGCACGCTGTCCGGGATGGTCGAGCCACCGAAGCCGCGGTTGAGCACCTTCATCCCCGGAAAGTCGTGCGCGACATCGGTCCACATCCGGATGCTCGAGCTGCCGAGGAACAGCACGCCGCCCTTGGCCGGGTGCGCCAGCGCGTCGCGCGCCTCGAACGCGGCGATCTCGGCGGCGAAGGGCTGCTTCTCGATCGGGGCCGGGGTGCGGGCCGGCACCCGCATCGTCGGCGGCAGCTGCACCGGCGGACGATTCTGGGCCTGGGCGGCGAGCGGAAGGGTCAGGGCGGCGAGGAGCAGCGGGAATCGGCGAAACATCGCGCCGAAATAGTCGCAGCGCCCGCGCGTCGCAATTGAGTCTTGAGCGCAGGCCTCGGCTTCTCTAATCGCCCCGCTTCAATCTTCAGGAGCCATTTGCATGTCCGACTCGATTTCCGCCGAACAGCTGCGCCTCTTCATCGAGCGCATCGAGCGGCTCGAGGAAGAGAAGAAGGGCATCGCCGACGACATCAAGGATGTCTACGCCGAGGCCAAGTCGACCGGCTTCGACGTGAAGACGATGCGCTCGATCGTGCGCCTGCGGAAGATGGAGAAGCACCACCGCGACGAGGCGGAAATGCTGCTCGAGACCTACAAGCAGGCACTCGGCCTGGGCTGATCCGGGGCTGATCCGAATGCCGGGGGGCATTGCGCCCCCCGCAATGGCTGGCCTACAGACGCGCACCAGTTTCAGACGAGAGCGCAATGGCAGGCCATTCCAAATTCAAGAACATCATGCACCGCAAGGGCGCGCAGGATAAGAAGCGCTCGGGCATGTTCTCCAAGCTCAGCCGCGAAATCACCGTCGCGGCGAAGATGGGCTTGCCCGATCCCGACATGAACCCGCGCCTGCGCGCCGCGATCAACGCGGCCAAGGCGCAGTCGATGCCCAAGGACAATATCCAGCGCGCCGTCGACAAGGCGAGCAAGGGCGACACCGAGAATTACGAAGAGATCCGCTACGAGGGCTTCGGCCCGGCCGGCGTGTCGCTGATCATCGAGGCGCTGACCGACAACCGCAACCGCACCGCGACGAACGTGCGCACCGCGGTCTCCAAGAACGGCGGCAATCTCGGCGCGAGCGGCTCGGTCAGCCACGGCTTCGACCGGATGGGCCTGATCAACTATCCCGCCAAGGCCGGCGACGCCGAGAAGGTGTTCGAAGCCGCGCTCGAAGCCGGCGCCGAGGACGTGACCAGCACCGAGGAAGGCCACGAGATCTGGACCGCGCAGGGCGACCTCCACGAAGTCGCCAAGGCATTGGAGCCGGTGCTCGGCGAGGCCGAAGGCGCCAAGCTCGCCTGGCGCCCGCAGACCATGGTCGAAGTCGGCGAGGAAGATGCCGCCAAGCTGTTCAAGCTGATCGACGCGCTCGACGACGACGACGACGTCCAGACCGTCTGGGGCAATTACGAAGTCTCGGACGAGGTCATGGAGAAGCTGGGCTGAGCCAGTAAAGAACCCTCCCCCTCGGGAGTTGCAGGTCGATCATGCCCCCGGCATGATCTGAGCGATGCGGGGCATCGGTCACCTGCAACTGGGTTGGGGTGGGGCAGTGCCGACAGAGAAAGAGCTTCTCGAAAGAGCCCATCAAATGCGCCGCACCCCGACCGAATTTGAGGTGCGAGTCTGGCGCCACCTCTCCAATTCGCAGCTCGGACACAAATTCCGCCGCCGGCATGTGATCTTCCCGTACATCTGCGACTTCTTCTGCCCGTCGAAAGGGTTGGTCGTGGAGATCGACGGCGACACCCACGACGCACCATATGACGAACGCCGTGACGCACGGCTCGTCGCCAAGGGATTCGAGACGCTGCGTTTCACCAATCACGAGGTTTGGGGCAATCTGGGTGGAATCGTCTTGACGATCGCAAGCGCACTCCGGGCTCGGCCGGATCGCTGGTCCGGCATGCCCCACCCCAACCCCTCCCCCGAGGGGGAGGGGCTAAGCGCGCCTCAATCCAAGCCCCTCCCCTTCAGGGGAGGGGTTGGGGTGGGGCCTATCCCGAATCCCGAAGGCCCGACGAAATGATCATCCTCGGCCTCGATCCCGGCCTCGGCACCACCGGCTGGGGGCTGATCCGTGCCGAGGGCAACCGCCTGTCGCACCTCGCCAACGGCAAGCTGAAGACCGACACCAAGGCACCGCTGCCGCGCCGGCTCGCGCACCTGGATAGCATGCTCGCCGCGCTGATCGCCGATCATGCGCCACAGGCCGCCGCGGTCGAGGAGGTGTTCGTCAATTCCAACGCCCAGTCGACGCTCAAGCTGGGCCAGGCACGCGGCGTGGTGCTGTGCGCCGCAGCGCGCACCGGCATCGATGTCGGCGAATACAAGCCGAGCACGGTCAAGAAATCGGTCGTCGGCGTCGGCAATGCCGAGAAGGAGCAGGTCCATGCGATGGTCTCGCGGCTGCTCCCCGGCGTGAAGATCGACGGGCCCGACGCTGCCGACGCGCTCGCGGTGGCGATCTGCCACGCGCACCATCTCGCCAGCGCGCGGCTGGGGCTGCGCTAGGCGGCGAGCGCGAACGCCCTTCCGTCCTCGTCGTCGTTGGCAGCCGCGCGTTCCACCGGCCGCGTCCGCCGGGCCCGCTTCGCGCGCTGCCCCAGCGGCAGCCGCGCCGCGATCCAGTGCCGCACCGCGCCGAGCCTGAGCGTCGATGCCGCCATCAGCCCCACCGCGATCGCATCGACCAGCGCACTGACCTCGAACATCGAGATCCAGCCGGCGAGCTCGGGCATCGCCATGGTGAACAGCCTGAGGCCGTCCTCCTCGAGGAACCAGAAGCACAGCAGCCCGAGCACGCCGAGCAGCGTCCAGGTGATCACCGCGCCGCGATGGATCCGCGCCAGCCGCGCCGCCGGCCACTCGACCAGCATGCGGCGCAGCAGCCGCCCTGTCGGCGTGCCCCCGGCGAGCAGCAGCGCGAACCACAATCCCAGAAGTGCCACGAGCATCGATCGTCCCCCATTCCCTTGCAGGGCAGATGGGAAGGCCGCGCGGCTTGCGCCAGAGCTATTCGAAGATCGCCGCCGCCTCGCCGGTGTCGAACTGCCCGCGACGCAGCGCCAGCGCGCCCCGCAGGCCGGTGATCAGGCCGATGAGCAGCACAGTGTCGATGATGATCACGGGAATGCTGAACGTGGCGATCTTCGGCAGCAGATCGATCAGGAGCAGCAGCGCGGCGACCGATCCCCACACCAGCCCGCGCCCCGCGCGCAGGCGGAAGCCCGCCGCCAGGAAAACCACCAGCTCGACGACCACCGGGCCCAGGACGAGCGCCGTCGCCGCCGGGCTCGACGTCCCGAACGCGACCAGCAGCATCGCCAGGCCAAAGGCCGTCAGCGCCGCCGCCACGAAGCCGGCATAGCCGCCCAGCTGCGCCGCACCCATCGCACCGTCCTCGGTGGTCAGGTCCACATTCCAGAACGCCATATCGATTTCCCCCTTCTTGCCGCCCCCAGGCCAGCCCCGGCGAGGCTAGCACAGGATCGCGCGCTGTCGATGGCCCGGCGTTTTCGCTTTCCTACATCGGCATGTTCCGCTTATGTACCAGGCGTGACTCTGCGCTCTTCCCGCCCGCCGATCCTGCGTCTCCCGCGCACGTGGGGAGATTCAAGCGATTCAACATTTTCGTTCAACCGCACGGTTGAATGTCGGGAGCAACGGGCATGATCGCGCACCTGAAGGGCCGGCTCGCGGCGACCGGCATCGATCATGTCGTGATCGACGTGAACGGCGTCGGCTATCTCGCCGGCGCCTCGGCGCGGACGATCACTGCGCTCGGCGCGCTCGGCGAGGCCGTCACGCTGCATACGGAGATGCTGGTCAGCGAGGATTCGATCCGGCTGATGGGCTTCGCCACGGCGAGCGAGCGGGACTGGTTCAAGCTCCTCACCAGCGTGCAGGGCGTCGGCGCCAAGGTGGCGCTGGCGATCCTTTCGATCCTCTCGCCCGACGAAGTGCAGACCGCGGTCGCCCGCGCCGATTCGGCGATGATTGCCCGCGCCAATGGCGTCGGCCCCAAGCTCGCCCAGCGCATCGTCAACGAGTTGAAGGACAAGGCCGGCGGCGTGGCGCTCGGCGCTCCCGGCTCCGGTGCGGCGCCCGTCGGCGGCGCGGCGCAGGACGCGGTCTCGGCGATGCTCAACCTCGGCTTCAAGCCGGCCGAGGCATCGAGCGCCGTGGGCGCCGCCGCCGACGAGCTGGGCAGCGGCGCGACGCTCGACGCGCTGGTGCGCCTCGCACTGCGCAAGGCGGCGAAGTGACGCGCACCGCCAGCTGCCGCTGCGGCCAGCTCCAGGCCGCCTGCGCGGGCGAGCCCGTCCGCGTCTCGGTCTGCCACTGCCTCGAGTGCAAGCGGCGCAGCGGCTCGGCCTTTGCCGCGCAGGCGCGCTTCCCGGTGGAGCGCGTGACCTTTACCGGCAATTCGACGCGCTGGGACTATACCGGAGAGAGCGGCGACTCGGCCGAATTCCATTTCTGCCCGGTCTGCGGGAGCCAGGTCTGGTATCGCAGCGCCGGGCTGCCCGATCTGATCGCCATCCCCATCGGCGCCTTTGCCGATCCCGCGTTCCCGCCGCCCGTCTATTCGGTGTACGAGGAGCGCAAGCATGGCTGGGTGGAGATCACCAGCGACGGGACCGAGCATTTTGCCTGAGCGCGGCTCAGCGCAGCGGCGTCACCAGCGGCCGGCCGGCGAAATGCGCGTCGAGATTGGCGAGCACCAGCTCGCGCATCGCGGTGCGCCCCTCCTCGGTGGCGCTGCCCTGGTGCGGCGCGAGCACCACCTGGTCCATCGCCTTGAGCGCCTCGGGCACCTGCGGCTCCTCGGCGAACACGTCGAGCCCGGCGCCGGCGACGCGGCCCTCGGCCAGCGCGGCGATCAGCGCGTCCTGGTCTACCAGGCTGCCGCGGGCGATGTTGATCAGCACGCCGTCGGTGCCGAGCCGCTCCAGGACCGCGGCATCGACGATGCGGTCGGTCTCCGCCCCGCCCGGCGCCGCCAGGATCAGCACGTCGCTCGCATCGGCCAGCGCGGCGATCTCGGGCACGAAGGTCCAGGGCACCGGCTTCTCGGTGCGGGCGCTGTAGAGCAGTTCGCTGGCAAAGGGCGCGGCCCGCAGCGCGATGGCGTGGCCGATCTGGCCGAGCCCGAAAATGCCGATCCGGCGCCCGCTGGCCCGCCGGCCGAGCGGCGCGGCCCAGCCGCCGCGGCGCACGAGCGCATCGTTGGCGGCGATGCGGCGCTGCACCGCCAGCATCAGCGCGATCGCCTGGTCGGCGACGTCCTCGGTCAGCACGCCGGGCGTCGTGGTCACGCGCACGCCGCGTGCCTCGAGCGCCGCCAGGTCGAGCCGGTCATGCCCGACGCCGTGGATCGCCACGATCTCGAGCGCCGGCAGCTGGTCGAGCAGCGCGCGGCCCACCTTCGCCATCCCGCCGCCGACCACGGCGCGGATGCCGGGCATCGGCGCCTCGTGCAGCGTGAAGCGCTCGGCCAGCGCCATGCGCAGCGGGGCGGGGATATTGGTTACGATCAGCAGGTCGGGGCGCAGGTCGGGGCTTGGCATGATGTCGCCCTAGCTCCGCCGCCACGGGCAGGATAGGGCAGGGCCATGGAAATCGAAGTCAGCGCCGAAGCAAAGGACAAGTCGCTCAACCGCAAGGTGGCGATCACCGTGGTCGTGCTTTCGGTGTTCATGGGGCTGTGCGGGATCAAGGACGGCAACATCGTCCAGAACATGCAGGCGGCCCAGTCGGCCTCGGTCGACAAGTGGAACGAATATCAGGCGACCAAGACCAAGCAGCATGTCGCCGAGGCGAGCCGCCTCCAGATCGCCGCGCTCGCCGATCCCAAGCGCGCCGCCCCGGTGCTCGCCACGCTCGACGCCGACATCGCCAAGTACAAGGCCGAGGCGCCTCGCCTCGCCGCCGATGCCAGGGCGCAGAGCGACCAATATGATGCGCTCAACGTCCATGACGACCAGTTCGACGCGAGCGACGCGGCGGTCTCCACCGCCATCTCGATCGCAGCGGTGGCGGCGCTGGCGGAAAGCGCCTGGCTGCTCTGGGCCGCCTGGGGCTTCGGCGCCTTCGGGCTGTTCATGGGGCTGTGCGGGTTCCTGGGCTGGGGCTTCCATCCGGCATTGCTGAGCGGGTTGCTGGGGTGACGGCGCCCCTTCGATTGGCTCTGAAAGGAATTGGGATGCGGAAGCTCCTGTCGTTCGCGATGGTTTCCGCGGCGCCATTATTCTGTCTCTGGGTGCAGCCGGCCTTTGCCTGCCGCACCGCGATCCAGACCGCTTATGTCTTCTTGAACGAGGCGCCCGCCTTCGTTCCGGAGGGACAGGTGTTGCTCCGCGTGAAGGTCGACATTGGCGATGGAGCATGGAAGCCGGTCACGGCACAAGTTCTTGAACCGGGCCGGCGGCGATGGAAGTTTGATACGGTGATCATCGATCCAGGCATGCGGTCGTCGTGCAGCCAGTGGGGCGAGTCAAAAAGGGTGGTGTATGTCGTCGGCGCGCTGCAGCTCGACGAGAAGGGCGTCTACACGCTTCGCGCGACGCAGATGGTGAAGAGAGGCATGTGGGTCGACCAATGACCGATTCCGATCGCCTCCTTTCCTCGGCCCGCCGGATCGACGATGTCGACGCCGCGCTGCGCCCCAAGTCGCTCGACGAGTTCGTCGGCCAGCGGGCAGCGCGGGAGAATCTGCGCGTGTTCATCGATGCCGCCAAGCAGCGCGGCGACGCGCTTGACCATGTCCTGTTCTTCGGCCCTCCCGGGCTCGGCAAGACCACGCTTGCCCAGATCATCGCCCGTGAGATGGGCGTCGGCTTCCGCAGCACCTCAGGCCCGGTGATCGCCAAGTCGGGCGACCTCGCGGCGCTGCTCACCAATCTCGAGGACGGCGACGTGCTGTTCATCGACGAGATCCATCGGCTGAATCCCGCGGTCGAGGAAGTGCTCTACCCGGCGATGGAGGATCGCGCGCTCGACCTGATGATCGGCGAAGGGCCCTCGGCGCGCAGCGTCCGGATCGACCTGCCGCGCTTCACCCTGGTCGGCGCCACCACGCGCCAGGGCCTGCTCACCCAGCCGCTGCGGGACCGTTTCGGCATCCCCGTCCGCCTCAATTTCTACGCGGTCGACGAGCTTGAGCGCGTCGTCACCCGCGCCGCCGCGCTGCTCGACCTGCACGTCGCACCGGACGGTGCGCACGAGATCGCCAAGCGCTCGCGCGGCACCCCGCGCATCGCCGGCCGCCTGCTGCGCCGGGTGCGCGACTTTGCCAATGTGCTCGGCGAGGAGACGGTGCATGCCCGGGTAGCCGACCAGTCGCTGACGCGGCTCGAGGTGGATGCGCTCGGCCTCGATGCGATGGACCGGCGCTACCTCACGATGATCGCCGATATCTACAAGGGCGGCCCGGTCGGCGTCGAGACGCTCGCCGCCGGGCTCAGCGAGCCGCGCGACACGATAGAGGAAGTGATCGAGCCCTATCTCATCCAGATCGGCATGATCGCCCGCACGGCCCGGGGCCGCTGCCTCAACGCTGCGGGCTGGAAGCATCTCGGCCTCAATCCGCCCGCCGGCGGGCAGGACGGGCTGTTCGACTAGCGAATTCGATTAGAGGAAATAGACGATCACGCCGGTAACCAGGCCCAGCGCCACGGTGATGATGAATTCGAACAGGCCGAGCAGGAACGAGCCCTGGTTGCGCCGGCGCTGGAAGGAAGCGCGCGGCGCCGGCTTGGCATAGGCGACCACCAGGTGCCCGGTCAGCGCCCCGGCCACGCCGGTCATCACCAGCGTGACGATGGCGCCGGGGATGGTCTCCAGCGCGATGCCGATGGGGAGCAGGATGGCGACCGGCGTGGCGAGGAGCAGGGCGGCGAACAGCTTGGCGTTGTTCACGTCGTCCTTCTCGACCGGGGCGATGGCGATCAGGTCGGGCGTGTCTTCGGCCGAGACCGCGAGCCAGGCGAGGCTCGGCACGAGCTGGCCGGCCACCGCGACGCTGAAAAAGGCGAGCGAGGCGGCGAGCGGGACATCGTCGGTATGGCGCAGTGCCATGATCAGGACCGGCGCCAGGTAGATCAGGCGGGTGAGGATATGGAAGACGAGCGCGGGGTCCCGGGCGAGCAGCCGCCATTCCTTGGCGAGGATCGCGGCGAACAGGCTGCGGTGGAAATGCCCGCCGATGCTGCTGCTCCGCGCCTTGCGGGTGCGCGACAGCCGCATGCCCCCGGCCTGGTAGCTGCGCAGGAACAGGGTGCGCATCAGCAGCCCGGTGAGCGCGAAGACGAGGATGCCGGTGCCGAGCAGCAGCGCCACCGCCAGCGGCTCGCCGAACGCGGCGCGACCGGGCAGCGACAGCGGGCCGTGCGTGCCCAGTTGCTGCTCGACGAAGCGCTCGAACAGCCGGGCAATCCCGCTGCGGCGGTTGCCCTCGGCGTCGTGGTTGAGCTGCGAGACGAGAAAGATCGCGCCGCCGCTCACCGCGCCGAGGATCTGGCCCAGCGTGCGCGCCGCCCGCGGGCCGGCGATGCGGGCAAGGAACAGCGTCAGCGCCAGTCCGAGGCAGGAGGCGAACAGGCCCAGCGCGATCACCAGCGCCGGCAGGCCGAGCAGCTCGGGATGGCCATAAAGCGCCATCGGCAGGATCGGCGGCACCACGAGCAGCAGGAAGGTCAGCACCACCCCGCCGGCGATCCCGGCGAGCTTGGCCGAGACCACGGCGCGCGGGTCGAGCGGTGCGGAGAAGAGCAGGTCGAGGTCGCCGGTCTCGTAGATCGTTGCCTGGCTGGCGAGCAGCGCCTGGGTGAGCATCAGCGTGAACGCCACCAGGGAGCCGAACAGCACGACGACATAGGCCATGGGATCGGCGACGATCGGCTCGTCGTGCAGCAGGATCGCCGCCGTCACGCCGATGCCGACATAGATGAGGAGCAACAGCCAGCGGAGGATGCGCAGCGCCAGCGTGCGCTCGCGCATCGCCAGGCGGATGCGCAACTCGTGGAGCGTCAGCCAGGCGGTGCCGCCGGGCCGCAGCCGTCGCATCGCCCAGCCGATCATGCCGGGCTGGTCAGCCGGATAAAGGCGTCCTCGAGCGTCATGTCGTCCGATCCGGCCTGGTCGCGCAGCTCGTCGAGCGTGCCTTCGACGAGCAGCTTGCCGCCGGCGATGATGCCGATCCGGTCGGCCAGCCGCTCGGCGACCTCGAGGATGTGCGTGGTGACGATCACCGTCTTGCCCTGGTCGACCGCGGCGCGCAGCGCGTCCTTCACGGCGCGGGCCATGGCGGCGTCGAGCCCGGTCAGCGGCTCATCGAGGATCAGCAGGCGCGGATCGTGGATCAGCGCGCCGGCCAGCGCGACCTTCTGCTTCATGCCCCGCGAGAATCCCTCGCAGCGCGTGTCGCGCACCTCCCACAGTTCGAGCCATTTGAGCAGCCGCTCGGCCTCGGGCGCCGCCTGGTCGGGCGGAATGCGCCACAGCCCGGCGACGAAGCCGAGATATTCGGCCGGAGTCAGCTTGTCGTAGAGCATCGGATCGTCGGGCAGCCAGGCAGTGACTGCCTTTGCCCCGATCGGGTCGCGCCGCGTGTCGATCCCGTAGATCGCGATGTCGCCGCGATCGGGCTCGGTCAGCCCGGCGACCATGCGCAGCGTCGTCGTCTTGCCCGCGCCGTTGGGGCCGAGCAGCGCATAGAGCTGGCCGGCACCCACGGTGAGGTCGAGCCCGGTGATCACGGGCTTGTCGAACGATTTGTGAAGATCGGCGATGCGGAGCGCGGGCGGGTTCATCCGGCCCAGCCTAGCGGCGGCTTCACTGCCATTCCAGCACTGCGTAGCGTGCCATCGCCACCGAAAGCGCCGATGCGGTGACAATGCGGACCGCGCCGGCCGGATCGAGGGCGGAATGGGGTGCGACGAGCAGCACCACGGCACCCGCCAGCAGCGCGGCGAAGAATCCCCAGCCCAGCGCCTTGCTCCGGTTCGCGGTGGCGAGCTCGTCGTTGAGCAGCGCGCGCATCCGGCGGTTGAGCGCCAGTCCGCCGCCGGTCGCCAGCACCAGCGACCAGCCGGCCATCAGCAGGATCCAGCCCAGCCCCTCGGACGTGGCCGAGGTGTCGGTGGTGCGCAGGAACGCGGCGACGGCGACCACCACCGCGCCGATCGCGAGCAATAGCGCGCGGCTGCGCGCGGCACGTTCGGCCCTATGGATGAGATCGGCCTGCATCAGTCACTCCCTTCGAGCGAGAATATCTCCTCCACCCCGCAGCCCAGCGCACGCGCCAGCTTGAGGGCGAGAATGGTCGACGGCACGAACACGCCATTCTCGACCGTGTTGATCGTCTTGCGGCTGACGCCCACGGCCTCGGCGAGCGCGGCCTGGGTCAGGTCGCGTTCGCCGCGCAGGTCGCGCAGCCGGTTGGCCAGGCCTTCAGCCATCCTTGAGCGCCCGCCGCTCGAGCGTGCCGAAGCGGAGCAAGGCGAGGGCGATGGCGAAGGTGATCACCAGTCGCACGCCTTCGCGCACCGTGATCGTGTCGAAGAAGCTGAGCACATAGACGGCAAAGGCGGTGCCGAGCGCACCCCAGAAGCCCAGCGCCATCGCGCGGCGGCGGTGATCGATCGTCGTCTCGTCGTTGAGCACCGCGCGCATCCGGGCGCCGCGCAGCAGCCCGCCGCCCCAGGCGAGGAAGAACAGCAGCGCGATCGCCCAGACGATCCAGGCCGAGAGGTGAAGCGTCTCCGGCCGGTTGAGCGGCAGCTCGTCGCGGAAACTGCCCGCCTGGGCGGCAACGAAAACCAGCGCCATCACGGTCGCCGCGCGTGCCCGTCCCCAGGCGGCGCGCTCTGCAATATCGGCATTTCCCTTCGTCATCCGAGTCCCTTTCGTGTAACTCATGGGTTACATGTAACCTTTGGGTTACACGAGTCAAGAGGGCTTGTGAGGGGTTTCCCCGGGGGGCTTGGCAGGTTAGGTGCCCCGGCATGGACGTGACCTTTGCCCCTGGCCGCTTCGAGGGCCTCGAGCATCATTTCGTCCTGCGTGTCTATTTCGAGGACACCGACCTGAGCGGCGTGGTCTATCACGCCAATTATCTGCGGTTCATGGAGCGGGCCCGCTCGGATATGTTGGCGCTTGCCGGCATCGACCAGCGCGCCGCGCACGAAGCCGGCGAGGGCGCCTATGCGCTCCGCGAGGCGAACCTTCGCTACCGGGCGCCCGCGCGCCTGGGCGACCAACTGGTGGTGGTCAGCCGGCTGGTCCGGCTGCGCCCCGCCGCGGTGGATATTCATCAACGAGTCATGCGCGACGTTACCATAGTGGCCGAAGCGGAGATCGAGGCGGTATTCGTCGCCCCCTCCGGTCGTCCGCGCCGCCAGCCGGCGGAATGGATGGAGCGGTTCGCGCCGCTGGTCTTCAAGGGGAACTGAACCGATCATGGAATTCATCAGCACCGACGCCGCAACCATGTCGCCGATCGGCCTGTTCCTGCAGGCGGACTGGGTGGTGCGCGCCGTGATGATCGGCCTGCTGCTCGCCTCGCTATGGACCTGGGCGATCATCCTCTCCTTCGGCTTCAAGGTAAGCTCGGTGAGGAAGGCGATCGACAAGTTCGAGGCGGACTATCGCGAGGCGGACGATATCGACGAGTTCCATCGCCGCGTCGCCGGCCGCGACCAGCCGATCGCGCGCGTGTTCGCTGCCGGCGTCACCGAATGGCGCCGCTCGACCAGCGGCAAGGCGATCGACCGCGAAGGCACGCGCGAGCGCCTCGCCACCGCGATGGGCGCCACCGTCGCGCAGGAAGTCGATCGGCTAGCCGATCGGCTCAACTTCCTCGCCACCGTCGGCGCGGTCGCGCCGTTCGTTGGCCTGTTCGGCACGGTGTGGGGCATCATGCGCAGCTTCACCGGCATCGCCAAGGAGCAGAGCGCCTCGCTCGCCGTGGTCGCGCCGGGCATGGCAGAGGCGCTGTTCGCCACCGCGATCGGCCTGTTCGCCGCCATCCCCGCGGTGATCGCGTACAATCGCTATTCGCACCAGGTGAACCGCGTCGAGGCCCGGCTCAACCGCTTCGCCGACGGGTTCCACGCGACGCTGAGCCGCCGCCTGGAGATGGAGGCCTAAGCCGGTGGCGATGCATCTCCCCTCCAGCAAGGGCCGCGGCCGCCGCGCGCCGATGGCCGAGATCAACGTCACGCCGCTGGTCGACGTGATGCTCGTGCTGCTGATCATCTTCATGGTCACCGCGCCGCTGCTCACCGCAGGGGTTCCGGTGAACCTGCCCGAGAGCCGCGCCAAGCCGGTCGACCAGGACCAGAAGCCCGTCCAGATCTCGATCGACGACAAGGGCCAGATCTTCATCGACGACGTGCAGACCTCCGATGCCGAGCTGTCGACCAAGCTCGAGGAGATCGCCGGCCGCGCGCCGGGTCCGGATGGCAAGCCCGCGCCCGTGTTCCTGCGCGCCGACCAGGGCCTGGGCTATGGCAAGGTCATGAAGGTGATGGGCGAACTCAACCATGCCGGGCTCAACCGCGTCTCGCTGATCACCGACGCGAGCAGCAAGCCGTGATCGACAAGGGCGAGGGAACTGGACTGACGGTGGCGGTGCTGGGGCATGTCGCCCTGTTCGGCCTGCTGTCGGTCGGCTTCCTCGCCACGCCCAATCCGTTGAAGCTCAAGCCCACGCCTATCGAGGTCGCGCTGGTCGATCAGGTCGCGCTGGAAAGCACGTCGCCGGCGCCGACGAGCGAGATGCCCGCCGCCAAGCTGTCGCCGGTCGAGGCGCCGGTAGAGCCCGAGCCCGCGCCGCCCGAGCCGGCGCCCAATCCCCAGCCGATCGCCAAGCCGCAGCCGGCCCAGCCCAAGCCGGCGCCGGCCCCCGATGCGGCGAAGCCTGCACCCAGGACGCCGCCCAAGGCTGCACCCGCCCAGGCGCCCGCGCGCGCCTCCGCCCGCCCGGTCGCGCCTACCGGCCGGCTCGACGGCCTGCTCGCCGGCATCAACGACAAGCCGAGCCCGAGCAAGTCGGTCGCGCCGCCGGCCGCCAATGTCGGCCCGCAGGTTCAGGCGGCGCTCAAGGCCGAGATCCTTCGTCAGATTCGCCCGCACTGGGCCCCGCCCAGCGGAGCGGACTCGGACAAGCTGCGCACCACGGTGACGGTGCGTCTCAACGAGGATGGCTCGCTCGCCAGCGACCCTCGGGTCACGCAAACGGGCCTCACCGACAGCAACCGCGCCCAGGCCGATCTCGCCCGCGAGCGCGCCATCCGCGCGGTAAAGCTCGCCGCCCCCTTCAAGCTTCCGCCGCAATTCTACAGCGCGTGGAAAGTCATAGCCCCGGTTTTGTACGAGGACCTGTGAAGATGAAATTTGCCCATCTGACCATCGCGGCCCTGCTGGCGAGCACCGCCGCCACCGCGGCGCAGGCGCAGGAGGTGCCGCCGCCCGCCCAGCAGCCGGCGCAGGACCAGGACACGCCGCTCAGCGTCGACGTGACCAACACCGCCGCGAAGGACCTCGTCATCGCCATCCCGGCGATGCCCACCTCGCAGTCGGTCGATACCCCGGCCGGCCCGACCGACCAGCTCGGCGCCAAGCTCGCCCAGGTGGTCGAGGACGATCTGCGCGGCACCGGCCTGTTCAAGACCACCGGCCCCAGCGCCAATCGCGCAGTCGCCTACAGCGAAGTCACTGCGCCCAACTATTCCAGCTGGAACGGCAATCAGGCGATCATCCAGGGCTATGTTCGCGCGAACGGCAATGGCTCGCTGACCGTCGGCTGCTATCTCTACGACGTGCTGCTGCAGAGCGAGCTGGTCCGCCAGGGCTTCGTCGTCTCGCCGGCCGACTGGCGCCGCGCCGCGCACAAATGCGCCGACGCGGTCTATTCCAAGCTCACCGGCGAGGGACCCTATTTCGACAGCCAGGTCGTCTATGTCGCGGAGACCGGCCCCAAGAACAAGCGCCGCAAGCAGCTGGCGATCATGGACCAGGACGGCGCCAACCACCGCTTCCTGACCAACGGCCAGTCGATCGTGCTTACCCCGCGGATGAGCCCCAAGCAGAACGCGATCGTGTACATGAGCTACACGAACCGCAAGCCGGCCATCTACGTCTACGACATGGCCGCTCGCTCGAACCGGCTGCTCGTCTCGAACGTCAGCCTCAGCTTCGCGCCGCGCTTCTCGCCCGATGGCCGCACCGTGCTGTTCTCGATGGCGCAGGGCGGCAACACCGATGTCTACCGCGTCGCCACCGCGGGCGGCGATCCGCAGCGGCTGACCAGCTCGCCGGGCATCGATACCGGCGGCAGCTATTCGCCCGATGGCTCGAAGATCGTCTTCGAAAGCGATCGCAGCGGCACCCAGCAGATCTATGTGATGAACGCCGATGGCTCGAACCAGCACCGGATCAGCTTCGGCGGCGGCCGCTATGCCACGCCGGTGTGGAGCCCGCGCGGCGACCTGATCGCCTTCACCCGCACCGGCGGCGGCGCCTTCCGGATCGGCGTGATGAACCCCGGCGGCAGCGGCGAGAAGCTGCTGACCAACAGCTGGGGCGACGAGGCGCCGAGCTGGTCGCCCAATGGCCGCGTGCTGATGTTCTTCCGTTCGGCCCAGGGTTCGGGCCGGCCGGACCTGTGGTCGGTGGATCTCACCGGCACCAATGCGCGGCGCATTCCCACGCCGCTTGACGGGTCGGATCCCAGCTGGGGACCGATTCGCCCCTGAAACGTTACCGCATTTGTGATAGGGCCCGGGCAAGCGGGTTCGATGCGCTGAGAATGGAGGAGAAAAGACCATGTCCAAGATCACGACTGGCCTGGTGCTCGGCATCGCGCTGATCGCCACCGCGGGGTGCACCAAGAAGCGCGACGCCAACACGATTCCGCCCGCGCCGTCGGAGACCGGCCCCAGCAATGCCGGCGAGGGCGACAGCGACACGGTCGCGGCGCCGCTCAACGAGCAGTTCCGCCGCGAAGTCGCCAGCGACACGGTCCATTTCTCGTTCGACCAGTATGACATCGACCCTGAGGCGCGCGCGATCCTGGACAGCCAGGCGCAGTGGCTGACCAGCCACCCCAACACGCGCATCACGATCGAGGGGCATTGCGACGAGCGAGGCACTCGCGAATACAACCTCGCGCTCGGCGATCGCCGCGCCAATGCCGCGAAGAACTATCTCGCCTCGCGCGGCATCTCGCCGGCGCGGATCACCACGATCAGCTACGGCAAGGAGCGCCCGATCGCGCTCGGCTCGGACGACGCCAGCTGGGCGCAGAACCGCCGCGCGGTGACCATCGTCATCAGCTGAACGGAATCTCCCTCTCCCCTTGTGGAGAAGGAAGGGGCCCGCTCGCGAAGCGAGTGGAAAGGGTGAGGGAGACTTGGCTCCGTTCACCCGATTCCCCTTCACCCTTCCGCCGACTTCGTCGGCTCCCTCCCTCTCCCACAAGGGGAGAGGGAGATCAGAAAGGCCGCCGGGGCAACTCCGGCGGCCTTTTCGATTCCACTTGCCGGCACTCCCGAATCGATATAAATACGATATCATAATTTCGGGAGGTAATGATGACTGACGTCCGTACCGCCGCTCCGGCGCTGCGCCAGAGCAGCGAGAAGTCCGCGAGCACTGCGAGCGGCTATGGCATGCTCCTCGTGTTGCTGGTCGCGTTCGCCGCGACGGGCGCTGCGCTCACCCAGATCGACCGCATGGCCGACTGGATCGTGATTTCCTGGCTGCTGCTTTCGATCCTGGTCGAGCTGTTCGTGCTGTGCGGTTTCTATCTGCTCCAGCCCAACCAGGCCGTGGTGGTCACGCTGTTCGGCGATTACCAGGGCACCGATCGCACCAGCGGCCTGCGCTGGGCCTGGCCGTGGCTGATCAAGAAGAAGGTTTCGGTGCGCGCCAACAACATCATCTCCGACAAGATCAAGGTCAACGATTTGCGCGGCAACCCGATCGAGATGGCGGCGCAGGTGGTGTGGCGCGTGACCGACAGCGCCCAGGCGCTGTTCGACGTCGACGATTACAAGGCGTTCGTCATGGTCCAGATCGAAGCCGCCGTCCGCACGATCGGCTCGCGCTATCCCTATGACGATTTCGAGCATCAGGAAGTCACGTTGCGCGGCAACCACGACCAGGTCGGCGCCGAGCTGCGCGACGAGCTGATCGCCCGGCTGCGCGTCGCCGGCATCACCGTCGACGAGTGCGGCTTCACCCATCTCGCCTATGCACAGGAGATCGCCGGCGCGATGCTCCGCCGCCAGCAGGCCCAGGCGGTGGTCGCCGCGCGCCAGACGCTGGTCGAGGGTGCGGTCGGCATGGTCGAGATGGCGCTCGACCAGCTCTCGGCCAAGAATGTCGTCGAGCTCGACGACGAGCGGCGCGCTGCGATGGTGTCGAACCTGATGGTGGTGCTGTGCGGCGAGCGCGATACCCAGCCGGTCGTCAATGCAGGCTCGCTGTACCAGTAAGGCGAAGTCCGTGTCCCAGCCGCCCCAGAAGAAAGCCTTCCCGCTCCGCCTCGATCCCGCGCTCTATGCGGCGATCGAGCGGGCGGCGGCGAGCGACCTGCGCAGCGTCAACGCCCAGGTCGAGTGCCTGTTGCGCGAGGCGCTGGGACGGCGCGGGGTCAAGCTGGCCGATCCGGTCAAGCCCAAGCGGGGCCGCCCGCCCAAGGTGAAAGAGGAGGAAGCATGATCCGCCCGCAACGTGCCGATGCCTGGTTCGTCCGCATCCGCCGCGGCGCCAAGTACAATATCACGCCCTGCACGCGGGAAGGCTGGGCCGTGACGGTTGCCTATGTGCTGGCCACGCTAGCGCTCACGCCGGTCATCCTCACGCCCACCCCGATCCATGTCGCGGTCTGGCTGATCCTCTTCCTGGCCGCGACCGCCCTGTTCCTCGTCATAGCCTGGCGCACCTCGTCGCCCGCGGCGGACGACAGCGAGAAAGGAAACCGCTGATGTTCCTTCCCATGAAAGTCAGCCGCGAACGGCTTCCCATCGTCCTCGGCGTGGGCCTGGTCGCGCTGCTCGCCGGCATCGCAGTGGCGCTGTTCCAATGATCGGCAACGCCTTCCGCGTCCGCCCCGGCTACTGGTTCCGCCCCAAGCGCTTCGGCTTCGGCGCAGTGCCGGTCACCTGGCAGGGCTGGCTGGTCACCCTGGCCTTTGCCGGCCTTGCCGCGATCCTCGCCAATTTCGCCACGCATCGCGGCCCGGCCTGGCTGGTGTTGCTCGTGCCGCTGACGATCGCCTTCCTCTGGCTCGTCGTCGTCAAGACCGATGGCGACTGGCAGTTCCGCTGGGGCGGGGACGATTGATGCGCCGCATGCTGCTCGCGCTGGCGCTGCTCGGCACGCCCCCTGCCGCGCTCGCCCGGGACGCCGGGGCGGGCACCGAGATCACCGCGCCCGGGCCGCAGGGCAACCTGGCCGGCACGCTGCTCGATCCCGATCCCAGGGCGCCGCTGGTCCTGATCGTGCCCGGGTCCGGGCCCACCGACCGCGACGGCAATAATCGCTTCGGCGTCGCCGGCGGCCCCTATCGCCAGCTGGCCGAAGGCCTGGCCAGGCACGGCGTCGCCACGCTCCGCATCGACAAGCGCGGCATGTTCGACAGCCGCAGCGCGGTCGCCGACGGCAATCGCGTGACGATCGCCGACTATGCGGCGGACGTCCGCACCTGGATCGATGCTGCGCGCAAGCGGACCGGCCGCGCCTGTGTCTGGCTGCTCGGGCACAGCGAGGGCGGGCTGGTCGTGCTCGCCGGCGCGCAGCAGCCCGCGGGCGTGTGCGGCGTGGTGCTGGTCAGCGCCGCTGGCCGGCCACTCGCCGTGATCATGCGCGAGCAGGTCCGCGCCAATCCGGCCAATGCGCCGCTGCTCGATCCCCTGCTGTCGCTCATCGCCACGCTGGAAAGCGGCAAGCATGCCGATACCGCGTCGATGCCGGCGCCGCTGCCGCTGCTCTTCCCGGACAGCGTGCAGGACTTCATGATCGATCAGTTCCGCTACGATCCGCCCCGGCTGGCCGCCAGCCTGACGGTGCCGCTGCTTGTCACCCAGGGCGACCGGGACGTGCAGATCAATCCGGGCGACGCGCGCGCGCTTGCCGGCGCGAGGCCGGGCGCGACGCTGGTGGTGGTGCCGGGCATGACGCATGTGCTGCGCATCGCCGCCGCCGATGGCCGCCAAGCGAGCATCGCGACCTATTCGGATGCGTCGCTGCCCGTCGCGCCGGCGCTGGTCGATGCCATTGCCGGGTTCGTCACCGCCAGGCGTTAGGCCAGCGCCCTCAGGCCAGCGCCTCGTCGAGCAGGCGGGCGAGGCGCAGCCCGCCCTTGATCACCTGGGTGCGGGCCTCGGGCACCCACTTGACGATCATCTCCTCGGTGATCGCGACGCGCCCCGTGATCGGCTTGCACGGATCGCCGCCGTTCAGGTCGGCATAGATGCCGCGGGCCAGGTCCCAGCTGTCCTTGCCCCAGTCGGTGACGGTGCCGCCGCCCAGGCTGGCGCGATCGGCGCGGCTATAGGCGCGCACGATGTTCGGCCCGGTGGTGATCGCGCGCTCGGCGAGCAGTCCGTCCCACACCGAGTGGAGGTTCAGCCGGTCGGTAGTGTAGATGCCATAGCTCACCAGCGCCTTGTTGCCGCCGGCATCGCCGTCATGCTCGGCGCCGTGCAGCGGCTGGCCGATATCGCCGACGAAATGGACGAGGAAGAGCAGCGCCTTCACCCGCTCGACCTGCGGCGCCTTGCGGTCCTTCAGCGTCTTCACGTCGCGCTCGATCTGGGCGGAGACGCAATTGCCATCCTTGCAGTCGGCGGTAACGTCGAACGGCTTGCAGATATCGGCGTCCTGGTAGTGCCAGACCGAGGCATAGCGCCAGTCGGCACCCAGCTTCTTGATGCAATCGGCCCAGACCGCAGCCTCCTCGATCGTCGCCGCCGGGCAGCCTTCGGTCTTGAGCAGGTCCGTGTGGTGGAGCAGCTGGGTGATCTTGGCACGCGTGGCGGGGGTGATGTTGCGCCAGGCGATCGCCGCCACGGTCTGATGGCCATATTCCCAATAGGCATTGGCGGGCGCGGCGAACCCGAACAGGGCCGCGAGGATCACGAGAAAGCGCATCAGACTACTCCAGAAGCAGGCTCGGCCTCCCTAGCAGGTGTTTTGCGCTTCGCCAGCGGGTTCAGGCCGATCAGCGGCCGCAGCCAGCCGATCCGCCGTCCGACCAGATAGGTCGCTGCGCACACCGCAGCGGTGCCGCCCAGCAACAGCGCGAACTCGGCGGGCGCGTTCAGCCCGAGCGGCAGCGAATACCAGGCGATCAGCACGATCGCGGGATGGTGGACGATGTAGAAGGGGAACACCGCCTCGGCGAGCGGCGTGCGCCAGGGGTGGTCGCGATTCCACTGCGTCTCGGCGAGCTGGAACAGCGCCAGGATCATCCCCCAGGCCATGGCGGTGCGCGCGGCGCGGTCGAGCGCCATAACGGCGTGCGGGGGCACCTGCGTTCCCGGCCACCGGATCTCGACGATCACGATCACCGCGCCGGCCAGCATCGTCATCGCCGCCGCGGGCTTCCAGCACCGCGCGACTGCCGTCCAGAGCTGCGGCGCACCGGCGAGTGCGAAACCGAACAGGAAGATCGGCGCATATTGCGAGTGCCCGCCCCAGTCGCGCAGCAGCCCCTGCCGCTCGGGCGCGACGAACAGCATCGCCAGCCGCAGCGCCGCCAGCAGCGCCACTGGCGCCCAGAGCAGCCGATGGCCCTGCGCGAGCCAGGCCGCAGCGCGGCCGATCGCGCGCACCGCCTTGCCGCGGTCCAGCGCCAGCACCCCGGCGAGCAGCAGCGTATAGGCGGCGAGATAGGCGACGAACCACAGATGCTCCCAGCTCGGGAACTCGCGCCCGTAGAATTCGCCCACCCGCCAGTAATCGCGCGCCCAGAAGTGGAGATAGCCATGAGGATAGCCCGTCTCCATCACCCGCACCCACATCTCGAGCGGCACCAGCACCGCCATGCCGAAGGCGAGCGGCACCAGCAGCCGCAGCGCCCGGCGCTTCGCAAAGCCGGTGGGCGCGCGGTCGTAGAGCTTGCGCGAGGCATAGCCCGAGACGGCGAACAGCAGCGGCAGGCGCCAGGGCGTGAGCAGCGCCATCGGCGGGATCAGCCACGCAAAGGCATAGCCGGTCTTGATCACCCAGTCCCAGGGCGAGAAGGCCATGGCGATGTGATAGAGGATCAGCAGCGCGAAGGCGGCGATGCGCAGCCAGTCCATGCCATAGTGGCGCTGGCTGGTCCGGTGGGCGGCAGCGAGGATCGGATCGTGCCGCAAGCAGGGCCTCGGGTTCGGGAACGGCCCGCCAACCTAGTCCGGCTTGCTTAGCATCGCGTAAAGCCGGCCCGGGCATTTCTGCATCAAATCTCGATATCGTCGCGGCTGGCCCCGGCCACGCAAAGCGCCTATATGGCCGCCATGTCCGTACGTCCCTGGCGCGATATCGTCCGGCGGCCCAGCCGTCAGATCATGGTGGGCAATGTCCCCGTTGGCGGCGATGCGCCGGTGACGGTGCAGACCATGACCAACACTGCCACGTCCGATCCCCGCGCGACGATCGACCAGATCCGCCGCTGCGAGGATGCCGGCGTCGACATCATCCGCGTGAGCTGCCCGGACGTCGAATCGACCGCGGCGCTCAAGCAGATCGTCCGCGCCAGCCGCGTGCCGATCGTCGCCGACATCCATTTCCACTACAAGCGCGCGCTCGAAGCCGCCGATGCCGGCGCCGCGTGCCTGCGCATCAACCCGGGCAATATCGGCTCGGCGGAGCGCGTGAACGAGGTCGTCAACGCCGCCAAGGCCAATGGCTGCGCGATCCGCATCGGCGTCAATGCCGGGTCCCTCGAAAAGGACCTGCTCGAGAAATACGGCGAACCCTGCCCCGAGGCGCTGGTCGAATCCGCGCTCGACCATATCAAGCTGCTCCAGGACCGCGACTTCCACGAGTTCAAGGTCGCAGTGAAGGCGTCGGACGTGTTCCTCGCCGTCGCCGCATACCAGCAGCTCGCCGACGCGGTCGATTGCCCGCTGCACCTCGGCATCACCGAGGCGGGCGGTTTCGTCGGCGGCACGGTCAAGTCGGCGATCGGCATCGGCTCGCTGCTCTGGTTCGGCATCGGCGACACGATTCGTGTCTCGCTTTCGGCCGAGCCCGAGGAGGAAGTCCGCGTCGGCTTCGAGATCCTCAAGGCGCTCGGTATCCGCAATCGCGGCGTCCGCGTCGTCAGCTGCCCGAGCTGCGCGCGCCAGGGCTTCGACGTGATCCGCACCGTCCAGGCGCTCGAGGACCGCCTCCAGCATATCCGCACGCCGCTGTCGCTCTCGGTGCTCGGCTGCGTCGTCAACGGCCCCGGCGAGGCGCGCGAGACCGATATCGGGCTCACCGGCGGCGGCAATGGCAAGCACATGGTCTATCTCTCTGGCGTCACCGATCACACCGTGAACGACGCCGACATGCTCGATCACATCGTCAAGCTGGTCGAGGCCAAGGCGGCCGAGATCGAATCGGCCGAAGCCGCCACCGCCGCGGCGGCCGAATAGCGTGCCCAGGCCGCCGATCGTCTCGAAGCGCAAGGCAGAGGCGACCGGCGCCTCCGCGGTCGGCGCCTCGGCCGTCGGCGCGCTCGCGCTCGCGTCGGTGGCGCTTGCCGGCTTCGCGCTCGGCGCCGTCGCGGTGGGAGCGGTGGCGATCGGGCGGTTGCGGATTGGCAAGGCGCGGATCGGCAAGCTGCGCATCGACGAGCTCGAGATCGGCAGGCTGGTCCAGCACGACGAGACCGACACCGACGCGTGACGGCGCCGCCGCGCGCGGCTATGCGCCGTGCATGCGCACCGTCACGCTCGCCCTGCTCGCCGCCTGCGCCGGCATCGCGCTCTATTCGATCATGGACGCCGTGATGAAGGGGCTGAGCCTTGGCATCGGCGCCTATGCCGCGATCTTCTGGCGGCTGGTCGCGGGCGTCATGATCATGACGCCGCTGTTCGTCGCCACCCGCCAGCGCATGCCGAGCGCGCAGGTGCTCGGGATCCACGCGATCCGCAGCGCCGTGATCGCGGTGATGGCGATCGGCTTCTTCTGGGGCATCGCCCGCGTGCCGCTGGCCGAGGCGATCGCGCTCACCTTCATCGCCCCGCTGATCGCGCTCGGCCTCGCCGCCTTGGTCCTGCACGAGAAGATCGGCCCGCGCTCGATCCTCGGCTCGCTGCTCGGGCTGGCGGGCGTGGCGATCATCCTCGCCGGCCAGCTTGGCGCGCCGCACCGGCCCGATTCGGCGCTCGGCATGCTCGCGATCCTCACCTCGGCGGTGTTCTATGCGGTCAACCTCGTCATCGCGCGCCACCAGGCGCAGCATGCCGGGCCGATCGAGATCGCGTTCTTCCAGAACTGGATCATCCTGGCGCTGTTCGCGCTGCCCGCGCCCTGGCTGCTCCAGCTGCCCGCGCCGGGGCAATGGCCGCTGGTCGGCCTTTCCGCGGCGCTCGCGATCGTCTCGCTGATGCTGCTCTCCTGGGCCTATGCCCGGGCCGAGGCGCAGATCCTGCTCACCGTCGAATATACCGCCTTCATCTGGGCGGCGATCATGGGCTGGCTGTTCTTCCGCGAGCCGCTGACCGCGGTGACCGTCGCCGGCACCTTGCTGATCGTCGCCGGATGCTGGATGGCGGCGCGGGGCCAGCCTGCGCCGGCCGAGCATGTGGAGCCTGCCCTGTCATGATCACGATCCGCCCCGCCACCCCCGATGACGTCGCGCTGATCCTCGATCTCGTCCGCGCGCTCGCTTTGTACGAGCGCGAGCCCGATGCAGTGACTGCGACCGAGCCGATGCTGACCAGGGCGCTGTTCGGCGACCGGCCGTTCGCCGAGGCAGTGATCGCGGAGGCCGATGGCGAACCCGTCGGCTTCGCGTTGTTCTTCTTCAACTTCTCGACCTGGACCGGCAAGCCGAGCCTCTATCTTGAAGACCTGTTCGTGCGTCCCGAGGCGCGCGGCAGGGGCGCGGGCAAGGCGTTGCTCCAGCATCTCGCCGGTATCGCGCTCGACCGGGACTGTGGCCGCTTCGAGTGGTCGGTGCTCGACTGGAACACTCCGGCAATCGATTTCTACCGGGCGATGGGCGCCGAGCCGATGGATGAATGGACGATTCAGCGCGTCTCAGGCGATGCCCTGGTCGCGCTGGCGGGGCGCAACTGATGGCCTGGGTGCTCCTCATCCTCGGCGGCCTGTTCGAGGTCGGCTTCACCACCTGTCTTCGCTATGCAGACGGCTTCCGCAACATCCCCTGGACGCTCGGCTTCCTCGTCTCGGTGACGCTGTCGATGGTGCTGCTCGAGCTCGCCGCGCGCACCATCCCGATGGGCACCGCCTATGCGATCTGGACCGGCATCGGCGCGCTCGGCACGGTGATCATCGGCATGCTCTGGTTCGGCGAGCCCTTCACCCTGGTCCGCAGCCTGCTGATCCTCGGGGTCGTCGCCTGCATCGCCGGCCTCAAGCTGACGGCGCACTGAGATGGCGGTGGACGAGGGCCTTGTCGCCTGGGTCACCGAAGCGCTCGAGCCGCTCGGCAGCGTGACGATGCGCAAGATGATGGGCGGCGCGATCCTCTACATGGAGGGCAGGGCCTTCGCGCTGGTCCATGACGGCGAGCTGTGGATCAAGGCCGATGCCGAGAGCAACGCGACCTGGGATGCGGCCGGCCACACCGATCGCTTCACCGTCACCTTCAAGGACGGCAGTGTCGACCAGATGAATTATCGCCGCGCGCCAAGCGACACCTATGACGATGCCGATGCGCTGCGCGAATGGGCAGGGCTGGGGATCGCGGCAGGGCTGAGGGCGCCGAAGAAGAAGCCCAAGGCGAAGAAGAAATAAATTCCTCCCCCAGCTTGTCTGGGGGAGGGGGACCGCGCCCGAAGGGCGTGGTGGAGGGGCGCGGCGGGCACCGCCGCGTTGCGGCGGCCCTCCACCATTCGCTGGCGCGAATGGTCCCCTCCCCGGGCAAGCTCGAGGAGGAATTAAACCCTATCCCCCCAGCACGTTGATCGTGAACGCCAATATCCCCAGGTTGAACACGAACGCCGCCAGGCAATGCCCGGTCACCACGCGGCGCATGCGGCGCTCGTTGATCGTCACGTCGCTGGTCTGGAAGGTCATGCCCAGGCAGATCGCGAAATAGAGGAAGTCCCAGTAGTCGGGCTCGCGCGTGTCCGGGAATTGCAGCCCGCCGGTATCGCCGCCGCCGCGCTTCTCGATGTAGAAGAGATGGGCATAGTGCAGCGCGTAGATCACGTTGCTGAACACCCAGCTCAGGATCAGTGTGGCGACGATCACCGGCGGCGCCCAGGGGTGGTTCTTGGCGTTGCTCATCAGCTCGCTGGCGATCGAGGCGAAAACCGCGATGCCCACCATCACCGTGATCAGCAGCAGCATCGCGCGGTTGCCGTCGTTGCGGCAGGCGCTCTCGCGCATGTTGCTTGCGCGGTGATGGAGCAGCGGGCTCAGCGCGAGCAGGAAGATGATCGCGCCGGCGTCGAACGCGGCCATGATCCCGATGCGCAGGCCGAATGCGGGGATCGCGAACCACGCCGCGATGGCCGTGACCGCGAGGAACAGCAGGAAGCGCGGCGGCGCGATGATGTTGCCGACGCTGCGGATGCGCTGGTGCCTGTGGTTCATCGGCGGACCAGCCAGCAGCGGGCGATCGATCCGGGGAGTGCGAGGGCCAGGAGCATCATCCGCGCATCATGGGCCGATCGCGCGGCGCCGTGAAGAGGGCGATGCGCCGGCCGACGACTGCGCGCAGCCGCCGGCCGGCGGAATGCTCAGGCGGCCTCCTTGGCCTTCTTCGCGGCTTCGATCGCTTCGAGCACGATCCGGCGGGCTTCCTCGGCATCGCCCCACTGGCCGATGCGCACCCACTTCTCGGACTCGAGGTCCTTGTAGTGCTTGAAGAAGTGCTCGATCTGCTGGAGCACGATCGAGGGCAGGTCCTGCCGCTCGCCGATGTCCGAATAGTAAGGGAAGGTGCTGTCGACGGGGACGCAGATCAGCTTCTCGTCGCCGCCGGCCTCGTCCTCGAGCTTGAGCACGCCGATCGGGCGCGCGCGCACGACGCAGCCCGGCACGAAGGGCGAGCGCGCGATGACGAGCGCGTCAAGCGGATCGCCGTCGGGCGACAGCGTGTGCGGCACGAAGCCGTAATTCGCCGGGTAGCGCATCGGCGTGTGCAGGATGCGGTCGACGAACAGCGCGCCGCTCGCCTTGTCGAACTCGTACTTCACCGGCTCACCGCCGACGGGAACCTCGATGATCACATTGAGGCTGTTCGGCGGATCGTCGCCCACCGGAATCAAATCGATACGCACGCTATGCTTTCCTTAAGCTGGGCGGTTGCGCCCCCCAGTTTCACTTCGGCTGGAGGAGCTTATCCAGGCCAGCCTCTCCTTGGCTTATCTTTTCGAGGTGCGGATAGCGCAGGCCATCGTGATAGTCGATGGCAACATCGCGGTAGCGCGAGCCGCGCTTCAGGGTCAGCTTGATCGGCGCCTTGCCGCCCTTGGCGGCCTTCACTGCGTCCTTCAGCTTGTCGCTCGAATAGGCCTCGCCGTTCACCGCGACGATCTCGTCGGCGAGCGTGATGCCCGCGTCGAAGGCCGGGCTGCCCCACATCACGCCAGAGATGCCCTTCATGCCGATCGACAGGCCGAGCGAATAGGAAAGGTCGGTGCCGCCGCCGCGCATCGTGCTCTTGTTGGGGGTGTCGTTGTAGACCAGCTTGTAGCCGCCCCGCTCGAAGCCCTTGAGCGGCGCGCGCTCGGAAACCTGGTTGACCCGCTCGTCGAGGAACTTGTGCCAGTCATAGGGTACGACCTGGTTGAGCGTCGCGACGACGTCGTCGAAATTGTAGGTGACCTCGCCATAATCGCCGTCGCGGCCGCCGAAGAAGATGCGCGCGAAGTCGTCGATCGACTTGGTGCCGCCGGACTTCTCGCGGATCACCGAATCGACGTCCATCCAGATCAGCAGGCCCTCGTTGTAATAGTCCTCGCTGCGCTGCCAACTGGTCCAGCCCTTGGGCGCACGCGCCGTGATCACCGGATCGTTGGTGGTATCGACCATCGGGCGCCATTCGCGGCCCTTGCGCTGGTCCAGGCTGGCGGCGATGCCGGCATAGGCCTCGAGCGTGTCGGCCTTGCTCACCAGGCCCGAACGCGCCTGGAGCACATAGCCCCAGAACTGGGTCTGGCCCTCATAGACCCAGAGCAGGCTGCCGCGCATCGGCGTGCGGAAATCGGGCGTCCACAGGTCGGCGCCGCGGCGATACTTGCCGTCCCAGCTATGCGTATATTCGTGCGGCAGCAGGTTTCGGCTCGTCGTCTTCTCGTCCCACTTGGTGAAGAAGCCCAGGCCCGTGCCGTCCTCGGAGCTGCGATGATGCTCCACGCCGATCCCGCCCAGCTCGTCGCTGATCGAGAACAGGAAGCGGTAATGGTCGTAATGCTCGACGCCGAAGGTCTTCTTGGCCTGGTCGACCAGGTTCTTGAGCGTATCGACCTGCGCCGGCGTCGCCGTCAGCTCCTCGGCCGTGTCGGCATAGGTCTCGACCGAGACGCGGTCGCTCAGCTTGATCTGGCGGTAGTAGCGGCCGGCGAGCACCGGCGAATCCATCAGCACGTCGTAGTTGGTCTTGTCGTAGCTGTAGACATTGCCGTCCACCTTGGCGTCCACCGCCGAGGAAGCGGTCCAGCCGGCGGGATAGGTCACCTTGGCCTGGATCGGGATGCGGCGGGTGAAATAGCCGGCCGGATAGAGGCTCAGCGAGAAGAACTGCACGCTCGCCAGGTTCGGCGTCATCACGATGCGGCCCTGGTCGCCCACCGTCGCCGAGACGAAGTTGAAGCTGACGTCGAGCTTCTTGGCGCCTGCCGGCACGTCGATGTGGAAGGCGAAGACGTCCACGGGATCGCGCTTCCACGGGATCACCTTGCCGTTCGCCTTGATGACGAGGCCGCCCAGCTTCTCGATCTCGCCGCGCGGCCCGTGCTTGCCGGGGATCCACTTCGGATAGAGCAGCACCATGTGCCCGCTCTTCGCGACGGGGATCGTCTCCTTGACGGTGAAGATGCCGCGCAGAGTGTCGGTCGCGTCGATGTCGAGCGTCAGCGTGCCAGGATAGGCGATGTCGCGCGCGTCGGGGATCGTGTTGGGATAGGGCGCGGTCTGCACCGGTGCGGAGTTCTGGGCCCCCGAATTCTGGGCCAGCGCGGGGCCGGAGACGGAAGCGAGCAGGGCAACTGCGGCGAGCGCACGGATCATGGGGGGAAGCGACCTCATCTTTGTCTGAGTTGGCGGGTCATAGGACCCTCCGGGCAGAGGCGTAAAGGCCTGCGCGTATCGGCAATCCTTCACGGGACGCTAACCATTGCGCGCTAGCTGTTTCCGCCATGTATCACGATCCCCAGCTGGCTTCCGGAGCCAAGGCAGATCCGCGCCCGCGCTCGGCGGTGAGCACGGGTGTCGGCATGGCGGGCCTTGCCGGCATGACCCTGTGGACCGTGATCGCCAGCATCTACCGGATCGACGGCCCCTATTCGGCGATGGTCAACGTCTTCGCCTGCGCCATTCCCATGGTCCTCTGGTCGCTGCTCGTCGACAAGGTACATCTGAGCCCGACGACGGGCATCGACTGGTCCTCGCAGCGCAGGCTCAAGGACACGCTCGACATCTCGGTGACCAAGCTCACCGGGCTGTGGCTCACCTGGGGCGGCATCGCGGTGATCTACGCCACCTTCCGCTTCTGGTGGACCGGCCGCTACGCCAATTTCTCCTTCTCGATCTGGTGCATCGAGATGGCCGCGCCGGCGCTGTTCTTGCTCTCCGTCCCCTATGTCCTCTGGCTCGACCGCAAGCTGGTCGAGCCGCGCGACGGCGCCTGGCATCTCGGCGCTTGGCTGATGGGCCTCAAGGAGCCGATCGACCGCAAGGCGATCCAGAACCATCTGCGCAGCTGGGCGGTGAAGGGCTTCTTCCTCGCCTTCATGATCTCGATCGTCCCGCCCAATTTCGGCGAGTTCGTCGGCTGGGACTTCAGCCGCATGCTCGACAGTCCGGCGGTGATCGCCAACTACTGCATCGCCTTCATGTTCGTGATCGACGTGGCCTTCGCCACCGCAGGTTACGTCCTGACGATGCGCCCGCTCGATTCGCACATCCGCACCGCCACGCCCTATGCGGCGGGCTGGACCGCGGCGCTGATCTGCTACCCGCCCTTCGTGCTGATGAACGAAGGCGGCGTGCTCGATTATCACCCCGGCAGCGCCGACTGGACCTATTGGTTCGCCGGCCATTCCTGGATCCTCGGCGCGCTCGGCGCGGTGCTGGTGATCCTCACCGGCATCTATGCCTGGGCGACGATCGCCTTCGGCCTGCGCTTCTCGAACCTCACCCATCGCGGCATCCTCACCCACGGGCCCTATGCCTGGAGCCGTCACCCGGCCTATCTCGCAAAGAACACCTTCTGGTGGCTCTCAGGCCTGCCCTTCCTCGCCACCACGACCTGGCTGGAAGGATTGCGCAACGCCGCGATCATGGCCGTGGTCAGCGGCATCTATTACTGGCGCGCCCGCACCGAGGAACTGCACCTCGGCAGCGATCCGGCCTATCAGGAATACAGCGCCTGGATGGCGCGCAACGCGCCGGTGCCTCGCTTCTTCGCCTGGCTCGGCAGCAAGCTGCGCCCGGCCTGATCGATTAAATCCTCCCCCGGAGGGGGAGGGGGACCAGCGAAGCTGGTGGAGGGGGCTTGCCGCAGGCGGTGCCCCTCGTGGCGTTCCCTCTCCACCACCGCCTTCGGCGGTGGTCCCCCTCTCCCTCCGGGAGAGGATTTAGGGAATCACCAATCCCCCGCGGCCCCCATCCACAAGGTCACCGCCGCCGCGGCCGCCGTCTCCGCCCGCAGGATCCGCGGCCCCAGCGCGATGCCGATCGCCTGGGGATGCGCCTTGATCGCCGCGCGCTCGCTGTCGTCGAATCCGCCCTCGGGCCCGATCAGGATCGCCGCCGGGCCCGGGTGCGCGCGCATCGCCTCCACCGCGGGCACGCCGCCGGTCTCGTCGGCGAAGAACAGCACGCGCTCCGCCGGCCAGTCGCGCAGCAGCGCCGGCAGCTTCACCATCTCGTCGAGCTTCGGCAGCGCGGTCCGCCCGCATTGCTCGGCCGCCTCGATCATGTGCGCGCGCAGCCGGTCGAGGTTGAGCTTGTCGACCACCGCGCGCCGGGTCAGCACCGGCACCAGCCGGTCGACCCCGAGCTCGCACGCCTTCTCGACGACCCAGTCGATCCGCCCCTTCTTGATCGGCGCGGCGCACAGCCACAGGTCGGGCACCGCCTCGCGCTCGCGCAGCCGGTCGGTCACTTCCAGGATCAGGTCGCGCTTGCCGATGGAGCGCGCGACGCCCGCCCATTCGCCGGTGCGGTCGTCGAACAGCTTGACCGCCTCGCCCAGCTTTATCCGCATCACCGCGATCAGGTAATGCGCCTGCGGGCCGTCGATCTTGATCTCGCCGGGCGAGAGTTCGGTCTCGACGAACAGGCGCGGGGCGGATTGGGGCGGCCAGGCGGGCGTAGCGGGCATGGAGCCCGTCTAGCCGCGCCGGCGGGCCCGCGTCACGCGCCTTTACTCGCCCATGCCGCCATCCATGCCGCCGCCGCCCTGGCCCATACCGCCCATGCCGCCACCGCCGCCGCCAAAGCCGCCACCGCCATGCCGGCCGCCGCCTCCACCGCCGCGATGACCGCCACTGCCGCCGCGACCACCCTTGCCGCCGCCCGACCGGAACGACGGCTTCTCCAGCTTGGGCAGCTCGCTCTTCTCGATCTTGCCGTCGCCATTCTTGTCGAGCAGCGCGAAGCGCTTGTCGGCGGCGATGCGGAATTCCTTGGCGTCCACGCCGCGATTGAAGTTGGTGTCGGCTACCGCCACCGGCTCGGGATAGTCGAAATAGCCGAAGCGTGCCGCGCCCTGCGGCACATAGACGGCCTTGCGCGCCGGCGCGTCGCCGCCCTCGCCATCGCCCTCGGTCGATTCGGGCTCCGAGCCCATATAGCTGCCGACCCGGATCATCGGCGCGATCACCGTCTCGTAATATTCCAGGTCGTCGGGATCGATCTCGCCGTCCTTGCCGCGGTCGAGCACCGCGAAGAAGCGTGCCGCATCGGCTTCCATCTCGTCCTGGGTCAGCACCCCGTCATGGTTCTTGTCGGCCTGGTCGAACCAGATATTGGGCGCATCGGGCCCGCGGAACGGCTCGCCCATCGGGCTGATGAAGAAATTGACCGTGTCGTCGGCGAGCGCCGGCGTGGCGAAGGCGGCAAGCGTCAGGCTGGCGAGAAGAAGGCGCATCGTTCGATTCCAGGGTGCAGGGGTGCCCATGCTGCCCGTGCACCCCGATTGTCGCAGAATTATGCCCGATTGTTGCGGGCTTGATCTTTGCGCGCCGGCGAGCGTGTCAGCCGCTCGCGTGGGGATCGGCGAACGTGACCGCGAATGCGTTCGAGCGCTCGACCAGCACATTATGATAGGCGGAAAGCACAGATTTGATCTTCGTCTTGCTGAGCGGCGTCGTGCTGAGGACGCAGGCCCCCGCACAGGGATCGCCTTCGACGGTTATCGTCGCGTAGGTGCCCAGCAGGTGGCCAGACGAAAAGGAAGTGGCAGGCACGCGGAACACCAGTGACATGTCCGCATGGGGATCCGTGCTGATGATGCGGACGCAGAGATGTTCGCCGGAGATACGTACCGATCCCTGCGGATATGCGCGGAGCTTCAGGATGCCTTCCTGCGTCAGCGCCTTGGTTCGGGCGCGAAGCGCGAAGGGAAAGAGCCCGTAAATCTCCAGCTTGCCGCCCTTTGGGAGATTGCCCGGTTCCCAGACGGAAAGATAATAACAATACCACTCGCGCTTCACGCTGAACCAGGTTCGATGCGCGCCCTGTCGGAGCAGGTTTTTTGCAGCAAATGGCAAGATCCGTCCGGCGAAAACGCCGATGACGACAGTTATCACCCAGACGAATATGTCGGTCGGAATGTTATTCCACTGTATCGGCATGTGTCCCCCACCGATTCCCCACCCTAGCAACTACGCCCTGCATGACAACCCGGCGCCTTGGCAAATCGGCCCGGGCTATTTTCCGATTCGTCGCGGGCGCTTGATTTCCGCTCCCATCGCGGGGAGGACGGGGCATGGCCGAAGCGCAGCAGATCGTACCCGATACCGAGCATCGCGGGCTGGTGGGCCTGCTTCCCGCCGCCGCACGACCCTATGCGCTGCTCGCGCGCTTCGATCGCCCGATCGGCTGGTGGCTGCTGTTCTGGCCCGGCGCCTGGGCCGTCGCGCTGTCGGGGGGTGCGGTGGCGCGCTGGGATCTGGTCCTGTGGCTGCTGCTCGGTGCCATCGCGATGCGCGGCGCGGGCTGCGTCTATAACGACGTCGTCGATCGCGACCTCGACCGGCAGGTGGCGCGTACCCGTAGCCGCCCGGTGGCGAGCGGCGCGGTCTCGGTGAAGAGCGCCGCGCTCTGGCTCGCCGCGCTCTGCCTCATCGGGCTGCTGGTCTGGTTCCAGCTCCACTGGCCGGCGCGGCTGGTCGCGCTCGCCAGCATCGCGCCGGTCGCCGCCTATCCCTTCATGAAGCGGATCACCTGGTGGCCCCAGGCCTGGCTCGGGCTGGTCTTCTCCTGGGCGGCGTTGGTTGGTTGGATCGAGATCGGCAGCCAGCCGCTGCTCCCGCTCGCCTTGCTCTATGCCGGCTGCATCGCCTGGGTGATCGGCTATGACACGATCTACGCCGTCCAGGATATCGAGGACGATGCGCTGGTCGGCGTCCGCTCCTCGGCCCGGGCGATGGGCGGCCATGTCCGCGGCGGCGTCGCGCTCTTCTACCTTGCCGCGCTCGGCTGCTGGGCGGCGGCGATCTGGCAGCTCCGCCCCGATCCGCTCGCGCTGGCCGCGCTCGTGCCGATGGCGCTCCACCTGCTCTGGCAGGTCGCCACGCTCGATCCGCGCGACGGCGCCAGCGCGCTTGCCCGCTTCCGCTCGAACCGCAATGCCGGGCTGCTGATGTTCGCCGCGTGCTTCGTTGTCGGCCAGACGCTTTGACGTGGCGCGTCCGCATACCTAAGTCGGCGCGATGCTGACCATTTCCGAAGCCTGTGACCGCGCCGCCGATATCGTCTCGCGCGCCCGCGCCGCCGGCGCCGACGCCGCCGATGCCGTGTTCGCCGCCGACAGCTCGCAATCGGTCTCGGTCCGCATGGGCGCGCTCGAGGATGTCGAGCGTTCGGAGAGCGAGGAGCTCGGCCTGCGCGTGTTCGTCGGCAGCCGCTCGGCCAGCGTCTCCACCTCGGACCTGAGCAGCGCCGCGCTCGACATGCTCGTCGAGCGTGCCGTCGCGATGGCGCGCGAGGCGCCCGAGGACAAATGGGCCGGCCTCGCGCCGCAGGAGCGCCTGCTCCACGGCCAGCCGCCGATGCTCGACCTCGACGACGGCGCCCATGTCGATCCCGCCAGCCTCAAGGCGCTGGCGCTGGTCGCCGAGGAAGCGGCGCGCGGCGTCGCCGGCGTCACCAACAGCGAGGGCGCCAGCGCCGGCGCCTCGCGCTCGGTGATGACGCTCGCCACCTCGCACGGCTTCACCGGCGGCTATGCGCAGACCAGCCACGGCATCTCGGCCAGCGTCCTCGCCGGCAGCGGCGGCGGCATGGAGCGCGACTACGCGCACCACTCCGCTCGCCACGCCTCCGCGCTCGAAGCGCCGGACGCGATCGGCCGCCTCGCCGGCGAGCGTGCGGTGGCGCGGCTCGATCCGGCGAAGATCCCCAGCGGCGCGATGCCGGTGGTGTTCGATCGCCGCGTCTCGGCCGGGCTGATCGGCCATTTCCTCGGCGCGATCGGCGGCGCCGCGATCACCCGCAAGACCAGCTTCCTGCTCGATTCGCTCGGCAAGCAGGTGTTCGCCCGGGGCGTGAGCATCTGCGACGATCCGCACCGCCCGCGCGGCCTGCGCTCGCGTCCGTTCGATGGCGAGGGGCTGCCGGTCCAGCCGGTCACCCTGGTCGATGCCGGCATGCTCGAGACCTGGCTGCTCGACAGTGCCTCGGCCCGCCAATTGGGGCTCGAGCCGACCGGCCATGCCGCGCGCGGCATCGGCGGCGCGCCCGGCGTCGCGCCGTCCAACCTGTTCATGGAAGCGGGGCACATCCCTGCCGAGACGCTGGTCGGCGAGATCGAATACGGCATCCTCGTCACCGAGCTGATCGGCCAGGGCGTCAACGGCGTGACCGGCGATTACAGCCGCGGCGCCGCCGGCTTCCTGATCGAGAAGGGCGAGATCACCCGCCCGGTCTCGGAGATCACCATCGCCTCGAACCTCAAGGACATGTTCCTCAACCTGACCCCGGCGAGCGACCTCGAGTTCCGCTACGGGATCAACGCGCCGACGATCCGTATCGACGGGATGACGATCGCCGGTGCCTGAAGCGGGCCTCGCCTCCCGGGTCGCGGCGATCGCCGCCGAGGCGGGCCGCCTCGCCATGGCGCGGTGGGAAACCGAGTTCAGGCGCTGGGAGAAGGTCCCGGGCAGCCCGGTCTGCGATGTCGATCTCGAGCTCGACGCGCTGCTCCGCCAGCGGCTCGAGGCGCTGCTCCCCGATGCCGGCTGGCTGTCCGAGGAGACCGCCGACAATCGCGATCGCCTGTCCGCGCGGCGGATCTGGGTGGTCGATCCGATCGACGGCACCCGCGACTATCTCCGCCACCGTCCCGGCTGGGCAGTCTCGGTCGCGCTGGTCGAGGATGGCCGGCCGGTGATCGGCGTGCTCGATTCGCCGGCCCGCGGCGAGGCCTGGATCGCCGAGGCGGGCAAGGGCGCCTATCGCAACGGCGTGCGGCTCGCGGTCACGCCGCGCGACCGGCTCGCCGGCGCGCGCGTGCCCGCCGACCAGCTGCCCAAGGTCGATCAGGACCTGACCATGGTCGACAGGCCCAATTCGATCGCGTTGCGCATCGCGATGGTCGCGGCGGGCGAGGCCGATCTGGTCGCCACGATCCGCTGGGGCAATGAATGGGATGTCGCCGCCGCGGTGCTGCTCGGGCGCGAGGCCGGGGCGGCGATCACCGACGCGCTCGGCCATCCGCTCGCCTTCAACACGCCGAGCGGCCAGGCCTTCGGCGTCCTCGCCAGCGCACCGGGCATCCACGCCGCCGCCGTCGAGCGGCTCCGCGACCGTGCCGAAACGGGCGTCAAAACCTAACATACATCAGTTGCAATCTGCGCCAAACGGCGCATCCTGACTATTGGATCAAGATCCTCAAGAAGATCGATCCAACCCGCTAAAGGCGGCAAGGGGGGTGTGGAGTTGGCGAGCGTGACGGGCGCGTTCATCGCGCAGTGCATTACCAATCTCGAGCTTCAGATATTGGAAGCCGATGCGCGCTTCACTGACGCTGTTCAGCGCGACGAGGAAGAACTTCGCGCCTTCAACATTCTGCAGTTAACCCACGAAGAAGATCGCGTCACGAACGCGCGCCACATCGAGAATCTGCAGCTATATCGCGAGCCTTTCGTCATCGTGAAGCGCTATGTCCGCGCCGATGGCTCGGTCTGCTGGGTGCGCAACCATGTCTCGTGCACCAGCAACGGGGCCGGCGGCACCGTGTATCTGGCGACGGTCGAGCTGATCGAGCCGCCGGAGGAGGGCGAGCGCGCGCTGGTCGGCGTCGCCAAACGGATGCTCAAGCGCCGCGAGCTGCGCTGCATCCGCTTCGGAGAGGACATCTTCAGTGAAGTCGCCGCCGATATCCTGATCGACCTGTTCGTCAGCGAGCATATGAGCCGCGACGTCTATGTGTCGAGCGCTTGCCTGGCGAGCCATGTGCCGCCGTCCACCGCGCTTCGCCACCTCGCGCTGCTCGAGGAGCGGGGCCTGGTCGCGCGGGTCGCCGATCCGTTCGACAAGCGGCGCTTCATGCTCGGGCTCACCCCGTGCGGCCGCGACAAGGTGATTGCGCTGCTCGAGGCCGTAAAGCGCACCGAAGCCATCTGAGCGCTACCGCGCCTGGCGCTCGGCCACCGCTATCAGTGCAGTCGACGGGATCGGCAGGATTGCCCGATCCCCGGCCATCCGCCGCACCTCTTCCACCACCGCCGCCTGCTGCGCCGCGGAAAGCGCCACCCAGTCCTGGCTCATCCCGAACAGGGTCTCGGGTCGGTCGAGCGCCTCGACCCGCAGCTCGAAGTCATGCGTCACCGCGTCGATGGCCGGATCGCGAAAGCCCGCATCGACCAGCGCCGCCGCCAGCCATTCGGGATCGCCCAGCGCCACCGCGCCTTCGGGCAGCTTGTTCTTGCCGTCGAGCTTGGGAAACAGCCGCCGCCGGATCTGCGAGAGCAGCAGGAAGGTCGCCGCGCCTTCGCTCTGCCAGGTGGCGAGCACGCCCAGCCCGCCGGGCCGGGTCACCCGCGCCATCTCCACCAGGCCCTTGCGCCAGTCGGGGAACAGGATGACGCCGAACACCGAGAAGACGGCATCGAAGGAGGCATCGGGCAGGTCGAGCGCCTGCCCGTCCATCACCCTGGCCTCGACATTCGCCAGCCCCGCCGCCGCGATCCTCGCGACCATGCCGGCCGAGAAGTCGGTCGCCAGCACCTGCGCGCCGCTGCGGGCCGCGGCCAGCGCCAGCGCACCGGTCCCGGCGGCGACGTCGAGCACGCGCATTGCCGGGGTCAGCGTCACGCGGGCCAGCGCATCCTCGGCGAAGCGCGACGTGAAGGGATGGGCGGTCGCCTCGTAGGTGGCGGCGGCGTCATCCCAATGGCCGGGGATCTCGTGCTTGTTCTCGGTCACTGGCATGCCTTTCACGAATCATGTAACATCATAAGTATCGTGAAATGCGCCGCTTGCCAATCGCGCTTGTCTGCCCGAGGAGTTCCAGCATGCGCAAGGACAGCCGCCTCTCCCGCATGCTCCACGTGCTGCTCCACATGGCACGGCACGACGGGCCGATGACCTCCGAGCATATCGGGGCGATGCTCCAGACCAACCCGGTCGTCGTCCGCCGGACGATGGCCGGGCTGCGCGACGCCGGCTATGTCCGCTCGGAAAAGGGCCATGGCGGGGGCTGGGCGATCGCCGCCGATCTGGAGCAGGTGTCGCTGCTGGATATCCACCGCGCGGTGGGCGGCCCGAGCCTGTTCGCGATCGGCAATGAGCACGCCAGCCCGGCCTGCGCGGTCGAGGCGGCGGTCAATGAAGCGCTGGAGGATGCCCTGCGCGAAGCGGAGGCGCTATTGCTCGCCCGGCTCGGCACGGTCAGCCTGGCCGAGCTCGCCCGCCGCTTCGACGCGCGCTGCGCCTAGCCCTCGTCGCCCTGGTAGCGGATCTGCAGATAGCGCCCGCGCGTCGCCAGCGCGTCGAGGTCGCCCTGCGCCAGCTGCGCGGTCATCTCGGCGATCTCGTCGTCGATCAGCTGCAGCCCCTGCGCCAGCTGCTGGTCCGGGGTCAGCCCGTTGCGCTCCACCCGCCGCAGCGGCTCGGGGACGCGGGCATAGCCCTTGACCAGCTCGGGCAGCTGCTCGCCGACCAGCTTGCGCACTTCCACCGCCGCCGGGCTGTTCTCGTCGAGCGCCGCCAGCTGCGGGCTCAGCGTCTCGAGCTTCACTCCGATCGAATCGACCAGCCCGCGCACCGGCGCGGGCAGGGCGGGGCGCTGCGTCTCGAGCCAGCGCTCGGTGCTGCGCGGCAGTGCCTTGAGCGGGATCTCGGCGAGCTTCTCGACATTCACCGGCGCGCTCGCCGGCATCACCGCGAACACCAGGGTCGCGGCGACCAGCAGCAGCGCGACCAGCATCGCGCCCATCATCCCGAGCGGCGCCACCGCCAGCGCGAAGACGATCGCGCCGATGAGGATCACCCCGTCCGCCGCGGCGATCCGCCCGATCCGGCGGACCACTTCGGCTTCCTTGTGCTGGCGGCTGCGGCCCGACACGGCGAGGTCGGTGCGCGCGCGCGACCGCTCGAGCACGTCGGCCGCGCGCTGGCTTACCCGATCGACATCGGTGGGCATCGGCCTACATCGCCTCCAGCTTGAACGTCTCCGCCCCGCCCGAGACCTGGTTCTGCGCCGCGCCCTCGGCCCGCGCGATATAGCCCTTCGACTTCTCGACTTCGTTCGACAGCGTGTTGACCGTGGTCTTCATGCTGTCGAGCGCCTTCATCTTGAACGTGTCGATCGCATCCATCGTGTCATAGATGTTCTGGAATGCGCGCTGCAGCGTCTCCACCGGGATCGTCGAGTTCGCCGCCTGCTCGTGGATCGCCGCCGACTGGCTCTTGAGCAGCGCGCCGGTCGAATCGATCAGCCCGGCGGTGGTCGAGTTGAGCGCGGTGATCTGGTCGAGCACCAGCTTCTGGTTGGTCAGCGCCTGCGCCACGGTCACCGCGGTGCGCAGCGCCGAAACGGTCGTCGTGGACGCGCGGTCGACGCCCTTCACCAGCTCGACATTGTTCTTCTTGACCAGGTCGAGCGCCAGATAGCCCTGCACCGTCACCGCCATCTGGGTGAGCAAATCCTGGGTGCGCTGGCGGACATAGAAGAGCGCGGTCTCGCGCAGCGCCTTGGCCTTGGCCGGGTCGCTATGGTCGAGCTCGTTGGCCTTGTCCTCGATCTTCGCGTCCATCGCCTTGGACAGATAGATCATCTGCTCGAGCCGCCCCATCGCGGCCCACAAATTGGTCCGCTCGGTATCGATCGCGGCATTGTCCATCAGCAGCTCGTCCTTGCCGTTGCTCAAGGATTTGAGGATGCCGTTGATGTGCGTCTGCGATGATTGGTACTTGCGGAAATACTGCGTCATCCCGCCGCCGAACAGCTTCGAGAGGAAGCCCTGGTTCCCGCCGATCAGCTTGCCGTTCTGGCTGGGATCGAGCTCCTCCACCTTCTTGCGCAGCGCGAGCAGGTCGGCGCCGACGCCGTCATTGCCCATCGCCTTGACCGGCCGGTCGAGGAAGCGGTTGGACTGGCCCGCGGCGTCGCGGATCTCCTTCTGCCCCATCGCCGCGATCGCATCGACGCGCTTGCCGAACTCAGGGCTGTTGACGTCCTGCGCGACGAGGTCGTCGATGAAGCTGTCGACCCGCGCTTCCAGCTCGGTCTTCTTCGTGTCGTCCACCGGCACCAGCCCGGCCGCCTTTTCGGGCGCCACGACCTTCACCGGTTCGGGCGGGGTCAGCACCAGATCCTGTTCGGCAACCACGGGTTCGCTCGCCATTCTCACGTCTCCAAAGCCGTTCGCGCCCAGCATAGGGGCATCGGGACGGCAAACCAACTGTGTCGTTTATGTAATACACCTACGCCGCCCCGCCAAGGGGGCGCCTGGTCAGCGGCTTTGGGTCTTCACTTCGCTCGCGCGGAAGATCTGCTCGCCCTGCTTCAGCGGATGGAGCTGGCAGCCGCTTTCCGGCGCGCTCGATCCCACGCAATATTGCGCGCCGTCCGCCGCGCCCGTCGCTTCGCCGGTACCGCCCTTGGGCGCCGAGATCCGCACCGGCTGGCCGCTGCCGGCGACCAGCACATGGCAGGTGCCGCTGCTCGAATCGCGGCAGGTGAGTATCAGCTTGCCGCTGGCGAAATCGGCATCGAGCACCAGGCTCACCTGCTGCTTCTCGGTCTTGGCCGAGCAGCCGGCGAGCAGTACCAATGCCAGCACCCCAAACTTGTTCATCTGCATCTCCTTTGCAGGCAGCATAGCGCGGCGGTTCAGCCCGCGTCGCGCGCGTTCTTCAGCGCGTTCCCCCACCAGGTCAGCTCGTCATAGAGATGCCCGATCCAGCGCGTGTCCTTGGCGTCGGGCTCGAAGCTGCCGCTCTTCGCCTTTTCCCACACCCCCATGATGTGCACCGAGGCCTCGAGCGGCGCCATCTGCAGCTCGCGCGCCACCATCGTCAGCTGTTCGATCGATCGTGCCCCGCCATTGCCGCCATAGCCGACAAAGGCCACCGGCTTGCGGTTCCATTCGGCATAGACGAAGTCGAGCGCGTTCTTGAGCACTGCCGGGATGCCGTGATTATATTCGGGGCAGATCAGGATGTAGCCGTCCGCGCTCTTCACCCTCTCGGCCCAGCGCAGCTGAAGCGGATCGGTATAGCCGCCCGCCGCCGGCGGCTTGGGAAAGGGGTAGAAGGGCAGGTCCCACTCCTTCAGGTCGACCAGCTCGCACGCGAGCCCGTCGCGCGCCGCTGCCCCCTCGATCACCCAATTGCCGACCGGCTCCGCCATCCGCCCCTCGCGCACGCTGCCCAGGATGACGAGGATCTTCAGCGGTTCGGCCATGTTCTTCCCTTCATGTCGTTTGCGCTGTCCTACACGGCGCATTTGTGGTTCAGAATGGCCGATGCGCGAACTTGCTCCAATCGCCCATTTGGCTGGTCTTGCCGGCGCCGCGCCGCATGCCCATCTTCCGGGGAACGGCCTCGCGCGTGAATGTCGCGGCTTTTGTGACTTTCCGGCTCCTGCGGGCGATGGAGAGTCAAGAGATTCAACATTTTCGCGGTGGGCCGCCTCGCGGCGCGCGGCGAATCACCGGGCTTCCCGCAACGCACAAATTGCTGTACGGGCCCGCCAACTTACTTCCAGGATAGCATCATGAACCTCCGCAACGTGGCGATCATCGCGCACGTCGACCACGGCAAGACCACGCTCGTCGACCAGCTCTTCCGTCAGTCCGGCACCTTCCGCGACAACCAGCGCGTCGAAGAGCGTGCGATGGATTCGAACGACCTCGAAAAGGAGCGCGGCATCACCATCCTGGCGAAGCCGACCTCGGTCGACTGGACCCCGGACGGCGCCAGCGAGTCGATCCGCATCAACATCGTCGATACCCCCGGCCACGCCGATTTCGGCGGCGAGGTGGAGCGCATCCTCTCGATGGTCGACGGCGTGATCCTGCTCGTCGATTCGTCGGAAGGCGCGATGCCGCAGACCAAGTTCGTCACCGGCAAGGCGCTCAAGCTCGGCCTGCGCCCGATCGTGGTCGTCAACAAGGTCGACCGTCCGGACGAGCGCATCCAGGAAGTGCTCGACGAGGTGTTCGACCTGTTCGTGTCGCTCGACGCGACCGATGAGCAGCTCGATTTCCCGGTGCTCTACGCCTCGGGCCGCAACGGCTATGCCAATGAGGATCCGTCGCTGCGCGAAGGCACGCTCAAGCCGCTGTTCCAGAAGATCGTCGATCACGTGCCGCCGCCGGCGCTCGAAGTCGATGCGCCCTTCACCTTCCTGGTGACGCTGCTCGACCGCGACAACTTCCTCGGCCGCATCCTCACCGGCCGCGTCACCTCGGGCTCGGTCAAGGTCAACCAGCCGATCCACGCGCTCGACATGTCGGGCAAGGTCATCGAGACCGGCCGCGCCTCCAAGATCCTGTCGTTCCGCGGCCTCGATCGCGTGCCGGTCGATCAGGCGCAGGCAGGCGACATCATCAGCCTCGCCGGCCTCGCCGTCGCCACCGTGTCGAACACGATCGCCGATACCTCGGTGACCGAGGCGATCCAGGCGCAGCCGATCGATCCGCCGACGCTGTCGATGCGCTTCGCCGTCAACGATTCGCCGATGGCGGGCCGCGAGGGCAGCAAGGTCACCAGCCGCATGATCCGCGACCGTCTCGAGCGCGAAGCCGAGTCGAACGTCGCGATCAAGGTCACCGAGAGCGAGGACAAGGACTCGTTCGAAGTCGCCGGGCGCGGCGAGCTCCAGCTCGGCGTGCTGATCGAGACGATGCGCCGCGAGGGCTTCGAGCTCGGCATCAGCCGTCCGCGCGTGCTGTTCCGTGAGGACGAGAACGGCAAGAAGACCGAGCCGTACGAGACCGTCGTGATCGACGTGGACGAGGAATTCTCGGGCACGGTCGTCGACAAGATGAACCAGCGCAAGGGCGAGATGACGGACATGCGTCCCTCGGGTGGCGGCAAGACCCGTATCACCTTCTCGGCGCCGTCGCGTGGCCTGATCGGCTATCATGGCGAGTTCCTGTCGGACACCCGCGGCACCGGCATCATGAACCGGCTGTTCGAGAAGTACGGCCCCCACAAGGGCAATATCGAAGGCCGCAAGAACGGCGTGCTGATCTCGAACGGCAATGGCGAGGCCCAGAGCTACGCCCTTGGCCCGCTCGAGGAGCGCGGCATCCTGTTCGTCGGGCACGGCGAGGCGCTCTACGAGGGCATGATCGTCGGCGAGAACGCGAAGACGGATGACCTCGAGGTCAATCCGATGAAGGCGAAGCAGCTCACCAACTTCCGCGCCTCGGGCGGCAAGGACGACGCCGTCCGCCTCACCCCGCCGAAGAAGATGACGCTCGAGCAGGCGATCGCCTATATCGACGACGACGAGATGGTCGAAGTCACGCCGACCAAGATCCGCCTGCGCAAGCGCCACCTCGATCCGCACGAGCGCAAGAAGGCCTCGCGCGCCAAGGCCGCGGCATAAGGCCTTCGGACCGATATAATTCCCCGTCATCCCGGCCTTGCGCCGGGATCCCGCTTCTTCTTCGGAAGGGCAGGATGGCGGACCCCGGCGCAAGGCCGGGGTGACGAAGGGAAGATTCTCGGTCTGGGCCTTTCCTACAGGCTGCGATCTGTGATTAGCTCCGCCCGGTCCCCAGGGGATCGGGCGGAGTTTTTTATGCTGTTGATGGTGCTGGCCCTGATCGCCGCGCAGGATGCGCCGGGCACGCAGAACGCGCCCCGGCAGGCCGCGGACGGCAAGCAGAGCTGGTCGATCCTCAACGATCCCTGCGCCAGCGGCCCGCCGCGCAAGCCCGAGGATATCGTGGTGTGCGGCCAGGGCGCCGAGTCGGTCCCCCGCCTGCCGCTGCCGGACGAGCGCGGGCCGCCCGACCGGCCGATGCCGAGCAACCCGGATGTCAGCGGCATCGGCGCGCTCAATGCCTCGGTCGCGCCGTGCGCGACCCGTTCCGAAGGCTGCACCACCGGCATCAACATCCTCGGCATGGGCACCGCGCTGATCCGCGGCGTCGGCATGCTGGCCGATCCGAACAGCTGCTGCGAGGAGCCGGGCGAGGCGACCAATCCGGTCAAGCTGGTCGGCGATGCGATCCACGGCGTCGGGCGCGCGTTCAAGAAGAAGCCCGACAAGAGCGGCCGCGTCGCCATCGCGCTGGACGACCTGCCGCCGCCGGAGCCGGTGCGGCTGCGCGACCTGGAGGTCCGCGTCCCGCTCCCCTGATTGTCATTGGCACCGGTGTCATCTAGCATCCGTTCAAACAATATCGGGAGGGTCGGATGCGCAAGGCGATGATTGGAGGGCTGGCGATGGTGCTGTCGCTCGGGGCAGCCCAGGCACAGACCGCGCCGCAGGCCAATCCGCAGGATCGCCCGCCGGCGGTGCCGATCAAGGCGTCGAAGATCATCCTGGTCGGCGATTCGACCACCCAGGTGCTGTCGGGCTGGGGTGGCAGCTTCTGCGCCACTCATGTGACCTCGTTTGCCGCCTGCGTGAACCTCGCCCGCGGCGGCCGCAGCACCTATAGCTACCGGGCCGAGGGCAGCTGGGACCTGGCGCTGGCCGAGATGAAGACGCCGGGCTTCGTGAAGACCTACGTCCTCATCCAGTTCGGCCACAACGACCAGCCGGGCAAGCCGGGCCGCTCGACCGACCTCGCCACCGAGTTTCCTGCAAACCTGCGGCGCTATGTCCAGGAAGCCCGTGCCGCGGGTGCCGAGCCGGTCTTGCTCACCCCGCTCACCCGCCGCCAGTTCAAGGCGGGCAAGCTCGACCGCGACCTCGATGCCTGGGCCGAGGCGATCCGCAAGGTCGCGGCGGAGCTGCAGGTGCCGCTGGTCGACCTCAACAAGCGCAGCGCCGATGCAGTCGAGGCGCTCGGCCCGTCGATCGCCAACCGCTTTGCCCAGGTGCCGCCGGCCCGCGAAGTCTCCGCGGCGGCGCTCACCGGCACGACGATCGCCAACCCGACCGCCGCTGCCCCGGCGGCAACCGCCCCGCAGAACAACGCCGCGGTCGAGCCGCTCGGCGATGCCAAGCTCGCGTTCGACTATACCCATCTTGGCCCCGTCGGCGCCGATTTCTTCTCGAAGATGGTGGCCGACGAACTGGCGATCGCGGTGCCGAAGATGCGGCCGCTGCTGGTGCCGTGAGCGGCCTTGCAATGTAGGATTTTGCCTGCTTGGCTCGGGCGGCGGGGCGTCTCGTCCGGCCGCTCTTTGCGATGTAGGAAAGATAGGATCAACCGCCCGCAAGGATGTTGCGGAATGCGGCGCCTTGCCGGGAATTGTGTCAACCTAAGGCGCGCGAAAACCCGTCCTTGGCGTGAACTTTGAAGACTTTGGCGAGTCGCCGCGCGACGCGTTGTTGGAGCCGGCCTAGCTGCCCAGCTCGAGGATCACCGCCCATTCGTCGTCGCGCACCGGCGTGACCGAGAGCCGAGACTGGCGCAGCACTTCAAGCTTGGCGAGGCGCGGCTCGGTCTTGAGCGTCTCGAGCGTCACCGGCTTGGCGAGCTTGCGCACCGGCTTGACCGCGACGCTGGCCCATTTGCCGTCGTCGCCGTCGGGCTGCCAGGCGCGGGTGATCTCCATGATCCCGACCGCGGCCTTTTCGGTGTTCGAATGATAGAACAGTGCCTGGTCGCCCGGCTGCATCTCCTTGAGGAAATTGCGCGCGGTGTAGTTGCGCACGCCGTTCCACTCGGTGGCGCCCTCCTTGATCAGGTCGTCCCAGCCATAGACATCGGGTTCGGAGCGGAGGAGCCAGTAGCGCATGGCGGGTCATTAACCGTCTAAACCCCCGCTTAACAACCGATTCCGAACCAGTTCAGCCGCCGCGCGTTATCCCCCCAACCTCAGCGTCACGACACGTCCTCCTCGGACGGCCGCCGGGCGCCAGCAAGTGAGGAGGAAAGTGATGACCAATTTTGCGAAGAAAGCCCTGCTCGGCGCCGTGATGGGTGCCACCGTGCTCACCGCCGCCGCTCCGGCTGCCGAGGCACAGCGCTATCGTGGCGGCTATGGCCATTATGACCATTATCGTGGCCGCGACAACACCGGCACCGCCGTGGTGGCGGGCATCGCCGGCCTCGCCATCGGTGCCGCGATCGCCGGCAACGATCGCCGCTACGACTATGACCGCGGCTATTACCGTCAGCATGGCTACTACCCGACCGACGGCTATTACTACCGCAACGACTATCGTGCCTATCGCGGTTATTGCGAGACCCGCCGGGTGTACGACCCCTATGTCGGCCACCGCGTGCTCGTCCGCTACTGCCGCTAACTAACTCCTTCGAGGGGGTGGCCTCAGGCCGCCCCCTTGATAGGCTGGGCGCATGGGACATGATTCGCGCCTCCAGCCTTCCGATCCTTCCGACCCCTATCGTCGGGAGGCGCAGACCTTCCCCGAGCTTTCGGACGACATGGCCGAGCGCGTCTCGGCGTTCGGCAGCATCGAGGATCTGCCCGAGGGCGGCGCGCTGTTCGAGCGGGGCGACCGCAGCGTCGACTTCTTTCTGATCCTCGACGGTGCCGTCGAAGTGCTCGACATCGACGCCAAGGGCCAGGAATGCATGGTCCACCTCCACGGGCCGCGCCAGTTCACCGGCGAGCTCGACCTGTTCAACGACCGCAAGATCCTGGTCACCGCCCGCGCCCGTCCCGGCACGCGCGTCGTCCGGGTGGGCCGCACCGAGTTCCGCCGGCTGATCGCCGCCGAGCCCGACATCGGCGAAGTGGTGATGCGCGCCTTCATCCTGCGCCGGGTGGGGATGATGCTCCACGGCGAGGCGGGGATCGCCCTGATCGGCCCGGGCCACGGCGCCGACACCGCCCGCATCGAGACCTTCCTGCGCCGCAACGGCGTACCGCATCGCCGCATCGACACCGAGGCGGAGGTGGATGCCGGCGGCTTCCTCGAATGCTTCCACCTGACCCCGGCCGACCTGCCGGTGGTGGTGGTACGCGGCCAGGCGCTGCGCAGCCCGAGCAACGGCCAGGTCGCCGATGCGCTCGGCCTCACCGTCGAATTGGACCAGAGCCATGTCCATGATGTCGCGGTGGTCGGCGGCGGGCCGGCGGGACTGGCTTCGGCGGTCTATGCGGCGTCCGAGGGGCTCGACACCATCGTCATCGAATCGATCGCGCCGGGCGGGCAGGCGGGGACCAGCTCCAAGATCGAGAATTACCTGGGCTTCCCCACCGGCATCTCGGGCCAGGCGCTGGCCGGGCGGGCGCAGGTGCAGGCGCAGAAATTCGGGGCGCGGCTGCTGATCTCGCGCTCGGCGGCGGGGCTCGACTGCAGCCAGGTGCCGTTCACCGTCGAGCTCGACGACGGGACCAAGGTCCAGGCGCGCTCGGTGGTGGTCGCCACCGGTGCGCGCTACCGCAAGCTCGACTTGCCGCGCTATGCCGAGCTGGAGGGCAACGGCATCTATTACGCCGCCACCGCCATGGAAGCGGGACTGTGCGCCAACCAGGAAGTGGTGGTGGTCGGCGGCGGCAATTCGGCGGGGCAGGCGGCGATGTTCCTCTCGAAGAGCGCCGGGCACGTCCATATGCTGGTGCGTGGACCCGGCCTGGCCGAGACGATGTCGCGCTACCTGATCGAGCGGATCGAGGCGTCCGACCGGATCACGCTCCATCCCTTCACCGAAGTGACCGAGCTGGCAGGGGACCGGCACCTGACCGGGCTCAGCTGGACGCATCGCAAGACCGGCGAGGCGCAGGACCGTGAGGTGGGCGCGCTGTTCGTCATGATCGGCGCGGTGCCCTCGACCGACTGGCTCAACGACTGCCTCGAGCTCGATCCTGCCGGCTTCGTGAAGACCGGCAGCGGCGAGACCTTCTTCTGCTCGTCCAAGCCGGGGATCTTCGCGGTCGGCGACGTCCGCTCGGGCTCGGTCAAGCGCGTCGCCTCCGGGGTGGGCGAGGGATCGGTGGTGGTCTCCTCGATCCATCGTTATCTTGAAAGCCAGCGCCAATAGCGGCAAAGGGCTGGCCCATGAGTGATACGCCTCCCGACCGCCTGTCGGTCAACCAGAACAGCCCCTTTTTCCAGCGCGAGCTGCTGGAGCGCGGCATCGGCATCCGCTTCAAGGGCGTCGAGCGCCGCGACGTCGAGGAATATTGCATTTCCGAAGGCTGGATCCGCGCCGCGCTCGGCAACAAGGTCGACCGCAAGGGCAACCCGCTGACCATCAAGCTCACCGGCCCGGTCGAGGCCTGGTTCGAGCGGCCCGCCGAAGGGGCTGCGGACGAGGGCGGCGAGGGCTGATCTTCAACCGGCCGGTTGAACGATTCGTTGAATCCGTTGACTCGCTTTCATGCGTGAGCCGACGCTCAACCAGATGGTTGAACGTTTCGTTGACTAGGGCGCGGCAAGTTCGCGCCTGAGGTCTCGACGGTGAGAAAGAGCCTGCCGCAAGTGGCGGACGGAATCCTACATTTCAAGGGCAGAGCCCTACCTCCAGCCTCGTCATCCCCGCGAAGGCGGGGATGACGGCTGAGAAGAGGGGCTATGCGAACGCCGCGCGTGCCGCATCCTCGAAAGCCTGGAGGGCAGCCATATGGGGGAAGGGGCCGTGGCTGATCCGGGCGACGCCGGTTTCCGCCACTGCTCTTGCCTCGGGGGCGCCGGGGAAGGCCATGAAGTTCACCGGCAGCGGCACTGCCCTCGCCACGCGCTCGAGCAGCGCGAGATCGGCCAGGCCGGGGACGAAGAAGCCGCTGGCGCCGGCATCGGCATAGGCCTTGCCGCGCTCGATCGCCGCATCGGCCATCGCCGCGTCATGCGTGTCGCCCGGGGCGATCAGGAAGATGTCGGTGCGGGCGTTGAGGAAGAAGTCCGGGCCGACGGTCCAGCGGATCGCGGCGATGCGGGCGGACTGGTCCTCGACACTGTGCATCACCCGCGTCGCGGTGCCGTGGCTGGCGACGACCTGGTCTTCGAAATTGCAGCCGATCGCGCCGGTGGCGGCAAGCTTCTCGACATTGGCGGCGACGGCGTCGGGATCGACGGCATAGCCGCCTTCGAAATCGACGCTCACCGGCAGTGCCACCGCAGCGCAGGTCCGCCGGGCATTGGCGAGCGCGAGATCAAGCGGCAGGCCCTCGGCATCGTCGCAGCCATGCGCGGTGGAGACCGAGGCGCTGCCGGTGGCGATCGCCTTCGCCCCGGCACGCTCGGCGACGCGCGCGCTGCCTGCATCCCACACGTTGAACAGGATCAGCGGATCGCCGGGCACGTGGAGCGCGGCAAAGCTCTGGAACTTGGCGGACATCAAACAAAACCCCTCTTGTTCACTTATTGTTCTATAAGGGTAATGACGCTACGGCAAGGGGGCGTGGGCTTCCGCTATTAGCTTCGCCATTCCGCGAAGGCGGGGAATCCAGAGCCAAGCGGAGCCCGCCGGGCAGAGTAACCCGGGATCCCCGCCTTCGCGGGGATGATGGTTTTGTATTTGGGCGCGGCGCCTAGTGCAGCCGGGCACCGGCCGGGGCGTGGCGCGGGGCGTGCGCAGCCACCGTGTCGGCAACCTGGAAGCGCGCGGCGCTGTCGGCCAGCGCCTCGACTTCGTCGCTTAGCTTGCGCGCGGTGGCGGAGGTTTGCTCGACCATCGCGGCGTTCTGGGTGGTGCTCGCTTCCATCGTGCTGACCGCCGAGCTGATCTTGCCGATCGCGGCGGCCTGGGTCTGGTTGTCCTCGGCCATCGCGCCGAGCAGGACATGGACCTGCTCGACATGCTCGGAGATGTTGCCGAGCGCGCCGCCGACCTTCTCGACCGCGCCGACGGCATGGGCGATGTCGCCCTGAGTGACGGTGAGCTGCTCGCGGGCGCGCTTGGCTTCCTCCTCGGCGCGCATCGCAAGCGCGGAGACGAGATCGGCGACCACCGCGAAGCCGCGGCCCGCCTCGCCGGCGCGGCCAGCCTCGACCGCGGCGTTCATCGCCAGCACGCGCGTCTGGAACGCGATCTTGTCGAGCCCCTCGATGACGTCGTCGATGCCGCGGGCGCTGTCGGACACGCGGCCCATCGCGCTGACGACCTCGTCGGCGACGCCCTTGCTGTCACGCACCGTCTCGATCGCCTGGTCGGCGCGGGCGACGATGCCGTCGGCGCTCATCGCGATCGCCTTGAGGCGGTGGTCCATCTGGCCGATCGCCTCGCTGGTCTGCTCGAGCGTGTGCGCGGCATTCTCGGTGCGGCGGGCGAGATCCTCGGACGCGGCAGCGATCTCTGTCGAGGCGGACTGGATCGCCTCGGCGCCCTGGCCGACCGAGCCGATCAGCGTGCTGAGGCTGTCGACGGCGAGCGTGAAATCGGCCTCGAGCGCGGCATAGGCGGCGGGAAGCCGGCCGGCCAGGCCGGTGCGCAGATCGCCCTTGGCGAGCGCGGCGAGGCTTACGCTGACCGTCTCCAGCGTCGCGGTGAGCTCGCGCTCGTGGCGGGCGCGCTCGCTGGCGGTGCGCGTCTCGATCTCGGCGCGCTGGCGGGTGCCGGCGTTGAGCGCATCGATCAGCCCGGTCAGGCGCGAGGTGAGGAAGACGAGCGCACCGGTCTCGGCGATCAGGATCACGGCGTGGAGCAGGATGCGGCCGATGCCGCCGCCATTGAGGAACACCCAGCGCGGCACGAGCATGCCGAGGCCGAGATGGTGGAGCGCGACCACGGTGGCGCCCGCCACGACGGCGCGCCAGTCACACAGCATCGCCGTGGTCGAAAGCGCCGCGAAGAACAGCATGTGGAGATCGACCTGCCAGGGCTGGCCCTGGAAGACGAACAGCATCACCGCCGGCTGCGCGACCATCGTCATCGTGACGGCCATGCGCGCGGTCGCGTCGATGCGGCCGCTGAGCGCCTGCCAGATCGGCCAGGCAGGGAGCGCGAGCGCCAGGAAGGCGGCGAACCCCTCGTTGTTCGTCTCGACGAAGAAGGTACCCGCGACCGTGGCCAGCGCCATCGCGCCCATCAGCGCGGCGAGCAGCTTCATGCCGGCGCGGCGCATCGCATCGAGGGAAAGCTCGGTCATGTTCAGGATTCCGATTGGGGCAGGCCGCAGATGCGCGGGTTGCCGGTGACGAGGATCATGCCGTGGCGAAGCGCGGCGGGGAGCAGGCGGGCGCGGTCACCCGAGACGAAGCGCGATCCGGGGATCGGGCCGAAGCCGGCCAGCGTGGCGCCGGCGCCGAGCGCGGCATCCTCGACGGCGGCGGCGTTGGCGGGGGCGATCGGCACGAGCAGCATCATGCCCTGGGCCGGCGGCGCGATCGCGAGCAGGCCGGGGGCGAGCAGCAGCATCGCCTGCGCGGCGATCGCCAGCGGCAGGCCGCGGCGCCCGGCGCACGGAAGGGCGGAGCTTTGGTCCACCCCTATTTATAGAGGGAATGGGGCGGATTGGGGGAGGTGAGAACGCATGCGAACGCTGTCTCGTCCTCCCACCAACCCCGGGGTGCGTCCAAACTCCCCTCCCTTGCAGGGAGGGGAGAAGGCAGCTTTGGAAGCGCCCTAGTGCACGAAGCGGGCGACCACGTCGCGGTAGGAGCGGCTGACCTTCACCTGGGCGCCCGAATCGAGCACCAGGAAGCATTCGCCATTGGTGTGCGGCTTGACCTGCTTGACCAGGTCGAGATTGACGATGGTCGAGCGGTGGACGCGCTGGAAGCGCCGCGGGTCGAGGCGCTTCTCGAGGTCCTTCATCGTCTCGCGCAGGATCAGCGTGTTGTCGCCGGTGTAGATGCACATGTAATCGCCGGCGGCGTCGATCCGCTCGATCGTATCGACGTCGACGCGGAAGATCTGGCCGCGGTCCTTGATGTTGATCAGCTTCTCGAAGCGGTTCGAAGCGACTTCGCCGTCGCCGGCGGAAGCGGCCATCTCGTCGGCAGTGTCGGGCGCGACTTCGGCGAGCACTTCCTTGAGCTTCTCGACCTCTTCGGCGCCGCGCTTCTCGGTGAGGCGCTGGCGGACGCGGTCGAGCGTGTCGGCGAGGCGCGAGGGCTCGACCGGCTTCATCAGATAATCCATCGCCTGCGCCTCGAAGGCACGGATCGCGTGGTCGCTATAGGCGGTCACGAAGACGAAGAGCGGCGGCTCGATCTCCATCAGCCCCTGGACGACGGAGAAGCCGTCGAAACCGGGCATCTGGATGTCGAGGAAGACGAGATCGGGCTTGTGGGTCTTGATGGCGCGGATCGCTTCGCGCCCGTTGGAGCATTTGTCGATGATCTCGACATCGTCATATTCCTGGAGGCGGAGCTCAAGCCCCTGAATTGCCAGGGGTTCGTCGTCTACCAGGATGGTGCGGATTGTCATGCGGCCTCTCGGTTCGGTTCCTCGATCTGGAACGGTATCTCGATCTCAACGCTGAACCCCTTCCCTGGGTCCGAACGCGTCTCGAATCGATGGTCAGGCCCATAAGCCTGGGCCAACCGCTCCTTGATATTGGCGAGCCCCACGCCAGTTGAAAGGGTCGGCCGCGGCCTGGCTTCGATCAATCCCGGACCCGTATCGGATACGGCGATCTGCACTCGTTCTCCGGCGAGCCGAGCCGAGACGGTGATATCGGCGCCCTCTTCCTGCGGCGTGACGGCATATTTGATCGCATTCTCGACCAGCGGCTGGAGCAGCAGCGAGGGCAGCCGGGCCATGGCGACGCGCTCGTCGATCTCGAAATGGGTGCGCAGCCGCTCGTCGAAGCGCATCTTCTCGATCTCGAGATAGAGCTTGAGCGTCTCTGCCTCCTGCTGGAGCGTGACGTGCGCGGTCGGCTCGTTGGCGAGCGTGTAGCGCAGGAAGGACGACAGGCGGCTCAGCATGATGTTGGCGCGCTCGGTCTGCTTCAGGAGCACCAGCGTCGAGATCGAGTTGAGCGTGTTGAACAGGAAATGCGGGTTGAGCTGGTAGCGCAGCATCGCCAGCTGGGCCTGGCTGGCCTGCATCTCGAGCGCCTGCATCTGGTCGATCTGTTGCTCGACGACGAGATAGAAGTTCACCGCGAAATAGAGCGCGGACCAGCCGGCGAGCACGGTGAAGTTGATGAACACCGTGCCCATCACCAGCGACAGGGTGATGCCGGGCGCGGGACGGTCGCCGACGAAGGAGAAGGTGAAGGCGTCGAGCAGCGCATAGGCCGCGGTGGCGAGGCCGAGCGTCGCCAGCGTCAGCAGGATCGAAGGGACGCGCGGCATCTTGCGATAGGTGCGGTAGAGCGCCGAGAGCAGCAGCGTCAGGCAATAGCCGATGATCGTCTCGGTCAGCCCGGCGATCGCACGCGCGACCGGGTCGGCGCCCGAGACGGAGGAGACGGTGCGCAGCAGGAGGTAGCCGGTCCAGCCGCCGGCCTGGAGCATCCAGAAGGCGCGGTTCTTGTCCTCGAAGAACGGACGCGACAGCGCGGCCGGCGGCTTGGGCTGCTGCACGAGGAAGGGAGAGCTGGGATCGAGGGTAGCCACGCCTTGCCTCTAACACCGCTGACAGGCGGGGGCAAAGAGGGGTAGGCTGAGGATCTGCCGGCGACAGACCGGGACAGGACAGGAGAGCGAGGATGGAGCAGGGCGACGAACGCGCGCAATTCCATGCGATGGCCGAGGGCACGGCCGAGGACTGGGCGATCATCGGCGGGGCGTTCCGCGGCTTCGCCGGCGGGCTGCCCGACCGGGTCCTGACGCATCTCAAGCTGCTCGACGGCGATTTCGGCGGCTTCGCGATCGACCGGCTGCAGCATTCGCTGCAGACCGCGACCCGGGCGCACCGCGACGGGCAGGGCGAGGACTATGTAGTGATGGCGCTGCTCCACGACATCGGCGACACGCTGGGCAGCTACAACCATCCCGAGATCGCGGCCGCGATCCTGCGCCCCTTCGTCAGCGAGGAGCTGCACTGGATCGCCGACAAGCACGGCGCCTTCCAGGGCTATTATTTCTTCCACTATCTCGGGATGGACCGCGACATCCGCGAGAATTTCCGCGGGCATCCGCATTTCGAGGCGTGCGCGGAATTCTGCGAGAAATACGACCAGGCCGCGTTCGACCCGGCTTATGACAGCGCGCCGCTCGCTTTCTTCGAGCCGATGGTCCGGCGGGTGTTCGCGCGGCCGGTCAACAGCATCTACGCGCGCGCCGCCGCGCCGGCCTGAGCGTTCCCCAAATGAAAACCGCCGCCCCGTTTCCGGAGCGGCGGTGTTCCTTGCCGAAGCGGCTGGGGGCTGGCTTAGAAGCCGACCACCAGGGTGCCGCTGACGGTGCGCGGCGAGCCGATATAGGCGTTGCGCACGCTGAAGTTCGACACGTTGCCGCTGAAGCCGGCGACGTAGAGCGTGTCGAACAGGTTGGTGACGTTGACCTGCAGGAAGGTCGAGTCGTTGAGGCCAGCCCAGGTCAGCGGGATACGAGCGTCGAGATCGACGATCGTGTAGGCCGGGGTCCGCGCGCCATAGACCTGGTAGTTGGTGGTCACGCCGTTGAGCGTGTAGCTCTGCAGGACCGGCAGGTTCTGGTCGTTGATGTAACGCGGACCGGTACGCTTGGCCTGCGCACCGAGCTGGACGACGTCGAGGTTGAGCTCGGCGCGGGCACCCACCGTGAAGGTCGGCGCACCGGCTTCGCGCTTGCCGTCGGTCGCGGCATAGATGTTGAGCGCGGTCGGGCTGCAGAAACCGCCAATACCGTTCGAGGTGGTGCCGGCATTGGCCTGCGCGACGGTGCACTCGCCGGTGACGACGTTGTCGCGGATCTTCGACTTCAGGTACGAACCGAAGACGTAGAAGGTCGCCTGACGGACCGGCTGGAAGGCCACGCTGCCATCGAAGCCATACTTATCGACCGTGCCCAGGTTGCGGTAGATCGTCACGTCCAGATCGGGATCATAGGCCGATGCGAGACGGTTGTTGAACCGCGTGTACCAGCCCGAGATCTGCGCCTGGATCTTGCCCGAGCGGTACCGCAGGCCGACGTCGAAGTTGTCCGAAGTCTCGGCCTTCGGCTTGGCGCGCGCATCGCCCGCCGGGAAGGCGAACGAGTTGTACAGGTTGTCGGTGCCCGGAACCTGCAGGCCCTTCGAGTAGCTGCTGTACGCCGACAGCGCCGGGGCGATGTCGAACGTCACGCCTGCGCTGGGCAGGAGCTTGCTGTAGTTGAACTCACGGCTCTGCGGTGCCGCATAGGTCGGGTTCGCGGTGAGGAACGCGGCCTGCATGGCGGGATCGTTGAAGCAGTCGACGAAGCCGATGTTGCTGCCCGATTCCGAGACGCAGAAGTTGTTCAGCTTGCGCTTGAAGAACGGTGCGCGGAGGCCGACGTTGAAGGTCAGCGCGTCGTCGAAGAACTTGCCACGATATTCGCCCGAAACCTGGTCGAGGATCGCGAACGACTTGCGGTTACGCTTCTGGATCGGGTTGCCCGACTTGTCGAGTAGCGGCTCGAGCTTCGGGAACACGTGCAGCGCGTAGCCGTCCTGCTTCAGGATGCCGACTTCACCGGTCTGGCGGTGACGGCCGTAATCGTGCGTGTAGGCGAGACGCAGCGTGTTGTTCTCGTCGAAGTCATAGCGCAGCGACGAGACCAGGATGTAGCGGTTGGTCTCGGTGTGGCTCGGTGCGTAGAGTTCGACGCCGTTCGTGGTCGCGCTGAGCGCGCCGGTCGTGGCGTTGCGGACCGGAGTGTCGAGGATGTCACCGTCGCCGTTCAGATCGATGCCGCCGAAATAGGGCTGGCCACCGATATAGCCGTAGAGCGGGGTGGTGATGGCAGCGTTCGAGCCCGAAGCGGCGCGACCGTAGAAGCCTTCGTTACCCTTGACTGCGCTCGAGCCGCCATTGGCGCGGGTGTACTGGTAGCTCGGGTCGACCGTGAGGACGAGGCCGTCAGCCAGCGTGAAGCGCGAGCTGGCGCGGATGTTCGCCGTGTTCGACGGGTTGTAGCTGTAGTCGTACGCCGTGCCGCAGGTGGTCGGCACGTCGGCGACGCCGGTCTGGGCCACGTCGATGTTGCAGGTGCCCTGGTTGTAGAAGCGCTCGTCGCGGGTCAGCGGGAAGCGGTTCGACGAGGCAGTGCCGACAACGCGCGGAGCCGAGTTCAGCACCTGGTTCGGCGCAGTGCCCGAGACCGTGCGAACGGTCGTGTCGGTGCGCAGGAAGCCCGACGTGAAGTTGCCGTTGCGGTTGATGTTCAGGTGGCCCGAGAGCGAGACGAAGTCGCCGTTGCTGCCGATCGGCTGGTACAGCTTGGCGTTATACTGGCTCTTATCGGTGCCGCTGCCCGGGTTGTACGGGTTCTTGTTCTCGGCATGGCTCGCGGCGATCCACATGCGGGTGCCGAACGAGGTCAGGTTGCCGGTATCGACAACGCCGAAGATGCGCATGAAGTCCCACTCGCCGATCGAGCCCTGGACGCGGACGTGGAAGTCCTCGGTGGGGTTGCGCGAGCGATAGTTGACGGTCGAGCCGGTGGCCGCCGCGGTCGGGCTGTCGACGTCGGTCGAGCCGAGGCTGACGTTGACCTGCTCGATCAGCTCGGGATCGAGCTGCTGGTTCGAATAGATCGCATAGTTGCCCGTGTCGTTCAGCGGAATGCCGTCGAAGGTCTGCGAGATGCGGCTCGAGTCGAAGCCGCGGATGGTCAGCGTGCCGCCCGACGAACCATAGGGATCGTTGTTCTGGAAGCTGACGCCCGGCATCAGGTTGATCGTCTCGTTGATCGACTGGCCGGGAACCTGGCGCTGGATGATCTCGGAGGTCAGGACCTGGCGGGTCTTCGACGTGTCAGGAACTTCCACGCCGCCAACGCCATGCACCTTGGTGCCGGTCACGACGATCGTGGTGTTCTCTTCGGCGTCGATCGTGCCGGTCGACTGCGCGTACGCGGCCCCCGGGATCAGCAGCGCGGCAAAAGCCACGCCCGCAAAAAGCTTGGTGCGCATTAGAGGTGTTTCCCTTTCGGTGTGTGCTTATCGTGTGCACTGAAACGCGGTGCGGTTCACCGTCGTCGCCGCCCATGCGAGTAATTTATGTCGGACCTGTGACAGTCAATCCGAGTCCTGTGGAGTGCAGTGGTTAATCTGCGATTCAGGATTGTTGCGTTGCAAAAAAGTCACGCCGATTTGCCAACGATCTCAAGCCAATCGCCCTCCGAAATCACGCGAATCCCGAGCTCCGCGGCCTTTTTGAGCTTCGAGCCGGCGCCGGGCCCGGCGATCACGATATCGGTCTTCGCGGACACCGATCCCGCGACTCGGGCGCCCAGCGATTCGGCCTGGGCCTTGGCCTCGTCGCGGCTCACCGCCTCCAGCGTGCCGGTGAAAACCAGTGTCTTGCCCGAGACTTCCGATTCGCGGGTTTCGACGATGAACGGCGGCGGCGCGACCTCGCCGAGCAGGTCTTCCCAGACCGCGCGATTGTGCGGCTCGTGGAAGAAATCGGCGAGCGCCTGGCCGACCGCGCCGCCGACATTCTCGACTCCGATCAGCTCGGCGACGGCCTTGTCGAGCCGTGCGCGATGCTTGGTCTCGGTCTCCCCGATCACTGCGGGAGTCGCGTCCCGCAGTGCGATGATCGCGTCGGCGAGCGCCTGGAGCGCCGGCAATGTTGCATAGCGTTTCAACAGGTCTCGCGCGGTGATCGCGCCGATATGGCGGATGCCGAGCCCGAACAGCAGCCGGGCTGCATCGGGCGCGCGCTTGGCCTCGATCGCGGCGAGCAGCGCATCGACCGACCTTTCCTGCCAGCCCTCGCGGCCGAGCAGTTCCTCGCGGTGGGCGGCGAGGCGGAAGATGTCCGCCGGCTCCTTGATCCAGCCGAGATCGAGGAACTCGACCAAAGTCTTCTCGCCCAGCCCCTCGATATCCAGCGCGCCGCGGCTGACGAAATGCTTGAGCCGCTCGAGCCGCTGCGCGCCGCAGATCAGCCCGCCGGTGCAGCGGATATCGACCTCGCCCTCCTCGGCCACCGCTTCGGAATCGCAGATCGGGCAATGGGTCGGGAAGGACCAGGCGGGCCGATCCTCGTCGCGGGTGAGGTTTTCGACGATCTGCGGGATCACGTCGCCGGCGCGCTGGAGGACGACGCGGTCGCCGGGGCGCACGCCGAGCCGGGCGATCTCGTCGGCATTGTGCAGCGTCGCGTTGCGCACGACGACGCCACCGACCGTGACCGGCTCGAGCTTGGCGACGGGCGTGAGCTTGCCGGTGCGGCCGACCTGGATCTCGATGTCGTTGAGCGTCGTCTGGGCGCGCTCGGCGGGGAATTTGTGCGCCAGCCCCCAGCGCGGAAAGCGGCCGACAAAGCCGAGCCGGGTCTGCCAATCAAGCCGGTCGACCTTGTAGACGACGCCGTCGATGTCGAAGGGCAGGTCGGCGCGCACTGCCTCGATCGTCTTGTACTGCGCCAGCGCGGTTTCGAGATCGACGGGGCCGACGAACAGGTCGGAGACCGGGAAGCCCATTGCGCCGATTGCCCGGATCACTTGCGCCTGGGTCTCGCCGGGGAGCGCGGTGGTTTCGCCCCAGCCCCAGGCGAGGAAGCGCAAGGGGCGCGCGGCGGTGACGGCGGCGTCCTTCTGGCGGAGCGAGCCGGCCGCGGCGTTGCGCGGATTGGCGAACTGACGCGCTTCCTTGCCGTTCTCCTCGGCCTCGGCGAGCAGGCGGGCATTCAGGGCCGCGAAATCCGCCTTCGCCATGTACACTTCGCCGCGGACCTCGAAGATCTCGGGCGCACCGGCGATCGTCTGCGGAATGTCGGTGATCGTGCGGGCGTTGGGCGTGACGTCCTCGCCGATCTGGCCGTCGCCGCGGGTGAGCGCCTGGACGAGCGTGCCCTTCTCGTAGCGCAGCGAGCAGGAGAGCCCGTCGATCTTGGGCTCGGCGGTGAGTGCGATCGCCTCGGCGTCGCCCAGGTTGAGGAAGCGGCCGACGCGGCCGAGGAAATCGCGCACGTCCTCGTCGTTGAAGCCATTGTCGAGGCTGAACATCGGCCGGGCATGCGCGACCTTGGCGAGCGCGCCGGCGGGCGCCGCGCCGACCAGCTTCGAAGGCGAATCGGCGCGGACCAGATCGGGGAATGCCGCCTCGATCGCGGTGTTGCGCCGCATCAGCGCGTCATAGTCGGCGTCGCTGATCTCGGGCGCGTCCTCGGCGTGATAGAGCCGATTGTGGTGCGCGATCTCGGCGGCGAGCGTCTCGAGCTCGGCGGCGGCTGCTTCCGGAGTCTGGGGGATCGGATCCATGAAATGGGGCTAGGAGATCGGACCCAGTTCGATCAAGAGGCGAGCGCGGAGGTGATCATGGAATTCACGCTCGAACCGGTTGGCTTTGTACGCGGCGGACGCGCAGAAGTGCGTGACGACGATTGGGACCGCGAGCGGGCGGTGATCGAACTCGATGCGCGCTTCGGGCCGGAGGCTCTGGCCGGGCTCGGCGACTTCAGCCATGCCGAGATCGTCTTCCTGTTCGACAAGGTATCCGAGGCCGGCGTGCAGACCGGTGCGCGCCACCCGCGCGACCGCGCCGACTGGCCGCTGGTCGGCATCTTCGCCCAGCGCGGCAAGAACCGGCCCAATCGGCTGGGCGTGACCGTCTGTGGGGTCGAGCGGGTCGAGGGGACGCGGCTGCACGTGCGCGGGCTCGATGCGATCGACGGCACCCCGGTGCTCGACATCAAGCCGGTGCTGCAGGGCTTCCTGCCGCGCGGCGAGATGCGCGAGCCGGCATGGGCGGGCGAGCTGATGGCGGGCTATTGGGCGTGAGGCGCTGGCTTCGCCGGGCAGGCGCGGCGCTGCTCTGGATCGTGGTGGTCCTGTGCCTGGCCGCGACGATCGCACCCTTCTTCCTCGACCGCGTTTATTATCGCGGGCCGGCGAGCGGCCATTTCGACGGGCGGCGCTTCTTCAATCCGGATGGCGAGGCGCTCGACGTGTCGCCGGCGCGGCGCAACCGGCTGCTGTGGCAGCAGGTGTTCGGCGATCCGACGCGGCCGGCCTGGCCCGACAAGGTGGCGGTGATGCCGGACAAGCCGCCGGCGCGGGTGGACGGCGGGGCGATGCGCGTCACCTGGATCGGGCACGCCACGGTGCTGGTGCAGGCCGACGGCGTCAACATCCTCACCGATCCGGTGTGGAGCGACCGCGCCGGGCCGTTCGGCATCGGGCCGCAGCGCGTCGCCGAGCCGGGGGTGCGCTTCGCCGACCTGCCGAAGATCGACCTCGTCCTCGTCAGCCACAATCACTACGACCATATGGACCTGGCGACGCTGCGCCGGCTGTGGGATCGCGACCGGCCGGCGATCGTCACCTCGCTCGGCAACGACACGGTGATCGGTGGGGCGGGCGTGCCGGCACAGGCGCGCGATTGGGGACAGCGTGTTGTGCTGCGCCCCGGCGTGGCGGTGACGGTCACCCGCAGCCATCATTGGGACAGCCGCTGGTTCACCGATCGCGACCGCGCCTTGTGGTCGAGCTTCGTGGTGACGCTGCCGCACGGCAATTTCTTCTTCGCCGGCGACACGGGGCTGGGCGATGGCAAATGGCCGGCCGAGGCCGCGGCGCTCGGGCCGATCCGCTTCGCTGCGATCCCGATCGGCGCCTTCCGTTTCGACGAGGGGCAGCTCGCCGGCGCCAGCCATATCGGGCCGCAGGGCGCGATCCGGGTGTGGGACGGGCTCGGCCGCCCGTTCGCGCTGCCGGTGCATTGGGGCACCTTCCGCCTGTCGCGCGAGGGCTATGCCACGCCGCCGCAGATGCTGCGCGGCATGCTGCGCTGCGCGGGCGAGGATCCCGCGCGGTTTGCGGCACGGCGGATCGGCGCGGGGTTCGACGTGCCGGCGCTCGGCGCGGTGCCGCCGGCGCCCGACTATGCGGGCCTGGACATTTGCATCCGAAAGGGTCGCTTCGACGCGCTGCGATGACTTTCGCTTTGCCTTGGGCGCGCTAGGCTGCCGGTTCTCAAAAGGGGGAGAATCAGGATGCGCAAGTTCATCATGCTCGCCGTGATCGCGGGAATGGCAACCGCCGCCGCGCCGGTCCAGGATCACAAGGAAGGCAGCGTGCCCAACGAAGCACGCGACATGATGCGCTCGATGGGCGCCGGCCTGAAGGGCAAGAAGCTCAAGGAGGCGATCGTGGAGGCCGAGAAATCGCCGCTCGGGAGCAAGGCGAACCCGGTGCGCGAGAACATGCCCCAGGGGCAGGTCGCCTATCTGCGCAAGCTGCGCTGCGCGGACGGGGCCGCGCCAGGCTTCCATCGGGCGGGCAATGTCGGGTCGGGGCCCTATGGCTTCATCGTCGATCTCTACAAGGTGACCTGCCCGGGCCAGGCGCCGGTCGACGTCTTCATCGACATGTATCATGACGGCGGCGAGAAGCGGCCGGTGCCGGGCTTCGCCATCGCCAACTGAATCGGGCGCCAGCTGAATCGCGCGGCCTCGTTTCAGTTCGGCGCACACCGCTTTCCCAAATGCTTGAAGGGACTCGGGCGCCGGGTTTATCGTTCACCCGGAATCGGGAGGGGTGCCCAAGTGAACGACCGCGCGGCCAGCGCTTCGCGCCGCTATGACACGACGATCGACCGTGCCGGGCTCGCGCTCGGCGCGGGCAGCGCGCTTGCCGGGCTGATCGTGATCGGGCTGCTGCTGCTCGGCGGCAAGCGCGACGCATTGAGCCTGGTCGGCGGCTGGATGATCGGCAGCCTGATTGCCGGGATCGCGATCACCGCGGTGGGCGGCCCGCTCTGGCTGGTGATGCACGTCGCCGGGCTGCGCCGCGCCCGCCATGCCGCGCTGGTCGGCGCGGTCACGGCGCTCGCCATCTTCGTCGGCGCGCAGACCTATGGCTTCGGGCTGTTCGAGATGCCGCCGATGGACAATCGCGCGCTGCTGTTCCGCTGGATCAGCGCGCTCGCCTCGAGCGGCATCCTGGCGCTGTTCGCCGGGGCCACGGCGGTGCTGATGTGGCGCATCGCCTATCGCCGCGAGTCCTAGTTACTGCGCGCATTCCCCGGTGCGGTGGCCGTTGAGCAGCATCGTCATCACCACGCGCTGCGCCGGATCGGCGGGCTTGCGATCGACATCGAGGCGGATGGCGAAGCGCTCCGCCGCATAGCTGCCCGATACCGCGACATCGACGGTGTCGCCCGGCGCATCGCCCTTGCAGTCGAGCGTGCCCTCGAACTTGCCGCCGCCCATGGTCAGGCGCTTGTAGTGGCAGTCGCTGCCCATGATCTCGAAGATCTGCGCGGGCTCGGGCGCGGCGAGGACGGTGCCGCTGTGGCAGACGCTGTCGACCTTCTTCTCTCCCTTGGCCGCGGCGATCTTCGCATCGCGCTCCGGACCGGCGGGCACGCCCGGCAAGTCGAGCGCGGTCAGCTCGATCGAGCGCTCCCATTGCCCCATGCGCATCGGCCCGCCCGGCTTCGCCTTGGCATAGGCGTCCGCGACCTGCGCCGCGCTCACATCGGTCACCGTGAAGCCGTCGCTCGCCTGGCCGGCGCCGGTGAGCAGCACCAGCGCGGCGGCGGCCAGGGGCATGGCACTCGCGCGCATCAGATCTTGCACTCGCCCAGGCGCTTGCCGGTGACGCGCAACGTGACCGAGGATTCCTTCGGCTGGCCGGTCATCGTCTGGCTCTGCTTCATCGTCAGGTCATAGGCATTGGCGTTCTGCGTGCCGGCGATCGACACGCTCGATTTGCCGCCGGGGACGTCGCAGTTCATCACCGCCTCGACCTTGCCGCCGACCGAATAGTATTTGGTGAAGCGGCAGGTCTGCGACATCGCCGGGAATTTGGAGACGTCGAACGGCTTGCTGTCCGCAGCGGTGCGGCAGCCGGTGCGCTTCTGCGGCGGCTTGCCGACCTGGGCCTTGAGCGGGGCGACCTGCGCCTCGGTCGCGCCGCCGGCCTCGAGCCCGATCATCTGCATCGTCTCTTCCCACTGGCCTGCCTTCTGGACGGGCGCCTTGGCCTCGGCGGCGGTCGCCTGCTTGGCGACTTCCTCCATGCTCGCATTGTCGAGCCGGATCTCGCCGGTCTGGCGCGCGCTCTCCTCGGTCGAGGGCCCCTTGTTGCAGGCGGCGAGGGGGAGCAGCAGCGCTCCGGCGGCGAGGATGGTCAGGCGCATGCGGTTTCCCCTGGGGTGTGGCGGTTGCGCCAGCCACACCCGATGTTGCGGGGGAATACAAGCCTCGATCCGCGGCGGCGACGAGGAGCAGGGTGCGGGCGAGCTGACTTTTGAACCAAATGGGTTCTTATTGTTCTTGATATGTTCTAATGGGCTTCCCACTTCTGCGGCAGGGAGATGGGCAGATGGCTTTGAGTCGATCGAATTCTCGAAAAGTCGAAACCGCATTCGCGATCTATCTGCGGACGGGATATCGCGCGGCGCCGGGCGTCGAGCTCAAATTCAATCCCTGGCACGATACTGGGAACGGGCGTTTCACCTTCGTCGGCCAGGGGCGCTATTATCAGAACGGCAGCTATCAGGACCGCGACGCGGAGCGAGGCATCCAGCAGCGCGACCGCGACGCCGGCGCGAAGGACATACACGACGCTTATGGCGGGCGTCGGGTACCGTCGGCGCGGGATCCCTATGTTCCCGACTACGGCGATGCGAGTCCGTGGCATCCGGCGAACTGGAAGGTCTATACAGTCGGACCTGGCGACAGCCTGACCAGCATCGCGCGGATGCGGAAGGGTTTGACCGTCAAGTATCTCGCCGATTTCAATCGCATTCCAATAGGCAAACTACGAATTGGGCAGACGCTCATGCTGCCTACGCAGCGTGCACTCGATGAGGGACGGGATGCACGCAGCAAGTTCATGGCGCTTGCGCTGTACATGGGGACGCACGGCGGACAGATGCCGCCCAATCGCGCGCTGCCATCGGTGGCGGAGCAGATCAGCGCGACATATCGAAAGATTTCAGCGAACGGCTATCTTTATGAGCTGGATTTGGCTGATCGATTTAAGCGTGTGACGGGCACGCTAACTCGGAATAGGGCGCAGGGCCGTTCTCGGAAAGCGCAAGAGCTGGCGGGAGGATCTGATCGGCTACCTAAGGACCATGGCGGCCATGTCATTGCGCGTAGGTTCAACGGCCCCAAAGACTGGTTCAATCATTTTGCCCAAGATGGTTCTTTCAACCAAACGGAATATGCCGCGCTTGAGAGGAGTTGGGATAAGGCGATGGACGCGGGTCACACGGTGCGGATCGATATTCGAGCTAGCTACGAAGGCATATCGCGCAGGCCAAGCTGGATCACCGCCTATTATTGGTTTGATGGGGAACGCCGAGTTCGCAGGTTCCCAAATGTGCGACAGAGGAAAACGCCATGACCAGAAAATCACTAGAGGACTGTCTTCAGGCGATTGGCCAAGCGATATCGGATGAGGTTGATGGCGATCCCGATGGCGCGTTTCTGTACGCAGAAGTAGGGCCGGGTATGGTCTATGATCTTCTGTTTCTAGAGAGAGAGGACTATGTCGAATGCATCGACACCAGTAACGCGCTTTCAGAAGCGCTGCTTGACGCTTGGTATGCGTCTGATCCCCGCAAGGTATGGGCGACTATATCATACGCCGTCGTCGGAAACGCGTTCGACGCTAGTTTCCAATATTCCGATGAACTTGCCCAAGAGGAGGATCCCGAAGACCGAAGCCGCCGGGTATTGAAGGCGAGATACGGCGACAAGCCGATCAAATATCCGCCGCCGCCGTCGGATGCGATGGAGTTGTAGAGCCGGCGCGATTGCTACCGCGCACCCTACTTCCCATATTCCCCGCAATGGCAATTCAGATTCGCACCAGCCTCGAAGAGCCCGAGACCGGGCAGGCCTTCGTTCCGCATCGCCCTCAGCGCCCCGACAAGCTCGAGGGCGGGCGGCCGTTCAAGCTCGTCAGCGAGTATGAGCCTTCGGGCGACCAGCGGTTCGCGATCCCCGAGCTGGTCGAGCAGGCGCGCCAGGGCGAACGCGACCAGGTGCTCCTGGGTGTAACGGGCTCGGGCAAGACCTATACGATGGCCAAGGTGATCGAGACGCTGCAGCGCCCCGCGCTGGTGCTCGCGCCGAACAAGATCCTGGCGGCGCAGCTCTATGGCGAGATGAAGTCGTTCTTCCCGGAGAACGCGGTCGAGTATTTCGTCAGCTACTACGATTATTACCAGCCCGAGGCCTATGTCGCCCGCTCGGACACGTACATCGAGAAGGAAAGCTCGGTGAACGAGGCGATCGACCGGATGCGGCACTCCGCCACGCGCTCGCTGCTCGAGCGCGACGACGTGATCATCGTGGCCTCGGTCTCGTGCCTGTACGGCATCGGCTCGGTCGAAACTTATTCGGCGATGATCTTCGACCTCAAGAAGGGCCAGGTGGTCGACCAGCGCGAGATCATCCGCAAGCTGGTCGCGCTGCAGTACAAGCGCAACGACGCCGCCTTCGGGCGCGGCGCGTTCCGGGTGCGCGGCGACAGCCTGGAGATATTCCCGTCGCACTATGAGGACAGCGCCTGGCGGGTGAGCTTCTTCGGCGACGAGATCGAGGAGATCACCGAGTTCGACCCGCTGACCGGATCGAAGGTGGCGAGCCTCGACTATGTCCGCGTCTTCGCCAACTCGCACTATGTCACGCCCGGGCCCACGATGAAGCAGGCGATGGAAGGCATCCGCCACGAGCTGACCGAGCGGCTGAAGGAACTGGAAGCCGAGGGCAAGCTGCTCGAGCACCAGCGGCTGGAACAGCGGACGAACTTCGACCTGGAGATGATCGCGGCGACCGGCAGCTGCGCGGGCATCGAGAATTACTCGCGCTTCCTGACCGGCAGGCTGCCGGGCGAGCCGCCGCCCACGCTGTTCGAATATCTGCCCGAGAACGCGCTGCTCTTCGTCGACGAGAGCCACCAGACGATCGGCCAGATCAACGGCATGTCGCGCGGGGACCATCGCCGCAAGGTTACGCTGGCCGAATATGGCTTCCGCCTGCCGAGCGCGATCGACAACCGGCCGCTCAGGTTCAACGAGTGGGAGGCGATGCGCCCGCAGACGGTCTATGTCTCGGCGACGCCGGGCGGCTGGGAGATGGAGCAGACCGGCGGCGTGTTCGTCGAGCAGGTGATCCGCCCGACCGGCCTCATCGATCCGCCGGTGGAGATCAAGCCGGTCGAGGAGCAGGTCCAGGACCTGATCGTCGAGTGCAAGAAGACCACGGCGCTGGGCTATCGCACGCTGGTGACGACGCTCACCAAGCGCATGGCCGAGGACCTGACCGAATATATGCACGAGGCGGGCGTGAAGGTCCGCTACATGCACTCGGATACCGAGACGCTGGAGCGCATCGAGCTGATCCGCGATCTCCGCCTGGGGGTCTATGACGTGCTGGTCGGCATCAACCTGCTGCGTGAGGGCCTCGACATCCCCGAGTGCGGGCTGGTCGCGATCCTCGATGCCGACAAGGAAGGCTTTCTGCGCAGCGAGACCTCGCTGATCCAGACGATCGGCCGCGCGGCGCGCAACGTCGAGGGGCGGGTGATCCTCTATGCCGACCGGATGACGGGATCGATGGAGCGCGCGCTCGCCGAGACCGGGCGCCGCCGCGAGAAGCAGGAGGAATATAACCGCGAGCACGGCATCACGCCGGCGACGATCAAGCGCAACATCGGCGATATCATCGCGCATGTGGCGTCGAAGGATCAGGTCACCGTCGAGATCGACGAGGACCGGCCGCACATGGTCGGCCACAATCTGCGCGCCTATATCGAGGAACTCGAGAAGAAGATGCGCGACGCCGCGGCCAACCTCGAGTTCGAGGAAGCCGGGCGGCTGCGCGACGAGATCCGCGCGCTCGAGCAGGAAGAGCTCGGCCTGCCGGCGGGTGAGCACAAGGCGCCGATCATGGGGCGGAGCAATGAAGGCAAGCCGGGCACGCGCAAGACGCGGTACGGGAAGACGCAGAAGAAATGGGGTAGCCGGCGTTAGCCACGAACCCGTTACTGCCCCGGCGATTGCTGTGATACACCGGTCGTCCTGTGGCAATTCCGCGGGGGCAAGATGGCGACATTGGCAGCGCGCAGCGGGTTTCGATTGAACGACGAGCGCCGGTTCTTCGGCGGCATGGCGCTGTTGATGGTGGTGCTCACCTTTATCGGCTTCGCGCCCAGCTACTATCTCTCCGAGGTGTTCGGCGGGCGTCCGCTCTCGCCGGTGCTGCACATCCACGGCGTGGTCTTCACGGCGTGGATGCTGCTGTTCGTCGTGCAGACGGGGCTGGTTTCCGCCGGGCGCAGCGATCTCCACCGCCTGATCGGTCCGGTCGTCGCGGTGCTGGCGGTGGCGATGGTGCCGCTGGGCGTGGCGACGGCGATCCTCGTCAAGCAGGCGATCGCGGCGCATCACCTGCCGCCGTCCGGGCCGCCGTTGATCTTCCCGCTCGGCGCGATCTTCACCTTCGCGGTGCTGACCGCCGCGGGGATCGCGATGCGGGCGAGGTCGGCCTGGCACAAGCGCCTGATGCTGCTCGGCACGATCGCGATCCTGACCACCCCGCTCGCGCGGATCACGAAATTCTCGCACCTGCCGCTGATGCCCGCCTATGGCGGCATCCTGCTTACCGATATCCTGCTGGCGATGCTCGTGGCGTACGACCTGCGCACGCGCGGCAAGCTGCACCCGGCGACGCTGTGGGGCGGCGGATTCTTCCTGCTGACGCAGGTGGCGCGGGTTGTGCTCAACCTGACGCCGGCCTGGCAATCGCTCTCGCACAGCGTGACGGGATAGCGTTCCCTTCGGCGCCGGGAAGCGTCGATCCGCCGTCGCGGCGGTTGAGCCTGCCGGACACTTCCCCCATAAGGCCGGCCATGCGCCGTACCCTGCTCGTCTTCGCCTCCGCGCTTGCCATTGCGGGCTGTTCGGAAACGCCGCACGTCGTGCCGCCGCCGGCACCGCCGCGGCCTGTCCCCACGCCCACGCCGACCCCCGCGCCGGTGGCGACGCCGACGCTGGCCGCCGACTGGCGCGACTGGCCGCTGACTCCTGGCAGCTGGGCATACAGGCAGGACGGGCGCGGATCGGTCGCGCTGTTCGGCGTGGCTGGCGGCGAGGCCGAGCTCATCCTGCGCTGCGATGCCGCGCGCGGGCGCGTGGTGCTGTCGCGCAAGGGCGCGGGCGTGGCGAGCCTGACGCTGCGCACCACCAGCACGCTGCGCCAGCTGCCGGTCCAGCCGCTGCCGAGCGGGACTACTGCCTGGCTCGCCGCGGATCTGGGGCCGCGCGATTCCGCGCTCGACGCGATGGGCTATAGCCGCGGGCGGTTCCTCGTGGAGGGCAATGGGCTGCCGACGCTGGTGGTGCCCGCCTATGCCGAGATCCTGCGCGTCGCCGAGGATTGCCGCGGATAAATCGGGCCCGCTCGCGCATTGATGCGGCGAGAGGAGAAGGCCATGATCCGCAAGCTCAAATCGGGCGAATTCCGGCTCTATTCGCGCAAAGTCGACCCCGATACGCACAAGCGCCGCAACCTGGGCACGTTCGACACGCGCGCGGCAGCCGAGAAGCATGAGCGCGAAGTGCAGTATTTCAAGCGCCACTGAGCCGGCACGGACGGCCTAGCCGGCGGGAATGGTTGCGCTACCGAAAGGGCGCGGCGCCCGGTTTCAGGCCCAGAATTCCAGAATCGCTCATAAAAAGATTTTATACAAGACTTGTTCTGCGACTCGCGGTGATTCAAATAGTTGGCGTGCCCACAACGGCACGTGCTCTTCAACTGGCGAAAGGAGGTGATCCGATGTCTCATGGTTCAGCAATGGGGTCGGTTCAGTTCGTTCGGGAGACGCACCGCTAAGCTTCTGACGCGATCGGAAGCCCTCCGATCGTAAGGCGCCGGGAGGTATTCTCCTCCAATCAACGGCGCCAGTCCGAAGCAAAGCGGTCCGCATGGTCTCCCGGGCTGGAGCTTCCGGCCGCTGACCATGTCGGAGGTCGCCGGGTCGTCGGGAGACGCCCCGGCGACCTCTTTCATTTTGGGCATCTTTCCTTTCCGGCGTCGTGAAACGACGCGCAGTCCCCGCGCAGGCAGGGATCCCACGCACCCAGCAGCAGCACCACCCTCAAGTCACCGGCAGCGATTGCTGGTGGTGGAAGAAGTCCTGCGGGTCCCATTGCTGCTTGATCGCGACCAGGTTGCGCGGGTTGGCGCGGAAATTGTCGAGGAAATACAGCCGCAGCGCCTGGTCGACATTGCCGGTGGCATAGGAGCCCAGCGACAGGTCCGGATAGTTGAAATAGCAGCCATCGACCACGCCATCCGGGTCCAGCGCCGGGTCCGGCACGCCGCCGGTCGCCGCATAGACGAAGGCGTAGAACTCGTCGATCCAGGCGAGATGCGCCTGCGCCTGGGCTTCGTCCGCCGGGGACAGCGGGCCGCCGGGGGGCGAGGCGTTGTTCCAATAGGTCTGGTATTGCAGCTTCATGATCGAGCTGCGCTGCGGCACCGCGGTCGCCGTCGGATCGACGGTGTTGATCGCCCCGCCATAGCTGTCGACCTGGAGCAGGCTCTGCGCCATGTCGCTCGCGTCCAGGCCCGGCGGCACGGTGTTCAGCCATTGATAGATCGTGCTCGCCTGCGCGGGCGGGAAGGCCGCCTTCATATAGGCGGACTTGTACTTGCCGAACTGGTTGGGCCCCGAGCCATTGAGCGTCTGCAGCGCCTCGAGATAGGTGAGATGCTGGATGTCCTCGCTGGCCAGCATCGAGGTCATCAGGCCGGGATGGCCGCCGAGCGGACGGATCAGCGGGCTGGACGGCGCGACCTCGCGCAGGCGGCGCTTGAGCTGCTCGGCCTGGGCGGCGGCGCGGGCGCGGTGCGCGGCCTTGCTGGTGCCCGGCGGCGAGACGCTCTGATAGATCAGCCCGATCTGCCCCGCCGCGACATGGTTGAGCTTGAGCAGGCTGAAGTCGGTCTCCGGCATGTCGCTGACGACCTTCGCGTAGAGCGCGAGCAGCGCCGTGAAGGCGCTTTCGGGCACGTCGCTCCAGTTCCAGGCCAGCGTCCATAGCGAGGCATGGTCGGGCGCGTCGGGCAGGGTGGCGAAATAATAGCGCACGATCACGCCGAAATTGCCGCAGCCCGCGCCGCACAGCGCCCAGAACAGGTCCTGCTCGGCCGGGTCGCTGCTGGCGGCGGAGACGTGGCGCAGCGTCGCGGTGCCACTGCCGGCATCCCAGGTGACGATGTCCACCCCGGTCAGCCAGTCCACCGTCAGCCCGTGCAGCCGCGAGAGCAGGCCATAGCCGCCGCCGGTGATGTGCCCGCCGGCGCCGACCGAATAGCAGGAACCCGCCGGCAGCGTCTTGCCGAAGCCGTTGAGCAGGGTGCGGTAGACGGTCCAGTTCTCGGACCCGGCATCGACGAAATAGCCAAGCTGCGGATCGAGGCCGACCTGGTTGAGCGCCGACATGTCGATCACCGCGCGGGTGGTGTCGTTATAGGCGAAGTCCTCATAGCAATGCCGGCCCGAGACGATCTTGACGTCGGCGCCATAGGCAGCGAGCGCGGCCTGGACGCAGGGGGCGACGTCGTCGAGGCTGGCCGGCACATAGACCGCCGCGAGGTTGGGCGCATACCAGCGCCGATCGAAGCCCTGGCGGTCGCTGGTCATCACCGCGTCGCCGCTACGCGTGGGGAAATCGCTCATCTGGCACCCTCCCGGCGCATCGGCGCGCCCGGGCGGACTATGCCGCGAAATCCGGCGCCAGTCCGAAGGGATGGCGCCGGATCGGGCGTAACTAGGCGCTGCCGGTCAGCAGATTGTAGCAGTCGGTGGCGAAGTCGTCATAGACGCCCGAATAATCGAGCAGCAGGACGTTCGGCTTCTGCACCGCCTGGGTGACGCCCTGGATCGCCGATTGCCCCTTCCACCAGTCCTTGTACGCGGCGGTGAACACCGAATTGAGATGCGACGCGCCGTCCTTGTTCTGGCTTTCGCCATTGGGCGTGGTCACGTTTGAATAGCCGAGGATCGCCTGGCTCACCCAGAACAAGTCCAGGTCGCGGCCGTCCGATCCGGTATCGACCAGATAGTTCTGCTGATCGGCGAGCGTGTCGTCGATCAGCGTGCTCCAGCTGTGGAGCCAGTATTTATAATCCGAGAAGCGATCGCGCAGATATTGGCTCCAGTCGAAATACCAGCCGTCGTTGGTACCCGGGAACGCCTTGTCGTTGATGATCGCGAGCGCGCGCTGGTTCGTTTCGATGCACTTGCCGTAGGTCGGCATGCCGCCAGGAATGTAGAGCAGGTCGTCGTTCGCCGGCACCCCGCCGAAATCGCGCTTGAGGCAGGAAAGGAAATCGGCCGCGTCCTGTTCCGTGAAGCTCTGGTTCCACACCGAGGTGAAGTCCTGGAAGCAGATCAGCACCACTTCTTCCTGGTTCGCGCGCAGGAAGGTGACGATCTCGTCGAACAGATAGGTCGTATTCGGGTCCTTGGTCATCGCGGTATAGGGATTGTCGCGGGATTCGTCGGAGCCGTGATGCGAGAAGAACACGCCATTGTCGACGCGCACGCGGAAATCGAAATAGCGCACGCCGATCGCAAGCTGCTCGGCGATCGAATAATGCTGCGTCTTGCTCTTGACGTTGATGCCGCCATAGGAGCCGGCATCGTGACTTCCCGGGAGCGGGAACTGGCACATCGGAATATCGGCTATCGCCATGTTGCTACCGTAGGCGAGGCTCATCCATCGGGACTTGTCGATGCTCATCCGTTCGATTCCTTGCTGGGGATGGTGCGTTACGGGCGCGCAACGAGCCAATAGCATAGCGGTGTTCGCCGCGGGGGCGGTGCCACCGATCCGGACGGAAAAAACCGGGCGCCAGGGGTGCAGACAGCGTCTGCCCGGCCTTCGCCGCGATGGCGCTTGTGGACGAGACGTCGGAGGGATCAGCCGATGATCGGGTATTTGTCCCGAAGCCGATCGGCGACGCGTTCGACCGCGCTGTTCTCGCCGGCATCGCCGCCGGGAGTGATCGACCAGTTGCAATGCGGGTGGGTCTCGGCGCTGTAGAGCTTCACCGGGCCGATGACGTTGCGCCAGCGCCGGCGGGTGCCGCCGACTTCGCGCAGCAGGATGGCGAGGAACTGGTCGGTGATGTCGTGGACGGTCATGCGCCTTCCGCCGCCAGGCCCTTGAGCCGGTAGAGCATTTCCAGCGCCTCACGCGGGGACAGACTGTCGATGTCGAGCGTGCCGAGCTCGCTGCGCAGCGCATCGACCTGTTCCGCTTCCTCGACCGCCATGGCAGCGAAGAGCGGCAGATCATCGAGCCCGGCGGCGAGCCCGCCGGTGGCGGCGCGGCCCGCCTCGAGCTTGTCGAGCACGGACTTGGCGCGCTTGATCGTGACGGGCGGCAGGCCGGCGAGGCGAGCGACGGCGAGGCCGTAGCTGCGGTCGGCCGGGCCCTGCGCGACTTCATGGAGCAGGACGAGGTCGCCCTTCCATTCGCGGGCGCGGACATGGTGGAGGGTGAGCGCGTCGCAGCGCTCGGCCAGCCGGGTCAGCTCGTGATAGTGGGTGGCGAACAGGCAGCGGCAGCGGTTGTCCTCATGGATCGCCTCGACCACCGCCCAGGCGATGGCGAGGCCGTCATAGGTCGAGGTGCCGCGGCCGACCTCGTCGAGGATCACGAAGCTGCGCGGGGTCGCCTGCGCGAGGATCGCGGCGGTCTCGACCATCTCGACCATGAAGGTCGAGCGGCCGCGCGCGAGATTGTCCGAGGCGCCGACGCGGCTGAACAGGCGATCGACCATGCCGAGCGTGGCACGGGTGGCGGGGACGTAGGAGCCGGCCTGGGCGAGGACGGCGATCAGCGCGTTCTGGCGCAGGAAGGTCGACTTGCCGCCCATGTTGGGGCCGGTGACCAGCCAGAGGCGGCTGGCTTCGGAGAGGTTGCAGTCATTGGCGACGAAGCGGCCGCCGCTCTTCGCCACCGCTTCCTCGACCACCGGATGGCGGCCGCCCTCGATCTCGAAACAGGCATGCTCGACGAGATGCGGGCGGGCCCAGCCACCCTCGGCGGCGCGTTCTGCCAAGCCCGCCGCGACGTCGATCCGGGCGAGCGCATCGGCGGTGCGGGCGATCGGCTCGCGGGCGGAAAGCGCGCGGGCGGTGAGCTCCTCGAGATGCGCGGCCTCGGCGGCGAGCGCGTGGGCACCGGCCTGGGTCACCTTGACCGCGACGTCGTGCAGCTCGGGCGCGTTGAAGCGGACCACGCCGGCGAGCGTCTGGCGGTGGGTGAAGCCGCTATCCTGCGCCATCAGCGGATCGGCGTTCTTCGCCGGCACTTCGATATGATAGCCGAGCACGCCGTTGTGGCGGATCTTGAGCGCGTTGATGCCGGTGCGCGCCTTGTACTCGGCCTCGAGCGCGGCGATGGCGCGGCGGCCGCCGGCGCCGGCATCGCGCAGGTCGTCGAGCGCGGCGTCATAGCCCTCGGCGATATAGCCGCCCTTGTCGGCGTCGACCGGCGGCTCGGGGACGAGCGCGCGGGCAAGCAGGTCGATCAGCGCGCCGTGCCCGCGCATCTGCGGGACGAGGTCGGCGAGCAGCGGCGGAATGCCGGTCGCGTCGAGCCGTTCGGCGAGGCGCCAGGCGCCGTCGAGCCCGTCGCGCAGCTGGCCCATGTCACGCGGGCTGCCGCGCCCGGCGGCGAGGCGGCCGAGCGCGCGGCCGATATCGGGCATCGCCCGCAGCGCGCCGCGCACCATGTCGCGTAGCAGCGCGTCGTCATGGAAATGGGTGACGAGATCGAGCCGCGCCTCGACGCTCGGCCGGTCCATCAAAGGGGCGGCGATGTCGCTGCCGAGCAGGCGCGCGCCGGCGCCGGTGACGGTGCGGTCGACGCTGTCGAGCAGGCTGCCGCGGCGGGTGCCGGCGCTGCTGAGCGTGAGTTCCAGGCTCTCGCGCGTCGCCGCATCGATCGCCATCGCCGCTTCGGTGCGCGAGAGGCGGGGCGGGCGCAGGAAGGGGAGCGCCCCCTTGGCGGTATGCTCGAGATAGGCGGCAAGACCTCCGGCTGCGGCGAGCGCGGCGCGGGAGAACTGGCCGAAGCCGTCGAGCGTGGCGACGCCGAACAGGCGCTTGAGCCGGGCCTCGCCGCTCGCGCTGTCGAAGTCGAGCTTCGGGCGGGTGATCGTGGCGAGCTCGGCGAAGGCCGATCCGTCCGCCACTGCCGTCTCGGCGGGGTTGAGCCGGGCGATCTCGGCGCCGGCGCGGTCGGCGGTGGTCTCGATGATCTCGAAGCGGCCGGTCGAGATGTCGGCGCAGGCGATGGCGACGCTGCCGCCCGCCTCGCCGATCGCGGCGCACCAGTTCGCCGTGCGGCTGTCGAGCAGCGCCTCCTCGGTGAGCGTGCCGGCGGTGACGACGCGGACGATCGCGCGGTTGACCAGCGCCTTGGAGCCCATGCGCTTGCGCGCTTCCTCGGGCGTCTCGGTCTGGTTGGCGATCGCGACGCGGTGGCCGGCCTTGATCAGCCGGGCGAGATAGCCCTCCATCGCGTGGACCGGCACGCCGCACATCGGGATGCGCTCGCCGTCATGCTCGCCGCGCGCGGTCAGCGCGATGTCGAGCACCGCGCTGGCGATCCTGGCGTCGTCGAAGAACAGCTCGAAGAAATCGCCCATGCGATAAAAAAGCAGGCAATCTTCCGCTTCCGCCTTCAGCGCGAGATATTGCGCCATCATCGGAGTGGGGGCAGCGGAGGACATGATCGGGGACGTAGCGGAACCCGATCTGCGATCAACTCCCCGCACCGGGTTTTCTTGGGGACAAGTCGCCTCTAAGGGGTGAGGCGATCAGGAGAGAGAAATGTCCGAGGAATCGAACGTCCAGTTTTCGGAGCGCGAGGCGCTGCTGTACCACTCCGAGGGGCGGCCGGGGAAAATCGAAGTCATCGCCTCCAAGCCGATGGCGACGCAGCGCGACCTGGCGCTGGCCTATTCGCCGGGCGTGGCCGTGCCCGTGCTCGCGATCGCCAAGGATCCGGCGGCGGCCTATGACTATACCGCCAAGGGCAACCTGGTCGCGGTGATCTCCAACGGCACGGCGATCCTGGGCCTGGGCAATCTCGGCGCGCTCGCCTCCAAGCCGGTGATGGAAGGCAAGGCGGTGCTGTTCAAGCGCTTCGCCGATGTCGATTCGATCGATATCGAGCTGAAGACCGAGGACGTCGACCGCTTCATCGACGCGGTCGAGCTGATGGAGCCGAGCTTCGGCGGCATCAACCTGGAGGACATCAAGTCCCCCGAATGCTTCGTGATCGAGCAGACGCTCCGGGAAAAGATGAACATCCCGGTGTTCCATGACGACCAGCACGGCACGGCGATCATCGCCGCCGCGGGCCTGATCAACGCGCTCCACCTGACCGGGCGCGACATCAAGGACACCCGCGTGGTGATGAACGGCGCCGGCGCCGCCGCGATCGCCTGCGCCGAGCTGATCAAGGCGATGGGCCTGCCCAGCCAGAACCTGCTGATGCTCGATCGCACCGGGGTGATCTACCAGGGCCGCGAGGGGATCAACCAGTGGCAGTCGGCGCACGCCGTCGCCACCGAACGCCGCACGCTCGCCGATGCGCTGGAGGGCGCCGACGTGTTCATGGGCCTGTCGGCCGCCGGCGCGCTGCCGGCCGAGCTGCTCAACCACATGGCGCTCAAGCCGATCATCTTCGCGATGGCCAATCCCGATCCCGAGATCACCCCGCCCGAGGCGCGGGCCGCACGGCCGGACGCGATCATCGCCACCGGGCGTTCGGACTATCCGAACCAGGTCAACAACGTGCTCGGCTTCCCGTTCATCTTCCGCGGCGCGCTCGACGTGCGCGCGACGACGATCAACGATGCGATGAAGATCGCCGCGGCGACCGCGCTCGCCGAGCTGGCGCGCCAGCAGGTGCCCGAGGAAGTCGCGGCCGCGTACGGCGTGCAGCACAGCTTCGGCCCCGATTATATCATCCCGGCGCCGTTCGACCCGCGGCTGATGGAGCTGGTGCCCGCCGCCGTCGCCCAGGCGGCGATGGATTCGGGCGTGGCGACCAAGCCGATCACCGACATGGCCGCCTATCGCCAGTCGCTGCGTGCGCGCCTGAACCCGACCACGTCGGTGCTCAGCCTGGCCTATGAGGGCGCGCGCGCCAATCCGAAGCGCGTGATCTTCGCCGAAGCCGAGGAAGAAGTCGTGCTGCGCGCCGCGATCGCGTTCAAGGACGGCGGCTATGGCACGCCGGTGCTGGTCGGGCGCGAATCGGTGCACGAACGGCTGAAGGCGCTCGGCGCCAACCCGGACGAGTTCGAGCTGCACAACAGCGTCAATTCGCCGCTGGTCGATCAGATGGTCGAGTTCCTCTATTGCCGGCTGCAGCGCCGCGGCTATCTGCGCCGCGATTGCGAGCGGATGGTCAACCGCGACCGCAACATCTTCGGCGGCCTGCTGCTCCAGCTCGGCCATGCCGATGCGATGATCACCGGCGTGACGCGCACCTGGGCCGAATCGATGCGCCAGGTGAAGCGCGTGATCGACCACCGCCCGGGCCAGACGCCGTTCGGGATGCACGTGCTGGTCGGCCAGTCGCACACCGTGTTCATCGCCGACACCACGGTGAACGAGCGGCCCAATGCGGAGGAGCTGGCCGACATCGCCGAGGGCGCGGCCACCGTTGCGCGTCGCATGGGGCATGAGCCGCGCGTCGCCTTCCTCAGCTATTCCAACTTCGGCAACCCCGAAGGCCAGTGGCTCGACAATGTCCGGGGCGCGATCAAGGTGCTCGACGGGCGCGCGGTCGAGTTCGAATATGAAGGCGAGATGTCGCCCGACGTCGCGCTCAACCCGCGCCAGCTGGCGAACTATCCGTTCGCGCGGCTCTCGGGCCCGGCGAACGTGCTGATCATGCCGGGGCTCCAGTCGGCCAACATCTCGGCCAAGCTGCTGCGCGAGCTGGGCGGCGACTCGACGATCGGCCCGATGCTGATCGGCATGGAGAAGCCGGTGCAGATCGCGCCGATGACCGCGACGGCGAGCGAGCTGGTGACGCTGGCGGTGCTGGCGGCGGGCGGGATCGCGCGCTGAGTTAGTCACGCAAAACACCTCTTGCCTGCTACATTTGTAGCATGTTACAGATGTAGCAGGTTGGAGGAGATCGAGTCGTGATCGAATCGCTGCCGCGCCGCGAGCGCGATGTATTCGAGGCCTTGTGCAGCCTAGGCGAGGCGACCGCAGCTGCGGTGCGCGGCGCGCTGGCCGATCCGCCGAGCGACTCCGCGGTGCGTACGCTGCTCGGGCGGCTCGAGGCCAAGGGGCTGATCGGGCATCATTCGGTCAACCAGGCCTATGTCTATGCGCCGGTGCCGCAGGCCGATGCAGTGGCCGAGACCGCGCTGCAGCGACTGGTGCAGACCTTCTTCCAGGGATCGGCGGCGCGCGCTGCCACCGCGCTGCTCGGCATGGAACAGGGGCTCAACCCGCAAGAGATCGACGAACTCCAGCGCGCGATCGACAAGGCGCGGGGAGAGGCGAAATGATCGCGCCGCTGCTGATCGAGCTGGGCTGGAAATCGGCGCTGGCCTGTGCGGTGGCGCTGCTCGCCAGCCAGGCCCTGCGGGGCCGGCCCGCCGCCCAGCGCGTGGCGATGCTGCGCGCCGGCATTGCAGCATTGCTGCTGCTTCCCCTGCTGATCCTGACCGTGCCTGCGCTCGAGATCGCGGTGCTGCCTGCCGTGGCGCCGCTGCCGGACCTGCCGCTTGCGGAGATCGCGCCGGCGCCTGCCGTGCCCGAGGCGCCGGAAATCGACTGGCTTGCCCTGGCCTATGCGGCCGGCGCCGGAATCGTGCTGCTGCGCCTCGCCATCGGGCTCGCCATGCTGCATCGCTGGACCCGCCATGCGGTGCCCGCCTCCAACCGCGTGTGGCTGGAGGCGATCGCGCGGGCCGCCGAACCCTTGAAGCGGCCCGTGCGACTACTCGTATCGCCCCGCATTGCCTCGCCGCTGAGCCTCGGGATCGCGCCGGCGACCATATTGATCGGCCCGGAGACCGAGCGCTGCGCCGATCGCGCAGCGGCGGTGATCGCGCATGAGATCGCGCATGTCCGGCGTTTCGACTGGCCGGCGATGCTGGCCGCACGGCTGGCGCTCGCGCTGTTCTGGTTCAACCCGCTCGCCTGGCTGCTCGCCGCCGAGCTGGGGCGCCAGACCGAGCTGGCGGCTGACGAGGATGCGGTTCGCCACGTCGCCCGCGCCGATTATGCGCAGGCGCTGCTTGCGGTGGCCGGCGGCGGTGGCGCGCATGGCGCGTGCGGCATGGCGGTGACGCGGAGCGCCCTGGCGCGGCGGATCCGGCGCGTACTCGACGCCACCCCTGCCAGGCCAGCGAGCGGGCTGCTCTGCACGGCGCTGATCGGCTGCATCCCGCTCGGGATCGCGCCGCTCGCCGCGATGCAGCTGGTGCCGGCGCCTGCGGCACCCATGCCCGCACCGATGCTCAAGACACGCCAGCAAGCGCCGTCGCCTGCGCGCATGCCGGCGCCGGAAGCGCAGGCGGCGCAGGAAGCCGTCGCGGCGCCCAGGCCACGCCGCCTGCCGCTGAAGCGGATGCCCGCTGTCGCCGCCAGGCTCAAGACTCTGCCGGCAACTGCGCCCGAGACTGAGGCATCAGCCGGGTTCGCGCCCCGCTTCGAGGCCAGGATGGCGCGCTGGCGGAAGTCCTTGCGGGTGCCCGATGGCCCGCCAGCGCCGGGCGTCGAAGCGACCGGGCTCCGCCGCGCCAAGGCCAGCCTGGCAGCGCAACCCGCGACAAAGCCGCTGCCAGTGAAGACCGTGTGGAGTGCGGGTCCCGATGCGCGGGCGCAAGAGGCGCAGCGGATGGCGGCGGCGAGCCAGCTGCGCGCCCAGGCGCAGAGCTATCGCAACCAGGCACGGGACGAGAGCCTCTCGCCCGATATCCGCCAGAGCTACGGCAAGGTCGCGGAGTCGCTGCGCGACAATGCCGACCGGCTCGAGCAGCAAGCGAAACAGATGAAGACCGGCTTCTAGGCCGGCCCCAACCCCGATCACCGAACCAAAGCGCGGCTTTCGCGCCACGGGGCCGGCTTGCCCGGCGACCAGAAGGGAGAATGACGATGCGTTCGATCCTGTTCCTGCCCCTGATCCTCGTCGGCGCCTGCGCGGCGCGGGTCCCCGCCTCCGAACCCGCGGTGCGGCTGGCCTATGCCGATCTCGCGATCGACACCGAAGCGGGCCGCGATGCCCTGCGCGATCGCGTCGATGCTGCCGCACGGGACTTTTGCCGCGCGCATGGCAAGGAAGTCACGCCGCAGCTGATCCGCACCGAGACGGGCTATTGCATCGACGCGGTGCGCCAGTCGCTGCTCGACGAGATGCCGGACGCTGTGCGCAGGGCCTGGCGGCGCTAGCCCTCGATACTGCCGCCCAGGCTGGCATTGACCAGGCCGCCGTCGACGGTGAGCGTTTCGCCCACCACATAGTCGCCGGCGCGGCTGGCGAGGTAGATGGCGGCGCCCGCCATGTCCTCGTCCACGCCGATCCGCCCCGAGGGGATGCGCTTGGCGACGCCGTCGCCATGGTCGCGCGCGGCCTTGTTCATGTCGCTGGGGAAGGCGCCGGGGGCGAGCGACGAGACGACGATGCGGTCCTGGATCAGCCGCGCGGCCATGCGGCGGGTGAGGTGGATCAGCGCGGCCTTCGACGCCTGGTAGCTGTACGTCTCCCAGGGATTGACGCGCTGGCCGTCGATCGAGGTGATGTTGATCACCTTGGCCGGGCGCGCTTCGGAGGCTGCGGCCTTGAGCATCGGGTGCAGCGCCTGGGTGAGGAAGAAGGGCGACTTGACGTTGAGGTCCATCACCTTGTCCCAGCCGCTCTCGGGAAATTCGTCGAACGGCACGCCCCAGGCGGCGCCGGCATTGTTGACGAGGATGTCGAGCCTGGGCTCGAGCGCGGCGAGCTTTTCGGCCAGCGCCTTGCAGCCATCGACCGTGGAGATGTCGGCGGGCAGCGCGATGCAATTGGGGCCGAGCGCGGCGGCGGTCTCCTCGCATGCGGCGGCCTTGCGCGACGAGACATAGACCTTGGCGCCCTGGGCGACATAGCCCGCCGCGATCATCCGGCCGATGCCCCGCGAGCCGCCGGTGACCAGGGCGACGCGGCCGTCGAGGCGGAATAGGGTAGTGGTGTCCATTCTAAGCTCCCTCTCTCCGTTTGCGGGGAGAGCGCAGGGGAGAAGGCTCGTTGCGCCCGCTCCTCCATGCCCCTGTCCCCGGCCCTCTCCCCTGAAGGGGAGAGGGAGATTTCTACCCGCCGCGCTTGAGCGTCTCGCGGGCGATGATCAGCTGCTGGATCTGGCTGGTGCCTTCATAGATCCGGAACAGCCGCACGTCGCGGTACAGCCGCTCGATGCCGTAATCGGCGATATAGCCGGCGCCGCCGAAGATCTGCACGGCGCGGTCGGCGACGCGGCCGACCATCTCGCTGGCGAAATACTTCGCTGCGGCGGCTTCCATCGTGGTGTTCTGGCCGGAATCCTTGGCGGCGGCGGTCTCGAGGACGAGCGCGCGGGCGGCGAGCGCCTCGGTCTTGGAATCGGCGAGCATCGCCTGGATCAGCTGGTGCTCGGCGATCGGCTTGCCGAATTGCTTGCGCTCGCTTGCATAGGCGACGCAGTCGGCGATCAGCCGCTCCGCCACGCCGACGCAGACCGCCGAGATGTGCAGCCGGCCCCGGTCGAGCACCTGCATGGCGATCTTGAAGCCCTCGCCCTCGGCGCCGAGGCGGTTGGCGGCGGGGACGGGGGTGTCGTCGAAGATCACGTCGGCGACGCGCGCGCCCTTCTGGCCCATCTTCTTCTCGGGCTCGCCGATGCTGATGCCGGGCAGGTCGCGCGGCACCAAGAAGGCCGAGACGCCGCGGCCGCCGGGCTCGTCGCCGGTGCGGGCCATCACGGTGAACAGCGCGGCCTTGTCGGCATTGGTGATGAAGCGCTTGGTGCCGGTGAGGCGGTAGACCTCGCCATCCCGCACTGCCCGGGTCTGCACCGCGCCGCTGTCGGAGCCGACATCGGGCTCGGTAAGGGCGAAGCTGGTGACGATCTCGCCGCTGGCGATGCGGGGCAGCCACTGCGCCTTCTGCTCGGCGGTGCCGGCCATCACCAGGCCCTGGGAGCCGATGCCGACATTGGTGCCGAAGCTCGAACGGAAGGCCGGCGTGGTGCGGCCGAGCTCGATGGCGACCGTGCACTCCTCGAGCATGGTCAGCCCCAGGCCGCCATAGTCCTCGGCGATCGACAGGCCGAACAGGCCGAGCGCTTTCATCTCCTCGGTCACCACCGAGGGAATCGCATCCTCGGCCTCGACCTCGGCTTCCAGGGGGCGCAGCCGCTCGGCGACGAAGCGGCGGATCGTCTCGATCAGCGTGTCGAAGACTTCGGGGTCGAGTGCCATGTCCTACGTTCCTCAGGTTCGAACCGGGACGCTATACCGCCCGCACGGTGTTGGGCAAGCCATACCCGATGTTCCAATCGGTGGCGGTTGACCCTCGACCCGCGCCACCTATGCTGCACGCCACAAGGGTCGGAGAAGATGATGCAGGGCACGGCAACCAACCACGCGGCAGTGCCCCCGATGCGGCGGATCCGCACGCCGATCATGCTCGCTTACGGCTTCGGCACGGTGGCGTACGGCGTGAAGGACTTCTGCTTCTCGACCTTCCTGCTCTTCTACTTCAACCAGGTGCTCGGGCTGCCCGCCACCGAGGTCGGCTTCGCGATCATGTGCGCGCTGCTGCTCGATGCGGTGGCCGACCCGGCGATCGGCTTCCTGTCGGACCGGACGCGCAGCCGCTGGGGGCGGCGGCATCCCTGGATGTACGCCTCGGCCATCCCGATCGCGCTCGGCTGGGTGCTGCTGTGGAACCCGCCGGCGCTCTCGAATGCGCACCTGCTGCTCTGGGTGTTCGCCCTGTCGGTGGTCGTCCGCACCGCCGTCTCCGCCTATGAAGTGCCGAGCCAGGCACTGACTCCGGAGCTTTCCGCCGACTATGAGGAGCGGACGCGGATCATGGCCTATCGCTTCCTGTTCGGCTGGGCCGGCGGGCTGGCGATGATGATCCTCGCTTATGCCTGGCTGCTCGGCCCCTCGCCGGGCCACCCCAACGGCCAGCTGGTGCGCAGCAACTACCCGGCCTTCGCCGCCGTCAGCGCCGGGATCATGGCGTTCGCCATCCTGACCTCGGCGCTCGGCACGCATGGCGAGATCAACCGGCTGCCCCGTGCCGAGACGCGCCGCCAGTCGCTGGGCGCGCATTTCGGCGAGCTGATCGCCACGGTGAAGAACCGCGCCTTCCTGGTCCTGATGGCGGCGGGGCTCTGCTATTACTGCGCCCAGGGCGTCAGCTTCGCGCTGTCCTCCTACATCTATGCCCATGTCTGGCGCTTCCAGAACCAGGACTTCACGATCATCGCCTTCTCGCTCCTCGTCGGGGCGTTCTTCGCCTTCCTGATCGCGCCGCGGATCTCGCGCCGGCTGGGCAAGCCCCGGGCGGCGATGTGGCTGATGGCGGCGGCGGCCTTCTGGGTGGCGCTCCCCTATGTCCTGCGGCTTGCCGGGCTGTTCCCGGCACCGGGCAACCCGTGGATGCTGCCGTCGCTGTTCGCCATCTACGCCGCCAACGTCACCTGCAGCATCGGGGCGACGATCCTCGGCTCGTCGATGATGGCCGATGTCGTCGAGCAATCGGAGCTGGAGACCGGGCGCCGCAACGAGGGCGTGTTCTTCGCCGGCGCCTTTTTTGTGCAGAAATGCTGCAGCGGCCTGGGCATCTGGGCGACCGGCATGCTGCTCGACCTGGTCGACTTTCCGGCCGCGGCCAAGGTGGGCCAGGTTGCCCCCGCGGCGGTCGACCGGCTGACCATCCTGTTCTCGCTCCTCTACGCCGTGCTCGCCTTCGCCGCGGCGGCGCTCTACCGGGCCTTCCCCTTCGGCAAGGCCGAGCATGAGGCGCGGGTCGCCAGGCTCGCTGCCCGCAACGGCGAAATGCCCGCCGAGGGCTGACCCCTCGGCGGACATCCTTTCCTCCCCAGGAAAGTCGGACCTCAGGCCACGCGGCCGAGGCGGTGATAGAGGTTGGCGTATTTCACGCTCTCGGGCGCGTCCTTCACCTTCTCGAGATGGGTCGCCACCGCGTCGCGGATCAGGCGGAAATCCTCGGTCGAGAAGACGGCGCGGCTACGTTGCGGTTCGGTCATGACGATGGCTCCTTTCTACGCGGCTTCGGTGGTGAACTGGGCGGTTTCGGTGCTCTCGGCGAGCGCGGTGGTGCTGCTCGATCCGCCCGCCAGCGTGGTGGCGATCGCATCGAAATAGCCGGTGCCGACTTCGCGCTGGTGGCGCGTCGCGGTGTAGCCATTGGCCTCGGCGGCGAACTCGGCCTGCTGCAGCTCGGAATAGGCCGCCATGCCGCGATCCTTGTAGCCGCGGGCCAGCTCGAACATGCCGTAGTTGAGCTGGTGGAAGCCGGCGAGCGTGACGAACTGGAACTTATAGCCCATCGCGCCGATCTCGCGCTGGAACTTGGCGATGTCGTCCTTGTCGAGGTTCTTCTCCCAGTTGAAGCTGGGCGAGCAATTGTACGCCAGCATCTTGTTGGGGAACTCGCGCTTGATCGCCTCGGCGAAGCGGCGGGCATCGTCCATGTTGGGCTTCGAGGTTTCCCACCACAGCAGGTCGGCATGCTCGGCGAACGCCAGGCCGCGCTTGATGCAGTGATCGACGCCGGTGCCGTCCTTGAGGCGGAAGAACCCTTCGGGGGTGCGCTCGCCGGTGAGGAACTCGCGGTCGCGCTCGTCGACGTCCGAAGTGATCAGGCGGGCGCTCTCGGCGTCGGTGCGGGCGCAGATCACCGTCGGCACGCCGGCGACGTCGGCGGCAAGGCGCGCAGCATCGAGGTTGCGGATATGCGCCTGGGTGGGGATCAGCACCTTGCCGCCGAGATGGCCGCACTTCTTCTCCGAGGCGAGCTGGTCCTCATAATGCACGCCCGCAGCGCCGGCGGCGATATAGGCCTTCATGATCTCGAAGCAGTTGAGCGGCCCGCCAAAGCCGGCCTCGGCATCGGCGACGATCGGCATGAACCAGTCGCGCTGGGCGCCGCCTTCCATATGCTCGATCTGGTCGGCGCGCTGGAGCGTGGCGTTGATCCGCTTGGCGAGCTCGGGGCCGGCATTGGCGGGGTAGAGCGATTGGTCGGGGTACATCTGGCCGGCGGTGTTGGCGTCCGCCGCGACCTGCCAGCCGGAGAGGTAGATCGCCTTCAATCCGGCGCGGACCATCTGCATCGCCTGGTTGCCGCTGAGGGCGCCGAGCGCGTTGATGTAATCCTCGGTGTTGAGCAGCTCCCAGAGCTTGAGCGCGCCGCGGCGGGCCAGCGTGTGCTCGACGGCGAGCGACCCGCGCAGCCGCTCGACATCCGCCGGCGTGTACGGACGGACAATGCCGTCGAACCGGCCGGTGGGGGCGGGGATCAGGTCTTCGAAGCGGGTCGGCATTGTCATTTCCTTGACTGGATTGCCCGGCTTGTATGGATATTCCTTGACTCGCTTGACGAGGGTCTTTGCAGCTTTGGCAGGGTCACGGTGTAGGCAAGGGTTTTGCTCCGATTGAAAATATGTAAATAATTTACAATGTGGTTCGACTCGACTGAATCGAACATAAGTGGAACATTGCGTGTAGGACAGCCGCACTTTCCCTCTCCCGCTTTTGCGGGAGAGGGACGCCGAGCGTGGCGAGGCAGGGTGAGGGTCAGTGAGGGAGGCAGGCGCGTCGCTCGCTGCCCGCATAGACCCTCACCCTTCCGCCGACTTCGTCGGCTCCCTCCCTCTCCCGCGAAAGCGGGAGAGGGAATGAAGAAGGAAGACAGGTGGCCGAACAGAAGCTTTTCGCGGGGCATGCCGTCCGCCGGCTGCGGCGGACGCTGGCGCTGACCCAGGCGGCGATGGCCGAGGCGCTGGCCGTGTCGGCGAGCTATCTCAACCTGGTCGAGCGCAACCAGCGGCCGGTGTCGGCGACGCTGATGCTGCGGCTCGCCGAGGTGTACGACTTCGATCCGCGCAAGCTTGCCGCGGCCGAGCCCGGCGGCGGCGTCGAGGCGCTGCGGCGGCGGCTGGCCGATCCGCTGTTCGCCGATCTCGAGATCGACCGGCAGCAGATGGAGGAATGGCTGGCGGGGGCGCCGGGCGGGGCGGAGGCGTTCGCGCGCGCCTATGACCGGATCGGCGGCGGACCGGTGGCGGAAGAGGGCGCGGGCGATCCGGCGCGGCAGGTGCGCCGCGAAGTCGAGCGCTGGCGCAACCATTTCGCCGATCTCGACGCGGTGGCCGAAGCGCTGGCCGACGAACTGCGCCAGGCGGCGGGCGATCCCTATGGCGCGATGGCCGAGCGGCTGCGCGTGAAGCATCAATTGTCCGTGCGCATCCTGCCGGCGGACGTGATGCCGGGGCTATTGAAGCGGCTCGATTACCATGCCCGGCAGGTGCAGCTTTCCGAGCTGCTCGACGGCGCGGGACGGACCTTCGCGCTGGCCGAATGGCTGGCGAGCGAGGCGCGCGGCGAGATCGAGGCGCTGGTGCGCGGCGCCGGGCTCGATCGTGCCGGCGAGCGGCTCTATCGCCGGCATCTGGTGAGCTATTTCGCCGCGGCGCTGGTGATGCCCTATGGCCGCTTCCTGCGCGCCTGCGAGCAGAGCGGCTATGAGCTGGAGCTGCTCCAGCGCCGCTTCGGAGCGAGCTTCGAGCAGGTCGCGCATCGGCTGACCACCTTGCAGCGCGTCGGCGCGCGCGGGCTGCCCTTCTTCCTGATCCGCATCGACCGGGCCGGCCAGGTCTCCAAGCGCTTCGCCGGGGCGAGCGGATCGCCGCTGGTCGAGGGGCCGGGGCTGTGCCCGCTGTGGAACCTGACCGAGGCGTTCGGCCGGGCCGACGAAACGCTGGTGCAGCTGGTCGAGACCGAGGATGCGGCGCGCTGGTTCACGCTGTCGCGGGCGCGGACGCCGCAGGGCGCGCGCGGGGTGAAGGCGCGGTTCGCGCTTGGCATCGGGCTGGCGGCGGGCGAGGCCCGGGCGCTGAGCGCGGCGCGCGGAGTCGATCTGGGCGGCGAGGCGGTGCCGGTCGGGCTTGGCTGCCGCGCCTGCACCCGGCCCGATTGCCCGCAGCGAAGCGCGCCGCCGGCCGGCCGCGCGGCGCTGGCCAACGAGCGCGAGAGCGGGGTCACGCCGTTCGGCTTTGCGAGGGATTGAGCGGGGATTTCCTGGCGACCGGCTAGCCTTGGCTCCGGGAATTTGTCTTGCGATCCACGCGCATTGCACGCCGGCCGCTCTCTATTCGCAAGGTTAACGAGAGATTGCACCAATTGCGACCCAGTTCGTAACCCGCGCTTGTTGCGCTGTTCGGAGCGTGTCATCTCATCGCCGTAAGGCAATATTTTTTCGGCGATTTTTATATCCGGGGGGATTACATGGCTACCACTGCGCCTGCCGTAAAGAGCTTCAAGGAACCGTCGCTGGCGATCGATGACGATACGATCAGGCAGGCCGCATCCGATCATGCGCCGCCGGGCAATCCGTTGTTCGCAGATATCACAGCGGGCACGACGATCACCCTGACCGAGATCCAGTTCCGCATTTTCAGAGACGTGTTCCAGAACGTCGCGCTTCTCGCCAACGATCTGGGCTATGGCTGGGTCGGCGGCATCAACGGCGCGAATGTCGGCGACGACTATACCTATGTCCCGCCCGGCACCACCGTCACGGGCAGCGGCGGCTATACCATTACCGGCCCGGCCTATATGCCCAATCTTCATGCGGAGGGCAACAATCCGGCAGGCGATGGCTATGACGGCGACATGCGCACGTCGATCGAGTTCATCGACGTCACCGTGATCAGCAAGGATAGCAGCGCGGGCGAGCCAGTCATCACCACCGATACCGCGCCTTCGCAGATCACGACCTATGAGGTCGACAATCTCGCCGGCGGCACCCCGGTGGAAACCATCTTCACCAACACCGTCTTCTCGCAGAGCCAGATCGGCGCCGCGCTGAGCCAGGACTGGTCGGAATCCTTCCACCTCGATTTCAGCTCGACCCAGACGTTCAGTGCCGGCGGCGGGATGTTCCCCAAGGCATCGCTGTCCATCACCGAGAGCGTCGGCGGCTCCAAGACCGATGGCGGCTCGCGCCAGAGCACAAACAGCGCGACGAGCGGCGTCACCGACGAGCACAGCTTCTCCCACGCCACGCCGGCGGGCACGGCGGGGAAATATGAGATCGTCGCCACCAAGGGCATGGTGGTGCTGCCGTTCAGCGCCAACTCGCAGCTTGCCTTCGGGATCAAGATCCACGGATTCCTTCGCTGGGGCGGCGGTCAGCGCTTCGTCGGCGGCACCAATTACCACAATGATTTCAGCGGCAGTGGCGATCGGCCGATCGTCGACGCCATCTTCGGCGGCAAGGATAGCGCCGGCAACTTCGCCCACTTTTCCGAGGTATTGAAGGAGCAGATCGAAGAGGACGCGGCGCCCTGGGCGTGGAACGAGCTTTTCGCGCAGGATCGTGGAGGCGCGCAAGCTTCGCCTCCGCACGGGGTCGCCGGATCGCTGGGCCGCACCAACGAGCTGATCCGCAAGGGCGATACCGACACCGTGTTCCCGGCCTGTGGCGCTATGACCCAAATCACGCGCAACGATGTGAAGTTCCGGGTGATCAGCGAGGACGCGCCGATCCCCTCCTGAGGCCGGCTACCGCGGCGCTGCCCGGCGGGCGGCGCCGCGCGCTTCCCACGTCCCTGCCCTTTCATGCCCGCCCCAGGCGCTGGAGCTCCATTCCATGGCAACAAAACCCGCGTTCTTGCTGCGGCAAGGCACCCAGGCGATCGTCAACCATGTCCTCCAGACCGGATCGATCCAGGGGGTGTTCAGCACGAAGACGGCGATCATCCGCCCGGTTTTCCTGAAACCGACGCTGCGGCCCGAAACGGTGGACGCCGGGCGCGCGATCGTGCGCGACTATTTTAGCGCGGTGCAGGCCGTCGCGAAAAATTTCGGATATACCCAGGCATCGAACGAAACGATCATCTCGTGCGTGGGTGAGTTCGGGAACAACGGCTACAATGACGGCGATACGTTCAAGGCCGATTCGTCCCATCCGCTCGACGTGGAAGTACACGCCGCGATGGCGGACGAACTGATCAACCAGCAGCAGGCGTGGCGACTTAAGGACCTGCCCACGCACATCATGTTCACTGCGCCCAATGCCGTGAAGCTCACCCTGCCTGATGGTGATGGGAAGGACGTGATCCAGATCACGGCATTCGCATCGTGCAGTGCCGACAAGGGCAAGATCTTTGCTTATGGGAAGCGCAGGTTTTCCGACAAGGATGGGTTCGACACGCTGGACGCGGACGGAAACAAGACCATCGCCGACGGTACGGCATTCGCGCCCGATACCGGGCCGATGCGGTTGCTCTTCCCCACGGGCCAGGGCGTGCAGATCAGTATCGATACGGTCATCTGCCTCGACTATAGCGCCTATGCCAAGAAGCCCGGTGTCGAGCCCGGGCAGATCGGGGCCGATCTGATCGTCATGCAAAGCCGTGGCGCGCTCGTCGGCGAGATCGATACGGCGTCTCCCGAGCTGCGCGATCGTTGCATCATTTCGAATGACAGCGGCCACACGGCCGACAATTTACCCGAGGAAGGCGGCTCCGTTGTGGATCCGGATGCCCCGATAGCGACCCCGGCCCCGACTGGGGTCTGGGAGGTGATGAAGGATGGGGGCCGCCCCGCCCGATTCGCCGATATGGTCATCACACGTGCATCGGGCCTGCTCGACATGCTCGACGGCCTGTTGGGCGCGGTGTGCGCGACCTCGCTGACGGACATGGCAAAGGCGCTGGCCGACAAGACGATCGTTGAGAGGAAGCTCTTGACCTCCATACGCTACGAAAAAGCGGATGGATCTTCGGAGCGCCTGCTCATTGGCGGGCCGATCAATGTGGGCCTGCTGACCGACGCGCGGATCACCGAGGTGGCGCAGAACTGTCGAGACGGCAAGGCGTTCATCGCCGGTGTCACCCCGGAGGCGATCGATGCCGCGAGCGATGCCGATGCCGCGCTCGGCCTGGGCATGCTCGCGCCGGGTGCCTCGATGTCGGGGCTCGACGGGAGTTCCGGGTCGGGCACCGGTTCCGATCCGCACCCGATCTCGCCGTCCGACCGGCCTGGGGGTGTGCCCGATCCCAACCACGACCATCCCGGCACGGTCGATCCGGTGCCGGTGGAACCGGTGCCGCATGGCGGCGGCGTGCCCGACGTGCCGCACGATATTCCCCACGGCCCCGACGTTCCGGGGCGCGATCCCATCCACGGCGGCCCCGACTGAGGGCGTGCCAAGAAAAAGGGGCGGGAGACCTGCGCCTCCCGCCCCCGATTTTCAGGCCTGAACCCGCGATCAGAAGCGCGCGGTGACGTTCAGGTAGAAGGTGCGGCCGGTATAGTCGTAGCCCGAATAGAGCGGCGAGTTGCCGGTCAGGCTGTAGACGCCCGAGGTGATCGTCGGCGGGGCCGTGTCGAACAGGTTCCGCACGCCGGCGGTGAGCTCATACTTGCCGATGTCGTACTGGATCGAGGCATTGTGCAGGAAATAGTCCGGCGTGCCGAGATAGTAGTTGTCGAGCAAGGTGGTGAGCGTCGCCTGGTCGACCACGCCGTCGCTGCCGGTCGCCTGATAGGTGGCGACGCGCTTGTTCGACGAGCCGGCGATCCAGTCGAGGCCATAGTGCAGGGTGACGGCGTGGATCCGGTAGCTCGCGTTGAACGACCCGCTCCAGTCGGGCGACAGGATCGTGCCGTTCGAATCGATCAGCGCCTCGTCGGCGAACAGGCGCGAGGACTGCTCGGTGTACTTGGTCACCATGCCGTCGAGCGTCAGCCCGCCGCCGAACAGCTCGTGCTGGTAGCGCAGGTTGAACTCCCAGCCCTTCCGCTTGTCGGTCGAGATGTTGATGTAGTTGTCGAGCACCGTAACGGCGTTGTTCGAATCGCGATCGACGAAGCGGCAATAGCCGCCATTGGGATCGTAGTTCGCCGCATTGTAGCACAGGCCGAGCAGCGCGGCGGCGCCGAGGCGCGAGACTTCGTTGTCGACCTCGATGTTGAAGTAATCGACCGAGGCCGAGAGCTTGCCGAGCCCGAACGGCAGCGTCGGGTTCACCACCACGCCGGCCGAGAAGTTCTTCGACGTCTCGGCCTTGAGCCCGGTCGAGGCGCCGCCCGCGGTGAGCACGGTCACGCCGTTGGTCTGGGTGAAGTTCGCCGGCAGGCCCGCCGCGGCGCAATTGGCCTTGAGGATCGCGCTCGAGCTCGCGGCGTAATTGTCGCACGGATCATAGGAGCTCGAATAGAAGCCGCTGGTCGCGCCGAGATACTGCTCGAACAGCGCCGGGGCGCGGTACGACGTGCCATAGCTGGCGCGGAAGCCGACATTCTTGATCGGCTCGTAGTTGACCGAGCCCTTGTAGGTCCACTGGCCGCCATAGGAGCGGTAATGGGTGTAGCGGCCCGACCCGTCAAAGCTCAGCGACTTGATGAACGGCAGGTCGGCGAGGACCGGCAGATAGAGCTCGCCATAGGCTTCCCAGACCTCGTCGGTGCCGACCGTGGGGGTGGCGGCGGTGAGGTTGTACATGTCGCCCGCGGCGCTTGCTGCGCCCGGCTGGTCGTTCAGGCTGTCATGGCGATATTCGAGGCCGAGCGCCGCCTTGGCGCTGCCGCCGGGCAGCTTGAACAGCGAGCCGTTGACGTTGAACGAGCCGGTGATCTCGTCGAAATGCGTGCGGCCGATCACGTCGTCGGTGATGAAGTCGCGATACGCCTGCGAGAGGTTGCCGCCGATCGAGGCGGCGTTGATCGCCGGGGCGGCGACGCAGCCGTTCGACGGATCGACGCAGCTGAAGCTGCCATCGGCGTTCTGGACGACGTTGAGCGACTGGGCGAGCTTGCTGGTGCGGAAGGTCTCGGTGTCGTAGCGCGCGCGCATCCACGAATAGGAGCCGTATGCGTCGTAGCGCCAGTCGCCGACGCCGAGATTGCCGCGCAGGCCGCCGGCGGCGCGATAGGTGTAGACGTCCTGGCTGTTGTCGGTGAGGCCATAGCCGATGAACGAGCGCGCCGCGACGGTCTGGCCGTTCGAGATGTCGGTCGCGGCGGAGTAGACGCCGTTGCGGAAGATCGTCGGCACCAGCGGGCTGCCGGTGGCGTAATCGAGCGTCAGCTGGCGATAGAGGCGGTTCGACGACTGGCGACGGTTGCCGAGCGCCTCGACATAGATCTGCGCGTCGCCGAGCGCGTGCAGGTCGTAGCTGCCGGTGAGGAAGCCGGTGAGCGTGCTGAGCGGGGTGACCACTTCCTCGCCGAGCATCGCCGGATCGAAGGTGGTGCGGGTATAATAGCCGACGCCTTCATAGCCGGGCGTGCCGCCGGTCGCGGCCGCGTTGGGACGCAGGCGGTTGAAGGTCGCGGCGGTCTCGCCGGGCGCTGCCTGGGCCGCGCGGGTGGGGACGCCGAGCGTGTTGATCGTCAGGCCGCCATTGTCGAGCGTCCAGCAGCCGGGCTGGCCGGTGGCGGGATCGATATAGTCGCCCGAGCCCATCGCGGTGCCTTCGCCGCTCAGATAGCCGCCGATCGGGCACTTGCCGAGCTTGCTGTCGCCCAGCGTGATGCGGCTGCGGTTGTAATAGTCGACCGAGCCGATCAGCCGCCAGCGATCGCCATGCGCGCCGAACGAGGCGGAGAGGCGGTTGGCGGTGCCGTCGCCGATGCCGGGCACGTTGGTCTGCGCCTCGAGCACGATGCCCTTGAGGTCTTCGTCGGTGAGGATGTTGATCACGCCCGCGACTGCGTCCGAGCCGTAGATCGACGAGGCGCCGGCCTTGAGCACTTCGATGCGCTTCACGATCGCATCGGGAATCGAGTTCAGGTCGACCGAGCCGACCGAGCCGCGCGTGCCGGCGGGCGACAGGCGGCGGCCGTTGAGCAGGACGAGCGTGCGCGTCGCGCCGAGGCCGCGCAGGCCGACCGTGTTCACGCCGGTGCCGCCGTCGACGACATAGCCGCCATAGTAGTTGTTGATCTGCGACGAGCCCTGGGTGACCGAGGCGCTCTGCAGCGCATCCGAGACCGAGCTGAAGCCGGCGGCGGTCATCTCGTCACGGGTGATGACGGTGAGCGGCTCGGCCGAGGAGAAATTGTCGCGGCGGATCAGCGAGCCGGTGACGACGATCGTCTCGCCGGCGCCCTCGTCGCTGGCGGTGGGGGCAGGCGTGGCCTGATCCGAATTGGTCGTCTGCGCGTGCGCCAGCGGCGCGGTCGCGAAGGCCAGTGCCAGCGCCGACAAAGCGGTGCTGGCACGCAAAGTAAGTTGCGTCCCGTTCATTGTTTTTCCTCGCTCTTCCGGCCGACAGGTCGGTCGGCCGGGGGTCTGCGAACGCTGCCTGCTGCATGTGCTAAGTCACGCTGGGCGGCGCCCTGTCGCAAGGCGTGCGGCGAGGTTGGGCGGCTGTAAATCCGGCGAAACGCAATCGAAACAAGAATTTACGGGCGCTGTATTATTAATGCAACGTTTGTTGCGCCGTGTCGCGGCGCATTACGATTTGTGCGGATGCTGCGCAAAATTGTTGCGGCGCGTGAACGATCGGAAACGTTTCGGACCGATCCGGCGCGGGCCCGATTCCGGGTGATTCGTGCGCCAATGCAAAAGGCCGGAGCTTGCGCCCCGGCCCTTCACGTTGGCGGTGCCGATCCTCAGAAACCGACGCTGAGCGTGCCGAACACCTGGCGCGGGGCCGAGGCGTGGAACACCAGCACGTCGCCGGCGACTGCGTTCGAATCGCCATTGGCGACCACGCCGGAGTCGCTCGGCGCGAACACGCTGTTGTCGAAGTTCGCGGCGTAGCGCTTGTTGGTGAGGTTGGTGACGTTGAGCGACAGCTTGGCGTTCTTGACGAAGCCGAGCGTGCCGAAATCATAGCCCATGCCGAAGTCGAAGGTGGTGACCGGGGCGAAGCTCTGATCGTTGGTGTAGGTATAGTAGCGGCGGCCGGTATACTTGCCCTGGAGCGAGGCCGAGAAACCGGCCTGCTTCACGCTGAGCACGCTGGCGAGCATCGTCTTGGGCGTATCGACCTGCTGCTTGCCCGCGGTAGGCAGCACCGCGGTGGTGGTGCCCAGGCTCCACACCAGGTTCTGGTCATAGGTGGTCTTGTTGAGCGAGGCCGAATTGTACCAGTTCAGCCACGAGGTCGGCTTCCAGAGGATGCCGAGCTCGGCGCCGTCGCTGGTGACGCTGCCGGCATTGTGGAAGCTGTTGCCGCAGCCGGGGTTCTGCTGCTGGTTGGTCGGGCACGGGTTGTACTGCAGCAGGCGGTGGTCGAACTTGACGTGATAGCCGCTCAGCGAGACCTGGAGCGGGCCGCTGACATAGCGATAGCCGCCCTCGAGGCTCTTCGAGGTCTCGGGCTTCAATGTCGCGCCCTGCTGGTTCCAGACCGTCTGGGTGACCGACTGCGGCCCGAGCTTGAAGCCACCCTGATACATGGCCATGTTCTCGGCATAGCTCGCATAGAGCTCATGGCCCTGCGCGACCTGCCAGTGGATGCCGACTTCCGGCAGGAAATTGTCCTTGGCGGTGAGCGCGCCGGTGGCGAACTGGGTGGTCGCCGGCGGCGCTGCCTTGGCGATGCCGCGCAGCGCATAGGCGTTCGACTTGGAATAGGTGCTCTTGAAGCCGAAATCGATGCTCAGCGCGTCGTCGAACAGCTTCACCGTGTCCTGCACGTAGAATTGCTGCGTCTTCCACTTGGTCTGCTGGACCCACTGGGCGGTATCCGGCTGGCCCTCGAGGAACTGGCCGAGATCGAACGGGCCGGTGACGTGCGTCCAGATGTAGCGCGCGGCGCTGCTGGTGTTCTGCTCGACCCACAGGCCCGCTTCGAAGCGGTTGAAGCCGACATCCCAGCGCACGCTGCCGACCACGCCGGTGCGGTCGATCGTGTAGCGCGTGTCGCGGATCTGGACGGGAAGGTCGTCCGCGGTCGAGGTCGTGCCCTGGTTGGACAGGCCGGCGATCCAGTTGTTGCCGGCGCCCTTGTCATTGTGGTGATAGACCTGGGTGTGGACGCTGAGCGACTTGGTCAGGTCGAAATCGCCCGACAGGTAGAACAGATTGTCGTTGCGCAGGATCTGGCCGTTGGTGAAGGTCACGTCGGCATTCTTCTGCGGCGCAGGCGCCGCGGCGCAGGCGATCGGCGTGGTCGTCACCGTGCAGGCGGCGACGCCGAGATAGCGCTGCCAGTTCGGCGCATAGCCGCCCCAATCCCAGCCGAGGCGGTTCAGCATGTCCTTCGACAGATAGGCGTCGTCGGCCTGGTTGGTGCGCGAGAGGTCGGCAAAGGCGGTGATCTTGATGCCGTCCGCCTTGTACTGGACCTTGGCATTGAGCTGCTTGCCGGTCGACTTGTTCCAGGCCGGCTGGTTCACGAACAGGTCCTGCTGGCTGTACTGGCCCGAGACATAGGCCGAGAAGCCGCCATGCTCGCCGGTGTCGAGGCGGACGAAGGTGCGCAGGCTGTCTTCGCTGCCGACAGTCTGGCTGACCGACAGGCCGAGATCCTTCTTCGGATCGCTCGACACATAGGTGAGCGCGCCGCCCAGGTTGCTGGTCGAGGGGATGCCGAGGCCGGCGATGCCGGTGGCGAGATCGGCGCGGCCGAGATTCTCGGAGATCAGCGCGCGGCTGATCGTGAGGCCGTTGTAATTGTTGTAGGCGCCATCGCCGAGCGGCATGCCGTCGAGCGTGTAGCCGAGGTGCGTGGTGCTGAAGCCGCGGACCTGGAGCGAGAGCGACTGCTCGTTGACGCCGAGCGCGTCGATCGACTGCGCCATCACGCCAGGCAGGAAGTTGAGCGCCTTCTGCACGCTGGTGCCCGGCGGCAGCGTCTCGAGATTGGCGGGGACCAGAGTCGAGACCGAGCGGGTCTGGCCGCTGCCGATGACGACGATGTTGCTGCTGGCGTCGCTGTTGTCGCTGTCGTCGGCGGCGACGGCGGTGCTGTCCTGCGCATAGGCGGCGACAGGCGTCAGCGCGGCCGAGGCGAGCAGAACGGCGAATGCATGGCGGCGCAGCCCGCGGCGCGAAAGATCGGTCATTGGTTTTCCCTTCCCCAACGGCCGGCTGGCCGCTCCCAGTGGCGCGGCTAGGGTGGGATCGCGACAGGACCGTTACGGCAAGGCTACGGTTTGATGACGTTGCCCTAAAGCCTCACTCGCGGGTGAGGATCGTGCTGAGCCAGCGCGTGCGCAGCTGCGCGGGGCTGCCGGGGATAGCGGCATCGAGGAACGCGGCTGCGGTGATGCGGTCGAGCCGGAAGGTGCGGAAATCGCCGCGCAGCTCGCACCAGGCGAGCAGGACGCGCGTGGCATCGGCATAGCCGATCATCAGCGGCCAGACGGTGCGCTGCGTGGCGCGGCCCTGTTCGTCGGCATAGTCGAGGTGCAGCTTGCGGCCCGCGCGGATCCAGGCGCGCAGCTCGGCCGCGTCGATGCCGTCCTTCGGGCGATCCCAGACCGGCACCGCGCGCATCGCCGGGTTGCCGAGGAACGGGCGCATCTCCTCGGGCAGCACCGCGGCGATCTTGGCGAGTAGGTCCTGCGCAGCGCGGGCAAGGCTCTCATCGGCATGGCCCGCCACCCAGGTGGCGCCGAGCGCAACCGCATCGATCTCGTCGGCGGTGAGCATCAGCGGCGGCAGGTCGAACCCGCTTTCGAGGACATAGCCGATCCCCGCCTCGCCGCGGATCGGCACGCGCTGGCCGATCAGCGCGGCGATGTCGCGATAGACCGAGCGCTTCGAGGTCTCGAGCTCGGCGGCGATCGCGTCGGCGGTGACCGGGCGGTTCGCGCGGCGAAGGATCTGGACGATCTGGAAGAGGCGGTCGGCCTTGCGCATTTTTCGTTCCTTGGCGGCACCAGCCCGCTCCCCCACCCGGCCTCCCATAAGATACTGCCGCTGGGAGGCCGGGTGGGGGAGCGGGCCGGCACCGCAATCATAGTGCCACGCTGCTGACACCATGCTGGCAGCAGCGTGGCAGTAGGTCGAGCCCCGCAACCGACAAGGGGAAACGGGACATGACGACGAAGACCTACAAGGGCAGCTGCCATTGCGGCGCGGTGACGTTCGAGGCGGACGTGGATCTCGCGGCGGGCACGAGCAAGTGCAACTGCTCCTATTGCCGCAAGCACCGCAACTGGGGGGCGCTGCTCAAGCCCGACCAGTTCCGCCTGCTCTCGGGCCGGGACGCGCTGGGCGACTATCAGTTCGGCACCAGGCAGGGCCATCACCGCTTCTGCGTCTATTGCGGGATCGCGCCGTTTGGCGACGGCCATGTCGAGCAGATCGGCGGCGCCTTCGTCTCGGTGCAGCTGATGTGCCTGGACGACGTGCCGCTCGCCGAGCTCGAGGCGGCGCCGGTCCGCTATGCCGACGGGCTGCACGATGCCTGGTGGCAGGAGCCGGCGGAGAAGGCGATCCTGTAGGAGCCGCCCTATACTCGCCTGTTCGGGGCCGGTTTTCATTGCCCTGTCAAAGCGATCGTGCAGGATGCTCGCAAAGCGGGGAGATGGCGCATGCGGCGGGCGGTTCGATTCGGGTTGGCAGGGTTGCTGGCGCTGGGCATGGCGGCGCCGGCGGTGGCGCAGGAGCGCGACATCGATGCCGCGGTCAAGGCGGCGATGGCCGAGACCGGCGCGAAGGGCGTCGCGGTTGCGCTGATCGACAAGGGGCAGGTCGTCTCGGTACGCACCTATGGCGCGCGCAACGAGAAGGGCGACCCGCTCACCGCCGACACGATCATGTATGGCGCGTCGCTGACCAAGGCCGTGTTCGGCTATCTGGTCACGCAGCTAGCCTCCGAGAAGAAGCTCGACCTCGACAAGCCGATCGCGGGGATGCTCGCCAAGCCGTTGCCCGACTATGGCAATATCGATGCCTATGGGAATTGGGGCGACCTTGCCGGCGATGCGCGCTGGCAGAAGATCACGCCGCGCCACGTGCTCAACCACGCGACCGGCTTTGCCAATTTCTCCTTCCTCGAGCCCGACAAGAAGCTGCGCTTCCACTTCGATCCGGGCAGCGACTTCGCCTATTCGGGCGAGGGCATCTCGCTGCTCCAGTTCGGGGTGGAGCAGGGGCTGGGCCTGAGCGTGGAGAAGGAGCTGCAGCGCCGCTTCTTCCAGCCGCTCGGCATGACGCGGACCAGCCTGATCTGGCAGGACAGCTTCGGCACCAACCTGGCGGACGGCTGGGACGAGGCCGGCAAGCCCGAGCCGCATGACGATCGCAGCCGGGTGCGCGCGGCGGGATCGATGGACACGACGATCCACGACCTCGCGGCGATGACTGCGGCGATGGTGCGCGGCTATGGCCTGCCGCCGAAATGGCGCGGCGAATATGTGCGCGGCACCCAGGCGATCCGCAGCAAGACGCAGTTCCCGACCTTCGGCAATCCGGCCGGGCCGGGCGAGGGGACCACGGCCAAGGCGGCGCTGGGCGTGATCGCCTTTACCGGGCCGCAGGGGCCGGGCTGGTTCAAGGGCGGGCACAACGACGTGACGGGCAACACGCTGGTGTGCCTCGAGCGCGGGCAGCGCTGCGTGCTGATCCTGGGCAATGACGTGCGGATCGAGAAGGCATTTCCCCGCCTGGTGAAGGCGGCGCTGGGGGAAACGGGCGTGCCGTACCGCTGGGAATATGGCTTCAAGGACTAGGCGCGCCGGCACGAAAGTGCTGGCAAGATCATTTCGGTGGAAACTCCGATAGCCAGCGGCCGATGCCATGAAGTATTCGAGTCCCGAATCCGGGGGTTCCAGCTTCATTGCAGGTGGAGGGACGTTATGTCTGGCTATGACGACGATTCATACTTCCAGCCGCCGAACACCAACAATCCGAACGCGACGCCTTATTGTCCCAATGGCGATCCGTTCATCACCTTTGCCGGCCGGCAATGGTGGATCAACTATCACTGGACGCAGGCGCAGGGCACCTATGTCTGGGAGCCGTTCAAGTCGATCTTCGACCCGACGCTAGTCGAGCATGGCCCTGACGGGATCCGGCTGCAGATCCAGCCCAACCAGGACCCGAGCCAGGCGTGGCGGACCTCTGAAGTCGTGCTGATGGACAAGCTCGGCTACGGCAAATACCTCGTCACCGCGCGCGCCGATGGCGGATCCTTCTCGGACCTCGATCCCCATGCGATCTTCGGGGCGTTCCTCTACCAATATTCCGAGGCGCCGCCGAGCAACGGGCCGAACATCCACCGCGAGATCGACTTCCTGGAAGTGCTGCGCAGCGGCGGGGGCAACGCGCAATTCACGCTGCAGCCCTATGACTCGGTCGTCCCACCGCCGGTGCATTTCTTCCAGATGCCGCCCGGGACTGAGGTCATCACGATCATCAACAACTGGTATGTCGATCCGGGCTTCAAGATCATCGCGGACTATTCGTGTTACGCCGGCGACTGGTCGCTCGAAAATCCGCCGCCCGAAGAAAAGCTGATCGCGAAATGGTATCCGGCGCTGGACCCGAGCTTCGCGCCGCTGATCCCCGATCACACCGACAGCAGCTGCGAGCGCCTGCACCTCAACCTGTGGCTGATGCACGGTGAGGCGCCCGGCGGGCCGCAATCGGTGACCGTGACGCGGTTCGAGTTCCAGCCGGCCTAGCTGCCGGAGGTCAGGCCCCGGCGTTGGTGAGCGTCTCGAGCTGGGCGGGGCTGAGCGCCACGTTCCAGCTGCCGACCAGCTCCTCGACTTGCACGACGCTGGTCGCGCTGGCGATCGGTGCGGTCACGCCCGGCTGCGCCGCCAGCCATGCAAGCGCGATCTGGGCGAGCGTAGCGCCGGTCTCCTCGGCGACCTGGTCCATTGCGACGAGCATCGCCGGGCCCTTGCCCTCCATGAACGCCGTCATCCGGCCGCCGCGAACGCTCTTTCCGAGGTCCGCTTCCGAGCGGTACTTGCCCGTCAGATAGCCCGAGGCGAGTCCGTAGAAGGGCACGCAGCCGATATTATACTCGACGCAGAGGTCCTGGAGCTCGCCTTCATATTTGTGGCGGCTGAGCAGGTGATATTCGTTCTGGAGCGCGCGGAAATGGGGCAGGCCCTCGCGCGTGGCGATGTCGAGCGCGGACTTGAGCCGCAGCGCGTGGAAGTTGGAGGCGCCGATCGCCTGGACCTTGCCGGCCTTGATCAGCGCATCGAACGCCGCGAGGACGTCTTCCTGCGGCACGTCCTCATCGTCCTGGTGGGCGAAATAGAGATCGATCGTCTCGACGCCGAGGCGCTTGAGGCTGGCATCGCAGGCGGCGGCGATGCGCGCGGGGGCGAGCTTGGTGCCGCCCTCGCCATCGAGCATGCCGACCTTGGTGGCGATCTTGACCTGGCCGCGCTTGCCCGACTGCTGGAGCCATTCGCCGATGATCGCCTCGGACTCGCCGCCCTGGTGGCCGGGGACCCAGGCCGAATAGACATCGGCAGTGTCGATCAGCGTGCCGCCGGCCGCGGCGAACGCGTCGAGCACGGCGAAGCTGGTCGCCTTGTCCGCGGTCCAGCCGAAGACGTTGCCGCCGAGGATCAGGGGCGGCGTCTGGATGCCGCTGGTGCCGAGGTCGCGAAGAGTCATTGGTCGGTCCCGTTGCTGGCATTGACGTCGATCGCGGCAGCGGCCGCATCGAGCTGGCGGGATTCGCTGGCGCTCAGCCCGCCCTTGGTGTCATCGGTGCCGCCCCGCCCGCAGGCGGCGAGCGCGAGCAGCAGGAGGAGCGGCGCGGCGCGCATCAATCGGTGTCCCCGTCGCCCGAGCCCTGATCGGCGGCGGCATTGCCCACCGGCACGGCCTGGTCGTAATTGCTTTCGGCGGCACCGAAGGCGGCATTCTCGGCGGCATTCACGTCGCTGACTGCCTCGCCCATCGTGTTGCTGTCGCCCGCGACCGATTCATTGGCTTCGGCCGCTTCGTTCTTCGCCTTGTTGCCGCAGGCCGAGAGGCCGAGCAGCGCGACCGCCGCGAGCGGGAGGAAGATCTTGCGCATGGCTGCGTCCCTTTTGCCTTGGAGTGCTCGCGGGCAGGGCTAACCGGGCACCGACTCGCGCGCAAGGCGCATGCGCTCCGTTGACCTCATATAAAGATATCTTTATATCTATATTCCGTATGCAGCAGGCCCTCGCCATCTTTCGTGCCCTTGCCGATTCGACGCGGCTACGCATCCTTGCGCTCGTCCGCTCGATGGAGCTGAGCGTGGGCGAGCTGGCGCAGGTGCTCGGGCAGAGCCAGCCGCGCGTCAGCCGCCATGTGAAGATCCTGTGCGACGCCGGGCTGCTCGAGCGGCGCAAGGAAGGCAGCTGGGTGTTCGTCGGGCTTGGCGCGCCGGCGACGGTGGACCCGATGCTCGGCGCGCTCGATGCCTGGGACGAGGCGGATCACTGGATGATCGCCGACCAGGCGCGGCTGGCGGCGGTGCGCGCCGACCGGGCGAGCGCGGCGGCGGACTGGTTCGAGAGCAATGCCGGCGAATGGGATGCGATCCGGTCGCTCCATGTTGCGGAGAGCGAAGTCGAGGCGGCGATGTCGCGGGTGCTGGGCGATGCGCGCGTGGGCTGCCTGGTCGATATCGGCACCGGCACCGGGCGGATGCTCGAGCTGTTCGCGCCGCATGCCGAGCGGGCGCTGGGCATCGACCGGTCGAGCGAGATGCTGCGGCTTGCCCGCGCCAAGCTTTCGGAGCAGGGGCTGGCCAATGCCGAGCTGCGCCAGGCGGACCTCTATGCGCTGCCGCTGCAGGATGGCGGGGCGGACCTGGCGATCCTGCACCATGTGCTCCACTTCGCGCAGCAGCCCGGCGCGGCGATCGGCGAGGCGACGCGGGTGCTCGGCGATGGCGGGCGGCTGCTGATCGCCGACTTCGCGCCGCACGAGCGCGAGGAGCTTCGGCAGAAGGACGCGCATACGCGCCTCGGCTTCTCCGACGAGCAGGTGCTCGGCTGGTTCGAGGCGCATGGGCTCGCGCCCGTCCAGGTGGAGACGCTGGAGGGCGGCGAGTTGACGGTGAAATTATGGCTCGGCCGCAAGACCGGCCAGGGGATACAGAAGGTGAAGGCCGCATGACTATTCTTGACCCGCTGGCGGCGCCGCTCTTCGCGGACGTGGCGGGCGATATCGACGTGAGCTTCGAGTTCTTCCCGCCCAAGACGGAGAAGATGGAGGAGACGCTGTGGGAGTCGATCGAGACGCTCAGCCCGCTCGATCCGCGCTTCGTCTCGGTCACCTATGGCGCCGGTGGCACCACCCGCGAGCGCACCCACAACACGGTGGCGCGGATCGCGCGCGAGACGCGCATCCCGGCGGCGGCGCACCTCACCTGCGTCGAGGCGACCAAGGACGAGATCGACCAGGTCGCGCGCGACTATTGGGACGCGGGCGTGCGCCACATCGTGGCGCTGCGCGGCGATCCGCCGCGCGCGGGCGAGAAGTACAGCACGCATCCGGGCGGCTATGAGAATGCCGCGGACCTGGTGGCGGGGCTGAGGAAGCTCCACCCCTTCGAGATCTCGGTCGCGGCCTATCCCGAATGCCATCCGGATTCGCCGGACCAGATGGCCGATCTCGACAATCTCAAGCGCAAGATCGATGCCGGCGCGACGCGCGCGATCACCCAGTTCTTCTTCGAGGCGGAGACCTTCTTCCGCTTTCGCGACGATGCCGCCAAGGCCGGGATCACCGCCGAGATCGTGCCCGGGATCATGCCGGTGATGAGCTTCGCCAGCGTGGTGAAGATGTCTAAGATGTGCGGGACGGACGTGCCCGGCTGGATGGAGCGGCTGTTCGAGGGGCTCGACGAGCGCCCGGCCGCGCGCCAGCTGGTCGCGGCGACGCTGGCGGCGGAGCTTTCGCGCAAGCTCTATGCCGGCGGCGTGCGGCAGTTCCACTTCTACACGCTCAACCGCGCCGAGCTGAGCTACGCGATCTGCCATCTGCTGGGCGTTCGGCCGAAGGTGACGGCCTGATTTCGATCCTCCCCGGAACGGGGAGGGGGACCGCGACGCGAAGCGGCGTGGTGGAGGGGGCCCTCCACCAGCGGAAAGCCAAGAGGAGGGCCCCCTCCACCATGCTTCGCATGGTCCCCCTCCCCGTTCCGGGGAGGATCAAGGAAGTACGATGACACCACGCGAGAAACTGCTGGCCGAGGCTGCCAAGCGCATCCTGATCACCGACGGCGCGTTCGGCACCGAGATCCAGAACTGGAAGCTCGACGAGGCTGCCTATGCCGGCGACCTCGGCCTTTCGCACGACCAGAAGGGCAACAACGACATCCTCGCGCTGACCAAGCCCGAGGTGCCGGCGAGCATCCACCGTGCCTATTTCGAGGCGGGGGCGGACATTGCCGAGACCAACACCTTCTCGGCCAACCGCATCAGCCAGGCCGATTACGGCGCCGAGCATCTGGTGCGCGAGATCAATGTCGAGAGCGCCAAGCTGGCGCGGTCGATCGCCGACGAGTTCGAGGCCAGGGATGGCCGGCCGCGCTTCGTCGCCGGCGCGCTGGGGCCGACCAACAAGACGCTGTCGCTGAGCCCCGACGTCAACGATCCCGGCTATCGCGAGATCGACTTCGACTATCTCAAGGACGTGTACCGCGAGCAGATCGACGCGCTGGTCGAGGGCGGGATCGATTTCGTGCTGATCGAGACGGTGTTCGACACGCTCAACGCCAAGGCGGGGATCATGGCGGCGATCGAGGCGGGCAACGACCTCGGCCGCGACCTGCCGATCATGCTGTCGATGACGCTGACCGACTTGTCCGGCCGCAATCTTTCGGGGCATACCGTCGAGGCCTTCTGGCACGCGGTGCGCCATGCCCGGCCGGTGACGATCGGGCTCAACTGCTCGTTCGGCGCCGAGCAGCTGCGCCCGCATGTGAAGACGCTGAGCGGCATCTGCGACACGCTGATCATGGTCTATCCCAATGCCGGCCTGCCCAACGAGCTCGGCGCCTATGACGAGCTGCCGGCGACGACCGCCGGGCTGGTCAAGGAATGGGCCGATGCCGGCCAGGTCAATGTGCTCGGCGGCTGCTGCGGCTCGACCCCGGCGCACATCAAGGCGATCGCGGACGCGGTGGCGGGCTTGCCGGCGCGGCCGATCCCGGTGCCGGAAGTGCGCACGCGGCTGGCCGGGCTCGAGCCGTTCACGATGGCGGCGTAAAGCCCTCTCCCCTCCGGGGAGAGGGTTGGGTGAGGGGCCAGAACTGTGCCGCTCTCCCGACGTAGCGACTGAGACACACTGCCCCTCTCCCCGACCCTCTCCCCGGAGGGGAGAGGGAGTTTAGAGAAGAAGACAAATGACTACCGCCTCCTCCACCGGCTTCGTCAATATCGGCGAGCGCACCAACGTCACCGGATCGGCGCGCTTCAAGAAGCTGATCATGAACGGCGACTATGCCGCCGCGGTCGAAGTGGCGCTGCAGCAGGTCGAGGCCGGCGCGCAGGTGCTCGACGTCAACATGGACGAGGGCCTGCTCGACGCGCACGAGGCGATGACCACCTTCCTCAAGCTGATCCAGGCCGAGCCCGACATCGCGCGGATCCCGGTGATGGTCGACAGCTCGAAATGGGACGTGATCGAGGCGGGGCTGAAGTGCGTCTCGGGCAAGCCGATCGTCAATTCGATCAGCATGAAGGAAGGCGTCGACCAGTTCCTCGAGCATGCGCGCAAGTGCATGGCGTACGGCGCCGCCGTGGTGGTGATGGCGTTCGACGAGGTCGGCCAGGCCGACACCAAGGAGCGCAAGGTCGAGATTTGCGCGCGCGCCTATGACCTGCTCGTCGGCATCGGCTTCCCGCCCGAGGACATCATCTTCGATCCCAACGTGTTCGCGGTGGCGACGGGCATCGAGGAGCACAACAATTACGGCGTCGACTTCATCGAGGCGTGCAAGGAGATCAAGGCGCGCTGCCCGCATTGCCACATCTCGGGCGGCCTCTCGAACCTGAGCTTCTCGTTCCGCGGCAACGAGCCGGTGCGCAAGGCGATGCACTCGGTGTTCCTCTACCACGCGATCCCCGCGGGCATGGACATGGCGATCGTCAATGCCGGCCAGCTCGACGTCTACGACCAGATCGAGCCCGAGCTGCGCACCGCCTGCGAGGATGTGATCCTCAACACCGATCCCGAGGCGGGCGAGCGGCTGGTCGCACTTGCCGAGAAGTTCCGTGGCACCGATGCGGTGGCCGAGAAGCAGGCCGCCGAATGGCGCGGCTGGCCGGTCGCCAAGCGGCTCGAGCATGCGCTGGTCAAGGGCATCGACCAGTTCGTCGTCGAGGATACCGAGGAGTGCCGCCAGGCGTTCGCGCGGCCGATCGAAGTGATCGAGGGCCCGCTGATGGACGGCATGAACGTGGTCGGCGACCTGTTCGGTTCGGGCAAGATGTTCCTGCCGCAGGTGGTGAAGTCGGCGCGCGTGATGAAGAAGGCGGTGGCGCACCTGCTGCCCTTCATCGAGGCGGCGAAGGAGCCGGGTGCCAAGGGCAAGGGCAAGGTGGTGATGGCCACCGTGAAGGGCGACGTCCACGATATCGGCAAGAACATCGTCGGCGTGGTCCTGCAGTGCAACGGCTTCGACGTGGTCGATCTGGGCGTGATGGTGCCCTGGTCGAAAATCCTCGAGGCCGCGAACGAGAATGATGCGGACATGATCGGGCTTTCGGGGCTGATCACGCCGAGCCTCGACGAGATGGTGACGGTTGCCGAGGAGATGCAGCGCTCGCAGATGACGATGCCGCTGCTGATCGGCGGCGCGACCACCAGCCGGGTCCATACCGCGCTCAAGATCGAGCCGATGTACAAGGGGCCGGTGGTGCACGTGCTCGACGCATCGCGTGCGGTAGGCGTGGCGACGGCCTTGGTCTCGGACACGCAGCGCGACGATTATGTCGCCAAGGTCGCCGAGGAATATGAGCAGGTCCGCCAGGCGCGCGCCGGGCGCGGGCAGAGCGAATTGCTGCCGCTCGACAAGGCGCGCGACAATGCGTTCGAGGCGGACATGCGCCTCAAGCCGGGCAAGCCGCGCATGCCGGGCGTCCACGAGTTCCTCGACTGGGATCTGAAGGACCTGCGCCAGTATATCGACTGGACGCCGTTCTTCCGCGCCTGGGAGCTGGCGGGCAATTATCCGGCGATCCTGACCGACGACGTGGTCGGCGAGAGCGCCTCGTCGCTGTTCGCCGATGCGCAGGCGATGCTCGACAAGCTCATCGACGAGAAGTGGCTGACCGCGCGCGGCGTGGCCGGGCTATGGCCGTGCCGCCGCCAGGGCGACGACATCATCGTCCATGTCGAGGACGAGGCGCATGTCACGCTGCCGATGCTGCGCCAGCAGATCGCGAAGCGGGAAGGCCGGGCGAACATGTGCCTGGCCGACTTCATCGATACGCAGGGCGACTGGATCGGCGGCTTCGCCGTCGGCATCCACGGCATCGAGCCGCACCTGGCGCGCTTCAAGAATGCGATCGACGACTATAGCGACATCCTCCTGAAGGCGCTGGCCGATCGCCTCGCCGAGGCCTTTGCCGAGCGGCTGCATTTGTTCGTCCGCACCTCGCTCTGGGGCTATGCCGAGGGCGAGCAGCTCGACAATGACGCGCTGATCCGCGAGCAATATCGCGGCATCCGTCCGGCGCCGGGCTATCCGGCCTGCCCCGAGCACAGCCTCAAGCCGATCCTGTTCAAGATGCTCGACGCGCATCACCGCACCGGCATCTCGCTGACCGAGAGCTTCGCGATGCTGCCGACGGCGGCGGTGAGCGGCTTCTATTTCGGGCACCCGCAGGCCGAGTATTTCGGCGTGGCGCGGATCGGGCAGGACCAGCTCGCGGATTATGCGGGGCGGCGCGGGATCCCGATCGACCTCGCGACGCGCTACCTGCGGCCGAACCTCGATTGAGGGCCGGCCGCAGCCTGCGGTTCAGGGCTGGACGTACTGGCCCTTGGTCCAGCCGGAGGTGCCCGGATCGTAGCAATATTCCGTCGTGAGGTTGCTCCCGGTCACATAGAGGCGGATGTGCTGGCCGGCGGAATCCGCCCAGGTGGTGACCGAGGCCTGCGCGCCCGAGAAGGTCGCGCCGGTGGTCCAGCCATTGCCGTCGTCGCATTGCTCGGTGATGGTATAGCCATCGCTCGAATAGACGCGGATGTGCAGCGCGTGGGAGCTGTCGAACCAGCTCGTGGTGCAGGTGCCGATCGGATAGCTCGGATTGTCAGCCATGTGCATTCCCCCCTGTGCGACTCGCCTCTCCTGAGGCGAGTCGGGGGAAGCTCCGGCTTTGTCCGCACGGTTTCAATCGCGATTGGGACCATATCGGGGCTGGAACGACCAAACTACTGATCTGGGTAGGTCACGGATCGTCCGCGATCGAGTAACGTTGAGCGTTCGTCACGATCGCCGGAGCCTGCATGACCGATAGCCGCACGGAAAAAACCTCGGTCGCAAAGCAGCTTGGGCCAGGGCTGATCACCGGCGCGGCGGACGACGATCCCAGCGGCATCGCGACCTACTCGCAGGCCGGCGCGCAGTTCGGCTATGGGCTGATGTGGACGATGCTGCTCTGCTACCCGCTGATGTCGGCGGTGCAGCTGGTCAGCGCGCATATCGGCCGGGTGACCGGGCAGGGGCTCGCCCACAACATGCGCCAGATCATGCCGAGCTGGCTGCTGACCGCGCTGGTCGCGATCCTGTTCATCGCCAACACGATCAACATCGGCGCGGACATCGCCGCGATGGGCGACGCCGCGCAGATGGTTGTCGGCGGCGGCGGCCATGTGTTCACGATCTTCTTCGCGCTGTTCAGCCTGATCCTGCAGGTGTTCGTCTCCTATCACCGCTATGCGCGCGTGCTGAAATGGCTGACGCTCTCGCTGCTCGCCTATGCCGCGGTAGTGCTGGTGGTGAAGGTCGACTGGGCCGCGGCTGGGGTGGGGCTGGTAGTCCCGCACATCGCCGGCGCCAGCGCGGTCGCGACGATCGTGGCGCTCTTCGGCACGACGATCAGCCCCTATCTCTTCTTCTGGCAGACCGCGCAGGAAGTGGAGGAGATCGAGGACAATGACGAGGCCGAGCCGCTGAACGACGCCCCCGAACAGGCGCCCGTCGAGATGAAGCGGATGCGGATCGACACCTTTGTCGGCATGGCCTTTTCCAATATCATCGCGCTGGCCATCATGATCGCCGCCGCCGCGACGCTGCACCAGCAGGGCGTGACCGAGATCGACACCGCCGCCGATGCCGCCAAGGCCTTGCAGCCGGTGGCGGGCAATTTCGCCTTCGCGCTGTTCGCGATCGGGATCATCGGCACCGGGCTGCTCGCCGTGCCGGTGCTGGCGGGTTCGGCGGCCTATGCCGTGAGCAACGCGCGCGGCTGGACCTGCGGGCTGGAGAACCGGCTGCGCGACGCGCCGGGCTTCTACGGCGTGATCGCGCTGGCGACGTTGCTTGGCATCGCGCTCGACTGGTCGGGCATCCCGCCGATCCAGGCGCTGTTCTGGAGCGCGGTGGTCAACGGCTTTGCCGCGGTGCCGATCATGGCGGCGATGATGATCATCGCCACGCGCAAGGCGATCATGGGCGAGTTCCAGGTGAAGGGTGCCCTGCTCCTGTTCGGCTGGGCGGCAACCTTGGTGATGGGCGCGGCGGCCGTGGCGATGCTGGTTTGGCAGTAGTGGCGATGCCGTGATAGGCTGCGCAAGTCTGAGGAGAGGCTGCGATGTTTCCCAAGATCCAGAGCCCGTGCCCGTACAGGAACCAGCTCGCCGCGGTGATGGACGGCGATTTCTGCCGGCACTGCCAACGCACCGTGTTCGACCTGACCGCGATGGACGGCGCGGAGCGCAAGGCGTTCCTGAGCGCGTGCGAGACCGAGGTATGCGTCTCCTATCGGATCCCGGTGAAGCCGATGCTCGCCGCGGCGGCGCTGGCCGCGGCCGCCTATGCGCCCGCCGCGGCGGCGCAGGACGTGCCGGCGGTGCAGCCAGCCGAAGTGGCGGCGGCGAACACGATCCCGGTCGACGAAGGCGATATCGACTATATCGTCGTCGGCGGGATCAAGGATCCGAAGCAGGTGACCTTCGTCGAGAATGCCGAGGACGCGAAGCTTCCCGAGCTGCCGGTGGTTTATGAGACGGCCGCCAAGCCGGTCAGCCGCCCGGCCGGGTCCTGATCTCGGCCATTTCCTGCCAGGCGACCAGGCTGGCGAGCTGACTCGCCGCGGCGACGGCGCGGGCATCGCCATCGCCCAGCGTGAGCGCAATATGCGTGGCATCGAACGCGCCCAGCGCTGAATCGAAGCTGCGCCAATGCCCGTCGACATAGGCGAGCACCCAGCTGTGCGGCATGAAGACGTTGCTGACGCCGTGATAGGCCTCGCGCGAATAGGCCAGGCCATTGGCGACGCGGGTGGGGATGCCGGCGGCGCGGCCATAGGCGGCGAGCAGCGCGGCGGCTTCGGTGCAGTCGCCGCGGCGGCTTTGCAGCGTTTCGAGCGCGGAGTGGTGGCCGGCGAAATCGGCGGTGGTGATCACCGCCATCGCGCGCTGGGTGAGCAGCTCCATCTTGCGCGTGTCGCTCACCTTCATCCGCGCGATCGAGGCGACTTCGGCGCGGATGCGGCGGTCGTCGCTCTGCAGCCAGCGCGTCGGCCTGAGCGCGTCGGCGAGCGTGGCGGGATCGCTGGCCAGGTCGCTGCCGCAGCCGAGGCAGATGTCGAGCGTCGCGCCGTCGCCGGTGCGAGTGACGCGCTGTTCGGGGGTGGCGGGCGGATCGAAGGCGATGCCGTCGCGGAAGCCGAAGCGATAGCGGATATGCCCCTGCATCGCCGCGGCCGGGATGCGGAACGGCGCCTTGACCATCGCGCTGCTGAGCGGGCGATAGGCGATGAGCGGGGCGAGCGCCTCGTCACGCGGCGCCGGGCGGATGGTGATCGCGGTGCCGAACATCGGCTGGACCAGCGCGTCGATGCCGCCGGCGGGATCGAGCGTCAGCCGGGCGACCGCGCGGAGCTGGCCCTTCTCATAGCGGCGGCGCAGCGCCTGGCCGGGCGCACCGGGCACCGCATCGATGACGACATGCTCGATCTCGCCCGCATCGAAGTTCAGATTGTCGAACTCGAGCCGCGGTGTGACGCCGGGCTTCCAGCCGGGGAGCAGCCCGGTGCCGCTGTCGAAGCGGATGCCGGCGGGAAGCGGTATCGTGCGCTGCTCGACATGGCCGGCGCTGGTCCGGGCGATGTCCGCGCCGGCGGGGCCGATGCGCAGCGTGAAGCGCACGGGTGCGCTGTTGCCGCTGCGCGATTCGCCCTCGGCCGAGACCAGGCGGCCGGCGGGATCGTACCGGGTCGAGCTGGTCTCGACGATCTTGCGCAGCGGCGCGCCGTCCTGGCGCAGCCAGATTTCCTGCGATGCGCGCGTCTCGCGGCCCTGCGCGGTCATGATGCTGGTCTGCTCGGCATGGCCGATCCGATCGCCATTGCCGGCGAGGATGACGAACCAGCGCGTCTCCGGCGCGGGCGCGGCGCCGAGGAGCAGCAGCAAGGGCAGCAGGCGGTGCATGGGACCAGCGTAGCGGCCTTGCCGCCCATCCCCAAGCCGCTAAGCTCCGCGGCAAAAGGGGATGGGATGATGACGGGCGTTGCGAGCGAGCCGACGGGCAAGGATATCCGGCTGGTGATCGGCGCGTCGGCGCTGGGCACGATCTTCGAATGGTATGACTTCTTCATCTGGGGCACGCTGACCGCCACCGGCATCCTGCAGCACACCTTCTTTCCCGCGGGCAACGAGATGCTGGCGACCTTGCTCGCCTGGGCAGCCTTCGCGGTCGGTTTCGGCTTCCGGCCGCTGGGCGCGGTGCTGTTCGGCTTCCTCGGCGACAGGATGGGGCGGAAATATACCTTCCTCGTCACCATCACCGTGATGGGCCTCGCCACCGCCGGCATCGGGCTGGTGCCGAGCTATGGCGCGATCGGCGTGGCCGCGCCGCTGCTCATCCTGTTGATGCGGGTGGCGCAGGGGCTGGCGCTGGGCGGCGAATATGGCGGCGCGGCGATTTATGTCGCCGAGCATTCGCCGGGCGGGCGGGCCGGCTTCCACACCAGCTTCATCCAGGCGAGCGTGGTCGGCGGCTTCATCCTGAGCCTGGCGGTGGTGCTCGCGTTCAAGGCGCCGATGCCGGCGGCGACCTGGGAGGCATGGGGCTGGCGGCTGCCCTTCCTCTTCTCGATCCTGCTGCTCGCGGTGTCGCTCTACATGCGGCTCAAGCTTTCCGAGAGCCCGGTGTTCCAGGCGATCAAGGAGGCGGGCGAGACCGCGGCCAATCCGTTCGTCGAGAGCTTCACCTATCCGGGCAATTTGCCGCGCCTGTTCGTCGCGCTGTTCGGCATCGCGGCTGGGCTGACGGTGATCTGGTACACCTCGATGTTCTCGGTGCTCTCCTTCCTCACCGGGCCGATGCGGATGGAGCCGACCACCGCGCAGCTGATCTGCGGCGGATCGGCGCTGGTCGGTTGCGGCTTCTTCGTGCTGTTCGGCCATCTCTCCGATCGGATCGGGCGCAAGAAGCCGATCGTGATCGGCTATGCGCTGACGCTGGTGCTGCTGTTCCCGCTGTTCTGGACGATCGGCGGCGCGGCCAATCCGGGGCTGGCGGAATCGGCGAAGCACGCGCCGGTGGCGGTGCGCGGCCCCAATTGCAAATATGATCCCTTCGCGACCAGGCAGGCCGATGCCTGCGGCCAGATCCTCGACCAGCTTTCCAAGAAGGGCGTCGCGTTCAAGACGCTGAAGGCGGACGCGGTGGTGGTGACGATCGGCGGCGTGCCGGTGGCCGACAACAGCGTCGAGGGGCTCGACCAGGCGCTGGCCGCGGCGGGCTACAAGCTCGACCGGGTGGTGCCGGGCCCGCGCAACATCGTGGTGATCGTGCTGGCGCTGCTCGGGCTGATGGCGCTGGCCGGCGCGACCTATGGCCCGGTGGCGGCGCTGCTCAGCGAGATGTTCCCCAGCCGCATCCGCTATTCGTCGATGTCGATCCCCTATCATTTGGGCACCGGCTATTTCGGCGGCTTCCTGCCGTTCATCAGCCAATACATCGTCGCGCGGACCGGCGATCCCTATTCGGGCCTGTGGTACACGATCGCCGTGGTCGCGATGGCGCTGCTGGTGACGGCGCTGGGGCTGAAGGAGACGGTGCCGCCGCGCAAGAAGGCCAGGCACTGAGGGCATGGCTCTGCGCCGCAACGGGCATTGCGGCGGCGGGGCGCACCCCCTAACCCGCAGGGCATGACTGCTCCCCTGCGCCTGCGGCTGGATAGCGCCGCGCTCGTCTCCAACTGGCGGCACCTGGCGAAGCTCAGCGGCACCGCGGCATGCGGCGCGGCGATCAAGGCCAATGGCTATGGGCTGGGATCGCGCGGGGTGGCGACGCGACTGGCCGAGGCGGGGTGCCGCGATTTCTTCGTCGCGACCTGGGCCGAGGCGGAAGCGCTGGCCGATCTGGGACTGGCCGTATCGGTGCTGCACGGGCTGCGCGCCGAGGATCCGATCGATGCGGACTATGCCCGGCCGGTGCTGAGCAGCGCGGAGCAGGTAGCGCGCTGGAAGCCGAGCGGGCGGCCGTGCGACGTGATGGTCGATACCGGCATGAACCGGCTGGGCGTTTCGGCCGAGGAGGTTGGAGCGGGGCTGCTCGACGGGCTGGCAATCGAGACGCTGATGAGCCACCTCGTCTCCGCCGACGAGGATGTGCCGCTGAACGCGCGCCAGCTCGCGGCATTCGGCGCGCTGAAGGGGAAGGCCGGGGCGAAGCGGATGAGCCTTGCCAATTCGGCTGGCATCGCGCTCGGCACCGATTATGCCTTCGACCTCACCCGTCCGGGCATCGCGCTCTATGGCGGCCGGCAGCGCGCCGCGCATGACGCGATCCGCCAGGTGGTGACGCCCGAGGCGCAGATCCTCCAGCGCCGGCTGGTCCGCGCCGGCGACAGCGTGGGGTATAACGCGACCTGGACGGCGCCGGCCGACACCGAAGTGGCGATCCTCAACCTCGGCTATGCGGACGGCTATCTGCGCTGCTTCTCGGGCAAGGGATCGGCGCACGCCGAGGGAGTCACGCTGCCGCTGATCGGCCGCGTCTCGATGGACCTGACCGCGGTCGACGTAACGGCGCTGCCTGGCTTGCGCGAAGGCGATTGGCTGGCGATGGCATACGCCCTGCCCGAGACCGCGGCGCTGAGCGGGCTCTCGCAATATGAGCTGCTGACCGGGCTCGGCCCGCGCTACGATCGGCGCTGGGGCTAGCGCTCAGCCGGTCGCGCCCATCGTCCAGGGATCGATCGGCGCCTGGCGGATCCAGCGCGTCGCGATCCACTTGGCGCCGGCCTGGACCGGGAGACCGGCATGGCGGCTGCGCGGTTCGGGGCTGCCGTCCGCCATTACATTGTCGAACACCAGCAAGTCGCCGCCTTGTGCCGCCACGGTGATGCCGAGCAGCGGGAATTGCGTCTCGCCGCCGCGATAGCCCTGGCTGAGATAGAGGATCGCGGTGCGGATCCGCTGGTTGGCCGGCGTGCCCGGTAGCGTATCGAGATGCGGGCGGTATTGCTGGCCGGGCGCATAGCGCAGCACGGTGAGCGGCTCGCCCTGGCTGACCTGGCTGCCGGTCGCCGCCGCGATCCGGCGATTGATCGCCTGGACGACGAGCGACTCCACCGTCGGTCCGATCGGGGCATTGTCCGAGGCGCGGATCGGGTGCGCGATCATCTTGCCGCTAGCCGGATCGAACACGGTTGCGGGCTCGAGCGTATTGGCGACGAGCGAGGCGATATGGGCGGCCTCGGCGGGCGTGCAGAAGCCGGGGAAGCGTCGGATCGCCGGGTGATCGTGAAGCTGCTCGGATTGGGGGAGACGCGTAGGCGCGCCATCGGGCCCGAGCGCCATCGCGTTCAACAAGGCGAGGTGTTCGGCGGCGAGCGGATCGCCCGGTGCGGCCTGGCGCAGCAGTGCGAGCGCGGCGGGCCAGTCCGGTGCGCCGCCGCTGCCATTGGCGGTGAGCGCGATCTCCATCAGCGCGGCATCGACATGGCCGATCGCGACCGCGCGCTTCAGCAGCGCCCGCGCGGCGGGAAGATCGCGCGGGACGATGCTGCCGGCCAGGTGCCATACGGCGAGCTCGGCCAGCGCACTGGCGTCGCCGGCCCGGCCCGCCGCCTCGAGCATCGCCTGACCCTCGGCGGGCTGGCCTGCGGACACCTTGCGATATGCAGTTTCGATTGCCGTCATCGGCTGCGTTCCGATCCCATGCCCAAGAAAAAGGGGACGAAGGCAGTGCCTTCGTCCCCCCGGAGTAGCAAGGTTATCCGACGATCAGAACGTCGCGCGGACACCCGTGTAGAAGGTACGACCCATGATGTCATAGATCGCGCTGCCCGAGCCGACCGCGGTCGAGCCGAGCGGCGGGTGCTTGTCGGCGACGTTGTCGATACCACCGAACCACTCGAAGCCCTTGCGGTTGTCCGAGGTCGCGCCGAGCTGAACGCCAAAGCGCAGGTTGTGGTAAAGAACCGACGGATACTGACGGATGTCGATCACGTCCTCGTTCGCCGGCGGATTGCCGTTGATCGAGTAGATGTTCGAATAGGCCGTGGTCAGCATCGGGCCGATATAGTGCGCGCCATAGCCGAACTTGAACTTGTTAACGGTCAGGTCGGTGCGGAACACAACTTCATCCTGCGGATCGCCCAGCTGGCCGAGAACACGGCTCTCGAATGCCGGACGCGTCGGGTCGGTGTAGTTGCTGTTCTTCAGCTGGTGCGTGTAATACAGGCTTGCCGTCAACCGCGCGTTCGAGCTGATCGCGTGGTTGTAGTTCATCTGGAAGTCGATGCCGCGACGCTTGAGCGACGCGAAGTTCAGACCGGCCTGGATCAGCGAACCCTGCAGGATCTGACCCGGACGCTCGCCGGCCGGACCCGTGGTTGCAGTGTTGTTGCGCTGGAACAGGTTACAGAACTGACCTTCATCGTAGCAGAGGTTGACGATCGTCTGCGCGCTGGCAGTCGAGATCACGTTCTCCACGTTGATGTCGTAATAGTCGACGGTCAGGTCGAAGCCCGGGATGAAGCGCGGGGTCAGCACCGCACCGACGGTCAGCGACTTCGAGGTCTCAGCCTTGAGCAGCGGGTTGCTGCCGGTGAGGATCTCGAGCGAGTAGCCGAGGTTGGTGAGGCTCTGGAAGTCCGCGTTGTTGATGTTCGCGCCCAGCGCTGCCTGGCAGTTCGTCACGCGCTGCGCGGTACCCGCACCGATGCGGCCCGAGTTGCACGGATCGAGGAAGCCCGGAGCGAAGTTCTGGCCGAACGGCGCCTGGGTCTCGGTGTAGTTCGGTGCGCGCACCGCCTTACCGTAGTTCGCACGGAAACGGATATCCGGGATCGGAGCCCATTCACCGCCGAAGTTCCACGCCCAGGTCGTGCCGGTGTCGCCATATGCCGAGTTGTACTTCGACACGCGGGCTGCACCGCTGAGGCTCAGGCTCTTGAAGAACGGCATGTCCTTCAGGAGCGGGATGTTGAGCTCGCCGAAGCCTTCGGTGACCTGCGCCGTCGGCGGGTTGAAGGTCTGCAGGGCGTTGAGGAAGGTCAGGCCCGCCTCGATGTCCGGATCAGCCTTGAAGTTCGCGTCTTCACGGCGCCATTCGCCGCCGAGAACCAGCGAGACCGCACCACCCGGGAGCTTGAAGAAGCCGCCGGTGTCGAGCGAGACGAAGCCGGTGACGTCGATCTGGCTCATGTGGCCGTGATCGCCCGAGTTGTTGACGATGTAGTTACGCGCTGCATCGTTGTTCAGGCCGCCGAACGGGTTGTACGGAACGCAGGCCGCGATGTCGGCTGCGAGGTACGAGTTCGCCACGCCGTCGACGTCCGCAACGACGCCGCGCGCCGCCGGATCGAACTTCGAACGGCACTGGATGCCTGCACCCGGGTTGGCCGGATCGATGCCAGCGTCCTGCGCCAGGATCAGGCGCTGCACGTTGACGTTGCCGAGGATCTTCACGTCCTCGTTGGTGCGGCCATAGTTCGCCGAGATTTCGTAGTTCACGTGCGGGGTGAGGTCACCGCGCAGGCCAACCACGACACGGTAGGTCTCGCGCACCGTATCTTCGTCACGAATGCCGAGATCGGTGAAGTTGCGGGCCAGCGTGAAGCGATAGGTGCCGTTGGCGATCGCCGCGATGTCCGCCGCGCTCAGCGCCGCGCCGCCGGTCAGGCCGGTGTTGCTGCCCGAAGCGAGGATCGCATTGGCGATGGTGGTGCGTGCCGACGCGCTCAGGAACGGATTGTCCAGGCGGTAGTTGGCGCGATAGTCGGCGTAGGTCTGGTTGAAGCCCTGGTTGAACGCCGGGCCCGAGTTCGAACCCTGGGTATGCGCGCGCGCATACTTGGCTTCGACGAACAGCGTTGCCGCGTCGCTGAACTCGTAGTGGCCGATCAGGTTCGCCGTGTAGCGATTGTTCATCGGCATGATCGAGAGCAGGCGATCTTCGCGGTTGTTGTCGCCGTTGCCGCCGATGAACGTGCCGGTCGGGCCGCTGCCGACGCGGTTGCCGGTCTGCTGCACCAGGTTGCCGAGCGAGTCGAACAGGTAGTTGCAGTTGTAGTTGGTGCGAACGCCGGTGCCGCTGGCGATGCCGGTGCCGCAGGGCGCCGCAGCGTTGCGGGTCTCGACGATCGGGATCAGGCCGTAGCGCGAGATCGTGGTCGTGCGGATGTTGCGCGCGAACACGGTGTCCGGAATGCCGTCGCTGCCGTTGGTCAGGCCAGCGCCGTCGACGTCATTGGTGATGAAGCCGTTCGAGTTGCGCAGCCAGGGGATCTGCGAGCCGAACAGACGGTCCTGCACGGTGTATTCGCCGGCGATCGCGACGTTGCCGCGGCCATCGGCGAAGTTCTTGCCGAAGATGCCGTTGACATAGTGGCTGCCGCCCGAACCGAACTCGGGGAGTGCGGCGCCGGCGCGGATCTGCGCACCGTCGAAATTGTCCTTCAGCACGAAGTTCACGACGCCCGCGATGGCGTCCGAACCGTACACGGCCGAGTTACCGCCCGTCACGATTTCGACGCGCTCGACCAGGTCGGTCGGGATCGAGTTGATGTCGACTGCCGAGGCGGTGTTCTGGATGTCGCCCGGAACGTGGCGGCGGCCGTTGACCAGCACCAGGGTGCGCTGCACGCCGAGGCCGCGAAGATCGAGCAGGTTGAGGCCGGCGATGCCGATGCCCAGGCCTGGGTTCTGCTGCGCGAACGTGCTGCGGAGCTGCGGCAGGTTGTTCAGCGTCTCACCCAGGTTGGTGTTCGCCTGCTTGTAGATGTCCTCACCCTTGAGGGTGGCGACCGGCACCGTCGACTCCAGGTCGGGGCGGCGGATGCGCGAGCCGGTGACGAGGATGGTGTCCTGCGTCGGGGTTTCTGCGCTCTGGTCCGTCTGCGGCGCGGCGTCCTGCGCCCACGCGCTCGGAATGGCGATCAGAGATCCTGCGAGCGCCGTAGCACTCAGCAGATGCTTCATCTTCATGTCTTAGCCCCTACGAGCGGAATGCCCGAAGAGGACATCACGCCGTCACGAAGGCGTGCTGACAAGCCGATATATTGCGAAATATGTTGCAACGCGGTGTTTCTGCGCGATGTGTTGCAAAAATGCGACGCGAGCGAAGGGATATTACAATGCGAGGTCGGGTTAATGTAACATTCATAATGCGCCTTAGTGCAATAATACACTAAGGCGCATTTGATTTTAGAAACAATCGGGAAACGGTTTCACCGCTCCACGCACATCGCGATTCCCATGCCGCCGCCGATGCACAGCGTGGCGAGGCCCTTCTTCACGTCGCGCTTGGCCATCTCGTAGAGCAACGTCGTGAGCACGCGCGCGCCGCTGGCGCCGATCGGGTGGCCGATGGCGATCGCGCCGCCATTGACGTTGACCTTGCTCGCGTCCCAGCCGAGCTCCTTGCCGACCGACAGCGCCTGGGCGGCAAAGGCCTCATTGGCTTCGATCAGGTCGAGATCGGCGATCGTCCAGCCGGCCTTTTCGAGTGCCTTCTTCGACGCCGGGACGGGGCCGATGCCCATGACCGAGGGATCGACGCCGGCGGTCGCCCAGCTCTTGATCGTCGCCAGGATCGGCGAGCCGCGCTTCTCGGCCTCGGCGCGGCTCATCACCACCAGCGCGGCGGCGCCGTCGTTGAGGCCCGAGGCGTTGGCGGCGGTGACGGTGCCGTCCTTCTTGAACGCGGGACGCAGGCCCGCGACGCTATCCACAGTGGCGCCGGCGCGGATATATTCATCATCGGAAACGACCGTGTCGCCCTTGCGGCCCTTGATCGTGACCGGCGCGATCTCGTCCTTGAAGCGGCCGGCGGCGCGGGCAGCCTCGGCCTTGTTCTGGCTGGCGACGGCGAACTCGTCCTGCTCGGCGCGGGTGACCTGGTATTGCTCGGCCAGGTTCTCCGCCGTGATCCCCATGTGATAGCCGTTGAACACGTCGGTCAGGCCGTCCTTGATCATCGTGTCGACCAGGGTGACGTCGCCCATCTTGGCGCCGGCACGCAGCGCCTGGGCATGGTTGGCGAGCGACATGCTCTCCTGGCCGCCGGCGACGACGATCGTGGAGTCGCCGGTCTGGATCGCCTGCGCGGCAAGCGCGACGGCGCGCAGGCCCGAGCCGCAGACCTGCTGCACGCTCCACGCCGGCACTTCCTTGGGCACGCCGGCGGCCATCGAGGCCTGGCGGGCGGGGTTCTGGCCCTGCGCCGCAGTGAGCACCTGGCCGAGGATGACTTCACTCACTTCCTCGCCCTTCACCCCGGCCTGCTCGAGCGCGGCCTCGATCGCGATGCGGCCCAGCTCGTGCGCGGGCGTGCCGGCAAAGGCGCCGAGGAAGCTGCCGACGGGGGTGCGCTTGGCGGCGGTGATGACGACGTCGGTCGGGTTGGCCATGGGATCGGACTCCTGCGGGTGGTCGGTTTTGTTTGGGCGCTATCTAGTGTGCGCTGCGGCAAGAAACCAGTCGCGCAGTGGCTCCCAGACCATTGTCCGGGCGCGGCCCCCGACGATCATCCCGACATGGCCGAGCGCGAGGCTGCGCCGCTCGGCCAGCCCCGCGGCGGTGGCGGCGGGGACGATGCGATCGGTGGTCGAGAGCAGCTCGAGCGCTGGGCAGGCGAGGCGGGCGGGGACCACGCGCGTGCCGTTCACCCACCAGCGGCCCATGCCCGGGCGATCGTCGCGGAAGAAGCGCTCGAACATCTGCGCGCCGGCGGCATAGGTGAGCGGCGCGCCGGCATTGGCCCAATCCTCGAGCGCGAGGAAGGCGCGGGCCTGGTCGCTGCCGGGCGCGAGGCGGCCGAACCGCTCGAACTTGGCGATCGTGCGCGCGGGGTCGAGCTGCCAGAAGCCGGCCTGGAGCACTTCCATCGGCACGAGCCCGAGCCGGGCGCAGGCGGGCTGGGCGGCTTCCCATTGCGCCGCAATGGCTGCACGCGCGAAATCGCCATAGCGGCGGAAGCGCCACGGCGCGGCGATCGTCACCAGCCCGCGGACCGGGCGGAGCGCCGCCGCGGCCATCGCCAGCGTGCCGCCCAGGCAGTAGCCGGCGAGCAGCGCGGGCGCGCCGAGCGAGTCGAGGAGCGGCAGCAGCAACTCGCCGACATGGTGGTCGATGCCCTGGTCGCGATCCTCCGGCTCCGGCGTGCCCCAATCGACCAGCAACGGACGAATCCCTTGAGTCGCCAGCCATTCGAGCAGCGAATTGCCCGGGGCGAGGTCGAGGATGAAGGGCGGATTGATCAGCGAAGGAACGAACACGACCGGCGGCCCGCTGCCGCCGTAATCGCGCAGGCAGGCGCGCCCGGCGGTCGCGATCACGGGCTTCGGCGCGCGTTCCGGCGGCCTTTCGGCTTCCTGATAGGCCTTCAATCCGGCGAGTGCGGCGGCCCTGCGCTCGGGCGATGCTGCAGTCTCGCTGCGCAACAGCGAAAGGAACAGCGGCAGGGGGCGCGGTCCGTGTTGCGCCGCAGAATGAAACGATGATAGATATGTTTCACTCACTCGGGGGCCTTAGATGAAAAAGAGCGCTGCAGGCACTGGTCCGGTCATCATCAAGAAGTACGCGAACCGGCGACTCTACAACACCGAAACTTCGTCCTACATCACGCTCGACCATCTGGCGGCGATGACGCGGGAGGGCCGCGACTTCAAGGTCGTCGATGCCAAGACCGAGGAGGACATCACCCACAATGTCCTCACCCAGATCATCATGGAAGAGGAGCAGCGCGGCCAGACCATGCTGCCGGTCAACTTCCTGCGCCAGCTGATCGCGCTCTATGGCGACAGCATGCAGGCGATGGTGCCGGGCTATCTGGAGGCCTCGATGGAGAGCTTCCGCCGCAACCAGCAGCAGTTCAAGTCGGCGGTCGAGGGCGCGTTCGCCAACTCGCCCTTCGCCGAGATGGCCAAGCGCAACCTGGAAATCTTCGAAGCGGCGACCCAGGCGTTCAAGCCCGGCGCGACCCCGGGCACTCCCGGCGCCCCTGCTGCGCCGACTCCAGCCACGGGCGGCGACGACGATGTCTCGGCGCTGAAGGCCGAGCTCGCCCGGCTGCAGGACAAGATCGAGAAGCTGGCGAAATAAGGGGCCGGGGAGATGTCCGTGGTCTCCCTGGACCTGCTTCCCGCCGTCGGGATCGGCGCGAGCCTGATGGGGAGCGGCGGCGTGCTGACATGGGCCGCACAGCGTGCCCGCAAGTCGAGCGACACCCCGATAGAGCATCCCAAGCGAGTCACGAATTTCATTGCCAGCCTGGAGGCCCGTACCTGGGCACCGGGCGATATTCCAGCGTCGATGGAGGCGGTTGCCAAGGCGGCGACGACGTTGTTCCAGGCCGAGATCGACTATTATTACGGGCTTCGGATCGGTCGGCGTAGCGCCGCCGGCGCTTTTCGCACGGCCGCTTACATATCCGGCAGTCTTGGCCTGCTTTGCCCGTTGGTCGAAGCTGCGTGGCCTGCATCGATGGGGTTGGCGAAATGGGGCTATGTGCTGCTTGCCGTGGCGGCTTCCATGTTTGCGGGAAATCAACTCTTCGGCGGCACCGACGGTCATGTTCGCGCGGTGAAGGCGCAATATGAAATCGAGCGCTTGGTCAATGGCTTCTTCCTCGATTGGCAGGAATGGCGCGTCCGCTATCTCACCGCGCCCGACGGGACATTGGTTACGCAGGGATTCACGCTTGTCCGGTCGCTGATGATCGCAGTCTACACCGTCATTCAGGAAGAAACCGGCGAATGGGGCGAAGCGCTTGCAGACGCGGAGGCTTCAGCCGCGCGGAGCATGCGGCTGCATGCCGCGGGGCAGGACAAGGTGAGTTCCAAGGCTAAACCAAAGCCCGACCCAAGTCGAAAGTCATCGAAGGCTAGCGCCGCGCCCTGAGCCCGCCCAGCGCCGCGCGGATTTCCTCGAGCGTCGGCATCTTCTGCTCGATCACGCAGCGCAGGCCGAGCCCGGTAAAGCCGTGATATTCGCTGGCGCTGGCGAAGGCGATCGTGTTGTCGCCGCGCACTTCGGCGCCGCGCACTGCATTGGGCGGCAGCGCGATATGCTCGCCGTGCCGCTTGCCCGCCGAGCTGGCGATGATCTTGTCGGCCTGGTCGACGATCGAGATGGTGGTGCGCGACCAGTCGCGCTCGCCGAACAGCGAGCGGTCCGAGATGATAGCGGGGATATGCCCTTCCCAGTCGAACTCGAGATAGAAGGCGCCGATCGGCCGGCCGTCGCGCCCGCGCGGGCGCACGCCGGTGACGAAGACGAGCACGGCGCGGTGGTCCGAATAGGGGTTCAGCCACACTTCGTCGGTGAACCATTCGTCGCGGCGGTGGCTGCGGATCGCGTTGAGATATTGCGGCGCTTCCGACAGATCGACGCCGCGCACGCGCGCATGCGGATCGGAAGCGGCGATCACCTTGCCGCGGTCATTGGCGAGGAAGGCGTTGACGTAATAGGGCGAGATCGCGGTGAGCATCGCCAGCCGGGCATCGGCCGCGGCGATCGTCTCGGGCGAGGGATCCTCGAGCGCGGCGATCACTTCGGCATCGGACGCGAGCACGCGCAGATCGATGCTGCGGCCATAGAGATGGCGGGTGACGTTCTGGATCAGCGCCTGGGCGAGCTCGACCAGCCGGGTGCCCTCGATCTCGCTGACCATCTCGTCGGCGATGCTGGCGCCCATCGACAGGCGCTCGCGCACTTCGGAGCGGAATTCGATCGAGGCGCCGCGCGCCTGCTGCGCCAGCGCCTTCACTTCCTGCGCCACCACCGAAAAGCCGCGCCCTGCCTCGCCCGAGCGGGCGGCCTCGATCGCGGCGTTCAGCGCAAGCAGATTGGTGCGCGCAGCGATCTCCTCGCTGGTCGCGGCGTAGCTGTCTACTTCCTCGCGGAGGACCGACAGAAGGGTTCGAATACGGCGTGGCACGTTTCAGGCGTAACCCGAATTGGTTAACGCTGCGTTGAGTCGCCGCCGCTTTGGTGGAAATTGGCTCAGGGTTTCCGGAACTTGAGCGTCATCCGGTCGCTCTCGCCGATCGCGGCGTACTTCGCGCGGTCGACGTCCTTGAGCGTGTAGGTCGGCGGCAGCGTCCACACCCCCTGCGGCCAATCGGCGGTGTCGCGCGGATTGGCGTTGACCTCGGACGCGCCGGCGAAGCGGAAGCCGGCCTGCTCGGCCAGGCGGCGCACGGTCGACACCTTGATATAGCCGCTCGATTTCTCGCGCTCGGCGCTGGCGCCCTCGGGCAGGCGGTGGTCCTCGATGCCCAGCACGCCGCCATGCTTGAGCATCGCGAACATCTGGCGGAAGGCCTCGGGCGAATAGTCGACGTCGCCGCGCTTGTAGCCCATCCGCCAGTTATGGACGTTGCGGAAGGTCAGGACGATGTCCGCGCTGCCGTCGGGCACCCTGGGCTGGCCGGCCTGTGCTGGAAAGGCGACGAGCTTGGCATGGCCGTAGAGGGCTGGGTCCTTGGCCTTGAGCGTCTCGACTGCCCTGCCGCCGTTCGGGAAATCGGGGCCGATCGCGGCGTAATACGTGCCTTTTGCGCGGGTAAGCGGCGCCAGAATCTCGGTATACCAGCCACCGCCGGGCCAGATCTCGACCACGGTGCTGGCCGGCTTCACCCCGAAGAAGGTGAGCGTGTCGACCGGATGGCGATATTGGTCGCGCACGACATTCGCCGGCGTGCGAGTGGGCGAGGCGACCGCGTCGGCGATCGTCTGGCGCGGCATCCGGGGCGCGCCGGTGGCGACGCTGGCCACGGCGACCGCGGTGGTGAGCACGGCGAGGAGGGTCAGGGTCTGGCGCATGCGAATTCGCTCCCTAGATGTCGTGCGCGCATTTGGGGGTTTATCGAGGCGATGCAACAACAATTATGGCTGGGCGCGGCAGGCGCGGCAGTGGTCGCGGTGGTCAGCGGGCTGGGCGAGCACCGCCGGCGCAAGCGCAAGCGGATCGACGATGTCGGCTATGTGCCCTGGTCGCTGATCCAGGTGATGGCGATGCTGTTCGCGGTGATCCTGGTAAGCGTGGCGCTGAACCTGCGGTGAGGGCATGACCGGGAAGGGTGCGGGAGGTTGAAGATGCTTGTCGGGGACCAGGGTTCGTTCGCGATCGAGAGCGGGATCACGCAGCTGCTGCCGGGCCAGCCCCGCGGGCTCGGCTGGTTCGTGGTCCATGTCGGCGGCAAGCGCTACGGCGTGCGGAAACCGTCCGCCACGCTGCTCGATTGCTCGTTCGACGAAGTGAACAATCGGGTCTGGCGGCGCGGAACGCACCAGGTGCCGTTCCTCTCGGACGTGCGCGCGCCAGCGATCGTCGACGCGTTCCTCGATGCGCTCTACCGCGACACGAAACGAGACCGTTATTTCGACCTGACGGCATCGGAATTCGGCGACTGCATCCACAACAGCAAGATCCAGTGGGCGCCCGATGGCGACCAGGCCTTCGACGACGGCAGCTACATCCTGCAGTTCGACATCGGGTCGAAGGTCCGCCTGATCGCATTCCAGAACCTGGAATCGCCCGAGGACACCGCCAATTCTATCGCGGAGCAGTGGCTGGAGGGTGACGCGTTCTACGGCCTGCTCTCCGAATGGAGCGAACGGTTCGCCGCAGAGGCAGCGCGCGGGGTGCTTCCCGCCTAGTAGAATTTGCGCAGCGTGAGGCTGCGTTCGCGGCCGTCGCACAGGCCGAGCTTCACCACCCGCCCCGGCGCGCCCGCGCTCCATTCGATCGGGCGGCCGGCGACGGAGGCGCCATCGGCCTGGCAGATCGTCTCCCCCTCATGCCAGCCGGCGTCGGCGGCGGGGGAGCCGCGCATGACGTGGAGGACGCGCAGATGCGTGCCCTCGGCGCCGAGCAGCAGCCCGCTGGTCGAGCGCAGCACCGGCGCGCCCGCGAGCGTGCCGGGCTGCAGGACCATGCGGCCGGCCCTGGGATCGAGCAGCACGCGGTAGCGCAGCAGCAGCCCGGTGCCGATCCGCCCGGCCGCGCCCGCCTCCGCCGAATAGCCGCCCTCGCCCTCGATGCGCAGCTCGGTCTCGGGCAGCGGCGCGCCGGCAAGCGCGAAGCCCGGGATCACCGCGGCCTCGCTCACCAATGCGCCGCCGATCCCCCAGCCGAGCGTGGTGGTGAGCGTGGCGCCGCGATACTGGGCCGAGGTCCAGGCGGCACGGCTCAGCGTCACCGAGGCACCGTCGCCGGTATCGACGATCATCGGGCGCAGCCGCGCGCCGCCCAGCCTGATCTCGGTGACCGGCACGCCCGAATCGCGCTGGAGCGCAAGCGGGGCGGTGTGGCCGGTGAAGGGCATGCGGCCGCTCGGCAGGATGCGGAAGCGGCGCACGGCATAGTCGATGTCGAGCGCACAGCAGCTCAGCACGTCGCTGCCGATCAGCAGGTCGGCGCCGAACCGGTCCTGCCCGGGCGCGTTGGGGATGGCGATGCGCCCGCCGCGCCGGGTGAGTCCGCCGATCACCAGCGTGCCGCCGGGCGCCCAGGCAACCTCGACGCCGCCGCCGATAGCCAGCGCGCGCTGGCTGCGGCCGATGGCGAGGCGGGCACGGGTGGCGAAATCCTGCGTGGCGATCGTGTTGGTCAGTCCGGTGTCGAGCACCGCGCGCACCGGGCGGCCATTGAGCACCGCCTCGAAGCGGATCTGGTTGGACGGCGTCAGGTCGAAGGCGATCCAGCGCGCCTCGCTGTCAGGCGAGAGCGCGATGCCGTCGGCGGGCGGATCGCCGGCGGGCGCAGCGGCGGCAAGCGCCAGGGGCAGGAGAAACGGCAGCACGGGCGAACCCTAGCCGGTCAGGCGATCAGAGGCACGCCTCGAGCAGCGCCTGGTCGAAGCCGTACTGGCGCGCCTTGTCGAGTGTATAGGGGCGCAGGCCCATCGAGCGGTACTCGCCGATGATCTTGCCGTCGGCGCTCTCGTCGAGATACTCGAACTTGAACAGCTCCTGGGTGACGATCACCGGGCCTTCCATGCCGATCACTTCGGTGACGTTGGTGACCCTACGAGAGCCGTCGCGCAGGCGCTTCACCTGGACGATCAGGTCGACCGAGTCGGCGATCTGACGCGAGATCGCTTCCTTGGGCATCTTGATGTCGCCCATCATCACCATGTTCTCCATACGCGCCAGGCATTCGCGCGGGGAGTTGGAGTGGAGCGTGCACATCGAGCCGTCATGGCCGGTGTTCATTGCCGAGAGCAGGTCGAAGCACTCGGAGCCACGGATTTCGCCCAGGATGATGCGATCCGGGCGCATACGCAGCGAGTTCTTCACGAGATCGCGGATGGTGATCTCGCCCTGGCCCTCGAGGTTCGGCGGGCGGGTTTCGAGCGGCAGCCAGTGCGGCTGCTGCAGCCGGAGCTCGGCCGCGTCCTCGATCGTCAGCACGCGCTCGCCCGGGTCGATCATCTTCGACAGGGCGTTGAGCATCGTCGTCTTGCCCGAGCCGGTGCCGCCCGAGATGACGATGTTGAAGCGGCTGGCGCCGGCGATCTTGAGCGCGGTCGCCATCTTCTGCGACATCGACCCGCCCTGGGCCATCATGTCGAGCGTGATCGGCTTGGCCGAGAATTTACGAATCGAGATCGCCGTGCCGCGCAGGGAGAGCGGCGGCACGATCACGTTGACGCGGCTGCCGTCCTTGAGGCGGGCGTCGGCCAGCGGCGTGGTCTGGTCGACGCGGCGACCGACCGAGTTGCAGATGCGCTGCGCGATCTGGAACAGATGCTCCTCGTCGCGGAACTGGATGTTGGCGAGCTCGAGCCGGCCCTTGCGCTCGATGAAGGTCTGCTCGGGGCCGTTGACCATGATGTCCGAGATGGCCGGGTCGCTGAGCAGCTCTTCGAGCGGCCCGAGGCCGAGCAGCTCGTCGACCAGCACCTTCTCGAGCGCGAACTGCTCGCGGCGATTCAGGGTCAGCTTCAGCTCGGCGAGCACTTCGCCGATGATCGGGCGGAATTCCTCGGCCAGCTCGTCCTTGCTCAGCGTCGCGGCGGCCTCGGGGTCGACGCGCTCGAGCAGGCGGGGGAGGACCTGTTCCTTGATGCGGTGGATCGAGGCCTCGAAGCCCTCCATCCGCGAATTGCCGGCATCGCCCGACGCGGCCTGGCGATCGGCGAGGCGCTGCAGCGCATCGGCATTGGCGGCGCTGGGGCCGCTGGGATCGCGCTCGGCCATCGGATCGGCGGCGCCCTGGCCGGGCAGCGGCACCGAATTGACCGGCGGGAATTGCTCGCCGCCGAGCGGCGCGGGATCGGTCGGGCGGGGAAGCGGTCCGCCGCCCTGCATCGGGCGCGCGACGCCGAAGGCCGGCCTGTTGCCCGGCGCCCCACCCATTCCGCTGCGTCGTCCGAAAGCGCTCATCAGAATCCAATGTCCCCTCGGTTGCAGAGCGTTAGCGGCCAAGGCTTGATATTTACCTAACCCGGTAACCCCCGTGCAGTTACGGATTGGACTGGAAGAGGTGCAGGTTCGGTAAACATCGCCTATAGCAATGCTCCGCGCAGGGCGGCGGATCCGCAGGGAGGATCGACGGATGATCGCGATCGTCATGGCATTGGCGCTGGGGCCGGCCCCGATCCCGCCCCCGGCGCAGCAGCAGCAGGAACCGCCCTTCGCCTGGCTGGCCGGCAGCTGGTGCACATTGCCGCATCCGCCGGTGCCCGGCACCATTTGCGAGACCTGGGTGCCGACGGCGGACGGGATGCGCGGCACCAGCGTGACGCGCCGCGAGCGGACGATCACGCCCGAGGAGAAGATGGAGATTCGCCGCGACGGCGCCGGCTGGGTGTTCCATGCCGAGCCGCGCGGCCAGGCACCCGCCGATTTCCGCGCGCGGCCGGACGATGTCGCCGCGCTGGCGGTCAGCTTCGAGAACCGCACGCACGATTATCCGCAGCGCGTGCGCTATTGGCGCGACGGCGACACGCTGATGGCCGAAATCGCGCTGGCCGACGGCAGCAAGTCGATCATCTGGGAATATCACCGCGTGACGGAGTAGCTCCCGGACCGCGGCGCTGCGCCGTCAAAAGCCCTGCGGCAGCGTGACATTGGGCGGAATCGCGGCGACCGAGACGATCATCGCGATCTCCCCCGGGGCCATCGGCGCGATCAGGGTGGCGAGATAGGGCGATCCGCCGGGGCGCCGCTTCGCCGCCATCAGCCGAAGCATGGCGGGCGGCTGGGGCGGGGGCGGCAATGCCTTCCACGCAAAGGCCGGGCTGGCCATCTTCTCCCAGCTGCTGCGCACGACGAGCCGGCTTGTCGGCGCCTTGTAGACGATGATGCGGCAGCTCGGGCCGGCGGCGCCGCCCAGCGCGATCGCGAAGGCGCCGTCGGTAGCGGTGCCGGATGCAAGCGTCGCGTTCGAGATAAGGCTGGTGCCCTGCCGGCCGAGCGCGGTCAGCGCCGCGTCGGGCATGCCGGGCTGGATCCCGTAGCGCGCGAAGAGCGCCGTCTCGGCATCGCCGGGCTCGGGCAGCGTCACGCTTCTCGACAAGACATCGATGCAGAAGCCGGATGCAAGCTCGGCAACGCGCTGATCGAGCGCGGCGGGCGCAGTCGACTGGGCGTCGGCGAAAACCGGCGGGAGCGCCGCAGCCGACGGGAGCGCGAGCGCGGCTGCGAACAGGGGCAGCCGCGCCGGCATGGGCTCAGCCCGCCTTTTCGGCGAGGACGGTGAGGCCCTTCTCGTTCACTTCGGCGAAGCCGCCCTCGATGCGGATCGTCTCGGGCGTCGTGGCGCCGTCGCGGTAGATCTCGAGATTGCCGTCGCGGATCGTCGACATCAGCGGGGCATGCCCCTCGAGCACGCCGAAATCGCCCTCGCTGCCGGGGACGACGACCATGTGCACTTCCTCCGAGCGGAGGAGCTTTTCGGGCGTGACGAGTTCGAAGTGGAGCGACATGCTTGTTTCCTAGGGCTTCTGCGCGGGGGCCGGCTGTTGCGCGGCAATGTCCCCCGACATGTAGTTGATCTCGAGCTGCACCCCATCGCTCTGGGCGACGGCCGGGGCCAGCCATTGCAGCATCGCGCGCGTGCCGTGCGCGGCTGCGCCGGGCTTCGGCGCCGTCTGCAGCATCACCCGCTGCGACAGCGGCATCGCCGTGGTCGCGGCGGTGTATCGGAGCGTGCGCCAGCCCTGGCCTTCCAGCCCGGTCGCCAGCGCCTGGACCAGCGGGTCGAGCGGCTGGGCCGATCCGGTGACGAACAGGTCGCAGGCCGCGCCGCTGTACAGGATCACCCAGGCTTCGCCCGAGGCGGCCGGGAAGCGGAATGCGCTATCGACCCGGTAGGGGCGGCTCGCCTGGCCCGTCGCGATGAAGCGCTGGACCAAAGCGGGCGCGGTGGAGAGCGGCTTGATCGACCGGTTCCTGCTCGCCACGCCGGGCGACATGACCGGCAGCGCATTGTCGGGCGCATAGAGTTCCGCGCCGTTCGGCGTGGTGATCTTCTCGGCTTCCGTCATGCTTCCGCAAAACGCGGCGGCACGCGGCAGGACCTCCGCCAGCGGCGGCGAGGCAGGCGCGGCTTGCGCCGCGAACCCGCCGATCATCGCCGCCAGCGTGAGCATCACGCGTCTTCGGCCAGCTTCTTGCCCTTGGCGACGGCGTCGTCGATGCCGCCGACCATGTAGAAGGCCGCCTCGGGAAGGTGGTCATACTCGCCGTTCACCACCGCCTTGAACGAGCGGATCGTGTCCTCGATCTGCACGAACGCGCCCGGAATGCCGGTGAACACTTCGGCGACGTGGAACGGCTGCGACAGGAAGCGCTGGATCTTGCGTGCGCGCGAGACGGTCAGCTTGTCCTCTTCCGAGAGCTCGTCCATGCCGAGGATGGCGATGATGTCCTGCAGCGACTTGTACTTCTGCAGGATCGACTGGACGGCGCGGGCCGTCTCGTAATGCTCCTGGCCGACGACGCGCGGCTCGAGCACGCGGCTGGTCGAATCGAGCGGATCCACCGCCGGATAGATGCCGAGCTCCGAGATCGCGCGGTTGAGCACGGTCGTCGCGTCGAGGTGGGCGAACGACGTGGCCGGCGCCGGATCGGTAAGATCGTCGGCGGGGACGTACACGGCCTGCACCGAGGTGATCGAGCCCTTGTTGGTCGAGGTGATGCGCTCCTGCAGCGCGCCCATGTCGGTCGACAGGGTCGGCTGGTAGCCCACGGCCGACGGAATGCGGCCGAGCAGTGCCGACACTTCGGCGCCCGCCTGGGTGAAGCGGAAGATGTTGTCGACGAAGAACAGCACGTCCTGGCCTTCGACGTCGCGGAAATATTCGGCGATCGTCAGGCCCGACAGCGCGACGCGGGCACGGGCGCCCGGCGGCTCGTTCATCTGGCCATAGACCAGCGCGACCTTCGAGCCCTCCGACTGCGCGTTGCCGTCGGCGTCCTTGGCGATGACGCCCGCGTCGAGGAACTCGTGATAGAGATCGTTGCCCTCGCGGGTACGCTCGCCGACGCCGGCGAACACCGAGGTGCCGCCATGGCCCTTGGCGATGTTGTTGATCAGCTCCTGGATGAGCACGGTCTTGCCCACGCCGGCGCCGCCGAACAGGCCGATCTTGCCGCCCTTCGCGTACGGGGCGAGCAGGTCGATGACCTTGATGCCGGTGACCAGGATCGCGCTGTCGGTCGACTGGTCGACGAAGAGCGGTGCCTCGGCGTGGATCGGCGCGGTCTGCTCGGCGTTCACCGGGCCGCGCTCGTCGATCGGCTCGCCGATGACGTTGAGGATGCGGCCGAGCGTCTTCGGGCCGACGGGCACGCGGATCTGCGAGCCGGTGTCGGTCACGGTCTGGCCGCGGGTCAGGCCCTCGGTCGCGTCCATCGCGATCGTGCGCACGGTGTTCTCGCCGAGATGCTGGGCAACCTCGAGGACGAGCTTGTTGCCGTTGTTGTCGGTCTCGAGCGCCGAGAGGATGGCCGGCAGCGTGCCGCCATCGAACGACACGTCGACGACGGCGCCGATCACCTGGCTGATGCGGCCCACATTGTTGGTGGTAGCCGGAACGGCGCCCGGCGCGTCGGCCTTGGGCTTCGCGGCGCGCGGCTTGCGCGCGGGCTTCTCTGCGGTCGGAGCTGCGGTAGCCATCTTACTTTCCTTGGGTCTGATTGGCGGGGGCACTAGCCCCGATGCGGGTGAAAGTCACGGTGATGTGGCGGTCCTTGGCATCGCCGCCGGCGATGGGCTGGGCGTCGACCTTCACCGGTACGCCGTGAAGCGTGGCCGAAGCCGATTCGCGGCGGCGGAGCGCGCCCAGGATGGTGTCGCCCGGGCCGACCTGGAAGCGGCCGAGGAAGCCGAGCACGATGCGGACCGGATAGCGATAGGCCTCGGCGCTCTCGCGATCGACCTTGCCCTTGTGGCGCACGTCGAACGTGAAGACGAGCGTATCGAGCTTGTCGGCGGCCGCGCCGCTGGCGGTGAAGCCGCTGTCGACGGTGATCGCCTTCGGCTTTTCGGGCAGCGTCACCGCGCCCTTGGCCTCGAAGTCCTTGCCCGCCGGCAGATAGCCCGGAACCTTGTAGCCGAAGTCGTTCGCCGCGGCGACGGCCGCCTTGGGATCGGCGAAGATCTGGGCCCAGCGCTCGGCCATCACCTTTTCGGGATCGGGCGCGCGCTGCTCGGCAGCGGCGGCCTGCTCCTCGTTGCGCGTGGCCGAATCATGCGCGCCGCCGCAGCCCGCGAGCGGGGCCGCGGCCACGATCAGCAGGAGGGGAAGCGCGGCACGCATCAGAGCGCCTCGGCGCCCGAGATGATCTCGACCAGCTCGGTGGTGATCGCCGCCTGGCGCTGGCGGTTGTAGATCGTGTTGAGCTTCTTGATCAGGTCGCCGGCGTTGCGCGTGGCGTTGTCCATCGCGGTCATCTTCGAGCCCTGCTCCGACGCCGCATTCTCGCGGATCGCGCGGAACAGCTGGATCGCGACGTTGCGCGGCAGCAGGTCGGCGAGGATCGATTCCTCGTCGGGCTCATAGGTGACGGCGGCGGGCGCGGCGGTCGGCGTGGGAGCTGGGACAGCCCCCGAACCCGAGGTCAATTCGCCCAACGTGATGTTGGCGTTGGCAACGATCGGCGGCTTGACGGGCACGATCTGCTGCGCGGTCGGCTCCTGCGTCAGGACCGACTTGAAGTGCGCGTAGAACAGGGTCGCGACGTCGAACTCGCCGGCTTCGTAGCGGGCGATGATGTCGTCGGCATAGCCGCGGGCATCGGCAAAGCTCAGTTTGCCGAGATCGCCCGGCTCGACCGAGTGGATGATGTCCTTGGGGAACAGCCGGTTGAGCGGCGCGCGCCCCTTGCGGCCGATCGTGTAGATCTTCACCGTCTTGCCCTGCGCGATCAGGCTCTCGGCGTGACGGCGGGCGAGGCGGGCGATGTTGGTGTTGAACGCGCCGGCCAGGCCCTTATCCGAGGTGGCAACGACGAGCAGGTGGACCTGGCCCTTGCCGGTGCCCGCGAGCAGCTTGGGCGAGCTCTCGCTCACCGTCACCTTGCTGGCGAGGCTGGCGACGACCGCCTCCAGGCGCTGGGCATAGGGGCGCCCGGCCTCGGCCGCCTCCTGCGCGCGGCGCAGCTTGGCGGCGGCGACCATCTTCATCGCCTTGGTGATCTTCTGCGTCGACTTCACCGAGCCGATGCGGATCTTGAGTGCCTTGAGGCTAGCCATTCTGTTCCTCTTGTCGTCACCCCGGGCTCGGCCCGGGGTCCCGCTACTTCGATCCGTCGTCTTGAGCGGGACCCCGGCTCAAGGCCGGGGTGACGACGGTATGTCGGTTACGCGAAGGTCTTCGCGAACGCGGTGAGCGCAGCCTTGAGCTGGTCGCGCACATCGTCCTTCAGATCCTTCGAGTCGCGGATCGCGGTCAGGATGCCGGCGTGGTTCGCACGCAGGTCGGCGAGCATCGCCGCCTCGTAGCGCACGACGTCCTGCACTGCGACGGTGTCCAGGAAGCCCTGGGTGCCGGCGAAGATCGACGCGGTCTGCTCCTCGAACGGCAGCGGCGAGAACTGCGGCTGCTTGAGCAGCTCGGTCAGGCGCGCGCCGCGGTTGAGCAGCTTCTGGGTCGAGGCGTCGAGGTCCGAACCGAACTGCGCGAACGCGGCCATCTCGCGATACTGGGCGAGCTCGAGCTTGATCGAGCCCGACACCTTCTTCATCGCCTTGGTCTGCGCGGCCGAGCCGACGCGGCTGACCGACAGGCCGACGTTGATCGCCGGGCGGATGCCCGCGAAGAACAGGTCGGTCTCGAGGAAGATCTGGCCGTCGGTGATCGAGATCACGTTGGTCGGGATGTAGGCCGACACGTCGCCCGCCTGCGTCTCGATGATCGGCAGCGCGGTGAGCGAACCGCCCCCGTTCGCGTCCGACATCTTGGCGGCGCGCTCGAGCAGGCGGCTGTGCAGGTAGAAGACGTCGCCCGGATAGGCTTCGCGGCCCGGCGGGCGGCGCAGCAGCAGCGACATCTGGCGATAGGCGACCGCCTGCTTCGAGAGATCGTCGAACACGATCAGCGCGTGCATGCCGTTGTCACGGAAATACTCGCCCATCGCGGTGCCGGTGTACGGCGCGAGGAACTGCAGCGGGGCCGGCTCCGAAGCGGTCGCGGCGATGACGATGGAATATTCCATCGCGCCATTCTCTTCGAGCGTCTTGACGAGCTGCGCCACGGTCGAGCGCTTCTGGCCGACGGCGACGTAGACGCAGTAGAGCTTCTTCTTCTCGTCGGTGCCGGCGTTGACCGTCTTCTGGTTGATGAAGGTGTCGATCGCGACCGCCGACTTGCCGGTCTGGCGATCGCCGATGATCAGCTCGCGCTGGCCACGGCCGACGGGAACAAGCGCGTCGATCGCCTTGAGGCCCGACTGCATCGGCTCGCTGACCGACTGGCGCGGGATGATGCCCGGTGCCTTCACTTCGACGCGGCTGCGCTTCTCGGCGACGATCGGGCCCTTGCCGTCGATCGGGTTGCCGAGGCCATCGACGACGCGGCCGAGCAGGCCCTTGCCGACCGGCACGTCGACGATCGTGCCGGTGCGCTTGACGGTGTCACCTTCCTTGATCTCGGCGTCCGAGCCGAAGATCACGACGCCGACATTGTCGGCCTCGAGGTTGAGTGCCATGCCCTGGATGCCGTTGGCGAACTCGACCATCTCGCCGGCCTGGACATTGTCCAGCCCGTGGATGCGCGCGATGCCGTCACCGACGCTGAGCACCTGGCCGGTCTCCGAGACCTGGGCCTCGGTGCCGAAATTGGCGATCTGGTCCTTGATGACCTTCGAGATTTCTGCGGCGCGGATGTCCATTGTCTAGCCTTCAGCCTTTCATCGCTTGCGCGAGGGAATTGAGACGGGTCTTGATCGAGCTGTCGATCATCTGGCTGCCGATCTTCACGACCAGGCCGCCCAGGAGCGAGGGGTCCACCGACAGGTCGATGGAAACGTCACGGCCGATGCGGGTGCGCAGCTGCTGCTTGAGCGCATCGACCTGGGCCGTGGAAAGCGGATGTGCCGAGGTGACTTCCGCGGTCGTCTCGCCGCGGTGCGCGGCGGCGAGCTGGCGGAAGGCGCGGATCACGGCGGGCAGCTGGCCCAGCCGGCGGTTCTGGGCCAGCACGCCGAGGAAGTTCGCGGTGGTGCCGTCGAGCTTGAGGCTCTTGGCAACGCCGGCGACGGCGTTGGCGGCGGCGCCGCGAGCGACCAGCGGGCTGGTCGTCAGCGCCTTGAAGTCGGCCGATTCGGCGAGCGCCTGCGCAACCGCGGCGAGGCTCGCCTCGACCTGGGCCAGGCTCTTCGAATCACGTGCGAGCTCGAACAGGGCGGTAGCGTAGCGTCCGCTTAGGCTTGCCTGGATACCGGCGGAATTCTCCACGCGTTTCGGTTCCTCTCGGAGGTTCGGGTTTCGGACCCATATGAATTGGGGGCCGAACTCGCGGCCCCCTATGGGTTGGCGCGCGACTAGCATCGGTGTCACGGGGATGCAACCCGACTCCTAAGTCGCTCTCCTGCGGCGACCAGTATTGGGAGGGCTAACGGGGGGTCTGTACCGAATCGTTTCCTATGGTAAACGAATGTCCCGAAACCTTTGGGGGAAGGATCGGGAATCATGAAGAAGCGAATTCTTGGCGCCATCGGCGTCGCCGCGCTCGTCGCGGGTATTGCGCGTGCCGAAGTGGTGGAGATCACCGGCGAGTTCGCCGCGCCCAGCCGCGAGGCAAGCCTGCTGCGCTCGATCTCGATCGACCGGATCGGCGGGCAGGACGGCTCCGCGCTTGCGCGTGCGATCGAGCAGAGCCTGTCGGGCACGCATTTCGACCTGATGGGCGGCGGCCGCGGCAATGCCGAGGGCTCGCTGAGCGGCGGCATCACCACCGGCGTCGATGAATCGCCCTTCAAGAAGCGCGAGAAGAAGTGCGTCGAGAAGAACGACAAGGGCAAATGCGTGAAGGAAGAAGATGTCGAGCTGCGCTGCCGCCGCCGCATCGTCACGCTGAAGGCGGACCTGCGCATCCTGCGCAACCGCGACGGCCGGATCGTCTATTCGGCGACCAAGCCCTTCTCGCAGGATACGAGCTGGTGCGAGGGGCAGGGCGGCCGCCCGGCGCCGGTGGAGGATGTGATCGCCGACGGCGTCCGCACGCTCGGCGCCCAGGTGCGCAGCGACATCGCGCCGACCGTCTCTACCTATCGCGTGCGCGTGCGCGAGAGCGACAAGGGGATGAGCAAGGACCAGGCGAAGCGCTTCAAGGACGCGATCAAGCTGACCAAGCGCGACGTGCGCGGTGCGTGCGCGGGCTGGGATGCGCTGGCGCACGAGCTGCCCGGCAACCCCTCGATCAGCTTCGACCTGGGCCTCTGCGCCGAGCAGCGCGGCGACTATGCCAAGGCGCTCGACTTCTACCACGCCGCCCAGCGTGCCGGCGCGCAGGAAGGTGGCGAGGGGGCCGACCGCGCGATCCGTCTGATCGCCGGCCGCGAGGATGCCGCGATCCGCGCCCGGCGGCGCTAGCGCACCGATGCACGCCACATAGCGAAAAGGCCGGGCATCACACCCGGCCTTTTCCATGTTCAGCGGCTGCGATTGCCGCCCTGGCCACCCTGGCGGCCGCCGCCACCCGGGCTGCCCTGGCGCTGGCCACCGCCGCTGCCGGTCGGCCGCGGCTGCCACTTGCGCTTGGGGCGGGCATAGTTGCGGGGCTGGTCGCCCTGCGGCTGCGCATCGAAGCGGCGCGGACGCGGCTCGCCGGCGGCGGCACCGGCAGCTTCCGGACGCGGCGCCTGCCCGTCGCGGCGCGGCTGGTCGCTGCGCGGACGCCCCTCATTGGCATCACGCTGGCCACCCGGGCGGCCAGTGCGCTGCGGCTGGCCGGGACGGCGGCCGTCGCGCTGCATCGAGCGGCCGTTGCGGCCATTCTGCTCGTCGCGGGTCTCCGGCACGTTGACGCGGCTGGTCTTGATCTTGGCGGCCGCGGCGAGGAAGCCCTCGGGCAGCGGCACCACGGTGAGCTTCTGGCGGATCAGCCGCTCGATGTCGCGCAGGTACGGACGCTCGTCCTCGGCGCACAGGCTGATCGCGATGCCGGTCGCGCCGGCGCGTGCGGTGCGGCCGATGCGGTGGACATACTGGTCCGCCACGTTGGGCAGCTCGAAGTTGAAGACGTGGCTGACGCCCGACACGTCGATGCCGCGCGCGGCGATGTCGGTCGCGACGAGGATCTTCACCTTGCCGGCGCGGAACTCGCCGAGCGCGCGCTCGCGCTGCGGCTGGCTCTTGTTGCCGTGGATCGCGTTGGACGCGATGCCGTTGCCCGCGAGCAGGCGGACGATGCGGTCGGCGCCGTGCTTGGTGCGGCTGAACACCAGCGCGCGGTCGATCTCGGTATTGCCCAGCATCATCGTCAGCAGCGACTGCTTCTCGGCCTGCTGGACGAAGGTGACGCTCTGCTCGACGCGCTCCGCGGTCGTCGCCTCGGGCGTGACCTTCACTTCCACCGGCTCCTTGATGAACTGGCCGGCCAGCTCGCGGATCGTCTTCGGCATCGTCGCCGAGAAGAACAGCGACTGGCGCTTCGAGGGCAGCTCGCGGACGATGCGCTTGAGCGCGTGGATGAAGCCCAGGTCCATCATCTGGTCGGCCTCGTCGAGGACGAGGATCTCGATCCCGAGCAGGATCGCGTAGCACTGGTCGATCAGGTCGACGAGGCGGCCCGGCGTGGCGACGACGATGTCGACGCCCTTGGCGAGGTCGGTCTTGTTCTTGTGGATCGAGGTGCCGCCGAACACGGTGGCGACGCTCAGGCGGGTGCCCTTGCTGTAGTGGCGCGCCTGGTCGGCGATCTGGCTGGCCAGCTCGCGGGTCGGGGCGAGCACGAGCATGCGGCAGCCGCGCGGCTGGGCGCGCTTGCCCGAGGCGACCAGCCGGTCGATCGAGGGAAGCATGAACGCGGCGGTCTTGCCGGTGCCGGTCTGGGCGATGCCGAGCAGGTCGCGCCCTTCGAGCAGCGGCGGGATCGCCTTGGCCTGGATCGGGGTAGCCTCGCTATAGCCCTTGGCGGCAAGCGCGGCGAGAACGGTCTCCGAGAGACCGAGTTCGTTGAATTGCATTGAATGTCCTGTACGTACGGCCGGCGCACTCCGGACAGAATCCAGGCGCGAAGGCGGGGTCAAAAATGACGACCCGCGTGACTAGGGAAGCCGGGAAAACAAAGAGGCGGAGCCTGGGCCCTTGGGGATAAACCCGCATGCCCGATCACGCTGCATTACGCCTCGATGGCGGGCATATGGCAGTCAGGCTGCCGTAAGTCAAGGAATCAGCCGCTGCAGCCCGCGGGGCCCCTGACCCCCGCCAGTGATTCACCGTGCAGGATACGTCGATAGACCCGGTCCATCGCGGCACCCGCGCGGTCGAAGGCCCGCTGGACTTCGGCGTCCGTTTCGCCATGCGGCCTGGCCATCTCGACATTCCACGCAGCTTCCATCGCGCGACGCTCCTCCGCCGCGCACAGCAGTTGCCCGGCATGATCGCGATCGATTTCGACCATCTTGTCTTCGCCGAAATTGTCGAAGACATGCGAGACTGGCATGCACATCGTCGCGGCGTCGCTCTTCGCATAGGCCGCGGTCTCGCGATCATACTCGGCCCAGCATTCATCGCTCTTCCCGCCACGACGCGCACATTTGCAGGAAGAATCGGCGAGCTTCTGCCATCCCCTGATCTGCGCGGCAGTGGGCTTTGCGGCGATCTTGCCGGGACGATACGCCTCGCCCAGGTCACGTTTGACCAAGGGCGAGGGGCGTGGTGCCTCGTAAGTGAGGACGGTCCATGCAGGTAGCGCGATCGCGGCAATGGCGAGGGGCACGAGAGCGGCCAGGAGCAGGGATCGTTTCATGCCCATACCCTAACTCGCCGCTGCCGTCAGGCAAGGTCGTGCAGCGCGGGTTTTCCCCGATCGGCCGTTCCCGGCTGACGTGCGATACGCCACGTGTCGGGCCATGCGGCCAGTTCTGTTTCGTGCATGAAATTAATGCCAGCAGACTCATCCGCAAAGCACTCGTTAACGCATCCCCCGCTAGGCTCAGGGCGCCTTTACAGGAGCCCCAAATTGCTCGTCGCCAAGCTTGAGATTCTCGGAGATATCGACCGCCGCGGCGCGATCCGTTTCGATGCGGATTCGCCTTCGACGCTGCGCACGCCGGATGGCGGGCCGATCGACGTCCAGGTCGAGGATTTCTCGCGCACGGGGTTCCGCTTCGCCTCGGAGCTCGACCTGCCGGTGGGCACGCTCGTCTCGCTCGGCCTGGCCGGCGCGGGATCGCGTGCCGCCAAGGTGGTGCGCCGCAACGGCAAGACCTATGGCTGCGCCTTCATGAAGGCGCTGACCGAGGAAGAGATCGCGCATGCGTTTCGCGGGCAGGAGCATGTGCTCGCCGATCTCTCCGCCGCGCTCGCCGCGCGCTTCGGCACCAAGGCGCCGGCCCGGCCGGCGATCCCGCCGCTCCGCCGCCTGATCAGGCGCCCGGTGCGCGAGGACTGAACGCCCGCTCCTGATAGTCGAACCAGTCGAAGTCCGCGTGCAGCCCTGCGCCGGACAGGTCCTGGCATGCCATGCCGATGAACGCCCCGGTGAAGTTGGGCAGGCCCGGCGCGCTGGCCTCATCGGACAGGATCGAGGCGTCGAACTGCTCGGCCAGCCATTGCCAATCGCCGCCGGGCACCCGCCAGGCGAAGCGCAGCCGCTCGTAATCGACCTCGGCGCGCAGCTCGATCGGTCCCTCGGGGATCGCGATCGGCGCAGTGAAGCTGTCGGCCTGGGGCGAATCGGGCAGCGCCGACATCACCCGGACATGGCGGCCGGTTTCCTCGTCATGGCTGATATGGAGGTAGTGGAACTTGGACGCGTTGTAATAGGCGACCAATCCCGCCGCCTGCTGGAAATGCTGCGGGGCGAAGTCCAGCGCACAGCTTGCCGAGTAGCAGAACGCCTGTTGCCGCCGCGCGACCAGCGCCTGGGTGAACAGGCTGCCGATCGTCTCGCGGCCATGGAGCCGCAGATGGCCGGGGCGGGCGGCCAGGCTGAAGATGGCGTCCGGCTCGGGGGTGCGCAGCCATTGGAAGTCGATCGGGAGATCGGCGTCGTCGAAATCGTCGCGAATGTGGACCGGTGCACGACCCTCCGGCCCGGGCAGGTCGAGCATCGGCATGCCGGGCTCGCCGGTCGTATACAGCCAGCCATCCTCGCCCCAGCGCATCGGCTGGATCGCGGTCTCGCGCCCCAGCACGCAGCGCCCACGTCCCGGTAGCGGGCGGCCGCAGAGATAGACCAGCCAGGGCTCGCCCGCCGGCGTCTCGACCAGGTCGGCATGGCCGGCGCGCGCAAGCGGCGCGTCGGGGCGGGTGCGGCTGCTCAGGATATAGATGTCGGGGTGCAGCTCGTATGGCCCCGTCAGTTCGCGCGAGCGCGCCATCGTCACCGCGTGGTTCCAGCCGGTGCCGCCTTCCGCCGCGAGCAGATGATACCACCCGTCGCGCTTGTAGAGGTGCGGCGCCTCGGTCAGCCCCAGCGCGGTGCCGGGGAAGATGTTGACCCGCTCGCCGATCAGCCGCCGCTCGGCCGGCGAATATTCCTGGAGCACGATACCCGCGAAGCGGTTGCGGCCCGGGCGGTGGTCCCACAGCATGTTGAGCAGGTATTTGCGCCCGTCCTCGTCGTGGAACAGCGAGGGATCGAAGCCGCTGCTGTTCAGGTGGATCGGGTCCGACCAGGCGCCATCGATCGTGTCGCAGGTGACGAGGTAGTTGTGGAAATCGCGCAGGCTCGCGCCCGATGCGCCGCCGGTGGTGGTGCGGCCATAGCGTTTCACATCGGTGTAGATCAGGTGGAAGCGTTCGCCGTCATGGCTGAGGCACGGCGCCCATATCCCGCAGCTGTCCGGGTCGCCGCGCATGTCGAGCTGGGCCGCGCGGTTGAGCGGGCGGGCGACCAGCCTCCAGTTCGCCAGGTCGCGGCTGTGGTGGATCTGCACGCCGGGGAACCATTCGAAGGTCGAGGTGGCGATATAATAGTCGTCGCCCACCCGGACGATCGACGGGTCGGGATTGAAGCCGGGCAGGATGGGATTGCGGGTCATGCAGGTTTGCGCACCAGGGTCCAGAGCACGGCCGCGGCGATCAGGTCGAGCAGGCCGAGCGCGATGAAGAAGGGAGTATAGCCGATTGAGGCGACCAGACCTCCGATCAGCAGCGAGAAGATCAGGATCGAGGCATTGGCGCAGGTCCCCGCCAGCCCGGCGACGGTGCCGAGCTCGTCGCTGCGGAACAGGTCGCTCGCCATGGTGATCACGGTGACCGACAGCGTCTGGTGCGCGAAGCCGCCCAGGCAGAGCAGCGCCACCGCCGCCCAGGCGTTCTCGACGAAGCCGACGAACAGCATGCCGGTCATCAGCACCGCGCCGAAGGTGAACACCCAGCGCCGCGCATCGATCAGGTTGACGCCGCGGCGCTGGAGCCAGAGCACCAGGCTCGGCCCGAACAGGCAGCCCAGGTCGGCCGCGACGAAGGGCAGGAAGGCGGAGAGCGCGATCTCGCCCAGGTCGAAATGGCGGACCTTCACCAGGTAGAGCGGCAGCCAGAAGGTGAGCGTGCCCCAGGTCGGGTCCGCCAGGAACCGCGGGATCGCGATGCCCCAGAAATTGCGCTGCCGCAGGATCGAGGCGACCGAGGGCCGCGCGCCTGCGGCCTGGATATGCCCCTCCTGGCCGGCGAGGATATGCGCGCGCTCCTCCTCGCTGATATCGGCATGTGCGGCGGGCGGCTGGTAGAAGCGCAGCCACAGCAGCACCCAGAGCAGCGCGAGCGCGCCGGCGACGAAGAAGGCCGCGCGCCAGTTCCACATCCAGATCGACCAGGCGACCAGGGGCGCGGCAAGCGCCGATCCTGCCGAGGCACCGAGATTGTAGACCCCGCCGGCCAGGCCGCGCTCCTTGGCGGGAAACCATTCCGAGACGACCTTCAGGCCGCCGGTGTGCGAGGTCCCCTCGGCAAAGCCCAGTGCGCCGCGAAACACGAACAGCCACTGCCAGTTGATCGCCAGGCCGTGCGCCATGGTCAGCAGCCCCCAGCCGGTCGCGAAGATCGCCAGGCCGGTGCGCAGCCCGATCGTGTCGAGGATGTACCCGACGATCGGCTGGAGCATCACGCCGCCCTGGAACGCTGCGGTGATCCACGAATATTGATGCTCGTCGATATGGAGATCGGCCATGAAGGTCGGCGCGGCGACGGCGAGGGTGGAGCGCGTGAGATAGTTGACGATCGTGCCCAGCATCACGATCGCGATGATCCACCAGCGCAGGGCGCGCGTGCGTCGCCAGAAGGACATGGCCTCTCCCGGGGGCGTCGGGATGCGCCCGTTAGCGGTAACATTGGCGGGTTTGCGCGGGTGGGGCAAGCACTACCACTACGTCACCCCCGCGAAAGCGGGAGCCCATCTCCTAGACTATCATCCTCAACGCCGGTGGGCTTGTGGCACGGGCACGAGATGGGTGCCCGCTTTCGCGGGGATGACGGCTCGGTTTGACCGCAATCGCCGGGATGTGGCGCGACCGCCATGCGCCTATATCACCCGCATGACGCACCCTCTCTCCCTTCCCGAGGACGCGGCCTGGGCCGCCTTCGAAGCGCGCGACCGTGCCTTTGACGGGCGGCTGATCGTCGCGGTCACCACCACCGGCATCTATTGCAAGCCGACCTGCCCGGCGCGGCGGCCCCGGCGCGAGCATGTCGAGTTCTTCGACGATGCCGAGGGCGCCCGCGCCGCCGGCTACCGTTCGTGCCTGCGCTGCAAGCCCGACGAAGTGGGGCGCGACCGGATCGCCGTGGCGAAGGCCGTCGCGCTGATCGAGGCGGCGGAGGAGAGTGTCTCCCTCGACGAAGTCGCCGCTGCGGTCGGCTATGCGCCGCATCATTTCCACCGGCTGTTCAAGCGCGCCACCGGCGTGACGCCGGCCGCCTATGCGCGCAGCCTCAAGGCGAAGCGCGCGGCAGCGGCGCTCGACGAAGGCAGCGTCACCGAGGCGATCTACGAGGCGGGCTATTCCGCCCCCAGCCGCTTCTACGAGACCGCCAATGCGCGATTGGGGATGAGCCCCAGCGTGTGGAAGCGCGGCGGCGCGGGCGTGACGATCCGCTGGACGCTCGCCGAGACCAGCCTCGGCCCGCTGCTGATCGCGGCGACCGACAAGGGGCTGTGCCGCGTGGCGTTCGACGAGAACGCGCTCGGCCTCGCCGCCCGCTTCCCCGCGGCGGAGATCGTCCAGGGCGGCGCGGCCCTGTCGGCGCTCGCGGCGCGCGTCGTCGCCGAAGTCGAGAGCCCCGGGCGCGACACCGATCTGCCGCTCGACGTGCAGGGCACTGCCTTCCAGGAAGCGGTGTGGCAGGCGCTGCGCGCGATCCCGCCGGGCGAGACGCGCAGCTACGCGCAGCTCGCGGCGGCGGTGGGCAGCCCCGGCGCGGTGCGCGCGGCGGGCACGGCCTGCGGCGCCAACCACGTCCCGGTGATCATCCCCTGCCACCGCGCCCTGCGCAGCGACGGCAGCATGGGTGGCTATGCGTACGGCGTCGATCGCAAGAAGGCGCTGCTCAAGCGCGAGGGAGCCGACCAATGAGCTATGTCATCCAGGGGATCGATCCCGCGCCGTTCCGCCATCTCTACGGCGCGTCGGACGCGGCGCTGGCGGCCGAGCAGGTGGTGCGCTTCACCGTCGAGAAGAAGCCCGATGCGCCGTGCCGGGTCGAGCTGGTCGACGTCGATCCGGGCGAGACCGTGCTGCTGGTCAACTACGCGCACCTCCCCGTCGCCTCGCCCTATCGCAGTGCCCATGCGATCTTCGTGCGCGAAGGCGCCGAGGCGCCGGCGCGCTTCGAGAACCGGGTGCCCGAGCCGCTGGCGATCCGCCTGCTCTCGGTCCGCGCGTTCGACGGTGCGGGGATGATGACCGATGCCGAGGTGGTCGAGGGCGCCGAGCTGGAGCCGCTGATCGCGCGGATGTTCGCCGATCCGGCGGTGGCCTATCTCCACGTCCACAATGCGAAGCGGGGATGCTTCGCGGCGCGGGTGGATCGAGCCTGATTTCTCCCTCTCCCCTCTGGGGAGAGGGCCGGGGAGAGGGGGCAGTGCGGCAGACCATGCGCCCGCCGCTCTTTCTGCCCCTCTCCCGGCTTCGCCTTCGGCTCGCCACCCTCTCCCCGGAGGGGAGAGGGTGTTTACTTCGCCGCCCCCTCCGCCGCGTCGCATTTGTAGACCAGCTTCTCGTTGTACACCGGCGGCAGCGCGGCGCGGATCGATTGCTGCTGGGTCGCCAGCTCGGCGCGCTTGGCCTGGTCGGACGAGCATTCCTTCAGCGGCACGCCCTTCCGCAGCGCCCGCGCCTGCTTCATCTGCTCGGAGGAGAGCAGGTAGCGGGTGTTGGTATAGGTGCCCGTCGCCGGGTCGAAATCGAGCACCGAGACATTGGCTTCCTGGTCGGGCACCAGGATGCGCTGCCAGTGCGTGCCCGCCTCGGCATATTGGGTGCGGCTGTTGATGCAGCCGTCCTGGCCGACATCGAGGTCGACCGTGTCGGTCGCCGAGACGGTGACGCGGCTGCGCTCGGGCACCAGCTTGCACAGCAGCTTGCCCTGGGCGCTCGCCGCCGCTGCCTCGCTCGCCGATGCCTTGGGCACCGCCACGACCGAGGATTCGTCGAAGCCCGGCCGGGTGAGGAACATCACCACCGCGCCCAGCATCACCACGCCGCCGCCCGCCGCGACCCAGGCGCCCTCGCGCTTGCGGTCGCGCGCCAGCAGCAGCCCGCCGCCGCCGACGATCAGCGCGCCGAGCACGAGCAGCAGCGCCGCGCCGGCCATGTAGTTCTCGCGCGCGCTCTGGGCGCGGCTGCGCGCCTGGGCGATCGCGTCCTGCCGCTCGGCCTCGGCCTTGGCGGCGCCGGCGCGGGACTGTTCCTCGGCATCCTGGCGCGCCTTCTCGTCGGCACTGCGCTCCTGCGCGATCTGCTCCTCGACCGAGGTGCACGGCACGCTGATCGTCGCGATCGGCTGCTTCGCCTCGGCCAGGAACGCGGCCAGCTCGCTGCCGGCGATCGCGAAGGCGAAGGTCGAATCGCCTTCGTCATTGTGGGTGATCGCCGAGTTCACGCCGAGCACGCGGCCGCAGCGATCGAGCAGCGGCCCGCCCGAATTGCCCCGCGCGATGCTCGCGGTGTGGACCAGCATGCTGACGCTGCCGAACTTGCGGAATCCCGAGAAGCCGCCCTGCGAGCGCACCGGCGACTGCGGGGTGATGAAATCCGCCGCGGAGCGCGCGGTGGCGACGTCGACATTGCCCGGATAGCCGAGCGCGATCAGCGAATCGCCGTCGCCGATCTTGCCGCCGAACAGCGTGAGCGGCGGCAGCCGCACGCCGCTGAACTCGATCAGCGCCAGGTCGCGCGCGGTATCGATCTTGATGACCTTGCCCTGGTACGACTTGTCGCCTTCGGACGGGACGACGCCGATCGTGACATTGCCCGGATAGCGCGTGGCGAGCTCGACGACATGGGCGTTGGTGACCACCCGGTTCGGGCCCACCGCGAAGCCGCTGCCATGGCTGAAGTCGATCACCTCGTCATCGACCACCACGATCGCGACGATGCGCACCACGCCGCGCGCGGAGGCGGAGATGTCGTCGGCACGGGCCGGTCCCGCCCAGGCAAGGAGCAGCGCCACCACCAGCAACAACCGACGCATCATCGAACCCGAACCCTTTGTTTCTGCCGCCCGCTTTCGGGCAAAAGCCGCGTGGGTTCAAGCGGCCGCTGGCCGCGTGGGTTCAAGCCGCCGCTGGCCGCGCGGTTCAAGCGGCCGCTGTCTCAGTCCTCCGGCTTCTTCTCCACCGCCCTGCCGTTGAGCGTGGCGATCGCGCCGTCGATGTCGCCCGCGTCGATCTTGGCGAGCAGCGCCGTCGCGAGCGTGACCAGCGCGCCGGCATGCGGCTGATAGGCGAGCGGCGCGAGCAGCGTGCGCGCGGTCGCGGGCTCGCGCCTGCGCAGGAACATGGTGGCGGTCAGCATCCGCAGCGACGGGTCCTGCGGCGCATAGCTGAAGGCGCTGTACAGCCCGTCCATCGCATTCTCGCTCGGCTTGAGCCGCTGCGCCCGGTAGCTCTGGTAATAGAGGATCAGCGGCTCGGGGTCCTGCGGGTCGAGCCGGTTGCCGGTGGCGATGGTCGTGCGGATCGCGTCCCAGGTCGCGGCGCTCACGTCCTTGGCCGCCCGGGCGCGGGCCATCTGGCACTTCGCCTTGTAGACATAGCCGTCGATGGCCTTGGGATCGGCCGCGATCGCGCGGTCGGCAGCGGCTTCCGCCCCGGCCAGGTCGCGCGCGGCAAAGGCGGCCTCGGCCAGCACCACCTGCGCGGCGGCATCCTTTGGGTAGGGCGCCGCGGCCTTTTGCGCGGCGGCATAGATTTCGGGCGCGGCCGCCGGGTCGACGCCGGCCTTCGCGCGGATGCGCACGTCCATCGTCGCGGCCTCGCCGGGGGTGAGCGCGCGAATCGCGATGTCGCCGATCGTGATCTGGCTGCCGCCCAGCCGGACGATCCTGAACCGGCCCATCTTGTAGCGTTCCAGCTCGCGGTCGAGCGTCGCCAGGTCGCCGAATATCCTGGCGGCTTCCATCGGCTTCTTGCCGGCGTTGATCGCGGCGACATAGGCGCCGAGCTGGGTGCTGCGCTGGTCTGCGCCGATCATCAGATAATGGGTGAGCAGCCAGCCCCGGCCATAGAGCCCCGCGCGCTCGTTCTCGCTGAGCTTGAGCGTGTCGGCCATCAGCATCTTCTCGACCGGCAGCGCATTGCCCTGCATCAGCCCCGCCCCGCGATAGAGCGGCGGCGCGCCGAAGGTGATCGAGCCGTCCCTGCCGAAGCCGGCGGTGGCGTAGAACTCGGCAAAGCCCTCGATCAGCCAGGTCGGATAGGCCGCGTTGGGCGACATCGAATGCATGATGTGGTGGGCATATTCGTGGAGCAGGATCGATTGGGGATCGAGCGAGAGCGCATCGCCCTGGCCCGCCCGGCGCGGCACCACCGCGAAGGATCCGCCGGCGAGCGGCTTGTAGAAGCCGGCGACGAACTTGTCCTTGGCGAGCCTGGCGACATCGCCGCGATCGTCGACGACATAGACGGTCACTCGGTTGGCGCGGTCGATCGGCGGGTCGGGCAGCTTGAGCAGCGTGCGCACGCCCTTGTCGAACTGCTCGAGTTCGCGGGCGAACGCCTTCAGCGCCTCGGGCTTCTGCTCCGAATAGACGATGAAATGACCGGTGCTCGCCTCATGCCAATCGGCCTGGGCGGCCATCGGCAAGGCAAGCAGAAGCACCGCGAGCAAGCTGCGCAACATGATCGAGAATCCCCCCTCTTTGCAGCGATGCTATCGGTGCACCGAGGGGCCGGATAGGAGGAATGCGACCAAATCAGACGAAACTATAGGGGTCCACGTCCACCGCCACGCGTACCTTCTGGCTCCAGGTGAGGCTGCCCAGCCAGTCGCGCAGCACCTGCTGCACGTCGAAGCTGCGCCGGGCATGGACGAGCAGCCGGTAGCGGTGCCGCCCGCGCAGCATCGCCAGCGGCGCGGGAGCGGGGCCATAGACGTGCATGTCCTCGCCCAGCTGCGGCGCGGTGCGGCCGATCATCCGCGCGGTCTCCTCGGCGGCGGCGCGGTCCTCCGAGCTGACGATGATCGCGGCGAAGCGGCCGAAGGGTGGCGCCTCGGCATCGCGCCGCGCCTCGGTCTCGGCGGCGTAGAAGCTCTCGGCATCGCCCGAGACCAGCGCCTGCATCACCGGCGCGTCGGGCGCATGCGTCTGGATATAGACCGTCCCCGGCTTCTCGCCGCGCCCGGCGCGCCCCGACACCTGCATGATCTGCTGGAAGGTCCGCTCGGATGCGCGCAGGTCGCCGCCGTCCAGTCCGAGGTCCGCATCGATCACGCCGACCAGGGTCAGGTTGGGGAAGTGATAGCCCTTGGTCACCAGCTGGGTGCCGACGACGATGTCGATCGCGCCATGCTCCATCCGCGCGACGAACTCGGCGGCCTTGGCCGGCGACCACAGCGTGTCCGACGTGACGATCGCGGTGCGCGCCTCGGGCCACAGCGCCGCGACTTCGTCGGCGATGCGCTCCACGCCGGGGCCGCAGGCAACCAGCGTGTCCTCGCTCTTGCACTCGGGGCAGATCTCGGGTGCCGGGATCGTATGCCCGCAATGATGGCAGGAGAGGCGCTTGAGCAGCCGGTGCTCGACCATCCACGCCGTACAGTTCGGGCATTGGAAGCGGTGGCCGCAATGCCGGCACAGCGTCAGCGGCGCATAGCCGCGCCGATTGAGGAACAGCAGCGATTGCTCGCCCTTCGCCAGCGTCTCCTCGATCGCCTTGACCAGCGGCGGCGCCAGCCAACGGCCGCGCTCGGGCGGCGCCTGGATCAGGTCGATCGGAATGATCTCGGGCATCTCGGCGGCGCCGTAGCGGCCGGGCAGCTTCAGTTCCTCGTAGCGGCCGAGCTCGACCTGGTGGCGCGTCTCGATCGCCGGGGTGGCGCTGGCGAGGATCACCGGGCATTCCTCGAAATGCCCGCGCATCACCGCCACGTCGCGCGCATGATAATGGACGCCGTCTTCCTGCTTGAAGCTGGTCTCGTGCGCTTCGTCGACCACGATCAGGCCGAGGTTCGGATAGGGCAGGAACAGCGCCGAGCGCGCGCCCACCGTCACCATCGCCTCGCCGCTGGCGATCGCGCGCCAGGCGCGGCGGCGCTGCGAGGTGCGCAGCCCCGAATGCCAGGCGATCGGCTCGCAGCCGAAGCGCTTCTCGAAGCGCTTGAGGAACGGCTCGGTCAGCGCGATCTCGGGGAGCAGCACGATCGTCTGCTTGCCCGCCGCGATCGCCGCGGCGACCGCCTCGAAATAGACCTCGGTCTTGCCTGAACCCGTCACCCCGTCGAGCAGGAAGGGCTGGAAGCGCTCGGCGCCCACCGCCTGGCGCAGGATCGAGGCGGCATCGGCCTGTTCGGGGTTGAGGCGCGGCGGCCCGAAATTGGGGTCGGGCATCGGATAGGGCGTGTCGGTATCGACGATCACCGGCTCGATCGCGCCGACCTTGACCAGCCCGCGGATCACCGCGTCCGAAACGTCGGCGACCAGCGCCAGCTCCTTGACCAGCCCCTGGCGCTCGCCGATCCGCTCGAGCGCCTGGGCGCGCTGCGGGGTGAGGCGCTCGGGCACCGTGCCGGTCGCGCGATATTCGGTGATCGTCGGCGCGCTCTCGAACGCCGCCGAGGTGCGCAGCGCCATCGCCAGCACGGCCGAGGGCGGGCTCAGATAATAGTCCGCCGTCCATTCGACGAGCCGGCGCACCGATGCCGGGATCGGCGGCACGTCGGGCGCGGCGAGGATGTTGCGGAGGCGATTGTCGCCGATCTCCTCGGTCGGCAGCCGCTCGGCCTCCCAGACCACCCCGGCATATTGCCGCGGTCCGATCGGCACGACGACGATCGACCCCGGCGCGACCTGCATGCCGGCGGGCACGCGATAGTCGAGGGGGCCGAGCGCGGGATGCAGGACGAGAATGCGGGCGCGGGACATGCGTTACCGCCGAGACTTATCGCCACCGCGGAGCCAAATCGGCTTGGCGCAGTGTGAGGCGTGCCATAGGCAAGCGGGGGGAACGGGGAACGGCATGTCTAAGAGCTATATGGCGCTGACGTTGGTAATCGTCATCTCCGTAGGGATGATCCTTGTCCTGCATTTCCTGCAGCCGCATGTCGAGCCTACGACCCTTGGCTTCCTGCTCGCTTTCGCCGGCGTCGCGACATTCGCCGGCAAGTTTGCCATCGCAGATCTGCTCTCCAATGACGGGTTCGATGACGAGAAGGCGGCGGTGGATCTGGCGTTCACTCTCGCAACGGCACTTTTTGGGTTGGCAGCCGTGCAAAGCTATGACCGCGAGCACGTTCTTTTTCCAAGCGTCGTTGCGATGGTAGATGGCGATATGGCGAGGGCAACGGCGGGCCGCGCGATTGCCCTGATGTGGGGAGCTTTTGCGCTTTCCGCGATCCTTTTCGTCGGCAGCCTCTCGATTGCCCGTCGACTGCGTCGCTTGCGGTTCCAAGCCAAGGGGGTGGGTGGGGAACCGAATGCCGGCCATTGGCTTTCCAGATTGGCAATCCAGCTAGCCTTCACGGTCAGCTATGGTTTGTATTTTATTACCGTCCTATATAAGGCCTAGCTATGCTCGCGGCTTTCCTCTTCGTCGTCTTTGCGACACTGGGCGCGGTCCTGCTGAGCGACTGGTTGCGGCATCGCGACAACAGCATCGTGAGCGGATTTTCCGAAGCGCTTATGTCTTTTGGCACTGGACGGTCAGAAGCGCCCGCTTACGGGTTTAAGGCACGACACATGTTGCTGGCCAGATTTCTGGTTGAGCAGCCAGCGCGTATTGCCCTCAGGGCCAGTGCCGCTGCATTAGGTCTAGGCGCGGTCGTGAGTGGAGTGGTCATGATCATCAAGCGCATTGCGCTGTGAGGCGGCTTTGCTGATATTCGCGCTTCTATTGCTCCAGACTGCCCCTGCCGCCCAGACCACCGCGTGCAAGGCGACCGATGCCAGCCTGCCCACCGGTCTGCTCGGCTGGGTGAAGCCCGGTGACGAATTCGTGCCCGGCAAGGCGGTCGAGCTCGACACGATCGACGGCGCCGCGCTCAAGGGCCTGCCCGCCGGCGCCAAGCCCGGCAAGGCGGCGACGATCGGCTTCAAGGTCGAGACCGCGGGCATCTACGGCGTCGCGCTCGACCAGGGCGGCTGGATCGACCTGCTGCCCGGCACCGAGGGCGGCACCGCGCTCGAATCGGTCAAGCACGGCCACGGCCCCGATTGCTCGACGATCCGCAAGATCGTGCGCTTCGATCTGAAGCCGGGCGTCTACCGCCTCTATGTCTCGGGGCTCTCGACGCCCAAGGTGAAGGCGATGCTCGTCGCGGGAGAATGAAGCTTGGTTTACGAGCGCAAGAAGACCAACGCCCAGATTGCGAGTAGACCGAAGCCAATAATTGCCGCCTGACTCAGCCAGAACGCGACTGTTCCTATCGGCCTGTAGCTGAACATCTGGCTCTTTATGCCGGCTTCCAGATACGCCTCCGAATGTTCGTCTGGATTGTAATATACCTCAACAATACGCCCTTTTGGATATTCACCCCACTTACCGCTCAACGACGTACGGTATCCAGCAGCGAAACATTCCTACCGAGATATTTAATGACGCCGATATTGTAGGAATATCGTATTTTGGAAGAGTCGGATCGTCCCGTATGGGCGAATCCGTCCGACTTTTCGCTGACGGTTATTATGCCTTGCGCTCTTGGCCATTTCTCCGTCTCGACCGCCATTCTGCGGGCCTTCCAGCGTTGCATTACGTAAAGCACACAGCCAGAAGCTGATACGATACCTACCAATTCTTTCAGCATCGACACATTCCTAAAACGATAATCCCAATGTCTGCCATTGGGACTGATGATCGACAATCAATGTAGTTCGAGAGGCCGCTAAAATCGGTCCAATCCCGAGCGCAGGCAAGAATAGGTGTCAGTCGCCGGTGCTTTGGAAGCATAAGGATGGCAACTACTTGCGACGATTGTGGAACACAAGTAGAACGATCTCGTGACACTCCAAGGGGGATGGCGATGATTCTCGCGGCATTGGCACTCGGGATGGCGGCGCAGGACCGCTGCACCGCGCTCGACACGAAGCTGCCGCGCCCGCTCGCCGGTTGGACGCGCGACGGCAAGGGGCTCGATACCGGCCATGCCGTCACGCTGCCGGCGCAGAAGGGCAGCGTCGAGACGCGGGTGACGATCCGCAAGGCGGGCACCTTTGGAATCGCGGTCGACCAGGATGGCTGGATCGATGCGTTCCCCGCGAACGGCCGCAGCGCGCTGCGCATGGCCTCGGAAAGCAAGGGGCCGCGCTGCTCGACGATCCACAAGATCCTCTACTACCGGATGCGCCCGGGCACCTATCGCGTCACGGTGAATCGGCTTAAGGGCGGTCGCGCAAAGCTCATGCTCACGCACGACTAAAGGGATTCCGATGAAGTTCTTCGCCGACACCGCCGACACTGCCGACATCCGCGATCTCGCCGCCACCGGCCTGCTCGACGGCGTCACCACCAACCCGTCGCTGATCCACAAGGCAGGCCGCGACTTCCTCGAGGTGGTCAAGGAGATCTGCGAGATCGTCCCCGGCATGCCGGTCTCGGCCGAAGTCGTCGCGCTCGATTTCGAGGGCATGATGCGCGAGGCGGAGATCGTCCGGAAGGTGGCGGAGAATGTCGCGGTCAAGGTGCCGCTGACGATCGACGGCCTCAAGGCGTGCAAGGCGCTGACCAGCGACGGCACGATGGTCAATGTCACTTTGTGCTTCTCGGCCAACCAGGCGCTGCTCGCCGCCAAGGCCGGCGCGACCTTCATCTCGCCGTTCGTCGGCCGGCATGACGATATCGGCTATCCGGGCATGGAGCTGATCGCCGACATCCGCCTGATCTACGACAATTACGACTTCGCCACCGAGATCCTGGTCGCCAGCGTCCGCAACCCGATCCACGTGCTCGAGGCCGCCAAGATCGGCGCCGACGTGATGACCGCTCCGCCGGCGGTGATCCGCCAGTTGGTCCAGCACCCGCTGACCGATTCGGGCATCGCGTCGTTCATGGCCGACTGGGCCAAGACCGGGCAGAAGATCGGCTGATCTCCAAATTCCTCCCCCCAGCTGCTGGGGGGAGGGGGACCGCTCGCGTAGCGAGTGGTGGAGGGGCTGCCGCGGTAACGCGGCAGCGTCCCGCCGCGCCCCTCCACCACCGGCTTCGCCGGCGGCCCCCTCCCCGAGACAAGCTCGGGGAGGAATTGTATGCTTCCCCCATGACCACCCCCGCCCTCCCGCTCCTCTACGCGCAGCATCTCGCGCGCGACCGGCGGCGCTCGGCGCATACCGTCCGCGCCTATGGCGCCACCGCCGAGCGGCTGGTTGCCTTCCTCCAGGGCCATTGGGGCGGCGCGGTCACTAGCGACACGCTCGCCGCCATCTCCGCCGCCGACCTGCGCGCCTATCTCGCGCATCGCCGCAGCGAAGGCCTGTCCAACGCCTCCGCCGCGCGCGAGCTCTCCGCGGTGCGCGGCTTCCTCAAGTTCGCGGTCGGCGACGAGGCCGAGCTCCCGCGCCTCAAGGGCCCGCGCGTCAAGAAGGGCGTGCCGCGCCCGATCGCGCCGCACGAAGTGGTAGCGTTGGCCGAGACCGTTTCCGAAGATGCGCGCGAGCCCTGGATCGCCGCGCGCGACTGGGCGGTGCTCCTCCTTCTCTACGGCGCCGGCCTGCGCATCGGCGAGGCGGTCGGCCTTACCGGCGCGGCCCTCCCGCTCGGCGAGGCGATGCGCGTCACCGGCAAGCGCGACAAGACGCGGATCGTACCGCTGCTCCCCCAGGTCCGCGCCGCGATCGAGGCCTATGCCGCGGCCTGCCCCTATGGCGTGTCGCGCGATGCGCCGCTGTTCCGCGGTGCCAAGGGTGGGCCGCTGCCGCCCGGGGTGATCCGCAAGTCGGTCCAGGCCGCGCGCACCACGCTCGGCCTGTCCGATCGCACCACCCCGCATGCGCTGCGCCACAGCTTCGCCACGCATCTGCTCGGCCGCGGCGCCGATCTGCGCGCGCTGCAGGAGCTGCTCGGCCATGCCAGCCTGAGCTCGACCCAGATCTACACCGCGGTCGACGCCGCGCATCTGCTCGACGTGTACCGCAACGCGCACCCGCGCGCCTGATTTGAACCGGATACAGCGGCGCGACGATCCGCTAGGGTCGCGCGATGCACTATGATTTCGCCGCCGACATCGCCGCCGTGCAACGCATCCCCGAGGTCGAGGCGATCCTTGCCGATGTCTGCCGGCTGACCGGCATGGGCTTCTCCGCGGTCGCGCGGGTCACCGCCGATCGCTGGATCGCCTGCCAGGTGCTCGACCAGATCGAGTTTGGGCTGCATCCGGGCGACGAGCTCAAGGTCCAGACGACGATCTGCGACGAGATCCGCGCGAGCCGGCAGGGCGTCTATATCGATCACGTCGCCGCCGATCAGGCCTGGTGCACGCACCACACGCCGGCGCTCTATGGGTTCGAGAGCTACATCTCCTGGCCGATCCTGCGCGCCGAGGGCTTTTTCGGCACGCTCTGCGCGATCGATCCGGCGCCGAGCCGCGTGCCGCTCGCGACGCTGGTCCCGCAGATCGAGGACTATGCCCAGCAGATCGCTGCCGAGCTCGACCGGCTCAGTCTCGCGGCTTCCAGGTAAGGATCCGCCACAGCCACACCAGGACGACCAGCCCGACCAGCGCGAACACCATCGGCGCCACCCAATGGTCGATATCGGCGATCGTCGCGCCCAGCGCATAGCCCAGCCCGACCAGGATCAGGTTCCAGATCGCGCTGCCCGCCGTCGTATAGCCGACGAAGCGCCAGAACGGCATGTGCATCAGCCCGGCGGGGATCGAGATCACCGTGCGGCCCACCGGCATGAAGCGGAAGATCAGCACGGTCGGCCCGCCCCAGCGGTCGAAATAGGTCTTGAGCTTCTCGATCTCGTGCCAGTCGATCGTCAGCCAGCGGCCCCAGCGATCGACCATCGGCTTGAGGCGCTTGTAGCCGAGCCGCCGGCCCACCTCCCACCAGAACAGGTTGCCGACCACGGTGCCCGCGGTGCCGGCGAGCACCAGCAGGGTGAAGTCCATCTGCCCGCGCGCCACGGCGATGCCGGCCACGCTCATGATCGCTTCGGAAGGGATCGGGGGGATCACATTCTCGAGCACCATCAACAGGAAGATGCCCCAATAGCCCCAGGCGATGATGTCCCACATCAGGTCGAACTATCGTGCCTCAGGCCGCGACCTGGCAGTTCCCCGGCGAAAGCCGGGGCCCAGCATCGAGCCGATTGGTGAGGCGCGGAAGCCTCTCGAAAGACGGTGCGACCGGGCCCCGGCTTTCGCCGGGGAACGGCGAGCGCGATTTCTCCATCCCCGTCAGCCCCGTTCGGCGACGCGGCGTTCGATCGCCTGCCAGATCAGCGCGCCGGTGTCGGTGCCGTTGAACCGGTCGATCGCGACGATGCCGGTGGGCGAGGTCACGTTGATCTCGGTCAGCCACTCGCCGCCGATCACGTCGATGCCGACGAACAGCAGCCCGCGCTTCTTGAGCTCGGGCCCCAGCACGTCGCAGATCTCCTGCTCGCGCGCCGTCAGCTCGGTCTTGGCCGCGCTGCCGCCCACCGCCAGGTTCGAGCGGATCTCGCCTTCGCCGGGGATGCGGTTGATCGCGCCCGCCACTTCGCCGTCGACCAGCACGATGCGCTTGTCGCCCGCCGCGACGCTGGGCAGGAACGCCTGCACCATGTGCGGTTCGCGCCAGGCGGTGTTGAACACTTCGATCAGCGCCGACAGGTTGGCGCCGTCGCTGCCCACCTTGAAGATCGCCTTGCCGCCATTGCCGTGCAGCGGCTTGATGACGACCTCGCCGTGCACCGCCAGGAAGGCGCGCGCCTCCTCCAGGCTGCGCGTCACCAGCGTCGGCGGCATGAACTGCGGATAATCGAGGACGAACACCTTCTCCGGCGCGTTGCGCACGCTGGCGGGATCGTTGACCACCAGCGTCCGGTCCGCGATCCGCTCGAGCAGGTGCGTCGCGGTGATATAGCCCAGGTCGAACGGCGGATCCTGGCGCATCAGCACCACATCGGCTTCCTCGCCCAGGTCGAGCTGCACCGGCGCCTCGAAGCGGAAATGGTCGCCGACCACGCGCTGCACCGTCACCGGATGTGCCCTGGCCCAGACGCGCCCGGCCGAATAGTTCAAATCCTCGGCGGCATAGTGGTACAGCTTGTGCCCGCGCGCCTGGGCCGAGAGCATCAGCGCGAAGGTCGAATCGCCGGCGATATTGATCGCGTCGAGCGGGTCCATCTGCACGGCAACGGTCAGCGACATCGCAACTCCTTCGGGAAACGCTTTAGGTGACTTATCTGACTAAGTCACCCCATCCAGGCGTTCTCGATATGGCGAGGGAGCGTCTTCGGGGCAATGAGGATCACGTCGACGCGGATATCGTCGCCCGGCCCGGCATAGCGCGGCATCAGATATTCCGCCGCGGCCGCCACGCGGGCCAGGCGATGTTCGTCGATCGCCCAGTCGAGATCGGCGGCGGTGGCGCGGGTCTTCACTTCGACGAACGCCACCAGATTGCCGCGGCGCACCACGATGTCGACTTCGCCGGCGGGCGTGCGCACGCGGGAATCGAGGATCTTCCAGCCCTTGAGCCACAGCCACCACGCCGCCCGGCGCTCGCCTTCGCGGCCACGCGTTTCCGCAGCGCGGCGATCCGTTGGTCTCCTGCCTCTCACGACTCGCACCTGTGGATAACTTTGGTTACCATGGCCACACCGAGTCGCACCAAAGCGGATCATGCGTGCTTCCGGGGGGTCGCATAAATGGAATCCAACGAACGCTATTATCGGCGTCGCGCCGCACAGGAACTGGCAGCCGCAAAGCGCGCCATGACCGAAGCCGCGGTCGTGCGCCGTCGCCAGCTCGCCGAGACCTATCTCAAGCGCCTCGCCGAGCTGACCGGCGCGGACGAGATGCGCGTGCTCGAGCAGGAATACGCCTGATCCTTTCCTGGCGACGCAGGTAGCTGTTCCCCGGCGAAAGCCGGGGCCCGGGGTTTCTTTCCGCGTCGCTTGTGCCCCTGGACCCCGGCGTTCGCCGGGGAACGGGAGCGCCATCCTGCTTGCAATGTAGGATTTCACCTGCTGCCGTCGGCAGGTCATGCGCCACACCCAGCTCTGTAGGAAAAATCGAGCCCTGCTTCCGCAGGCGGGTCGCGCGGTGCGGCGCGCCTCCGGGAACGCAGGGGAAATCGGCATGCGCGGCACCCGGCCTCGCGCGCACGCGCGTGAATGTCGCGGCCTTTGTGACTTTCCGCGCCGCGACTCGGGCGCCGCTGTTGGATCAGCCCTTCATTTCCATCGCCCGCGCATAGAGCGCCTTGCGGTCGAGCCCGAGCTTCTTCGCCACTTCGCCCGCCGCCTTGCTCGCCGGCAGCCGGGTCAGCGCTTCGGCGAGCGCGGCATCGGCATCGTCGGCGCTGGCCGGCTCGGGCGCGCCCGGCGGCGCCACCACCACCACGATCTCGCCCTTGGGCGGCGCATCGGCGTAGCGCTCGGCGAGTTGGCTGAGCGATCCCGTCACGCATTCCTCGAACTTCTTGCTGATCTCGCGCGCCACCGCCGCCTCGCGGTCGCCCAGCCCCTCGGCCAGCGCGGCGAGGCAGGCGGCGAGCCGCGGCCCCGATTCGTAGAGCACCAGCGTGGCGCGCACGCCGGCGATCTCGGCGATCGATTCGGCGCGGGCATGGAGCTTGGAAGGCAGGAAGCCGAGGAACAGGAAGCGGTCGGTCGGCAATCCGGCCAGCGTCAGCGCAGCGATCGCCGCGCAGGGGCCGGGGATCGTCGTCACCGTATGGCCGGCGGCGCGGGCGTCGCGCACCAGCTTGAAGCCGGGGTCGGAGATCAGCGGCGTGCCCGCGTCGGAGACGAGCGCGATCACTTCGCTGCCCATCCGCGCGACCAATCCGGGGCGCACCGCATCGGCATTGTGATCGTGATAGGGCGTCATCCTGCCCTTGGCGCCGAGGTGGCGGAACAGGCCGGCTGTCACACGGCTGTCCTCAACCGCAACCACATCGGCGCCCAGGAGTATCTCACTGGCGCGCGGCGACAGGTCACCGAGATTGCCGATCGGGGTGGCGACGATATAGAGGCCGGGCGTAAGAACGATGTCCATCGGGGAGAGTAAATGGCAGACGCGACCGTGAATCCGCAACGGGGCATCCTGCGCTGGGCCGCTTTAGGCCTTGCCGCACTCCTCGCCGCCTGCGCCAGCGGGCCCCGGGTCATCCCCGAAACCCGGCCCGCGCCGACGGTGGAGGTGCCGCGCGAGCGGCCGGTGACGCGCCCGATCGCGCCGGGCCTGCCCCAGGATGTCGAGCGCCACCGCGTCGCGCTGCTCGTGCCGCTCACCGGGCCGAACGCCGGCGTCGGCAAGTCGCTCGCCAATGCGACGCAGCTCGCCGTGCTCGACACCAAGTCGGACGTGCTGCGGATCACCACCTATGACACTGCCGGCGGCGCCGCCAATGCCGCGCGCCAGGCGATCGCGGACGGCAACCGGCTGATCCTCGGCCCGCTGCTGGCCGAGGAAGTGCGCGAAGTGGTGCCGATCGCCCGCGCCGCGCGCGTGCCGGTGCTCAGCTTCTCCAACGATACCAGCGTCGCCGGCAACGGCGCCTATCTGCTCGGCTATTCGCCGGCCCAGTCGATCGAGCGCGTGGTCGATTATGCCAAGGCGCAGGGCGTCACCGATTTCGCCGGGCTGATGGTCTCGGGCGTCTATGGCGAGCGCGCCTCCACCGCGTTCCTGCGCGCGGTCGAGGATCATGGCGGCAAGGTGCTGGCGATGGAAACCTATGACGGCCGCCCGGGCTCGATGACCAGCGCGATCACCAAGCTGTCGCGCACGCCCTATCAGGCGATCCTGATCGCCGGCTCGGGGTCGAGCGGCGTCGCCGCGGCGCCGGTCATCCGCAAGTCCGCCGGCGGCAAGAGCGCGCGCATCCTCGGCACCGAGCTGTGGAACGCTGATTCGGCGATCGGCGCCAATGCGGTGCTGAACGGTGCCTGGTTCGCCAGCGTGCCCGACAATTACTACCGCACCTATGCCACAAAATACCGTGCCCGCTTCGGCGCGGCGCCGTACCGGCTGTCGACGCTCGGCTATGATGCGGTGCTGCTCACCGTGCGCATCGCCCGCGACTGGCGCCCGGGGGACCTGTTCCCGGCAGCGCGGCTGACCGCGCCCGACGGGTTCGGCGGCCTCGACGGCGCCTTCCGCTTCGGCCGCGACGGCATCGCCGAGCGCGCGCTCGAGGTGCAGGAAGTCAAGGCGGGCACGACGGTGACGGTCTCGCCGGCGCCGACCGGGTTCGGGAACTGAGATCATTCCTCCCCCGGAGGGGAGGGGGACCAGCAAAGCTGGTGGAGGGGGCTTTCCACGAGCGATATCGCCTGTGGTAGTCCCTCTCCACCACCGGCTTCGCCGGCGGTCCCCCTCTCCCTCCGGAAGAGGATTTTAGGTAACGACCAGTTCCCGCAGGATAGCTTCGAGTACGGGCATTCCCGTGTCGGTAACGACAAGACGAGACCCGGCCCGCTGCACCAGCCCCTGCGCCGCCATCGTCGCCAGCGTCTGCAGGTTCAGCGGCGCGTCGGGGATGCGGGCCAGGTCGACGCCCTCGGCCAGGCGCAGCCCCATCAGCAGCGCCTCGACGCCACGGTCCTGCGGGGCAAGGCCGTCCTCGCGCTCGATGCCGTGGCCGTTGCGCTCGATCGCGGCCAGCCAGTTCTCGGGCTTCTTGCGGCGCAGCGTGGCGACGCCGCCGCGCCGGCCGTGCGCGCCGGGCCCGACGCCGGCATAGTCGCCATAGCGCCAATAGGTCAGGTTGTGCCGGCTCTCGGCGCCCGGCCGGGCATGGTTGGAGATCTCATAGGCCGGCAGCCCGGCCGCGGCGGTGATCGCCCGCGTCGCCTCGAACAGGTCGGCGGCCTCGTCGGGATCGAAGGCGGCAAGCTCGCCCTTCTCGAACAGGGTGGCGAAGCGGGTGCCGGGCTCGATGGTCAGCTGGTAGAGCGACAGATGCTCGGTGCCGAAGGAGAGCGCGCGGCGCAGCTCGGCTTCCCAGGCCGCCAAGGTCTGCTCGGGCCGGGCATAGATCAGGTCGAAGCTCACCCGTTCGAACGCCCGCTGCGCCGTCGCCAGCGCCGCCAGCCCTTCGTCGACGCCGTGCGCCCGGCCGAGGAAGCGCAGCGCTTCGTCGTCGAGCGCCTGCAGCCCCAGCGAGACTCGGTTCACTCCGGCCGCGGCGATATCGGCGAAGCGCGCGGCCTCTACCGAGCTGGGATTGGCCTCGAGCGTGATCTCGATGCCGGGCTCGAAGCCCCAATGCCGCTCTGCCGCGGCGATCACCGCCGCCACCGTCTCGGGCGGCATCAGCGAGGGCGTGCCGCCGCCGAAGAAGATCGAGCCGAGCTTGCGCCCCGGCAGCGCCGCGGCCTCATGGGCCAGGTCCGCCAGCATCGCCGAGCGCCACGCCGCCTGGTCGACGCTTTCGCGGACATGGCTGTTGAAGTCGCAATAGGGGCATTTCGACACGCAGAACGGCCAGTGCACATACAGTGCGAGCGGGGAGGTTTCGGTGGTCATGCGCTTCGAAAGGGGAGGGGCGGCGAAATCGCGCCCGTCTGCGGCCCGCCTCTAGGCCGGGCCGCAGGATTTTACCAGCGCCGCCTCGGGTCGCTAGCGCCGGATCGAGAGCAGGTCATAGGTCATGCTGCCCAGCACCCCGTGCTTGGGATAGGTGGCGATGCACACGCGGTTGCTCTGGTTGCCGCCGAGCACGCGGATCGCATTGTCGCCGACCATCTCGACGAAGAAGGCGACATGGCCGCCCTCGTCCCCGCCGGTGCGCCGGCGCCAGACGACGATGTCGCCCGGCCGGGGATCGCTGGTCACGTCATGCCCCCAGCCGCTGTCGTGCCAGCTGCGCGCCCATTTGCTGTCGGTGCCGCGCATGCCCGCCTGCTCGACGCAGTAGTTGACGAAGGACGAGCACCAGGCGGTCTCGTCGGGTGCGGCACCGTCGCTGGTCGTGCTGTGGTAGAGCACGATCCGCGGATTGTTCTGCGGCCCGGCAACCTCGCGGACGTCGCGGGCCAGCTCGGCCTGGGCGATCGCATAGGGCGTCACCGGCTGCGGCTGCGCCGGGGTTGGCGCCGGGGCCGGCAGCGGCAGCCCGCCCGATACGGGCTTCAGGAATTCGCGCGCCATGAAGCCGTCGGCGATCCCGTCGCCATTGACGTCGACCTGGAGCCAGCCGCCCTCCACCCCAAGTCCATGAACGAGCGTGCCGAGCGGCAGCGCGCGCTGCGCCGTGAAATTCTCGCCGGCGCCGTCGCGCAGGTTGAGGCCGCGCCGGGCGATGATCTCGAACACGGCCACGGGCGCGCTCGCCACCCGGGCCGGGGGCGCTTCCTCGGCGACGGGCGCGCCGCCGAACTCGCCGAAATCGGCGAAGCTCGGGTTGAACAAATTGCCGTCATAGTCGAACCGGCCGAAGGTCGATTGCTGCTCCTGGAACTTCTGGAACAGCGTCCATTGCTGCGAGGCGAGGAATGCCTTGGAGCCGGTCCAGCCCATCGACGCCGGCAGCCAGAACAGCTCGGCCAGCCCCTTGGCCTTCAGCCGCGCGCAGACCGCGCCCGAGCCATAGACGCCGATCCGGTAGCGCCCGCCGATCGTGGCGCGCACTTCGCCGAAATAGCGCTCGATCTGGTCGAGCTCGGCGGTCTTGGCGAAGTCGTTGTCGACGCCGAAATAGATGCCCGATCCCTCCGGCTGGTCGATCGAGGCGGCGAGCGCCAGCGCGCGGGTGGCGTCGCGGGTGCCCTTGGTGGCGGCGAAATCGTCGATGAAGCCGCCCGCGCCGCCGCGCTGCTGGAACACCACCGCGAGCTTGAGGCCGGCGGCGATCAGCTTGCCATGTTCCTTCGGCGTCAGGCATTTTGACGGGAAGGTCGTCGAGTTCTTGTTGTTGTAATAGCGCATCACGGTGCGCACGCCCTCCTGGAAGAGCCGCTCCGCAAAGTCGCCGACGTCGTACGGCGTATCGATGATTTCGTTCATGGGATGCTCCTCCGGCGATGGTCGTCAAATCGAGCGTTCCAGCCGATAGTCCGGGGGCCGGCCCGCAAATCCAATCGGTGTTTTCCCTGTGCGGTCGATCTCTTCAGAGCTCGCGGATGATCCTTGGGGCGTCGGGAAGCAGCGCCAGGTCGCATTCGAGCTGCAGGTCATGCTCGGGCAGCACCGCGCCCACGGTGAAGCCGCCCCAGACCGTCAGCGAGATCGCGGCGCGCCGGCCGGCGAATACCGCGGAGATGATCTGGCGGTCGAAAGTGGGGTGGAGGTGGAAATCAACCCGGTCCGAATAGCTGGGCGGCACGCTGTCGTCGGCCACCACCGCCAGCGTCACGCGGACCCAATTGGGGCTGCGCGTCTCCTCGAACCGCGCCTCGAGGCTGTAGCCGCCGCGGCTGGCCTGCCCGCCGAACTGTCCCTTGTTCGGGTCGCTGGTCGCCACGGCCTGCAACATGAGGGAGGGCTCTGCCGATTTGCCGACCGGCCGCGGCTCCGGGCCGATGCTCAGCCGCCCGAGCGAAAGCTGGCCTTCGAAGGCGATCAGGTTGTGGCGGCGCTCGAGCCGCCCGCCGGTTTTCGCATAGGGTTCGATGACCTTGTGCTTGGCGAGGTCGCGGTCGCGGCTGGCCCAGGAGAAGGTCGCGCCGAAGCCGCGCTGCAGCGGAATGTCGCGCCGCCAGCGCGCGAGCAGCGTGGTCGCTTCCTTGGTGAGATGCTCGCCAAGCGCCGCATAGGCGGCGAGGCCCTGGAGCAGTTCGCCGGCGAGCTGATTGGTGTAGCTGTAATAGGGCGCGCCGAGTGCCAGCGCCTGGCTCAGCGCCTCCAGCGCATCGCGCGCCGCCGCGGCGCGTTCGGCGTCGTTTGCGCCTGCGCGGGTCATGATTGCCCGCGCCCGGATCACATTCGCATCATAGGTCCAGCTGAACCGGTCATAGACCGCCGTCGCGACGTCGCCGATCGATCCGAAATTGTCGGGGAAGCGGATCGCCAGCAGCGCGATGAGGATCGCGGCCCAGGGATCCGCGCTGTCGGCGACCACATAGCGATCGAGGCCGCCCTGGGCACGGATCTGGTCGGCCACCGCCTGCGCGATCTCGGGGGTGCCGGCATCCAGCGCGCGGTAGAGGCCGCGCAGCTCGGGATCGGTCGGGGTGATCTGGAGCGCCACGTCGCTGGTCGTCAGCGCCGAGACGGTGACCGCGATCGTGGTGCCGCCGCGATAGAGCGGCAGGAACAGCCGCTCGAGCCGCACCTTCTCCAGCGCGAGCGACAGGCGGGTGCGGCACGGCAGGTCGCGCGCCGGTGCGTTGTCGTCGGTCACGCTCAGATTGACCGTCGTCCCGGAGATTTCCATCGCCACCTGGCCCGCAAAGGGGCGCCAGGATTCGCTGCCGGGCGTCCGCTCGCGCGCCAGGCCGACGGTGAGCCGCTTGCGCAGCGCCGCCGCGGGTGCGGCGGGGTTGAGCGGCTCGATCGAGATGCGCTCGGCATTGGCCTCGGCCCAGGGCTGGTGGCCCTTCAGGCTGTCCTGCGTCAGTGCCTCTACCGCGGCGCCGACATCGACGACGCCGGAAAAGGCGACTTCGCTGCCGCCCGCGGCGAGCGTCGAGAAATTGGGCGACGAGACCGTGTTCGCCACGCCCGGCTGCACTTCGAAGACGAAGGTGCGCGGGCGCGGGCCGGCGGGGGCGATCTGCACCGTGTAGATGCCGGGCTTGGCATTTGCCTGCTCGAAGACTCGGTCCTGCGCGGTTGCCACCCACTGGGTGACGACTTCGCCGTCATGCTCGATCCGGACGGTGCCGACCGAAAGGTCCTCGGGCGCGCGGAAGGTGAGGCTGGTGCTCATGCGACGGTTATCCGCTCGTCGAAACAGGGCATGTTGGGCACGAAGATCGCCTGATATTGGCCGACGCCGTCCTGGGCGACCGCATAGTGCGGCACCAGGCTGGCGGGCACCCAGGCGAGCCAGTCATTGCCGTCGCCCTTGTCGCGCTGGTCAACGCAGGGCGGAGTGAAGGTGGCATTGTTGAAGATGCGCAGGTCGTAATTCGCCATCGTCGTCTGCGGGGCGGTGCGCACCACGACCGGCAGCGTCGGATTGGGCGAATAGACGATCGGGAACACTTCGTTGGGCGAGATCGCATGCGCCGGCTCGAACGGCTCGCCGCGCCAATCTGGGCGCAGGCCGCGCTGGAGCAGCTTGATGTCGTCGAACAGCGCGCTCGGATAGACCACCCAGCGCTGGTCGCGCCACCGGGCGAGCGCGCCGTCCAGCCCCCGGGCGAGCATCTGGGTGAAGCGGCCGAGCTTGATCAGCCGGTTGTCGCTGAGCGAGCCTTCATAGGCGAGCATCGTGTCGGTCGCGGCGCACATCAGCGACACCTTCTCGCGGCCGGTGTCGTCGAACGGATCATAGGGCGCGTTGAACCGCGAGAGGTCCTGATTGTCGCTGAGCGTGAAGGTCGGGCGGAACTCGCGGCAGGTATCGGAGAAGAAGAAGGCCGCGCGGATATCGCCCAATTGCTTGAACGAGGCGGCGGTGCTGCCGATATTGTGGTGCGCCCAGGGGTTCACCGCGCTGAGATTGAGGTCCTCGAGGAAGATCACCGGCTGGGTGGAGAGCCCGGCGCCGTGCCCGCAGGCGTAGAAGAGCGCGACATCGCCCGGCCGCGCCTTCAGCCGCGCCAGCCAGGCTGCTCCGGCCGCCTGCACGTTCACCGATGTCGCGCCGTCGACCACCTGGGGATTGCGCCAGACATAGCGCAATGGGGCGACCGGCTGGGCCGGATCGGACAGCAGCATCTCGATCGAGGCGAGCGGTGCGGCGAGCTTGTCCTGGTTGTCGATCAGCCAGTCGCACATGAACTTCGCGCTGTCCGCGGCGCTCGGCAGGTCCTTGGTCGTCCGCAGCTCGGCCTTGGCGCCCTGGCCCGGCTTGGCGTGCGGATAATTGCCCACGCCGATGATGAAGGCATGGGTCATCGGCCCCTGGATCGGCGGACGGGAGAAGATCTGCGTCATCGCCTCAGATCAGTCCGAGCGCATGCAGCCGCGCCCGCGTTCGCGCATAGAATTGCGGCCGCTTGAAATAGGTGGTGTGCGCCGAGGCGAGCCCGGTGACCGAATCGAACACCAGGTCCTGCGCGTCGAGGAACCGCGGGTCGGCGCGAAAGGCGAGCGGGTCGATCGGATCGAACACGTTGAACCAGGTGCCGACACAGGCCGGGCCGGGCGCGGGGCCGGCGGCGGGATGCGGGAAGTCGAACAGGCCCAGCGCATCGAACAGTCCGGGCTGCGACCCCACGGTGATCAGCGCGTCGATCCTGAAGTCCGATGGCAGGCCGGCCGCGGCGGGATCGAACAGCATGTCGGTGAGGATCACGCCGCCCAGGCTGTGCCCGATCACGACCAGCGGGCCGCCGGCAGCCTTCGCATCGAGCAGCGCCTGGCGGATCGTCGCCTGGATCCGGCTGCGGCTTTCATCCTGCTTCAGGTAGACGAAGACGTCGCCGAGGAACTTGGCGATCGCCGGGCTCAGCTCGTCGCGCACCGCGTTGAACACCAGGCCCGAGACGCCGTTGCGCAGCCGATCGGCGATCGCGCCCACCGCAGCCTTCATCCGCCCGCCCAGGCTGTAGCTCGCCGGCGCATCCTGCTCGAGGTGCATCACCAGCGCATCGTCCAGATCGGTGGCGGGCAGTGCCGCGCTGCCCCAGCTGTCCGCCGCCGCCTTGAACAGCGCCACGTCATTGTCGTCCAGCGGGCGCTCTGCCGCGTCCGCCTGCTCGATCATCGCGGCATAGATGCCGTCGGTGACGGCGGCGCCATTCTCCTGGGCGAAGGCGGACACCATGCTGCCGGCGGTGAGGGCGGCGAGCGCCTGGGGCGACCGCGCGTTCGAGCCAAAGGTGCCGACCCCGTTGGCGCCGGCGAACACGCGCTCGTCGCCGGGCGGGACGATGTCGCCCCAGAGCGGCGAGCGGATCTCGACCTGGCTGCCCGCGAACAGCACGTCGCGGAAGAGCCGGTCGCGATTGGCGGTTTCAACGGCATAGGCGGGCCCCGAGCGAGTCGCGACGCCGTGCACGAACACCAGCTGCACCATCCGTTCCCCCTGTTGCCGGATGCCTGACGCGGTTCAGTAACAATCGCTGGATAGGCTTTAAACCAGGGTGGCGCAATTGCCGGGCTATGGCCGGGCAAAGAATAGAACCAATATAGACCAAATAGACCTGCGCGGCGCTGTTGTGGCATTGCGCAGAACATAGGACGCTGTCTTGCTCGGAGACTCGCGCTGCGATGGGCTTCGCTTGTTGCGTCTGCTTCAGATCGGTGGGGAGGAAAAAATGGCGCAGTTTCATGTGCTCGGCGGCGAATTGATTGCCAAGGGCCGCCTGCTCGAACAGGCTTCGGAGATCGATGCGCTGGGGTCGGGCGGCGCCGTGACGCTGCCCTCGGGCCGCACGGTGACGCTGCAGGACGTCGCCGAGGTGGCGCCCGACCGGGCTTATGGCGGCGAGGAAGCGGAAGCGACGGCGCTCACCACCCAGTTCACCCCGATCGGCCCGAACAAGCCGCTCACCGTGCTGATCACCTATGTCTATCCTGGCAAATATCCCAAGGGCGGGCTGTTCGGCGGGCCCAAGGACATGGCGGTCGTCTCCGGCGTGAAGGATTATTCGGTGTTCGCCGCCTCGGCGCGCGCGCTCAACATGCTCAAGCAGGGCGTGACGAAGCGCGAGGGGTTCAGTGGCCCGGCGGCATTCGAGCAGGGCACTGCGCTCGTCGCCTACCAGCCGGCGGTGGTCACCGATTCGCAGACGATCACGATCGAGGGCGCGTTCGACAATTTCCCCGACGAGCTCGTCAACAAGGTCGGCGATGCGATCAACAGCGCCGCCGGTATCCCGCTGTTCCTGCCCTGGGCCGGCTATATGCTGGCGGCCGGCGCACTCACCAAGCTCGCCGGCGGGCTCGCCGATGCGCTGTTCGACGGCAAGCCGGCCTTCTCGTTCGACGAGACGCTGGACTTCAACATCCCCGGCACCGCGCTGCCGACCGCGGATTTCCGCGTGCTGGCGAACAACAGCTTCAATCCCACCGGCTATCATTTCGATCGCAAGCGCGGGCTGCTCGATGCCAATGGCAATGCCTATGCCGGGGACGAGCCCTATGTTGTGGTGAGCCTGGACGGCGCCGAGCGCCCCAAGCTCGCCGATTTCGCGCCGACGGTGGCGAGCGCGGCGGTGCTCAAGCGCTTCTTCAACATGCGCGACGGGGCGAACGCTTCGATCGACGCGATCGTCGACGGGCTCAAGCTGCTGTCGGATTCCAAATACCGGTTCGAGGCGGACGACCTGCAGCGCAAGATCGCCGCGATGGCGGACGGCGCGGACAAGACCGCGCTGGCCGCGCGCCGCGCCGCGATCCTCAAGAACATCGGCAACGATCTGCTGAAGCCCCAGGGCTGAGCGGGCTGGGGCTGGCCGGGCGGCGCGGGCGGGAGGCTGGAGCGGGTAGCGGGAATCGAACCCGCGTATTCAGCTTGGAAGGCTGCTGCACTACCATTGTGCTATACCCGCGAGCCGCCGGCCAAGTGCCACAGGGAACGCCCGACGGTCAACCTGCTGTCGTCGTGCCCGCGCAAGCTTCGTCGCTGAAGCAGTCGACCTCGATCTCGACCAGCCATTCGGGGTCGATGAAGCGAGTCACCGCCATGGTCGTGCAGGCCGGGCGGATGTCGCCGAAGAACTCGCCATGCGCGCGGGCGGCTTCTTCCCAGCGCGCAATGTCGGTGAGGATCAGGCGGGTGCGCACCGCGTCCTCGATCCGGCCGCCCGCCGCCTCGATCGCCCGGGCGGCAATCGTCAGGCAGGTCCGGGTCTGTTCGTAGACATTGCCGGGATGCGCGGTCTTGCCGTCCGGGCCGATCGGCGCGGTCCCGGCCACGGCGAGGAACGGGCCGACGCGGACGGCGCGCGAGAAGCCGATGATCGGCTCCATCGGCGAACCCGAGGATGCGTGCTGGCGGCTCATTTGCCGGTGAAGCTCGGCTTGCGCTTCTGGAGGAAGGCCATGCCGCCCTCCATCGAATCCGCGGTGCCGCGGGCGGCGCGCTGGTGGTCGGCCTCCATCGCCAGCGTCTCCTCGAGCGTCGATTCGAGCGCCTGGGCCAGCCCCTGGCGGATCATGCCGAGCGCCTGGGTCGGCCCGGCGGCGAGCCGCGTGGCGAGCGCCAGCGCCTCATGCTCCAGCTGCTCGTCGGAGACGACGCTGTGCACCAGCCCCCAGTCGCGTGCCTTCACCGCGGGCAGCTTCTCGCCGAGCATCATCATCTCGAGCGCGCGCGAGCGGCCGACCAGCCGCGGCAGCAGCCAGGTCGCGCCGCCGTCGGGCACCAGCCCGATATTGACGAAGGCCTGGAGGAAATAGCCATTGTCGCTCGCCACGCAGAAATCGGCGGCGAGCGCCAGGCTGCAGCCGATGCCGGCCGCCGGGCCGCGCACCGCGCTCACCACCGGCACGCCAAGGCGCGCGACGGCGAGGATGCCGGGGTTGTAGTGATCGCTGAGCGCAGCGTGGGTGGCCTCGCCCGGATTGGCCGAGGCCAGCGCGCCGCTCGCCACGTCGGCGCCCGAGCAGAAGGCGCGGCCGGCGCCCTGGAGCAGCACCGCGCGAGCACCGTCGAGGTTGCCCAGCGCATCGCGAATCTCGTCGAACATCGCCGGCGGCGCGGCATTGAGGCGATCGGGCCGGTTGAGCGTGATCACCAGCACGTCGCCGGCCCGCTCGGTCAGGATCGTCTCGTACGCCATGCATCCAGCTCCCGTTTCGCTTCGCAACCGATAGCGAGGCGGGGGGAGGGGGGGAAGGGTGGGTGAGATTCCGCTAGGGCAGAGGCGGTTATGATGAGCTCGCTCCCCAGCAAAAGCCGGGGGCCAGGGTTTCTCCGCCGAATCGCGGGCGCTTCCGGGCGACAATCAATCCTCTCCCGGAGGGAGAGGGGGACCGCCGCCGAAGGCGGTGGTGGAGAGGGAACGCCACGGGCGATATCGCTCGCGGCAAGCCCCCTCCACCAGCTTCGCTGGTCCCCCTCCCCCTCCGGGGGAGGATTGGATACGATATATAGCCTTGTCCTAAGGCGCAGGCGTAACCGCCTGCGGCCCCGACGGCGTCTCCGTCAGCAGCGAATCGCCGCCCAGCGTGCGATAGAGCGTCACCAGGTTGGTCGCCTCGATCAGCCGCGTGTTCACCAGCCCGCGCTGGGCCGAATAATAGGAACGCTGCGCGACCAGGCTCGCCAGGAAATTGTCGATGCCGCCGCGGTACCGCGCCTCGGCCAGCCGGTAATTGTCCTGCGCGGCGGCCAGGTTGGTCGTATCGGCCTTCAGCTGGTCCTCGATCGTGCCGCGGCGCGCCAGCGCATCGGCGACTTCGCGAAAGGCGGTCTGGATCGACTTCTCATAGCCGGCGAGCGCGGCATCGCGCTGCGCCTCGCTCAGCTGCACGCCGGCGCGGCCGGCACCGGCGTTGAAGATCGAATAGCTGCCGCTGGCGCCGCCCGACCAGTGGAAGCCGTTGCCCGAGAACAGCCCGGTCAGCGCGTTGCTGGCAAAGCCGAGCAGCCCGGTGAGCGAGATGCGCGGGAACAGGGCGGCGCGCGCCGCGCCGATCTCGGCATTGGCGGCGCGCAGCTGATATTCGGCCTGCACCACGTCCGGACGGCGCAGCAGCACGCCCGAATCGACGCCGGCGGGCAGCTCGGTGACGGTGGGTGCGGCTTCCTCGATCGCCGGGGAGAGCAGGGCGGGGTCGATCTCGGCGCCGACGAGCAGGCGCAGCGCGTTGATGTCCTGCGCCACCGCGGTCTTCTGCGCGGCGACGTCGGACTGGGCGCTGGCGAGCACCTGTTGTGCCTGGGCGAGATCGGTGCGCGGGGCGATGCCGCCCTGCAGCCGCCGGTCGGTCAGCGCCACCGCGCGCTCGGCATTGCCGGCGGTGTCCTGCGCGATCTTGAGCAGGCTCGTGTCGGCGGCGTGGTTGAGCCAGGCCTCGGCGATGTCGCCGATCAGCGCCAGGCGCGTCGCGCGCGCGGCGGCCTCGGTCGCGAACCAGTTGTTCTGCTCGGCGCGGGTGAGCGAGGCGACGCGGCCGAACAGGTCGAGCTCGAACGCCGGAATGCTCAGATTGCCGGAGAAGCTGGTCTGCCGGTTGTCGCCTTCCGCCTTGCTGACGGTGGCGCCGACGCCGGCATCGAGGCCGGGCAGGCGGTCGGCGCGCTGGATGCGATATTGCGCGCGCGCCGCGGCGATGTTGGCGGCGGCGATGCGCAGGTCGCGATTGTTGGCGAGCGCCTGTTCGATCAGCTTCTGGAGCCGCGGATCCTTGAAGATGTCCTGATAGGTGACCGTGGGCAGCGCCGCCTCATTGGCCTTGAGGTACGCGTCGCCCACCGGCCAGCTCGGCGGCACCGGCGCCGCCGGCATCGCCAGCTTGGGATCCATCGAGCAGCCGGCGAGCGCCGTGCCGAGGAGCAGGGTCAGAACGATGCGCTTCATGCCTGCGCCTCCCGCTTGCGCGCCCGATGCTCGCGATAGGCCTTGATCGAATCGCGCACGCCGCGGCGGACGAGCACGAAGAACAGCGGGATGTAGAACACCGCCAGGATCAGCGCGGTCAGCATGCCGCCGATCACCGCGGTGCCGATCGCGATGCGGCTGTTCGCGCCGGCGCCGGTCGAGATCGCCAGCGGCATCACGCCGAAGATGAAGGCCAGGCTGGTCATCACGATTGGGCGGAAGCGGATGCGGGCGGCTTCCATCGCGGCGTCGATCACGCGCTTGCCTTCCTTCTCGGCCCGCTCGGCGAACTCGATCATCAGGATCGCGTTCTTCACCGCCAGGCCCATCGTGGTGAGCAGGCCGATCTGCAGGTAGACGTCGTTCTGCAGGCCGCGCAGCGTCACCGCGAAGATCGCGCCGATCAGGCCGAGCGGGATGACGAGCATCGCCGCTACCGGGATCGACCAGCTCTCATAGAGCGCCGCGAGGCAGAGGAACACGACGATCAGCGAGATGCCGTAGAGCAAGGGCGCCTGGCCGCCGGCGAGCCGCTCCTGATAGGAGAGGCCGGCCCAGGCGACGCTGGTGCCCGGGATCTCGGCGGCGAGCGCCTCGATCCGCTTCATCGCATCGCCCGAGCTCTTGCCCGGCGCCGGCTGGCCCTGGAACTCGAAGCTGGGGATGCCCTGGAAGCGCGACATGGTGGTCGGCGCGGTCGACCAGCTCGTCGAGGCGAAGGAGGAGAAGGGCGTCATCGTGCCGGTGCTCGAGCGGACGAACCAGGCATTGATGCTGTCCGGCGAATCGCGGAACTGCGAATCGCCCTGGACATAGACGCGCTTCACGCGGCCGCGGTCGATGAAGTCGTTGACATAGGTGCCGCCCCAGGCGGTCGACAGCGTCGAGTTGACGTTCGACTGGGTGAGGCCGAGCGCGGCGAGCTTCTCCTGGTCCATGTTGACCTTGAGCGTCGACACGTCGGGCAGGTCGGACAGGCGGACGTTCGCGAGATCCGGATCGGCATTGGCGGCGGCGAGCAGCTTGTCGCGCGCGGCGACGAAGTCCTCGCGGCTCATGCTGCTGCTGTTGAGCAGCTCCATCGTGAAGCCGTTCGACTGGCCGAGGCCGCGGATCGCGGCGGGGACGAGCGCGAAGACCTGCGCGTCGCGGAAGTTGCGGAAGGCGCCCGATGCGCGCTGGACGATCGCGTCGGCGGCATTCTTGCTGCCCGGGCGATCCTTCCACGGCGCGAAGTTCATGAAGCCCTGGCCGGTGTTCTGGCCGCTGGCGCCACCACCGCCGCCGCCGCCGGTGACGCTGAACATCGTCGAGACGTTCTTGCCTTCCTGGCCCTGGAAATACTTCTCCACCGCGAGCTGCACTTCCTGGGTGCGCGCCTGGGTCGCGCCGGCGGGCAGGCGCCACTGGACCTGTGCGGCGCCCTGGTCCTCGGTCGGCAGGAAGCCGGTGGGCAGGCGGTAGAACATCAGCACCAGCAGGCCGCAGACGAGCAGGTAGATCAGCAGGAAGATGAACTTGCGGTCGACGACATAGGTGATCGTGCCGGTGTATTTCTCGATCGTCCAGTTGAAGCCCTTGTTGAACTTCTCCGAGCCGGTGTGGAAGGCGCGGCCGAGCCACGGCAGGCGGCGGCCCATCCAGCTGTCCTCCAGCGCGCCCTCGTCCTTCTTGCGCTTGAGCACCGTGGCGGTCAGCGCCGGGCTCAGGATCAGCGCGACGAGCACCGACAGGATCATCGCCGAGACGATCGTCACCGAGAACTGGCGGTAGATCACGCCGGTCGATCCGCCGAAGAACGCCATCGGCAGGAACACCGCCGAGAGCACGAGCGCGATCGCGACCAGCGCGATCTGGATCTGGTCCATCGACTTGATCGTCGCCTCGCGCGGTGTGATGTCGGGATCCTCCTCCATCAGCCGCTCGACATTCTCGACGACGACGATCGCGTCGTCGACGAGCAGGCCGATCACCAGCACCAGGCCGAACAGGGTGAGCGTGTTGATCGAATAGCCGAGCGCCGCGAACACCGCGAAGGTGCCGAGCAGCACCACCGGCACCGCGATCATCGGGACCAACGTCGCGCGCCAGCTCTGCAGGAACACGAACATCACGATGACGACGAGGATGATCGCCTCGACCAGCGTCTTCACCACTTCCTCGATCGAAAGCTTGATGAACTCGGTGGTGTCGTTGGCGTAGGCGTATTTGTAGCCCGGCGGGAAGGTCTTCGACAGGTCGGCGACCTTGGTCTTGATCAGGTCCGCGGTCTTGAGTGCGTCGGCGCCCGGCGCGGTGCTGATCGAGATGCCCGAGCCGGGATGGCCGTTGACGCGGGTGACGGCGTTGTAGCTCTCAGAGCCAAGCTCGACGCGCGCCACGTCCTTCAGCAGCACATGCGCGCCGCTGGTCTGCGTCTTGAGGATGATCTTGGCGAACTGGTCCGGCGTCTGCAGGCGCGACTGCGCCGTCACCGTCGCGTTGAGCATCTGGGTGTTCGGCATCGGCTGGCCGCCGATCTCGCCGGCCGCGATCTCGGTATTCTGGTTCTGGATCGCGGTGATCACGTCGCTCGGCATCAGCGAGTAGCTCGCCAGCCGCTCGGGGTTCAGCCAGATGCGCATCGCATAGGAGGCGCCGAACACGTTGATGTCGCCCACGCCCGGCAGGCGGGCGAGCGGATCCTGCAGGTTCGAGGTCAGCCAGTCGGAGACGTCGCGGTTGGTCGCCTTGTCGGTCTCGTCATAGACGCCGACGAGGAGCAGCGAATCCGGGTTCGACTTGGTGACGCGCACGCCCTGCTGCTGGACCTGCTGCGGCAGCCGCGACAGGCCCTGCTGGACCTGGTTCTGCACCTGGACCTGGGCGATGTCCGGATCGGTGCCCTTGTCGAAGGTCGCCGAGATCGTCACCTGCCCGCGCGAGCTCGACGAGGTGCTGAAATAGAGCAGCCCGTCGATGCCGGTCAGCTGCTGCTCGATCACCTGCGCGACCGAGTTCTGCACCGTCTCCGCCGAGGCACCGGGATAGGTGGCGCGGATGTTGACCTGGGGCGGCGCGATATCGGGATATTGCGCGATCGGCAGCGTGAAGATCGCGCCCAGGCCGAGCAGCATGGTGATGATCGCGATCACCCAGGCGAAGATCGGGCGATCGATGAAGATACGGGACATCTAGTTCAGCCGCCCTTCGACTTTGCAGCGCTGGTGCCTTCGCCCTTGCGCGGCGCCACGATCTTCTGCGGCGTGTCCGCCGGGACCGGCTTGATCACGGCGTTCGGCTTCAGATTGGCGATGCCCTGCGTGATCACCTTGTCGCCGGGGTTGAGCCCGGCGGTGACGACCCAGTTGGCGCCCATCGCGCGGTCCGCGGTGATGTCGCGGCGCACCGCCTTGTTGTCGGCGCCGACCACCCAGAGCTGGGCGTTGCCCTTGGCATCGCGCGACACCGCCTGTTGCGGCACCAGATAGGCGCGGGTGTCGATCGCCTGGGTGAATACCGAGCGGACGAACATGCCCGGCAGCAGGATGCCCTCGGGGTTGGGGAAGCTCGCCCTCAGCGTGACGGTGCCCGTGCTCTGGTCGACCATCACTTCGGAGAATTGCACCGTGCCGGTGGCGCCATAGTCGCTGCCGTCCTCGAGCTTGAGGCGCACGCTGGCGCTGCCCGGCGAGACGCCCTGCTGGGCGAGCGAGCGGCGCAGCGCGAGCAGCTCGGTGCTCGATTGCTGGATGTCGACATAGATCGGGTCGAGCCGCTGGATCACCGCGAGCGGATCGGCCTGGTTGGTCGTCACCAGCGCGCCTTCAGTGAACAGCGAGCGCCCGATGCGGCCGGTGATCGGCGCGGGGACGCGGGTGAAGTTCAGGTTGATCCGCGCGGTGCGCAGCTGGGCGTTGGTCTGCGCGACCTGCGCGCGCGCCTGGCGGGCGGCGGCGGCGGCATCGGTATAGTCCTGCTTCGACACCGCCTCGGCCTCGGCGAGCGGCTTGTAGCGATCGGCCTTGATCCGCGCCGCCTCGGCATTGGCCTGGGCGTTCTGCAGGTTCGCCGACGCTTCGGACACGCTCGCCGAATAGAGGCTGGGGTCGATCTGGTAGAGCGTCTGCCCCTGGCGGACGATCGCGCCCTCGGTGAAGAAGCGCTTGCGGACGATCCCGGCCACCTGCGGGCGGACCTCGGAGGTCTGGTAGGCGTTCACGCGGCCGGTCAGCTCGGCGACCTCGGGCACTTCACCCGGCTGGACGACGACGAAGCCGACGGTGGGCGGGCCGCCTGCGCCCTTTTTCTGGGCGGTCTGACTGCCGCTCCCGCACGAGGCGAGGAGCAGGGTGGCGGAAAGCAAGGCAAAGGCAGGAAGGCGGGGGCCGCCAGCAGTGATTCGGTGCAATTGTTCAACCCGGATCAAGGCGCCGACTCGGGGCGCGGTTCTATGGGAAACGCTCTTGGGCAGCGGCCTTGGCGGGCGCAACACAAGAAACATGCCGGAAACGCGAAACTGGCCGCGGCAAGGGGCACGTTTCCACGATTGGATACTGGGTGCAACAATCGCCGCGGGATCCATCCGTTCCCCGGGGCTATCGGCTTTCGCGTTGCGGCGCGCCCGGAAGGGTCCTATTGGCGCGCGCCAATGGCACGCATCGAAACGCCCAACCGCATCCGCGGCACCCAGGACATCTTCGGCGAGGAGCAGCGGCGGTTCGCCCATGTGCTCGACGCTTTCGATCGGGTGCGCCGCCTCTATTGCTTCCAGCGCGTCGACATCCCCGTCTTCGAGGCGACGGGCGTGTTCGCGCGCTCGATGGGCGAGACCAGCGACGTCGTCTCCAAGGAGATGTACACCTTCCCGGACCGTGGCGGCGACCTGATCACGCTGCGCCCGGAATTCACCGCGGGCATCTGCCGCGCCTACATCACCGAGGGCTGGCAGCAATTCGCGCCGATCAAGCTCGTCACTTCGGGCCCGGTGTTCCGCTACGAGCGCCCGCAAAAGGGCCGCTTCCGCCAGTTCCACCAGCTCGACGCCGAGATCATCGGCGCCGCCGAGCCGGCAGCCGATGTCGAGCTGCTCGTCCTCGCCGACCAGCTGCTGCGAGATCTGGGCATCGAGGGCGTGACGCTCCAGCTCAATACGCTGGGTGACGCCGAGACGCGCGATGCGTGGCGCACCGCCCTGGTCGCGCATTTCGAGGCGCACAAGGATCAGCTGAGCGAGGACAGCCTGGTCCGGCTCGAGAAGAACCCGATGCGCATCCTCGATTCGAAGGATCCCAAGGATCGCCCGGTCGCCGATTCGGCGCCGGACATCGATGCCTATCTGACCGAGGAGGCTCGCGCGTTCTTTGACGCCGTTCAGGAGGGGCTTCGCGCAGCCGGGGTGAAGTTTGAGCGCAACCCGCGCTTGGTACGCGGGCTCGATTATTATCGCCACACCGCGTTCGAGTTCGTCACCGATCGTCTCGGCGCGCAGGGAACCGTGCTCGCCGGCGGCCGCTATGACGGGCTGGTAGGCAATCTCGGCGGCCCCGAGACGCCGGGCGTGGGCTGGGCGGCGGGTGTCGAGCGGCTGGCGATGCTGATCCCGGAGCCGAATACATCGTTGCGGATAAGCGTGATCGCGGATCAGCCTGATTTGGAAACTAAGGCCGACGAGATTGCTGGGCTTCTGCGTCGCTCTTTGATCGCTTTGGAGATGGGTTGGGGAATCAATCGCGCATTTCGCGGGAAGCCCAATAAGCAGGCTGATGCGGCAAAGAAGGCTGGGCGAGGTTTAATTTTGTTTGTCCGGAACGAAAGTGACGAGAGAGGACAGCTCCACACGTTCCCCATCGGACTAAGCACGGAAGAGCATTTGGCGCTCGCGAGTGATCTGATGAACACGATTCACGCTGATCATATTTCCGCGAGTAATGTCGCGTGAAAATCCCCGCCGACCGCATTGCCGCGATCGAGGCGCGGCGCGACGAGCTGCAGGCGATGATGGCGACCGGCGATCTGTCGGGCGACCGTTTCGTCGCGGTGTCCAAGGAATATGCCGAGATCGAGCCGGTGGCGCTGGCCGCGGGCGAGGTGCGGCGGCTGCGCACCGAGGGCGAATCGCTGCAGGCGATGACGCAGGAGTCCGACGACGAGCTCCGCGCCATGGCGGTCGAGGAGCTGCGCGCCAATGAGGCGACGCTGGCCGATGCCGAGCGCAACCTGGCGCTTTCGCTGCTGCCCAAGGACGCGGCCGATGCGCGCCCGGCGATGCTCGAGATCCGCGCCGGCGTGGGCGGCGACGAGGCGGCATTGTTCGCCGGCGACCTGCTGCGCATGTACCAGCGTTATGCCGATCGCATGGGCTGGAAGATCGAGCTGATCTCCGCCTCCGATTCGGAATTCGGCGGCTACAAGGAAGTCGTGCTCAGCGTCACCGGCACCGGCGTGTTCGCCAAGTTGAAGTTCGAGAGCGGTGTCCACCGCGTCCAGCGCGTGCCCGCGACCGAGGCGGGCGGGCGCATCCACACCTCGGCGGCGACGGTGGCGGTGCTGCCCGAGGCCGAGGACGCCGACATCAAGATCGACGACAAGGACCTGCGCATCGACATCTTCCGCGCCTCGGGTCCGGGCGGGCAGGGCGTCAACACCACCGATTCGGCGGTGCGCATCACCCATCTGCCCACCGGCACGATCGTCATCCAGCAGGACGAGCGCTCGCAGATCAAGAACAAGGCCAAGGCGATGAAGGTGCTGCGCACCCGCCTGTACGAGCGCGAGCGCGACCGGCTGGCGCAGGAGCGCTCGGGCGCGCGCGCCTCGCAGGTCGGCTCGGGCGATCGCTCGGAGCGCATCCGGACCTATAATTTCCCGCAGGGCCGGGTGACCGACCACCGCATCAACCTGACGCTCCACCGCCTGCCCGAAGTGATGATGGGCGAGCTCGACGAACTGATCGACGCGCTGATCGCCCAGGACGAGGCCGACCGGCTCGCCCAGCTGGACGGGTAGGGTGTACCGCTGACCCATTCCTACTCCCCTCCCTGCAAGGGAGGGGTCGGGGGTGGGTTGCAACCCCGGCGAAGGCCGGGGGCGCCCGGCGAGACGGTAGCCTTGAAAAGAAAAGCTCGGGCATCGAGTCCGAGCTTGTTCTAACCCACCCCTTGCCCCTCCCTTGCAGGGAGGGGAATGTTGATGCGGAATGCGCGCCGACAAGGCTGGTAATGTTGGAAATGTTCTGCTTCGGTTCCGGCATGACCCGCACCGCCCTTCTCGTGCTTCATCCCCTGGCCAGGCGCCGCCCCCGCGCACGTGTGGACTATCAAGGGAGTCAACATTTTTCGGGCGGTGCATTGGGTGTGCCTGAGGGATATCAGCCACTTAGCCATTCAACCATCTGGTTGAACTAGAGGTCGGCATGGCACTTCCCGATTCCTCGCCTGAAGCAGCGCCCTCCGCAAACGGCGAGCGCGTCCGCGCGGCGCTCAACGAAGCTGCCCGTGCGCTCGAGCGGGTCTCCGATTCGCCGCGCCTCGATGCCGAACTGCTGATGGCGCATGCGCTCGGCGTGCCGCGTGACATGCTGCTGCTGCGCCGGCTCGACGATCCCGCGCCCGAAGGCTTCGCGCCGCTGCTCGCCCGCCGGCTGACGCACGAGCCGGTCGCCTATATCACCGGCAGCCGCGCCTTCTGGACGATCGAGCTGCGCGTCGGCCCCGGCGTGCTGATCCCGCGGCCCGACAGCGAAACGCTGCTCGAGGCGGCGCTCGAATATTTCGGGGCGAAAGCGCCGGCCCGCATCCTCGATCTCGGCACCGGGCCGGGCACGCTGCTGTTCGCAGCGCTCGCCGAATGGCCCGAGGCGCATGGACTCGGCGTCGACGAATCCGAGCAGGCCTGGGACTATTTCGAAGCGAATTGTGCCGCGCTCGGCATGGACGAGCGGGCGCGCTTCAAGTTCGGCGACTGGACGGATGGCCTGGACGGCCAGTTCGACCTGATCCTTGCCAACCCGCCCTATATCGGCACCGAAGAATCGCTCCCCGAACAGGTCCGCGATCACGAGCCGGCGGGGGCGCTGTTCGCCGGGCCGGACGGGCTCGACGACTATCGCCGGATCATTCCGGATCTGCGTCGCCTGCTCGCGCCCGGCGGCGCGGCGGTGCTCGAGATCGGCTGGACTCAGGCAGATGCCGTATCCGCGATTGCCCGGAATAGCGGCTTTGCGGTGACGCTGTACAAGGACCTTGGAGCGAGGCCGCGTGCGCTGCTTCTCTCTTGAAAAGTCTCAAAAACGACACATATTTCTGCTTGGACATTGGTGCCGCACCGGCTAAGACAGCCACGGGGTAGGGTACTTTCAACCAAGCCGTTGAAACGATGGGCCGTGAAAAGCACTGCCCCAAATTCAGGTCATGACAGCCACTGCAGTCCGGTGGCCATGGCGGGCGAGCAGCGCCTCCCGAGGCGTTGGCGCGCATTTGTAAACTGCATCCGGGACCCAGGAATTGGACCGACGGACAGCGTAAACAAGACAGGACAAACAGACCTTGATGAACAATCGTCAGGCCGGCCGCCGTCGTGGTCGTGGCGGGCAGCAGCAGCGCCAGGGGGGTAACCCCGGCCAGCAGGGTAACGGGAATCGCATCGACAATCGTGCCCGCGGCAATGCCGCCCAGCTGCTCGAGAAATACAAGAATCTGGCGCGGGATGCCCAGATGCAGGGCGACCGGGTCAATACCGAATATTACCTGCAGTTCGCCGATCACTATTTCCGCGTGCTGAGCGAGACGCGTTCGCGCTTCGAGGAGCAGAACCAGCAGCGCCGCCAGCGTGACGATTTCGACGGCGACGAAGACGATTTCGACATGGAAGCCGATGGCAACCGTGCCGAGGACGGCGACTATCAGCAGGAGCCGCGTGCGCAGCAGCCGCGCCGCGACCGCGAGGATCGCCAGGAGCGTTCGGACCGCCAGGGTCAGGATCGCCAGGAGCGTCAGGGCCAGGATCGCCAAGGCCAGGATCGCCAGGAGCGTCAGCCCCGCCGCGATCGCGAGGACCGGGCTCCCCGTGCCAATGGCCGCAGCAACGGCCATGCCGTCGAGGCCGAGAGCTTCGAGCAGCCCGCCGCGCAGGACAGCGCGCCCCGTGAAGAGGCCGCGCCGCGCCGCGCGCGCCGTCCTCGCCGCGAGGAGGTCCAGGCCGATGACAACCATGCCATCGACGCCGCCGTGCTGCCGCCCGCCTTCGGGATCGACACCGCCGCACCGGTTGCGGATGCGGAAGAGCCGGCCAAGAAGCCGCGTCGCCCGCGCGCCCGCAAGGACGCCGAAGCGACCGCCTGATCGGCGTCGCGCACCCTATACTATAGGCAACGCTATCGGCGGCTGGGCTCGGGCTCAGTCGCCGATATCTATTTCGGGGCTGACTCGGTCTTCCACCTGCTCGTCATGGCCGGTGCCCGAGCTCAGGAACATCAGCCCCATCAGCGCCGCCCCCAGCACCATGGTGAAGAACACGCCGAGCGCGGTGGCGAGGGCGAGCGTGAAGTTCAGCCAGCCGAGCCAGTGCCACAGGATCAGCACGCACAGGATAGCGGTCGCCAGTGCGGCCAGCGTCATGCGGCCCAGGATGCGGCGATAGCGCCCCCAGGCAAAGGCGGCATAGTCGGGATCGTCCAGCCCGCGCGGCTGGCCATCGTCGGCAATCGGCATCTTTTGCAATTGGGGGCGATGTGTGGAAGACTCAACCGCCTGAACCCGAATGAGGAGTCGAGCGATGACCATCGCGGCAATCCTGGGGGGAAAAGGGCGCGACGTGGTATCGATCGACGGCGATCGAACCGTGGCGGATGCCGTCTCGCTGCTCTCGAGCAGGCGGATCGGCGCGGTGCCCGTGATGTCCGGCGGTACGGTTGCCGGCATCTTTTCCGAACGTGACGTAGTCTATGGCCTCGAGCGCGAAGGCGCCGCGGCGCTTGCCCGCAAGGTGAGTGAGGTGATGACCGCCCCGGCGATCACCGTTGGCCCGGGCGAAACCGTGCTTGGCGCGCTCGCGCTGATGACGCGCCGGCGCATCCGCCACTTGCCGGTGGTCGACGGCGGCACCTGCATCGGCTTCGTGTCGATTGGCGACCTGGTGAAGTACCGAATCGAGCGCATCGAATCGGAAGCGGAGGCAATGCGCGCCTATATCCAGGCCGTCTGAGCGCGGTCAGGCGCCGCGGTTGCGGATCAGGTCGATCGATTCGAGCAGCATCGGCCGTGCGAAGGCGAAGAGCACCCCGCCATAGGCGAGCCCGCCCGCGGCGGCGAGCAGCGCCAGGCGGGGCAGTGCCGGAAGCGGCGGCAGCAGCGCGTCGAGCCCGGTGACGAGCAGCGCCATCGCGGCAGCAGCGAGCACCGGTGGCGCGATGGCAGCGGCGAGTTGCCGAGGCGTCACGCCGATCACCGGCAAGGTCCGCCAGGTCGTGATCGCGAGATAGATCGGATAGGCGGCGAACCAGGCGGCGACGAGCCCCATCAGTCCCCAATGCACGCCGACCAGGAACGCGATCGGCAGGCAGAGCGCGCCGGTTGCGGAGTTCTGCGCACTGATCCCCGGGCGCCCGCAGGCATCGCTCGCCGGCGCGTATAGCACCTGCAGCGTCATCATCGGCATCGCGAGTGCCAGCCAGTGCACCACCGGCGCGGCCTCGGGCCATTTGGGGCCGAGCGCCACCGCGACCAGTGGGTCAGCGGTCGCGGCCATGCCGAGATAGAAGGGCATCGCGACCAGCATGACGAGCCGCACCGAGCGCGTGAAGGCATCGGCGACCGCGGCCTTGTCCTCCTTCAGGCGCGCATAGGCAGAGAAGGCGACCTCGTTGAGCGGCGGCACGAACTTGGAGACGAAGATCTGGGTGAGGAACAGGCTGGTCGTATAGATGCCCAGCATGTGCGGCTCGAACAGCCGGCCGGCGATGAACACGTCCGCCTGGCTCTGCGCGAACCAGAAGATCTGGCCGGTCGCCATCACGCCGCCATAGCGCGCAATGTCGCCGGCGCCGCGAAAGTCGAAGCTCGGCCACATCAGCGAGCGCGCGGCGATCGTCATGCCGATCGCCCGGGTGGCGAACAGGGCGATAGGGGCGGCGACCAGCGTCCAAACGCCGAGCCCCGCCATTGCACCCGTGAGCGCGGTGATCGCGCCGGCCAGTGCCGAGACGAAATTGACCAGCGCCTGTTTGCGAAAATCCATCTCGCGAGCGAGCAGGGCATAAGGCAGGGCGATGAACGGCGTCGCTATATAGAGCAGCGCCTGCACGCGCAGCAGGTCGGCGACCATCGGCTGGCGGTAATAGGCGGCGGCGAGCGGGGCAGCGAGGAACTGCGCGGCGCCCAGGCCGAAGTTCAGCAGGATCAGCATGCCGAACAGCTGGCGCTGCGCGGGGCGGCCGGCATCACCGCGCTGGATGAGCGCGCTGGCGAGTCCGTAGCCGTTGAGCATGTTCAACAGGACCAGGATCACCTGGGTCATCGCGAACAGGCCGTAGGCCGAGGGGCCAAGCAGCCGGATGACGATGAACGTCGATGCCCAGGTGAGCAGCTGGCCGAAGATCTGGGTGCCCGAACGCCAGATCACGGCGCTGCGTACCTGCTGGCGCAAGCTGGTGCCGTGGATGTCGGGGTCGGCCAATGCGGGTTCGCTCATATATGCGCGCTATGCGCCACTTCCCGTTTATGCGCCGTAAACCGCCCTATCGACGGATTTGCGGGGAAAACCGTGTGTCGGACTGCCGATTCGACGGGTGATTCGAGCGATTCGCAGCCGAAAGGGTCATCGAAACGTCATCCTGGCGATTGGCGGGCATCGGAAAAACCGCGGTTTTCTGGGGTTTTCTGGCTCTGTTTCGGAAAAAAGACAGAAAAGTACAAAACGCTGTTGACGGGTCGGAGGACCGGGCATAGAAGCCACTCCACCGACGCGGTGCTCCTCACCGGAACGCTTCGACGGTCACCAAAAGCAAGGCGCACAGGTCGCCCCTCAAAAAAGGGGTTAGACAGTGCGTCGGTTTTTGTCGCTCTTTGACATAGTGATTTAGATGAAGGGACATGTGGGCGGCGGCCCTGGGTCTCACGGCTTCTAGGCGTGAGTAACTCAGACAAACCAAGCCGTTCCATGGGCTTAGCTGATTGGGCTTCGGTCTTTTCGGTTGGGTTCAAGCATGTCCTACACGTTTCCATACGTGAAGAATTTGTGCAGGAACGGCTCCTAGAAATGAGCTGCTGCATCACGGCACATTCCGG